>JAJDEO010000001.1 GCA_029259745.1 Planctomycetota bacterium
GCAGATCGTCGATCAGCGCCTCGGCGTTCCCCGCGCGCTGCAGCAGGTCGCGTTCTTCGAGCGGGTCGTCGATGATGTCGAACAGCGCAGTTTTCACATCGTCTGGGCCGCCGTGCGGTTGCCACAGCAGCTTGTGACGACCGCGGAACACGGCGCGGTTGGCCGGCTTGTTCGCCACGCCTTCGGAGACGAGCGTCGCGCGTGCGCCGTCGGCGAACAGGCTCGCACCCGTGGCATGGCTCGGCACCGGGACGTCGAGATACGTGAGCACGGTTGGGACGATGTCGACGAGTCCGATGAGGTTGCGGCGGGGGGCCGATGGCGTGACGCCGGGGAAGCGCGCCGCGAGCGGGATCGCGACCTCGTCTTCGTAGAGGCCGCGCCCGTGGTTGCCGTAGCCGCGTTCGAACAGCGCCTCGCCATGGTCGGACGTGACGACGATCGCCGTGTCGGACCCCGCCGGGTGACCGTCGACGCCGTCGAGGAGCACGCCAAGCGCCTCGTCGAAAGACTCGACGCCGTTGTCGTAGAAGATGTCGATCAGGGCCAGCGACGGCTCGACGCCGCGCTCGCGCAGCAGCGTCTTGAAGGGCTTCGGGATGGATGCCTTGACGCCACGCGGCAACTCGCGCGTGTCGGCGGCGATGCGGTCGAGCCCGTCGAGGACGTCCTGGGCGTTCGGCGGCGGGTAGGGCTGGTGGCAGTCCATGTAGTGGACGTACAGGAAGAAGCGCTCGCCCGGCTCGACCGATCCGAGCCAGTCCAGCGCCGCCTCGCTCACGCGCCGCCCGGGCGTGTCCCAGCCGGCGAAGGAATCGTCGTAGACGTCGAAGCCCTGCGCGAAGCCGTAGGGTTCGGTCATCCACGGGTTGCCGACGAACGCCGCCGTGCGGAAGCCTTCCTCGGCGAGCACCTCGGCCAGCGTCGTGAAGTCGTCGCTGAGCACGTCGTTGAGGAACGCGCCGTCGTCGTCCCCTTCCTTCGGGTGACCGAGGACGCCGTGCTGCGACGGGTGCAGCGACGTGAAGAGACTGGCCACGGACGGCTTCGTCCAGGGGGCCTGGGTGTACGCGCGCTCGAAGACGAGGTTGTCGGTGGCGAAGGCGTCGAAGCGCGGCGAGGCGGCCGTGCCGCCGTAGTAGCCGACGCGATCGCGGCGCATCGTGTCGTTGACGACGACGATCACACTCCCGGCGGCGTTCGGCCCGTTCCACGTCAGCGGCGCGTCGGCAACGCTCTCATCGCCGGCGCAGCCGACGAGCAGTGATGTCGCGAGCAGGGCCCACGCGAGCACGACCCCGGCTGATTCACGGACGATCTGCTGCGGCCGCAGCTGAATCCTTGCCAGCAAGGTCCAGCTGCGATCTCGCGACGATCGTCCATGAACAACCCGGTCTACCGCCATTGCTCGGGCAACAACAACACGCGATTGCCGGCCGGGTTGAAGTACAGGTACATGACGGCCATCGCGTCGATGTCGTGATCGGTGGTGTTGTCGTAGAACGCCTCGATCTCGTAGTCGCGGTCGGGGTAGATCTTGAACCCCAGTTCGCTCTTGTAGTTCGTGAGGTGTGCGATCTGGTCGCGGCCGGGCATGTACTCGGCGTCCGATTGCCAGAGGATCTCGCCCGTCGTGAGGTCGCGCAGTCGCACCCAGCGCCCGTAGTTGTGCAGGTGCGCCTGCACAAGGTGCACCGTCGAGGGCACGGGCACGAGGTTCGAGACGACGCGCTTCGACGTCTGCACGCCCGGCGGAACCATCCAATGCACGTTGCGCCCGTCGACGAGCACGCAGTGCGTCGCATCGTCTTCGTGGATCTGCGCGCCGTCCTCCGGTGGGCAGTACTCCTCGACGTCACCCATCCAGATCGTGATGTCGCGGTAGTAGAGCTTCTTGAGCGGCGACGGCCAGCCCACGTCCTCGTCGCGGTAGTAGTCGATCGTCGCGCGGATGCGGACGTGCTCGTCCATCTCGGGGAAGTTGTTGTTCAGCACCATCCCGAAGTACGTCAGCTCGCGCGCGTCCGAGCGCGTGTTCTTGAAGATCCGACTCACCGGGATCGCGCAGCCGCGCGGAAGGTCGAGGTGCTCGCCGCCCGTCGCGTGCACGGCGAGGCGCACCTTCTCGGCGATCTCAAGCTGGCTGTGGCAGAAGAACTCGCCGCCCATCGAGTCGCCGGTGCGGTCGTTGATGACCTCCGTCTTGATCGACGTGATCCAGTCGACGTCATCGGGCACGTGCGCGCGGTCGAACGAGCCCGTCATCGAGGGGTACAGGCGGTCGATGGGGAGCGGGTCCGTCTCCACGACGACGACGCGCGGCTCAGGCAGCTCGTCGAGCGTCTTGCTGTCGGCGACGCGGGGCGGCTCGGCGGCGGTCTCGACGTCGACGCTCGCCTGGCCGCATTGCACGAACAGGACGAGCAGCATCGCCATGGCCGTGAGGCGTGCAAGCGGGACGAACATGGGAACTCTCCGGGACAGCGGGGCGGGGAACGGGGGACGCTTGAAGTTAGCAGAGTTCGACGAGGGGTGCAGCGGGCGCCAAACCCCACAAAGCTCGGGTCATTCATCGACGATCGGCGCGCAGGCTTGGCTGCGCCTATGCGGCAGGGCGGAACGGTGCTTCTGAGCGGTTTTGGTCGTCGAGGATCAGAAGCGTCGCTTCCGCCCTGCCAGAAACGATTCAGAGGCGACCGCCACAGATCGTTGCGGGAAGTTCGGGCGAGCCAGCAGGACAGCGAGGCGCTGGGCGTTCCGAGTTCGCCCGGTCACGCTGTCGGCCAGCGCCGACGCCGACCCGATCGCCACCGCAAGTCTTGTGTACAGGTGAGACGCGCCTCGAGCCGATGAGCGCTTCGGAGTGTCTCATCGTTAGGCACCGCCGCCCGCGGCAACGAGCCCGGGAAGGACATCCCCTGGCTGGAGTGAGCCCGCGATGGCACTCGAGGATCACGTGGCGTTGGTTCGTGGCGACGACCCCGTTGCCGCCCTGTCGGCCTGGCGGGCCGAACACCCCGAGGAGCGCTTCGATCTCGCGGGCGCGGACCTGCGCGGTGTCGTCCTCGTGAGCGCTGATCTCGCGGGCGCGAACTGCGCCGATGCCGACCTCGACGGAGCCGACCTGCGCGGCGCGGACCTGCGCGGCGCCGACTTCTCCCGCGCGCGTCTCGCCGGAGCGCACCTCGAAGGCGCTGTCTTCGATGGAGCGACTCTCGAGGAGGCCGACTTGCGCGCCGCGAGTGCCGAGGGCGCGTCGTTCGTCGACACCCCGTCGGACAGCGCACGCTTCGACCACGCAATCCTGCGCGACGCGCGCTTTGCCGGCGCCAGCCTCGAGGGCACGCGCTTCGACCACGCCCTCCTCACGCGTGCCGACCTCGAACGCTCGCGCTCGCTGCTCGCGCACCAGTTGCGCGGCGCGTGCGTCACGAGTGCCAAGCTGCCCGACGACGTCGGCGCCTTCTCGGCGCTCGACCAGGTCGCCGCGCTGACACGGGTCGCCAAGGGCCTGCTCCTCACGACGCTCGCCGCCACGGCCTACATGCTGCTGACGCTCGGCGTCACGCGCGCCCGCGACGTCCTCGGCCATGGCGCCGAGTTCGCCCTGCCGCTCTTCGGTGCCGACGTCCCGTTCGTCGCGTTCTTCTTCATCGCGCCGAGCGCGCTCTTCGTGACGTTCATCGTACTCGGCCTCGCGCTGCAGTCGCTCTGGGAAGTTGCCGCCGACCTGCCCGCGTACTTCCCCGACGGCACGCCGCTCGACAAGCGCGCCCAGCCGTCGCTGCTCGGGGCGCTCATCCGCCTGCACGTCCCGCTGCTCGCGTCCTACACCTGGCCCTTCTCACGGATCCAAGGTCGACTCACCGACTTGCTCGCTTACCGCGTCGTCCCGCTGGCCTTCGCGACGACGTGGTGGATGTGCCTGCCGCGTCAGAGCGCTGCGCTCAACGTCTTCCTGCTCGCCCTGACGGCAGCGACCTTCGGTGCGTCCGTGATCTTCGCGCAGCTCGGCGCGGGGACGTTGGCCGGCGAGATCGTGCTGCGCGAGCGGGGCGTGAAGAATCGCGCCACGGTGCGCGGTCGTCGTCGTCGACTCGAAGGCACGATCGCGGCGACGGATGGTGACGAGGAGTTCGCGCGCGTCACGGTGGCCGTCGATGCGGCCACGCCGGAGTCGGCGCGTGGGCGTCCCGCGCGCATGCCGCTGCCGGGGATGAGTCACGCCGCCGGGGCCGTCGTGCTCGCGGCCGTCGTGATGACCTTGCCGACGGTGGCCTCGCTGTCGACGCCCACGGCCCACGCGCTCGAACGGCCCGACGAGGTGGCCGGGCTGGACGCCGTGCTCATGGGCGTGCGCGGCGCCGTCGAACCCGACCTCAGCGATGGCGATTTCGAGGGTGCCGACCTGCGCGGCCGGGCCTTCCCGCGCGCGACGTTCGATCGCTCGCGCCTGCGGGCCGTGCGCCTCGATCGCGCCGACCTGCGCTACGCCTCGCTCATCCAGGTCGACGCCGTCGGCATCGAGCTGCGCGGCGCCGACCTCTCGCACGCCTACCTCACGGAAGGCGACTTCACGGGCGCCGACCTGCGCGACGTCGATCTCACGAACGCCTCGATCACGCGCACGCGTCTCGCCGGCGCGCGGCTCAACGGCGCCGACCTGCACGGCGTCGATCTCACGGGTGTCGACCTCTCGGACACGCTCGGGCTCACGGCCTCGCAGATCATGGCCGCCGAGGGCTGGCGCGCCGCACGCCTCCCGCGCACGCTCGCGCTGATGCTCGGGGTGACGGACGGTGTCGCGACGTTCCGCCCGTACGAGCAGCAGCCGTCAGCGCCGGCCAGCACGACGCCGTCGTCGGATGAGACGGAGCCTGTGTCCAATGAGATCGAGAAGTACACCGGCGACGCCGTGGGCACGATGACGCTCGACGACGGCACGGTCCTGCAGGTCTTCGGGCCCGGCGCGAACGACGGCTGAGCGCGGGCGCCGGGACGCGGCTACAATCCGCGCCATGTCCCTCCGCTCCGAGATCAACGCCGACGTCGATGTCGCGCGCGACGGCGAGTTCACGCCGCTGCGCCTCTCCGACACCCTGTCGGTCTGGCCGCCGGTCGTGCTCGCGCCCATGGCCGGCGTCACGAACCCGCCGTACCGCTCGCTGTGCCGCCAGCGCGGCGCGGGACTGTACGTCGCCGAGATGGTCCACGCTGTCGGCCTCGGCACGCGCAACCCGAAGTCGCTGCAGCTCGCGTCCTTCGCGCCCGACGAGCCCGTGCGCTCGATCCAGATCTTCGGCTCCGACCCCGAGTCGATGGGCGACGCGGCGCGCTTCCTCGTCGAGGAGGTGGGGGCGCATCACATCGACATCAACATGGGCTGCCCCGTGCGCAAGGTGACGGGACGCGGTTGTGGGTCGGCGCTGCCGATGCGTCCGACGCTCATGCGCGAGGTCATCGCGGCCGTCGTGCGCGGGGCCGGCGGCGCGCCGGTCACTACGAAGATCCGCCTCGGTGTCGACGACGAACACATCACCTGGCGCGACGCGCTGGAGGTCTCGGCGGGCGAGGGCTGCTCGTGGATGGGCGTGCACGCGCGCACGGCGAAGCAGCTCTACAGCGGGTCGGCGGACTGGTCGGCGATCACGGAGATCAAGTCGGTGGCGACGATCCCGATCCTCGGCAACGGCGATATCTGGGAGGCCTGGGACGCGCTGCGCATGATGCGCCAGACGGGCTGCGACGGCGTGATCATCGGGCGCGGATGCCTGGGGCGACCGTGGCTCTTCTCCGAACTCGCCGCCGTGTTCGACGGCCGCGAGCCCGCCGATCCGCCGAACCTCGGCGAGGTCATGGTGCTGATGCGCGAACACGCCGAGCTGCTCGTCGCCTACTTCGGCGAGCGCAAGGCGATGCTCGAGATGCGCAAGTGGTCGGCCTGGTACACGAAGGGCTTCGCGGGCGCCGCGCGCGTGCGCGACCGTCTCCAGCGCATCGACTCCTTCGACGATCTCGACACCGCGCTGCGCGAGCTCGACCCCGAGGCGCCCTTCCCGACCACGGCCCTGCGCATGGGACGCGGCAAGCGCGGCGGGAGCCAGAGCACCGTGCACCTGCCACACGGTTGGGAGCAGCTCTCACAGCTCGAACGCCCGGCCGCCGAGCACTCCGCGGCCGTCAAGGACAGCGGCGGCTGAGTCTGCTGCGTCCCCCCGAACGTCTTCCCCCCGAGATCCCCGTGACCCAGACCGACCGCGTTCCGCCCGTCGAACGTCCGATCAGCGGCGCCGATAACGCCCCGCCGCTGTTCGTCGACGAGCCCTTTCCGCCGTACCGCTTCGTGCCCGGCCACACGCCGCACCCGTATGCGCAGAAGGGCGGCTACGCGTTCGGCGAGCGCCCTGAAGATCCGCCGTTCGTGCCGCGCGAGGAGTGGGCGCAGAGCCCGGCGTTCCTGCGCGGCGTCGACTTCTTCAACCGGGGCTGGTGGTGGGAGGCGCACGAGGTCTGGGAAGGCCTGTGGCACTCGACCGAGGGCAAGGACGACGGGTTGCACGCGCTGCTCAAGGCGTTGATCCAGTTCGCGGCCTGTGCGCTGAACCTCGAGCGCGGGCTTGGGCACGTCAACGCCGCGGGGCGTCTGCGCGACTCGGCGTTGCAGCTGCTTGACGTCGCACGCGTGTCGACGCGGGACGGACGCATGTGCGGGCTCGACCTCGTCTGGCTCGGGGCCGAGGCGCGCAAGCGGCTGGTGGCGCCGACGGATCCCGCGCGGGGCGTGACAGACTTCTACCTGCAGCCGCGTGAGATCTGATCGACGCGCGCAGGCCGTGGTCGGCATCGACGCGGCGTGGACGGATCACCATCCGTCGGCCGTCGCGCGCATCGAGCGCGGTGCGTCGGGTTGGCGGCTTGTCGGCGTCGCGCGCTCGTACGCCGAGTGGAGCGCCGGTGCGCGTGTTGGGAGTTGGTGGGACGCGCCGGCCCACGTCTCGGGGCGCGACGAGTTGCCCACCGCCACGGCGAGCTTCGCCGACGTCGCGTGCGTGGCCGTCGACATGCCGCTCGCCGCCGCGTCGATCACGTCGCGCCGCGTCTCCGATCAACTCGTCAGCCGCGCCTACGCCGCTCGTGGCGCCGCCGTCCACTCGCCCACGCCGGAACGTCCGGGCCCGATCGCCGACGCGATGCGCGCGGCGCTCACGTCTGCCGGCCTCCGCTTCGCACCGCTCGACGACGAACACCCGCCCGCCGGCGACGTTCTGCGCGGCACGTTCTTCGAGGTCTACCCACACACGTCGATCATCGAGCTCCTGCACCTCGCGCGTCGCCTGCCGTACAAGGTCGCTCGCAGCGCGAAGTACTGGCCCGCCGCGTCGCCTGAGATGCGCCGCACGCTCCTCGCCGCGAACCTCGACCGTCTCCGCGACGCCCTCGCCGCAACGATCGCCGGCGTCGACACGCAGGTCCCGTCAGCCCGAGCACTCCTCGCCGACGCACCACGCCGCGGCCGACGCCCGCCCACGATGCGCACCCTCAAAGGCCTCGAAGACGCCCTCGACGCCATCGTCTGCGCCTGGACCGCAGCCCGCGTCATCGACGGCCACGCGCGAGCCTACGGCGACGCCGTCTCCGCGATCCGCGTGGGGCTGGCGTAGCGCGAGCCGCGGCGGACGGCGTGGTGCTACATGCGCCGGAGATGGTCCATGCCGCCATGCAACACGCGTTGGGTCACGACCGCGGTGTCACTGAACGTGTAGACGAGTAGATGCTTACCTACGAGACGTGAGCGGTATCCGAGACGGAGCGCGTCGCGGTTCTTACCCTTCGCAGGCGACGTCGCGCACTCACGCGCGCCGCGCCCGAGCGCGTCGAGGTATCGATCAGCCTGGTCCTCTCTGAAGCTCGCGAGAACGGCCAGATGTCGGCGCCCATGACCAGCGCACCGACGTAGAGGGCGGCGGCGACGGTCGAGACGACGAGTACGTAGAAGAGACGCCTCAACCACGCCGTCACCGCGTCAGTTGCCCGTGATCTTCGTCACGTAGCGGTCGTGGAAGGTGACCTTCACGAGCACGTTCTTGTCGGGCGTGCGGTAGTACCAGGTGACGGCCGAGTCTTCGGCGTTGACGCCCTCGGGGCGTCCGAGGATCTCGCGCACGTCCTCGGGGCTGCGTCCGAACCACTCGGCGTTGGCAACCGGCGAGGGCTGGCTCGCCGTGATCGCGTGCAGCTCGAGCAGCGCTTCGAGCGCCGCGGCGGGGGTGGGCTCGTCGCGCGTTGCCGCCGAGGCGTCCGAGCCGCCGGCCCAGAGGATCGCACCGAGCGCGAGCCCGGCAAGGCCCGCGATGACCGCCATCGTCGGTTGCTTCATGACCTATCTCCAAGACCTCGGGTCGACTCGACTACGGTTCTCGACGTCCATTGTGCCAACAGGACGGCTGCGCGCAGCACGCGTTGCTCGAGACGTCGCTCAGGCCGCGTTGAGGTACCCGTCGAACACGGTGCGGACGAGGATGCGGATGTCGAGGACGAGCGACCAGTTCTCGATGTAATAGACGTCGTGCTCGATGCGCTGACGGAGGCTCGTGTGTGAGCCGCGCAGGCCGTGGATCTGGGCCCAGCCCGTGATGCCCGGCTTGACCCAGTGCTTGTGGGCGTAGCGCGGGATCTCGCGCTTGTACTCGTCGATGAACTCGGCGCGCTCGGGGCGCGGGCCGACGAGGCTCATCTCGCCGCGCAGTACGTTGAGGAGCTGCGGGAGTTCGTCGAGGTTCGTGCGTCGCAGGAGGCCGCCGACGCGCGTGCAGCGTGGGTCGTTCGTGACAGCGATGCGCGGGCCGTCGTCCTCGGCGTCGATCGTCATCGTGCGGAACTTCACCATCTTGAACGAGCGCCCGGCCTCGCCGACGCGTTCCTGGATGAAGAACGCCGGGCCGTTCGTCGTGAGGCGGATGATCGTGGCGATGACGAGCATCGGGATCGCAAGCAGCACGAGCAGCATCGACGACACGATGACATCGAACGAGCGCTTGGCGATGCGCGCGCCGAGGCTCAGTTCCGCCGACACGAAGCCGAGCAGCGGGACGCCGCCGACGCGCTCCCAGGTGGGCACGAGGTTCGTCGACGGGAACATCGATGCCGTCAGGTGCACCGAGATGCCTTCTTGGTCGGCGAGGTCGAAGAGACGCGCGAGCTCGTCGCGCTCGAGCTCCGTGGCTTCGATCAACACGTGCTCGACGTGACCCTGCACGATGCGATCGAACGCCTCGGCTTTCGTGAGACGCGGCCCGATGTCGGGCGGCACGTCGGACGCGTTCTCGGCCGTGACACCGTCGAGGCGCAGGTTCATGCCCGGCGTGCGTTGGAACGTGGCCAACAGCTGCAGCATGCGTCGCGACATTCCGAACACGAGCACGCCGGCCTCTTGTGACTCGTCACCGACGAGCCGCCGCTCGGCCACCGACGAAAGCACGCGCGAGAGCCACAGCGCGCCCGTCCCCAGTCCGAAGAACATGAAGGCCACGCCGCGTGCACCCGGCGTGGCCTGCCCCTCGTGCAGCGGAAGTTGCGATGCGGCCGCGATCATCGCGAACATCACCCAACCGGCCATGACGAGGTCACGCTGCGGAACCGAGTCGAGCGGCTGGCGCGTGAGGTGCGGGCGGTAGAGGCCGCACGAACACAGGCCGAGCATCACCGGGAAGAGCGCGACCAGGTAGACGCGCAGGTGCGCATCGATCGGCAGCGACGTGCCACCGAGCCACCCGACGAGCGCGACCGCGAACCCATACGCCAGGGCGAGCAGCGCCTGGTCGAGGATGATGAGAGTTGCGCGTGAGGTCTCGGTGTGTCGGGAAAGCATGGGCCAGGGCGATGCGAACGGCCCGGCGCCACCGCGCCCTGCCGTTCAATATTCGCGAGAGATGGACTCGTGTCACCCCACACGTGACCGCCGAAGTGTCGCAGATTCTCGACGCGGATTCATGAGGCGTTCATGAAGGCATTCTCCCAGCTGCCGGCGGGGGCGTCGTCCTCTGGATCGGGGGCCTGCTCCGGACGTCCATCACAACGCGCGACATCGAGGTCGCAAAGGCGTCGTGCGAGAATCTCTGGGCTGCGGCGACACAGGCCGCTGCCGGCCAGTGAGAGCGCTGTTCGAAGTGTCGGATAGCCGCGATGAGGTGCTCGACGTCGTCACCGTTCGCGCCGTAGAGCACACCGGTCACGCCATCCTGCACGGTTTCCGTCGCGCCGCCGCGACCGAGGGCGATCACGGGCGTCCCGCAGGCCATGGCTTCGACGGGCACGAGCCCGAAGTCTTCCTCGCCGGGAAACAGCAGGGCGCGGGCGTCGCGGTAGAGTTCGGCGACTTCGGCGTCCGTGGGGCGCTGGACGAAGCGCGTGCGCGGGCCCGCGGCGGCGCGGAGTGCGGCGAAGTGCGGGCCGTCGCCGGCGACGACGAGTGGGCGGTCGAGCTCTCGGCAGGCCGCGACAGCGAGGTCGAAGCGCTTGTAGGCGACGGCTTCGCCGAGGAGGAGATAGGGCGCCTCGTCAGTTGTCCCGGCGTCGGCCTCGTCGCTCGGCGTGAAACGTGTGAGATCGACGGGCGGATAGACGACGTCGCAGCTCGCTGAGTAGGCGCGTTCGATGCGGCGCGCGGCGTGGCGCGAGACGGCGACGAAACGATCCACCTGGCGCGAGGCGATCCAGTCGTCGCGGCGCACGCGTTTGAGCATCTGCTTCGCGGCGCCGTGCAGCGCGCGCGGCACAGAGCGCTCGAGGTAGACGTCCTCGAGATCCCAGGCGTAGCGCACGGGCGAGTAGCAGTAGCAGACGTGGTGCGCGCCGTCGGGCACGCGCACGGTTTTTGCGACCGAGGCATCGCTGGTGACCACGACCTCGGCGTCGCGCAGGTTGAACGAGCGGTAGAAGCGCGGGAGCATCGGCAGCAGCGCGCGGTAGGCCAGGCGTCGCAGCGGCGCCTGCTGCATCGCACTCGTGACGACGCGTCGAACGTGCGGCGGCGCGGGGCAGGCGTCGGCGTCATGCAAGAGCGTGAAGAGGTCACTGCCCGGCCAGAGCGCGGCGAGCGCCTCGAGCACACGCTCACCGCCGCGCCGGCGCACGAGCCAGTGGTGCACGAGCGCAACGCGAGGAGGGCGGCGGGTGAGCGTGGTTTCGGGAGACACGTGCCGCATGGTAGCGCTCGGCACCGTCTCGATGTGACGCGTGATGCGCGCCCATGAGAGAGTTGCTGAAAGGGTGGGCGGGCCGAGCGAGGCGAGTTCGCGTCGCGCCAGTAGCCGTACCATGCGTCGTTGTGATGAGCGTCGACGGTCGCTCTTTCGGAGGGGCGCGTTCGTTCAGCGCGGGTGGGAGACTCGGCTCCGTGGCGGCCGAGGCCCCGGTCCGCGACGCCGTTGGGAGTCACGGACACAACGGCATGGCGTCGTGCGTCACGGGGCTGTCGCCGACAAGCCCCGTGTTGCCGACCATCCCAGTGGAGCGCCGGCATCCTGGATCCACGCCTGCATCACGAAGGAAAAACCAGCCGAGACGCCGACGGGCATGGCGCCGAGGATCTCGAGTGTTCCGGTCGGCGACGTGGTGAAGCCCGAGAGCAAGAGGGTCGGCGTGGGAACAAGAACACCGCCCTTGAACGGGGCGAGCAGCGCGTCGGACCCGACGACGAGCGCGGTCGGCGCCCCCGGCGTGGCGGCGGACACATCGAGGTGGATCGGCGTCGCGGCATCGAGGGAGCCGCGCCCTTCGAGGTCACTGAACCCTGCCGAACCCGCCAGGGAGTAGCCCAAGCTCTCCCATGGTCCGTCTGCGCGAATGAGGTTGGCGACACCGCGGTACGTCACCGCCATCGCATCGATGAAGCCGTCGCCGTTGACCTCCGAGAGGAGCACCTGCTCGATCGATGTCGTGATGCGCTGCGTCGTTGGCGGCGCAAAGTTGCCGCTCCCCAGTCCGCGAATCACAGTGATCTGGGCTTCCGAGACCGATCCCTCGTCGGCCGGCGGATGTCCTACACAAAGGAGATCGACGATGCCGTCGGCGTCGAGGTCGCCGGCCACGACATCCTTCACGACGTTCACTGTAGAGAGCACGGTCGACCTCGGGCCGAACGTGCCGTCGCCCGCATTCAGCTGCACGACAAGCAGTGGGACGAGCGCGTCGCCGAGTACGAGGTCGAGGTCGTCATCGCCGTCGACATCCAAAAGGCAGAGGTCGCCCCAGGCGTTCACACCCGACGCCACGCTCGGAGGCGCGAGTCCGCCAGCCCCGTCACCCGCGAACACGACCGAGTCGAAGGCCCCGAACCCCGCGCACACGAGGTCGCCAGCGCCGTCGCCGGTGACGTCGGCAAAGACCACCTCCCGCACACCGCCCGGCCCGCCCGTGATGAGACTCGACTCGATGAACGTGCCATCGCCGAGGCCGAGGAGCACCGCTGCGGTTGCCGTCAGTCCGCTGGGGGTCACGGCGATCACATCGACGTGACCATCGCCATTCGCGTCACCTTGAACCGGGCGCAAAGCTGACGCGAGTGGGAAGGCGGAGGTGACGACGTGCGAGAAGCCGCCGGTTCCGTCGCCGAGGAACGTCGCGATCTGAATGCCACCGGCCGGCAAGGTCTGCAGGGTGACACCGTCGAGGTCGCCGTCTTCGTCGACGTCCGCGAGAAAGGCCGACCGGGTGCAGAGGTCGGTCGAGACGGAGCGCGGCTTGTCGAAGACACCATCCACCTTTCCGAGCAGCACGAAGACCTCACAGCCGGCAGTGATGAAACAGTCGTCGAACCCATCGTGATTCATGTCGCCGATATCCATGACGGCGAACTCAGGCACGAGTGCAATCGGACCGAAGCGACCGTCGCCGCGGCCGTTGAAGATCAGGCCATCGCTGAAGCCAACTTGCAGGAGGTCGAGCGCGCCGTCTTGGTCGAAGTCGAGCGCGTACATGTCGTGCGCTTGCTCCACGCGAGCGAAGCGCGTCGAAGCGGTGAAGGAGCCATCGACCTCGCCGCGCCACAGCGTTCCGCCGTCCACGCCTTGCAACAGGACATCTGTGATGTCGTCGCCATCGGCATCACCCGCGGCCCAACACGTCAAGGTTGCGCCTCCTCCGAAGAACTGACGCTGCAAGTAGTCGCCATTCTCGTCGTAGACGTAGTGCGTGAAGAACTCGGGAAACGCTGCGACGACGGGTGGGTCGACGTCAAGCAGGGCGCCGATGTCGGCGGCTCCGTCGCCGTTGAGATCGACGACGTCGATGCTCACGATCCAAGAGTCGCGGTCGACGACCGTTGCGCTCGCGAATCCACCACCTGACAGCTGGTGAAAGACGATTAGCTCGGGTTCGAGCCCGCCGCGGTCGCGCAGTGCAACGACATCGACATGCCCGTCGCCCGTCAGGTCGCCGGCATCGACAGCCACGACCTCGGGGCCCGTGATGAACTGCGTTTCGGTGACGAGCGCACCCGTACCGGGTGTCGACTCGGTCAAGAGCGACACGCGGTTCGTTCCGTAGTGGGCGACGAGAACATCGTCATGCCCGTCACCGTCGATGTCGACGACCGACACGGTGCGGCCATTGTGAGACATCGTCGAGATGATCGGAGGCCCGAGCGTGCCGGAGCTCTCGGCGAGCTGCACGCGGACCTCTGGAGTGGAGATCGCGATCGACACGAAGTCGTCGCGGCCGTCGCCATTGATGTCGCCGACACCCCACGCGGCAGGCGTCGTCGAGGTCACGGTGACCGGAGTCGACACGCGACCGCTCGGTGTGCCGAACGCGATGGCGAACTCGTCGGACGGCGTGCTCCGTCGGACCATCACGTCGGGGAGGCCATCGGCATTGAAGTCCCCGAGCTGGGTGGCCACGTTGTGCCCCAAGCCGAGTTGCTCCAACTCGAACGACACCTCCTGCGCGAGTCCACCCGAGACGAGACACAGCGAAACAACCCAGGTTTTCATCGGTCCTTCTCCATGGCGAGTCACCTTGCGCAGCTCCCGCGGAATCGCCCGCTGGCGCGCGTGCCAACCTGCTGATCCTAGCAGCCGTTGGACAACTCATCCGGCGCGCCGCACGCACTCGAGTGCGCCTGTGCAAACGCGGGAGCCTCGACGAATCACCGCTTCGCCTGCGTTCCCACACTCGCACAGACACACGCCGTCGCGCACGGCGCACTCGGAGCAGTTTTTCAACAGGATGCTAACTACGAGACGGGTGAAATGAGTTTGCGCGCACGGATGGTGAAAGGTGAGACAGAACCCCTTTCCATCCGTGCGGACGGTCGTTTGATCGACGTCGCCGAATGTCGAGAGAGCGCGGGCCGTCGACGGCGGGATCGACCGGCCAAGACTCCGTGGTGGCTACGGCTCCGTGCGTCAACCACCAGGGCATCCGCGAGCTGAGCGACGTACACTCCGCCGATGCTCTACGTCGTCGTTGCGGTCGTCTATCTCCTGAGCCTGCTCGCCGTGGGGCTGCGCAAGTCGCGGTCGGTCCATGGCCAGGCCACGTTCACGCTGGCCGGACGCTCGCTCGGCGTGCCCGTGCTCGTGGGCACTCTGCTCGCCACGTGGACGGGGACGGGGTCGATCTTCGGCAACGCGGGCGAGGCCTATCGCGTCGGGTTCCCATCGCTGCTGATCCCGCTCGGATCGGTGGCCGGACTGCTGGTGCTCTCGGTGCTCGCCGTGCGCGTGCGAGCCCGCGGGCGCTTCACGCTGCAGGACGTGCTCGAGGAGCGCTTTGGAGTCGCCGCGCGCGTGCTCGGCACGTTAACGCTCGTGCTCGCGTACCTCGTGATCGTCGCCAACCAGCTGCGCGCCGGCGAGGCCGTGATCGGCGAGCTTGCCGTCTCGCAGGGCTGGGCGGCGCCCGACCCGTTCGTCGCGATGGTGGGCGTGGCGCTCTTCATCGCGACGTACACGGCCATGGCCGGGATGATGAGCGTCGCGGTCACCGACACATTCAACGGCGTGCTCATGATCGTCGGGCTCAGCATCATCCTGCCGCTCGTCTGGATGGCCGCCGGCGGAACGACGGCCGTGATCGAGGCGCTCCCCGAGGCGGCCCGCAGCGTCACCGGACACTACTCGTCGCTCGAGGTCGCCTCGCTGATCCTCCCGCCGTTCCTGCTCATCATCGGCGACGCGAACCTGCACCAGCGCTTCCTCTCGGCCAAGAGCGACAAGGTCGCCCGCTCGGCGGCGCTGTGGTTCATCCCGGCCGTGCTGATCGTCGAGTCGATCATCCTGCTCGTGGCGATCGGCGCGTCGACGGCACTGCCTGGCAGCGACCCCGATCGCGTGATGGTCGCGCTGAGTTTGACGAGCGGTTTGCTGCCGCCGCTGCTCGGTGCGCTCATGCTCGCGTGCGTGCTCGCGATCATCATCTCGACGGCCGACTCATACCTCCTCGCGTGCTCGTCGTCATTCGTGCGCGACGTGTACCAGCGCTTCGCAAGGCGCGACGCGACGGAGGCCGAGCTGCTGCGCGCCGCGCGTTTGATCGTCATCCTGCTCACGCTCCCGGCCCTCGCACTCGCCTCGGCCGACGACAACTTCTTCCGCCTCGCACTCTTCGCCTACACGATCTACGGCGTCGGCATCACACCGGCGCTGCTCGCCGCGCTCTTCTGGCCGCGCGCGACACCGGCCGGCGCCGTCTCCTCGATGCTGACGGGTGTCGGCGTGGCGATCGTCTGGAAGGCGCGCGACTTCGGCCCGCGCGCCGCCGAGTGGTTCGGTGAACCGGGGGGCAGCGTTGGCGCCGTCGTGCCGTCCGTGATCGTGGCGTTGGTCGTGCTCGTGAGCGTGAGCCTCGTGACGACGCCGCGGCCGCTTGCCGTCGACGAGCGTCGCGACAACTGACGCGCTGGGCTGACGCAGAACCGTTCGCTTGCCACTTGCCGCGGACGCGTTCGGCGTCATGAAAGGGAGCGCGTCACCATCTGTGGCGTCGCGCAGTCGGCACGTCGGACTCGACGACTGTTGCGTCTCGAGGCACGCAACGTGCTAACAGCCTGCTGAGAAACTCACCTGGCGCGACGCGTGCAATCGAGCGCGCTTGTGCGAGCGCGGTCGGTCTCGACGAATCCACCGATTCGCCGGCGTTCCCAGACTCGCACAGGCACACCCGGTCGCGCACGGCGAACTCGGAGCAGTTCTTCACCAGGCTGCCAAGGCTGTCGCGGTTTGCACTCTCGAGACAGTGGATCGCGGTCTTCAAGTTGTCGGTCTTCGATGCCGAGTGATGAGCCGCTGCGAAGGTCGACGTCGCATGTCTCTCGACAGGCGATCGCAGGCCTGCCACGGAGGTTCACCATGGACGCTATCGACCCAGATGACACGCACGGACCGCTCTTCGAACTCGGCGAAGTCGTGATCAGTGAGAATGCGCAGTCCGTCCTCGACGAACAGATGGTTGCCAAGGCCGTCGCTCTGCACTCGAACGGACAATGGGGATATGCCGACCGTGCGAAGTGCCGCCTGAACGATCGGTCCATTGCGGGCGACAAACCGCTCGTGTCCGAGTACATCGTCGCGCATGGCGTGCGCGTGCTCGTCACGACGAACGGTCAACGTACGCGCACTCTCGTGGATGTCTACGGCTCGCAGGTCCAAGCGCTGTTGAGTTCGCAGTCCTCCAAGTAGCGGCGCCCGGATCCCCGTCGTGAGACGTCTCGCGATTTTCCCGGTTTCGACGAGTCACATGCCGCGCTCGCGACGGATCTCATCTCGCGACAGCGTGGGGCAATGCTTGCCTCGCGCACAGCACGAGGAGAGACCATGACCGCCCACACCGACAGCTCGCACGTTCACCCGTTACATCTCGATCCGGTGCTCGCGGTTGTCGCGAGAGTTCGACACGGACACCAGCTCTGCCGTGTCGAGTCGCTGCCACGCGTCCTCGTCAGCGAAGCCACGCTTCGCATCTGAGTCACGGCCCCCGGCCGACCGCCCTCCACGTTGACCCCGCATATCTTGCGGGAAGGAGTCGTCGTTTCAGAGGTATGACGTCTGCATCTCGGTCCATGTGAGTAGGACGGCGAGCTCACAGAGTCGTTCCACTCATGTTCGTACCGAGAGGGGAGATGTCACATGCCATGGGTCCCAAACCGTCGTTCGAAGCGCCGCGGATTCCTGCACACCGCGCGTGGTTGCGATCGTGCTGAGGAGCGCCTATCGTGATGAACCTCAGGACGAGTGGGGAAACGTCGCAAGGGATGCCTGAAAAAGACGAGGAACGGAGCGAAAGCCCGGAGTCGGAGAAGTCCGACCATTGCGAAGAGCTGCTCGACAGTCCGTCGAAGTTGCACACGGATGACGAGAAGCTCGGCAAGATAAGAAGGAGGCTGAGGGCCGATGCCTCCGACCACTAGCAGCGCGTTGAGAAGCTCATCTGGATGGCGGCAAGCGCCCCGAAGAGAACAACGGGTCGCGCACCGCCCACCCGAAGCTGTTCGTCAACACGCTGAGAGAGCTGGAGTAGAAAACGCTATGTCACCCGCACCGACGAGCGAGCCCGAGCCAGTCGCGAACCATGACGTTGCCGAGGCCAAGCCGCTGCGCGGCGAGCGACTGGTGGTGCATCGACGTGACGGCCGTGCAGAGGTCATGGCGAGATTTCATATCGATTTCTCGGCACGCGTCTTCTTCGCCGACGAGCTCGCACATGCCACGTCGACCGACGCCGAAGCGTACGACTACGTCGTCGAGCGTTCGGAACGGTACGTGAAAGCGACGTTTGCAACTTTGAAGCTGACTCATCACGCCAGGAGCACTCTGGCCGATCGTGAGTTCCTAAGACTCGTCTTCGGCACCGTGCGCTACAAGGCGATCAAGACACTCCTGGCCGAGCCCTCACCACAGATCGAACGGCGCAGTTCCGAAATCAGTGATATCGTCGTGGACGAGCTGACGCGGAACCCGACCGCGGCATGTCTCACGCCGGCGTGCTGGAATCTCCAGCGCCCGAACGCCGCGCACTCGGTGGACCTCGCGAATCCCGTCGAACGAGATCTCGCACTCTTGCACGTCGTCACGGCGATGCGCGAGCAAGAGCGTGAACTCGGATCGCACGAGGTGCTCGCAAGCCTTCTCTAGATGTAAAGGCAGGGTGTCTTCCGAAACCGCGACTGTGTATGAGTCACAATTCGGAGGAAGCGGGGTCTAGCAGTGTGTTGAAGAACTGCTTCGAATGCGGAGTGCGTGACAAGTTGTTCTCGATCAGGTGCGGAAACGCAGGCGAATCGATGGATTCGTCGAGGCATGTGCGCCTGATCGAGGGCAACTGGGCGCGTGCTACGCGTCGAATGAGTTTTTCAACGCGCTGCTAGGTTCCGAGAGCCGACCCCGACCCGGAGGAGAGTCGATGGCTGACGAGAAAGAGGAAGGTCCGCACGCGGCGCGGCTCGATGAGCTGCTCGACCAGGCCCACGCGGGCAAGTGGGGGATCGACGAGTCCGAGCGAGTGCGTCTCGCCGTCGCGCGTGTCGCGATGCGGATCTACTCTTCGATGAGCGGCGCGGATCTCGACGCGCTCACCTCCGAGGTCCTCTTCCGCGTCATGCGGTCCTACGACCCCGAGACGATCGAAAGCCCGCGGGCTTGGTCGCGTCGCGTCATTCTCAACGCGGGCTACAAGCTCTGGCGTCGCAACGACCGCGCGAATCGTGGGGGTAGTGTCCTCTCGCTCAGCGCACCCGATGATGACGGTCAGATCGACGTCGTCGACGCTGCGGCGCTCGAGCCCAGCGAGTTGATGATCCGCGAGGAGCGGGTCGAGCGCCTCTACGAAGTCGTGAGCCGTCTCACGGAACAGGAGCAACGCCTCTTCGAGATGAGAGCGCGCGGGGACCCCTCGCTCGTGATCGCCGCGGAGCTCGGGATCACGGACGCCGCGACGCGTAAGCGCCTCGAGCGGCTGCGTACGAAACTCGCGCGGCTCCTCGCTGCTTGACTCCCTCGCCGCATACTCGTGAAAGACACGGACGCCCCAGGTTCGACGTCATCGCGTAGGCTTACCGAGGAGACCGGCCATGACCAGCGTCGCCAGTCTGGGAGATGACATCTGTGACGGGAACGTTCACGCGCCTTTCGCGTCGTGCGAGAGACGGAGATCGCACTGCGGCCGATGATCTCGCTGCCCTGTGCAGCGAGGCGCTTCACGGCATGGCGAGGGCGCGCATGGTGCGCCGAGCGCGGGGCGACCTCCTCGGGGCCAGCGGGCTCGCCAACGAGACCTTCCTGCGCCTGCTCGAGCGCAGCGGGTACGCATGGAAGAACCGCCCCGACTTTTTCAGGCTCGCGGTCCGAGCGATGCGCGACGTCCTCGTCGATGAAGCTCGCCGCCACTCGGCACTCAAGCGCGGTGGACACCTCCGACGCGTCCCCCTCTCCGACGGCATCCCGGCACCGAACGCGGCCTTCGAACGTCTCGACCTCGAGGCGGCGTTCGATGCGCTCGAGAAGGCGGATCGGATGGCGCACGACGCCTTCGTGCTCGGCACGGCCGAGATGACCTGGGCCGAGATCGCAACGGCTCTCGGCGTGGCCAAAGCCACCGTCGGCCGTGCGATCAAGCGCGCCAAGAAGTTCCTCTGCGAGTGGCTCGGTGACGAAGAATCCCAGATTGCTTGAGCGCATTCGGAGGTGTTTTACGGCACTTCAGTGATGAGCGATCCCCAGACGCCTGAAGAGATCGTTGAGCATCTCACCGACTTCACGGATCGGCAGCGCGCCGAGTGGCTCGACGCGCACTGCGCGGATGCATCCGTGCGTCGTCTCGTCGAGGAACGTCTTCGCGAACTCGACGAGGAGATCTTGCGCGAAGAAGGCGAGGCCGACGGCTGGCTGAACCTGCCCGACCTCATCGCGGACAACGAGTACGCCGAGCTGCCCGGCGAGATCGGTGGCTTCACGATCCTCTCGGTGCTCGGACGCGGTGGGATGGGCGTGGTCTATCTCGCCCGCGATCCCGACATCGACCGGCCGGTCGCACTCAAGACGGTGACGAGCGAGTTTGCCCGTCGGCGCTTTGCGCGCGAGGCCGAGGCGTTGGGGCGCCTGCGGCATCCCGGGATCGTGTCCGTCTTCCGGTTCGAGCCCCATGGCCCGACGCCGTTCTTGGTGATGGAGTATCTCGCTGGCGACACGCTCGAGGCGCAGCTCGCCGTCGAGCGCGCGCGTGACGTCGATGTTGCCGACGTCCAGCGTCAGCGCGGCCACGTCGCGCGGCTCGCAGACATCGCGGATGCACTTCAGTACGCCCACGAGGAGGGCGTGATCCATCGCGACGTCAAGCCGTCCAACATCATGATCGATCCCGACGGCCGCGCGCGCCTGACCGACTTCGGTGTGGCGAAGCTGCTCGACAGCGAGCAAGTCACGCGCACCGGCGATCATCCCGGCACGTATCGCTACATGAGCCCCGAGCAGGCGGCGCTTGCGGCTCACGATGCCGTCGATCGACGCAGCGACGTCTTCTCGCTCGGCGTCGTGCTCTACGAGTGCTTGACGCTCGTTCCGGCGTTCACGGGGAAGACGGTCGAGCAGGTGCTGCAGTCGGTTATCGAGTCTGAGCCGCGCTCGCTCGAGTCGCAGGTCCGCGGGATCTCGGAAGACCTTGCCGCGGTCTGCTACAAGGCACTCGAGAAGAACCCGAAGCAGCGCTACGCAGCCGCGAGTCAGTTCGCCGAAGACCTGCGTGCTTGGCTCCGAGGCGACCCGGTCATGGCGCGGCGTGTGTCTTGGATCCAGCGCAAACTTCGCGGTTTGCGCCGTCATGCCGTCGGCCTGTGGGTTGCGAGTGCTCTCGCCGCGGCGCTGGTCGGCGGGGCGTTCTTCGAGCAGTGGCGCTCGCGACCGAGCGGTCGTCTTGACGTGCAGGTGTTTACCCAGGCGGTCGTGGATCCCGACACCCGCGTGACGCTCACGATCGAGCGCGTCGACAACGGTGAGATCGTGGAGTCGACGACGCTCGCGTGGCGCACGGTCGAGAGTTTCTCGCTGGCGCCGGGGCAGTATCGACTTCGCGCCCTGACGTCCGATGGTTGGTTCGCCGACACGCTCGTCACGTTGGCGGCCGAGGAAGCGCGCGTGTTCCCCATGTGCCTCGTCCGCGAGAGCGCGGATGATGAGGCGATGGTGCTCGTGCCAGCCGAGGGCGACGAACTCGCCTTCATGATCGACAAGACGGAAGTCTCGAACGATCAGTTCGCCAGCTTCCTGAGTGCTCAGCCGCCCGAGGTCGCGCATCGCCTGCGTCCGCCCTGGTGGACGGACGACGGTCCCGGCCTGGCGGGGGATCTCGCCGTCACGGGCATGACGCTCGAGGCCTGCGAGTGCTTCGCGGCATGGGCCGGCAAGCGTCTGCCGACAGCCGACGAGTGGGTACGGGCTGTGCGCGGCGAGAACGGCTGGCCCGTGCCATGGGGGCCGGACGTGCCAGCGTCACCGGAGTGCTTCGCGAACGCCGTGCGTTTGAACGGGGGGCATGCGCCGATGCGTGACGTCGGCGAGGGCGCCAACATCGCCGATGCGCGGAGGATGCTCGCGGCCGAGCTCCAACCCGTCGGCGACCCGCGTCCGCGCGCGGAGATTGGCTGCGAGGAGAACGCAGACCGCGCGCTTCGTGACGAGACCCCGGCGGGGATCTTGCACCTCTACGGCAACGTGATCGAGCGCACGTCAACGCCTCACCCGCGCGGCACTGGCGATGAGTACGTCGCGCTTGGGCGAGGGTGGGGCCTCTTTCGCGCGGACACCGAGATCATCGATGTGCGCGCTGACGGAACGCGCCGCTCGGCCTTCGGCGTTCCCGCCGGTGAGCGCCGGCTCGGTCTCGGCTTCCGCTGCGCGCGGTCGGTAGGTCGCATCGACTGACGGTCGGTGGACCTGCGGCTGACCGAGACGGCCGATGCACTGGTCTGCGTCCGGCGGCCCGCAGCTGCCCGGTGAGGCACCGCCGGCTCTGAGGTCGCGAGGAAAACTGACGCGCGAGTTTCCGAAGGCGCGTCACACCTCGCGCGCATCCGGGGTCTCGACATGTGGCCAGCTCAGTGAGCAAAGGTGCTCTGTCAGGGGACCTGCTCGACCGTCAACGCGGAGCTGCTGGTCGCTCGAAATCCGCTGCTCGTGGGAGAAGCGGACTGCCCTCGAGTCCTCGATCACTGCGCATCCGAAGTGGCCTGCGCGCGTGCCGAAGGCTCTGTCGATGCGTGGCGTTTTCTTGACGCGACGCATATCCGAAAGGATCAAGAAGATGCCCGATCATCGTCAGACGCCCACACTGGGTGAACACAGCACGACCGCGTCGCCGAGCACCAACGGCGGTGTCTCGCTCTCCATGCTCGTCTCCAACGACGCCGACGAGAGTGCCCGCGAGCAGTTCCAGGAGTTCTTCACGCACGAGTGGGCCGTTCTCACGGGCGTGTCGACCGCGAACTTCCACCATCTCACGGAGTTCCTCGCGCACGGACTCACGGAGCACGTGCCGATGCCCTCGACAGGTTCAGAGATGCTCGAACAGATGAACGCCTCCTACTGGGAGGACATCATCGCGAAGTGCACGGAGCACAACGGTGGCTCGCCGCCGCCCCTCGCAGGTCGTGAGTTGCTGAAGGTCGAGAAGGAGCACGGCTTCTACTGCTACGACCAGCTGGGGAATCGCACCTGCTACGACTTCTTCGCCGTGTCGAGCGCTGCAGGGGGAAAGGTGCCGTTGCAGCTCGAGGTCGGCGAGCACGTGGCTCTGCTCGGCATGATGTGCGGCGCCCATTCGGACCCGCGCAGCTCCTGACCTGGTTCACTCGCGAGTCGATTTTCTGGTTTTTCGTGAGTGTGTTCGCCCGCCGTTGACGGCTCTCCTGTAGGTGAAAAGTCAGGGTCGATGGTGAGAGGATCCCGATGTACTTGAAAGTTCGATCAGCCGTGGGCCCCTGGGCGTGGTTTTCCTGCGCACCGACGTGCCCCAGCGAAGCACACGGGGAGTGTGTGGAGCAGCGCGTCATGGTGCGGAAGCAGCCCGGTTCGCTGGGGAGCGGACCTGAGGCACAGGACCTGAGCGGCGGCGAGCATCCATCCGATTTCCTCGGAGACGGTGTGTAGCGAGCGGACGCATGATGCCTGGGTGCCCACGTGCTGGTCACCACGATGGGGCGGAGCCAACCGGCTCCGCCCCACTTTTTGGGCATGTACCGGGGCTCCAGCGCGGCGCGGGGGGCTCGGTCGTGTGTCGCGCGAGCGCGACAAGACCTCGCGCGTAGGCGGCGGATGGCCCGAGCTTCTACGCTGGCAGGAAGGATTCCGATGCGACGGCAGCCGATCGACCGTGACGGGGCTACGCTCCGCCGTCGCGGAAGACCGCGATGCTCGCCGTGAACCCGTGGAGAAAGGCCTCGCCTCCGACGGGGCCGATCTCGCCGGCGCAGAAGAACCCGGCCGTGGAGATGTCGCCGAGGGCCGTGTGGACTTCACCGACGTCGTGATTGGGGCGCTCGAAGAACGTCTGGCCACGCCCCGCGCAGGAGAAGATCAGCGAACCGAGTGCCGGGCCGCGCTCCGTCTCGAGTGCCAGCAGTGACTTGAGTTCCTCGGAGGCCGTGTCGGCGTCACGGACCATGAACTGAATCGTCTGGCCGGGGCGGACTCGATCGCTGATCGCGATGGCCTGACTGTCGCGGTCGACGCCCATGACGTGGCGGACGAGGAAGTCGCCCTGCTCGAAGACGCTCTTGCGCTCGTCGACCACGCGCCCGACGTGCACCGCGCCGCCCTGCACGAGCTCCCGGTCATGGGCCTCGGCCTCGTCGAGCATGGACATCAGCTGACCGAAGGCCGGCTTGCCGCCCAGCGATTGGATGACGTTGCGACGCCCCTTCGTGATGACGAAGTGATTGCCGATCGGCCGGCACCCCTGCGACACGACCGGGTCGAGCCGCACACGTCCCCGGATCACGACGCCCACGGCGCCGTGCTTCACGAGGCCGGCGTCCGTCACCATGCGCGCCTCCATCGGCCCGCGCCCACCGCTCGCCATGCCGCCGACGATCGGCGCGTTGGGGAAGTGCTCGTTGAGTCCGTCGAGCAGCAGGTCGGGTGGGGTCGAGTAGGGGTCGGCGAGGACGAGCACGCCGGCCTGGTCGCCGGGCGGGATGTCCGGCCAGCCCGTGAGCGCGACCTCGCCGTTCACCTGCTCGACGTTCAGCGCGAAGCTCTCGACGCGCGTGTCGGGCCAGCTCGCGGCCCAGAGCGTCAGGCCCGTCTGCGACTCGATCTCCGCGTCGCCGCCGATGATCCCCGCGCCCGTGCAGCCGATCAGGGCCGCGGGGCCGAGCCGCTCCATGACGCGCTCACGCAGGACGGTGGCATCCTCGGCGTGGTGCGGCGTGAAGAACAGCGTCGCGAGCTGCGGAGCACTCCCCAGCCGCGCGGCGATCTCGTCGCAAAGACCGTCGATCGCTGCGACGACATCGGGATTCGTCGTCGTTGTGACGGCGCACTTCACGGCTGGTCATCCCACCGAGAGCTGATCGGGGTCCTCGTCTCCACTGCGTCCATGACGGTATCCTGCCGGACAGGCCAGCGATTGATCCAGCGCGCTTTCGGCCGACGCGCATCTCCCGGAGTCCCGACCATGAAGACGCTCATTCTCGCCGCAGCCATTGCGGCCCTCCTGTTCACGGGCTGCTCGGCCAGCGACAGCTCGGAAGTCGTCGAGGAGGTCTCCGTCTCGATCAACGAGATCTGCCCGATGATGGAGGGGCCCGTCAAGGACGACGGCGGGCGCACGGAGTTCATGGGTGAGACGGTCGGATTCTGCTGCCCCGGTTGCGCCGACGACTTCAACGCGCTCGACGAGGCCGGCAAGACGGCGGCGCTCGAGAGCGTCGGCGTGACGATCGACAGCTGAACCACCCGACGCCCACTCCTCGCGTCGAGCGACGCCCTCGCCGGCTCTGTCGGCGGGGGTGTCGTCGTGTCCAGCGCCGCGGCTCCGTCCTCGTCGGAGAGCAGCTTGGTAGACTGCGCCCCGCCTCACCCGGGTCATTCACGGACGATTTCGGCGGTCGCATCTGAATCCTTCCTGGCAGCGTTGAAACGACGTCTCTGATCCTCACCGGCCAAACCAGGCCAGCTCCGGTCAGAATCTCGCTTCGTCTGGCCAGCAAGACCTCGCGACGATCGTCCATGAGCAACCCGGGCTGACAGCCGGCCGAGACGCTCATTCGGCGTGGAGCTCGTGCGGTTGAGCACGCTCCATCCGACCAGTTCGTCCACAGGCTGCGAATCGACCGAAGGGGATTTCGATGAGCCGTACCTATCTCAAGCCGATGTCCGGGGGGGAGATCCTCGACGCGGCGTTCAGCCTCTACCGCCATCACTTTCTCGACTACACGAAGATCGCGCTGATCGCCTTCGCGCCGTCGATCGTCATGACGCTCTTCTCGTCGAGCATCGCGAACCTGCTCATGTACTTCGCGCAGACGTTCGCGCTGATCGCCGTGATGAAGCGGGCCTCGGGGCATCTGCTCGGTGAGGACTACGGCTACGACGTCTGTTTCAAGACGGCCCTGCGCAAGTGGTTCCCGATCTTCGCGGCGTCGATGCTCGTCGGCATCCTCATCTCGTTCGGGTTCCTGCTGCTCGTCGTGCCTGGCGTGCTGCTGATCGCCGTCTGGTTCGCGTACCAGCAGGTGTTGGTGCTCGAGAACGACTGGGCCTTCCCGAGCCGCTCGACGGCGCTCGCGAAGGGCGCGTGGACGAAGATCCTGCTCGTCAAGTTCGTGTCGTTCCTGATCCTGATGATTCCGGGCGGTGCGATCGGCGTGGCGAGCGTGATGATGCAGCCGCCGTCGGGCGATCCCTTCGCGGGCTTCGATCCGCCCGTGTCGATCGTGCTCGGCACCCTCGCTGTGTCGGTCCTCACGACGCCCTTCAAGACGCTCGTCGACACGATGCTGTACTACGAGCGCCGCGTGGCCGTCGAAGGACTGGACGTCGAACTCGCGGCACGCGGCCTCGCGCAGGGCGACGCCGACGCGAGCGGCGATGCCTGAGTGCACGCGATCGCCACATCGATGAAGCGCTTGGCCGACGCCCCGTCCGGCGACGACATCCGACGTGTCGTCGACGAGGTGATGGCGGGGCCGGAGTTTGCCGTACCGAAGGAGTCGTGGTTCGAGGAGATCCGCCGGACGGTCTTCGAGAACGTCAGGGATTTCCTCGGCGACCTCTTCTCCGGGCTCTTCGACCTCGTGCCGGAAGAGGGACTCGCGCGCACCCTCGTCATCGGCTGGATGGTGCTGACGCTGCTCGCGATCTGCGCGCACTTCATCTGGACGATCATGAAGCTGCGCCGCCCCGCCGTGATCGACGACGGCGTCATCCCAGCGACGTCGTCACCGCACGAACTCGTGACGTGGCAGTCGGCGCTGGCCCGCGCGCGCGCCTCGGCCGACGCCGGGCACCTCGACGATGCAATGGCAGCCCTGTACCGCGGCACCGTGCTGTGGCTCGACGATGCGGGCGACGTCGTCGCCGAGGAGTCGAAGACGGGCGGCGACTATGCGCGTGAGTTGCGCGATGCGGCGCAACGGACGAACTTCCGTGCGCTGCTGCGATCGTACTACCCGGTGGCTTTCGGAGGACGTGCGGCCGGCGCGGCGCTGTGGGATGCGATGCGCGCATGTGCCGTCGAGATCGGAGTGCCGGTCACATGAACGAGCGCTCGATGTCCACGCGTGGCCTGGTCGTTGCGGTGATCGTCATCGCGCTGCTGTCGTTGCTCATGCCGCCGGGCGACCAGCGCGCGTCGTCCGTCAATCTCAGCTCGCATCTCGTGGGCGACGACGGCGGGCGTGGCTTCTACCGCGTGATCGAGGCGCTCGGCGTCGATGTCTCGCGCTGGCAGCGGCCGCTCGAGGAGCGCTCCGGTCGCACGGGCACCGAGGCCTTGGCGCTGCTTGCACCGGGCGACGAGCTGGACGACGCGGCGATCGACTGGATCTTCGACTGGGTCGGAAGCGGCGGGTTGCTCGTTTACGTGCCGCCGGAAGACATCGATTCGTTCGGGCTCGCGCTCGGGCTGGCGGACGCCGGGGTGGCGCGCGCCCGCGTCTGGGACGCACCGCCCGAGGATCTCCGAACTCTGCTCGAGGACGTCCCCGACGTCACCCAAGACTTCACCCGTGCTGTCGATGTCACGGAGCACACGGCCGACGACGTCGAGCTGATCGTGGCCAGTGATGCCGACAGCGTCGCCGTTGCACGATTCGCGATCGGGCGTGGTCACGTGCTCATGGTGGCCTCGGATCCCGAAGTGCTCGCCACGGGGGAGATCGCGGCGCACGAAGACTCGTCGCTCCTCGCCGTGCGGCTCACGCTCGCTGCGCTCGAGGGCCGCGCGCTGGTGTTCGACGAGTACCACCACGGTTACAAAGACGGCGCTGGCATGGCTGCGATGCTCGGCGGTTGGCTCCTCGGGACGCCGGGCGGCTGGGCCACGCTGGCACTGCTCGCGCTCACGCTTCTCGCGCTCATCGCCGCCGGCTGGCGCTTCGGGCGCGCGCTGCCCGTGCCGCCGCCGCCGGCGCGCTCGTCGCTCGAGCACGTCGACGCCCTCGCCGACGCGTTCGCCTCTTCGGGCGCCGTCGCACGACCTGCGCACCTGCTCGCCGACGGGTTGCGCCGCCGCTGGAGCCTCGCCACCACGCAGGACCTCGAGCGCCGGCTCGAGTCACTTCGGTCGCGCGAGCCGACGTTGTCCGACGACATCGATCTCATCGAGCGCGCGCTCCCCTCGAGCGTCGCGCGCTTTACCGACCGCCACGATCTCGCCACCCTGTGCGACGCCATCGATCGCGTCGTCGTCGGCGCCCCGCGCGCCTGACCCCACCCCCGGAGTTCCCGTGAACGACTCGCCGCTCAGCCCAGACGAAGCCGCCTCCGCGGGTGAGACCCTCGCAGGTCTCCTCGATGACCTCGGGCGCGTCGTGCTCGGCCAGAACGAGGTCCTCGAGCAGATGCTCGTCACGATCGTGGCCGGTGGTCACGCGTTGATCGAGGGCGTTCCCGGTACGGCCAAGACGCTGTCCATCCAGACGCTCGCCTGTGCGTTCGAGGCGTCGTTCGGGCGCATCCAGTTCACGCCCGACCTCATGCCCACCGACGTCACGGGCGTGAACGTCTTCGACGAGTCGACGCGTTCGTTCCGCTTCCACCAGGGGCCGCTCTTCGCCGATCTCGTGCTCGCCGATGAGATCAACCGCGCACCGGCCAAGACGCAGTCGGCGCTGCTCGAGGCACTCGCTGAGCGGCAGGTGACGATCGATGGCGTCACGCACCCGTTGCCGGCGGGCTTCACGGTCTTCGCCTCGCAGAACCCGGTGGAGTACGAGGGCACGTATCCGCTGCCCGAAGCCGCGCTCGATCGTTTCTTGTTCAAGATCACGATCGACTATCCGAGTTTCGACGCCGAGCTCGGCATCCTCGATCGCTACGCCGGTGGCTTCGACTCCGCTGACACGTCGACGTACGGCGTGAGCAAGACGATGACCGTCGAGCAGCTCGTCGCGTTGCGTGCTGCGGCGCGGCGTGTCCGCGTCGAACGGGATGTCCGCCGCTACATCGTCGAACTCGTGCGTCGCACGCGTGACGACGCGAACCTGCTGCTCGGTGCCAGCCCGCGCGCGGCTGTCGCACTCTTCGGCGCCTCGCAGGCCCAGGCGCTCATCGCGGGGCGCGACTACGTGGTTCCCGAGGACGTCCAGCGTGTCGCGATTCCCGCGATGCGTCATCGGCTCGTCGTCTCGCCCGAGGCCGAGGTCGAGGGCATGACGGCCGACGCACGCGTCCGCGCCGCGCTCGACTCGGTGGAAGCACCGAGCGGGGAGTGGCGTGCCTGACGCCGTCGCCATGACGAGTCGCATGTGGTTGCCGGCGTGGCGCTGGTTCGTTGCCGCCGGCGTGGCGGCCGCGCTCGTCGCGTTCTCGCCGATCATCGGCGCCTTCACGTTCGTCGTGGCGCTGGTGATGTTCGCGATCGATGCCTACACGGCCGATGCGCCCGACGCGACGCTGGCCGTCGAACCGCGCTGCGGGCTGGGCGACAAGCGCACAGCGCGCGTCACGCTCGTCCACAGAACGGCGCGCACGATGCGCGTCCGCGTCGTGCTCGATCTTCCCGACGCACTGCTCGGTGACGACGAAGCCACGGCGCTCGAGCCGCAGACGGCTGTGCTCGCACCGCGCGAAGCTCGAACCATCACTGTTCCGCTCGTCGCGCACCGGCGTGGAGAGCACGTCGTCGGCCCGCTGCATGTCCGGGTGCTCGGTGTCATCGGGTTGGCGTGGTGGCAGGTGCGCTACGAGACGCGCGCCACGATCGAGGTCATCCCCGGGGTCAGCGAGGCCGCGGCCGCACGTCAGCTCGTCTGGAATCGTCAGCGTCGTCGCGCCGGCTTGCGTGCCGTGCGTCAGCGTGGTGACAACGGCCAGTTCGAGTCGCTACGCAGCTACGTGCGCGGCGACGATCCGCGCCGGATCGACTGGAAGGCCACGGCGCGCCGGCGCGCACACATCGTGCGGCTCTACGAAGCCGAACGGAGCCAGCACATCATGCTCTGCATCGACGTCGGGCGCCTGATGGCCGAGGACATCGGTGGTCGTGAGCGCGTCGATGCGGCGCTGTCGACGGCCGTTGCCCTGGCCGAGGTAGCACGCAATGCCGGCGACAACGTCGGGCTCTTCGTCTTCTCAGACGTCGTGCACGTCGCGCTGCCCCCGGCGATGTACCCACGCGATCGTGTCGCGACGTTGCTCGCCGGTGTCGAAGCGCGACCCGTCGAGTCCGACTACCCGCGCGCCCTGACGCGTCTGTCGCGCATGCTCACGCGCCGCTCGCTCGTGGCGATCTTCGGCGACATCATCGACGCCGAAGTGTCGCGTCCGCTGTCGGTGCACATGATGCAACTCGCGCGACGACACCTGCCGCTGTTCATCGCGATGCGGCATCCGCAGCTCGTGGGTGCAGCCAACGTCGCGGCCGACTCACCCGAGGCGGCCTACCACCGCGCGGCGGCGAATGAGCTCGTCATGGAGCGCGACAAGGCGCTCGCGGCTGTACGTCGCGGCGGTGTGGATGTGGTCGACGTCTCGCCCGACGATGCCGTCACGGCCGCCGTCGAGCGCTACTTGCAGATCAAGGCGCGCGGGGCTCTGTAGCCGGCGTGTCTGCGTCGGACCGGCGTCCCCCGGCCGTGAGGTAAAGCACGAGCCAGCCCGCGGCCGCGGCACCCGCCGTGAGCTTCAGCGGCACGGCGATGCGCGAGGGCGAGATGAAGCCTTCGATGATTCCCGCGATGACGAGCAGGAAGGCCACGCCGAGCACGAGCCCGATGGCGTCGCGCGCATGCTCGGCGAGCGCGCGTCCACGCGTGAGCCGCCCGGGCATGAAGAGCGCGCTGCCCAACCAGAGCCCGGCACCGCCCGCGATCGTGATCGCCGTCAACTCGATGACGCCATGAGGGAACACGAAGAGCCCGATCGACGACAGCACATCGCGGTTTGCGAACACGGCCAGCGCCGCGCCGAGCAGGGCGCCGTTGAAGATCAACACGTACACCGAGCCGAGCCCGGCGAGGATCCCCCCGGCAAACGCGAGGAAGGCGACCTGGACGTTGTTCGCGATCAGCATCGACGCGAAGTTCGATGAGCCCATCCAGGGCATGTCGAACGTGTCGATGTAGTCGAAGTCGGGGTTGGATGCAGCCGTGTCGGCGCGACTCATCATGTCGGCTCCCGCGACGCTGGCTTCGAGTCCGGGGTGCTTCGTGACGAGGGAGTAGGAGATGATGCCCGGCACGTACAGCAGCAGCGTCGCCGTGAGGATCGGCTTCCAGAGGCGGCGTACGAGACGCGGGAATCCGCGCCGCAAGAAGTGTCCGAGCTGACCCGCCGAGCGGCGCGCCGGGCGATAGAAGACGTTGTGCGCGGCGCCGGCGACGCGTTCGAGCGCGTAGAGCGTGTTCGCCGACGCGCCGTACGTGCGTGCGCGCGCGAGGTCGGCGGTGATTTCGCGGTAGCGCGCCGCGAAGGCCGACACGGCGTCCTCGTCGAGCGACTTCAGCGACTTGCGACGCGTCGTTTGAACGAGACGATGGAACTGGTCCCAGACGCGGCGCTTGCTGCGCAGCAACGACACGGCCGCCGCCGAACCCGCCGCCACGCGCAGACGCGCTGACTGGCGCCGCGCGCTCTCGTCCTCGTAGGCGCGCAGCACGAACTCGGTTGTCGACTCGCCGGGTTCGCGCGCCATGTGCGGCGCGATGTGCGCGCTCAGCGTCTTCGCCAAGGGCGCCGCGGCGGCGACTTTCAGCTCGCGCACGCGGTCGGCGAATGTCTCCAGCGCCAAGTACGTCTTGTCGTCGAAGCGCGGTGCGGCCGCGTTTGCCGTCGACAGCTCTTTGACGTCCGGGAAGGCGATCGGCAGCTCGCGCACGACGACGGTTCCGGCGGCGATGTCGCCGAGGCGCTTGCCCTGGCTGTTGAGCATCATCGACAGGCCGCCGACCAGGCAGCTGGCGCCCGGCTGGATGTCGACCAGCCGCACGAGACTGCGGATCGCCGCGGCGCGCACCGTGACGGGATAGCCGCCGTCCATGACCGTGCGGATGTTGAGGATGCGCTTGCCGGGCGTCTGCCCGTCGCGGAAGGCTTCGTAGGCGAAGAAGTAGCCCCAGACGATCGCGAAGGTCCACAGCACCAACAGGCCCATCGCCCAGCCGTCGCCGAGCCCCGTGAGCGCATCGAAGAGCTTCAGCGTGATGATCGGCACGAGCCACATCAGCAGCATGATCCCGACGTCGGCGATGAGCGCCGAGAAGCGCGAACCGAGTCCGGCGAGCGGGAACGCGATCGCGACGTGCTCGGGCGTCGTGACGACGAGCGTGCGTTCGAGCGAAGCCGGCGGTTGGGAGACGGACGACGTGTCAACCATGGCGTCCGAGCATAACAGCGCGGTGAAGACCTGCTGCGGATGAGCCGTGAGCGCGACTGGGTGCGCGAGTCACGCCGTTCAACGTGCTGTCGACACCAGGCGCGAGCCGCTACGCCGTCGGGAGGTCGTCTTCTTTCAGCGACTCGAGCAGTACGTCGATCGTCTTCGGCGTGATGCGCTCGCCGGTGCGGGCCGAGATGGCCAAGCGCACGGTGGTGCTGGAGTCGATCGAGAAGATGGTGAGATCGTTCATCGCGGTGGCGTCGAGGCGATAGCCGTCGTGAACGAGGCCATCCTTGTCGCAGAGGATGTCGAACGTCAGCCGTCCGCTCGTGGTCATCGCCAGGGACGTCGAGGGGCTGAGCACGCCGATCGCGAGCGTGGCCACCTGCGCGGCGCGTAGTCGGCCGACCGAGTCTTCGAGTGAGCGCAACGTCTCCTCGCGGCGCCCGTCACCCCCGCGGCCGAGGAACACGACGAGCGCACCGCGCCCGGCATGGCACGTCTCGGTCAGCGAAACCTCGAAACCGAGAGCGTTGCTGAGATTGAAGAGCGGCGCTTTGGCTCCGGGAACCGGACCGCGGCGCGCGCGCACCGGCTTGGCATCCGACGCAGTCGGACGGGTGAGCGAAGGCTCACCGCCTGAAGGGGCTTTCGATGACACCATGATGTTCTGCTCATCGGTTCGGGTGCTTGGCGACGGATGCCGCCGACCCGAGGACACGAGGATCGTTGATCGCGGTGGTTCTCCCGGCGAGTCGGACAAAGGTCCGAGCCCCTCTCGCTGGGTCGTCGAAGAAGTATAAGCGTCAAAGGTGAGAACCGAGAGCCCCGACTCGCGGTCGGATGCTCTGCTGGACTTGTGGCGCGACGCCGTTCAGCCGGTGTGTTCACCCTGCGCTGCCCGTTGCCTGCCACCGAGACGTAGTGTGACTGATCGGCTATCGTTTCTGGCATGACAAACACGACACAAGGCCACGATGTGGTGATCTGCTCGGCGGCCCGCACGCCGATCGGCAAGTTCATGGGTGGGCTCCAGCCCGTCAGCGCGATCGAACTCGGCGTCGTGGCGACGCAAGCGGCGCTCAGCCGCGCGAATCTGGCCGCGGAGGACGTCGACCAGGTGCTGTTCGGCATGGCGCGCCAGGCGGGCTCGGGACCGAACGTCGCCCGCCAGGTGCAGATCGGCGCCGGCATCCCGGAGACGGCCACGGCGATGACGCTGAACCAGGCCTGCGCCTCGGGGCTGCGCACGATCATGTCGGCTGCGAACGAGATTCGCGCCGGTGCCGCCCGGGCCGTCGTCGCCGGTGGCACCGAGTCGATGAGCCGCATCCCATTTCTGCTTCCGCGCATGCGTGAGGGCTACCGCCTCGGCCACGCCGAGCTGCTCGACGGCAACTATCAAGACGGCTTCAACTGTCCGCTCGTCGGTGGTCCGATGGGCTCGACGGCCGAGACGCTGGCCGATCGCTACGAGATCTCCCGCGCCGAGCAGGACGCCTTCGCCGTCGAGAGCCAGCGCAAGACCGGCGCGGCCATGGCGAGCGGGCGTTTCACGGACGAGATCGCGCCCGTCACCTACTCGACCCGCAAGGGTGACGTCACGATCTCCGTCGACGAGCACCCGCGCCCGACCGCGACCGTCGAGGGGATGGCGAAGCTGGCGGCCGTCTTCCGCAAGGACGGCACCGTGCACGCCGGCAACAGCTCGGGCATCACGGACGGTGCGGCGGCCGTCGTCGTCGCCAGCCGCGAGTTTGCCGAAGAGAAGGGCCTGCCCATCCTGGCGCGCCTGACCGGTGGCGCGATGGCCGGTGTCGATCCCGCGATCATGGGCATCGGCCCGGTGCCCGCCACCGATAAGTTGCTGTCGATCACGGGCCACGCCCTGGGCGACATCGACCTGCTCGAACTCAACGAGGCCTTCGCGGCCCAGGTCATCGCCTGCGACCGCGAGATGTCCCTCGATCGCGACAAGCTCAACGTCAACGGCGGCTCGATTGCGCTTGGGCACCCGATCGGCTGCACGGGGACGCGGATTGTCGTGACCCTGCTTCATGAGATGATGAAGCGGGACGCGAAGACTGGGTTGGCGAGTCTTTGTGTCAGCGGGGGGATGGGGATTTCGGCTTTGTTTGAGCGTGACTGAGGGGGTGCTTGTCCGCCGTCGTCGGGCGACAGGGACGGCGGCGCTCAGGCACGCCTGTTGGCGAGGAGGGGATCGCGTGACGGTGGTGAGGTCGGCGTGAAGTCGCTGCCGC
>JAJDEO010000002.1 GCA_029259745.1 Planctomycetota bacterium
AGCGGTACGCGAGCTGGGTTCAGACCGTCGTGAGACAGGTCGGTCTCTATCCGGCGTGGGCGTAGGAAACTTGCGGAGATTTGCCCCTAGTACGAGAGGATTGGGGCGGACGAACCCCTGGTGTACCAGTTATCGCGCTAGCGGTACCGCTGGGTAGCTAAGTTCGGACAGGATAAGCGCTGAAGGCATATAAGCGCGAAGCCCACTCCAAGATCAGGTTTCCCCATCAGGCTCCTGGTAGAACACCAGGTTGATAGGCTGGAAGTGTAAGTGCAGTAATGTATTGAGCTGACCAGTACTAATAGGCCGATTGACTTGACTACATTTCTTCGCTGCCTCTCCATGCGCAATGCGCAAGCGAGGCAGCGCAGACTGGCTCGAGCTCTCAGTAATGAGTTCGCCACGTGACGAGAAACTTTTCCCGGTGCTCATGCCGGTCTGGCCACACCTGTTCCCATTCCGAACACAGTCGTTAAGCAGATCGGGCCGATGGTATTGCCGCAAGGCGAGAGAGTAGGTTGGTGCCGGGTTTTAAATGCGAGGGGCTCATCGTCTTACGACGGTGGGCCCCTCTTTTTATGCCCGTCGAGCGCTGTCCTGCGCGATCGCATGCAGCTCCGGCGGCGATCGCGTGGTGATGTGAATCGCGCGCGCGCCGGAGTCCGGAGGTGGGCCCATCGGTTGGGGCGACGTGGCGCCGGCGATCGGGCGGTTCGCTCGGGGCGTTCGCAGGTGCAGGCGGGTGGGTGTCCGGCGCGACGAGCGTGCTGTCCGGCAGTCACGGGTGGTGCTGAGGCGCGAGGCGATGGTACGACGGTACGACTGCGGACGCACGCTCGTCCGTTCGAGCGCGTTGGTGGGAGGTGGCGCTGTGGTGTGTCATTTCGCGCGGATCGTTCCTCTCGCCGTTCGTCCCTCTCTTGGATTGCTCTCATGTCCCCACGCTCGCTGTTCTGGGCCGCGCTGCTGGCCGGCCTCGTTGGCGTCTCGTCCGTTTGTGGCGCGCAGGAAGCTCCCGAGGAGACCGAGGCCAAGCCGACCGCCGATGACCAGGTCGAGGTCCCGGTAGACGAAGCGGTGACGACTGAAGACAGCGTGACGATTGGCGGCACTGTCGTGCCGTATCGGGTCACCGTGGGGACACAGCCTGTTTGGGGGGACGACAACAAGCCGGTTGCGGCGTTGTTCTACACCTACTACGAGCGCAGCGACGTCGAAGACCAGACGCAGCGCCCGCTCGTCGTGTCATTCAACGGCGGGCCAGGTTCGGCGTCGCTGTGGATGCACATTGCGTACACGGGGCCACGCCTGCTCGAGATCGATGACGAGGGGCACCCGGTCCAGCCGTACGGGATCCGCGAGAACCCGCACTCGATTCTCGATGTCGCCGACATCGTCTATGTCGATCCGGTGAACACAGGCTTCTCACGCATTCTCAACGACGCGAGTCGTGCGCAGTTCTTCGGCGTCAACGAGGACGTCGAGTACCTCGCGCGTTGGATCGATACCTTCGTCACTCGGCAGGGCCGATGGACGTCGCCCAAATACCTCATCGGTGAGAGCTACGGAACCGTCCGTGTGTCGGGCTTGGCCGCCCGCCTCCAAGGCTCGCACTGGATGTACCTCAACGGTGTGATTCTCGTTTCACCGACCGGCCTTGGGATCGAACGCGAAGGTCCCGTGCGCGACGCCCTCTACCTGCCCTACTTCACGGCGACGGCGTGGTACCACGAGAAGCTTCCCGCCGACCTCCAGGCGCGCGACCTCGATGAGCTGCTCCCAGAGGTCGAAGCCTTCACGATGGACGAGCTGCTGCCTGCCCTGGCGCGCGGAGGTGCACTGAGCGCCGAGCGGCGAGCCGAGGTGGAGCGCGCCTATGCGCGCTGGTCGGGCCTGAGTCTTCCCGTTGTTCAGCAGCACAACATGGCCGTGGGGACGCGCTTCTTCTGGAAGGAGCTGCTGCGCGACGAGGGTCTTACGGTGGGGCGTCTCGACTCGCGCTACCGCGGCTTCGACCGAGCGGACGCGGGGACGTCGCCGGACTTCGACCCGGCCCTGAGCTCGTGGAACCACGCCTTCGCGCCTGCGATCAACCACTACCTTCGCAACGTGCTCGGCTACGAGACCGACCTCCGCTACTGGGTTTTCGGCCCCGTCCACCCTTGGAACCGAGACGGCGACATGACCGGCTACCAGCTCCAGCAGGCGATGGGTCAGAACCCCTATCTGCACGTGATGGTGCAGTCGGGGTACTACGACGGCGGGACCGACTACTTCAACGCGAAGTACACGATGTGGAACATGGACCCGTCCGGACGATTCCAGGACCGGATGTGGTTCAAGGGCTACCGTAGTGGCCACATGATGTATCTGCGTGCGCCGGACCTGAAGGCGTCCAACGACGACATTCGCGACTTCATTCGCGCCTCGCTGCCCGCGCCAGGGGCTCCTGCAAAGCGCTGATTCAAAGCGCTGACGGTCTTGGTTTTGGCGGCGCATGTCTGCGACACAGCGCGCTGTCCGCTCTGGGACGTCCCCGAAGTCGTCGGTGTCGGTCGCGCCCGACACGAGCGGTCGTGCGTGCGCCGAGGCAAGGCGTGCGGGCGGACTTTTCACAACGATCGTCCCCGTGAGCGCGACGGGGTGTTTGTCCCTGCGCGTCCATGACCGTGCGTTTGCGGCGAGGCGGAACGGAACTTCCGACCGGAGGCGACCTGTTGGTCGTCACGGATCAGACACGCCGGTCGAACGCCTTCACGAGGACCGAGGCGCGGTCGAACCCGATCGCTCCGAGAAAGCCGGGTAGCGTCGGCGGCCTCGTCCGTGTGGTCGTGCCTTTCGGGCGCGGCACGGACGCTCGCGGCGCCGGGATACGGTTCGTCAGCAGTGGGTGGGCCCCGGAGCGCCGCCGGTTTGTCAGAATGCGCCGATGATCCGCGAGATATTGATGGCAGGCGTCGTCGCCGCGCTCCTCAGCGCGTGCGGTTCCGACCAGGCGCAGACTGACGAGCCCGGCGCCGCGCGCGTCAACGACGAGACGCCCGCTGCGCCGAGTGGTCCGCCACTGACCGAGAACGTCATCGTCGTCTCGCTCGACACTCTCCGAGCCGACCGTCTCGAGGCCTTCGGGTACAAGCGCCCCACGTCACCGAACCTCGTCGCCCTCGCGCGCCGTTCGGTCGTCTTCGAGCGCGCCCAGGCCCAGGCCTCCCAGACGGCGCCGTCGCATGCCTCGCTCTTCACGGCCGAGTACGTCGGCACGCACGGAATCCGCAACGTTCATAGCGGGCACGCCACGCTCGTGCGCGTCCCGGACGGACTTCCCATGCTCGCCGAGGTGCTGCAGGAGAACAACGTCGAGACGGCCGCGTTCGTCAGCGGCGGAAACCTCACGAAGCGCATGGGCATGGACCGCGGCTTCGACACGTGGGACGAGACGAACGAGGACGTGAAAGGGCGCGTCGATGCGCTCCTGACGTGGGTCCTACGCCCCGACCGCGGCCGGTTCTTTGCCTTCATGCACACCTACCAGGTGCACGCGCCGTACCTCCCGCCGCGCGAGATCTATCCGCAGTTCGTCGATGCGCGCTACGACGGCGTGCTCGAGGCCCGCCTCGAGCGCTACCTCGCCATGCCGGCCGAGCAGGCCTGGGCGGGCGGCGTCGGCCCCGACTACTGGGAGGGCATGCTCTCCTTCACGGACGCCGACATCGGCTTCCTCTCCGATCTCTACGACGCCGAAGTGGCGTATCTCGACCAGCAGCTACGGCGCATTCTCGAGGTCCTGTTTGCTAGCGAGCTCGCCGGCAACACGACGCTCATCGTCCTTTCCGACCACGGCGAGGAGTTCAAGGACCACGGCAAGTTCCAGCACGACCAACTCTTCGAAGAGCTCGTCCACGTTCCGCTCATCGTTCGGCTGCCCGGAGCGCTCGAGCGTGATGGGTGGAAGGGCCGCGTTGCGCGCCCTGTCGAACTCGTCGACGTCGCGCCGACCGTCATCGAACTCATGGGGGCCGAGGCGCCCGACGTGCGCTGGTCCGGCCGGTCGCTCGTTCCGTGGCTGAGTCCGGATCGCGCCACGCTGGGCGGCTCGGCGCGCGCACAGTTCTCCGAGATGGTCATCGACCCGGGCCCGAAGCTGCTGCGCACCGTGACTTTCGACGGCTGGAAGTACATGCACGTCTACCAGGTGAACATCGATCACACCTGGGAGCATCTTTTCCACCTCGACCAGGATCCCGGCGAGCACCGCAATCTCATGGGCTCGACGGACGCGACGGCCGTCGAGATGCTCGCGACCCTGCGCGCCATGCTCGACGACTACACGCGCAGGAACACCGAGCGCAGTGCCGCGGCAGGGCCCGCCGGCACCGTCGCCGTCGATGACCAGATGCGCAAACTCCTCGAGGGCCTCGGGTACGTCGACGAGAACGCCGTGGGTGACCAAGATCCCGCGCACGAGGACCCCGAGAAGAAGGACCGCTGACGGCGGATGCCCGCGCCTGCGCTCAGGCGAAGATCGGCAGTGACGAGAAACTGTGCCCGGGGAAAACGACGGCGGGGTCGGCGCTGAGCCAGCTCTGGGCCACGGTTCCGAGCACGTCGCGCAGATCGGCCTGCATGGGCAGCTCGCCGTCGTCGTCGAGGTCGACGGGGTCCATGCTCGGGTGGGGCGTCGTGAGCCCGCCCGCCACCGCGTTGCCGAACACGAGCACCGGGTTCGTCGAACCATGGTCGGTGCCCGCGCTGCCGTTCTCGTAGACGGTCCGCCCGAACTCGCTGAAGACGACGACGATCGTGTCGTCGGCCAGGCCGATCGCTGCGAGGTCATCGTAGAGCGCCGAGACACCGTCGGAGATCGCCAGAAGCTTGTTCGCGTGCTTGTCGTTCTCGTTCTGGTTCGAGTGATGATCGAACCCGCCGTAGGTCACGTGGAAGTACTGCATCCCGATGTCCGCGTTCATCAACCGCGCGACGAGCTGCAGCGGCTTCGTGAGACTCGAGTCGGGGTAGACGCCGATGTGCTCGAACTCCGGCACGGTGTCGAAGAGGTCGATGAGGTCGAGGATCCCGCGTCCCGTCGTCGCCATCGATCCGAGGTTGCCGCCTTCTGCCACGAGGCCGTCGGAGATGGCCGCGAACGCCGCTTCTCGATTCGACTTGTCGCTTCCGTGCTTCTTGTCGCTCGGGAACTTGAAGTTGTTCAGCGATGTGAACGCGGGCACGAAACCCGGCGTTCCCTCGAGCATCTTCGTCAGTGAGCTGGTGAGCGCGGCGGCGGCCGGTGAGTCGGGCGTCGGGCACTCGGCGAGCAGACGGCCGAGCCAACCCTCGAGCGACTGTCCGGTCGGATCGCCGGTCTGCCAGATCTTCTGCGCGAAGTCGTGCGAGAAGCTCGGGTCGGGGTAGCTGACGCCCTGCACGATCGAGAGGCGCCCCGCGTCGAAGTGGCTCTTCAGCGCCGTCATCGACGGATGCATGCCGACGTCGGCGGCGATGGGCAGCACCTGGTTCGCGGGCACGCCGATCGTTGGCCGGAACTCGCTGTAGTAGGTCCCGCCGTCCACTCCGAAGGGAACGATCATGTTGAGCCCGTCGTTGCCGCCCTTGAGGTCGACCATGACGAGCTTGCGAGTTCCGGCGCCGGGCGGCGCCATCAGCGCACGGAGCGCCGTATTCTGGGTGATGACGGCCGCGGCGGGGACCGCGATCAACGACTGGATGAAGGCGCGACGACTGACGTTCATGGTGAGGGTCCTGGGATGCGCGCACCGGGGGGCGCGTCGGCAGTGGTGTCGAGGGGGAGGGCCGCCTCAGGCGAGCTGGAACTCGGGCGTGACGCCGAGTAGCGCGATGAGGCCGCGGACCTTTGTGTCGATGAAGTCGTCGTCGATGACGAGTTCGGAGGGGAAGCCGCTGCTGTCCGCCACGACGTAGGCCTCGAGGGCAGCGCGCGTCGTCGGCGCGATCGTGCGCTGGCCGAAGGCTTCGAGGACGCTCGTGACGACGCCGGCGGCGTCGAGCGTCGCCCATTGCTTCTTCTTGCCGAGCAGCTTCTCCGGCTTGAAGGTCAGGTCGTCCTTCTTCTTGTCGCGCTGCTCGATGATCCAGTCGGCCGTGCGTGCGCGCTCGAGCAGACCCGACGTCCCGACCCAGGCGAGACCCTCGTCCCAGCCGAATACGCTCGGCGGGTTGAAGAGCGACTGGCCGCAGTCGGCGGCAAGCTCGCCGATGTCGCGCGGGTAGCCCTTGGCGATCTTGGCATCGAGCTGGCGCAGGAAGCCGACGATGTACTCTGCGGGGCCCTTCACGTGGCCGGCCTTCGCGGCCTCGGAGTAGAACTCGTCGTGGCTGAAGATGGCTTCGACGATGGCGGCGATGTCGCCGTTCGTGTTCGCGAAGATCGCGGCGAGCTCGGTGACGATCGGGTCGTCGAGTTCGATGGGGTAGGCGAAGTACGACCAGAGCTTCGCCGGGATGAGGCGCTGGGTGGCGGGGTCGGCAACGAGCATGTCGAGGATGTCGTCGCCGTTGAGATTGCCCGTCACGCCCTTGAACGTCTTGTCGCCGTTGTCGTGCTTGTTCTCCTTGAACAGGAACTCGTTGTCGGAGAGCCCCCAGCCCGTGAAGGCGCGCGCGACCTCGATGACCTCCTGCTCGGTGTAGTTCTCGTTGCCGTCCTTGTCGAACACGCCCGTCGTGAAGATCTCCATCAGCTCGCGCCCGAAGTTCTCGTTCAGGCCGCCGGCGGTATTGTCCTTGTTGTCGAGCCAGATGAGCATCGCGGGGTCGACGGTGACGGCGTACAGCAGGTCGCCGAAGTTGCCGAGCGCATGCGTTCGCAGGGTGGCGACGTGCTGGTGCATGAGTTCGCGCTTGCCGACCTTCGAGATCGCAGTCGCGAAGTGGTTGTGCCAGAAGAGCGTGATCTTGTCCGTGAGCGGCTTCTTCGTCTTGACCATGCCGTCGATCCACCACGTCTGCATCTTCTGCAGCGTTTCGACCTTCTTGGGCAGCTTCTTGGTTTTGGGCGAAGGCTTCATGGCCTTGCTCAGCGACTTCTTGAAGCCGCGCTTGACGGCCTGCGAGATCTCCTTCTGCGAGGCCCCGAAGCCGGACCGATTCAGGAAATGGGCGGCGTTGTCTTCATTCCACTCAAAGCTCAACGGTGGGGTCCTCGCGGGTGGGGGGGAGCATCGTGGGCGAGCGATGTCTCGGAGCGTGCGTGGGACGCGCGTCGTTCAGAGCGTCGCGGTCTGCCCGATTGCCAGCGTATGACGGGCCGTCGACGACACAACGGCGGCGGTCATGACAGGCATCGGAAGGACGCCGACTCGACTGAAACCCGGCTTCAGAAAGCCACGCGGAAACCCCGCATCCCTCCGCATGACGAGCACGTTTCCCCGATGGGGACATCGCGCAGGGAAGGCCTGCAAGCTGATCGTCAACGACCAAAACGATCTGCGCGAGATCCGGGTTAGCGCGACGCCGCGTCGTCGAGTGCGCGCCACAGCGCGCGTGCACCGCTCAGCGTGCTCTCCCACAGGCGTACGGTCTGGTCGCTGCTGCCCGAGACGACGCGTGTCCCGTCGCCGCTCATCGCGACGCACTCCACGCCCTCGGTGTGACCGTCGAGCAGCGCCAGTGCCTCACCGTTGCGGACGTCCCAGACGCGGACGACATCGTCGTTGAACGACGCGGAGACGAGCCGCTCGCCGTGCACGCTGATGGCGAGTGCGCTGGCGCTCGCGCGGCGCTCGACGACGGGGCGAAAGCGCGGACCGGACGCCTCGTTGCCGTCGTCGATCTCGTAGATGCGCAGCATGTCGTCGCGCATCGAAGCTGTCGCGATCCGCCGGCCGTCGGCGCTGATGGCCACAACGCCGTCATGGAACCATTCGTTCTGTTCGAGCAGCGACGTCGTGCCGTCGTCGGGAACCCAGACGACGATGGTCCCGTCCAACGACGACGACACGACGGTTCGTCCATCGGCACTGATGTCGACGTCGAGCACCACCGCCTCGTGCTGATCGAGGATGTCGACATCGGCCCACTCGGGGCCCTGCCATAGGCGCACCGTTTCATCGCGCGAAGCCGAGACGATGCGCGTCGCTGCCTCGTCGACCGCCAGCGCTTCGATCCCGCCCGTGTGCCCTTCGAGCACGGCCAGCGTTTCCCCGCGGTCGACGTCCCACACGCGCACCGACGTGTCGAAGCCGCCCGAGACTGCGCGCTGTCCCGAAGCGTCCATGGCGACGGCGACGACGGAGGCACTGTGCCCGACGAGGCGTCGCGGCGGGCGTGAGGAGTCTTGGGTCCAGACGAGCACCCGCGAGGAGGGCGTCGTCGCCGAGACCAAACGCGTGCCGTCGCGGTTGACGGCCACGGCCGTGACGGTACCGGGGAAGCCTGGCAGGACGACGTCACCGCTGCGCGTGCCACCGTCGAACATCGTGAGGTGTCCGCTGTCGCTGCCCGCGATGAGGTGCGAGCCGTCGCGCGCGAACGTCACGCAGACGGCGCGTCCCGGCAGACCCGTCAGTTCGGCGAGCGGCTGTGCGTCGCCGACGTTCCAGAGCCGCAATGCACGTCCGCGTTCCCCGATCGTGATCACGCGCGAGCCGTCCCCGCTGACCGAGAGGCCCTCGATCGCCTCGGTGCCGACGCTTCGGACGACGCGCGCATCGTCCTTGTCGGCGCCCGCGTCGAGCGCATGCAGGTCCCACGTGACCAGCGTGCCGTCGGCCTTGCCCCCGAAGACGTGCGTGCCGTCCTGTGTGATCGCGACGTAGGTCGGTCCGCGCTCGTACCAGTTGAGGCCGATCACGCCGCCGTCGGCGATCGACCAGTCTTCGACGATGCCGTTCTCGTTGCCCGTCACGACGCGTGCCCCGTCGGCCGACATCGCGAGCGACACGATCGGCGCCGCGACGAGCGGGCTGAGCTCACGCAGCGGCTCCGGTTCCTCGTTCCAGACGAGCGTCGTGCCGTCTTCGCCGCCCGACGCCGACTTGGAACCATCGGCCGACACGGCCACGGCGCGTACGGGGCTGCCGTGGTCGTGCTCGATGCGCACGGCCTGTGTCGCGACCTCGAAGTGCACGACGCGTCCGACGCTCGTTCCGACGACGACGGTCGAACCGTCGGCCGAAAGCGCGATCGGCAACGGACCCGTGCCGGCATTCGCGATGGTCCACGACGCACGTCGACTTTGCGACGCGACGTCCCAGACGCCGACGACGCCGTCCTCGCCGCTCGTCGCGACGGTGGCTCCGTCGGCCGACAGGCTCGCGCTCTTCAGCGGGCCGTCGAGCACGCGCCACGTCGCGACGGACATGTCGGCACGCAATGCTTCATGTCCCCATTCCCAACCGCGACGGTCCTCCGAACTCGACATGAGTCGCCGCCGCGCCTCTTGGAACTCGCGGCGCGCGATGTGCTGCTGACCCGCGCGCAGTGTCGCGAGATAGTCGTGTTGGTTGGCCCGCTCGCGCTCCTGCTCGGCCGTGCGACGCAGGTCGACCTCGCGCACGAGCAGCAGCGAGATCGTCACGAGGGCAACCGTGCTCAGCACGATGCCCGTGCTGAGAGCCGGGTGACGCGCGACCCATTTCCAGGAGCTGCGCAGCGCGCCCTCGGGACGCGCGTGAATGGGTTCGTGGGCGAGGTAGCGGCGCAGGTCGTCGGCGAAGGCGGTCATGGACGAGTAGCGCTCGCTCGGTGACTTGGCGAGGGCCTTGGCGCAGATGACGGCGAGGTCGCGGGGCACGCGCGACCGCAGCACACGCGCATCGGGCGGGTCGTGGCGTTGAATGCGTTCGAGGATCTGACCGGCCGTGTCGCCCTCGAACGCACGGCGCAGCGTCAGTGCTTCGTAGAAGACGGCGCCCAGGCTGAAGACGTCCGAACGCGCGTCGAGCGCACCCTTGCCGGCCGCCTGTTCGGGGCTCATGTACGGATAGGTGCCGACGAGTCCCGGCTTTGCCGGCGTACCGTCGTCGCCGCTCACGTGGGCGAGGCCGAAATCCGTGATGGCGGGGACGTCGTTGGCGCCGATGAGGATGTTCTGCGGTTTGAGGTCGCGGTGCAGCACGCCGGCCGCATGCGCCGTCGCGACGGCGTCCGCGACATGCGCGAAGAGGATCGCGAGCTTGCGGTAGTCGGGACTGACGGGATGCTGGGCATCGCGCAGCCGTGCGATCGCGTCGCCGAGGTGGAAACCGGTGCCGACGAGTTGCTGGGCGATGTAGGGGACGCCGTCGGCCTCGCCGGCCGCGTACACCGTGACGATGCACGGGTGGTCGAGCCGCGACGAGGCGCGCGCCTCACGTGAGAGCTGCCGGACGACGTCGCGGCCGAACTTGTCCGGGCGGATCAACTTCAAGGCAACGCGCCGACCGAGCGTTTCCTGGTCGGCCTCCCAGACCTGGCCCATTCCGCCCTGGCCGAGCAGGCGAATCAGGCGGTACTCACCGATCACGGCCCCCGGCCGCGCCTCCGCGTGACCTGCCGGCAGCTGCAGGGCGCCGGGCCCGGCCACCGACCATCCGACGCTCTGGAAGAACGATTCTTCGCCGAGGACCGGTTCGGGCAGAGCCGTTTCGAGACGTGCATCGAGTCGCGACCAGCCCTCGTAGAGCTCTCGCAGCTGCGATTCATGCTCGGGGTGTTGGCGTGCGAACGTCGAGAAGTCGAGCGTTTCACCCTCTTCGAGGCGAGCCAGAAAGTCGTCGAGCAACTCCTCGGCTTCGTCGAGGCCGGTGTCGGCTCGCCCGCTCGGTGGGTCGTCGTCGTTCGCACCTGGCGTCATGGGATGTGTGTCCGCGGCATCGGTCCGTTATAGACCACGGGTGACGCCGAGGTATCCATGGGCGACAATCATCCTTCGGCCGACCCCGACGCGCTGCTCCTCACGAGACACTTCATGACCGACGAATCCGACGACCCGCTGCTGTCGTCCGTCGATGCCCACGACTTGCCGGACATCACGGAGTCGATGCGGCTCGTCGAGCAGGCCCAGGGCGGAAGCCGCGAGGCGCTCAACGAGTTGCTTCGTCGCTACGAGCCGCGCCTTCGTCGCATCGTGCGCATCAGGTTGAGCACGAAGCTGCGCCGCGTCGTCGACTCGGTGGACATCATCCAGGAAACGTATCGCTCGGCGTTCGGCAAGATCGGCACGCTCGAGCTGCGCAGCACGGCGAGCATCCTGCAGTGGCTCTCGCGCATCGCCGAGAACCAGATGATCGACACGCACCGGCACTTCTACGGCGCGAAGCGCAATCGCGACCGCGAGGTTCCGCTGCAGGGGCCGGTGCGGTCGGACAGCAGTCGGGACGAGTCGCCGATGTTCCTGCCGGCGGCCGACGGCATCACGCCGGCCGAGGAGGTCTCGCGGCGCGAGCTGCACAGCATCGTCGACGAAGCCGTTGCAGAGCTCCCCGACGACTACCGGGAAGTCATCATGCTGCGCACGTACCTGGGCGGCAGCTGGGACTTCGTGACGAAGGAGATGGGACGCCCGAACGCCGAGGCGACGCGTCAGTTGCATCGACGGGCGCGCATCCGGCTCAGCCGGTTGGTGCGCAGCAAGATCCCCGGGGCCGTCGACGACGACTGAGCGCGCGGCGGCATGGTGGGGGAACGGGGCGAGTCGCAACGGAGGCACCTTTCGCGAGGGTCCGACCCCGTCATGGAACGCGAGACGTGCGCGAACCGGACGAACGGGTGGACGCGCCATCCATGGCGTTTCGTGGATGCGATGTGACGGCGGCGGCGGCTTGCACGCTCTGGGCACGAGGGGCGGCTCGGTGGAGCCCATGCGTGCCGCAGTGATCCTCGGAATGCCTCCCGTCCTCGAGTCGCTCCTCGTTTTGCACCCGCCGTGGCAGTCACCGGCGCGCCTCAGAGCGGCGTGCCCGGCGCGAGCGTGGCCCAGAACGTCCGCATCGAATCGTCGATGAGCGGACGCGCCGTCGGGTCGCGGGCGAGCAGCATCGCGCCGTGAATCTGGACGATGATGGCGCGCGCCCAGGCTGTGGTGTCGACCTCGTCGCCGAGCGCTCCCTCGGCGAGGGCCTCGTCGAGCACGGCGACCAGGCGGTCTTCGAGGTCGCGTCGAGCCTCGACGAGGCGGGTGTGGACGACCGGGTCGGAGGCGCCAAACTCGCCTACGGCGCTGGTCACGAGGCAGCCTCGGTCGTCGCTGTGGGCGCGCTCCAGGATGCGGCCGAGGAGGCGTCGGATGCGCTCGAGCGGCGGTTGGTCCGTGGCCTCCAGATAGGCCGTCAGGCCTTCGTCGCGCCGCTCGACGTAGCGATTGAGCGCCTCGAGGAACAGCTGGTGCTTGTCGCCAAACGTGTCATAGAGGCTTTGACGCCCGATCCCCATGGCGTCGACGAGGTGCGCGAGGCTCGCGCCGTCGTAGCCGTCGCGCCAAAAGACGTCCAGGGCGCACATCAGGGCGCTGTCACGGTCGAAGGTCTTGGGGCGTCCTCGGCGCATGGAGCAAGGCTGCCGCCGGCGGTGGGGAAGGTCAACCATTCGTTCAGGAACATCTAAACAGATGGACAGGTATCCCAAGGGGCCCGAGAACCGTCTCAACCTGCGAACGGATCGTGTCCGAAGGGTAAAGCGTCACATCGGCGCGTCCCGAAGGCCTCTTCCCTCACCCCTTCGGGAATGAGACCGTACTGGACTCGAACCGGCTCGCCGGTACGCCCTGCTCAGCCCCCTCCCGGTACCGTCCCGCTCCCCTTCAGGAACACGCCGCATGGCCCGTCCGTCGACGTTCAACTGGACCAACTTCGCGTTCGTTCTAGGCGCCCACGCCATTGCGGGCGTCGCGGTGTGGTACCTCATCGATGTTCGCTTCTCGTGGGCGACGATCATTCTCGGTCTCGTCTGGTACGCGTGCTGCGGCCTCGGTGTCACGGGCGGTTACCACCGGCTCTTCTCGCACCGCAGCTACAAGGCCGCCGCTCCCCTGCGCGCGTTCTACCTGGCCTTCGGTGCCGCCGCGATCCAGAACTCGGCGCTCAAGTGGTCGGCGGATCACCGCGTCCATCATGAGAGCACCGACCGCGAGCGCGACCCCTACAACATCCAGAAGGGCTTCTGGTGGGCGCACATGGGTTGGCTGTTCTACCACCGCGCGGGCGAGGACGATCTCAGCAATGTGCGTGATCTCTCAGAGGACCGCCTGGTCGCATTTCAGCATCGCCACTACCTCGCGCTGGCCGCACTCTTCGGCGTGCTGGTCCCCGGGGCGATCGCTGCGCTCTGGGGCGACTTCATGGGGGGCGTGCTCGTCGCCGGTTTCCTGCGACTCATCTTGCAGTGGCACGCGACCTTCTCGGTGAACTCGTTCGCGCACATGCTCGGCAATCGCCCGTACTCGCTCGAGACGTCGGCGCGCGACAGTGTCATCACGGCGATGATCAGTCTCGGCGAGGGCTACCACAACTTCCATCACCGGTTCGCTGCCGACTACCGCAACGGTCTGCGATGGTTCCACTTCGATCCCACCAAGTGGTTCGTCTGGGCGCTGAGTCACGTGGGGATCACCCACGACCTCAAGCGCACGCCGCGCGAGGCGATCGAGCGTGCCAAGGCCGCCGTGATGAACGCGGCCACGTCGTTCGTGCCGCCGGCGCGTCGCGCTGCCTGAACCGCGTCGCGCGCGGTCTCAGCGTCGCGCTCGACGTTCTTCGTCGGGTGTCGAAGTCGCCGGTGCCGCGAGCACGCGCGTGGACGAAATGCTGACGTCGGGGCGCCGTTGCGCGAGGCGTTCGACGCCTGCCTGCGTGATGCGCGAGTTCCAGACGTAGACGCGTTCGAGCGCCGCGATGTCGGCGAGCACGTCGATGACGGCATCGCCCGCGTCGCTGCTCGAGAGGTTGACGATGCGCAGCTCGGGGTACGTCGTGAGCGGGCGTAGATCGGCGTCGCGCAGGCGCGCGCCGTCGAGATCGATCCGGACGAGCCGCGGCAGCTCCGGCAACCCGGAGATGCTTTCGCGCTCGAGAGTTGCGCGCCCGAGGTCCAGCGTCGTGATGTGTTCGGCGAGCTGGCCCAGGGCGGCGCGTTGATCGCGTCCGAGCATGCGCGCCTCGAGGCGCAAGAGCGGTGAGGCTGAGCCGCCGAGCGGCTCGACCGACATCGCGGCCTGGCGAGCCGCGGCAAGCACCTCGTTCGATGCAGGCGCGAGCCCGTGCGCCAAGCGCGTCCACAGCTGGACGCGTGCCGCCGGCGTGACGGGGCCGCGCGCCCGGCTGGGGGCTGGCGCAGAGCCACCGGTCCAATCACCGAAGTCGGCTCCGGCATCGATCCAGCGTTCGACGACGACTCGCTCCACAGCTGTGATGGGAGCGCCGCGCGGAGGCATGGCGTCGGGGTCGTCCGCCGGCAGGGCGATGACGTGCACCAGGCGACTGGCGGCTGCCGAGCCGGGGACGAGCACGGCTCGCCCGCGCACGCCGTCGAGGATCCCGGCCCGCGTGGCGAGGACGAGGTCGCCCTTCGGCTTACGCGGCCCGCCGTCGTCGTCGAGCGCACGGTGACAGTCGGTGCACGAGCGCTGCAGCAACGGCCAGACGTCGCGCGCGAACGTCGGGGCATCGTCCGCGGTGATGGTCAGCCCGCTCGCCGCAACCAACAGCATCGCGACGATCACGTGAACAGCTCCGTGACGGGCGCGGCGCCGTCGCCGGGCGTGAACGGCCGTCCGGTGGGTGACATCACGACGTGGTTGGTGTCGATGCCGAGAGCGTGGGCGATCGTCGCGTTGAAGGCCTGCACCGTGACGGGCTTGTCGGCCACCGTGTTGCCGAGTTCGTCCGTGGCGCCCCAGGCTCGTCCACCGACGATGCCGCCGCCGGCCAGCAGCCCGCTGAACGCCTGGGGGTGGTGGTCGCGGCCGCCGCGCTCGACGCGGATGGCAGGCGTGCGTCCGAACTCCGTCGCCACGACGACGAGCGTTTCGTCGAGCAACCCGCGCGCCTCGAGGTCGCCGAGCAGTGACGCGATCGCGCGGTCGGCCGTCGGACAGACCTCGTCGAGGCGGTCGGTCAGGTCGGTGTGCATGTCCCACCCGCCGAGCACGACCTCGACCCAGCGCACGCCGTGTTCGACGAGTCGACGGGCGAGCAGGCAGCCCTGGCCGAAGCGTTCACGTCCGTAGGCATCGCGCACGTCGGTCGGCTCGTCGGACAGGTCGAAGGCCGCGAGGTCGCTCGAAGACATCAGACGCCCGGCATCGACGACCATGTCGGCATAGGCCTTCACGGCCGGCGTCGCGACGCGCTCGGAGAAGGCCGCGTTCATCGCCGCGAGGCGCTCGGCGCGTGTCTGCGCGCGCGCGGCGTCGACGGTCTCGGGGCGCTCGTGGAACGCGAGGCCGTCGTCGGGCTCGCCGATCGGCAGCGGGATGTGCTCGGAGCCGAAGAAGCCCGCCGACGCCATGTTGCGTCCTGCGCCGACCGTGACATGCGCGGGGAGCGTCGGGTGCGCACGTCCGCGGACGGCAGTCGCCCAGGCCCCGAGGCTCGGGTGACGGATCGTCCCGCGCGGCGTGTAGCTCGTGTGCATCGCGTAGCGGCCTTGCGCGTGGGCGCCCTGCGTCGAGCGCAGCGATCGTACGACAGCAACCTTGTCGAGCTGTGCCGCGAGGTATGGGAAGCGATGGGCGATCGAGACGCCCGGAGCGGCCGTCGGGATCGCGCGCGTGTCACCGGCCGACGGCGTGTTCGGCTTGGGGTCGAATGTGTCGACGTGACTCATGCCGCCGGACATGTACAGGTAGATGACGTGACGCGCCGTGGCCGGCAGGCGTGGCATGTCGTCGAGCGGCGCGGCGGCGAGCAGGCGCGCCGGCATGGCCGCGGCCGCCGAGACGCCGAGGAGCTGCGCCGTGAGCGTGGTCAGCACGTGGCGGCGCGTCGGTTCATCGGTGCTGCGCAGCGGGTCGAGGTGTGTCATCGGATCGCTCACAGCAGGAAGAGAAACTCGTGGCTGTTGACGAGCGTCCAGAGCAGGTCGAGGCGGACGCGTTCGGGGTCGCGTTGCAGGTCGCGCTGCCAGATGCTGCGTTCGGCGGCCGTGGGGTGGCGCGTCAGCACGGAGAGGAACGCGTCATCGAGAACGTCGTCGCTCTCCTCGAGCACCGTGATCACGTACGGGTCGAGCGCGTCGTCGGCCAGCCAGGTGTCGACAACGCCGTTCATGAGGGCGAGCGCCTGCGGCACCGTGGGGTCGACGTGACTTCCCTCGGGGAGGTCGCGGTCCGACTGCCCGAACGTCTGGAGCAGGTGGTCGGGCGGAGCCGGCGAGGGCAGGTCGCTGGCGCGCACGAGACCTTCGTCGCGCCAAGCGTTCTCGTTGCGCGCTTGTCTGTCGTCGGTATCGAAGCCGAGCGCCAGGAGCGCGGCCTGCGCCTGCGCCGCGTCGTCCTCGCGTCCTTTGCGGCGCGCCTTTTTGAGGTCCTTGACGAGCTTGCGTGCCTCACGCTTGCGGTCGCGCTTGGTCGCCTTTTCCTCGGCGATCAATGCGTCGTAGGCGTTGCGGTCGGTGCGGCGGAGGAGTTGACGCCTGACCGTCGCCTCGAGCGTCTGCGCATCAGCCGTCAGCAGAGCGTCGTACTGCTCGTAGACCTCGTCGGCGGCGGCGGCAGGGTCGGCGATGCGATCGTCGAGGTCGGGGACGACGAGCGTCATCCACGAGTCCCAGATCTGCGTGGCACTGAGACGGCGCAGTTGCGGTGCACCGGGGAAGGTCGCTTCGCCGCGGCTCGCGCTGCGCTGGTATGTCTGCGTGTGGTAGAGGACGCGCTGGAACTCGCGAAGGTCGAAGTCGACGGCAACCATGAGCGCCTCGAGGGCGAGCATGAGCTCGGGCGCGGCGGCGATGGTCGCTTCGCCGAAGTCGTCGACGGGCTCGATGAGCCCGCGTCCCATGACGCGCTTCCACATGCGGTTCGTGATCACGCGCACGAACAGCTCGTTGTCCGCCGACGTCAGCCACTCGGCGAACACCGCGCGCGTGCCCTGCTCGAGCGGCTTGCGTTTCAGCGTGCTGCCTTCGACGGTTCTTGCACGTCGCTTGCGGTTGCCACCGAACGTCGGCGTCGACGTGATCATGTCGCCGGAGAGCGTGTGCGCCGTGACGTAGCTGCCGGGTTCGGCATCCTCGTAGGCGTAGTCGTCGGGGAGCTTCACGGCCCCGCTGCCCGAACCTTCGATGCCTGCTCCGAGGCTTCGGAACGCGCGCCGGAACGCGGCCTTGGCCTGCGCGCCGTGCTCGTCGATCGACCGCTCACGGAGGTCGACGAAGTGCATCGTCTCCGCGCTGTCGTCGAACTTCAACTTGTAGTCGATGCCGCCCGTGAACGCGACGAGCTCGTAGTACTGGCGCTGCGTCCAGTCGGCGTAGGGGTGGTTGTGGCACTGGGCGCACTCGATGCGCGTTCCGAGAAAGAGGCGCGCCGTGTTGGACATGTTGTCCTCGGTCATGCCGCGGTCGCGCATCAGGTAGCCCGTGGCGCCGTTGCCGCGCGCGTGGGCCGGGCCCTGCGCGGTGATCATCGCCGTCACCATCTCGTCGAACGGCACGTTCGTGTGGATCGACTCCTTGATCCAGTGCGCGAAGGGTTCGCCCGAGAGGCGTTGCTCGAGGTCGCTCTTGACCCGCAGCAGGTCGGCCCACCAGTGAAAGATGTGGCTCTCGTAGCCCGGCGCGTCGAGCAGCCCATCGACGAGGCGTGCGCGCTTTGCGTTGTCGCGGTCGTCGAGGAACGCACGGGCTTCGGCGGCCGTCGGGATGCGTCCGACGATGTCGAGATAGGCGCGCCGCACGAACGTGGCGTCGTCGACGATGGCGGCCGGCGTGTCACCGTTGCGGGCGAGCTGCTGGTCGACGAGCGCGTCGATGTCGGCCACGCGGGCCGGCGGGTCGCGCGCTTCAGCGGGCAGGGCCGTGGCGAGCAGGAGCAGGAGAGGGCGGAGCACAGGCCGATCCTCGGTGAGAGCGAGAGCTGGGTGTCCCTACGCTATCGTCTCACACCTGAACCGCGCCTGAAGCCTTGCCTCGGGCCTGCGCGCTCGCGGGCTCAGCCGTCGTCGTTGCGGTAGACCGCGTGGCAGGCGTCGCAGGACGCCTTGAGATCGGCAAAGGCTGCTCGACTCTTGTCCCAACTCGCGGCACCACTCGTGCGATCGGCGACGAGCGCCTCGTGCAGCACGCGGGTCTGGAGGATCGAATCGTCGAGCCAGTCACGGAAGTCGGCGGGCTTCGAGGCGAGCCGCTCGAGTTCGAGCGACTGCTTGAAGAGCCCTTGGAGGATCGCCGCCTCGTTGACGGGATCGATGTCCGGGTGCTCGGGGTTGATCGCGCCGTCGTTCTTGACCATGTCCTTGATGCGATCGTACGAACGCGCCATGTGGATCATCGACTGGCGGAAGCCGGTCAGGGCGTGCTGGGCGGGGAAGTCCCACTCGTAGGCGGCGGTTTCCTCGGCGGAGGGCAGGTCGCCGGCCGCGATCGTGGCGTAGAGACCCTCGTACTTCTTCGAGGTGCCGCACCACTGGCGCATCTCGGCGATGGCCTGGTCGCGCGGCACGCCGTCCATCGTGACGCGTCCGATGGCTGCGGCCGCCGGTCCGCGGTGCACGCCGTGATAGCAGTGCACGTAGAACGGTCCTTCGAGCTCGTGGAACGTCTTGGCGATCTGGAGGACCTCGTCTTCCGTGATGCCGCGGTACTGGATCGGGACGTGCACGTAGCGCATGCCAAGGGCCGCGGCCGTGTCGACGTCGGGCATCTTGCCGTCGACGGACAGGATCGTCTTGACGCCCATCTTCGCGATCGCGGCCAGAGCGGCCTCACTCTCCGGCTCGGCGCCCGAGATGATGTCGTCACTCAGCGCGTAGACGTTGTGGAGCCCATCGGCATCCATCGGCGCCGTCTCGGCCAGGGGCACGTCGGCCGCCGCGTCGTAGGCCGACGTCGTCAGTGTCAGCGGCGCGGGTACGGAGCCAAACGTGGCCTTGGTCGCGGACGGGACGCTCGCGCTCTCACCGCAGGATGTGAGTGCGAGCGCGAGGATCGAGGCGGAGATCAGCGTGGAGCGCATGGAATCGTTCGGAGGGGGCTGCGACCGAGAGCCGCGGAATCTGTGTTCTGCCTCGTGAAACGGAAGTGAGTGACGGACCGGACGCCCGTGTTGTGGCTTCCACGTGACCGTGATATGTCGCGATCGTGGGGGCCCATGATACCGATCGTCGAGCGCTGGGTCTTGCGTCCGACCGCCCGCCGGTCCCTGCCTTCGTCCCGCGCCCCGGGAGCCGCTCCACGCCCGGCGTCAGTAGCTTTCCGATTCGTTGGGGAAGTCGCCGGCGCGGACGTCGGCGACGTAGTGCGCGAAGGCCTCCTGCATGGCCCCGGCCATCTCGGCGTAGCGTCGAACGAAGCGCGGGTGGAACCGCGTGTAGAGCCCGAGCATGTCGTGCGAGACGAGGATCTGTCCGTCGCAACCGCCGCCGGCGCCGATACCGATGACCGGGATGTCGAGGCTCTTCGAGACTTCCTTGGCGAGCGCCGCGGGGACCTTCTCGATGACGACCGCGAACGCGCCCGCTTCCTGCAACGCCACGGCGTCGCGACGCAGCTCGTCGGCTTCCTTGTTCGAGCGTGCGCGCACCTGGTACGTGCCGAACTTGTGAATCGACTGGGGCGTGAGCCCGAGATGTCCCATGACGGGGATTCCGACGTCGACGATGCGTTCGACCGTGGCGGCGATGCGCTTGCCGCCTTCGAGCTTCACGGCCTCGACACCGGCTTCCTTGACGAGCCGGCCCGCGTTCCGGAGCGCCTCGTCGGCGTTGACCTGATACGCCATGAACGGCAGGTCGCCGACGACGAGTGCGCGCTGGACGGCACGCGTCACGTTCGAGGCGTGGTAGAGCATCTGCTCCATCGTCGCAGGCACGGTCGTGTCGAGTCCCTGGACGATGGTGGCGACCGAGTCGCCGACGAGGATGATGTCGACGCCCGCGCGATCAAGCAGCTCGGCCATCAAGTAGTCATACGCCGTCAGCGCAGCGATCGTGCGTCCCTCGGACTTCCAACGCCGCAGCCGCAGCGTCGTGACCTTCTTGCCATTGGGCGTCACGGGCGTGGATTCGGACGACTCGCTCACGGAGGTCACCTCGCGCAGTCAGGGGGCGGGCGAGCGCCGTGCTCGCGGCGTACCACGGTAGCGATCGGAGGAGGCGCCGTCGCGGGGGGCTGCGCCGCGGAGTGCTATAATCCCGCGGATCGACGACGCGCATGGGGAGCGGCCATGGACACTGACGCCGAGCGGATCGCCAAACTCGAGGGCAAGGTGGCGAAGCTCCGAATCGAGATGGCACAGGTGCAGCGCACCCATCGGATCGTGACGATCGTGTTCGGGCTCTTCTGCCTGTATGCCGTGTCGCCGATGATCATCGCCTTCACGTACCAGTTCCGCTGGTTCTGGATCCCGCTCGTCTTGGCGCTCGCTGTGGCCACCATTCTTGCACGTCGTCGGTCATCCGAACGCCGAGAGCGTCTCGCGGCGCGACACACGGGCGAGGCCGCGTGAAGGCACTCGACCTTCACCAGCGCGTGCTCGACGCCGAGTACCGGGCGGCGCGCCCGGTGCGTTGCGTCGTCCTGGCGCTCACGTTTCTGATGCTCGTCAGCTGGACACTCGGCGCCGTGCAGCGTGTGCCCGACCGAGTGACGGCCGTCGTGGCACTCGGCTGGTGGATCTGGATCACGACATCCCGCAAGCTCCTCGCCACGCGTCCGACATGACTCCTTACGCAGGCGAGTTCGAGCGCTACCGCCGACTGTTGCTCGGGGCCGTCGCGCAAGTCGACGACGCGGCGTTCTTCGCCCCGCATGGCGAGGACGGCAACTCGCTCGCCGTGATCGTGAAGCACCTGGCGGGCAACCTCGCGAGTCGCTTCACGAACTTCCTCGACGAGGACGGCGAGAAACCTTGGCGGCGTCGCGAAGACGAGTTCGATGTCACGGGAGCGACGCGCGCCGAGCTGCTCGCCGCGCTCGACGCGTCGTTCGTGATCCTGACCGACACACTCAACGCGCTCGGCCCGTCCGACCGCGAGCGCCACGTGACGATCCGCGGCGTCGACTTCACGGTCGACGAGGCGCTCGCGCGAGCGGTCGCCCACGTCGCCTACCACGTCGGCGGTGCCGTCGCGATCGCACGTCACGCCGTCGGCGACGCGTGGTGTTCACTCAGCATTCCGCGCGGCGGGACGGCGAGCTACAACGCCAACCCGACGCGCGAGAAGCTCCCGCCGCCTGCGTCATGACAACCTCCGCCTGGCGTCGATGTCTTGCCGAGTACGACGGACGCGACACGGCGCCGCTGCGGCGCGCGGCGTCCCTGCTCGAACCCGATCCCGCCACCGTGACGGCGCTCTGCGAGTTGGCATCCGAGTCTTCCGCGCACGTGCAGGACGCGGCGACGTGGGTGCTCAAGCACTTCGCCGACGACGTGCACCGCTACGCCGCACGCGAGTCGACGCAGATCGTCAAGCTGCTCGATCGCGTGACGAGCTGGGGTGCCACGCTGCACGTCGTCCAGTTGATCCCTGCGCTCACCATCACGGCGGCGCGCAAGGACGCCACGCTGCGGGCGCTGCTGACCTGCGTCGATCACGACAAGCCCTTCGTGCGCGCTTGGGCGTATCATGCGCTGGCGTGCCTCGCGGATCACTTCGACGAGCATCGCACCGACGTGCGAGCCCTGATCGCCCGCGCCGGCGAGCGTGAGAAGGCCTCCGTCCTGGCGCGCATCCGCAACACGCGCAAGACCTACCCGTGGACCATTCGGGAGAACGACGATGAGCGCTGACAAGAGATTGCGCGACGACCGCGTCGTTGCCGACGGCTACGAGCGGGCGAGGAAGGCCTGGCCGACCAAGCTCAAGAAGACCGCGCCACCACCACGACCCTGGTGGCGACGCGTCTTCATGACCCTCTTCTCCGTGGGCGACGTGCCGCGCGATCGCGGCGATGGCCCGCCGCCCGACGCGCTGTACCTCGCGTACAAACGCCCGTCCCGCTGACGCACCGCGGTCAATCGAAGCCGGCGAACTCGAGCGGCGGCAACGCCATCGTCGTCGCCTCGATCTGTTCGCCGCGCACGAACGCGAGCAGCATCTCGCAGTACTCGCGCAGCAGGAGTTCGCGTCCCGGGTGGCCGACGTTCTCGACGATGATGTGCTTGGCGGCGCTGAACCCGCCGATGATCTCCTCGACGTTGCTCGGCGGCGTGCGCGCATCGAGCGTGCCGCTGATGAACATCACGGGCGTGTCGGTCTTGATCGGCCCGCGGAAGTCGTCGCCGAGGTCGGGGTCACCGCACGCACTGCAGAACGCCGGGTAGTAGCCGTCGAACGCGTCCGACAGCAGGTTGTCGGCGTCGCGTGCCTCGCGCGCGATGCGACGACGGCGCTCCTTCGTGGCGCCCGATGAGCAGTCCATCATGAGCGTCATTGCCGACCACCAGCCGCCTTCGCGACTGCCCAGCGAGAGTTCGCCGAGCACCGACGCGTCACCCTGCGCCGTGAGGTAGACAAAGACCGGCAGCTGCTCGACCATCGAGCGGTTCGCGAGGAACCCGCTGACGGCGCGCTGCATGTCGTAGGCGCCGCAGACGATCTCGACGGTGCTGCCGTCCTCCTGCGTGACCGTCGCCGTGACGGGCTCGGCGTCGAGGCGTTCGAGGAGATCGCGCAACGTGCCGAGGAAGTCGGGCATCACGGCCGAGACCTTCGGGTCGGCGGCGACACGTTCGTGCACGAGTTCGAGCTGAGCCTGGATCTGACCGGGAAGTTTCCAGGTCGCGTCGGGACCTTCGACTTTCGAGAGCACGGCCCGGGCGATGTGTTCGTCATGCTGGCGCAGACACGCGAGTCCGAGGTGCGAGCCGTAGCTCGACCCGAACAGGATGATCTCGTCGAGCCCGAGCGCGCGACGCACGTCATCGATGTCGTCGGCGCTCTCGGCCGTGTTGTAGGCCGGGAGATCGACGCCCTCGCCTTTCCAGTGGGCGACGACCTTCTTGATCGCGGCGCGTTCGGCGTCGAGGACAGCGCGCTTCGTCAGCGGTTCGTCGAGCGGCAGGGTGTACGACGTGTCCGGTCCGTCGCTGAGGTTGGGGACGGACAGACCCGTGCCGCGCTGGTCGACGCCGATCATGTCGCAGAAGTCGAGCAGACGCGCGCGTCGACCGGTCGCAGGCGGCACGCAGTGCACGATGCCGGAGCCACCGGGCCCACCGGCAAGGAAGAAGACCGGCGGCGCGGGGTCTGGGTTCGTCGTCCTGAAGCGCACGAACGCGATCTCGATCGTCGCGTCGCTGTTGCTGCGGCGGTTCTCGGGGACGCGGATGCGACCGAGTTGGCCCTTCAGCAGCACGCCGTCGGCACCCATGACCTCGTGGGGCTCCCACGTGATCTCGGGCGGCGGGGCGTCGTCGTGTGCGCTGAGCAGTGGCGTGATCGCGAGGGCGATGAGAAACGTGAGGACGGACCTCGAGCGTGAACGGGACATGGGAGTCTCCGAAGGGTGGGAAGCCGGGGCTTTGCGGGCGGCCCGGCTAGTGGTGTGACGAGCGGGCGACGAGCGGCGTCGGGCTCCACGCGGCGAGTGCGCGTGAGCCGAGCGCCGACAGCAGCGGCAGTCCGAGCACCGCGAGTGCGATGCGCGACCACGGGATCGTGATGTCGACGGGGATGTCGACGAGGGTCAGCAGTGCAAGGAACGGGACGGTGGCTGCGGGGATCGCGAGCAGTCCACCGAGCAGGGCGAGGTAGGCCGCACGTGCTGTGCGCAGTGCGGTGAGCGTGGTCGGGTCGGCGCCGATGCTGTGCAGCGTGGCGGCGTCGCGGCGCGCCTCGGACGACGAGAGGGCCGTGGCGAGCACGATGACGCAGAGCGCCGTCGCGAGTCCGACGCCGAACAGCAGGCCGTCGAACTGCAGGTGCGCCGGGGCGCTGTCGAGATGCGACGTGACCGTCGTGCTTGTGCGCGTTGCGCGCGCGCCGAGTTCGTCGGCGAGCTGGCGAGAGACGGGCGTGGAGAAGCGCACGAGCCAAGGCGTGAGCGAGGTGTCGGGCGGAGGTGTCGGAAGCCAGCCCTGAGCGGCGGCGAAGTCGGGCCTCGCCAGCAAGGCGGGGCCGTGGAGGATTGGCGCGGCGGGGATCACGCGTGCCGTGAACGTCGGTGCGGACGGCGTGTCGAGGCGGATCGCGATGTGGTCAGAGGCGACCTGCCGTGGCGCGCGGAAGGCGACCAGCGCTGCGCCGAGCGCAGTGGTGTCGCTCGCCTCGGCGCCAAGCGCGATCAACGTTTCGCTTCCGCCGATCGCGATCCAAGGCGCGGGTCCGAGCGGCGCGTTGGGCGCGGAGGTGTCGCTGACGAGCGCGCGGAGCACGTGACCGTCGGCCGCGGCCGCAAGCAACGCCGACGACGCGAGGTGGTCGTCGCGCTTGCGGAGCTGTCCGGCCAGCGCTGCGGCCGAGGGACCCTCGAGGACGATCTGATCGGCCGCGAGTGGTGCGCCGTCCGTCGCGAGATGCATCGAGACCTCGAGTGTGCGGGCGAGCACGACGAGCAGCGCGATGATCGTCATGCTCGCCGTCACTGCCGCGATGACGGGCGCATGGCGATCCCGCATCCGCGCGCTGTCGCGTGCGACCAGCCGCCAGGCGAGAGGCCAGTCGGCAGCACGGCGACCCAGCACGTCGAGCACGGCAGGCACCGCGAGCAACATGCCGCCCATCCAGAGAGTGGCGCCGAGGATCGCGACCGGCGGCGCTGCGCCGTGCGTGGACGTCGAGGCCCACGCGACGCCGGCCGCACCGCCGCCCAGGCATGCGCCGGCGAGCCGCGCGGGCGCTGACCTCGGCGCCGCTGTCGTCAGTCGACCGCGCAGAGCGCCCGATCGCACGACGCGCCACGTGGGGATGGCGACGACGACGGCGAGTGCGACGCAGGCGAGGAGCAGCGCCCCCGCGATGAGTGGCCACGGCACGACGATCGCGCTCGGGAGCCGGCCCGTCCACTCGGCGAGCGAGGGATGCACGGCGTGGCTGAGCGCTAGACCCAGCGCCGTGCCGAGCAGCGTGCCGAGGAGCGCGAGGGCGAGCGCGGTCAGGATCTCGGCCGTGACGAGCGCCGACGGCGCGGCGCCCTGGGCTTCGAGGAGCGCGAGCGCGGCGCGGCGGCGTGGCATGTGAACGGCGAAGGTCGCGCCGAGGATGAGCGTCGCGAGAAACGTCGCGAAGGTTCCGACGCCGAAGACGACGGTCGTTTCGAACCCATCGTCGATCATCGTGACATCGCGACGATCGGTGACGGCGAGGCCTGCGCTGCGCAGACCGCTGGCGGCCGCCTCGATGTCACGCTCGGCCACGTCGACGAGGATCCACGGAAGACCGTACGACTCGGCCGCGTCCGCGCCGGCGCCAACGACACGCACGATGAGCGGAAGCGCGAGAAGGCCGGGGTCGCGCACGATGCCGACGACGCGGGTCTCGCCGTCACGCAGGGTGACGGTGTCGCCGAGTTGGCGATCGAGTGTGTCGGCCAGCCAGACGGAGAGGGCGACGCCGCCAGGACCCGCCGGGAGCGCGCCGTCGATGAGCTCGACCATGCCACCGGCGAGCCCGGCGAGGTCTTCGGCTGCGTCGAGCACGACGAACTTGGCCGTCAGCGTCGTCGCGCCGCAGCTGAGCGACTCTTCGCCACCCGCGAGTTGCACGGTGGAGGCCGCGAGGCCGGCGAGCGCCTCGTCGACGCGTGCACCCAGCTCCTGTGCCGTCCCGCCGCGAGCGAGCAGCGCGGCCCGGCCCATGAGCCGCGTGGCAAGGGCGTCGTGCGGCTCGGCGACGGCGTCGTTCAGCGCACCGCCGGCCACGATCAGCATGACAGGCAGTGCGACGAGCGTCACGACGGTGGCCGTGCGCGCGGCGTGGCGGCGTGCATCGCGCCATGCGATCCTCAGGATTGCGAGCAGCGCGTTCACTCGTCGGCTCCGCTGGCCAGCGAGAGGTCGGCGAGGCGACCGTCGCGCAGGGACAGCACGCGGTCGGCCCAGGCGGCATGCGCGGCGTCGTGGGTGACGACGACGGCCGACTTGCCGGCATCGCAGTGGCCGCGCAGCAGGCGCATGACATGCTCGCCGACGAGCGTGTCGAGCGCGCCGGTCGGTTCGTCGGCAAGCAGGATGTCGCGCTCGCCGACGAAGGCCCGCGCGATCGCCACGCGCTGGCGTTGACCGCCCGACAGCTCGGCGGGGAAACGCTGCGCGAGACCGGTCAGCGCGACGGCCTCGAGGGCCGCCAGTCCGCGCGTGCGTGCCTCGTTCCGCGCGACACCGTCGAGCTCGAGCGGGAGGCTGGTGTTCTCGAGTGCCGTGAGTCCGGGCACGAGGTTGTCGTCCTGGAAGACGAAGCCAAGCGTGCGTCGGCGCAGCTCAGCGCGTTGGGCGGCCGTGCAGCTCGCGAGCGAGCGAGCGTGCACGCTGATCGTGCCGTGCGTGGGTTCGTCGAGCGCTCCGGCCAGTGCCAGCAGCGTCGACTTGCCCGAGCCGGACGGCCCCATGATCGCGACGAGTTCGCCGGCATGCAGCGTCCACGTCACGCGGTCGAGCGCCGTGACGGCAGCCTCACCGATCCCGAAGACACGCGAGACGTCGTCGAATGCGAGCACGGCGCTCACCGCTCGGCGTCCCGCCCGGCGATCCGTTGCTCGCACAGGTCGAGCCAGCGGATCTCGGCTTCGGCCTTGAGGATGAGCGCATCGAGCAGCAGCAGCCACGGCAGCTCGGCGTCGGGGTCGGCCTTGCGCTTGTGGCGCGTGAACTGTTGCAGGCGTTCCATCGTGGCGGCGCGCTGCTGGTGCAGGATGTCGCCCACGTCCGCGCCGTCGGCGCCGATCGCGAGCAGCACCTTGATCGCCAGCTCGTCGCGCGCCGGGGGATCGTTGACGACGGGCGTGTCGTACCAGTCGTGCAGCGCCGCGCGGCCCTCGTCGGTCAGCCGCCAGGACTGGCGCGAGCTGCCGTCGATGCCTTCGGGGACGACGAGTCCGTCGCGCTCGAGGCGGTTCAGCGTCGTGTAGACCTGCCCGACGTTGAGCGGCCAGGCGCCGGCCGTGCTCTCCTCGAAGCGTGATTTGAGGCCGTAGCCGTGCGTCGGCTCGGCCGCGAGGATCGCCAGAAGGCTGTGCTTGATGGTCATCGGTTGCAACTCCGCGTCGTGTGATACGGAGTATGCATACCGGGTATCTATCTGCCTAGCCCGGACCGCTCACATCCATCGTGGCGAGAGCGTGACAGGGCCTGTGCCCCTGGCACGGCGGAGCGATCCGGGCTGGATGGCCACGGCGCGTGTCAGAGATCGGACATCCCGTCGGGCAGCGTGAACGGCGCGGGCGCCGGGTTGGCGGCCGCGTCGAGGGCGGCGCGGACGTCGTCGTCGAGCGTGACCGTCGTCGAGCCGATGTCGCGGAACGTGAAGGCCGACGTCATTGCGCGCTCGAACTCGCGCTCCTCGAAGCTGCCGCGTGTCGTCGAGGTGATCGTGACGCTAGCGAGCTGTCCCTGGGCATCTGTCGCGAGGGCGAGTTGGCCCGTCGCGGTCGTGTCCGTCCACGCGCGGTTTCCGCGTCGCGGGCCAGCGAACAGCAGTGCGATCTCCGGGGCGAGGGTTGCCGTGTAGTGTTCGGTGCCGTCGTCGTTCGTGGTGCGGACGACGTCGCTGAGGTGCGCGCCGATGGCGGCGAAGGCGTCGTGCGGCAGGGGCATCGTGGCGAGCGTCTGGAGCGTGCGGTCGCGTGTGCGCGCGTCACGGTCGCCGCGTCCGCCTTGTTCGCCGCGTCCACCTTGTTCGCCGCGGCCGCCTTGGGCGCCGCGGCCGCCCTGGCGTCGGCCGCCCGCGGGTGCATCGCTCGCGCCGGGTGCCGGTGGCGCGAAGGGCGTCCACGTTCCGTCGCCCGTGCTGTGGACGAAGTCCTCGCCGCGGCGCCAGGCTGTGATCGCGCTCGTCTGCAGCGCGACGGCCGACTCGCGGTCGACGCGTCCGACGACCTCGAGCGGCTCCAGCGCCGCACCGCGCCGTCCGCCACGCGGGCTGTCGTCCCGCAGCGTCGCCTCGAACGTGTAGGTCTTTGCTCCGGCGAGTGCCGCGCCGAGCGCGGCGACGTCATTCGCGGCGTCCGGCTGTACGACCGGCGTGTCGTCGTTCTGTAGCGGCAGCGTGATGAGTGCCGCGGCGATGAGAGAGAGGAACATGGCATGGCTCCGTGCGGTCGGTGTGGTGTCAGCATGGACGGTCGCGCGGCGGCGATGCTGCAGGGTTGGAGCGAACGGGGGCGTCGCTGGCGGGAGAGGTCACCGCTCCGAGGGGCTGGGCAGCGCCGCGACGTCTGTGCGACCATCGCACCCCGGTTCCCTTGGAGGTGCTTTCCATGTCTGATCTTCCGCTCTACGCGGACGCCGGTGCGCGGGCGCTCGTCATCCTGCACGAACGCCACCTGCGCGAGTTCCTGGCGACGTGGACGCGCGCCAAGGCTGCCGGCCTCGACCTGCCAGCGACCGACGACCCCTCGTACGCTTCACTCGAGGCCTTGCTGCGCCACGTCATGCGTGCCGCTCGCGGCTACATGACCTGGTGCTGCGAGAAGCTCGACCTCCCTGATCCGAAGATCGACGCGACGCCGGGTGACGACGCCATCGAGGCCGCCGCGTCGCAGTACCTCGAGCACGTCGTCGAACGCTGGCGCACACCGCTGGCCGGAGTGACCGAGCAGCAGACGAACCAGGTCACGTACGCCGCGCGCTGGGGACCGGACTACTGCGTCGACGCCATGCTCGAGCACGCTGTCATGCACCCGATCCGTCACACGTACCAGCTCGAAGCGCTCATGGCGGCGCGCTGAACGCACACGACCGGCGCCACCTCGCTGGGTGACGCCGGCCGCGTTGGAGCCCGGGCTGTTCGGTGTCGATCAGGTCTTCGAGGCGTCGTAGATGCTTTGGATCGACGTGTCGAGTATGGCGTTGAACTCGGCGTCGCTCTGCTTCGCGCTCAGGCCTTCGGTGAGCGCGCGCGAGAAGCTCGCGACCATGCCGGGGTTGCGGGCGAGGCGCGCGTTGGCCTCGTCACGCGAGTAGCCACCGGAAAGGGCGACGACACGCAACACCCGGGGATGGTTGATGCACTCGGCATAGAAACCATCTTGCTCGGGAAGCGTGAGCTTGAGCATGACGTGCTGGTCGGCGCTGAGCTTGTCGAGCTGCTCGAGGATGCGCGCCTTGAGGAGTGCCTCGGCTGCGGCCTTCTCCGGCGAGTGAATGTCGACTTCGGGCTCGATGATCGGGACGAGTCCTTTGGCGATGATCTGGCGGCCGACCTCGAACTGCTGGTCGACCACGGCGTTGACGCCGGTGGGGTTGGCGAGCTTGATCACCGAGCGCATCTTCGTGCCGAAGACGCCGGCCGCGACGGCGCGATCGAGCAACGCGTCGAGCTCGGGCATCGGCTTCATGACTTGCGCGCCGTTCTCTTCGTCGGCCAGGCCCTTGTCGACCTTCAAGAACGGCACGACCTGCTTCTTCTTCCAGAGGTACTCGGCCGAGCCCATGCCGTCGACGGTGCGGTCCATCGTCATCTCGAACAGGATCGCGCCGAGGATGCGATCGCCGCCGAACTTCGGCGACGTCACGATGCGCGAGCGCATCTCGTGGATCTTGTCGAACATCTCTTCGTCGCCGGAGTACTCGCTCTCCGCGACGCCGTAGAGACCGAGCGCCTTGGGAGTGCTGCCGCCGCTCTGGTCGAGGGCTGCGATGAATCCGTTGTCGGAGCGGATCTTGTCGAGTTGCTGTGAGGAGCTCATGGCGGTCCAGGGAGGTCGTGCGGCAGCCCGGAGGCGCTGCATGGAAACGTCGGGGGAAGTCGAGCGCGGTGCTCGCGCGGGACAGGATAAGACGCGAGGACGAGGGCGTCCAACTCCGGGCGACGTGAACGCCGGATGTGAGGCACTCCGTCCCGTCTCGGAGGTGCGTGCCGCGTTGACGCGCCGCTCGCACCGATTCTCGGGCCGGACGGCGCTCGGCCGCGCTCGAAGACCCGTCGCCTGCGCGCTACGCGTCTTGTCGGGGCGACGGTCGCTGTTGGTGCGCGTCTCGCCGCGGCTCCCCACGACGTCCGGCGTCGTTCAGGCTTCCTTCAGGCCGTCGTCTGACCAGTCGTTCATGACCGTCGCATAGAACGCACGGTCGTCGACGGTGGCACCGCGCACCCCAACGATCCGACTTGCGAAGTGCTGGGCTCGTTGCAGGGTCGTGTGCGCGGGCCAGCGCGAAAGCAGACCGAGCAGCATGACGCTGGCGAAGGCGTCACCTGCACCGACCGTGTCGACGACTTCGCTCACGGCGTGCGGGACGACGCGTTCGTGGATGTCGCGGGTGACGAAGTCGGCGCCTTCGGCTCCGCGCGTGATCAGGATGCCGTCGAGGTCGAACGCCTCGAGCACTGAGCGGGGAGACACGTCGGGCTCACCCACGACGACGTCCCACTCGTCCGTGTTGAGCTTGACCCAACGCGCCTCGCGGCAGCGCTCGATGACCGCGTCGCGGCTCCACCACGGCGTCCGGAGGTTGACGTCGATGAAGCGCGGGGCACGCGTCGCGGCCACGAGCGCATCGAAGGCGGCACGGGAAGGCGCCGAGCGGAGAGCCAGGCTGCCGTGATAGATCAGCGGCGCGGCAGCGAACGACGGCAGCTGCTGCGCGTCGATGCGGTCGAACGCCCGCGGCTTCACGATGTCGTACTGCGGCTCGCCGTCCTTGAACGTGACGTCGACGGTGCTCGTCTCCACGTCTCCATCGACCTGCAATCCGACAGCATCGAGACCCCATTTGGCGCAGGCGTTCAGCACGCGCTCGCCGAGCGCATCGCGTCCGACGCGGGTCACGAGCACGGGCTCGCATCCGAAGGCCTGCAGGTGCCAGGCGACGTTGAACGGCGCGCCGCCGAGGACGGCCGAACCGTCGGGGAAGCGGTCGAACAACACCTCGCCGAAGATGATCGGGCGCGCAGGCGTCATCGCGCCCCCTCGATCAGGCCGGCGATCATGAACTCGGGACGGAAGTGCGCGACACCCGCGAGGATGCCGGCCGCGTAGTTTCCGTTCATCGGGCCGGGGCCGTCGCGTGCGATGAAGAGCTGCTCTTCGGTGCCGCGGAGCGCGGCGAGGCGCAGGGCCTCGCGGCGCACGTCGTCGTGAGCGTTGGCGACGAGGACGGCGGGGATGTCGCTCGCGAGCACGTCGAGGTCGTTTCCGCTGTCGCCGGCGAAGACGACGTTCGAAAGCGGCGTGCCGCGCGTCGCGGCCACGAACTGGATCGCATGCAGCTTCGTGGCGTGGCGTGGAATGACGTCGATGAGCCCGACGCCAGCGGCCTCGTCGACGCTCCAGACGACGGCGGCCGCAACGCCGGCGGCTTCGAGTCGCGCTGTGATCTGCGCGAGGAGATCGTCGTGCCGCGCCGTCGATCCGGTGGTGAAGCTGAGCTTGGCGTCCGACTGCCGCGAGGGCGCTTGGAGCACGAGGCCGCGGAGATCGGCGAGATGCGCGTGAAGGTCGTGCGCCTTGACTCCGCGCCAGTCGAGCGCGAGCTTGGTCGTCCACGCCTCGGACGACCGCCAGCGCTCGCCTTCGCGTTCGAAGATCGCCGTGCCGACGTCCGTGATCGCGATGTCCGGCCAGGGCAGTGAGAAGCGCCGGATCGCGTGCTCGGTCAGCGCGAGGTGGCGCCCTGTGACGTAGACGAGCGTGACGTCCCGGTGACGCGCGAGCTCCGCGATGGCCTGTCGCGCGCCGGGCGACTCGGGCTGCGTTCCGTTCGGGATCAACGTGCGGTCGAGGTCGGTGCAGAGCAGGAGGGACGTCATGCCGTCGGCTCGGGCTCGTCCGCAGGGACGCGACAGGCGCCGAAGAAGTCGAAGTGCTCGAGCGCCTCGAGCACGCCCGATGCCGAGCGCGTCGACGCGATGTAGACATGCCGATCGCCCGCGATGTGTGCGAGCTCGTGCTCGTGGCGCCCCGCGACGATGGCGCTCAGCGTGTTCCCGCGAAGCATGTCTTCGTCGGCGCCGGTGGCGCCTACCACGAGGAACTTCTCGAGCGGAATGTCGTGTTGATGCGCGATGTATCGCACGGCGAGACCCTTCGAGGCACGTGCGGGAAGGATGTCGAGGTACTGATCGAACGCGAGGCTGGTCGTCATCGTGAGCTCTTCCTGGTGGAGGCGGCTCACGATGTATTCGAGTGGTGGTGCGACGTCGGGGTCGTAGTAGTAGCTGACCTTGAAGCGACTCTGTTCGGACGCCGGTTGAGGCGTCAGTCCGGGCAGCTCGGCGAGCACGCGACGAGCCACGTGCGGCGTCCATTGGTGATCGATGTGTCGCGCCCAGTGCACGTCACCGGTCAGCTCCGGCTGTGAGGCGATCTCGGTCCCGCTGCTCGTGATGAGGATGTCGGGCGCCGGGATCCCGTGCGCGTGCAGCGCCTTGAGCGCCGAGTCGAGGCGGCGTCCTGTCGCGATGACGAACGCCGTCGATGCGCGCTGCTCGCGGAGCATGCCGATGAACACCGACAGCGCTTCGGGGTCGCCGAGCAAGCTGTCGTCGAGATCGGTGACGATCGCGCGGTCCTTGTGCAGCGCTGCGCGGCGCGTGCGCTCGATGCGCTCGAGCACGCCAGTTCGATCGACGACGGGGCGGACCACGTCGAGGTACGCCGTCGCGTGGGCTTGCCACGCGTAGTGCTTGCGAACGCCTGCCACGCCGGCCTCGACGAGCGCCAGCCGATGCGCGTCGTCTTCGAGGATGCGGAGCAGCTCACGCTGGATCGACTCGACGTCGAGTGGGTCGACCAGCGCGCCGTGGTGACAGTTGGAGAGGATGTCGCGTGGGCCACCATCCTCTGTCGCCACGACAGGGAGCCCGCTGGCGGCGGCCTCGAGGAGCGTGAGTCCGAAGGGCTCGGTGAGGGCTGCATTGACGAACACGCCGTTCGTATGCGCGGCGAGCCGGTAGATCGAGGGGACGTCGTCGGCCTCGTGCCGTTTCGGACAGGCGACCTTGCCGTAGAGGTCGTGCCGATCGATGGCGACGAGCAGCTCCAGGAACACGTCGCGCGCGCCTTCGTCGAGTTCGTCGATGTCGTCGCGCGAGCCGAGGACGACGACGAGGTTCGCAAGCTCTTGCAGACGCTTCGAGGTGCCATAGGCCTCGATGAGAGCGCCGATGTTCTTGCGTGGGTCGGCGCGCGACAGGGCGAGGATCTGCGGCTTGTCGGGCTCGTCGAGGAAACGCAAGATCGCCTGGGCGACGCGCGTGTTGGGCTCATCGGCTCCGTCCGGTGGATGAAACAGCGTGAGGTCGGTGCCGGGCGGGATCACGCGCATCGCGTGGGGCTGGTAGTGGTCGTAAAGCTCGTACTGCTCCTCGATCTCCTGGTGCGTGCTGGTGATCACGCGCTCGGCGGCGGCGAGTGTCGTCTCCTCGGCGTCGATGCGTCGCTCCATCGCATACCGCGCGTTGATCTCCGTGCTCGCCACGCCGGTGGCGAGAAGTCGTCGACGCTTCACACGTCCGAGCGAGTGGCCTGTGTGAACGAGTGGGATCCCGAGCATGTGACCGAGGCGACTGCCGACATACCCGGCGTCGGCGTAGTGACTGTGGAGGATGTCGGGCAGGCGTTCAGCCTCGCGTAGGAACGCGGCCATGTTGTCGACGAACTCGTCGAGGACGTCCCAGAGTGACTCCTTCGGGAGGTACTCCGTGCGCGGGCCGGCATCGATGCGCACGATGCGTGTGTTCGGACCGATCGGCTCGACGGGACGGTTGTAGTCGGCGGCGACTTCGGGCGCATCGATGCGTCTGGTGAACAGGTCGACACGTGCCACGTCGGGCTGACGCCCGAGGACACGCGCGAGTTCGACGACGTACTTCGTCTGCCCGCCTGTGTCGGGATCACGCCCGAGTTCGAGGTTTTCACCGCGGATCAGGCCGTGCACGCTGATCAATGCGATCGAGAGACGGGACTCGTCGGTGCGAGGGGACATGTGTGGGGGGGATGAGCCGGAGCGGAGTGGTCGAGAGACGCGCAGTCTAACTGGTAGCGTCTCGTCTCGTCGCCCGCTGCGCGTCGCTACGCTCGGCGTCGACGAGTCCTGCACACCTCCTGCCCACGATCGGATCGCCGCCGAGCATGTACGAGCAGTTCTCCCACGCAGTCCTCAACGAAATCCTCGATGGTCTCGACCTCGACGGAGAGCTGCACGAGTTGCGTCCGTTCCTCACGAGGCTCGGCGCGAACTTCTACGGCATCCACGCGCTCTTCGACACACTGTACGGCGAGCACCCGGGGGCCGAAGACTGCCGCGTGCGGCTCGTCGACACGATGGCACGGGCCTATCTCGCGCGCGCGCCGGAGCTGCGCGGCCTCGACCTCGTGCGCGAGCGCGATCCGGACTGGTTCTTGAGCCAGACGTGGGTTGCGATGGCGCTCTACACCGACGGATTCGCGGGCGACCTCGCGGGCATGCCTGAACGGCTGCCGTATCTCCAGGACCTCGGCGTCGACATCGTGCATCTCATGCCGATGCTCCAGTGCCCGCCCGGCGCCTCGGATGGCGGGTACGCCGTGAGTGACTTCCGCGCCATCGACGAACGCTTCGGCACGCTCGACGATCTGCACGAAGTGGCGGCGGAGCTGCGCAAGCGCGACATGCTGCTCGTGCTCGACGTCGTGCTGAACCACACATCGCGCGAACACGAGTGGGCGCGCGCAGCTCGCGAGGGCAGCGAGCGTCATCGCGCGTTCTACTTCACGTATCCCAATCGCGAGATTCCGGACGCCTACGAAGAGACGATGCCTGAGGTCTTCCCGGAGGTTGCGCCGGGAAACTTCACGTGGGACGACGAGCTCGACCGCTGGGTCATGACGGTGTTTCACGGGTATCAATGGGACCTCGACTACAGCAACCCCGAGGTCTTCGTCGAGATGCTCGACATCGTGCTCACGTGGGCCAATCACGGGGCCGACATCCTGCGCCTCGACGCCGTCGCCTTCCTCTGGAAGAAGATCGGGACGCGCTGTCAGAACGAACGCGAGGCGCACCTGATCCTGCAGCTCATGAAGGACTGCTGTCAGGTGTCGGCGCCGGGAGTGCTGTTCATCGCCGAGGCGATCGTCGCTCCGGTGGAGGTCATTCGGTACTTCGGTGAGGATGCGGTCGTCGCCAAGGAATGCGAGATCGCATACAACGCCACACTGATGGCGCTGTTGTGGGACGGCGTGGCCACGCGCAACGCACGTCTGCTGCGGGCCGGCCTCACGAACCTGCCCGACAAGTTGCCCGGTGCGACGTGGCTCAACTACGTGCGCTGCCACGACGACATCGGGCTCGGCTTCTCGGATGCCGACGCACACGCGGCGGGCTACGATCCCACGGCGCACCGCTCGTTCCTCATCAACTATTTCACGGGCGTGTTCGAAGGGACGCCGGCGCGCGGCGAACCTTTCGGCCGCAACGACAAAACCGGCGATGCGCGCATCTCAGGGTCGTTGGCGTCTCTCGCCGGGCTCGAATCGGCGCTCGAGTCGGAGGACCCCGAACGCATCGACGACGCGATCCGGACGATCGTGCTGTTGCACTCGATCATCCTGTCGTTCGGTGGCATTCCGTTGCTGTACTACGGTGATGAGATCGGCACTCTCAACGACGTCAGCTACCTCCAGGACATCGGCAAGGCCAACGACTCACGCTGGCTTCATCGTCCGACGATCGACTGGGCGAAGGCCGAACGTCGGCACGAACGCGACACGATCGAGGCGCGCATCTTCCAGCAGCTCAAGCACCTCATCGCCATCCGCAAGCGCACACCCGCATTTGCGGACGACAACGATCGCACGCTCGTCGACGTCGACAACGAGCACCTTTTCGTTTACCTCCGGGTGCCCAACCAGCGCGCACATGCCCCGGTGTGTGTCGTCGCCAACTTCGACACCGATCCCCAGCCGCTCGACCACGGGGCGCTCGCGCGGGCGGGCGTCCATGAGCGGCGTGAACTCACCGACCTCGTCACGGGCGAATCACTGAGCGTCGAGGGCAACCATCTCTGGCTCCCGGGCCGCAGCTTCGCGTGGCTCGTGGATCGAGCGCGCCGCTGACCGTCGTGGTGCACTCGTCGCGATGGCGATCAGAAGCTCGCGTCGAGCAGCGTGATCGACGACGGCGACGTCGGGACGAACGACGAGGCCGAGGCGTCGAGCACGAGGCCTTGAAGGTCGAGCTGGGCGAGGTCGAAGCCGGGGCCGAGGTCGGGGACGACGGACGACAGGTCGAGGGTCAACGTCGCCGGCAGCGCGCCGAGGAAGATGAGCGTCGGTGAGTCGAGAGCCAGCAAGCCCGTGAAGGTGTTGCTCGGGCTTCCCGCCACGCTGCTGGGCGACGTCGAGAACATGATCCACGCGAAGTCGCCGGGGGCGGCGGCGAGGTCGGTCAGCGACACGGTGAGCGTCTGGCCCTCGCGCGTCGGGGAGTTCGTCGACAGGCCGCGGACGAGTGCGTCGGGGTTGGCCGTCGTTATGGTGCCGCCGTAGATGATCGTCGGCGCACCGGGCGCGCCGTCTTCGCAGCCCGGCGTGCCGAGGCCGACGCCACCCGCGCCGCCTTCGATGATGCTGTCGGCCACGTACACGACCGCGCCGTCGTCGAGGCCGAGCCCGAACCCGCCGTCGCCGCCCGGCGTGCAGAAGGGCGTGGTCACTCCGGCGCCGCCGGCACCACCGCGGATCGTCGAGCCTGCGATCGCGAGGTAGGCGTCGCTGACCTGCACGGCATCATCGCCGTCGCCCGGGCTCCCGAAGGGACCCGAGACCGTCGAGCCTGTGCGTCCCGTGATCTCCGAGTTGAACACCCACACGGACGCGTTGAGAACCGTGAGACTCGCGCCCACGGATGTGAGGCTGAGGTCGGGGGCCGCGATGACGCTGTCGGAGATGACGACGGTGTTGCAGTTCGTGATGCGCACACCGCCGGACTGGAAGGGCACCGCGGCCGAAAGGAACGCGCACTCTTCCACGACGACATCGCCGTCGCAGCTGCCCACGTTGAGCACGCCGGGAAACGCGCCCGGGCCCTCGGTGATCGTGAAGCCGCGCAGGCGCACGGTCTCGCCGGAGGGGATGCCGATCACGGAGAGCGACGTGATGGTGACGACAGCACCGGCGTCGGCGAGCAGCGAGATGCCTTCGTTGATCACTGGGAACTCGTCGTAGTCACCCGACCGCAACAGCACGACGTCGCCGGGATCGGCCGCGAGCAGCGCGTCCCCGATCGTGGTGAACGCAGCCCCGCCGCCGCCGTCGACGACGTGCACAGTCTGGGCGCCGACGACGCTGGCAAGGAGCAACGCAACAGCAGTGTGACGAAGTAGCATCTCGATCTCTCCAACCGAAGGGTCTCAGGCAGCAGCACGGGGCGCGGATCGGCCCGTTGACCCGACCGTGGTCCGCAGCAGATCGTCTCACATGGATGTGGTCTGCGGGGTGCCGTCTTGCGCGAGAACTCGGCCTGCGCGGAGCGTCGCGACGAAGGGTCTCAAGGAAGCCGTGCGCGGCGCAGGACGCCGAGAGCGTGCGCGTTCGCGATCTCCGCGCGGCCCCGAGACCTGCTGCGGCGAACGGGTCGACGTCCGTGAGAAACGTCACGGGTACGCGGACTTCTTTCTCGGCTCGATTCCGCAAAAGGCGCTGGCAACGGCTCGGGACCGTCAGGGCGACCCGCCTGTGGGCTTCCTCGCAGGCATCATCGGTTTGCACGGCGGGCGGGCGGGGTACATTGCCGGGCATGCCGTCTGCCGATCAGGACACCGCGTCGTTCACAGGGCGGCGCCAGCTCGTCCGAACGCTCACGCTGGTCCCTGCGGCCTCCGTGATCCTGGCGAACGTCATCGGCACGGGCGTGTTCGTGAAGGCGCGCGTGATGACGAGCAACGTCGGCACGCCGGCGATGGTGCTGACGGTCTGGCTCGTCGCGGGGCTGCTGTCGTTGGCCGGCGCACTCATCTACGCCGAGCTGAGTACGATGATGCCGCGCTCGGGGGGCGAGTTCCACTACATCGGCGCGGCCTACGGACGACGCTGGGCGTTCCTCTACGGGTGGACGAAGACGCTGGCGTTGGGCGCCTCGGCGGCGGCCGTGGCGATCGTCTTCGTCATCTTCCTCAACGACCTCACGGGGGGCGTGCTGTCCGCGTCGGCCGTGCAGTGGTTGCCGCTCGTCGTCATCGCTGTCGTCACCGCGATGAACCTGTTGAGCATGCGCTGGAGTGGGCGCCTCGCGACGGCGTTGACGGCCGTGAAGGTGCTGCTCGTGCTCGGTGTCGGACTCGGGGCTTTCCTGCTCGCCGACGGATCGTGGGCGCACTTCTCGGGCAGCGCGGGGCTGGCGGGCGGCGAGGGAGTTCCCGAGAGCGCGCGACTCGGTGTGCGCGGCTTCGGCGCGGCGATGCTCGGAGCGCTGTGGAGCTACAACGGCTCGGCCGTGATTGCGGCGATCGGCGGTGAGGTCAAGGACCCCGCCCGCACGTTGCCGCGCGCGCTCGTCGGCGCGAGCCTGCTCGTCATCGCGCTCTACATGCTCATCAACGCGGCGTACTTCTACGTGCTCTCGCCCGCCGAGGTGGCCGCCGTGCCGGAGGCTTCGTCCGTGGCGCGGGAGGCCGCGTCGCGCTTCCTCGGCAGCGCGACGGCCGCGGTGATGTCGGCGGGGTTGATGATCTCGGCCTACGGGACGCTGCACACGACGATGCTCACGGGGCCCCGGCTGCCCTTCGCCTTGGCGCGCAGTGGTCTGCTCCCCGCGGCGCTCGGGCGCGTCTCGGTGCACGCGGTTCCGGCGGTTGCGGTGCTGGCGATCGGAGTCTGGGCGATCGTGCTGTGTGCGTCGGGGACGTTCGACATCCTGACGGACATCTACATCTTCGTGCTCTGGATCTTCTACGGCCTGACGGGCGCGGCGCTGTTCGTGCTGCGACGCAAGGCGCCCGACGCCGAGCGCCCGTACCGCGTCTGGGGTTATCCGTTCGTCCCCGCGCTCTTTCTGGCGGTGACGGCGTTCCTGCTCATCAACACGCTCGTCGCAACGCCCGGGCGTGCGCTCGCCGGGATCGGTTTGATCGCCGCGGGGCTGCCGGTGTACGGGTACTACGCGCGTCGACTCGGTGCGACGGACACGCCGGAGTGGCTCGGCGGCGACGAGCACGACAGGGTGTGACGGGGCAGACGTCGGAGTCCGGGAGTGTTGCCGCGGTGTCGAGCGGGGGAACGCCGCGTGGCTCAGTGGGACGCGACGTCCACGCGTGCGAGCACCCAGTCGATGATGGTTTCGAACAGGCGCGGCGGGCGCGTCCAGGAGCGCTCGAAGCGCTGCGGCCAATCGCCCTCGCCGACGACGGCCTGCGGTCGACCGAGCGCGTGGTCGGCGCCGGAGAAGACGACGATCTCGAAGTCGGTGTTGCCGGCCTCGGTGAGCCAACGACGCAGCTTGGGCACGTTGTGCTCGGGCGGCACGATCCAGTCGTCCTCGCCGAAGATGGCCAGCATCGGGATGCGCGTTTGACGCAGTGCAGGAACGGGATCGAAGCCCGGACGACGCATGAAGTAGTCGACCTCCGGATGCGACATGTCTTCGGGCTGGTCGACGAGCGGCCACCAGCGCGTGCTTCGTGCGGGCTCCATGAGCGCTTCGAACTCGGGCCAGGGCGCCCGGCGCCCGGAGAGCTCCACCAAGGCGACGGTGTAGTCGTAGGCCGCCTGCAGCTCGGCGTCGTCGAAGCTCTGCTCGGCTTGCTTCAGCAGCTCTTGGATGACATGTCCCTGCTGCTCGGCGAGGCTCTCGGCCGGGCCGACGGTGGTGATCAGGAAGGCCACGTCGTCGCGTTCGGCGGCCACGATGGGGACGACCCAACCGCCCGCGCTGCCGCCGATCAAGCCGACTTGGTGTTGACGGATGTCGTCGCGCGTCGCGAGGACGTCGCGCGCGGCGTGGACGTCTGCGAAGCGCTGCTCGTCGGTGGCCGTGGCGCGGTTGCCGGTGGAGTTGCCGCTGCCGCGTCCGTCGAAGACGAGGCCGGCCACGCCGTAGCGCGCCAGGCGCGTGGCCATGGCGTGCGTTTCCCAGCGCGTTCCGTAGCCGCGTCCCGTGACGTGCACGAGCGCGGGGTGCGGGCCCGGCGTCTCGGGCAAGATCAGCGCGCCGGCGAGGACATCGTCGCCGGCCGCGAAACGGATCTCCTCCTCGCGCCAGCGCGGGCGTGGCAGGTCGAGGACGCGCTGCAGGAAGACGGTGTGCGTGACGTCGCCGTCGTCGCTGCGGATCGTGCCGCGCAGCTGGTCTTCGTCGAGATCGACGAGCAGCTCCATGTCGCCCCAGAGTTCCGAGCGCAGCCAGCCGCCCTCGTAGCGGAAGTCGAAGCCGAAGCGCGAGAAGCCGTCGTAGGGCTGGGTCAGCGTCGTGGCGAGCACGCCCTCGTCGACCTCGAAGTCGAGCTCGAGCAACTTGACGACGCCGTCGCGCGTCGCCGCACCCGACCAGCTGCCCGCGAGTGCGGCGGGCGGGGTGGCGGCCGGAGTGGCGTCTTGCGCGGGAAGCGCGGACGCGAGGGCGGTCAACAGCGAGGCGAACATGGTGGACTCCGGCGAGCTGACGAGGTCTCCGTCCGAAGGCTGGAGTGTAGATGCGTGGGGGTGCGAGGACACTGTCCTCTCCTTCCCATCGTGCCGAGCGAGCCATCCTGTCGATCAAGATCGGGTGATCCGCGGGTGCACGTCGGGCCGAGCGGCTACCGCAGGCGGAACAAGTCCAGCGCTCGAGACGTCTCCCACGGCGTGAGCTCGTAGAGCACGAGGTCACCCAGCTCGCGCCGGAACAGGTGCGCCGGGCTGCCCGCTTCGAGCGCCGGTTGCGGATCGCGGGCTCGTGTGTCCACCAGGATCAGGATCGGTTCGGGCTCTTGCGGTGACACCAGCAGCGTCGTGGTCGGCCAGCGGCGGATGGTGAACGGTCCTTCGATGGGAAGCAGATCGGTTGCGTTGACCATCAGCTCGTGTCCAAGCCTGTCCCGAAAGTGCCGTGCGAGATCTTGGGGCAACTCAGGGGCCGCCGTGCCCAGCCGCCACTCAGCGGCAAGCTCGGTGTACAGGCCGCCGTAGGCCATGCAGCTCTGTTCGACCTGCGCGGCGTCGGGCCCAGGGCTTCCGAGTTGCTGGATCCGCTCGATGGATCCGTCGATCGCGGTGCCCGCGCCCTTGTGCACGACGACCATCGGCGTCTCGTCGACATCGTCGATGTCGTCGAAGGTGGACACGGCCCAGAGACCGAAGGCCGCGAGCACGGACGCCGCGACCGCGACGCGCAGTAGCGAGAGCCGGCGCCCGGCGGCGCGCGGGGGGCGGGCAGCGCTCAGCGCCCTCTGCGCGATGGCGGACGGATCCTCGGGCACGGGGAAGGCGGCGGTCAGCCGCGCATCGAGGGACCGCTGGCGCTCGAGCTCGGCGGCGAGCTCGGGGTCGGCGTGTAGCTGCCGCTCGAACGCCGCGCGCCGCTCGTCGTCGAGCAGACCGTCGATGTAGAGCTCGAGTTCATCTTGCCCCCTGTCGCCATCGGGTCCGTGGGTCTGGTTCATGGCAGGTCTTTCTTCGCGGCGGCCACGCGAGGCGCGGGCGCTGCGGGGTGCGACGACGCTGTCGGTCCATCGGACAGCCGCTGGCGCAGGAAGCGGCGCGCGCGATGCACGTGGCTCACGGCCGTGCCGAAGGGGATGTCGAGCGAGCGCGCGATCTCCTGGTACTCGAGTCCGAGCAGGGTCTTGAGCAGCAGGCACGAGCGCGCCATGGGTTTGAGTTCTGCCAGCGCGCCCGACAGCTCGTCGTCGAAGGCGCCGCCGTCGGGGAGCAACTCGCCGCGCAGGTCGACGGCCGCTCGCGCCGGTTCGGCCACGTCGTGTGCCAGGTCGGGTTCGCGATCGAGCTGGGCCGGATCGGATTCGAAAGTGCGCCGACGCGACTGCGTGCGCACCTGGTTCAGCGCGACGAAGCGCACGATGCGCGCCATCCACGCCGTGAAGTTACTGCCGGGGAGGAACCGGTCCAACTTCTGTAGGCCGATGAGAGCTGCCTCCTGCAAAACGTCCTCCGCGTGCGACCGATTGCCCAGCACGCCCGCCGCGACCGTCCACAAGACACGGGCCGAGGCCTGCAGCTGGACGGCGAACTCGTCAGCATCCAACGCAACCACCGCCGAACCCGAAGAGTTCGGTCGCTGGTCTCGTTGCTCGTCGCTGCCGGGCGTCGCCGCCGGTGTGCTGGTCGGGTTCGTGATGACCTCCGGGTTCGTCAGGGAGAGATGTCGCCAACAGTCTGAGGAATTGCAGGCAGCCTGCGATGACTTGCTTGGCGCCTCGACCACGTGGGGACATTCGGGAGGCTCTCGGCGCTTCTTCTTCGAGAAAAGACGGGTCCTGCTGCATAGGCGCGGGGCCATGGGGACATACGCCGCCGGAGGACCGCGCCCGATGCGTGCGCCTCCTCGCCGCGCAGAACCATCCCCAAGGAAGAGGAACATGGCCATCAAGCACACTCCACTCATGACGTCGATCGTCGTTGCGAGTCTCGCCGTCGGCGGTCTCGCTGCACCTGCGAGCGACACCGCGGACAACGAGCGTCCGCTCCCGGGCGTCTCCACGACAGCGATCACCGAGAACGTCATCGAGCTGGCGATCTGTCTCGACACCAGCGGCTCGATGGATGGCCTGATCAACGCGGCGCGCCAGAAGCTGTGGACGATCGTCAACGATCTCGCCAAGGCCGAGCCGACGCCGACACTGCGCGTGTCCTTGCTCAGCTTCGGCAATGACGGCCACAACCCCGAGAACGGCTGGGTCAAAGTCGAAACGCCCTTCACCGAGGATCTCGACACCGTCTCGCAGAGGCTCTTCGGGTTGACGACGAACGGCGGCACGGAGCTCGTCGCACGTGCGGTGCAGACGTCGATGCAGGAACTCGACTGGCACTCATCCGCCGACACGTTGCGGATGATCTTCGTGGCCGGGAACGAGTCGGCCGACCAAGATGAACAGGTTGCCGTTCGTGCCATTTGCGAGGAGGCGGCCGAGCGCGGGATCGATGTGAACTCGATCTACTGTTCCTACGGCGGTGATGACAGCGAAGTCATGTCGGGCTGGCGCGAGCTTGCCAGGCTGGGCAACGGCGAGTTCGCCATGATCGACCAGGACAACGGCACGCTCGTGATTGCGACGCCCTACGACCAGGCGCTGATCAAGCTCTCGGACGAACTCAACGCAACCTACATCCCCTTCGGCGACGCAGGCCAGGCCGGCTGCAGCAACCAGGCGGCCCAGGACGCCAACGCGATGCAGCTCAACTCCGCGAGCGCGGCGTCGCGAGCTGCGACGAAGGCGGGCAAGCTGTACTCATGTTCATGGGACCTCGTCGACGCAATCCGCAGCGGAGAGCTGGACCTCGCCGAGGTCGACGACGCGGACCTGCCCGAAGACATGCGTGCACTCACGCACGCGCAGCGTGTGGCCAAGATCGAGAACATGCAGCAGCGTCGCACGCAGCTGCAGAGTGAGATCAGTGAGCTCGACCAACGTCGTCAGGCGCTGCTCACGAAGGAGCTCGCGCGTCAGTCAAAGACGAACATCGGCAGCTTCGACTTCGCGATCCGCAGCACCATTCGCAACAAGGCCGAGGCGGTCGGCTTCACGTTCGCTCCGCTGGCAGCACCGGCCGTGATGGTGACGTCGCCGGTCGATCCGTCCGTCGAGCAGGTGCAGGCGCAGACGTTCGACTACTTCGTCCAGTTCGCCGGTGCCTCGATGCACACATGGGTGGCCAACGACATCGTCGTCGACTTCGAGGACGCGCGTCGGGTTGGCAAGGACTTTGCGCACGACGTCCACATCATCCCCGGCACGCCCGAAGCGGAAGAGTTCATCGCCTCGCTGCCGATACGGATGCAGGACCTCGTTCGCTCGGTCGAGGGAGCGGTCTTCCTGCAGTGGCACGGCGCGGTGCATCTCGTGACGGGTGGGTGTTGATCGGGGGGCGACCGCGGTTCGGAGCGATGGGCGAACCAGGTCGCGACTCGTAAGCCCGCCGAAGCTCGACGATCGCCTCCACCGTCTCGTCCCGGCGCAGGTCAGCGCGCCGGGGCGGGATCGCGTGGAGGCCGTGGGCGGCTGACGAGGGCCGCGCGCAGCGTATGGCGGGGTGTTTTCAGTAGTGATTCAGTAGTTGCGGAGCGCGTCGGTGGCGTGCGCCCGAGGCATGTACGCGCTCTTCACGTTGTGATCGGCGAGCGAAACGCGACGAAAGGTGATGCTCGTCCCACGCCCGTGAACATCAGCGCGGCTCTCGCTCTTCTCGAGGCGACAGTGCTCCAGCTGCGCGCGGTCCTCGCGGTTGGACGGCACCGGCCCCCTGATGATCGGCGAGCTCGCCGACGCCGCGAGACTCGAGGCCCGTGGAGCGAAGCATCGATGCGAGGCGGATGCCGGGCCCGCTCCGGGGCCTCGCCGACGATCAAGTGGGTTTCGAGAAAGCGCTCGACGCGGTCGTTCGTGCGGGCGGCGATGCAGCCGGCAGACTCAGAGCGCCTCGTAGAGCCACGCGGGGAGTTCATCCTCCTCGTCGTAGTCCGTGTCGAACTCCGCGCGAGCGCCAGACTCCGACTCTTCGAGCACCTCGGCCCACCAGTCCGGACAGACCTTCCCGTCGATGACGACCGACTTGATGTTCGGGACACCGATGAAGCCGATCCGACACGAGTCGTCCTTACGCTTTCGAGTCTTCTGGCTGACGACGATCGTCTCGTTCGCCGATGTCGCGATCCTCGAACCGCTCACGTCGAGCTTCATCTCGTACTGCTTGCCGATCGTCAGGTCGTATTTGAGTCCCGGTCGGTTATCGCGTTCGAGCACCTTGCGTGTTGCGCTGCACCCACCCTGGTCGATGTTCAGCTGCGTCAGCCTTCCTTGTGTCCAGTATCCGACCTCGTTCCCGGTCGGCCACGTGACGGATGCCGTGTAGGCAAGGTCTTCGTCGACCCCTATGAGGAAGCGCGGGAATGCGGGTTTGCCCGGCCGCGGGGTTACGCCTGTCACGATCACCCGCACGTCGGTGAATCGAGCGCCGTGGATATGGAGGCCGCCCGACATGTGGTGGAATCCCCCGGCATCGAACGCGCAGTCGCGACTGACGCGCCCCTTGACGAGCTTCGGAAGGCAGCGGGTCCCGAACGGAAGTCCGTCGAGTCGAGGCGAACCTGCTTTCTTCGTGTACTCAACCTCGACTGTGTAGACGCCACGTCGCTCGCGCACGGATTTCATGTCGCCACCGAACACGTCCTCGATCGTCGGGGCAGTGTATCCGAGGTGGAAGGCGACCGACCGATGGTAGTCCGCCAGGGTGCGCGCATGCTTGCGTGCGACAGACGTGTCGGCGTAGGCGTCGACGAGGCGGTCGAGACGACGCTGCGCATCGCTCCACTTCTCGTCGTCCATCGCCCGACGAACGCCAGCCAGGTCCTCGGCGAAGGCCTTCGCGACCTTCTTCGCGATATCGGGGGCGTCGGCCTCATCATCCTCGTCGGTGTCCTCCTCGGTGTCCTCCTCGGTGTCCGCTTCGGTGTCCGCTTCGGTGTCCGCTTCGTCGCGTCCTTGTCGCTTGTCGGAGAGCGACGGCGCTCCCAGCGTGACGCCGCGGATCCACCCTGTGTCCCACGTCTTGCTGAACTCGCCACGGATCCACAGCCACTCCAGGTCTCCCAGTACCTCACGAATCATGTCCTCGTCGACGGCATCTCGGGTGTCCGTCTCGAACCAGTCCGCCGCGTCCGAGAGTGACACACGGTACTCCCGCCACTCGGTCGTAGGGTCGGGCGAGAGGTCGATGGCGATGTCGTAGCCGCCGCCGATCAGTTGCACGTCTGGTGCGTCGGTCGTCGGGTCGACGTGGTGGGTTCGTGTGTCGTTCACGCGCAGTGAGAAGACCAGGTCTCGGCCGAGCGCCCACTCCTGGTCACCGAGGTAGCCTGAGGGCGCCTCCCAGTACCAAGCGTCGTTTTCCTTGGTGTCCTTCGCGCAAGTGACACCGGACTCATCGTGTTCTTGCAGTTCGGCACCATTGGTGACGTCCCATCCTTCGGCGATCGTCAAGCCATCGCGCGCGACGCGCTTCGAGGACTGCGTTTCGACGTCGGTGCCATGCAGACTCAGTCCGACCACAATCGCCGCAGCGACCTGAAACCACGAATACCCACTCGATACAACGTTCATCTCGATTCCCCAATCCGTGACGTGATGACTGATTCCTACCACGGACTCTGGGGCTCGTCGAGTCTGTTGTCATCACTCTCTTCGGAGTGGGGCCAGGACGTGCTCGCGAGCGAATATGTCGATCTTGTCGTAGAGAGGTCCGTCCGCGCGATGACCGTGTGCACGTGTTCAGAGCACTCCGGCGCCGAGGTGTTCCTCCGTGCGCCACATCGACGATCTGACGTGGTCACAGATTGCGCCTGCGACCTCTTGGTAGTGGGTGCTCTGGCCGGTACCGTCCACGAACGGTTGACCGAATCGTGGTGGAACGAAGCCGGGCACGTGGGGGCGCTTTCAGGATGGTCGACGCATTCTTCGACAGGCCGATCATCAACTCGCCGTATGACTATCCGGCGCGGCATTGGCAGCTCGACGAGACCGGGCAGCCGACCGGAAGCGTCGCGGACCTTCGACGCTCGTCCAGTTTCATCACTCCGATTCCGAAGACGAAGGGGCGGCGCGGCAAGCGGCAAAAGGAGATGGACTTCGCGATCAGCGACATCTCCACGGAAACCCAGAAGTACGACCCGACGCCGATCATCAATCTCGTCCGCCGCGAGGTCGACAAGTGGCGGCATTCGCCGTCATCACAGTGGGGTGTGACACCCGAAACGGCGCGCCTCCTGAGGCACTGGCGCCACCACGAATTCGCGAACCTGCGACCGTTCTTCTGTCAGGTCGAAGCCGCGGAAACGGCCATCTGGCTGACGGAGGTCGCGCCGAAGTCGCCGAAGAAGTACGCGCCGATCCTGGAGCACCTCGACAACGCGAACGAGGCTTCGAACCCCGGCCTGCCGCGCCTCGCGCTCAAGCTGGCCACGGGGGCCGGCAAGACGACCGTCATGGCGATGCTGATCGCGTGGCAGACGGTCAACGCCGTGCGGCGGCCCGGCAGCAAGAAGTTCACGCGCGGCTTCCTGGTCGTGGCGCCCGGCATCACGATTCGCGACCGCCTGCGGGTGCTGCAGCCCAACGATCCCGACAGCTACTACGCGAGCCGGGAGATCGTCCCGCACGACATGCTGCCCGACATCGACCGGGCGAAGATCGTCATCACCAACTACCACGCCTTCAAGCCGCGCGAGACGCTCGACATCTCGAAGGGCGGGCGCTCGCTTCTTCAGGGCCGCGGCGAGCCGCTGCAGACGGTCGAGACCGAGGGGCAGATGGTTCAGCGCGTCATGCCCGAACTCATGGGCATGAAGGGCATCGTGGTGCTCAACGACGAGGCTCACCACTGCTATCGCGAGAAGCCCGGCGAGCCCACCGAGGATGACCTCAAGGGTGACGAGAAGAAGGAGGCAGCCAAGAACAAGGAGGCTGCGCGACTCTGGATCAGCGGCCTCGAGGTCGTGCAGCGCCAGCTGGGTCTAAACCGCATCATCGACCTGTCGGCGACGCCGTTCTTCCTGAGCGGATCGGGTTACGTCGAGGGCACCCTGTTCCCATGGACCATGAGCGACTTTTCGCTGATGGACGCCATCGAGTGCGGCATCGTCAAGCTGCCTCGCGTGCCTGTGTCCGACAACATCGTGGCCGAAGAGATGCCGCTCTACCGCGAGCTGTGGAAGCACATCGGGAAGAAGATGCCGAAGAAGGGGCGCAGCAAGGGCAAGACGCTCGACCCGCACAGCATCCCGCTCGAGCTTCAGACGGCACTCGAGGCGCTGTACGGGCACTACGAGAAGACGTTCGAACTCTGGGAGAGCGAGGGGGTCGGAGTACCGCCGTGCTTCATTGTGGTGTGCCAAAACACCTCCATCTCGGACCTGGTCTACAGGTACATCTCGGGATTCATGCAACCTCACGAGGATGGCTCGGAAACGCCGGTTGAGGGGCGGCTCGCACTCTTCCGAAACTTCGACGAGCACGGCAACCCGCTGGCCCTGCCGCGGACCCTGCTCATCGACAGCGAGCAGCTCGAGTCGGGCGACGCTCTCGACAAGAAGTTCCGCGACATGGCGTCTGGCGAGATCGACCGTTTCCGACGCGAGATCGTCGAGCGGACCGGAGATCGCAGCCAAGCCGACAACATCACCGACGCCGACCTTCTGCGCGAGGTCATGAACACCGTCGGCAAGAAGGACCGACTCGGCGGCCAGATCCGCTGCGTCGTCTCGGTCTCGATGCTCACCGAGGGCTGGGACGCAAACACGGTCACCCACGTGCTCGGTGTGCGCGCCTTCGGCACTCAGCTGCTGTGCGAGCAGGTCATCGGCCGGGCGCTGCGTCGCCAGTCGTACGACCTCAACGATGACGGCCTCTTCAACGTCGAGTACGCCGACGTCCTTGGCATCCCCTTCGACTTCAACGCCAAGCCCGTCGTGAGCAAGCCCCAGCCGCCCCGCGAGACGGTGCAGGTCAAGGCAGTCTCACCCGAGCGCGACGCCTGCGAGATCACCTTCCCGCGAGTCGAGGGCTACCGGATCGAGCTGCCGGAGGATCGCCTGAAGGCGACGTTCGACGCCGACGACACGCTCGAGCTCACCCCGGATCTCGTCGGGCCGTCCGAGACCCGCAATGAGGGCATCATCGGCGCGGGCGTCGACCTGAACCTCAAGCACCTCGGGGACGTGCGCCACTCGACGTTGCTGTTCCACCTCACGCGCCACCTCATGTTCGAGCACTGGCGCGACGAGAACGGCGAGCCGCGGCTGCACCTGTTCGGGCAGCTCAAGCGCATCACGCGTGAGTGGCTCGACAAGCACCTGGTCTGCGTCGGCGGCACCTACCCCGCACAGCTCATCCACAAGCAACTGGCCGACCTCGCCTGCACGCGCATCACGCGCGCCATCAACGAGGCTCACCTCGACGAGAAGCCCATCCGCGCCGTGCTCGACCCGTACAACCCGGTGGGCTCGACGCGGCACGTGCGCTTCACGACCTCGAAGCAGGAGCGCTGGCAGACTGATCCGAACCTCTGCCACGTGAACTGGGCCGTCACCGACAGCGGGTGGGAGGACGAGTTCTGCCGCATCGTCGAGCAGACGAAGCGCGTGAGGGCCTACGTCAAGAACCACAGCCTGGGCTTCGAGGTGCCCTACGTGATGGGCAGCGAGGCCCGTCGCTACCGCCCCGACTTCATCGTGCTCGTCGACGACGGCCGGCCCGAGCAAGGCGGTGAGCCCGATCTGCTGCATCTGGTCGTCGAGATCAAGGGCTTCCGCGCCGAGGACGCCAAGGAGAAGAAGTCGACCATGGACACCTACTGGGTGCCCGGCGTGAATCGCCTGGCCAGCCACGGCCGCTGGGCCTTCGCTGAGTTCACGAGCCCGTACAGCTTCCAGGACGAGCTCAACCAGCTCATCGCCGACGCCGTCGCCCTGAGCGGCACGCCATCCGTCACACCGACTGTCTGAGGACGCACGCACCATGGCCCGCAAGAAGGCCGCGAAGAAGAAGACGATCGCAACGATCACACACGACGAGGCCGCACGCACGAACATCCCCACGGCCGAGCACCAGTCGATGCTCGACGAGTCGGTGCAGGACCCGATCCGTGTGGCCTACGAGCGCCGCAACCGCGACCTCGACCCCCAGCTCGTCTGGCGCGGCAAGGACGAGCAGGACTGGTCGGACCTCGTGGTCAACGCGCCGCCGCTGTTCATCCAGGAGAAGGTGCACCCCAAGGCCCTCATCGACGACCTCGTCAAGCGCAGCAAGCAGGCCGAGGACGTGGCCGCCAAGCAGGGCGTCGGACTGCAGACGGACCTCTTCGCCGACTTCAACGGTGTCGAGGGCGGCGAGGCTGCCAAGACCGAGTTCTACCAGCACGAGGCCAACTGGACGAACCGCATGATCCTGGGCGACTCCCTGCAGGTCATGGCGAGCCTGGCCGAGCGCGAGGGCCTACGCGGCAAGGTCCAGTGCATCTACTTCGACCCGCCCTACGGCATCAAGTTCAACAGCAACTTCCAGTGGTCGACGACCAGCAAGGATGTGAAGGATGGGAAGGCGGATCACATCACTCGCGAGCCAGAGCAGGTCAAGGCGTTTCGGGATACGTGGCGCGATGGGATTCACAGCTATCTGACGTATCTACGCGATCGGCTCACTGTTGCCCGAGACCTCCTAGTCGAATCTGGTTCGATCTTCGTGCAGATGGGCGACGAGAACGTCCACCGCGTTCGAGCGCTAATGGATGAGGTCTTCGGAGAAGATTGCTGCGTTAGTGTGATATCGGTAGTCAAGACGAGCAGCTCCTCCGGCAAAGCATTGTCGGCGGTGAACGACTACATCATCTGGTATGCGAGAGATCGAGCGAAGCTGAAGTACCGTCAGCTCTACGTCGCGAAGACCTTGGGAGGCGCCGGGGGGGGGCAGTACACGTGGGCAGAAGACGCCGAAGGCGATAGGGAGAGTTACGGCAAGAGCCGAATTAAAGAAGCCGAGGCGAGCGGTCTTCGCATCTTCAGGCCTGACAACGTCACGAGTCAGAGGCCTGCAGGCGAAGGGGATGTACGCAACGTTACAGTGAATGGGAAGAGATATACGCCAGGGAAGGGGACGTTCAAAACAGACGCCACTGGCCTATCGCGTTTGAGTCGAGCGCGACGGTTGATAGGCCTCGGAAACACTCTGTGTTATGTGCGTTTCCTAGATGATTTCCGTGTCTTCCCCATCGTAAATAACTGGGACGACACAGGAATTTCCGGCTTTGGCGATCCAAAAGTCTACGTCGTACAGACCCTATCGAAGGTCGTCGCCCGGTGCATTCTAATGTCCTCCGACCCGGGGGACTTGGTACTGGATCCTACTTGTGGCTCGGGCACGTCCGCCGCGGTGGCCGAGCAGTGGGCCCGGCGGTGGATCACGATCGACACTTCTCGCGTGGCTCTTGCGCTCGCTCGCGCCCGGATCATGGGAGCACGCTACCCATACTACATCCTCGCCGACTCTCGAGAAGGGCAGCTCAGGGAGGCCGACGTCACCCGCGCAGAGCCGAGCTCCCAGTCCACTCACGGCAACATCCGCCACGGCTTCGTCTACGAACGCGTGCCGCACATCATGCTCAAGTCGATCGCCAACAATGCGGAGATCGATGTCATCCACGACAAGTGGCAGCAGGCGCTCGAGCCACTCCGCGAGCAACTCAATGCGGCGCTCGATGAGTCCTGGGACGAATGGGAGATCCCCCGCGAAGTTGACGCCGAGTGGTCCGACGACACCAAGGCCCTCCACGCCGACTGGTGGGAGGCCCGCATCGCGCGCCAGAAGGAGATCGACGCCTCCATCGCAGCCAAGGCCGACTTCGAGTACCTCTACGACAAGCCCTACGAGGACAAGAAGACCGTTCGCGTGGCCGGGCCGTTCACGGTCGAGAGCCTGAGCCCGCACCGCAGCCTGCACGTGGGCGCGGACGACGAGCTCATCGACCCGCTGGCCGTGGCCGAGTCTGAGACCGCGGAGGCCGCCGACTTTGTCAGGATGATCCTCGAGAACCTCGAGACGGCCGGCGTCCAGCAGGCGCACAAGGAGGACAAGATCACGTTCTCGTCTCTCGCGCCCTGGGCTGGCAAGTGGATCTCGGCCGAAGGACGCTACCAGGAGGGCGACGAGGACGACGGCACCGAGCGACGCGCGGCCGTGTTCATCGGCCCGGAGTTCGGCACGGTGTCACGAGCCGACCTCGTGGCCGCGGCGCGTGAGGCGGCCGACGGCGACTTCGACGTGCTTATCGCCTGCGCGTTCAGCTACGGCGCGCACGCGTCCGACTTCGACAGCCTTGGCAAGGTTCCAGTGCTCAAGGCCCACATGAACGCCGACCTGCACATGGCCGATGACCTGAAGAACACGGGCAAGGGCAACCTGTTCGTGATCTTCGGTGAGCCCGACATCGACATCCTGCCGGACGACGACGACCCGGGGCAGATCATCGTCAAGATCAACGGCGTCGACGTCTTCCACCCCAGCACCGGCGAGGTGCGCAGCGACGGCGCCGAGGGCATCGCCTGCTGGTTCATCGACACCGACTACAACGAAGAGAGCTTCTTCGTCCGGCACGCCTACTTCCTGGGCGCCAACGACCCGTACAAGTCACTCAAGACCACGCTCAAGGCCGAGATCGACAAGGAGGCCTGGGACACGCTCAACAGCGACACGTCTCGCCCCTTCCGCAAGCCGGCATCGGGTCGCATCGCCGTCAAGGTCATCAACCACCTCGGCGACGAGGTCATGAAGGTCTACCGGGTCGACTGATGGAATTTCGGATCGCGGACACTTTCACGGACAGCCTGGACAAGCTGACCAACGACGAGCAGAAGGCCGTCAAGCTCACGGCCTTCGACCTGCAGACCAATCCGGCGCACCCCGGGCTGCAGTTCCATCGCATCGACCGCACGAAGGACAAGAACTTCTGGTCGGTGCGGGTGAGTCGCGACATCCGTGTCATCGTGCACAAGACCGATGCCAGTCTGATGCTGTGCTACGTCGACCACCACGACGACGCCTACGCGTGGGCCGAGCGACGCAAGCTGGAACGTCACCCGAAGACGGGCGCGGCGCAGCTCGTGGAGGTTCGCGAGAAGGTCCGGACGATCGAGGTGCCGAGGTACGTCGACGCGCCGAAGCCGGAAGTCGCGCCGGCGCCACCGCTATTCGCCGAGGTCCCCGAAGAAGAGCTCCTCGGCTACGGCGTCCCTGAGGAATGGTTGGCCGATGCGCGCGCGGCAACCGAGGACACGCTGCTCGATCTCACCGATCACCTCCCGAGCGAGGCGTCCGAAGCGCTTCTCGAACTGGCCACGGGGAACACGCCGGCTCAGCCTGTCCACGCGGGCGCGGACGCCGACCCCTTCGAGCACCCCGACGCACAGCGTCGCTTCCGGGTGATGACCGACAAGGACGAGCTGGAACGAGCGCTCGACTATCCCTGGGAGAAGTGGACCGTCTTCCTGCACCCTGCGCAGCGCGATGTCGTCGAGCGCGAGTACACGGGGCCAGCGCGCGTGGCGGGCTCCGCCGGAACCGGGAAGACCGTCGTCGCGCTGCACCGGGCCGCACACCTCGTGCGGCGTCATCCCGACTCACGCGTGCTGTTGACCACCTTTTCGGATCCGCTGGCGAATGCGCTGCGCGTCAAGTTGCGTCGGCTCATCGCGAACGAACCGCGGCTCGCGGAGCGGATCGATGTCGAGGCGCTCGATGCCGTGGCAACGCGCCTGCACGTCGCGCACGTCGGCCCCTGCGAGATGGCAACCGACAACGACGTGCGCACTCTGCTGTCGGAAGCAGCCGAGAACGCGGGGCTCACGCGGTTCAGCGCACCGTTCCTGTGGTCCGAGTGGTCGACGGTTGTCGATGCTTGGCAGGTCGACAACTGGGAGGAGTACCGAACCGTCAAGAGGCTTGGACGCAAGACCCGCCTGGCTGAGTCCCAGCGGCGCGAGTTGTGGGCCGTGTTCGATGCGGTCCGTGCGAGGCTCGCCGATCAGGGGCGTGTGACGATGGCCGGTGTGCACCGGGCCGTGGCGCAGGCGATCACCGACAGCGGTGCGCGGCCCTACGACTTCGCGATCGTCGACGAGGCGCAGGACGTGAGCGTCCCGCAGCTTCGCTTCCTCGCGGCGCTCGGCGCGGCACGCCCTGATGGGCTCTTCTTCGCTGGCGATCTCGGTCAGCGCATCTTCCGTCAGCCCTTCTCGTGGTCGTCGCTCGGCGTGGAGATCCGCGGGCGGTCGTCGATCCTCCGCGTCAACTACCGAACGTCCCACCAGATCCGCACTGCGGCCGACAGGTTGCTTGCGCTCGAACTCGCCGACGTCGACGGCAACAAGGAGGACCGTCGCGGAACCGTGTCCGTCTTCAACGGACCGGTACCGGAGATCCAGCTCTTCGACTCAGCATCGGACGAGAGCGAGTTCGTCGGCGAGCGCCTGGCCGCGTGGATGGCCGACGGCATGGCTGCGCACGAGATGGCCGTGTTCGTGCGCAGCGATGCGCAGCTCGCAAGAGCCGAAGAAGCACTCCGCAAGGCAGGCGTCGACTACCGAGTTGTCGGACCCCGCATGGACACGACCCACGGCAAGGCCTCCCTGACGACGATGCACCGCGCCAAGGGCCTCGAGTTCCGCGCCGTAGCCGTCATGGCCTGCGACGACGAGGTCGTGCCGCTCCAAGATCGCATCGAAACCGTCACCGACGACTCCGACCTCGAAGAGGTCTACAACACCGAGCGGCACCTGCTCTACGTCGCCTGCACCCGCGCGAGAGATCATCTGCTGGTGACGGCGGTGGAGCCGGGTTCGGAGTTTTTGGAGGACATGGCGTGAGGGCGGTGGGTGGCCCGGGGCGTCGGAGGCTGCGAACATGACAATCTTTGATCGGCTGAAGGCGTTTCTGTCGGGAGGCGCGCGACCGACATTCGGGGAACTGCACGCAAAAGCAATACGTACACCCGATGAGCCCGCTGGCGAGCAGGATCCGCCCAATCGGTCGCCCGTCGAGGCGGTCAAGCCAACGCGCGAGTTCGAACTCGTCCGGGATCTACTCAAGGAGGGGTGTGCTCCGTTCGTCCTCGTGATTGGTCAGGCCGGCACCGGGAAGACCACATGCATTAACTGGCTTCGCGAGCAGGTCGACGGAAACGTCGTCGTCGTTGCTTTCACGGGGCTCGCAGCCCTGACAGCGGGCGGCCAGACGATCCACTCGTTCTTCAGGTTCCCGCCGAAGTGGCTCGGTCCGCGTGACATCGAGCTGCATCTTGATCCAGCGATCTACCAGGAGCTCGACGTCCTCGTCATCGACGAGATCTCGATGGTGCGCGTCGACCTGCTCGATGCCATCGATCGCTTCTTGCGGCTCAACCGGAGTCAACGAAATCCTGCCAATGCGAATCGTCCGTTCGGCGGTGCGCAGATTGTAGCGTTCGGCGATCTATTCCAGCTTCCCCCGGTGGTGACGCGGGGCGATCAACGCCTGATGGAAAGGGCCGGTTATCTCAGCCAGCACTTCTTCAGTGCCGAGGCATTGCGCAACCTTGCGCCAGCGACCGTCGAGTTGACGCAGCCATTCCGTCAGCGTGACAGCGTATTTCTGGGGTTGCTTGGATGCATACGCGAGGATCGAGACACAGAACGCGCTGTCGAGGAACTCAACGCGCGATGTGCTGAGAGCGGGGCATCGAATGCGGATATCTGGTTGACGGTGGTGCCGACGCGCGCGCGCGCTGAGCGCGTGAATTTCCGGCAGTTGGACGTGTTGCCAAGCGAGCCTCGCACCTATCAGGGGCAGATCCGCGGGCGGTTCATCTCGGGGCTGCGCGAGGGGGAGAAGCCCAATGACACGCAGGAAGAACGAAATCTTCCCGCGCCTTTCGAGCTTCAGCTGAAGCCTGGCGCGCGTGTCATCTTCACGAAGAACGACGGCGGGCACCAATGGGTCAACGGCACGATGGGCACCGTTGTGGCGACAGAGCCGGAGCACGTCGTCGTCAGGGTTGACGCTGACGGGGAAGGCGAAGGCGACATCGTCCACGTCGGTCGATCGCGATGGACGAAGGACCGGTACCAGTATGATCGGCTGCTCGGCCGGATTACCCAGGAGGAGGTCGGGTCCTATTCGCAGATCCCTCTTGCGCCCGCCTGGGCCATCACGATTCATAAGGTCCAGGGCCAGACCCTCGACCGCATCTGCGTCGACCTCGACCGAGGCGCGTTCGCCACCGGCCAGACCTACGTTGCCATCAGCCGCTGTCGCTCCCTCGATGGGCTCCGCCTTGCACGCCCGATCACGCGTGAGGACGTTCTCTGTGACCCACAGGTACGGCGCTTCATGGACAGCGTGCGTCCGTCATTGGCGAATCGACTACTTGTCGAGGAAGGATCGACTCAGGACGAACCGTACGGACCCGCCGGCGAGAACTATGGCGAACAACGCTGACCGTCTTCTCGTCTGATATCCTCCCGCCGATAACCTCTGGGGAGAGCCGCCTTGCCGTCATCGTTCACGTGGCTCGACGCCAGCGAGGTGGATCGGCGTCGGGCGCTCGACGTGATCGACTTGTTCAGCGTGCGGGACACGCGCGACCAGCTCGGACTCGCCGGCATTCGCGATGCATGGGCGGACCGGCTCGCGCCGGGGACGAGCACGGTTCAGACGCGGGCGCGGTACTTCCTGTTCGTGCCGTGGATGTACCGGGCGCTGGCTGCTTCCAGCGTGCGCGCGGATCGAGTTGAAGCGCGAGCGAAACGCTTCGAGCTCGGACTCATCAAGGCGATCCGAGCGTCGGATCCTTCGGACGGGCTCATCGGTGCGCAGGCCGGTCGGGGGCTGCAGCGACTGCCAAGTGACATCTACTGGGGTGGGCTTGGGGCGTGGAAGGTCAGACTGTTCATCGGGGCGCGGACCCGCTACCACCGCGCTCTCGGGCAGGAACGCGTCGATTCTGTCTTCCTGACCGACGGCGGCGTCGCAGCCGACTGGAACCCACACCTTCCCGCTCCACCGGACGACTTCCCTGACGTTGCCACGCTCGACCTGCGGCGCATCGACGCGGAGTTTCTCCGTGAGCAAATCGTGCAGCATGCGCGCGGGTCCTGGATCGCGCACCTCGTCATGTCCAACGAGGTCTGGGACACCGTCCCGGCGCTCTGGGATCACCCTGCGACGTCCTCCGCCCCTGCGGCACTGGCGCGGGACATTGAGCACGTGCGTTTGTTCAGTCTCTCGATGCACGGCGCAGCATTGGTGTACGGCCGGATGCTGTCGGAGCAACTTGGGCGCGCTGACTGGATCGTCGACTGGGGCAAGCGCTTCGATGCGTGGGTCGAACGAACGCGCGCGTCCGCCGACAGCCTGCAGCACTGGGACACCGACGACTTTTGGAACCGCACACGTCTTCTGAATCCGCGCATCCCGAGGAACAGTCGGCAGTTCGCGAGTCGTTGGATCGACGGACTCCGGGTGCGCCTCCGCGCCGGATTGCTTGCCGACCTCGCCGACGATGCTGAGGTCCGTCGCGACATCACCGCACGCGAGAGGTTCCTCAAGCGACACCGCGCACGGCTCACGCATCGTGAGCACCTGCAGCGCTGGAGCGGCGCCTCGGGTGCCGACGCGTTCGACTTCCGCTGGCCGGTCACGCAGCGGCTCGTGCGCGACATTCAACTTGGTCTTCGGAGGGATGACTGAAGGTGCTGACGCCGCGCGACCGCACCCTGCTCCTCGAGGCGTTACACACGCCCGACGGCTTCCGGCTTGACCAAGCCGTCGGCACGACCTTCACGCTCGACCTGATGGCGCTTCTCACCGTGCCTTTGGCGTTTACCTTCGCGCACTGGGATGACGACGAAGGCCGGCCGACGCTCGACCCCGTCGCGCTGATCCACGCGCTCCGTGAGCACGCACGTCGCATGCACATCTTCTGCCAGGCAGGGGAGATCCGCGCGCCTGGTGCGGGCCAACCATTGTTCACCGCCCTTGAGCCGTCGGTGATCGAGGCGCGCGCGCCGAAGCCCGGCGGTCTCTTCCACCCGAAGGCCTGGGTCCTGCGCTTCACGAACGCCGACGGCGATGTCATGTATCGCGTGCTCGTCGCCAGCCGCAACCTGACCTTCGACCGCTCGTGGGACACGCTGCTCGTGCTCGAAGGATCATTGACTGGCCGCAGCCGCAACGTTCGTGACAGCGTTCCACTCGGTGACTTTGTTGCGGCGCTCCCCGACCTCGCACTGCGGCGCGTGCCGCAGCAAACGCGTCAAGCGATCCTCGATATGGCCGGCGAGCTACGCCGCGTTCGGTTCGACCCGCCCGAGCCGTTCAAGGAGCTGCACTTCCATCCCTTCGGCGTCGCTGGCCGCGCGAAGCACTGGCCATACGAAGGCGCATTCAAGGGGGTGGTCGTCTCGCCGTTTGTCGGCGACGAGATGCTCGCCGACCTCCTCGATACGTGCGAGGACTGGAACCGTCGCGAGGTTGACCTGCAGCTCATCTCGCGGCCTGAGTCTCTGGTCGGATTGTCGCGCGAAGTCGTCGAGCGCTTCTCCAGCTGCTGGATGCTGTCGGCCGATGCCGACCCCGAGGATGGTGTCGAGGAGTCAGAGGGTGGGGAGGCCTTCACTACCGACGACGCCCTCACGGGGCTGCATGCCAAACTTGTCGTACTGCACCGTGACCACTACGCGCATGTGTTCACTGGGTCGGCGAACGCGACGGTGGCAGCTCATCAGCTCAATGTCGAGTTCATGGTCGAACTTGTCGGTGGTCGCGAAAAATGTGGTCTGCCCGCGTTGATGGGAAGCGATGGCGACGAGGGCAAGGGCACGCTGCGTGAGTTGCTTGAGCCGTGGGAGCCCGTCGACACCGAGCCGGACGCCGAGCAGGAGCTGATCAACGACCTCGACCGGCGACTCGCGAGAGCGCGCCTTGCCGTCGGCACGTGCGACCTCATACTCAACGTCGCGCCGACATCGGCCGACGATCGAGGCGACGTCACTTACGACGTTGACGTCACCGGCGCGATGCCGGAGATGCCCGCTGGCGTGCGCGTCGTATGTTGGCTGGCAACGCAGGTCGTTCACTGCGCTGTGGAGCCCGCGAAGGGAGACACCGAGCACGTTGCGCGCTTCACGGACATCGCGTTGATTGATCTCACGGCGTTCCTCGCCTTTGAATGCGTCGCGAGTGAAGGCGGCGTTGAGCGGCGTTCGCGGTTCGCGCGACACCTGCCCCTGGTTGGCGCGCCCGACGACCGCGAAGAACGTCTCCTGCGCGCCATGCTCAACGATCGCGAGAAGGTCATGCAGCTCCTTCTGATGCTGCTTGCTGCCGACGACACCGGAGCGCCTCCGCCGGGTTTGGCGGACGGTGCGGGCCTCTGGAGCCGCTGGGGCGGGCCCGATGGCGTGCCACTGCTCGAGTCGCTCGTCGGTGCCCTCGCGCGCGACCCGTTGAGCCTCGAGCCAGTGCGCCGGCTCGTCGACGACTTGCGGCGGACCGAGGAGGGCGCCGAGCTGCTTCCCGACGGCTTCGGCGCGATCTGGGCGGGGGTTGAGGCCGCTGCCGGGGAGCTGCGCAAGTGAGCCGCGATGACATGGAACATCCGAGCGCCGAGCCCACGCTCGCGCGCCTGAAGGGCTTCCAAAGGGCCGCAGTCGAGACGGCGTTCGAGCGGCTTTACACGGCGCCTGACTCGACGCGGCGCTTCCTCGTGGCAGACGAAGTCGGACTCGGCAAGACGCTCATTGCTCGCGGCATCATCGCCAAGGCCGTCGAACACCTTTGGAACGACGTCGAGCGCATCGACGTCGTCTACCTCTGCTCCAACGCCAGAATCGCGAAGCAGAACATCCGCCGGCTCAACCCCTTCCCAGGCCTCTCCATTGCTGAGGCCGACCGCATCACGATGCTCCCGGTGAAGCTTGGGGCACTCGCCCACGATCGGCTGAACTTCGTGGCGTTCACGCCGGGCACGTCGCTAGATCTGAAGTCGAGCGAGGGACAGCGGCGCGAACGTGCGCTTTTGTTCTGGTTGCTGCATGGCCATTGGCACCACGGTGATAACGGCGCAAGAAACCTTCTCGACGGTGCGGTCAAGCGTCGCGATCGCTGGCATCAACTCGTGGACGACTTCCCGGCTACGAACCACATCGCGCCGAAGGTCCAGCGGCGCATCTTAGAGGCCCTTGAGAGTGCGGGCGCTTCAGGGACGACGACGGGCAAGGGTGGGTTACGAGTTCGCTTCCAGGCTCTGTGCGCGCGGTTCGAGCGTGCGCGGCCGCCGTGGTCGGGTGTCTTACGCGAGGAACAACGCGAGCTTGTCGGCGAGCTGCGCACGCACGTCGCGAGGGCCTGCATCGACCTGCTCGAGCCTGACCTCGTCATCCTCGACGAGTTTCAGCGCTTCAATGACCTGCTCGACCCGCGCACCGACAGTGAAGCCGCCCAACTTGCACGACGCCTCTTCGAGTGGAGCGACGAGTCAGCCGAGGCGCGCGTGCTCTTGCTCTCGGCCACGCCGTACAAGATGTACACGCTCACTCACGAGGCCGATGAAGACGACCACTACGCCGACTTCCTACGCACGGTCGACTTCCTCGAGCCGGACCACACGCGCCAAGCACAGCTCCGCCGACACCTCGGTGACTACCGGCGCGAGCTCTACAGCCTCGGAGCGGGCGGCGGCGAGCGTCTGCACGAGGTCAAGGCATCGATTGAGCTGGCGTTGCGGCGCGTGATTTCGCGGACAGAGCGGCTCGGAGCCGGTGGCGCGCGCGACGGGATGCTGAAGGCCGTGTCGGTTCCGGGCGTGGCGCTCGAACCGCGCGACGTGCTCGACTTCGTCTACTTGCAGCGCATCGCCGATTGTCTCGAGCAGCGCAGCGTCGTCGAGTACTGGAAGTCGGCCCCGTACCTGCTGAACTTCATGGAGGATTACGGGCTCAAGCGCCAGCTCGAAGCCGAGCTGACGCGCCGTCGCCCCGATGCTGAACTTGTCGAGTGTCTTGCTGCCGCCGATGGCCTGCTGCTCGATGCACGTGGTCTGCGCGACTACGAAGCCGTCGCCCCGGCAAACGGGCGTCTTCGTGCGCTGGCCGACGACCTCTTCAAGAGCGGGTTGTGGCGCTGTCTTTGGCTGCCCCCGTCGCGACCAAACTATGCGCTCGGCGGTCCCTTCGCCGAGGCCTCGTCGCACTCAGCGGGCACGACGAAGCGGCTCGTCTTCTCGGCGTGGACCGTCGTGCCGAAGGTCATTGCGGCGTTGCTTAGTTATGAACTCGAACGCCGTAGCTTCCACGCCTTCGGCGGCGAGGTTGAGAACACGTCGGAGGCTCGCAAGAAGCGCGCGCCGCTGCTCCGGTTCGCGCGCAGCGAAGGACGGCTTTCCGGCATGCCGGTGCTGGCGTTGGCGTATCCGTCGCCGGCCCTCGCGCGTCTCGGCGATCCGCTGGACGTCGCAGGCCGATTTGGAGAGAACACCGCGCAGGACGACCTCGTTGACGTTGTCGCCGCGCGCATCGAGACAGACCTCGCACCGATCCTCGCGCAGCATGCGAGCGAGCAGGGCGGCCCGGATGACGATTCGTGGTACTGGCAGGCACCTATCTTGCTCGACCGCGCTGCTGACAAAGCAGGCACCGAAGCCTGGTGGTCGGAGGACGCGCTCGCGGCGCGCTGGACGGCGGCCGGTGACGACGATGGCGACGGAGGCCGTCTATGGACGGAGCACGTCGAGGAAGGCGTACGTGTCGCGCTGGGGGACCACACGCGCCTCGGTCGGCCACCCGCCGACCTGGTGACGACCCTTGCTCGCTTGGCGATCGCGGGGCCGGCCGTCTGTGCCCTACGCTCCTTCGAGCGCGTCCTCGACACCAGCGACGAGGATGCAGTGCGGGTCCGCCTCGCAGCCGGCCGGATCGGCTTCGCGTTCCGCTCGCTGTTCAACCGCCCCGAAGCGATGGCATTGCTCCGTGCAGGTCGCCGCGATACGCCGTACTGGCGACTCGTGCTCGGGCACGGCCTGGACGGCGACATCGACGCTGTACTCACCGAGCACATCCACGTCCTCCGCGATCTTCAGGGCTTGTTCGACGCTCTGCCGGGCGACGCGGCCGAGCGGCTCGCGAGAGTCGTTGAGGAGACCCTGTCGATCCGCGCCTCGTCCCAGCCATACGACGTGGTCCAGGCGTTGGGGGATGATGGTCAGGTCGAGCTGAACAAGAACGTTCGCAACCTGCGCGGCCACGTGGCGATGCGCTTCAGCACCGACAAGAGTGAGGACGAGGCCGGCGGTGTCCGCGCCGACACGGTTCGTGACGCGTTCAACTCACCCTTCTGGCCGTTCGTGCTGACGACGACCTCGGTAGGGCAGGAGGGCCTCGACTTCCACGCATGGTGCCACGCGGTCGTCCACTGGAATCTCCCGTCGAACCCAGTTGATCTCGAGCAGCGCGAGGGCCGCATACACCGCTTCAAGGGGCACGCCATCCGCAAGAACGTGGCGCGACGTCATGGCGCCGCACTCAACATCAAGGCGGGCGAGGATCCATGGTCGCTCATGTTCGACCAGGCCGTTGCGGATGTGGCCGATGACGCGCGCGGTCTCGTTCCATGGTGGGTCTATCCGCTTGAGGGCGGAGCGTCCATCGAGCGCCACGTGCCGATGCTTCCGCTGTCGAGGGAGCAGAGCAAGCTCGAGGCGCTCCGTAAGTCGCTCGCGGTGTACCGCATGGTGTTCGGACAGCCGCGGCAGGACGACCTCTTGGCTTACCTGATGGAGCACGTGTCACGCGAGGATATCGAGCAAAAGATGGCCGGGATGCGGATGGACTTGTCGCCGAGGTAGCGCCAGTCAGCGTCAGTCGCTGACTTGCATGGAACAGTCCTGCGATCGGGAATCATCTGACGTGCGCAATCGCGCACATCCGCTTGGCGTTCCCCTGTCACCGGGCATCCGGCCAGGCCTCCGAATCATCTCCCAGCACTGGATGGTCGACCCTACGGGCCCGCCAGGCTTCGCGGCGTCGAACGCGGTACGCGCGACGATTGACTAGGGCTGTCGCTGGCGGCGGTGCAGGTCTCTTCCCCGTCGTCGGGACGTCGTAGTTCGCAGGGATGACGCAACGCACGGTCCTCGATCGACCACATCGAACCCCGGGCGACTACCGTCTCCGCTATCTATCAAGCAGCCCGGACGGCCCCTGCGTCTCGCGCCTGGAACTTTCGCTCAACCTTCGTGCGATTCGATCCCGATGAGTTGAGGATTGATGTCAAAACCTCTTCGAGAGTTGGCCGAGTGACTACAGCGACAATAGTTGAGACGCGTGAGTGTGATTTCTGCGGTGAAGACGTGCTTGTGAAGGCAAAGAAGTGCAAGCACTGCCACGAGACACTTGATCCGGCAATGCGCAAGGCTGAAGAGGCTATGCGCGTTTCGACAGCCGGAAGTGGCAGCGCCTCCTCGGCAGCGTCCGCAACCGTGGTCGTTGCAGGTCCGGACACTCGGCCTAACTTCCCCCACGTGTTTCACTTTCTCATGACGGTCGTCACCGTCGGATTCTGGGGGTTCGTCTGGGTGCTGCATTACTGCTGTCGTGGCGAGACTTACAAGAACTAGTCGGCTATCTCACCTCGCGAGTGCCGCACGACGGCCTGCCCGGGCGGCCGAGTCGCCATCTGTCCCCTCAGGGCGAAGTGGTCGGGGTGACTGGATTCGAACCAGCGACCTTCTGCTCCCAAAGCAGACGCTCTACCAAACTGAGCCACACCCCGACGGTGTGGGGGCATTGTAGGGGGCGGGGCGGTGGAGGCAATCGTCTCAAGGGGTGGGGCGTCGGGGGCCGACCGGGATGGGATGGAACTCTCGCGCGATGGGCTGCTGAGGTGGGTGGGGCTGCGTCTCGGCGCGGGGGTTCTGCTCGGTGGGGTGTGCGGGTGTTCGGAGCCTGCGCCTGCGCCGGTGCGTGCGGGGCCGGCGCAGCATCTGTTGCTCGTTGTCGTCGACACGCTGCGGGCCGATCACGTGGGCGTGCTCGGGGCGGCGCGGGACACGACGCCGCAGCTCGACGCGCTCGCGGAGCGCGGCGTCGTCTTCTCCCAGGCCATCGCGCCGTCGCCGTGGACGCGGCCCTCGATGGGGACGCTCATGACGGGCCGTCTTCCGCTCGCGCTGGGACTCACGGATCACAACTTCCGCAACCCGCAGACCGACGGGGACGTGCTGCCGCAGTCGGCGCTGACGCTCGCCGAGGTCCTCGGCTCGGCCGACTTCGCCACGAGCGGCGTCGTCGCGAACATCAACGTCGAACCCGTCTTCGGTTTCGACCAGGGCTTCGCCGACTACGTCTCCGTGCCCGCCGAGATGGCCTCCGACCCGGCCTGGCGCGAGCGCAACGACTGGCTCCGCGACACGTCGTCACGCGTCACGACCCGCGCGCGCGACTGGCTCGCCGACTTCGCCGCCACGAACAGCGTCGACGACCGCGCCTTCCTCTACGTGCACTACCTCGACCCCCACGATCCCTACACGCCCGCAGCAAAGTTCGACGCGCTGTTCGACGCCGATCGCTCGTCCGGCAATCCGTGGGCCGAGGACGAGCGCCTCTACGACGCCGAGATTCGTCAGATCGACGCCGAGGTCGGACGCCTGCTCGACGGGCTCGACGACGCCGGGATCGCCGACGACACCCTCGTCGTCATCGTCTCCGACCACGGTGAAGAGTTCGGAGACCACGGCGGCACGCGTCATGGCCACAGCGTCTACGACGAACTTCTGCGCGTGCCGTGGATCATGGCCGGCCCCGGCGTCGCGCGCGAACGACGTCGCGATCAGGTGGGGCTCATCGACGTCATGCCCACCGTCCTCGACGCGCTCGACATCGCGGCGCCGACGGGTCTGCGCGGTACTTCACAACTCGCCCTGACGCCGACGACCCGCGCCACGCGCAGCTCGGTCAGCGCGGAGCACGCGTCGGCAGCGGTGTTCAGTGAGTCGGCCTACGTCCCGCTCAACGCTCTGCGCGCACCACCCTGGAAGCTCATCGTCGACACGGAGACGAACGCAGCGTCGCTCTTCAACCTCGCGCGCGATCCCCGCGAACACGACGACGTCGCGGCGCACCATCCGCACGTCGTGCAGCGCTTGCTCGAACGCTGGCGAGACGAGCGCGCAACATCCGAGCGCAACCGTCTCCCGAGCGACGCGACCAGCACGGGCCTCTCATCGGCCCAGCGCGAACAGCTCGAAGCGCTCGGCTACATCGGCGACGACCACGCGCGCTGAACGCGCGCGCTACAAGTAGCGCGAGTTGATGACGTTGATGTGGTGCCGTTCGTGCCCGGCGATGAGGTACGGGATCGAGCGCGCCGACGTCGCGAGGCCGTTGCAGGTGCCGCGCTGCTTCCAGGCCGTGTCGTCGAAGCTGCGCAGCAGCGTCAACGTGGCGTGACGCACCATCGCCCACTCCGTTTCGATCGAGGCCAGCGTGCGCTCATCGTGGCGGGCGGAGCTGATCCACGCGTCGTGATCGAAGCCGGGCAGTGATCCCGTCTCGCCGCGGCCGATGCTCAGCACGCGGTACGCGAAGACGCGCTCACAGTCGCTCAAGTGTCCGAGGACCTCGCGGATCGACCACTTGTCCGGCGCATACCGAAAGCCGGCCCGCGTCTCCGAGAGACCGCCGATGAGTTCACGTCGCTCGTCGAGCTGCGCCTCGAGCACCCGAAGCACATCGTCCTCGGGCACGAGATCAACGTAGGGCTGAAAGTACTCGGCGTGATCCGTCGGAGCCGGTCGAGTCAACATGATCGAGATCCTTCCTGAGCGTTCGCCGAAGCGTATCAGCCTCGCCTGGGCTTCTCACAAGGATCTGCTGCGGACGTACTTCTGCCTTCGTGCGACGTCGGAACGTCACGTCTGATCCTCAGCGACCCGACCCGAGCCGCCCTCCGGGCAGAAGCACCGCGACGCCTTGCAACGAGGGCCAGGCGTGGCCGCAACAGGTCCTGTGAGGTATCCGGCCTGACGCCCCCTTGGCTCCCTCGAGCATGCACTGCGCTAGCAGGGTGTTGACGAGCTGCTTCGGATGAGCTGTGCGTGGCCGGGTGCTCCTGAACGCGCGTTGAAGAACTCGTTCGGCGCGCGGCACGCGCCCCGCGGCGCTCGCAACAACCCACCCGTTCCTCCGACCCATACACCGCCAAAGCAGGGTGTTGACGAGCTGCTTCGGATGAGCTGTGCGTGGCCGGGTGCTCCTGAGAGCGCCTGCAAACGCAGGCGAATCTTCAGATTCGTCGAGGCTTTCAGGCACTCTCAGGAGTGCCCGGACGCGTGCAGATCGCCGAATCAGCTCGTCAACGCCCTGCGACTAAAAGACGCGGCCCGAGGTTGGTGAAACCCCGAGCCGCGTCAGCATTGCGAGGGCCGCGGGAGGGAGGGGAATGCGGCCCTAGATCGCAGATGATGGGATCCCGCGAGGGATCGCGTGTCGCTGTGCCTTGGCGTCGTGACGATGTCACATGGCGACGCTCGCCGTCCCGTCAGATCCTCGTGCGGATGACGCCGATCAGCTTGCCCGTCACCTCGACGTGCGAGACGAGGATCGGTTCCATGGCATCGTTGGCTGGCTGCAGGCGTATGTGGTCGTGTTCGCGGTAGAAGCGCTTCAACGTGCTGCGCTTGCCGCCCGTGTCTTCGTCGTCGAGCATCGCGACGACGATGTCTCCGTCGCGCGCCGACGTCGTGGGCTTGATCACCACGAGGTCACCGGGACAGATGTGGTCGTTGATCATCGACTCACCTTCGACGCGCAGCAGGAAGCAGCCGTCGTCGGCGCTCGCGAGATCGTCGAGCGTGAACGTCTCGGTGTCTTCGATCGCCTCGATCGCAGCACCAGCCGCGATGCGCCCCTTGACCGCGAGCTGCGAGCTGCCCGTCACCTCGTCTTCGACGAGCGTGATCGACCGCGCCATGTTCGGCGTCTTGCGGATCGCACCCTTCTTCTCCAGCGCGTTCACGTGCTCGTAGATCGTGATCTTCGAGACGCCGAAGAACTGCGACATCTCATCGAGCGTGGGTGAGACGCCCTTGTCCTCGATGTAGTCGCGGACGAAGTTCAGGACGGCAAGCTGCTTCTCGGTCAGGAACATGGTGCGAGTCCAGAGGTCAGATAAGGGCGGCGGCGACGAGCATCAAGACCATGGTGCTGACGGCGAGCACTTCGCCGCCGACCACGTTTCGCAGGATGGCCGGGCGGCGGAAGATCCGCGGAGCCACCAGTGGTGCGGTCAATGGCCGTGCGAGTGTCGGCACGGCTGTGGCGCGCAGAGCGACAGCCCAGCGCGAGACGGCGCTCGGCCCACGACGATGGAGTGCGCGGCCCAGACTGGCGCGTGACGCGCCTCCTCCGGCAAGGGCGCCGTGGCGCTCGGGCATCAAGAGTGGAGCAGTCGTGGTGGACATCGTGCACCTCCAAGAGGGGGCGGTGTTCAGCGCGCGGACCGCCTGGGCGCCAGGCGGTGACGGAGCCAGTCGGCCCGCGAGGTTCTGACCAAGATGTGCGCGTCGGGCTGGGTGTCGCCGTCAGCGCGGGTGATACGAAGCAAGGGTGGGACGGTCGTGACGCGAGCGCCACTCAAGCCGTTAGGCCTGTTTTACCCTAACATCGGCTGAACGCGAGGGGGCTTGAGGAGAATGTTAGGGTTGTTTTCGGTGCGGAGTGTATCTCCCGGAATGGCAAGGGTTTAGGTCGGGTGCGGTTCTTTGGGTTCGGTGCCGGGCGGGCGAGGTCCGGCGGCGGGTCGCCCGCCCGGGGGCGCGCCGACCCGAACATCGCGTGATTGCCGGACAGCTCGCTTTCGGTTGCCGGGCAGCGCGGCAGCACGCGCGGGCATGGCTCGTCACCAGCGCGTGCCCGTGTCGCCAGGGGGCGTCGGCCGTTCGATGACGTGTGCCGGCTCGGCGGCGGCGCGCGGCGTGTCGGCGCGCCCGGCCGGCGCGGCGATGTTTAACGACGACACGCAGGTCGCACGTCTCAGCGACGCGGACGTTACCGTGTGGGCGTCGGCCTGGCCGGTCGACGGCAGTTCATCCCTATCTGCACAGTGCGCCACCGCCATGACCGACCTGTCCACCGCGACGCCATCTTCCGCGATCCCGCAGCTCGTGATCCCGGGCCCGGAGGTCGCGCGCTTCCTCGTCGAGCTCAACCCGCTGCACTTGCCCAGCCATGAGGTCGACGTCGTCGTCGTCGGCGGCGGCGTGGCCGGACTCTCGGCCGCGGTGGCCTCGGCGACATCCGCGGACACGCTCGTGTTGCTCAAAGGTGCGCGTGGGCAGAGCAACACGTCGTGGGCGCAAGGCGGCATGGCCGCGGTGCTCAGCCCGAAGGACTCCATCGACAGCCACGTCGCCGACACGGCACGTCTCGCTGGCGGCCTCGGCCACGACGACGTCATCCGCTCGATCGTCGCCGACGGCCCCGACATCGTGTCGCAGTGGATCGAGTGGGGCGGCGAGTTCGATCGCGATGCGTCAGGCAACCTACTCCTCGCGATGGAAGGCGGTCACTCGCACGAACGCATCATCCACGCCAACGGCGACCAGACCGGCGCCGAGATCCAGCGCCTGCTCATCGCGCGCGCGCAGCTGAGTCAACGCATCTCCGTCATGGAGGAGACGTTCGTCCTCGATCTGATCAAGGACGAGGGCGTCGTGCGCGGTGTGCTGGCGTGGTCGCAGCAGCAGGGTTTCTTCGCAGTCTGGGCCGGGTCGGTGATCCTTGCGACAGGCGGCGGCGGTCAGCTCTACCGCGAGACGACGAACCCGAAGGACGCCACGATGGACGGCGTCGCCATGGCTTACCGGGCAGGTGCCGAGGTGCGCGGCCTCGAGTTCGTCCAGTTCCACCCGACGGCGCTCTACGTCGCCGGGATGGCGCGTTTCCTCGTCAGTGAGACGGCGCGCGGTGAGGGCGGCGTGCTGCGCGATCGCAACGGCGACGCGTTCATGCAGAACTACCACCCCGACGCCGAACTCGCGCCGCGCGATGTCGTCTCGCGCGCGATCGTGCGCCACTTGGGCATCGTCCGCGACAGCAACGTCTGGCTCGACATGCAGCACCTCGACGAGGCCCACCTGCGCAAGCGTTTCCCCGTCATCAACAAGGCCTGCGTCGAGTTCGGCATCGACATGTCCAAGGAGATGATCCCCGTGCACCCGGCCTGTCACTACATGGTCGGAGGCGTGCGCGCGGACGCCGACGGGCGCACGACGCTCGAGGCGCTCTACGCCTGCGGCGAGGTGGCCTGCACCGGCTTCCATGGCGCCAACCGCATGGGCAGCAACTCGTTGCTCGAGGGCGCCGTGTGCGGCTGGCGCGCGGGGCGCCACGCGGCCGAGGCCAAGCGCAAGCCCTCGGCGCGCGCCGCCATCCAAGAAACCGAACGGCGCGCCCACCCCGGGCTCCTCGACCTTCCCGACCTCGACAACGCGATGCGCTCACTGATGTGGCGCATCGTCGGAATCGAACGCGACGCGCCGGGTCTCGCGGCGGCGCGTAGCCGACTCGAGAAGTGGAACCACCTGCTCGCCTCGCGCGTGTTCAGCACTCCCGAAGGATGGGTGCTGACGAACAAGATGCTGGCTGCCAGAATGGTGACCGAGGCTGCGAGCACGCGCTTCGAGAGTCGTGGCACTCACTACAGGCGCGATCACGAGGGCGTCGACGACGACCACTGGCGCAAGGATCTCTGTTTCGTGCGCCCCGACCGCGCCGAACATTCCGCGTCTTCATGACGACGACCGCGCGCGCGAGTCGTCCGCCCCGCACGCCCGGCGTGCACGACGGAGAGGTGTGATTCGGCAGGACGACAATCACCATTACGACACCACGAAGCTCCCCGAGAAGGCGGTGCTGTTCGGCGTCGTCACCGACGACTCCGCGATCGAACGCGAGCGGTTGTCCGAGCTGGCCGGGCTTGCCGAGGCGGCCGACGTCAGCGTCGCCGGACGGCTCGTGCAACGGCTCGCCAAGCCGCGTCCGTCGACGTTCCTCGGCTCGGGCAAGGTCGAGGAACTCAAGACGCTCGTGCGCTCGACGGATGCCGACCTCGCCATCGCCGACATGGACCTCACACCGGCCCAGGTGCGCAACCTCACGAAGGTCGTCGGCCGGCGCGTGATCGACCGCTCCGAACTCATCATGGACATCTTCGCCGTGCGAGCGCGCACCTCGCAGGCAAAGCTCCAGGTCGAGCTGGCGCAGCTCAAGTACGCGCTCCCGCGCCTCCGCGGTCAGTGGTCGCACCTCGACCGCTACACCGGCGGTGGGGTGGGGACGCGCGGGCCCGGTGAGAAGCAGCTCGAGACGGACCGGCGGCTCGTCAACAAGCGCATCCGCGATCTCGAGCGGCGGCTCGAGGTCTACGAGCGACGCAAGCGGCTGACGCTCGAAGGACGCCGCGACGCTCAGAAGGTCGCCCTCGCGGGCTACACGAACACCGGCAAGTCGACGCTCTTCAATCGCGTCACTGCCGGCGAGGTCTACGCCGCGAACCGACTCTTCGCCACGCTCGACACGCGCACGCGCAAGTGGCCGATCGAACCCGACTACAGCGTGCTGCTCTCCGACACGGTGGGCTTCGTGCGCGACCTCCCGCCGCACCTCGTCGCGTCATTCCACGCCACGCTCGAGGAGGTCATCGAGGCCGACCTCGTGCTGCACATCGTCGATGCGACGGACGAGTTCGCCGCCGAGCGGATCGCGACGGTCGACCACGTCATGACGTCGATCGGCGCCGGCGAGATCCCGCGCATCACGGTGTTCAACAAGGTCGATGCCGTGCGCGACCCGATGGAGCTGCGCGCCGTCCTCAACGCTCACCCGGGCTCGGTGCAGACGTCGGCGCGCACCGGCGTCGGGCTCGACGAACTCGGCGCACGCGTGAAGGACTTCTTCAGCGGCTACATGCACGAGTACGAGCTGGTCATGCCCATCACGGATGGCCGTGCCCACGCGGAAGTGCGACGCTTCGCGACGGTGCTCGACACGAACGCGTCCGACGAAAGTCTGATCTTCCGCCTGCGCGTCGAGCAGCGACGGCTCGGCAAGCTGCGCGCATGGGCGCGCGACTCAGGACTCGTCCTCGCCGAGCCCGAGTAGGCCCCGGTCCTCACAGCGATCTCTGCTGCGAGCGCGCCTCATCGTGAAGGCGGCGTTGGGACGATGCGTCCGTGGTCACGCGCCATGCTCTCGCTCCCTTCTCCGCACCAGCTCAAGGCGGATTCGGGCCACTCAGCGCAGGTCGAGCACCTGGCCGGGGACGATCTCGTAGGGCTGCAGCAAGCCGTTGACGATGGCCAGATCCTCGGCGAAGGCCTCATCGCCGAAGTAGCGCTGGGCCAACGACTCGAGCGTCTCGCCCTCCTGGACGATGTGGTAGTCGACGCCGGCGATGCGCCCCGAGTCGGGCGCCTCGCCGAACGTCAACACCATGAGGTTCTCATCGTCAGCCACAGCCGCGACGGCTTCTTCATCGACGGCCGGGATACGCTCGATGACCTCGATCGCGAGGAGCACGATCACCACGAGCAGGCCGACGAGGATGAGCTTGCGCACGTCTGTGCCGTCAGCGGGCCTTGGCGCGGGCCGAACGCTCTTCGAGCATGCGCAGCACCGGTGCCGCCACGAACATCGACGAGTAGGTTCCGACGACCACGCCGATCATCATCGCGAAGGAGAAACCCTCGAGGACGTTCTGCTTGCCGAGGTTGAAGACGAAGATGACCACGAGCGCGATGAACGTCGTGAGTGACGTCAGCAGCGTGCGCGCGAGCGTCTGGTTGATCGAGATGTTCAGCACCTCGCCGAGCGGCTTCTTGAGGCGCGGGATGTTCTCACGGACGCGGTCGAACAGCACGATCGTGTCGTTCAGCGAGTAGCCGATGATCGTCAGGAAGGCCGCGATCATCGCGAGGTCGATCTCCACGTCGACGATGCCGAGGTAGTGCACGGCCGAGACCACGCCGAGCGCGATGATGACGTCGTGCGCGAGGGCGGCGATCGCTGCGTAGCCGTAGCTGTACTCGCTGAAGCGGACGCGGATGTAGAGGACGATCGCGATGAACGAGAGCAGGATGGCGCGAATGGCCGAGTCGCGCAGCTCCGTGCCCACCTTGCCGCCGATCGTCGACGACTCGAGGAACGGCTCACTGAGCTTCGGGACACCGGCGGCCTCGCGCAACGACGTGCTGAGCGTCTGCACGACGAACTGCTCCGTGATGCCGACGCGCGGCACCGAGCCCGTCACCGTGACGGCCTTCGGGCCGGCCTGCTCGACGATGAGATCGCCGAAGGCACCACCGAGCGCCTTGCTGACGGCGTCCGGCTTGACCGGGTCGAGGAAGTGAGCCGTGGCCGCGATCGACGTCACCTGCGTGGCTTCGTTCGGCGAGACGCTCACGTCCGTGGCGAAGTCGGAGAGGATCATCGACCCCAGGGCGCGCTTGAGCGGCAGCTCGTAGCGCTCTTGCAGGTCGACGTCTTCGTTGACCTCACCCTCGTCGCCCGTCGCCTTGATCTTCACGACGAACTGCGTGGTCTTGCCTGACTCCGACTTGCCGTCGGACACCGAGATGATCTGGGCGCCCGGGAAGACTGTGTCGACGGCTCCCTTCACCTGGGGCTGACTGGCCGCCTCGGCGAGCACGATCTGGCCCTTGTAGCCGCCGCGGAAGTCGAGGCCGTACTTGTCGTCGTCACTGACCGTGAAGGCGATGATCGAAAGGACGATCGCGAAGACCGAAACGCGCGTCGCCATGCGCGTCTTCGACATGAACGCGATGTTCGTGTCGGACGAGATGAGGCGTCCCATCGTGGCCGAGGCCAGCTTGCCCTTCGAGAGGACGAGGTCGTAGAGCGAGCGACCGATGACGAGCACCGAGAAGACCGACGTCAAGATGCCGATCATGAGCACGACGGAGAAGCCGCGCACCGGGCCGGTGCCGACCTTGTAGAGGATGAAGGCCGTGACGAACGTCGTGATGTTGGCGTCGAGAATCGTCGAGAAGGCCTTGTCGAAGCCGAGCTTGACGGCCTGCTCGAGGCTCTTGCTGCGGTCGGCTTCCTCACGGAGACGTTCGAACACGAGGATGTTCGCGTCCACCGCCATGCCGAGCGTCAGCACCAAACCGGCCAGGCCCGGCAGCGTGATCGTGGCCTTGATGGCCATGAGGATCGCCGTGAGCATCAACAGGTTGAGCAGCAGCGTCACGACGGCGATGACGCCGTGGATGCGGTAGTAGACGAGCATGAACAGGATGATCGCGATGAGCGCTGCGATCGATGCGTTGTAGCCCGCCGTGATCGAGGCCTCGCCGAGCGACGGTCCGATCGTGTTCTCGAACAGCAGCTGCGGCTTCATCTGCAGGCTGCCCGACTTGACGATCGTGCGGTAGCCCTTGATCTCGTCCTGGCTGAAGCCGCCGTAGCGACCGGACTTGATGATGAAACTGTCGCGCAGGGGCTCGTTGATGGTGGCCGGGCTCTCGGCCACACGGCCGTCGAGCAGGATCGCCATCGGGTTGTTCACGCCCTCGGTCGTGAAGTCCTCGAAGTCGCCGGCGCGCGAGGGCTTCATCGAGATGCCGACGGCGCCCTGGTTGGTTTCGTCGAGCGTCGGGTAGGCGTCGAGGATGTCGGTGCCCGTGAAGATGCGGTTGGGCGAGGTCTCGAGCTTGACGAAGAGGTAGTCGTCGGCCGTCAGCTCGCTGCCCGCAGGAAGCGTGCCGCTCTCGTCGATGAGTTCGTCGAGCGCCTTGGGCGGTTGGCCTTCGGTGCGGCGGTTGTCGGCCAGCACGCGATCCGAGAACGGGATCCAACGATAGACGACGTCATCGAACGTCATGTCGAGCGAGGCGACGCTGATCTCGTTGGGCAGACGTCCGAAGTTCTCGGGGAGCGCCAGCAGCTCCGTGAGTCGATCGCGTTGCTCGCCGACGGAGACTCCGCGCGCCGGGTCGTCGACGTTCGCCATGCGCAGCTCGAGGTGACCGACACGCGAGACGAGGCTCTTGATCGTGTCGGCTTCCTCCTTCCCACGCCCAGGCAGCTCGATCACGATCTCGTCCGTGCCCTGCCGTGTGATCGACATCTCGCGGATGCCGAACGTGTCGAGCCGACTGCGCAGCGTGTCGGTCGCGCTGTCCATGCGCGAGATCTTCTGCTCTTCCGTTTCGCCCACGGCGCCCTCGGGCGCTTCGAGGCGGTAGCGCATCGTCACGCCACCCTGCAGGTCCAGACCGAGGACGGGCTCTTGCGAGACCACCGACCAGATCGAGAGACCGAGGATGATGACGATCCAGAAGAGACGCTTACCGAGACTGCCGTCCATGGTCGAATGCCGTGGGAATGGGTGCGGAACCGCGGTCAGTCAGACGCGCGGCGGAGACCCGACACGAACGTGCCGGGCATGAGCAATGCAGGAGACGCGGGCGAGGTGCCCCCGTGTCATTCGTCGGCGGTGCCTGCCGCCACCTTCTCGGCCTCGGCAGCTGCCGCTGCTTCTGCCGCCACCTTCTCGGCTGCGACAGCTTCAGCGGCGGCCTTCTCCTCGGCCTTGCGGGCCTTGGTCTCGGCGGCTGCGATGTCGGCGAGCTCGCGAGCACCACCGACCTTCTCCGAGATGCGCGCGGCCTTACCGCTCTTCGTGCGGAGGTCGTAGAGCTTCGCGCGACGCACGTCGCCACGACGAAGGATCTCGATCTCCTTGACGAGCGGCGAGCCGTAGGGGAAGACACGCTCGACACCCTCACCCTGCACGACGCGGCGCACGGTGAAGGCCTTGCCGGCGCCCTGTCCCTTGATCGCGATGACGTCGCCGATGAAGTTCTGGATGCGCGTCTTGTCCTTGTCCTTGCCCGAGCCTTCACGGATCAGGACGGCCACGGAAACGTGGTCGCCGACCTTGAAGGACGATCGCTTGGGGACGGACGTGTTGTCGATATGGCTGACGGGGGTGCTCATCGTGAATCCTCGAGGCAAGTGCGCGTTACGTGTGCGCCTTGCGATGCGCTTTCCAAAGGGCGGTCCGACGCTCGGCCTGCTGGCGGCGCCACGCCTCGATGTCGGAGTGATGACCGCTGAGCAAGATGTCCGGGACGGTACTCCCCCGGAACTCATACGGTCGCGTGTAGTGCGGGTAGTCGAGCTGACCCGACGTGAAGCTGTCTTGTTGTGCCGACTCGTCGTGGCCGAGCACGTTGGGGATCAAGCGTGTGGATGCTTCGATCATCGCCATCGCGGGGATCTCACCGCCCGACAGCACGAAGTCGCCCAACGAGATCTCGCGCCAGTCGAAGCCGTCGTGGATGCGCTGGTCGAAACCTTCGTAGCGCCCGCAGAGCACGAGCCACTCGGGCTCCTCGCTCAGTTCGGCCGCGATGTTCTGGTCGAAGCGCTCGCCGGTGGGCGTGAGCAGCAGCTTCGGCATCGTGGGGCGGCCCGCGTCGGCGAGCACTCGTTCGACGGTCTCGAAGACCGGCTCGGGTTTGATCACCATGCCGGGGCCACCGCCGTAGGGGCGGTCGTCGACGGTGTTGTGACGATCCGTCGTGGCCTCGCGGTAGTCATGCAACTCCACCTCCAGCAGCCCCTTCGCGCGGGCGATGCCCACGATGCTCTCGTCGAGAAAGCTCTCGAAAAGGCGCGGGAACAAGGAAAGGACGTGGACCTTCACGACGACACTCGGGCGGCAAGCCGAAACGGATGATGGGACGCAACGGCGGCCTCGCTCCCCGTGGAAACGACCTCGGGGGCACAGCGCGACGAACGTCCTTTGGCACTGGAAATCGAACCGACTAGTGTAAACCCCTGCTCATGCGGGTCAAGAAGGCCCGGAGCAGCGTCTTTTCCAAGCCGGAGGCCGGACGTGTTCACCGGGATCATCGAGAACCCCTGCCCGCTCGTCGAGACGCGCGAGCTCGAGGGCCGCCGCCGGCTCATCGTCGACCTGGCACCGATCCGGGCCTACGACGCGGGGCCGGCCGAGCGCCCGCTCGCGGCCTTGGGTGACAGCATCGCGATCAACGGCTGCTGCCTCACGGTGGTGGCTCTGACGGGGGATCAGGCCAGTTTTGACGTGATCCCCGAAACGCTCGAGCTCACGTCACTGGGCGGGTTGAAGGTCGGCACGCGCGTGAACGTCGAGCGGGCGATGGCCTTCGGTGACCGCATCGACGGGCACCTCGTCCAGGGCCACATCGAGGGCACGGGCACCGTGATCGTGTCCGAGGACCAGGGCGGACAGTGGTGGCTGAGCGTGGATTGTGGCAAAGATTTCGCGGCGCGGACGCTCCACAAGGGTTCCGTCACCCTCGACGGCGTGAGTCTGACGGTGGCCGAACTGACGGCCGACAGCGTCGCCGTCGCCCTCGTCCCGCATACCCTCGAGCGGACAGTGCTCGGGGAGCGTCGGGTGGGTGATCGGGTGAATCTCGAGGCCGATCTGATCGGTGGCTGGGTCCGGCGGACGGTTGAGGGCATGGGGTTGGAGATTCGTCGGGGGACGTGAGGGGTGGTTGTCCGCCGGCGGCGGTCGACGGGGACATCGTTGCTCAGGCACGCCTCGTGGCGTCGGTGGGATCTCGGGACGGTGGTGAGGGCGGCGTGAAGTCGCTGCCGATGTCCCCGTCGACCGCCGCCGGCTCGGTGGGCGTGAGTCGTGGCGTGCCCGCGACGGAGTCGGGGGTGTGGTGGAGGTGGTGCTCGGGGCGGAGGTTCGGTCGTCGTGCGCTGGAGCGCGCGTGGAGTCGATGATCCTCGGGGACGGGCGGTGCCGGGCGGGCGCGCTGCGCTGGGGGGCTCGTTCGTGGGCGTCTCGTTCGCGCGACTGAGTTGTTGAGCTCGTTCGCTTGGCGAGCGAGGATCGGATGGTCATCCGTTCGCACTCATTCGAGGATTCGCCATGCTTGACCGTTTGCTCGCTCCGCACGCGTCACGCGCCTACATGGCTTTGCGCATCGTGTCGGGCTTGTTGTTTGCGTTTCATGGTGTGCAGAAGATCTTCGGCGTGTTCGGCGGGACGTCGCCTGACGTCGGATCGCAGCTTTGGATCGGTGGGCTGATCGAGCTGGTGACTGGGCTGCTCATCGCTCTTGGCATCGGGACGCGCGTGGCTGCGTTCCTGGCGAGCGGGACCATGGCCGTGGCCTACTTCCAGTTCCATTGGAAGTTCCAGTTTGACGACAACTTCTTTCCGGCCGTCAACGGCGGTGAACTCGCGGTCGTCTACTGCTTCGTGTTCCTCTACATCGCATGTCGCGGAGCTGGCGCGGGGAGTGCCCGGGCGACGTGATCGTCGGGACACGCTCGAAGCGCGACGAGCGTGGGTGAGCGGGCTGGTCGAGCGCGCCGCGCGGGCGACCGACGCACGCGGGGCAATCGGGATTGTCGGGGAGGATGTTGGCTGACGCCGGACGGCAGAGCGTCAGCCGAACGTCTCACGCACGCCGTCGAGCGCCGTGCGTGGATCGTAGCCCAGATCCCGCATCGCGTCGGTGTTGTCGACGACGTGGTCGCCGTGGCGGTGGAACTGCACGATGCGCTGGATGCCGCACTTGTTGACCAGCGCCAGCGCGCTGCCGGCGAGACCGAGCAGACCCAGCGGCAGCGTTACGAACTTGGCCTTGCCACCCGAGGCGTCACGCACGGCGCGGCGGTAGTCGTGCACGGAGATGCCGTCGCGACTGCCCAGGCGGTAGCGCTTGCCGACGACGCCGTCGCGCTCGCAGGCCGCGATGAGCGCGTGGGCCACGTCGTCGACGTGCACGGGCGAGATGCGCGCCGCGCCGCCGCCGGGCAGCGGATGGATCCCCGACTGCAGCGACGCGACGAGCGCCGGCGTTGTCCCGCCGTCGTCCGGGCCGTAGATCAGCGTGGGTCGCATGATGACGACGGGCACGTCGCCCTGGGCCTCGAGCAAGGCCTCGGCGGCTTCCTTCGAGCGGCTGTACTCCGTCGACGGCGGGTCCTCGACGGCGAACGACGAGACGTAGACGAGCCGCGGGGGCGTGGGCAGCGCGCGGCAAGCCGCGAGCACCTCGGCCGTGCCACCGATGTTGACCGTGAGCAGGTCGGGGCGCCTGTGGTCGACCACCGCGGCGGCGTGGATGACGGCGTCGGGCGCCGCGTCGGCGAAGACGTCGACGAGCGAGTAGCCCTCGCACACGTCGCCCTTCACGAGCGTGGCCTTGGCGGCCAGCTCCGGCACGCGCCCGGGATCGCGACTCAGGATGGTGACGGCATGCCCCGCCGCGCGCGCGACGCGCAGCACGTGCTTGCCCAGGAAGCCGGTTCCGCCAGTGACGAGGATCTTCACGGCGGACATGTTAGCCTTCGCGCTCGTCGATCGAAGGTCATTGTCGTTGGCTGGAGCACCGTGCGCGTTCTCGAGGTCATGGAGTGCACCATCGGCGGCACGCGTCGACATCTGCGCGACGTCGTGCTGGGCATGCGCGCGCGCGGCGTGGAGGTCGATGTCGTCTGCGCGGCCGAGCGCGAGCCGAAGATGCGCGCCGATATGGAGCGCTTCGCGGCTGCCGGCGCCAGCGTCCATGAGATCCCCATGGTGCGGCGCATCTCGCCGGCCACCGACTTCCGCCACGCCCTGCGCATGCTGCCGCGCATTCTCGACCGCCGGCTCGATGTCGTCCACACGCACTCGAGCAAGGCCGGCGCGCTCGGGCGCGGAGTCGCGACCTGCATCTCGGGTGCCGCGCGCGTGCACACGCCGCACACCTTCGCGGCGGCCTTCGACGGCAAGGGGCAGGGCGGCGAGGAGATCGGCAACAAGAGCCTCGTGATCCGCACCGAGCAGCTGCTCGGGCGCGTCACCGACGCGATGATCCACGTCTCGGCCGATGAGCTCGAGCAGGGCCAGACGTTCGGCGTGATCGCCCGGCCGCGCGCGCATGTCGTCCACAACGGGATCGACCCCGCGCCGTTCGAGGCGCCGGGGGACGACGAGGCGCGCGCCTTCCGCACGCAGCTCGGGATTCCGCTCGGGGCGCCGCTCGTCGGCACGGTCGGGCTGCTGAATGACGCCAAGGGCCACGACCTGCTGCTCGAGGCCGTCGCCGGCATGGCCGACGACGTGCACGTGCTGATCGTCGGCCATGGTGAACTCGAGAGCACCTTGCGGGCCCAGGCCGAGACACTCGGTCTCGCAGCGCGTCTGCACATGCCGGGCTGGCTCGACGACGTCGCGGCCGGTTACCGCGCGCTCGATGTCTTCGCGCTGCCCTCGCGTTGGGAGGGGCTTTCCTACGCGCTGCTCGAGGCGATGGCGGCGGGGCGGGCCTGCGTGTCCACCGACGTCAACGGGTCGCGCGAGGCGCTCGTGGCAGAGCTCGACGACTGCGGTGCGGCGGGCGCGATCGTGCCCTGCGGGGAAGTCGACGCCCTGGCCGAGCAGCTCACGCGGCTGCTCGGCGACGAGTCGACGCGCGCGGCGATGGGAACGGCGGCACGCGAGCGCGTGCATCGAGCGTTCACAGTGGACAGGATGGTGGAGCGCACGCTGGACGTCTTCGCGACGGCGGGCGCAGTCCACGAGGAGACGGCGTGAAGATCCAGCACCTCATCACCACGCTCGGCGTCGGCGGCGCCGAGAAGCACCTGCTGCTGCTGACGGCCGGACAGGTCGCGCGCGGACACGAAGTCTCCGTGCTCTACTTCAAGGGCGAGGGCGAGCTGCGCGAGGAGTTCGAGCGCGTCGGCGTCTCGGTCGCCCACCTGCCCATGGCGACCGTGTCGTCGCTGCCGCGCACCCGCCGCGCGCTCACCGAAGTGCTGCGCGTCAGTGCGCCCGACATCGTCCACACGCACCTGCTCAAGGCCGACGCTCTCGGGGCGATGGCCGTGCCGAGACTCGGCCGCGCTGCGCCGCCGCTCATCGCGAGCAAGCACAACGACGAACGCGCGCTGCTGCGCTGGCCCGTGTCCGTGATCCACGGGCTGCTGTCGAAACGCGTGGCGCGCACGATCGCGCTCAGCAAGCACGTCGAGCAGTTCGTCATCCGCCACGGGCGCGTTCCGGCCGACGCGATCACGCAGATCTACTACGGTATCGACCCGACGTCGATGCGCCCGACGCGTGAGCGCGCCGAGGTCCGCGCCGAGATCGGCGTCGCGGCGGACGCGCGCGTGCTCGTCTGCGTCGGACGCCTGGCTCCGCAAAAAGACCACCCGACGCTGCTGCGCGCCATGACGTCGCTGCCCGACGACGTCGTGCTCCTGCTCGTCGGTGGCGATCCCTTCGGTCAAGGCGAAGAACAGCTCCGACGCCTGGCCGGTGAGCTGGGCCTGGGCGAGCGCGTGCGCTTCCTCGGCATCCGCTCGGATGTTCCCGATCTGCTCGGTGCCTCGGATCTCTTCGTGCTCCCGTCCCTCTGGGAAGGGCTCGGACTCGTCTTCCTCGAGGCCATGGCCGCAGCGCTGCCGATCGTCGCGACCACGGTCTCGGCGATCCCCGAAGTCGTGGAGGACGGTGAGTCGGGCTGGCTCGTCGCCCCGTCCGACCCCGACGCTCTCGCGGCGGCGATCACGACGGCACTCGACGACCCCGACGAGCGCCGCCGACGCGGGCAGGCCGGTGCTGCACGCCTCGCCGAGCGCTTCGGCCTCGACCGCATGATCGACGAGACGTTGGCCGTCTATGAAGCAGCCCGATCGTGAGCGCCTGGGAGCGGGCACGCGCCGCCCTCGGTCCGCGACCGAGCCGCGTGACGGTGCTGTGCACGGGCAACATCTGTCGCTCGCCGATCGCCGAGGTGCTCTTGAGTGAACGCCTCGCCGATCTCGGCGTCACGGATGTCGAAGTCGGCTCGGCCGGAACCCATGCGCTCGTCGGCTCGGGGGCCATGCCCGAGGCTGTCGCGGCGGCTCATGAGCACGGCGGCGACGCGTCGCAGCATGTCGCGAGCCAGCTCGATGAGTCTGTGGCGGCGGCATCAGGGCTGCTGCTCTGCGCCACCGAAGGCCACCGCGGCTACGTGCTCGCGCACTTCGGCCACCTCGACGCGGCCCGCGCGCGATTGTTCAACGAGCCGATCGACGACGGTGACATGCCGCTCGACGTCGACGACCCCTACGGCCTCGACGGTGACGTCTATCGTCTCGTCGGCAACGTCATCGCGCGTGCGATGGAGGCCTGGGCCGAGCGCATCGCCAAGTGGCCGCCGGCTTGACGGCCTGTCGAAGAACTGTTCCGAGTGCGACGGGCGTGCTCGGGTGCGTGCGACGCGCCGGATGACTTCTTCAACACGCTGTCAAGAGGGCTGAGGCGCGAGACGCTCACTGCGTCCGGGCGTCGATACGAACCACAGCCCTGACAGCACGCCGACGGCCGTGACGGCGAGGCGTGGCTCGGGACGCTCGCCGAGCAGCGCGATGCCGAGCGCGGCGGCGAGGAATGGCTGGAGCATCACGTAGGTGGCTGTCACGGAGGCGTCGACACGTGACAGCACGACGGTGTTGCCGATGTAGGCGAGCACGGTCGGGAAGAGCAACACGGCCCCGAGCGCGCCCCATTGCAACGCCGTGGCCTCGACCGGCGCCCACGGAACGTCGAGCGCAAACCACGGCATCACGACGGCGCCAAAGAGGAAGATCCAGGCGACGACGACGAGGTTCGGGATGCGCACGAGCACGGGCTTGGCGAGCACGAGGTAGAGCGAGTAGCAGACGGCGTTCGCGACCATGAGCAGATCGCCCGTCGTCGTGTCGCCGCCCAAGTTCGCGTCGCGCCCCAGGAAGAGCCAGGCGACGCCGCTGACGGACAGGGCGATGCCGGTCGCGCGCCGGCGCGTGAGCGTCTCGCGCTTGGCCAGGACGGCGAAGAGGATCGTCGCGACGGGGATCACCGTCATCAGCAGCCCGGCGTTGACGGCCGTCGACCGCGAGAGCCCTTCGAGGAAGAGCCACTGGTTCATCGAGATGCCGAGGATGCTCAGGCCCGCGAGGGCGCCGAGGTCACGCAGCGGCGGAAACGCCGCGCGGCCGTGCATCCGCGCGGCGACGACGAGCAGCACGGCCGAGCCGACGAGCAACCGCCAAACAAGCACGGCCTTCGGGGCGAAGGACTCCATCGCGACCTTGCCGACGAGCGGGAAGATGCCGAAGAAGAACTGCACCGAGATCAGCAGCAGGCGCGTGCGGGCGTCCACGGAGAGGGTGTCGCGATGGGAAACAGGCGCGCAGCCTTCGCGCGGGGCCGCAGATAGTCGCACATTGCGCTCGACGCAACGCAGGGAGAAGATCAGCGCATGATCGACGCACGACGCTGGCTCCTCGTTCTGGCGCTGCTGGCCCTCGCAGCCTGCCAATCACCGTCCTCCGTGCACCGTGAGCCCGTGCGTTCGTCGCCCGGGCCGATCGACGCGACCGATCCTTTCGAGCGTGCGCGCGAGGCGATCGACGCGGCACACGACCTCGGTTTGCCGCCCGGGAACTACCGCGTGGATGTCGATCGCGTCTGGCTCGCCGAGACGGACAGCTCGGCCATCGGTGTGATGTTCGGCTACGCAAAGGACGGCGTGATCGTGGAGGGCGGCGGTCCCGTGCCCGGCGAAGGGTTGCGTATCGGTGTCGTCGGACCCGACGGCTTCGCGGCCGTGTCGGCGGCCTGGCGCAGCGCGCGTCAGGCCGAGCAGTCGTCGCTCTTCCTCGTGACGATGGCGAACTTCCCCGCGTCGCTGCTCGTCGGCGAGACGCGCTGGCCCGACCCGATCCGGCTCGCTGTCCCGGGGCGCCGCGACGTCATCGTCATCCCGGCCCAGCAGTTCCTCGGCGCTGGTCTCGATGTCGTCGTGACGCCCGCGGGGCGAGACGTCGTGCACGTCGAACTGACGCCGTTCTTCTCCGGCCTCGCGTCGAACGGCGACGACCTCCGCATCACCGAACTCACCACGCGCGTCGCCGTGCCGCTCGGTCACACGCTGCTCGTCGCGAGTCACGACCGCACGCTCGACGACGTCGTCACGACGATGTTCTCGCGGACGTCGACGAGCGGCGTCGAGCAGGGCGTGATCATGCTGACGGTGACGGGCGGGTGAGGCGTGTCACCCGTCGGTGATCGGCGTTCGCAGCGCGAGTACGGGCTGGCGAACGGCGACGCGCCCGTCAGCCGTCGGCGGAGATGCGCGCTGCGCCGTCGTCGACGCCTTCCCAGACGGCCGTGTTCGACGTCAGCGTGACGACTTCGTAGAGCCCTCCGCGTCGGTCGAGCTGAATCGTCATGCTCGAGACGACAGCATCCGTGAAGACGCGCTTCGGGCCCACCGTCTCGAGCGCCACGCGCGGCACGATCGCGCCGAGGTGACTCGCCGCGAGCAGCGTGGTCGAGTGTTCATCGAGTCGGCGCCAGAGCGAGAGCGTCGTGACGCCGTCGAAGCTCGTGGCCTCCTCGGCCGCGAGCGCCACGATGTCCGTCGACGCGGTGTCGTCGCCGCTGTCGGGGATGGCGATGCGCCACTCGTCGACGCGTGCTTCATCGACGACCCCGCTACCGGTGTCGAGGTCGAACGTCGCACGCGCGAGTTCACTGTCGCCGCGCATCGTGATCCACGCCATGCGTGCAGGCACGAGCGACCAGCGTTGGCGGGACAAGCCAGCACGATGGCTCGAACCGAGCTCGGTGATCGTGACGCCCTCGAGTTCGAGCACGAGTCGCAGGCCCTCGGTCTCGTCGTCGAGCGGAAGGTCGAGAGACATGAGCGGGACGACGCGCTCGGACTGCCACAGTCGCACGCCGCGGACACCGGCTGTGGCTCCGTCGACGTCGACGATGATCGGGACGATCTGCGTGTCGACCGCGTCGGCGTCACCGCGCCGGCCTTGGTCGACGCCGATGTCGAGCCCGAAGAACTCGAACGTCTCGAGCCCCTCGTCGGCGACGGCCAGCAGGCCCAGCGGCGTGCGGCGGATCGCCGTGAGTTGCGGCTCGACCGCCGTGGTGTCCTGCGCGTCGAGTGCCGGCCGGGTCTCGGTGGCCGCGACGGGGGCTTCGCACAGCTCCACGTCCTGGGCGCTGAGCGCCGACCCCAGCAGAACCACCGCAACCGCGAGTCGAATCAACATCCGTTGCCTCCGAGAGTCCGAATCCACGACCGCCGGAGCGGAGACCGGTGAGGGCACCGAACCAGATTGTGGGTAGGGGGGCAGTGCCGCGCGAAGCGGAAGTCCTCTTTTCGCGAAGAACTCCTCTTGGTGCGTGAAGACGGGTTCGCACCGTCCCCGTCGAAGGGTGCACGGATCAGCGTCCGATTGCACATCTCGGCCAGGAGCGACGTGCCCCCGTCACCGCGGCCCAAGGACCCCGACCCGCAGCGCCCTGCGACGTCGAGAGCGCCGGTGTGAGCCACGAATGCCGTCGGGCCGCGTTGGTCGTCACACGAGGAGGAGCGCGCGCCAGATCAGCCGGCCGTCGGGCCCGTCATCGTTTCCGGCTTCACCCAACTGTCGAACTGCTCGGCCGTGAGCAGGCCGAGGTTGACGGCCTCCTCCTTCAGCGTCGTGCCGTTCTTGTAGGCCGTCTTGGCGATCTTCGCGGCGTTGTCGTAGCCGATGTGTGGATTGAGCGCCGTGACGAGCATCAGCGAGTCGTGCACCAGCGACGCGATGCGCTCGCGGTTCGGCTCGATCCCGACGGCGCAGTTCTTGCGGAAGCTGTCGCAGCCATCGGCCAGCAGACGCGTGCTCTCGAGCACGTTGTGGATCATCACGGGCTTGTAGACGTTGAGCTCGAAGTTGCCCTGGCTGCCGGCGAAGGCCACGGCGGCGTCGTTGCCGAACACCTGCACGACCACCATCGTCAGCGCCTCGCACTGCGTCGGGTTGACCTTGCCGGGCATGATCGAGCTGCCCGGTTCGTTCTCGGGGATGATGAGTTCACCGATGCCGCAGCGCGGACCGGACGCGAGCCAGCGCACGTCGTTGGCGATCTTCATCAGCGCGGCGGCGAGTCCGCGCAGCGTGGCACTGAGGGACACGAGCCCGTCGTGTGCGGCCAGCGCCTCGAACTTGTTGGGCGCCGAGGTGAAGGGCAGCTTCGTGAGATCGGCGATGCGCTGCGCGACGCGGCGCGCGTACTCGGGATGCGTATTGAGGCCCGTGCCGACGGCCGTGCCGCCGATGGCGAGTTCGGCGACGTGGGGCAGCGCGTCGCGGATGTGGCCGATGGCGTGGTCGAGCTGCGAGACCCAGCCGGACATCTCCTGACCCAGCGTCAGCGGCGTGGCGTCCTGCAGGTGCGTGCGGCCGATCTTCACGACGTCGAGGAACTGCTTGGCCTTGTCGTAGAGCACGTCGCGCAGCGCCGTCACGGCCGGCAGCAGCGTGTTCGTCACCTCCGTGACGGCCGCGATGTGCATCGCTGTCGGAAACGTGTCGTTGCTCGACTGCCCGCGGTTGACGTGGTCGTTGGGATGCACGGGCGTCTTGCTGCCAAGCTCGCCGCCGGCCATCTCGATCGCGCGGTTCGCGATGACCTCGTTGCTGTTCATGTTCGTCTGGGTGCCCGACCCCGTCTGGAACACGACGAGCGGGAAGTGGTCGTCGAGCTTGCCATCGATCACTTCCTGAGCCGCCGCGGCGATGAGGTCGGCCGTCTCCCGCGGGAGCATCTCGAGGTCGCCGTTGACTTCGGCGGCAGCGCGCTTGAGCGTGCCGAGCGCGCGGATCATGGGACGCGTGAAGCGCACCTCACCGATCTCGAAGTTCATCAGCGACCGCTGCGTCTGGCAGCCCCAGTAACGGTCGGCCGGCACCTCGAGGGTGCCCATCGAATCAGACTCGGAGCGCGTGGCGCCCGACGCGGAAGGTGTCTGTGCAGTGGTCATGACGGGATTGGACCAAAGGCGAGCCGCGACGCGCCAGCGGGCCGTCGCGTCAGGCCTGGTCGGTGACGGTCACCGAGTAGGTCTCGCCCGCGACGGCGAGGGTGCGTGCGAACTGATGTTCGGGTGGGTCGAGGTTCGCGACGTCCGAGTCCCCGAGAGTCTCCCAACCGTCGGCATACATGAAGTGGAGCTGCGCGAACGGCGGTCGCACGCTTTCTCGGGTCACCGGGCCTTCCTGGCGTACGATCGTGCCGTCCTGCCGGAAGCTGACGACGAGGTGTTTGCGCTTGCCGTGACAACCGTCGAAGATGTTGTTGTTGGCTTCGACCACGGTCTCGATGGATTCGCCGGGACGAATCTCCTGGGTGAGCGGCCCCGGACCCTGCACCGAGGGGCTCTGGTGACCGTGCATGCACTCGGTGTGCTCGACGAACCCGCGGATCGCGACGCTGCTCCGGTTCGTGACGCGGATCTTGATGACTTCACCCATCGGCGAGGTCCTCCGAGACGACTTGGATGAGATCGTGGAGTGGGAAACCACCGATCGGCGGCGTGAGGTCGAGGAGCGGCAGCTCGAGGTCGAGGCGCTCGGTTTCCTCGAAGGCGTCGATCCACTTGAATCCGAACACGACACCGCTGGCCGCGCCGTCGTTGCTGTTGTCGGTACCCAGGATGCGGATGCTGCTGAGACAGTGGCCGGGGAAGGCGATCTCGTGAGGCTCGCCCGTGGGCCCGCCGATCAGCGGCGTCTCGAAGGGTTCACGCCGGTGACTGCCGCGGAAGCGCACGCCGTCGATGATCACGCCGCAGCGGAGCTCGACGGCGAGGATCAGCGCCTCCTCGAGTGAGATCGTCGTCTTGATCGCGCGGCGCCGGTCGGGGTACTCGAGCACCGCGCGGTCGCGCCTGCCCATCAGGCCGGTCGACGTCGCGCCGTCCGGTCCTGCGTCGGTCGTGTACGTGGCTTCGGCGGCGAACAAATGGCGCCTGTTGTCGCCCTTCTCCTCCCAGCAGGTCAGGCTCTTCATCGGGGCCGTCGGCGGTGTCTCGGGCATGGCGAAGTCCGCCGACGAATACTGGCCGTAGACATCGCTGTAGATCTCGCGTCGATCGCGGACGATCGTGCCCTCGGGATAGCGGTCGGGAGGGAAGTGCTCCCACAGGGCCGCGAAGTCGAGTGCGTCGAGCGTCATGGTGCGGATGTAGGCGTTCACTTCCTCGAAACGACGGCGAGGTGCAAGACCCGCCGCCGCCTTTCGCTTGCTCTCCAGTCCGAGCTCGTACGATCGGCGCATCGTCTTGATACGACGCGCGATCTCCTGCTCGAGGTTCTCGACGGCGAGCTTCCGCTCGTCGGCCGTGAGTGACCAGGCGTCGGCCTGGATCACGCGGTCACGGCACAGTCCGAGGTAGAGGTTCGCCGTCTGAGCGTAGAGCGGCAGCAGCACGACGCGGTGGGAGTCGGCGCTGAGCTCCTCGAGCGTCGTGAGGAAGTCGCTCTGGACCGAGAGGTTCAGGTGCTTCGCGCTTTCGTAGCCCTGGTCGCCGAGCTTCACGTAGCCGAGGTACTTGACGACCTGTAGCCGATGGCCGTTGAGCGTCTTCGAAAAGGTCTCGAGCACATTGGCTTCGATCTTCTGGTCGACGAGTTCGGCGATCCGCTCGCGGAGGTCCTCGAAGATGTCGGACTCATCCGCGAAGATTCCTTCGAGGACGGACCACAGGGCTCCGACGCCTGCCGCGAGAATCGACCCGACCTCCGGGACCGCCTTGAGTGCCGACGTGACTCCCGCCTTCGCGAGCCCGCTCACGTCGCGCGTCGTGATCTTCGGTGACATGGCCCCTCCGCACGTGTTCGTGATCTACCCGACGGGCACAGAGGTTACTCCCACGTCGATGCACCGACGTGCGTATTTTCCTCAGGAATGTCCGAGGCTGCGCGCGGCTGCGACGACGAGATCCGCGACGCGCTCGACGTCGGCATCGGTGGTGTGGATGTTCGTGATCGCGGCGCGCAGCCAGAGCTTGCCGGCGTGGCGGGTCGTGGCGAGCCAGGCGTCGCCGCCGTCGACGATGGTTTTCGCGATCGTGCTCTGGAGCGCGTCGATGGCCGCGGCGTCGAGTGCTCCGGGGACCCGGCGCGCGCAGACGGTGGAGAGCTCGCCGCCAGGGAGCACGTCGAAGCCCGCGTCGGCGAGGCGTCGCTCGAAGCGCCGCGCCTGGCGGCAGTTGTCGGCGACGATCCGGGCGATGCCGTCGGCGCCGACGGCGCGCAGCGTGAACCAGGTCGTGAACCCCATCTGGCGGCGCGAGGTCGTGATGCCGCGGCGGTAGGGGTCGGGCTCGTCTTCATCAGGGATGTAGCTCGCGACCACCTCGTACACGCGCTCGGCGAGCGCGGGGTCGCGCACCAGGAGCACGCCCGCCGTGACGGGCACGAAGCACCACTTGTGCGGATCGACGGCAAGCGAGTCGGCGCGGTCGGCGCCGGTGAAGCGTGGGCGCAGCTCGTCGACGAGCACGGCCGTGCCGCCGTAGCAGGCGTCGACGTGGAACCAGAGGTCGTGCGCGGCGCAGACGTCGGCGATGGCGGCGAGGTCGTCGAGCGCCCCTGTGCCCGTCGCGCCCGACGTGGCCGCGACGCAGAAGGGCAGCGCCCCGGCGGCGCGGTCGCGCGCGACGAGCTCGGCGAGTGCGACGGGGTCGAGTTCGCCGCGCGGCCCGGCGCTCGGCACGGCCACGACGTCGTGCGGTGCCAGGCCGACGACACGCGCGGCACGCGAGACGGAGAAGTGTGAGACTTCGGACGTGTAGATGCGCGGTGCGCCGCCGAGGGTGTGGGCGCCGTCGCGCGTCCACTGCGGCAGCTTCGCCTCGCGCGCGAGGTGGATCGCCTGTAGCGATGCGATCGTGCCGCCGGGAAGGAGCATGCCGCGCGTCGTCTCGGGGAAGCCGAAGGCCGCGGCGAAGAAGCGGATCACCTCGCGCTCGGCCGACATGAACACCGGGCTCTGTCCGCGCGCGCCGCCGTTGTTGTTGACGCCGGACACGAGCGTGTCGGCCACGACGGCGGCCGGCAGCGGCGAGGAGTTGAGCAGGCCCCAGTAGCGCGGGTGCGGGATGCCGAGGCAGCGCGGGAGGATCTCTTCGGCCGCGTGTTCGAGCAGCGCATCGGTGCCGAGCGGCGGCAAGTCGAGCGTGCCGGCGAACAGGGCGTCGAGCTCGGCGGTGGTTTCGGTGGGCGTGACGCGGCCGTGTTCCCAGGCGCGGTAGCGCGCGGCGAGGACTTCGCCGGCGCGTGCAAGAGTGCGTTGCAGGTCGTCAGCGGCGCGGGTCAGGGACATGGGCGAGCGGCGTGCGAGGACGGGAAGGCGCGCGGAGGGCGTGCCGAGCGGTGCCTTTTCGCAGACGGATGCGGGCTTGTCGACGTTGATATCGCATCGCGGCACGCGGCCGTGGCGCGGTCTGCGCCCAGCAGCCTGTTGAAGAACTGCTCCGAGTGTGCCGTGCGTGACCGAGTGTGTCTGCGCGAGTGTGGGAACGCAGGCGAATCGGTGGATTCGTCGAGGCTCCCGCGCTCGCACAGGCGCGCTCGGGTGCGTGCGGCGCGCCGGATGAGTTTTTCAACGGTCTGCTAGCCGAGGCTGAGCTGACGCGCCGCGTCGACCTCGTCGCGGTTGAGGATGTCACGCGCGCGATGCACGAGCTTCACGCTGGGTGAGTCCTTCGGGAGCGCGTGCGCGATCTGGCGCAGGAGCTGCACAGACAATCGCATGACGCGCACGAGGTCGCCGTTGGGAGCCGTCGTGAGGTCTTCCATCTCCGTGAACGATCGCCCGCGGATCCACTGGTGGATGATGACGCCGATCTTGAAGTTCGGCGGTCGGATGGACGTCGGGATGTGGAACTCGCGCTCGGCGTCGATCAAGCGTTGGACGATCTGCTCGACGCTGCGTCGGTGTTCGCCGAGCACCTTGCCGGGCATGCGCCGGAAGAGGTCGTTCTTGCGCTCCTCGAAGACGAGTGACGCGATGATGATCGCGAGCTGCTCTTCGTCGAGGAACTCGAGCAACCCCGAGAACATCAGCTCCACGACCTGCAGCTCGTAGCCGTTGATCACCGCCGCCATGGCGCCCTTGTCGGTGACGCCCTCGTCGGTGATGTAGTCGAGTTCACGCAGCAAGCGCATACGCCGCGCGATCGACTCGCGCTGCTTCGCCTCGTTCTTCTCGCGGCGCTTCTTGCTCATCTGTGACCACTGGAAGTTGTTGAACGACTTCTCCCAGGCCTCGTGCAGATGGTCGCCGAGCGTGCGGTGCAGATTGATGAGCGTCGAGTAGGCGAGGTTGAAACGCGACAGCACGGGCTCGACGTCGTTACCGAGCATGCGTTCGATGTCTTCGGGCTGGACGCGGTGGTCGTCGACAATCGAGATCACGAGACCCTTGTCGTCGATGCCCTGACGACCGGCGCGTCCCGCCATCTGCTGGTACTCGCGCACCTTCAGCCCTGAGAAGCCGACGCCGTCGAACTTACGCAGCGATGCGAACACGACCGTGCGCGCCGGCATGTTGATCCCGAGCGCGAAGGTCTCGGTGGCGAAGAGCAGCTGCAGCATGCCCGACGTGAAAAGACGCTCGACGAGTTCCTTGTGCAGCGGCAGCATGCCCGCGTGGTGGTAGGCGATGCCATGCCGTACGATCGCGCGCAGCTGTTCGAGGTCGCCGTCAGCCGAGATCTCGAACATCTCGACGATGTCGTCGAAGAGTGACTCCATCTTCTCGGCTTCGTCGGGCAGCAGCAGGCGCCGCTTGCGCGCTGTCTCGACGGCGCGCTGCTCGCACTCCTTGCGCGAGAAGCAGAAGAAGAGCGCGGGCAGGTTGCCGTCACGCTTGAGCGTGTCGATGACGGCGTTGCGATCGTCCTTCTTCGTGGGGCGCTTGCGTTGCCGCATCGCCTTGACGTGTGAATCGGGGAACTTGACCTTCCCCGGCGTGATGCGGCGCAGGCCGGAGGCCGGCATGTAGAGGTAGTGATCGAGCGGAACCGGGCGCTCCTTGTGGCGGATGATCTCGACCTCGGTGCCGCGGCACTTGCCGATCCACTCGCCGAACTGCGTGAGGTTCGCGATCGTCGCCGAGAGGCAGACGAAGCGGATGTGCGGCGGCGCGAAGATGATCGACTCTTCCCAGACCGTGCCGCGCTCGAGGTTGTCCATGTAATGGATCTCGTCGAACACGACCGTGTCGACGTCGTCGAGCTGGTCGGGGTTCTCGAAGATCGCATTGCGCAGGATCTCCGTGGTCATGACGAGCAGCGGTGCGGTGGCGTTGAGCGTCACGTCGCCGGTCATGATCCCGACCATGTCGGGGTCGATCTCCTTGAAGTCCCGGTACTTCTGGTTCGAAAGGGCCTTCACGGGCGCCGTGTAGATCGCGCGCTTGCCGGCATCGATGCTCTGCTGGATCGCGATCTCGGCGACGAGTGTCTTGCCCGCGCCCGTCGGGGCGGCAAGCAGCACCGAGCGGCCTTGCTGCAGCGGACCCAAGGCCTGCTGCTGGAACCAGTTGAGAGTCAGGCCGCGAAACTTCGGGCCATCGGCGGCGGGCTTGGTCGGACCGGCTCCGCGCTTGTCACCCACGGCCGGCCCCTTGTCCGTGTCGGCGGCGCGCTTTGCGGCGCGGGTCTTGCCCTTGCCGCGGGCCTTTTTCTTCGCCGCCTTGCCGCCGGCCTTGGTCTTGCCACCGGCCTTGGATTTGTCGGCAGCCTTGGATTTGTCGGCAGCCTTGGCCGTGCGGCCCGCGGGGGCAGCACCGGAAGGTGCGGAACTGCTCGAGGACGAGGACTCCTTCGAGTCGTCGTCGCTGCTCGAGCGGCGTGAGCTAGACCGTTTACGCGCGGGAGCCGTGGCGGAACTCCTGTCCGGGGGAGCAGAAACTGAGGACTCGCGGAAACATACTCCTTTGAGATCGCCGACTCGCGCTCAAAAATGGCACTCATGGCACGCGCTCAACCACTCCACCCCGGCGTCCTCCTCCGAGGACTGATGGCCTTCTTCATCGTGGGCGGACTGCTGCTGCTCATGTTCGGGGCAAGTCGCTGGCGTGCAGCCCACCCGCGCTTCCGGGTCGATCCGGGCGCCATCGCGATCGATGTGCTGCCGAGCTGGGCCGACGAGGGTTTGGCCGTGACGATCGCCCGGCGGCTCGGGGCGGCACTCGGGCCCCCGGCCTCGCTGACGAGCGCCGACGACCTCGACGCCTGGAAAAGCGCGTTGGCGGCCGATCCGTGGGTCGAGCGCGTCGTGGCGAGCCAGGAGCGCTTTCCCTACCGAGCGTCGGTCGCGCTCGTCCTCCGACGGCCGGTCATGGACGTCGAAGGGATCCTCTGGTCGGCTGACGGCTGGGCGTTGGGCGCGGGCGTCACCTCCATCGAACCGGTGCCTCTGGTCTATGACGGCCCGCTCGACGACGACGCGATTCTCGAGTGTGCGGCGGCCTGCGAGGAGATCCGAGCGGCGCGCTCCGAGCTGCTCGCGTCCGGCCTGCGGCTCGTCTGGGTGGGGGTGAGTGACGGGGGCTACGTCGTCTTCATCAGCTCCGAAGGCACCGAAATCGTCTGGGGGCGCTCCACCCGCTACCACGAGATGGCTCGACACGATTGGCCCGTCGAGGGGCGTCTGGACCACATCCGGGAGGCTCTGGCCCGCGATCCGGGCCTCAGGAGCACCGTTCGGATCGACGTCTATCTCGATCGGCTCCGGATCCAGCCGGGTCCGCCGCCCGAGGTACGAGGAGGGCGTTGATCGCGGAGGCAGCTCTCGATATCCTGCGCGATTCCACTCCGGCCACCTGGGCGACAAGCCAGACGGAGTGCCGCGCTCCACAGCGCGGACGACCACCGCAATCCAACGATCTGTTCCCGACGATGAAGACCTACCTCGCCAAACCCGGTGAAGTGCAGCAGCAATGGCAGCACTTCGACGCGGACGGCGCCGTGCTCGGCCGCATGGCCGCACGCATCGCCACCGTGCTCCAGGGCAAGCATCGCCCGCAGTACACCCCGCACGTCGACACAGGCGATTTCGTCGTCGTGACCAACGCTGCCAAGGTGCTTCTCACGGGTGAGAAGAAGGACCAGCGCATGATTCGCTGGCACACCGGCTACATCGGCCACCTGCGCGAGATGTCCGTCGGCGAGATGCTCGACAAGCATCCCGAACGTGTCGTCGAGTTGGCGGTTCGTCGCATGATGCCGAAGACGAAGCTCGGCCGCGCGATGATGAAGAAGCTGAAGGTCGTCCCGGGCCCCGATCACAAGTTCGGCGCACAGAAGCCTGTGACCGCCGATACCACGCCGTTCAAGAAGGAAGTCTGACGATGAGCGACAGCGACACCCCGACGCCCGCCGAGGCTCCCGAGCCGGCAGAGGCGCCCGTGATCGCCGCCGAGGGCGAAGAATCCGCAACGGCCGTGGCTGAGCCGCGTCCCGTGCCGGTGATCCCGACGCTGGGTCCGAAGGAGTACGTGTGGGGCACGGGACGACGCAAGACGTCGGTTGCCCGTGTGCGCATCCGTCCCGGCAAGGGCAACATCGTCTGCAACAACCGTCCGATCGACGTCTACTTCCCCGTAGACCGTCATCGCGTCGACATCTGTGCGCCGCTCGAGGCCACGAACGTCGCGAAGGGCTACGACGTCTGGGCGAACATCAACGGTGGCGGGATCACGGGGCAGGCCGGTGCGGTCCGCCTCGGCATCGCGCGTGCGTTGCTCAAGGCCCAGCCAGAGCTCGAAGAGATCCTCCGCCACGGCGGCTACCTCACGCGTGACTCGCGCATGGTCGAGCGCAAGAAGTACGGTCAGCGCAAGGCGCGTCGTCGCTTCCAGTTCTCGAAGCGCTGACGCGAGACATGCGCGAGGTCATTCCGCGCATGGTTCGCTGATCATGCAGCTCAGCATGTCCAGTACTCGACGCGTCGTGTGCCTTCTTGGCCGCGGCGCGTCGTGTCGTTTCCTGCGCATGACCGGAGAACGGTGACGTGGCTGGGCACAGCAAGTTCAAGAACATCATGCACCGCAAGAAGGGCGTGGACGCCAAGCGCTCCAAGGCCTTCAGCAAGCACGCCAAGTTGATCATGACAGCGGCGCGCACGGGCGGCCCCGACCCGGCCATGAACCTCACGCTGCGCTACGCCATCGAGCGCGCACGTGCCGACAACATGCCGAAGGATCCGATCGAGCGCGCGATCGTGAAGGGCTCGGGCGGCGGGGAGGGCGTCGATCTCGAGTCGCTGACCTACGAGGGCTACGGCCCCGGGGGCGTCGCGATTCTCGTCGACGCGCTCACCGACAACCGCGCTCGGACGATCACGGATGTCCGCATGGCCTTCGACCGCAACAACGGCAACATCGGCGAGAGTGGGTCGGTCGCCTGGAACTTCGAAACCAAGGCGCTCTTCTTCGTGCCCAGCGAGGCGTCCGCTGAGGAGGCTGTCCTCATGGCCGCGATGGAGGCCGAGGCCGACGACTGCACGCCGACCGACGGCGGCTTCGAGATCACGGCCGACCCGACGAAGTTCGGCTCGGTCGCCGAGGCGCTCGAAGGCGCGGGCTACAAGCCCGCGAAGAGCGAGATCGCGTCACTCCCGAAAACCACGGTCACGCTCGACGACGCGGAGCAGGTTCAACAGCTCGTTCGCCTGCTCGACGCCCTCGAAGACCTCGACGACGTCCAGAACACGGCGGCGAACATCGAGTGGACCGATGCGGCGCTCGCGGCGGCTGAGCACGCCTGAGCGAACCTCACACGTCGTTGTTGGTCGTCTTGAAGACGTTGTCGGAGTAGGCGTTCGACGGCGGGCCGATTTCGTCGATGAGGTCGAGGTCGAAGCTCTTCTTGGCCTGGTTCCTGATGAAGGTGTTGTTGCCCGCGGTGACGTCGAAGCCGTCGTCGCCGGAGCGCGTGACCTTGTTCGACTCGACCGAGAGCTGGGTCCCCACGAGATCGAAGCCATCGGCGTCGGCAAAGCGAGAGGCGTTCTTCTCGAGGTGGACGAGCGAGGCGTTGCGCGTCTCGAAGCCGTCGTCTTCGACGGACGTCACGCGATTTCGGATCAGCGTGACCTCGCTGCCCTGAACGGAGATGCCGTCCGAGCCGCAGCGTGAGACGCTGTTGCGCTCGAGCCTGGCGTCGACCGTGAAGATCGCGTCGAGGTCTTCGGAGAGCGAGATGCCCGTCCCGCCGACGTCGTCGACCTTGTTCTTGATCATCAGGAGTCCGCTCGAGTCGTCGAGTCGGATGCCGTCGCCGTCGCGTCTTCGACGCGGCAGCGCTCGATCGTCATGTCGTCGCAGGCCGTCGCGTGGGTGCCGTGTCCCGTCCCGCCTTCGATGCGCACGCGGTGCAGCGTCACGCCCGACGAGTTCGTGATGCGCAGGACGGCGTCGGCGCCGTCCGGAGCCATGATCAACGCCCCGCCCTTCGCGCGGATCGTGATGTCGTCGAGGTTGTCGACGACGATGGTCTCGGTCCACTCGCCCTTGCTGATGAGGATCGTGTCGCCCTCCTCGGCGATGTCGATCGCTCCCTGGATCGTCTCGACGTCCTGCGGGACGCGGACGTCGATCATCCCGGAGGCCGCTCCGGACAGCGCGAGGGTCGAGGCGAGGAGCACGCTGGACGGCGGGATCTTGGTGATGGACGTACGATGGAACTCCGAAGGCGCGATCGACGGGCGTGGGGCAGAATGGCCCGAGAAGCGGACGTTCCGCTTCCCCCTGACGGCGCGTCTATCGAGCCCGGGTGCGCCGTGGCATGGGCGTTGTTCGGCGTCCGCGGAGTCTGCGCGGCTTCTGTTTCGTCTCAAGCCGAGAAGCGTGGACGTCGATCAAGGACATGCAGCGCGCGGACAACGGAGCCTCGCGCGAACCATCTCGGAGCCGTTCGATGGACCAGGCCCAACTCGTAAACTTCGTCACCGATCCTCAGACGGGACTGTTCACGAACGCGTATTTCCAGCTGCGCGTCGACGAGGAGTACAAGCGCTCGATGCGCTACGGGTGGACGTACTCACTCGTCCTCATGGACGTGCACGGGCTCGACGAGGTGCACGCGGCGGGCAGCGCCCCGGCCGTCGCGGGGGTTTGGCTCAACATCGCCAACGGCATCCTGATCAACTCGCGCGACGTCGACCTGCCGGCGCGCATCGCCGAGAACCGCCTCGCGCTGCTGCTGCCCGGCACGGAGCTCGAGGGCGCCGAGATCATGGTCCAGCGGGTGATGGGCGACATCCTCGAGTCGGCGCCAGCATCGATCAGTCTCGATGTCGGCATGACCGAGATCCCGCGCGCCGATGTGCAGTCGTGCGACGAGTTCCTCGCGCGCGCCGAGAAGGCGCTCGAAGTCGCGGCCACGCAGGGGCAGAACCAACTCGTCAGCTGGACCGCGCCCGTCTGAGCGCGTCGGCGTCGCGCCACAGCGAGCGCGACGCGGAGAAGCTCAAGCTGCTGCCGAGAACCCGTTGTCATGCTAGTCTGCAGAGCGTCATGACAGCTCGCTTCCGACCCGCCGTCGCCCTGCTGCTCGCGCTGCTTCAGCTCGTGCCGATCGCCCACGTGCTTTCGGAGTCGTGTGATGCGGTTGCGCGTTCGTGCTGTGCGGGGGCGCATGACGGCGGCTCGGCCGACGCAACCGCCGCTTGCTGCGAGAGCGAGCAGCATCCGGCCGTCGGGCTCGAGAAGAGCCGCTGCGGGTGCCGTGTCGCCCCGACGCCGAGCGTGCCAGGCGCGCCGAGCGAGGCGCTGGCGGAGGTTCGCGCGTGGGGCGCGGACGCCGAACTCGATGAGATCGTGGCGTCGCTGAACCCGGCACTGCCCACGGTGCACGTCGCGACTGTCATCCCCGCGCTCGCGGAGCCTGGTCGACCACCGGCAAGCGTCGCGTTCTGCGTCCTGCTGCTCTGATCCGTCGGGATCGGGCATCGCACGGCGTCGCCCTCGGGTGACGTGACGTCGATGCCGTGCGTGCGCGCGTCCTTCGACGCCGCCTGAGACATGTCGCGCCCGTGGGCGCGGTGTGTGATCTCGCGTGATCGCGAGTCCTCCGACGATCGGTCCGACCATGGCCACACTCTCTCTTCTCGCCGCCGCCTCGTGCGCGGCGATGCTCGCCGTCAGTTGCGCGACGCCCGCAGATCCGCCGCCGCGCGCGCAGTCGTTCGAGGCGCGTGCGCTGCCGGCCGCGCCTGTTGCGCGCTCGACGCGCGCCTCGTCACAGGCCGCCATCACGTTCCCTGGCGGCGACCTCACCGACATGCTGCGCTTCGCGCTCGAACACAATCCCGAGATGCGCGCGGCCCACGCGCATTGGAGCGCGCTCGCCGAGCGCATCGAGCAGGCCGAGACGCTGCCCGATCCCACCGTGACGTTCGGCGAGTTCCTCGAAGAACTCGAGACGCGCGCGGGGCCGCAGCGCCGGCGGCTCGGGTTGTCGCAATCATTCCCCTGGCCGGGCACGTTGGCTGCGCGTGCGCGTGTCGCCGAGCGACGGGCCCACGCGGCCTGGTACGCCCTCGACGCCAAGCGGCTCGCCATCGTCGAAGACGTCACGCGCGCGTATCACGAGTACGCCTTCGGTGGGCGCGAGCTCGAGATCCGGCGCGAGTTGCTCGAGCTGCTCAGCGGGCTCGAACCGCTCGTGCAGGGGCGCGTGCGGACCGGCGGTCCCCAGGCGCAGCTGTTGCGGTTGCAGGTCGAGATCGGCGCGCTCGAGGATGTGGTCGCCAGCGTCGACGCGCGGTTGCCGGTGCTCGCCGCGCGCCTGGCGGATGCGCTCGGTGTTCCGAGCTCCGCGGGGCTGCTCGACCCGCCGAAGCTCGCTGTCCCGAGTGACATCGTCGTCGACCTGGAGGCACTTCGCGCCCGACTGCACGATCGCAACCCGGCGCTGCACGCCCTCGACGCGGAGTGGAGCGCTGCGCGCGCCGCCGAGGAGCTCGCAGACCTGCGCGGCTCACCCAACTTCACCGTCGGCGTCGACTATCTCGACACCGGCGCGGCGATCAACCCCGGGACGCCGGACAGCGGTGACGACCCGCTGCTCCTCAGGGTCGGCATGACGATTCCGATCTGGCGTTCGAGCGTTGCGGCGGGGCGGCGTGAGGCGCGGCTGTCGAGCGCGGCGGCCCACGAACGCGTCGCGGACGCCGAGTCGCGCCTCGCCACCGAACTCGCCGCTGCGGCCTTCGCTGTCGAGGATGCGCTGCGACGCGTGGAGCTCTATCGCGGCGCGCTCGTTCCGCGGGCCCGCTCGTCGCTGTCACTCACGGCGGCGTCGTATCGCGCGGGCACGTCCACTGTCGTCGATCTGCTGGACGCCGAGCGCGTCGTTCTCGAGTTCGAACTCTCGTCGTGGCGCGCCTGCCGCGATGCCTTCGTCGGCGCGGCGCGCCTGACGACTCTCACCGGAGGTGAGCCATGACCGCCCGCCTGCTACTCGCCGTCTTTGCGACGGCGCTCATCGCCTTTGCCATCGGTCGCATCTCGGCACCTGATCCCGCGCGAGGAGCGCCGGCGAGCGTCGATGAACACGCGGGTCACGACCACGCGGCCATCGAAGCTGGCGCAGATTCCGTGGCGACGCTCTGGACCTGTCCGATGCACCCGCAGATCCAACTTCCCGAGTTCGGCGACTGTCCGATCTGCGGCATGGACCTCGTGCCGCGCGCGGCCGGCGGCGACGATGACCCGCGGCGCCTTGCCATGTCACCGGCCGCCATCGCCTTGGCAGGAATCATCAGCGAGCCGGCGCGTCGCCGCAACGTCACGCGTCCGGTGCGCATGGTCGGCAAGATCGACTACGACGAAACCGCCGTGCGCACGATCTCGGCCTGGGTCGCCGGTCGCCTCGAGCGGCTGTTCGTCGACGCGCAGGGCGTCCCCGTGGCACGCGGTGACCACCTCGTTTCGATCTACAGCCCCGACTTGCTGCTCGCGCAGGATGAACTCCTCGTGGCAAAGCGCGAACTGGCCGGCATCACGTCGGCGACGTCGGAGTTCCTCGCCGAGTCGACGCGCGGAGGGTACCGCGCGGCCCGCGACAAGCTCCTGCTCTTCGGCCTCAGTGCGGGGCAGGTCGACGAACTCGAGCGTCGCAGCGTGGCCGACGATCACGTGCTCATCAACTCGCCCTCGTCCGGCGTCGTCATCGACAAGCTTGTCGACGAAGGTGCCTACGTGCGGGTGGGCGAGCCGATCTATCGCATCGCCGACCTCTCGCGCCTCTGGGTGTTGCTCGACGCCTATGAGCAAGACCTCCCGTGGGTGCGCTACGGTCAACCGGTGCGGCTCGAGGTCGAGGCCATGCCGGGGCGCATCGTCGAAGGCACGGTGTCCTTCGTCGACCCCTTCATCGACGAGCACACGCGCACGGCGAAGGTGCGCGTGCAGGTCGACAACTCCACCGGGTTGCTCAAGCCGGGGATGTTCGTGCACGGCGTCGTCCTCGCGCGGTTGGGTCCTGGCGGCGCGCTGATCGTCGACGACGTGGCGGGCAAGTGGGTCTCGCCGATGCACCCCGAGATCGTCAAGGACGGGCCGGGTGTATGTGATGTGTGCGGCATGGACCTCGTGCCGGCCGAGGAACTCGGCCTCGTGTCCGAGCCGTCCGACGGCGAGCGCCCGCTCGTCGTGCCGCGCAGCGCGGTGCTCGTCACCGGAGTGCGCGCGATCGTCTATGTCGACGTGCCAGGCGCGGAGCGTCCGACGTACGAGGGACGCGAAGTCGTGCTCGGCCCGACGGCCGGTGACGACGTCATCATCATGGACGGACTCGAGGAGGGCGAGCGTGTCGTCGTCAACGGCGCCTTCCGCGTCGACAGTGCGATGCAGATCGTGGCCAAGCCGAGCATGATGTCGATGCCGGGCGAACGACGCGCGCCGAGTGGACCGCACGTCGCGGTGTTCGTCGAGTCGCTGGGAGCCGTGTACGACGCCGCGTTGGCGTTGCAGGTGGCGCTGGCGGGGGACGACGAGCTGGCCGCGCGTGCTGTCTTCGTCGAACTCGAGACGGTGCTCGATGCGCCGATCGCTTCGGGGCTCGCGGCCAGCGAGCGTATGATCTGGAGCGAAGAGCGCGCGCGTCTGGTGGGCGCAGTGCGCGAGGCCCGGCGCGCCGCAGACATCGGCGAGCTACGGGTCGCGTTCGAGCACGTCTCGTTGTCGGTGCTGACGCTGGCGCTCGAGTTCGGCCACGATCGCCCCGGCGTGCTCATCGAGGCGCACTGTCCGATGGCCTTCGATGATCGCGGCGCGAGCTGGCTCCAAGCCGGCAGCGAGATTCTCAACCCGTACTTCGGCGCCGCGATGTTGCGCTGCGGCGACGTGCGCACGCAGCTCGGTGATGTGTCACATGCGACTCCGACGGTCGAGGAACACGAGCACGCGGAGCCTGGCGCGCATGCGCCACACGGCCCGGCTTCCGAGCTCTTCGAGGCATATCTGGTCTTGCAGGAAGCGCTCGCTGCCGACGCTGCCGCGGTTGCCGAGCAAGCGGCAGAGGCGTTGCACGCGGCGGCCGAGGCCGCCGGTGCCGACGACGTCGCGTCCGTCCTCGCGCGGCGCGCTGAACGGTCCTCTGACATCCAAGGGCTGCGCGTGCTGTTCGCGCCGATCTCGGAAGCCATGATCGCGCGGGTCGGTCGCGCGGGGCAACCGCTGGGCGAGACGTTGCACGTCGTTCACTGTCCGATGGCCTTTGACGATCAGGGCGCGAACTGGATCCAACGGGAGCGCACGGTCGCCAACCCGTACTTCGGCGCCTCGATGTTGCGCTGCGGGCGGGTCACCGAAGATCTCGAGCCGGCGGGTGACCGATGAGTGACGATCGCTCGCCGATGACACGCGTCATCGGGTTCTTCCTCGGCAACCCGCTACTCGTCGCGCTCGCCACGGTGTTCGCGATCGGCTGGGGCGTGCTTGTTGCGCCGTTCGACTGGGACATCCCCGGCATCCCGCGCGACCCCGTGCCCGTCGACGCGATTCCCGACACAGGCGAGAACCAACAGATCGTCTTCACGGCGTGGCCGGGCCGCTCACCGCAAGACGTCGAAGATCAGATCTCGTATCCGCTGACCGTCGCGCTGCTCGGCGTCCCCGGCGTCAAGAGCATCCGCAGCTCGTCGATGTTCGGCGTCTCGTCGGTGTTCGTGATCTTCGAAGACGAGATCGAGTTCTATTGGTCGCGCAGTCGACTGCTCGAGAAGCTCGGAAGCCTGCCGCAGGGAACGCTTCCCGACGGCGTGCAGCCCGCTCTCGGGCCCGATGCGACGCCGCTCGGACAGGTCTTCTGGTACACGCTCGAAGGGCGTGACACCGACGGCAAGCCCACCGGCGGATGGGATCTGCACGAGCTGCGGTCGGCCCAGGACTGGCACGTCCGGTATGCACTTTCGAGCGTCGCCGGCGTGGCCGAGGTCGCGTCGATCGGTGGGTACGTGCAGGAGTATCAGATCGATGTCGACCCCGACGCGATGCGGGCGCATGGCGTGTCGCTCGAACGCGTCTTCGGGGCCGTGCGCAACTCGAACGTCGACGTCGGTGCGCGCACGATCGAGGTGAACCGGGCCGAGTACGTCGTGCGCGGGCTGGGCTTGATCGAGTCGCTGGAGGATCTCGAAGAGGTCGTCGTGGGAATGCGTGGCGACGTCCCGGTCACGGTGCGGCAGATCGCGAACGTCGCGCTCGGGCCGGCGCTGCGGCGCGGTGCGCTCGACAAGGGCGGGGCCGAGGCCGTGGGCGGCGTCGTCGTCGCGCGCCACGGCGCCAACCCCATGGCGACGATCGACGGCGTGAAGGCCAAGATCGCCGAGATCGCTCCGGGCCTGCCGTCCAAGGTGCTCGACGACGGCCGCGTCTCACGCGTCACCGTCATTCCCTTCTACGATCGCTCGGGCCTCATCCGCGAGACGCTTGGCACGCTCAGCGATGCGCTCGAGCAGCAGATCCTCGTCACGATCCTCGTCGTGCTCGTGATGGTGGGGCACCTGCGCAGCGCCGTGCTCGTCTCGGGGCTGCTGCCGCTCGCCGTGCTCATCACGTTCATCATGATGAAGCACACGGGTGTCGACGCGAACGTCGTGGCGCTTTCCGGCATCGCCATCGCGATCGGCACGATGGTCGACGTCGGTATCGTGCTCACGGAGAGCATCCTGAACCACGTCGCGCCGGGACAAACCGTGCGCGAACGTCTCGATGCCGTGCGAACGGGCGCCGCCGAGGTGGGCAGCGCGGTGCTGACGGCCGTGCTGACGACCGTCATCAGCTTCCTGCCCGTCTTCACGATGGAAGGTGCCGAGGGCAAGCTCTTCGGCCCGCTGGCGGCCACGAAGACCTACGCGTTGATCGCGTCGATCTTCGTCGCGCTCGTCGTGATCCCGCCGGCGGCGTTGCTGATGCTCGGACGGGGACGCCGTGAGAACGATCGCAAGCCGGGTCTGCTCGGTGCGCTGCTCCTCGCGGCCACGGGCGCCCTCGCGTGGAATGTTCTCCACCCGGCACTCGGGGGCGCGCTCGTCGCCTACGCTGTCTGGCGCGTCATCGCTCCGCGCCTGCCCGCCATCGTGATGCGCATTGCGTCGACGATTTTCGCGATCGTGGCCATCGCCGCCGTCGCGTGGTGGCTGGCTGAGCGTTGGGAGCCGCTCGGTCCTGGCAACGACACGCGCAACCTCATCTTCACGGTGACGACGATCGGCGGCGTGCTGCTCGCGTTCCGCCTGCTGGTGCTCGTGTACGTCCCGCTGCTTCGGATGTGTCTGCGCTTCAAGCTCACGTTCCTCATGCTGCCGACGCTCCTGATCGTCTTGGGGCTCTTCTCATGGCTCGGCTTCGCGCGCGTCGCGGGCCCACTCGCTCCGGCCGTCGCGCGTGTCTCGTCGTTCGTCTCCGAGGATGTCACGGCCAGTGATGTCGCACTTTCTCCGACATGGGTCTCGCTCGCTCACACCTTCCCGGGGCTCGGCAAAGAGTTCATGCCGTCGCTCGACGAGGGCTCGTTCCTGCTCATGCCGGTGACGATGGCCCACGCGTCGATCGGCGAGGCGTTCGACCTGCTCCAGCAGCAGGACATGGCCATCCGCGCGATCCCGGAGGTCGACGAAGTCGTGGGCAAGATCGGGCGCGCCGAGACGGCCCTCGACCCGGCGCCGATCTCGATGGTCGAGACGGTCATCACGTACCTGCCCGAGTTCGTGCTCGACGAGAATGGTCGTCCCCGACGCTTCGCCTACGACGACGAGCACGCGCGCTTCGTGCTCGACGACGACGAACAGCTCGTGCCCGATGACGACGGGCGTCCCTTCCGGCAATGGCGCGATCACATCGAGTCGCCGTACGACATCTGGAAGCTGATCGAGAACGCCGCGGCCGTCCCCGGCATGACCACGGCCTCGATGCTCCAGCCCATCGAGACGCGGCGCATCATGCTGCAGACGGGCATGCGCGCCTCCATGGGCGTCAAGATCCGCGGCCCCGACCTTGAGAGCATCGAACGCGTCGCACTCGATTTCGAGCGCATGCTCAAGGACGTCCCGTCGATCCGCCCGGCCACCGTGCTCGCCGACCGCGTGATCGGCAAGCCGTACCTCGAGATCGACATCGACCGCCGCGCCATCGCGCGCTACGGCCTCTCGGTGCGCTCGGTGCAAGACGTCATCGAGGTGGCGATCGGCGGCCGGCAGCTCACGACCACCGTGGAGGGCCGCGAGCGCTACCCCGTGCGCGTGCGCTACCAGCGCGAGCTGCGCGACGACATCGGCGACCTCGAGCGCATCCTCGTCAGCACGCCGATGGGCGCACACGTTCCGCTCGGTCAGCTCGCCGACATCCGCTACACGCCGGGACCGCAGCTCATCCGCAGCGAGGACACCTTCCTCACGGCTTACGTGATCTTCGACCGCCAGCCGGGCACGGCCGAGGTCGACGTCGTCGACGATGCCCGTGCGTACCTTGCCGAGCGCATCGACAGCGGCGCGTACCGCCTGCCGACCGGCGTCTCGTATCGCTTCGCCGGAGCCTATGAGAACCAGCAGCGCGCGGCGGCCACCCTGCGGGTCGTGCTCCCGCTCGCGCTGTTCTTGATCTTCGTGATCCTCTACCTGCAGTTCCGCTCGACGGTCACGACAGCGATCGTCTTCGCGGCTGTCTTCGTCGCATGGTCAGGCGGGTTCCTGATGCTCTGGCTCTACGGCCAAGACTGGTTCCTCGCCGACCCGATCGCGGGCGTCGACCTGCGCGGGCTGTTCGGCGTCGGGCCGCTCAATCTCAGCGTTGCCGTGTGGGTCGGGTTCCTCGCCCTCTTCGGTATCGCGACGGACGACGGCGTCATCATGGCCACCTACCTGCGCCAGACGCTCGCCAAGCGCCTGCCGACGAACCGCGCCGCGCTCCACGAGGCCGTCATCGAAGCCGGCGCCCGACGCATCCGGCCCTGCCTCATGACGACGGCCACGACCACGTTGGCACTCCTGCCCGTGCTCACGTCCACGGGCCGCGGCTCCGACGTCATGATCCCGATGGCCATCCCGTCGCTCGGCGGAATGACGGTCGCGATCATCACGATCTTCGTCGTCCCGGTGCTCCAGTGCGCCGTCGAGGAGCGCAAGCTCCGCCGCGGCATCGAGGCCGGTTGACACCTTGCTCTCGCGGAGGGCGGATCCCAGTCGTGACAGCCCGGCTGCAATGCCCGTGCGCAGGCGCGCCGCAGTCGACATTTCGTGATCGTCCGGCCGGCGCGAATGCAGTGCCCGGCATCGCAGTCACGCGCTCGTGACGATCGTCCACGACGAACCCGGCCTCAGTCGGTCGTGCTCGGTTCCTCGTCCTTCCACTGCAGGAAGAAGCGCTCGCCCGCGAAGACGGTGACGAGGCAGACCGCAGCGGCGATGAGCACCGGTGGGTCGCTTCGACCTTTGGTGACGACGAGCGCACCCAGTGCGAGGGTGTCGAGCACGATGGCAGTGACGGGAACCCAGACGCGTAGCTCGAGCTCGTCCCGGAGATACCGCACGGCACCCCAGTGAATCGCGACGTCCATGACGAGGTACACGATCGCGCCGAGCGCCGCGATCCGACCGAGGTCGAATGCGACGGTCAGGACCATGGCGAACACGATCGTGTAGACGATCGTATGTGTATGGACGTTGCCGGGCATCCCGAAGTGTCGATGCGGCACGAGGTTCATCTTCGTGAGCATTGTCAGGATACGCGAGACGGCGAAGACGCTCGCGATGATGCCGGAGAGTGTTGCGAGGATTGCCAGTACGACGGTCAGTGTGACGCCCGTGTCTCCGAACGCTGGTCGCGCCGCTTCGGCGAGGGCAAAGTCACGCGCCTGGACGATCTCCTCGATTGTCAGGCTGTTTGCGACGGCGAGGGCGACGACCGCGTACGCGACGGTACAGATGGCGAGCGAGATCACGATCGCTCGTCCGACGTTCTTCTCCGGTTCGCGGATCTCCGCACCGCTCGTCGTGATCGTCGTGAAGCCCTTGTAGGCCAGGATCCCGATCGCCGTTGCCGGGAGGAGTCCCCAGAGCGACGACGTGTCCGAGACCGACGGCGCGTCGAGGCGCACGCCGGACGCCCAGAGTGCGGCGCCAGCGAACGCCATGATGCCTGCAATCTTGACGAACGCCATCGCGATCGAAAGACGTCCGATCAGCTTGTTCCCGGAGATGTTGACCACGAAGGCCACGAGCAGCAGTCCGACGCCGAGTGCAGGGACGAGCCACTCTTCGTCCTTGGCGTCGAAGAGCTGCAGCGTATACGTGCCGAACGTTCGGGCGACGAGGCTCTCGTTGATGACCATCGAGATGTACATGAGCAATGAACATGCGGCCGTGACCGTGCCCGGGCCATAGGCCTGCTTCAAGTACATGGCGATGCCACCGGCCGACGGATTGGCGTTCGACATCTTCACGTAGGTATACGAGCTGATGCCGCTGACGATCGCAGCGAGCACGAACGCGATCGGAAACAGCGGTCCAGCCAGCTCGGCGAGTTGGCCCGTCAGCGCAAACACACCGGCGCCGATCATGACACCCGTTCCCATCGCAACGGCGCCGCCGAGTGACAGGCTGTCCTCCTCGAACGCGCCTTCGGGGCCCGAGTCGTGGTGGTCTTTCACGTCGCGTCGATCCCGTCACGCTCGAGCTGATCGTCCGATGCCCGCTTGGCAGACGTTCCTGGCGGATGGTCGTACCAGCCGGGGTCTTCTCCGCGTGCGAGTGCGTCGTCGGAGAGCCCATCGCGCACCTTGATCACACCCGCCATACCGCCGAGGCCGATCGGTGACTCGAACCCGCCGCGCGCCTTGGCCATCGGGATGCTGTTGTCGGGGATGGCCATGTGTCCGTCGGTCATGTCTTTCATGCCCTTCGCTCCCATCGTCATGTACCCCGGGATGACGGAGCGCACGCGTTCATCGAAGCCTTTGGCATCGAAGCCGATCATGTTCGGGAACGCGTGACCCATTTGGTTCATGACGTGGTGCGTCATGTGGCAGTGGAACGCCCAGTCGCCGGGGTAGATCGCATCGAACTCGATGTCGCGCGTCTCACCGACGCCCACGAGAGTTGTCACGCGCTTGCGCTGCTGGTCGGTGGGGATGCGTTGACCATCGACGGCGGTTTCGTGGAACTCGTATCCGTGGAGGTGCATCGGGTGATGATCCATGGCGGAGAGATTGCCGATCCGGATGCGCACGCGTTGGCCCGTGCGTACGACGAGAGGTTCGAGGTAGGGGAACACGCGACCGTTCATCGTGAGGACGTTGAAGTCGCTCATCTCGTTGGGGTTCGGGCGTCGTGCCCCGGCGTCGATGCGCCACTCGTGAAGCATCAAGGCGAAGTCACGATCGACCGGCGGGTCGACGGCATCGCGCGGGTGGATGATGAACATGCCCGTCAACCCGAGTCCCTCTTGGGTCATCGTGTCGTGGTGGCTGTGGAACATGTACGTGCCGTTCTGCACGAGCTCGAACTCATACACCCAGGTTTCGCCCGGCGGGATCGGTTCTTGCGTGAGACCGCTCACGCCGTCCATGCCGTTGGGGAGGATGAAACCGTGCCAGTGAACGGTGGTGGGTGCGGGAAGTTCGTTCGTGACGTAGATGCGGACGATGTCGCCTTCGACCGCCTCGATCACCGGCCCGTTCACCTGACCGTTGTAGCCCCAGCAGAGCGCCGAAAGGCCCGGAGCGAACGAGTGCTCGAACTCCTTGGCGACGAGATGGAAGACCTTGGCGCCGGCACTGATGCGGAACGGAACCGTTGCACCACTCGGCACGATGACGGGGCGATAGTGCTCGTCGGGGAGCCCGAGCGGTTGCGCTGCGACGCGCGCTGTCGTCTCGGCCGTCTCTCCAGCGCTGGCGACACGCGAAGAGAGTGCAACCGCGGCGCCGACTGTTGCGCCGGAGAGGAGTAGTTCTCGTCGAGTGGGCATCGGTTCAGTGACCTCCTGAGGATGGATCGCCGCTTCCCGCCATGGCTGCTTCGTTCGCGGTCGTGGAGATGCCGAAGCGAGCTTGGGGGAGGCGACCGAGGAGTAGCGACTCGAGGCGGTTGCGCGCGATCCAGTGATCGCGGAGGCTCTCGACCGAAGAGCGCGCCGCGTCGATCTCACGGCGCCGCGCATCGAGGACTTGGAAGACCCCGATCTGCATGGCGTTGAACTGCATCTGTGTCTGTTGGGTGATGCGCGAGCGCAGCGGCACGATCACGTCACGGAGGTAGCGACTGTTCTCCGACGTCGTGCTGCTCATGATGAACGCTGCGCGAGCCGACCTGCGCAGTCTGATGGCGAGGGCGGTGTACTCGGCGTAGGCTTGCTCGAAGCGAGATCGAGCTTCCTCACCGGCTGCCTGTCCGTAGTCGAAGATCGGCAGCGAGAACGACACCAGCGGGCCGCCGCTCCAGGTTTCGTCGGCTTCCCGTTCCGCCGTGATGCCGGCCGAGAGCACGGGGAACGTCGCTTCGATCTCACGCAAGTCGACGGAGCGCCCCAAGGCCACGACGCGGCTGTGCATCGCCGCGAGGTCGAGACTCGCCGCGATGACGCTCGTCTCGACGTCCTCGGGTGCGATGGTGAGATCGGTCGGCATCGGGAGCCGCGGTGGCACCGTCCAGCGCGAGCCCGTCGCATCCCAGATCCCGAGCAGCGCATTCATGTTCTCGCGCTGCTCGCCGGCACGAGCGAGCGCGGACACGAGCGCCGTTCTCGTTTCCTGGTGGAGCGCCTGCTCGGTGAGCACATCGAGCTCGATGATGTTGCCGGCCTCGCGCAGTCGACGCGCCGCGTCGTAGCCGTAGTAGGTCGCGTCCGTCGCCGTGCGATAGAGTTCGACGAGTTCGAGCTGCGCTTGCAGGGTGCGATACGCGTCGCGCACTTCGGTTGCGAGGTCGAGGATCGCGGCCGTCACCTCCGCTTCCACTTGCTGATAGCGCGCGCTGGCGACGCTCTTCCTGCGCGGGATCAGGAGGACGTCGATGATGCTCTGGGTGAGGCCGAGTTCGAGGAGGTCACCGCCATCCGACTCGATGAACTGGACTTCGGCATCCATGACCGGGTTCGGCAGCAGCGACGCCTGCCAGACCTCGGCACGCGCGATGTCGAGGTTCTCGAGGAGCGCTTGGAGCTGCGAGTTGTTCGCGATCGCGAGGCGCACGGCTTCATCTGCCGTGAGCACGCCATCGGCCAGGATCGTCTCGATCGCGTCTGTCCGCGCCGAGGGATCGAGTGAGACCTCGATGCCAAGGCGCGCCTGAGCTTCGTCGCGCACCGCGGCGCGACGCTCCGCGGGGGGCGGTGTTGCACAGGCGGCGAGGGCTGCGCCCAGCATGCACACCGTCGCGGTGGCAGTCCTGTTCATGGATGACCCCCGTGCTCGTGACGGGCGCCCTCGTGACGGGGCTCCGCTGCACGCGGGGCTGCCGGATCATCTTCGTGGCTTTCCATCGTGCCCGCCGGTTCCATGCCGTCACCAGGCATCGTTGAGTGCTCGCTGGACTCACCGGAGGAGCCGAGCAGCGGGGGCGCGAGGTCGAACGGGCTCGGCGCATGCAGCGCTCCCCCGGTCGTGTTCGAGGCCAGCGCGGGATGGCCTTCGGGGACCTCGAACTCGTAGGTGCTCGCGCAGCCCGAAATGCTTGCGAGGGCAATCGCCGCGAACGCTTGCGCGGCGCGCCGACGAGCGGTTCGAGACGGCGTTCGCGGTTGCGAGCAGGCCTGGCATTCCATGAGAGCTCCTGTGATACGCGCGAGAGGAGATGCTATACCCGGGTTGGGTATAACGTCTGGAGCCAACATGTCGACCGAATCCGAGAGAAAGAAGCTCCTCGCTCGCCTGAGCCGCATCGAAGGCCAGGTAGGCGGAGTCAAGCGCATGGTGAACGAGGACAAGTACTGCATGGACGTTCTGCAGCAGATCTCGGCGATCCAGGGCGCTCTGGCTCAGGTCAGCAAGCAGCTTTTGCAGGGGCATCTGCGGACGTGCGTTCCGGCGGCGTTTCGCTCGAATGACGCCGAGTTGCAGGAGCAGATGGTCGCCGAGCTTGTCGATCTCTATGCACGCACGCGGCGTGGGGGGCCATCCAAGTGACGTCGAACGACCATGATGTCGTCGAGCATGGTGCGACGACGAGCATCGATCCCGTCTGCGGGATGACGGTGAAGGAAGAATCGGCGGCGGGACGTGTCGAACACGACGGTCACACGTATCTCTTCTGCTCGTTGGGCTGTCGTGACAAGTTTGCCGACGCGCCCGAGCGCTTCCTCGAGGACAAGGCGCAACCCGACGCTGCAGCCGAACACGACGTCCCGGCCGGTGCGGTCTACGTCTGCCCGATGCATCCCGAAGTGCGTCAGGTCGGTCCTGGCACGTGTCCGGTCTGCGGGATGGCGCTCGAGCCGGACTCACCCGCCGTTGAAGCCGATGACTCCGAACTCCGTGACATGCGGCGACGCTTCATCATTGCCGCGGCGTTGACGCTGCCGGTCGTCGTCGTCGCCATGGGCGACATGGTTCTTCCCGGGTCGCCGATCCACACGGCGCTCGGCACGCGTGTCGCGGGGATGATCGAGTTCGTGCTGACGACGCTTGTCGTCCTTTACGCGGGCTGGCCGCTGCTGGCGCGTGGCGTCGAGTCGGTGCGACGCCTGGCCCCGAACATGTTCACGCTGATCGCGATCGGGGTGATCGTCGCCCACGTGCACAGCACGCTGGCAGTCTTCGCGCCGAGCCTCTTCCCCGAGGCTTTCCGCGATGCCGACGGGCGTGTCGGTCTCTACTTCGAGGCAGCTGCTGTCATCGTCACACTCGTCCTCCTTGGACAGGTCCTCGAGCTTCGAGCCCGCGCGAAGACGGGCTCCGCAATCCGTGCGTTGCTCGATCTCACGCCGAAGACCGCGCGACTCATCGACGGCGATGGTGAGCGTGATGTGCCGCTCGATGCCGTGGTGGTCGGCGACCGTTTGCGCATCCGCCCTGGCGAGAGCGTGCCGGTGGATGGCACGGTCGAGGAAGGCACGAGCAGCATCGACGAGTCGATGGTCTCGGGCGAGCCGATGCCGGTCGAGAAGGGGCCGGGAGACAGCGTGATCGGTGGCACCGTGAACACGGCGGGGGCGCTCGTCGTCGCGGCGACCGAGGTGGGTGAGCGCACGCTGCTCGCAAGGATCGTGCAACTCGTGGCGACCGCACAGCGCAGTCGCGCACCCGTTCAATCCCTTGTCGACCGCGTGTCGGCATGGTTCGTGGTCACTGTGATCATCACCGCCGTGCTCGCGTTCATCCTGTGGTCGCTCTTCGGGCCCGCACCTTCCCTGGCCTACGCGCTGCTCGCATTCGTGTCGGTGCTCATCATCGCCTGCCCGTGCGCGCTCGGGCTCGCCACACCGATGTCGATCATGGTCGCCACAGGGAAGGGGGCACAGTCGGGCGTGCTCTTCCGCAATGCCGAGGCGATCCAGACACTTCGCGACGTCGACGTCGTCGTGGTCGACAAGACGGGCACGCTCACGCTTGGAGCGCCGCGTTTCGATCGGGTGCTCGCGGCGCCCGGTTTCGCGAAGGACGAGGTGCTCGCCCATGCCGCAGGGCTCGAGATCGGCAGCGAGCACCCCCTGGCGTCTGCGGTGCTCGACGGCGCACGTGAGCGAGGCATCGAACCGACGGTCGTCACCAACTTCGCTTCCGTGACGGGGAAGGGTGTCTCAGGCACCCACGCGGGTCTGCGGCTTTCACTCGGGAACGCGTCGCTGATGAGTGACGTGGGCGCGAGTTCACCCGAGCTTGCCGACGAAGCGAAGGCCCTCCAGGACGAGGGCGCCACGGTGATGTTCCTCGCGGTGGACGGGGAGCTCGCCGGTGCTCTTTCCGTGTCCGATCCGATCAAAGAAACGACTCCGCGTGCGCTCGTGCAGCTGCGTGAGCACGGACTCCGCGTCATCATGCTCACGGGTGACAACGAGCGCACGGCCCGGGCCGTCGCCGCGAAGCTCGGCATCGATGACGTCTTCGCGGATGCCCTCCCCGACGACAAGCTCCGGCTCATCGAGCGCTTGCAGAGCGAAGGGCAGCGCGTCGCGATGGCCGGCGACGGCATCAACGACTCGCCTGCGCTGGCCCAGGCAGACGTCGGCATCGCCATGGGAACGGGCACGGACATCGCGATGGAGAGCGCGGACGTGACGCTCGTGCGCGGGAGCCTTGGCGGCATTGCGGTCGCCCGTCGGCTGAGCGAGCTGACGATGCGGAACCTCAAGCAGAACCTCGCGTTCGCGTTCGGCTACAACGCGATCGGCGTTCCGATCGCCGCCGGTGCGCTCTACCCCGTCACCGGCTGGCTGCTGAGCCCGATGTTCGCTGCCGCAGCGATGAGCCTGAGTTCGGTCTCCGTGATCGCCAACGCGCTGCGCCTACGAGCTGTGAAGCTCGAGCGGTGAGCGTGCTTCGCCAGCCCGGATGATTCACCGACAATCTGCTGCGGTCGCATCGGAAGTCCTTGCTGGCAGGCGTGAAGCGACGTTTCTGATCCTCAACGTCCGAAAGAAACTTGTCGGACCTCGCGCCGCCTTGCCAGCGAGGCCGGGCTGCGACCTCACGATGATCGTCGATGAGCGACTCAGGCTCGCCGTACGGGTGATGTGGTCGCTCAACCCAACGCGGCCTGCGCGGCGGCCAACCTTGCGATCGGCACGCGGAACGGTGAGCAGCTCACGTAGTCCAAGCCGCACTCGGCGAAGAACTTGATCGACGCGGGATCGCCGCCGTGTTCTCCGCAGATGCCGACCTTGAGACCCTCGCGGGCCTCGCGTCCTTCGTTCGTCGCCACGCGGACGAGGCGGCCGATGCCGACCGTGTCGAGCGTGGCGAAGGGGTCGGCGTCGTAGATGCCCTTGTCGACGTAGTAGGAAATCATCGCGCCCGTATCGTCGCGCGAAAGGCCGAAGCCCATCTGCGTGAGGTCGTTGGTGCCGAAGGAGAAGAACTCGGCGACCTCCGCGATCTCGGCGGCCGTCAGTGCGGCGCGCGGGACTTCGATCATCGTGCCGACGAGCACCTTGCCCGTGAAGCCACCCGACTTGCGCAGCGCGGCTTCCTGTCCGCGGATCCGGTCGCGGAAGAAGGCGAGCTCCTTCACGGCGCCGACGAGCGGGATCATGATCTCCGGCAGCGCCTTCACGCCGGCTTGTTCGCAACGTCCCGCGGCCTCGAAGATCGCGCGCACCTGCATGTCGTAGATCTCGGGCAGACGCAGGCCGAGACGGCAGCCGCGGATCCCGAGCATCGGGTTCATCTCCGACAGCTCGGCGACACGCGTTTTCACGTCGGCGAGCGACCAGCCGAGCGAGCGCGCGAGGGCGTCCTGCTGGACCTCTTCGTGGGGGAGGAATTCGTGCAGCGGCGGGTCGAGCAGACGCACCGTGACGGGGTAGCCGTCCATGGCCGTGAAGATGCCGACGAAGTCGTCGCGCTGCAGCGGGATGAGTTCCTCGAGGGCCGCGGCGCGCTGTCGGTCGTTGTCGGCCAGGATCATGCGGCGCATGGCCGCGATGCGGTCCTCGCCGAAGAACATGTGCTCGGTGCGACACAGTCCGATGCCCTGGGCACCGAAGCTGCGCGCGCGCGTAGCATCGTCGGGCGAATCGGCGTTGGTGCGGATGCGCAGCTTGCGGCGTGCGTCGGCCCATTCCATGAGCCGCGCGAAGTCGGCGGTGAGCTCGGGTTCGACGCGCGGCATGCGGCCGAGGATGATCTCACCGCTGCTGCCGTCGACACTCAGCCAGTCGCCTTCCACGATCGTGGTCTCGCCGAGCGTGCACGAACCGGCCGTCTCGTCGATCGCGAGGTCGTTGCAACCCGCGACGCAACACGTGCCCATGCCGCGCGCCACGACGGCAGCGTGCGATGTCATGCCGCCGCGCGCCGTCAGGATGCCCTTCGCGACGTGCATGCCGCCGATGTCTTCGGGGGACGTCTCGGTGCGCACGAGAATCACCTCGTGTCCGCGCGCCGTCCACTCTTCGGCGTCGGCGGCCGTGAAGACCACCTGTCCGCACGCAGCGCCAGGTGATGCTGGCAGTCCGCGTCCGATCGTGTTGCGCTTCGCGGACGGATCGAATGTCGGGTGCAAGAGCTGGTCGAGTGCGCGTGGATCGACGCGCATGACGGCTTCCTCTTCCGTGATGAGCCCTTCGTCCACCATCTCGACGGCCAGACGCACGGCAGCGACACCGGTGCGTTTCCCCGAGCGGGTCTGCAACATCCACAGCCGACCGTTCTCGACCGTGAACTCGATGTCTTGCACGTCGCGGTAGTGGCCTTCGAGCCGGGCCTTCATCGCGAGCAGTTCCTCGAGCATGCCGGGCAGCACGCTGTTGATCTCGGCGATCGGGAGCGGCGTGCGGATGCCTGCGACGACGTCTTCGCCCTGCGCGTTGCGCAAAAACTCACCGTAGAAGACGTTCTCGCCCGTCGACGGATCACGCGTGAAGCAAACGCCCGTCGCCGAGGTGTCGCTCATGTTGCCGAACACCATGGCCTGCACGGTGACGGCCGTGCCGGCGAGGCCGCGGATGTCGTTGAGCTTGCGGTAGGTGACGGCGCGTTCATTGCCCCACGACGAGAAGACGGCGTTGACGGCGAGGCGCAGCTGCTCGTGCGGGTCTTGCGGGAACGGACGGCCGCACTCTTCGAGCACGATGTCCTTGTAGCGCGTCACAAGCGCCTCGAGATCGCTGGCCGACAGCTCGGTGTCGTGCTTCACGCCGGCCGTGCGCTTGGCGCGCTCGAGTTCCCCTTCGAAGAGGACGTGGCGGATGCCGAGCACGACGTCGCCGAGCATCTGGATGAGTCGGCGGTAGCTGTCCCAGGCGAAACGTTCGCCGCCGCTGCGAGCCAGCGCGGGGAGCGTCTCGTCACAGAGTCCGAGGTTCAGGATCGTGTCCATCATGCCGGGCATCGACACTGCGGCACCGCTGCGCACAGAGACGAGCAGCGGCGCATCAGGGTCGCCGAACTTGCGCTCCGCGACGCGCTCGATCGCCTCGAGTCCTTCGCCGAGTTGTGCGCGTAGGCCTGCCGGCCACTTGCCGCCGTGCGCGAGATAGGCCGCGCAACATTCGGTCGTGATCGTCAGCCCGGGAGGAACCGGGATGCCGAGACGCGTCATTTCAGCGAGATTGGCTCCTTTACCACCCAGGAGCGCTTTCTGCTTGCCGTCGCCGTCGGCCTTTCCGGCGCCGAACCCGTAGGTCCAGCGAGTGGTCGTCGTGCCGTTCGCCATGGTGTGTGTTTGAGTGGGGAGAGTAAGGGGAGCCGGACGAAGGCGCGGGAGGCGGGCCCGCACGCCAGGGTCAGGGAGCAGCCGGAGGACTGAGCCCGTCGATGAACGCGATACGCCAGGGCGACGTCCATGTGACGGAGCGGACCTGGCCGAGATCTTCTTCGGACAGGCGGGGAGATTCCTGTGGGGCGATCGCCCAGGCGCGCCCGTCCGAGAGCAGCAGCTCGTGGAGCGGGATGGGGACCATGCGCTGCTGGACCGTGCCGTCATCGAGCTCGACGACCACGAGCGCCTCGCGCTCGAACTCGATCGTGATGCTCTGGCCGGCGCGCTCGAGCGTGAGTCGCGCGCGCGTGCCGTCGGGCGAGAAACGCTCGTCGACGACCGCGGCCTCGAGGTCGCTGTGCTTCAGAAGCCAGGCGAACAGTGGCTTGTCCGTCTGGAGATACGTCCGCGCCGCGTTGTAGATCTCGTAGCCGCCCATCTCGTTGCGGTAGCTGCGCGAGAGGGTTTCGTACTCGAGCTCACCGTCGTCATGGCAGAAGGCGGCCTGCCACGTCGTGAGGGTGTCGCGGGGCGTCTCGAACTGCGGCTCGAGCGGCGGGCACGAGCAGCCCACGAGGAGAAAGGCGCTGCCGATCAGTGCGGCGATCGTGGGGCGCATGCGTGATCCCAAGGAAAGGCGTCAGCGATGTCGCGGGGTAAAGACGGCCCGAATGTGTATCCCGCGGCGAAGTGCACACTAGCAGCCTTCAGAACAGTTCAATCCTGACCGCGGCGGTAGGCGAGCCGTGCGATGGCGACGTGCTGGCGGATCGACGGGTGTCGACTTCCGGCAACGGCGCGACCGCGCTGCTGGCAACTGCCACGGACGGATGACGTTTCTCTCAGGCTGCAAGCTGAAGACTGCTCACGAGCATCGACAGCGTCGGCGTCTGAGCCTGCATGGGCCGTTTTCGGGCACCGCCTTCGAGACGCTCCGAGGTGTCCACTGTCCTCGGCGTCGAAAGCGGTCGACCCATCGTGCCACGCAGGCTCGGTCGCGCCTTCGCGACGATGCTCCTGAGCGGCCCAGGCTAGACCGCCTCGAGCCGAACGTCAACGCGGCTTGAATCCCCGCGCGAGCCGCCTGAGAATCACTGCGGTGTCGGACGCCTCCTGAGCGCCGCGCAACGCGATGACGGAGACGAGATGACCGATGCCCTCGGAGACCAGCTGATCGCGGGTGGCGTGATCGACGCCGCGCAGGTCGGCAAGGCCGAAGCTCACAGCCGACACAAGGACATCTCGCTGGCCCGTGCCGTTGTCGAGTGCGGCTTCGCGCGTGACGTCGACGTCTGGCGTCCCTGGGCCAAGGTGCACAAGATGCCCTTCGTCGACCTCGAGGACGACCTGGCCAAGGGCGGGCGCATTCGGGCCGCGGTGCTCGACCTCGTTCCGTCCGATGTCGTCACGGAGCACCGTGTCGTGCCCGTCACGCTCAAGGGCGAGACGCTCGTGTTGGCCGTCGACGATCCCGTGGCGACGTACCACCTCGACACCCTCCGCTTCGTGCTCGGACGCGAGATCGTCGCCGCCCTCGCCACGCCGACCGGCATCGCCCGCGCGATGGCGCACTACTACGACGTCGCGGGCAGTGTCGACGAGGCCGACGTCACGCTGCCCACCGACGACGAGGGCGACGATGCGCCGATCATCCGGCTCGTCGCGCGCATGATCCGCGACGCCGTCGACCAGAGCGCGAGCGACATCCACGTCGAGCCGATGGAAGACCGCGTGCGCGTGCGCTTCCGCAAGGACGGTGTGCTCGTCGAGGTGGCGTCGCACGAAGTCCACCTGCTGGGCCCGATGACGTCGCGCCTCAAGATCATGGCGTCGATGGACATCGCCGAGAAGCGCAAGCCGCAGGACGGTCGCATCAACGTGCAGGTCGCAGGGCGCCCGATCGACATCCGCGCCTCGGTGCTGCCGAGCAACCACGGCGAAACGATCGTGATGCGCTTGCTCGACAAGGAGCGCGGGCTCGTCTCGCTGCCCGAGCTCGGCTTCCACATCCATGATCTCGAGCGCTTCCGCGGCGCCATCGACCGCCCCAACGGCATCGTGCTCGTCACCGGCCCGACCGGTTCGGGCAAGACCACCACGCTCTATGCCGCGCTCTCGGAGCTCAACCGACCGGACGTCAAGATCATCACGGCCGAAGATCCCGTCGAGTACGAGATCCACGGCATCAACCAGGTGCAGGTGCACGGCAAGATCGGTCTCTCGTTCGCGCGCATCCTGCGCGCGATGTTGCGTCAGGCGCCGAATGTCATCCTTGTCGGTGAGATCCGCGACCACGAAACGGCCGAGGTCGCGATCCAGGCCGCGCTCACGGGTCACCTCGTCTTCGCGACATTGCACACCAACGATGCGCCCTCGGCGCTCGCGCGTCTGGCGGACATGGGCGTCAAGCCGTTCCTCGTGAGTGCGTCGGTGCAGGCCGTCGTCGCGCAGCGCCTGGTCCGCAAGCTGTGCCGCTCGTGCGCCGTCGTCTACGACCCCGAGCCGTCGGAGCTGGCGGCCGTCGGGCTCGAAGCCGAGCGCGTCGCGGGACGAACGATCAAGCGCGCTGAAGGCTGCAGCGACTGCGGGTTCACGGGTTACGCGGGGCGCGTGGCCGTCTACGAGATGCTCTCGATGGACTCCGAGCTGCGCGACATGACCTTCCGCAACGAGCCGACGATGACGATCCGCGCCCAGGGAGAACGGTCGGGCAAGCTGACGACGATGCGCGCTGACGGGTTGCGCAAGGTGCTCGACGGTGTCACGTCGATCTCCGAGCTACTGCGCGTCGTGCATGCCGCCGACGCCCAACCCGCAGCCGGAGACGTCGCGTGACTTCGCTCACGGATCGACTCATCGAACGCGGCGTGTGCTCGGCCGACGACGTCGCGCGGGCAGAGAAGGAGCACGCGCGCGCCGGGGCGACGGGCACGGTCGCCGATGTCCTCGTCGCGATGGGGGCCCTCGAGGCCGACGCGCTCGCTGTCGCCCACGGCGTCCACGCCGGGCTCGAGGAGATCGACCTCGACACGCACGAGATCCCGCGCGCCCTGCTCGAGCGCCTCGATGGGCCGACCTGCACGCTCTACCGCGTGCTCCCCGTGCGGGCCGACGGCAAGGGGCTGGTGGTCGCCCTCGCCGATCACCTCAACGTCTCCGTCCTCCAAGACCTCAGCTTTGTCGTCGGTGGTCCCGTCTCGGCGATGATCGCCAAGCCGGCGGCCATGGAACGCGCGCTGCAGCGCTGCTTCCCCGACGTCGCGCCGGGGCGGATGGCCGACGTCGTCTCGGAGGCGGCCGGCTCGGTCGGTCAGATCGACCTCGAAGACCGCGAGGCGATGGCCAGCGCCGCGCCGGTCGTCAAGCTGCTCAACTACGTGCTGCTCCAGGCCATTCGCGACAAGGCGTCCGACATCCATCTCGAGCCCTTCGAGGGTGAGTTCAAGGTGCGCTACCGCGTCGACGGTGTGCTCTTCGAAGTCGAGGCGCCGCCGCCGACCCTGGCCCAGGCGCTGATCTCGCGCGTGAAGGTCATGTCGAACCTCGACATCGCCGAGACGCGCATCCCGCAAGACGGGCGCATCGAACTCTCGCTCGGTGGCCGGCCGATCGATCTGCGCGTCTCGACGATCCCGACGGTGCACGGCGAGAGCTGCGTGCTGCGTGTGCTCGATCGCAGCGTCGTCGACCTCGACCTCGATCGCATCGGCCTGCGCCCCGACGACAAGGCTCTGTTGCTCGGCCTGCTCAGTCGTCCGCACGGCATCGTGCTCGTCACCGGGCCCACGGGCTCGGGCAAGACGACGTCGCTCTACTCGGCGCTCAATCACCTCAACGACATCGAGCGCAAGATCATCACGGTCGAAGATCCGGTTGAGTACGACCTCGACGGCATCGTGCAGGTGCAGGTCAACGAGGACATCGACGTCACGTATGCGCGCGTGCTGCGGACGATCCTGCGTCAAGACCCCGACGTGCTGCTGGTCGGTGAGATTCGCGACAAGGAAACGGCTCAGATCGCCGTCGAGGCCGCACTGACGGGGCACCTGATCCTCTCGACGCTGCACACCAACGATGCGCCGTCGACGATCACGCGCCTGATCGACATCGGGATCCCGCCGTACCTCATCGTCTCGACGCTCGAGGCCGTCGTGGCCCAGCGCCTCGTGCGAACCATCTGTTCGGGGTGTCGCACGGAATACGACCCCGACGACGCCACCCTGCGCGAGCTCGGAATCCTGCGCGAGGATCTGGGCGGGCGACCGTTCGCCTACGGGAAGGGCTGCGAGGCGTGCAACTTCTCGGGGCACCGCGGGCGGCGCGCGCTCTTCGAGATGATGATCCTCGACGAGACTCTGCGTCAGATGGTGCTCGACGGGGCGTCCACGCAAGAGCTGCGTGTCCAGGCGATCGCCGAGGGCATGCGCACGCTGCGCCAGTCCGGTCAGCTCGCGGTCCTCGAAGGCGTCACCACGGTGGAAGAGGTTTTGCGCGAGACGCTCGTCGAGTCATGACTTCCGATATCCTCACGCTTCGTCTTCTTCCCGCCAGAGCCCGCGCACGATGAGCCCCCCGGTTCCCAAGCCTGCTGCCGCCAAGCCGCGTGCGAAGCGTCCCGCGGCCTCACGTCCGGCCGCTGCTCGTCCGAGCGAAAGCGGGCGCGCGAGTGGCGGCGGACTGTTCCGTCGGCGCGTCCCGCAGAAGGTTCTCACGCAGTTCACGAACCAGCTGTCCACGCTCGTCGCCGCGGGCCTGCCGCTCGTGCGCTGCCTGCGGATCCTCGAAGGTCAAACGCCGACGGGGCCCTTCCGCGAGATCGTCGAGGCGGTTGCCGACGACGTCGAGGGCGGTGCCGCTCTGTCCGAGTCGCTCTCGAAGCACCCGCACGTCTTCGACCGCCTCTACGTGAACATGGTGCGGGCCGGCGAGGCCTCCGGCTTGCTCGGCACGATCCTCGAGCGTCTCGCGGAGTTCAGCCGCAAGTCGCAGAACGTCCGCGCCCAGGTGCGCGGCGCCATGACCTATCCCGTGATGGTGATGGGCTTTGCGCTGCTCGTCGTGACGGCCGTGATGGTGTTCGTCGTCCCGAACTTCGAAGGCATCTACACGGAGCTGGGCGCGACCATGCCGCCCATGACGGCCGTGCTCCTGACGGTCGCGCGGTCGCTCGGACACTACTGGTATCTCTACCTCGCGGTTCCGTTCTTGCTCTTCGTGCTCTTCGGGTTCCTCTCGAAGCGCGAGACCGTGGCGTACCAGATCGACCGCCTCAAGCTCGCGATCCCACTCTTCGGACGGCTGATGCGGAAGTCGGTCGTGGCGCGCTTCACGCGCACGATGGGGACGCTGCTGGAAAGCGGCGTACCGATTCTCGAATCACTGTCGATCGTCCGCTCGGCGATTCCGAACCGCGTCCTCGCGGACGCCGTCGAAGACGTGCACGACTCGATCCGCGAGGGCGAGACGATCGCGCGTCCGCTCGGCGAAAGCGGCGTGTTCGACGACATCGTCGTCAACATGATCGACGTCGGTGAAGAGACGGGCCAGCTCGACACGATGCTGCTTCGCATCGCCGACAACTACGACGACGAAGTCGACCTCGAAGTGACCACGGTGATCAAGGCCATCGAGCCACTGCTGCTCATCGCCGTGGCCCTGCTCGTCGGGGCGATCGTCGTCGCGCTCTTCCTCCCGCTCGTCGGGATCATGCAAGAGTTCACATCGGTGAGGTGAGGCTCCTCGCACTCATCCTCCTGCTCATCTCATCGAGTGTCGTCTCGGGTTCCGAGACGGCCGTCTTCTCACTACGGCCAGCCGACCGGCGCAAGCTCTCGAACACGAGCGCGTTTGCTGCCTCGTTGCTCGCCGATCCGAGCGGGTTGCTGATCGCTCTGCTGCTCGCCAACCTGGCGATCAACGTCGCGTTCTTCAGTCTCTCGGCGGCCTGGTCGCTCGACCTCGCCGCAAGCGGTAAGACGGCGACCTCGGCGCTCGTGGGCCTGGGCAGTGTGCTGTCGCTGATCGTCGTGGGGGAGATCGTCGCCAAGACGATCGCACTCTCGATTCCGGTCAAGGTCGTGCGCACGCTGGCTCCGGTGCTGGTCGTGCTGCGCAAGTTGCTCTGGCCGGTCGTGCTCGTCTCGCGCTCGGCGACGACGTTGATCGAGTCGTTGCTCATCGATCGTCCGGCACTGGCGGCCGCCCCCGGCGCGAGCGACTTCAAGTCCGCGCTTGCCAGCCGTGCGACGGTCGGCGCGTTTCGCGGCATCGAGCTGGCCCTGCTCCACGACGTCATCGACTTCGGTGAGCGCAGTGCGCGGCAGCTCATGACGCCGCGCGTGCGGGTCGTCTTCCTCGACATCACCGCAACGCCCGAGGCCTGGCGCAAGACGATGGCCGAGGACCCGTACATGGAGTACCCGGTGTGCCGAGGGAGCCCTGACCAGCTGCTGGGCGTGGTCAATGCCGCCGAGTTCCTCATGGCCGGCGACGTGTCCCGGCGGTCGTTGATCCGCCCCGCGCTGCTCGCGCCGACCGGCCTGGCCGCCGAGCGGCTCGTGCAGCGCATGGAGAAGGAGGGAGCCCATGTCGCGCTGCTGCTCGACGAGTACGGCGGCGTCGACGGCCTGGTGGGTCTCGCGGCCCTGACGCGCGCGGTTCTCGGTGAGATCGTGCCGCTGCCCGAGCCGACCGTGCGGGGCGTCAGGCAGATCCGACGCCGCGGCGACGGTTCGGTGATCGTGACCGGCGACCTTCCCGTGCATCGACTTTCCGACGAACTCGGCATCGAACTGTCGACTCGGCGAGCCGACTCCGTGGCCGGGGCGATCGCCGAGTACGTCGGGCGCGTGCCGCGGCGGGGCGACGAGATGGTGGCCGACGGCTGGCGGCTGCGCGTCGTCGATGCCGGACGTGCGCGGACGCCGCGCGTGTTGGTGCGTCGACGGCCCGACAGCGAGATGGATGCCGAAGCAGCCGAGTCGGAGGGCGCGGCGTGAGTCTGCTCGTCCCGCTCATTCTGGCCTTCGTCATCTCGGTCCTCGGGAGTGCGCTCTTCTCCGGGCTCGAAACGGGGCTGTACACGACGAGCCGGCTGCGTCTCTACCTCGACGCCGAGGCGGGCGTCTCGCAGGCCATCCGCGCCCGTGCCCTGCTGCGCTCGATGCCGCGGTTGCTGGCTGTGCTGCTCGTCGCGAACAACATCGCGAACTACGGCGCGAGCCTCAGCGCGCAGCTGCTCCTGCGTGAGATCGACGTCGCGTCGCCGGAACTGTGGGGCACCATCGCCGTGACACCGGTGCTCTTCCTGCTGGCCGAGTCGGTCCCCAAGGCGGCCTTCATCACGGCTCGCGAGGCCCTCTTGTATCCGGTGATGCCGGTGCTCTCCGTGACACATCGGGTGCTCGCGCCCATCGTCTCGCCGATCGCGTGGCTGGCGACCTGGCTGGCGCGGGCCTTGGCCCGCGGGGGGGGCGTGAAGCCGCACGGCGACGAGGTCTTCGCCAGTGGCACGGCCGAGGGCCTCCTGACGCCTTTCCAGGAACGCGTGGCCCAGGGCATCCTCTCGATGCGGAGCCGATCGGCCAGCGATGAGGCCGCACGGGCCAGCGAATGGCCGACCGCGCAGCTGGGGGCCGCGGGGGTGCGCATGCCTGCGGGGCATCGCGAGCATCGCGTGCTGATCGTCGAGGGGGTCGACGCTCGGGTCGTCGGCTGGATGCCGCTCGCGGAGCTGGTCGACGGCCGGGTTCCCGAGCGTCGCGATCTGAGACCCGTCGCGCGAGTGGGACGGGGAGCGCGCCTCGACCGGGTCTACGCCTCGCTCGACGAGGCGGCCGCGGCCTTCGCGGTCCTCCCCGACGGGCGTGTCATCGCCGCGCACCGCCTGCGCCAGAGAATCATGGGTACGTTCCACGGTGAGGGCCAGCGGGACGTTGCAACGGCGTCGAAGGCTCCCTAAACTTCGCCCCTGGCGCGGCCGGGAAACCGCCGTCGCCGCTCGATGCGCCACCGCGTGTCGACTCCACGTCCGACGGTTCGTCGACCGCGTGGAACGCCCCCGTCGGAGACCGGTCAGATGGCCCAAAAGAAAGACTACTTCTCGTTCGACGAGGTCCTCAGCGACCTCGAGATGGAGGAAGACGAGCTCAAGCGGCTCGTGTCGGCCGGTGAGATCCGCGCCTTCCGCGACAAAGACTCCATGAAGTTCAAGGCGGACGACGTGAATCGTCTGCGCGCTCCGGGCGCCGCCGGCGACGAGATCGACCTCGGTGCCGACCTCGACCTCGGTGGTGATCTGCTCGAGGGCGATGTCGAGGTCGAAGAAATCGATCTCTCGGCCGAGGCCGATGAGCCGGCACGCCCGCGTCGCAGCAGCACCGCGGCCACGGGGCCGTCGCGCTCGCGAAACCGTGCGACGGTAGCCGTCGCCGAGGAACAGAGCGAAGGCATGGGGATCCGCATCGCGCTGATCCTGCTCGTCGCGCTCATGGCTGTCGGTTCGGTCGTCACGCTCGACGCCGTCGCGGGTCGCTCGAGCAACGGCATCAGTAACTTCGTTGCCAATCTCTTCAAGTCCTGACGCAGGTCAGGGAGCCGCGCGCGCACATGGCGGGCGCCGCGGCTCAAATCGTCACGTGTCGGTCCTTTGCGACGCACGGCGATCGTCCCGCCGGTTGCATGGGGAGGGAGCTCCTTTGATGAACACATTACGATTTGGTGCGGTGGCCGTTCTGGCCGCAGCGATGCTTCCAAGTTGCGTGGCAGCGAGCCGACACTACGAGGTCGTCGACGAACTCACGCGCGCGCAGGATGAACTGCTCACGGCCGAGGAGAGGTTGCGTGACGCAGAGTCCGTGATCATCGAACTCGACGGTGGTGTCGCTGCCCTCGAAGAGCGTGCACGCCGCGCCGAAGAGCTGGCGGCTGAGAAGTCCCAGCTGGCGTCGGAGCGTTCGGAGCTCGAGCGCGAACGTCAGCGTCTTGCGGCGCTGAACGACGAACTCGGGCGCACGAACCAGCAGCTCTCCTCGCGTGTCAGCGAGCTCGAGTCTGCGGTGACCGAGGCTCAGGTTTCGGCGCCTCCGGGCTTCGAGTTCGTCGTCAACCACGAAGAGGGCCTCTACGGCTACTCGGGTGCAGGCGACGTCTTCTTCGCGCCGGGCAAGGCTGATCTGACGCCTGAGGGCAAGACGGCGCTCGCCGGGCTCGCGCGTGAGCTGGCTCAGCACAACCGTCCGATCCGCGTCGTTGGCCACACGGACACCGACCCGGTCAAGAAGACCAAGGAGCTTTGGCCGCTGGGCAACATCCAGCTCGGCGCCGGGCGTGCGATGTCGGTCATGACGTACCTGATCTCGCAGGGTCTCGACGAGCAGCGTTTCTCGGTCATGTCATACGGGCAGCACCGCCCGCGGGACACGTCCAAGGAGCGCAACCGCCGCGTCGAGATCATGGTCGAGGCGCTCTGATCGGCTTCATTCTTCGATCAAGCGGCAAGGTCTTGATGGGGGCCGGTGCGTGACTCACGCACCGGCCCCCATGACGTTGTCGCGGCTTCAGGCGGCGCTTGCAGCCGCCGGGGCCGCGCCCCGCAAGCGCCACGGTCAGCACTTCCTGTGGCGTGACGAGCACCTCGCGCAGATCGTCGCCCGCGCCGCGCCGGGGCCCGGTGACACGGTGCTCGAAGTGGGGCCCGGGCCCGGGTTGCTCACGAGGCATCTGCTCGCCACTGGGGCGAAGGTCGTGGCTGTCGAGATCGACCCGGCAATGCGGCGCGTGGCCGACCAGCTGCTCGAGGGCGGGAATCTCGAGTGGATCGAGACCGACGTTCTCGCAGGGACGCGTAGGCTCGCCGAACCCGTGGCCGAACGCCTCGCCGAGTGCACGCATTTCGTCGCAAACTTGCCATATAACGTCTCCGCTCCGCTGATTGCGCTCGTCTTGGGCGCTGCTGCCGGCCCGTCCACGACGGTCGTGACGGTGCAGAAGGAGGTCGGCGCGCGGCACCTGTCGGGCCCCGGCGTCGGCGACTACGGACCGCTTTCCGTGCTGGTCAGCCTCACGGCGTCGGGCGAGGTCGTGCGACCCCTCGCCCCGGGGTGCTTCTGGCCGCCGCCCCGCGTCCAGTCCGTGGTGATCGCCCTCGAGCGTCTCGCCGACCCGCCGCAAACCCCTGGCATCAAAGCGCTTGAATCGTTCCTCGCGGCAGCGTTTCATACCCGTCGAAAGACGCTCGTCAACAGTGTCTCGACGGCAACGCGGGTTCCAGCCGGTGAAGTGGTACGGCGATTGGGTCTAGAGAAAAAAGAAGAAAAAGTGCGTGCAGAATCTCTGGCACCGCTACAATTATGCGCACTGGCCACGCGTTGGGCCGACCACGCCTGGGCGAGCGACTCCGCCCCTGAGCGCGCTTAGACGCAGCTCACCTGTTCTCAACGCACGATCACGCTCGCAGAGTCGACAGCTCCGCGCGATCCCGTGGCCCAGCCCCTTTTCTTGCACGCGGAATGCCTGTGTGGCGTTCGTGGCATTGAACTCGGGAGCGCACCAACGCTCGCTCGTCACTCTCGAAGTCGTATGGCGACTTTTTTTCGCTGTGCGTTCGTCTGCTGGTGTGCGCCTTTCCAGATGCCGCGTCGTGCGGCACGCCTTTTCGCAGCTCCGATTGCCACCAGGCAGCTCCATGTACAGCGACGCCGACAAAGACGCCATCAAGCAGCGGTTGAACCTCGCGGACCTCGTCCGTGAGGTCGCGCCCGACTTGAAGGAGCGCGCGGCGGGCGATTTCTGGGCCTGCTGCCCGTTCCACAACGAGGACACGGCGTCGTTCCACGTGCTTTCGGCGCGTGGGATGTACAAGTGCTTCGGATGTGGCGAGTCGGGCGATCACTTCTCGTTCGTCATGGGCACCCGCGGACTCGACTTCCGCGAGGCGCTCGAGCTGCTGGCCGAGCGGGCCGGCGTGACGCTCGGATCTCTCACGGCGGAAGACAAGCGACGCATTGCCGAGACGCGCCGCGCCCGCGACGTGCTCGAGGCCGCTCGCGACGTATTCGCCGAGGCGCTCGGTGCTCCGGAGGGGCGCGCGGCGCTGGCCGCGATGCGTGGACGCGGCTTCAGTGACGAGATCTTGAAGCAGTTCGACATCGGCTACATCCCGCGCGACTTTCTCGATCGGGTGCGGCGCCGCGGTGTCGATCCGCGTGCGATCCGCGAGGCGGGCTTCACCGGCATGTTCGTCGACCGCATCGCCTTCGGGATTCGCAGCGACAACGGTGCCATCGTCGGGTTCGGCGCGCGGCGCCTGTCCGAGGGCGAGGACGCCGGGCCGAAGTACGTCAACACGCGCGAGACCCAGGCCTTCCGCAAGCGCCGGATTCTCTACGGCCTCGACCGCGCCGTTCGGACGCTCGTCCAGACGGGGCGGCTGATCGTCATGGAGGGTTACACCGACGTCATGATGGCGCATCAGTGTGGGCTCACCGAGGCCGTCGCCACGATGGGGACGAGCTTCACCGAAGAGCACGTGAAAACAGTGGGTCAACGCGCGCGCAACGTCGTCTTCCTCTTCGACGGGGACGAGGCCGGCCAGCGTGCCGCCGATGATGCCGTGCGGCGCCTGCTCGAGCGCGGGCGCGAGTCGCGCGTGCTCGTGCTTCCCGAAGGAGCCGATCCCTGCGACTGGTTCCTCGCGGCGCGACGCGAACGACCCGACGACCCGCAGGCGGCGGCCGCAGCGTTCGACGCATACCTCGAGCGCGAGGCCCAGGCCACGGCGACGTTCCTCGCCCAGCGCTCCCTCGCTCTGTCCGACCCCGGCGAGCCGGGACGGCGCGAGCGGGTGGCATCTGAAGTCGTCGAACTCACGCGCACGATCGAAGATCCGCTGCGACGCGATGCCATCGTGCTCGAGATCTCACGGGCCTGTGCCGTCGATCGCAACCGGCTTCACCGCACGTCCAAAGCCGCGGCAGCCGGGAGTGCCTCGGCAGCGTCGGCACCGCGCCGCGCAGGCGTGGTTCACGCCGAGACACGCAGTCAGTTCGCCATCGTCGGCGCCATCGCCGATCCCGAGGCCGGGCTCGACGTCGTGCGTCCGCTTCTCGCCGAAGGACTTGTCAGTGACGCGCGCGCGCTCCGTCTCTGTGAACTCGCCGATCCGTCGGGCGAGCGCACAGGTCACGTCGACAGTTCGGCCTGGCTCGACTACGTCAGCGAGCAGGAGCCTGTACTCCAGGCTACGCTTGAGCACACCCTGCTCCCGCCGCCCGGCGTCATCCTTCCCACACTCGACGAAGCGGTCGAGCACCTCCGCCGCCTCGTCTCTGCACGTCGAGCCAAGGAACAGCGCCTCGCGCTCGTCTCTGGCCTCGACGTCAACGACTCTCTCAAGACCGAAAACGCCCTCCAAACCGTGCAGGAGACCTTCGCGTCCTCCGCCGGTCCTGCCCGCGATTCGCGAGCCGGCGAAGAAATCGGTCATCTCAATCAAGCGTCCCGTCCCACAGAGGAAACACCGTGAGCGCCACAGCTCAACTCGACAAGATGGATCCGAGCGTCCGCGTCCTGATGGACACGGGTAAGGATCGGGGATTCGTCACCTATGAGGAGATGAATCACATCCTTCCCAACGACATCGAGAACATCGATGAGATCTTGACCCTGCTCGAGGAGCAGGGGATCGAGATCCTCGATGAGGCCGATGTCGCCGATAATCAGGAACCGGGTGCCACGCCTCCGAAGCGCATCAAGCCCGAGCGCGATGAGAAGGCGGCCGCACCCACCGAGCGCATCGACGATCCGGTCCGCATGTACCTCACGCAGATGGGCGAGATCCCGCTCCTGACGCGCGAGGAAGAGATCTCACTCGCACGACAGATCGAGGTCACTCGCCGTCACTTCCGGCGCCTGATCATGGCCACGGGCTTCGCGGCGCGTGAAGGCATCCAGATCCTCGAGGACGTCGAGTCGAGCCGTCTTGCGTTCGACCGCACGCTCAAGGTTTCGACCAGCGGCTTCGAGCCCGGCAAGATCGAAGTGTCTGCGCGCCTCAAGGGCACGATCAAGACGCTGCGTGTCCTGCATCAGCGTCTCACCGACGACTACAAGCGCTACCTACTCAACAAGGGCACGGCCGCGCAGCGTCAGCTGCTCGTGCAGCGCATCGGTTGGGGACGTCGGAAGATGGCCGACATTCTCGAAGAGGCGCAGATCCAGCTCAAGAAGGTGCGCCCGATGATCGAGCTGGTGCGCGAGAAGCACCAGGAGATGGCCACGCTCGAACGTCGTCTGCGCTACTTCAAGGGCAGCAAGACGAGCCGCGAGTACAAGGAACTCAAGGGTGACTTCGATGCGCTGCAGATCCAGGCGCTCGAGAACCCCAAGCGTCTTGCTGCGCGCCTGCGTCTGATCGACAAGCGCTTCGCGGAGTACGAGCAGGCCAAGCGCGACCTGTCGAGCGGCAACCTGCGTCTCGTCGTCTCGATCGCCAAGAAGTACCGCAACCGTGGTCTGTCGTTCCTGGATCTGATCCAGGAGGGCAACACGGGGCTCATGAAGGCTGTCGAGAAGTACGAGTACCGTCGTGGCTACAAGTTCTCGACGTACGCGACGTGGTGGATTCGTCAGGCCATCACGCGCTCGATCGCCGACCAGGCGCGGACGATCCGCATCCCGGTCCACATGATCGAGACGATGAGCAAGCTGCGGAACGTCACCAAGAAGCTCGTCCAGCAGCTCGGCCGCGAGCCGACGATCGAGGAGATCGCGAAGCTCTCCGAGATCTCGATCGAAGAAGCCAAGCGTGTGATGAAGATCTCGAAGCATCCCATCAGCCTCGATCGCCCGATCGGGGAAGGTGAGGACAGCTACTTCGGCGACTTCATCGAGGACGAGACGGCCGTCTCGCCGGTTTCGGCGGCGGCGCAGGAGATGCTGCGCGACAAGATCGACTCGGTGCTCAACACCCTGTCGTTCCGTGAGCGCGAGATCATCAAGCTGCGCTACGGCATCGGCGATGGGTACACGTACACGCTCGAAGAGGTGGGCCGGATCTTCAAGGTCACCCGCGAGCGCGTGCGCCAGATCGAGGCCAAGGCCGTGCGGAAGCTCCAGCACCCGGTGCGCAGCCGGATGCTCGAGGGTTTCCTCGACGCCGCGGCCCAGGCCGGCCTCTGAGCCGAGGCCTCGCCCGCGCCGTTGATTTCGGGGCCGCCCGTCACCGATTCGGTGGCGGGCGGCCTTCTTTCGTGACGGCGACTCCGAGTCCCATCCGGGAGGGGCCTTCAAAGGACGCCGTTGTCCCGTTACACTTCAGGGTCGTCCCGTCCTGTTCCCCTTTGGCCCCGTGAGTTCCCGTGACGAGCGATCTCATCCAGCAGACTCTGCAGCTTCTCGACCTCGCTGGGGTCGACGAGCAACGCGCCGAGATCTTGACACTCACCGAAGGCGTCCCCCGCATCCTGAAGTCGCGCAAGCGTGCTTCCGCCGACGCCGCCGCCGCTCTCGAAGCAACGCGTGAGAAGGTCAAGGGCTTCCAGGCTCACCTCAAGACTCTCGAGCTCGAGCTCGCCGCGAAGGAAGAGGCGATCCATAAGGCCAACGGCAATCTCCTGAACGCCAACACCAATCAGGAGTACACGTTGATGCAGTCCGAGATCGCGCGGAAGAAGGAAGAAAAGGGCCAGGCTGAGGAGGAGATCCTCAAGCAGTTCGATGTCATTCAGCAAGGCGCCCAGATGATCAAGGACGCCGAGGCGCGCGTCGCCGAGGCCGCCGAGGAGTACCGCGGGTTCGAGGAGCGCGCTCAGAACGAACTCGCGTCCCACCAGGGCGAGCTCGACGTTCTCGACGCCAAGCGCGTGAACATTCGACGCGCGATCAAGGGTGACGTCCTGACGATCTACGACCGTGCGGCCTCCGCTCACGGGACAGGCGTCTGTCCCGTCGAAAGCGACATCTGCCAGGGCTGCTTCTCGAAGCTCACGCCGAACGACTGCAGTCGTCTTGCAGCTGGGCGCGAGCTCGTCATCTGCCGAACGTGTCAGCGCATCCTGTACCTGCCGCAGGCGCTCCAGGCCTCGCCGCACTGAACACGCACCGGTGACGAACACCGCAGACGACGACGCGATCCGTCGAGTCATCGTCGGAACCGCGGGGCACATCGACCACGGCAAGTCGTCGATCGTCAAAGCCCTGACGGGAATCGACCCCGATCGCCTCGAAGAAGAGCGCGAGCGCGGGATGACGATCGACCTCGGCTTCGCGCGGTATCGACACCGCAGTGGTGCCTTGGTGGGCATCATCGACGTCCCCGGGCACGAGCGGTTCATCAAGAACATGGTCGCGGGCGCGACGTCTGTCGACGTCGTGGCGCTCATCGTCGCGGCTGACGACGGCGTCATGCCGCAGACGCGCGAGCACCTCGACATCCTGCGCCTGCTCGGCGTCGAACGCGGGCTCGTCGTCGTCACGAAGATCGATCTCGTCGACGACGAGATGCTCGAACTCGCGCTCGAAGACATCCGCGACTTCGTCGCCGGGACGTTCCTCGAAGGCGCGCCGATGGTGCCGGTGTCTGCCACGCGCGGCGACGGGCTCGACGCCCTCCGCGAGGTCCTCGACGGTTTGGTCGACGAGGTGCCCGTCGCGGAAGCTGACGGTCCGTTCCGACTTCCCGTTCAGCGCGTGTTCTCGGCCGCCGGGCACGGCACCGTCGCCACGGGCGTGCCCGTCTCAGGGCGTGCAGAAGTCGGCGATACGCTCGAAGTGGTGGGCCATGACGACACGGCGCGCGTGCGCGGCATCCAAGCTTACGGTGAGGTGCGCGGTGCCGCGCGGGCCGGTCACTCCGTGGCGCTGAACGTCACCGGCGTTGCGCGTGACGATCTGACGCGCGGCGACGTGCTTGCCACGCCCGGTGTGTTCGTCGCTCGTCGACACGTTCTCGTGCACTACTCGCACGTCGACGGCGATGGCCCGGTGCGCCACAACGCGCCGGTGCGCGTCCACGCCGGCACGACCGAAGTGCTCGGACGCCTCGTCGTTCTCGATGGTGACGCTGTCGAGGTGGGCGACCCGAGCTTCGTGCAGCTCCGCCTCGAAGCGCCGATCGTCGTGGCGCCAGGCGACCGCGTGCTCGTGCGGCATGCCGCCTCGATGGTGCTCCTCGGTGGCGGCAGCGTCCTCGCCACGACGGATGGGCGCCTCAAGCGCTTCAAGGATCGCGTCCTCGAAGAGGCCCGCGAGCGCATCGGCGCTGGGGGCGATCGCGCACATCTGCTGCGCGTCGCGTTGTCGTCGGCGGGGCAGCGTGGTGCAACCGTGGCGCAGCTCGCGCACGAGGTCGCGGCCACGCCTGCGGTTCTGCGCGAGCAGCTCGCAGAGGGCATGGCGGCGGGGGACATCGTCGCTGCGGGCGAACTCTACCTCGCGGCTGAGGCGATCGAAGGCATCGCCGACGACGCCCTCGCCGTGCTGCGCACCGAGCACCGTCGCCAACCGCTCATGGAGTGGCTCGACGTGCGCCTGCTGCGCAATGCTCTCGAGGTCACCGATACGGCGCTTGCCGTGGCACTCGAACACGACGCGCGCATCGATGTCGCGAGCGGCGGCAAGGTACGCCGTCGCGGGCATCGTGTGCAGCTTCCGCCCGAAGTGCGCGAAGCGCGCGAGCGCTGGCTCACTCAGCTCTCCGAAGGAGGCGCGGCGCCTCCGCAGCTCGTTGCCGGTGATCTGGGACTGAGCGACGACGCCTTCAAGATGATGCGTGAGGCCATGCGTGCATCCGGCGAGGTCGTCACGATCGACGGCCTCGACTTCGCGGGGACGGCGCTCGAGACCTTGCGTGCGCGACTTCTCGCGCACGGCCGGTCGCGCGACGGCGCCGTCGTGATCCCGGAGCTGCGCGACGAGTTCGCGACCACGCGCAAGTATCTCATTCCGCTGCTCGAGCGCTTTGACTCCGAAGGACTCACGGTGCGCGATGGCGAGCACCGACGTTTGCGTCCCAAGCACCTCGTGGACGGCGAGTCGTGAGGCGCGCGTGGGCGTGGCTGCTCGCGGCGTCGCTCGCGGCGTGTGGCACCGAGCCGACACCGCCGTCCGTCGTCCTCATCACGATCGACACGCTGCGCGCCGACGCCTTGGGACCCCAGGCTGACGGCACCTCGCACACGCCGCACCTCGACGACCTCGGCGCGCGCGGGCTGCGCTTCACCCACGCCACAAGCGTCACGCCGCTCACTCTTCCCACGCATGCCTCGATGCTCACGGGATTGCGTCCCGGTCGACACGGGCTGACCGTCAACGGCGTCACGTCGCCGCTTTTCGAAGCGCCCGCGCTCACGTCGTCTTTGCGCGAGGCGGGCTACGCAACGGCTGCTTTCGTCTCGGCTGCCGTGCTCGATCGCCGCTACGGTCTCGCTCAGGCGTTCGACGTCTACGACGATGACCTGCTCGTTGCCGGAGGGCCACTTGCGCCGACGGAACGGCGTGGTGATCGCACCGTCGAGCGCGCGCGGGCTTGGCTTGCCAACACCGACGGCCCGTTCTTCCTCTGGGTACACCTCTTCGATCCTCACGCGCCCTACGACGCGCCGGGCTCGTCGGCCGATGCCTCGCGCCACGACCGCTATCTCGCCGAGGTCAGGTTCGCCGATCAGCAGGTGGGCCGGCTCATGGAGTCGCTCGCGGAGCACGAGGACGTGCTCGTCATCGCGACGGCCGACCACGGCGAGGGGCTCGGCGAACATGGTGAGGAGACGCACGGGCTGCTGCTTTATGAGTCGACGATGCACGTGCCGCTCAGCTGGACGTGGCTGCGCCCGAAGGCGGGGCAAGCGAGCTTCGCCGAGCCGGGGCGCGTGCGCGACGAACTCGCGTCGGCGGTCGACATCGCGCCGACGATCCTGGACGTCGTCGGGCTCGACGTTCCGCCCGACCTCGATGGCGTCTCGCTCGCGGCGCCGATCGCGTCCGACCGCAGCGCGCCGCTCGAGACGCGCGCGCCGTGGTTCTATTACGGCGCCTCGGCCCTCGCCGGTGCTCGCCAGGGTGGCGACAAGGTCGTCGGTGCCGTCGATGCCGCGTCGCCGAGCTTCGTGCTTACGGACGTCGCGGACGATCCCGGCGAACTCGTGCAAACGCCCGTCGACCCAGACCATCCGCTCGTGGCGAGGGTCGTGTCACCGGCGCCGCTCGCCGAGGCCGAGCTCGTCGCCAGCCGCGAGATGCTTGCCGAGCTGGGCTACATCTCCGGCGAGGTACGCGCTGTCAGCGACGAGCCGCTGCGCGATCCCCGCGACATCGTCGACTTGCTCGCGGCACTCGACCGCGCAAACTCGGCCGTCGTCGCCGGCGATCCCGCCGGCGCCCTCGAGATTCTCGACGAGCTGAGCGACACCGACGCCGAGGTCTCCGAAGTGCTGTATCTGCGCGGGCGCGCCGCACGCGCCGCCGGGCGTCCCGACGAGGCCGTCGAGGCTCTTGCGCGCGCGGCCCTTGCCCAGCCGTCGTCGGCCGGCATCCTGCTCGAACTCGCCCGCGCCTGGCTTGCCACGGCCGAGGACGCCTCGGCCACAGCGCGACTTGCTCGGCGACGAGGCGGGGACCTCGACCGACGAGCGGCCTACGAGGCGTCGCGCGCAGCCGCCGAGTCGATGCTCGCACTCGTTCCCGGCGATCCCGACGCCACGGCCCAGTGGGTGCTCGCGACGTGGCGTGGCGGCGACGCCGAGCTCGCCCTCGCCCACCTCGACGACGCCTTGACCGAGCGCCCGAGTCATCTGGGTTTGTGGACGGTCAAGCTGCAGCTGCTCGCGTCACTCGGAGCCTCGCATGCCGAGCGCCTGAGTGATGCCCGCAGGGCCGTGCGTGCGCTCGCGCCGCACCACCCGCTCCTGCCCTGAGAGCAGAGCCGCAGGCCGCCACCAAGGCGTTGGAGAGAGTTCTTGGGAACGCCACGTGGCGCGGTCCTCCTCGGAGATGCCATAGGCGTGTGCCTCTCCGGGGAGGTAGCGCTGACGAAAGTATCCGCGTGTGAGATTGACGGGTCGAAAGGTGAAATCGGAGCAGTCGCCTCTGGGGCGGAGGAGGCGGGCTGCGTCGTAGCGAATCGGTGGCTTCGATCGCGTGAAGCTCGCGTGTTCTGCGGCCACGTGATGCGCACGCTCCGACGCTCCGCAATCAATCGGTCGCGTTTCCGAAACGAGCGAAACGTCGTTGTCGGCCTCGAGCTCAAAGATCCTTCCGGCGCTGCGACCGATGAGCACGCCGAGCCCAAACTCGAGGTCGAGCGCACACTGCTGCGTGCGCGCGTCAAAGGCGCTCAGCTCGGCCTGCACGCCTTCGTGGTCGACGCCCAGAGCATCTCGAGGGCGACGGTGAGCGAGAGCGCATCACCTGACTCTTTGGCGGTATGGCCCGGGATCGCAACGAAGACGACCAGCGCGATGATCGTCGCGGCGACGATCGAGATCAGCGAGGCACTCCTGCTCATCGTGTGCGGTTCCCATCTCGCGGCGGCTACACGCCCTCGGTGACGGGCCGCGGTGGTACGTCGAGGCCGAGCTTTGTGGCCAGGGCCTCGAGCTCCTCGAGCAACGAGCGGAGCGACGAGAGAATCTTGCTCGCCATCTGCTGCCCCTGGATCGGGTTCTTGTTGATGAGCGTGTCGGCGAGCTGGCAGCGATCGCGCAGCTCGGCATAGCGACCGAGCAGGTGCGAGATGCGCTGGGCATCTTCGTCACCGCTCTGCGCCTCGGCGGTGATTGTAAGCAGCTTGTCGCGCAGCGTCTCGGCATGCGTGAGCAAGGGCGAGGATGCCTTCATGAAGGCCACGCGCGTCGAGACGCGCTGACCGAATGTGAGTGCGTCGGCAAGGAGCTGGTCGCTGCGTTGGACGAGGGTGCGGAGCGCCTCGAGGCGGTCACGGTCATCGAGCGTGGTGTCGGCGATGATGTCGACGCGCTCGTCCTTGAGCTGCGCGAGCGAGTCGACCATGAGCTCGTACGACTGCTTGAGCTGCGCGCGCAATGCCGGATGAAGACCTGTGATCCAGCGGTAGTCGGGCCCGAGCTTCTCGAGTTGCTCCTCGACGTGCCCAAAGGCGGCGTCGCTCTCCTCGGTACCGCGCTCGAGGCCAGCGTCGCCGCCGCCAAAGAGGGCGGCGTAGGCCAGGGCGGCCGCGAGGGCGAGGAGGATCAGCAGGATGCGACCGCCGGTCATGCGGGCACTCCGAGCGAGGCGAGGACTTCGGCGACATGCTCGCTTCTCGACGCCACCTGGGCGCCAGCCATGACGACGCAGTCGCGCAGAACCGCTCCGTCCCCGATCACGGCGCCCGGGCCAACGGCGGTTCGGACGAGCCGGACATCGCGCCCCAGGGATGCCGAAGGGGACACCCTCGAATAGACGTCGTGGCGCGTCCCGCCGCGAGCGACGAGGGCGTCGTCGAGCGGCAGCTCGCCATCCAGCGCCGCGACGTGTGCGGCGACGAGCAGCTCCGGCGTACCGATCTCGGCCCAGGCCGTGTGATGCGCATAGGCGCCGAGGACCTCGCCGGCGCGCATGGCGGGCACGTAACCGTCGCGTACGAGGCACGACGGAGGCGTCGTCGGAAGTCGGTCGAAAAGCGCCCGCTCGAGGACGTGCCAGCTCGCGTTCACGCCCGTGAGCGGAGCCGTGCGCGCGGCGTCGCCGTCGACGAGCTCGACGATGTCGACGAGCTGACCGTCGGCATCACCGGCAACGAGTCCGTAGCGCGCGGTGTCACCTCGGGTCGCGATGGCCATCGTGGCGATGGCCTCGCATTGCTCGTGATGTCGCGCGAGTGCCTGCCAGTCGACGTCGCCGACGACATCTGCCGTGGTCACGAAGACGGGCCCATCGCCGAGATGGCGAGCCAGCCCGGCCAACCCGCCGCCCGTTCCGAGCAGCACGGGCTCACAGACGACGTCGATCTGCACGCCGGGGATCGGCGCAGTGCGCACCCACTCGAGGATCTGTTCAGCACGCCACCACGCATTCATGACGATGCGCTCGACCCCGGCGCGTGCAAGCCCGGTGACGACGTGCTCGATGAGCGGCACGTTCAGCAGCGGGATCAAGGGCTTCGGCGTGGCGTGCGTGAAGGGACGCAGACGTCGGCCTTCTCCGGCGCAGAGCACCACGGCCTGACGAATGGTTGCCGTCACCGCAGCGCCCCCCCGATCGATAGCGGCGCGAGCGCCATGTCGAGCACGGGCACAGACAAACGGTGCTTGGCGATCAGTCGACGCGCCTGGCGCGCGGCCGGCGGGATGACGGTCGTCCACTTGCCGCCCTTGAACGTGAACGTTCCGATGGCCTTCGCGAGCCGCTGCACGGCCACCCAGCCGATGGCGCGTTCGATGTCGTTCTCGTCGGGATCCTCGGCTGCCCACGCTTCGAGCGCAGGCCGAGCCGTGGCTGCGATGACGTCACGCGTCTGCTCCGCGAGCTCGACATAAGGATCGTAGGCCAGCGACACGCGGTCGTAAGGCAGCGGCGCGGCCATGGCGTCTTGGTGGTCGATGACACGCACACGCCCGTCGAGCACCAGCAGATTGCGTGAGTGGTAGTCGCGGTGACACAGGGCGACGGGGAGAGCCGCGCAGGCCTCGACGACGGCGTCGAGGTCGGCTTCCAGTTCCGGGCCGCTGCCCGGCACGGCACCGGACGCGAACTGCGCGAGCTCGCGACGCATTCGAACCGCATCAAGCGGCGGTGCCGGCGAGGTGTCGACGGCCGCCTGTTCGATGCGCTTGAGGATCGCCATCGCCTCGCTGTAGGCCGCGCGCAGGTCGACGCCATGGGTTTTCGCGTCGGCGAGGGCGATGCTGCCGAGATCTTCCTGAACGATCAGGCGTTGCTCGGGCTCGATGCGATAGAGCGCCGGGACGGGCACACCCGCCTCGGCCAGCTGCGTCGTCGAGCGCGCAACGCGCTCGACCTCGGCCGGCGGCGTCTTGCTCGCGAACACCATCGCGACGGCTGTCGGCGCGTCGATGCCCGCGGGACGGATCAGCCGCGCGAAGCGCCGCGTGGACGCTTCGGCCTCCAACCATTCGTGGCTTGCGGCGGACGGGAGACGGGAGGACAGAGCGGGAGCGACCATGGCGAGCATGCTAACCGCCACAGACGCTGTTCCGAGGGGCAGACAGCGAAACGGCACACCGAGGGCGGCATGAACACGGTGGGGCGCGGCAGGATCAGCAACGGTGGGCATCGGCGCGGTCCTCGGACGGGAATGACAGGTGCTCTTGTCAGGGAAGACGGCCCGTCTCGCGCAGCGTGACTGACGAAATCGAAAGGTTCGTTCGGCGTCCCGGGCGCCGCTGCCTCCCTTGCAGCACCCGCCGGCCGTGCGTTCGTGGTGCTATCCCCCGCACGATATCGCGCGAGTTTCCCCGCTCGCGGTGTCATGCCCGCGTCGCCCGACTTCACCGAGCCGCGACGTCGGGTTACGGTAGGGGATTGGAGATCACGCCATGTCCCTCGCTCGCCTTCTCGCGCTCGGCCTCGTCGCCTTGCTCGCAACGCTCGCCGTCCTCGCCGCCCCGGCTCCCGCCCAGGACGCCCAGGACGATGCGACCGTGCGCGAGTTCAAGATGTTCTACGACAAGGACAAGTCGGACCAGGAGCGCTACGAAGCGGTCCGTGAACTCGAGGGGATCGACAGTCTCGGCGCAGCCAAGGCTCTCATCATCGCGCTCGAGGACGACGCCTTCTCCGTGCGCGAAGCCGCCGTGACGGTGCTCGCGACGCACACCAAGCCCGAGACGGTCGCATGGCTGACAGAGAACGTCCTCGAGAACCGCAAGCTGGCGAAGAACGAAGTGCTCGTGGCTGGTGTGCTCGAAGGCATGGGTGGGATCGGCGCGTCGGGTACGGCATCGGAGGGCGTCTACACGGCGCTCATGGAGGCCGTCGATGACAAGCGGCTGCCCGTCCAGCTTGCCGCCGTCGCGGGGCTCGGAAGACTGGGCGATGCGCGCGCGGCGCCCAAGCTCAGCGAGGTCTCGACGTCGACCGACGGCGCAACGGCCCTTGCCGCCGTCGACGCGCTCGTCGAGATCGGTGACGGCGAGGCCGCCACGGAGGCCGTCGTCGGCGCCCTCCGTCACGACGACTTCCGCGTCCGCGCCCGCGCCATCGCCGCCGTCTGGGACCTGAAGCTGAAGGCCGGGATCCGCGGCCTCATCGAGCGGATGGCCGAAGAGGAAGGGCGCCTGCGCGGCGACGCCTTCGACACGCTCAAGCGGATCACGCGTCGCCAGATCTCGGACAAGCCCGAAGACTGGTTCGCCTGGTGGGACCGCAATGAGTCGCGCTGGGAGTTGCCCGACTTCGAGGCCATCGCGGCAGCCGAGAAGAAGGCCGCGATCGAAGGCACGCAGTACAGCGCCGGCGGGAAGCAGTTCCTCGGCGTCGAAACGAAGTCCGAGAAGATCACCTTCGTGATCGACGTCTCCGACTCGATGAACATTCCCTTCGGTGACCCCGAACGGCTCAAGGCCCTCGGCCGCGAGTACTCGAGCACACAGCGCCTCGCGATCGTCAAAGAGGAACTCATCGCCACGATCGACTCGCTGCCCGACTCGACGCGCTTCAACATCATGGCCTACGCCACCGACATCGACCTGTGGAAGAAGAAGCTCGCCAAGGCCAGCGTGCTGAACAAGAACAACGCGAAGACGTGGGTTTCGAAGCTCGAGCCCAAGGGCGGGACGGGGAGTGGGTTCCGTGCGCGCACCGGCCTCAGCGACCTGTCGGCGAACGAAGGCCAGACGAACACGCATCTGGCGCTGTTGTCAGCTCTGGGTGAAGAAGTCGGCGAGCGCCGCAAGGGGCCGCAGGTCTTCGAGACCGATGCCGAGCGTGAGCCCGTCGACACGATCTTCTTCCTGACCGACGGCGAGCCCACGGTCGGCGAGATCGTCGACATGGTGCGGATCCGCTCCGAGGTGCGGCGCGTGAACCAGTACAAGGGCGTGCAGATCCACGTCATCTACGTGGGCACCTTCGGCGGCGATGATTTCCAGCTCCTGGCCGAGGAGAACGGCGGCGTCTTCGTTTCCATCGGGGGCTGATCGAGGCTGTTCTGGCGGTTGGCGAAAGGGGCGCGCGGGGTGCTTGCGCGCGCTCGCGGCGTGCGGCATCATGCTGCGCTTGACGCACCATCGGGGTGTGGCTCAGTTTGGTAGAGCGCAGCGTTCGGGACGCTGAGGCCGCTGGTTCAAATCCAGTCACCCCGACCATTTTCTCCCCGCGCCCGTCCCGCGAGGCCGCGAGCCTCGGCGTGTCGACGACAGCGCCCGGTGGGAATGTGCGTTGGGCCCGGCCCGCGCCTGTCAGCTGGCGGTTTGTCCGAGCGCCGCGTCTTGCCCGCGGCTCAACGCGACGACCACCGCTGCGGCAAGGAACGCCCCCGTCGATTCCGGTGCAGCGCGGAACCCACTTTACCACGTGTCCGTGAGCGCTCAGTCCGCGGCGAGGTCGTCCATCGACGTGCCGAGGAACTCGCTGAGCTGTGCTTCGGCCTGGGGTGCCCAGCCGCGGTTCGCGATCGGGCTCGCGGGGCTGGGGTGCAGGACCATGCCGATGGGGAGGTCGATCCCGGCGGCGTCGAGCACGCGCGTCGCGCGGTCGGTGGCGAAGCGCCCGACGCCGATGACGCGCTGGGGCGCGAGGGCCGTGACGACGTCGGCGAGGGCGCGGTCGCAGGCCTTTTCGAGCGGCAGGCGTTCGTCGCGCGGGAGCTTGTCGGGCGTGCGGTTGCGGCCCGTGTCCTCCATGAAGACGAGCGGGCAGTAGTTCCAAACGAAGAAGTGCCGCGCGAAGCGTGCCGCGCTGCCGAAGCGTTCCTCGGCCCAGCCCCAGAGCCGCCGGCCACTGACTTCACTGCGGGTGCAGCCCATGCCGAGCACGGGCCGCTTGGGATGCTCGACGCGCGGCTTGTCGACCGTCTCATCGATGCCGAGGAAGTCGCGCACGACCGACACCTCCCCGAACGGCACGCCGGTCTGCGCCATGCCATAGGGGCCGGGATTCATGCCGACGAGCAAGGCGTCGCAGCCGTGGTGTGCGTAGCGCGAAAGGTAGGCTTCGTGCGAGCGGCGCGCGTACGCGATCGGGTTGTAGACGACATCCACGGGCGCGTCGAATGACAGTCGGCCGACGGCGCGCGAGAGGCGCCCCGCGATCGCGATGAGCTCCTCGGACGTACGGCGGTCGGCGGCACGGCGGGCAGGCGTCATGGCGTGGCACTCGTGGTCGTGGCGATCGTGTTGCGCGGGCGCGCGAGGAAGCCGACGCCGGCGAGCACGACGATGAACGTCAGGATCAACACGTGGCTGACGGCGGCCGAGGCGAGCGCGGCCTCCTTCGGCACGCCAACGATGGTGTGGTAGCCGGCGATCCACCCGGCCTCCCAGGCGCCGACGCCCGCCAGCGTGTTGATGGGCAGGATCCCGGTGAGATGCAGGCCCGTGCTCCCGACCAAGCTCTGTGAGAAGGTCACATCGGTGAGTGCCGCGCCGACGTCGCCGGGCACCCCGCGCATCGCAACGACGATCTCGAAGCACGCGGCATAGGTCAGCAACCACGTCACTCCCGAGATCGCGGCGCCCTGTGCCAGTCGTGCCGTCGGCAGTGCGCCGAGGTGTGTGCCGAGGTCGCGGATGAAGCGAGCGATCCGCCCGTTTCCGGTGACCCGCATGGCGACCGCGCGCGCGATGGGGCGCATCACGGCGAGCACGACGACCCCGGCGCCGACGACGAGCCCGAGCCGCAGGAGGATCAGCTCACGTTCGGCGTCGTCGACACCGGCGGCTCCCACGACCACGACACCCACCACGCAGAACAGCGCCACCGAGAAGAGGTCGAGCACGCGCGCGACGACGAGCGCGGCCGCGCCTTGGGCCAGCGGACGCCCCGTCTCGCTGCGCAACATCAGCGGCAACGAAACTTCGCCCGAGCGCATCGGAAGCACGAGGTTTGCCAGGTTGTGGCGCGCGCAGATCGACGTCAGGTGCCACCACGGAACATCGTCGAGGTCCCGGCCGACGAGCACCCGCAGGCGCATCGCGCGTCCGACGTAACTGAGCGCGTAGAGCAAGAAGGAGAGTGCGACCGGTCCCCAGGCCAACGACGCGAACGACGACTGCAGCGTCGCCGTGATGTCGATGCCGTCGAAGACACCGAGCAGTGCGAGCAGGCCCAGCACGGCCAGCGAGCCCACCAAGGCGACGACCCAACGCGTGACCGACGACGAGGCGCGTTCCGTCACGAGGCGCGTCGACGCACCTGGAGCATCGTGTACCACGACTGCGTACGCAGCAGCGGCACCTTCGAAAGCCCGCGGTCAACGGCCCGCAGCGCCGCGCCGATGGCCGTCGAGAAGGGTAGCCACTTCAGCACCGGCACGAGGTCGGGGTTGTCGCAGAGCGGATAGGCGATGAATCCGAAACGCACCTCGCGCGTGATCTCGAGGTCGGCGGCGTCGAGCAGCGTGCGCAGCTGCTTCTGCGTGTAGGCGCGGTCGATCGTGTGGACGGTGCCGTAGCTCGGCCGCCGCTTGACCCACCAGCGAGCAAGGCGCGTGATGACGTTGTCGTTGGCTGGCTCACCGAGCACGAGTCGCCCGGAGTCTTTCAGCACGCGGCAGGCCTCGCGCAGCACGCCGACTTCGTCGTCCATGTGGTGGAGCGCCGAGCGGCAGAGCACGAGGTCGACGCTGCCCGAGGCCAGCGGCAGGGCGATCATGTCGGCCTGGGCGATCGCGACGCTGCGACCGGCTGGCACCTTGGCCGGATCGAAGCCCTCGAGCATCTCGTGCGAGAGATCGACGCCGATCACCTGGTCGTAGCGCTCGGAGAGCTCGAGCAGCGTGATGCCGGTTCCACAGCCGAGATCGACGGCGACGGCATCGCGCGCCGTCGGCGTGAGGCTCATCAGGATCTCGTTGCGCTCGCGCTGGAAGTCGACGCTGAAGCGGTACTGCTCGCGGCGGCGATACATCTCCGCCACCTGCTCGTGCATCGCCTTCTCGTGCTTCGCTTTGTCGGACATGCCGGTCATGGCGGTCATGATTCCATACGTCTGGCGGACACACCACGGTGGCCTCGGGCCGCGCGGCGAGCCACAATGCGCCGGTACGGGACCCCACCGAGTGCGTTCGTGACTCAGCCGTCTCCAGCTTCGTCGTCATCACTCGCCCGAGTCGAGCGCCATGCGCGTCCGGCCTGGAGGCGTACGCCGTGACGATGCCGACGCGAGAACAGGGGCCGGGCTGGTTCGTCTCGGTGCTGCGCGCTGTGGCGTTGGGTTTGGCGCTGCTCGTTCCGCTGGCGATCGATCCCTGGGCGCAAGACCACCAGCTCGCGAAAAGCGTCGTGCTCGGCGTGGCGGGGGCGCTGGCCTTGCTCGGTGAGGCTCTCGCGCGTTCACCGGCGTCGCGTCCGACCTCGTGGCCCGAACGATGGCTCGCGCTGTTCGCGGTGTGGTCTGCCGTCTCGGCGGCGTGGGCTCCCAACGCTCCGCTGGCTTGGAGTCGCGCGGCGTTGGCGATCGGAATGCTCGGGGTGCTGCGGGCGGCTCGCGCGGCGGCCGTCGAAGGGCGGACACGCGTGATGGTCCTCGCCATGCTCGGCGTCGGGGCCGTCGCGATGGTGATCGATGGCGCGCTCGTGCTCGAGGCGACGGGGGCGCTCGACGCCTCGGCGGCAAAGTTCTCGTCGGGCCTCTTCGTCCACAACAACCTCGCTGCCGGCTACGTCACGCTGCTTGCGCCGCTGGCCGTCGCGATGTTCGCGGCACGGCGGCGCAGCATGCTGCACGGCGTCGTGCGGATCGTCGGAGTGGTCGCGCTCATCGGCCTCGTCGCTTACCTGTTCGTGCTCCGCAGCCGTGGTGGGTTGCTCGGTGCCGCGCTCGGAGTCTCTGTGACGGCGTTGCTGTTGGCGCTGCGCGGTCGGCTTGCGCGTTGGCACAGCTCGGCGATCGTCGTGCGCGCCCTCGCGGTGGTGGTCGTCGTCACAGCCGCGATGCTGCCATTCAGCGACGGCGCACGCGGGTTCGCCAAGGACACGTTCTACTCCGTCGTCTCGCTGACGGGGCTCGACGCCAACGACGTCCAACGTCGGCCGGTGCTCTGGGCCAAGAGCTTCGGCATGGTGAACGACCATCCGCTGCTCGGTGTCGGGGCGGGCAACTTCGCCGTCGTCCTTCCGCGCTACGATCGACTCATCATCGAAGTGCCTCACGCGCACAACGACGCGCTCCAGGTGCTCACCGAACTCGGCGTCGTCGGCCTGGCGTTGTTCGTCGCGTGGCTCGTGGCCTCGGCCGCGCAGGTCGGTGCTGCTCTTGTGCGTGGGGCACGCGAAGGGCCGGGGCGGGCTTTCGCAGCGGCCGCGACGGGAACGCTGACGGTCTTCGTCGTCTCGGGGCTCTTCGAAACTCCCTGGGCTCTCGGCGCGACGGCCTCGACGCTCGCACTCGTGCTCGGGCTCGTCGCGGGGCGACTCGAACGCGGTGAAGGCGGCTGGCTGCGCCCCGGCGGCCTCACGCGCATCATGCTCCTCGGCGCCGTGCTCATCGCGCTGAGTTCGGCCGCGGTGCGCGTGCGCGGCCTGGTGCTTCTCGAGCGCGCTGTCGACGCCGCCGACCAGGGCGACGTGGCGCAGGCGATCGACACCTACCGCGACCTGGCCGCGCTCCCGCTCGGATCACCCGTCCCGCACACGATGCTTGCGCAGCTCGCCGAGAGCACCGGCGATCTCGACGAGGCGCTCGTGCATCGTCGCGCTGCCTCGGCGCTCTGGCCCTACGGCGCCTCGGTACTCGAGGGTGAAGGGGACGTGCTCTACGCCCTCGGTCGTCATGACGAAGCACTTGTCGCGTTCGAGCGTGCGCTGGCGTCCTCGCCCGGACGCTCGGAGCTCAAACTCAAGGTGGCTTTCGCACTCGACCGCGCGGGACGGCGGGTCGAGGGCATCGGCCTGTTCGAGAGCGAAGTGCAGCGCCAGCGCGGCGTCGACACGAACGTCGTGTATCAACTCGCGCGGCTCTGGCAGGCCGAGGCCGAAGCCCGCCGGCGCAGCGACCCCGACGCCCCCGAGACGATCGAAGCCGTCGTCGCCGCACGACACTTCTACGCCAAGGTGCTCGAGGACGGTCCGCGCGAGCTCTACGACGCGTCCACGGCGCCCTTCGAGTACCTCACCGACATCCTCCAGCAGCGCCCCGGCTCGCCCGACTCATGGTGGAAGGACGTCTACGAGCCGTGGCGCGCCCACCACGGATGGCTGCACCTGCCGGGCCCGGCACTCTTCACGTCGCTGACGAACAAGGTCCGCAAGCTCTACCCCGGCTGGGAACTCCCGCTCGGCCCACCTCGCCCGGCGTGGATGCGCAACGTCCCTTGAGCCGGCAAGCGCCCGTCGAGCGGGTCGCGGTGCTGCCAGAGACTTTGGATTGCCAGGCTCACGGGTTTCAAGACATCGACGACGCGCCACCTCGACTGCCGCCCGGGGCACCTTGACGTCGCGGCCAGAGGCACCACCCCAACCGCAGGCGCGTCTCGCCCGGGCTGCGAAGCGGCTCCCGCGGCGGCGCGCCATCCCGCCCAAACAGCCGGTCGCGAGCGCTCAAGTCGTCCAACTCGCGTTCCGAAAAGGCCAGCACTCTCCTTCTCTTTGTGGGCCCGGGCTCCTCCTCCGGGCGGGGTTCGGGCCTTTGAAGACGGGATGACGAGAGGAACGCAGGGCGCGGGCTTTCTTCAGCGGCGCCGCTGTGCTCAAATCTCTCGATGGAACGTACCTCGACGCCTCCGTCGCCCGATTCGACGTCCGCGCACCGCGCTCGCCCCGCCGTGAGCAGCTCGCGCGACGTGCCGCCTGCCTTCGCGCGCATCGTGCAAGACGCCATCACGTTTGACGACGTGCTGCTCATCCCGCGCCGCTCCGACATCCTGCCGAGTCAGGTTTCGACAGGAGCAAAGCTCACGCGCCGCGTGCCTCTCAACATCCCGCTGGTCTCGGCGGCGATGGACACCGTCACCGAGTCGTCGCTCGCGATCGCGCTTGCGCAGTCCGGTGGACTGGGTGTCATCCACAAGAACCTCTTGCCCGACGATCAGGTGCGCGAGGTCGCGAAGGTGAAGCGCTCGGCGCACGGTGTCATCCGTGACCCCGTCACCCTGCCGCCGAGTGCCACGATCGGCGCGGCGCGCGAGATCATGACGCGCCAGAACATCTCCGGGCTGCCGATCGTCGAGGGTGACGACCAGCGCGTCGTCGGAATCCTCACGAACCGCGACCTGCGCTTCCACCGCGGTGACGACATCCGCATCGACGAGATCATGACCACGCGCCTCATCACGGGCGACGAGGGCACACGTCTCGAAGAAGCCAAGGACACGTTGCACCGCAACAAGATCGAGAAGCTGATCCTGCTGAGCGAGGAAGGCACGCTCGCGGGGCTGATCACGATGCGCGACATCAACGAGGCCGCACGCTGGCCCCATGCCTGTCGCGACAAGCAGGGGCGCCTGCGCGTCGGCGCAGCGATCGGCGTGCGTGAGTACGAACGCGCCGAGGCGCTCGTGGCAGCCGACGTCGACGTGCTCGTCGTCGACACGGCGCACGGACACAGCAGCAACGTCATCGAAACGGTGCGCACGCTGAAGGAGTCGTTCGACATCGACGTCATCGCGGGCAACATCGCGACGGCGGAGGCGGCGGCGGATCTCATCGAAGCGGGCGCTGATGCGCTCAAGGTTGGGATCGGCCCGGGGTCGATCTGCACCACGCGGGTTGTCGCCGGGGTGGGTGTGCCGCAGCTGACGGCCGTCGCCGACGTCGCGTCGGTGGCCGCGCCGGCCGGTGTCTCGGTGATCGCCGATGGCGGGATCCGCAACAGCGGCGACGTCGTCAAGGCGCTCGCGATGGGGGCTAACGTCGTCATGATCGGCGGGCTGTTCGCCGGTCTCGACGAGAGTCCCGGCGAGCGCGTGCTCTACAAGGGGCGCGCGTACAAGACCGTGCGCGGCATGGGCTCACTGGGCGCCATGATGGACGGCAGCAAGGATCGCTACGCCCAGGGTGACGTGGCCACCGACAAGCTCGTCCCCGAGGGTGTCGAAGGGCTCGTGCCGTACAAGGGGGCGCTCGCGCCGTTCGTCTATCAGATCGTGGGTGGGCTGCGTTCCGGGATGGGATACCTCGGCGTCTCGAGCCTCGAGGACCTGCGGCGCGAGGCGCGCTTCGTGCGGGTCTCGGCGGCCACGCTGCGCGAGAGTCACCCGCACGACATCGAGATCACGAAGGAATCCCCGAACTACCACGCCGACCTTTGATGTCCGAACCCACCTCGTTCACCACCACCGACGACACGATCGCGATCGTCGACTTCGGCAGTCAGTTCACTCAGCTCATCGCGCGACGTGTGCGTGAGGCGGGCGTCTTCTGCCGCATTCATCCCTGCACGGCGCCGCTCGAGGTCATCGCCGGCGACCGTGCCATGCTCAAGGGCGTGATCCTGTCGGGCGGCCCGCGCTCGGTCTATGAGGACGATGCGCCGCAGTTCGACCCCGGCCTGCTGAACCTCGACGTGCCCGTGCTCGGGATCTGCTACGGGTTGCAGGCCGCGATGCGCGCGCTCGGCGGTGTCGTCGAGCCCGGTGGGAGTGTCGGCGGCGAGTACGGTCATACCGAGATCGTGGCCGACGGCCTGCCCGGCGCGCCCGGGCGATCGGTGGTGTGGATGAGCCACGGCGATCGCATCGTCGAGCTGCCGCCGGGGTTCCGCGCGTTGGCGAAGTCAGACGGCTGTCCTGTGGCCGCGGTCGAGGGCCTCGAGGGCCGCTACCTCGGTGTGCAGTTCCATCCCGAGGTGACGCACACCGAACACGGCGAGGCGATCCTGCGTCACTTCCTGCGTGAACGCTGCGGCGCCGACGGATCATGGACGATGGGATCGTTCATCGAACGCGCGAGTGCCGCGATCGACGAGCAGGTCGGCGACGGGCGCGTGATCTGCGGGCTGTCCGGTGGCGTCGACTCGTCGACGCTCGCGGTCATGCTGCACAAGGTGCTCGGTGATCGGCTGATGTGCGTGTTCGTCGACAACGGACTGCTGCGCAAGGACGAGGCCGAGCAGGTCGTGGAGTTGTTCGGTAACCAGATCGGTGTCCCGCTGCGCCACGTCGACGCCGCCGACCAGTTCCTCGGTGCGCTCGCCGGTGTCACGGACCCGGAGGCCAAGCGCAAGGCGATCGGGAAGGTGTTCATCGACGTCTTCGCGGCCGAGGCACGGGCGTGTGCCGATGCCGCGTTCCTCGCCCAGGGCACGCTCTATCCCGACGTCATCGAGTCGGTCGCAGCGCACGGCGGACCCACCGCCACGATCAAAACTCACCACAACGTCGGCGGTCTCCCCGACGACCTGCACTTCGACCTCGTCGAGCCCTTCCGCGAGCTGTTCAAGGACGAAGTGCGTGAGATCGGCCGGCTCGTCGGGTTGCCCGAAGCCGTCGTCTCACGCCACCCCTTCCCGGGCCCCGGTCTCGCCGTGCGTCTGCTCGGAGAGGTCACGGCCGAGCGGCTCGCGATCCTGCGCGAAGCCGACGCGATCTTCCGGCACGAACTCGAAGTCTCGGGGTGGATGGCGAAGACGTCGCAGGCCTTCGCGGTGCTGCTGCCCGTCAAGTCGGTGGGCGTGATGGGCGATGCGCGCACGTACGAGAACGTCCTCGCGCTGCGCAGCATCGACACCACCGATTTCATGACCGGCACGTGGAGTCCGCTGCCCTACGAGCTGCTCGCCCGCACGTCGAACCGCATCATCAACGAGGTCGCGGGCATCAACCGCGTCGTCTACGACATCTCGAGCAAGCCGCCCGCCACGATCGAGTGGGAGTGAGCGCCGCGCCGACCTTGCCCAGTCAGGGTGAGCTCGGTCAGGTCCAGCTCAGCGTCAGCGGCAGATGTCCCGGGCCTGACGGGCCCCAGCGCAGGGCGCACGTGGGATCCTTGCCAGTGATCGCCGCCCCGAGCTTTTCGAGCACGAAGGGCGTACCGCCGACGAGCGCATAGGCCGACTGGGCCGCCGCGTTCGCGAGGTGCAGGTCGAGGTGCGTGAGGGTGATCTCACGGGTGGCGGGCGAGAGGGTCGCGCGGGCCGTCGAAGGAGCCAGCTGGATCGTCTTGGGCAGCAGCATGCGCGCGGGGCGGGGGACGCGTGCGCGCGCCTCGTCAGGCACGGGCAGAGGGCCGCTGAGGACGAGCTCGAGGTCCGTGGTGGCGCGCAGGCGGAGATCGATGTCGAGGCCGGGGACCGTGGCCAGGAGGTCGAGGAGGTTCGTCAGGGGAGCAGGCATGGCGGCACAGCGTCGTGACTCGCGGGCCGGACGTCCACCCACGGCTTTTGGCATCTGTGCCCGAGAAGTGACCGTCGTTTTTTCGTTCCGACGCTGGACGATCGATGACGGCCGTTTCGCGGTGGGCTACGCGGCGCATCATCTCCGGGCCGCGCTCAGCCGAGGCCTGGTCGGCAGCTCGGGGCTTGACGAGATCATGGTGTTTGGTGTTTGTTAGGTATCCCCATGGAGCCACTCCTTCACCCAGCCGCCCCTTCTTCTGGCCCTCCTCCCGGCCATGCTCCCACTTCTTTGGCCACTGGCTGGAAGGAGCTGGACGCCGCGCTGGGTGGAGGATGGCCCGTGGGGACCTTGAGCGAAGTCTGCGGGCACGGACGAACCACCCTGGCCCTCTCGGCCGTGGCCCGCGCCCAGGACGCCGGAGTGCCCGTGGCGTGGGTCGACGGCTCGCACAGCTTCTGCCCGGCCACCGCGGCCGGGGTGGATCTCGACCGGCTCACGCTCGTCCGTCCCGCGGCGTCGCGGGCCGCGCGAGCCCAGCAGCGACGTTCGCGGAGACGGGGGCGTAGCACGCGACCTCTGTTGGCGGCCGACGTGTTGCTGCGTAGTCGAGCGTTCGGGCTCGTCGTGCTCGATGCTCCGCGGGGTGGCACGGCGATGGGGCCCTGGTTCCGGCTCACGCGTCTGGCCGAACGTGCGCAGTCGTGGCTGTTGTTGCTCACGGAGCGCGACCGATCGGTGGCCGGGGCGGCGGCGTCGTTGGTCGTCGTCGTCGGTCTGCGCCCTTCCGAGGTGTCCTGGGCGCCTCCTGACCTCGATGTCTGCGTGCGCCGACACCGCGGCACTTCGGCCGACACACCATGCTTGCCTGCGTCCTTCTGCCTGCACCCGCCGACGCGCTGATTCGGCGTCTCTTCGCGGTCTCGCCGTGGATCGAGCACACGCGCGGCGTGGCCGAGGCGCGCGGGCTCGGTGCTGCGCGACGTCCTCACAAACAAAACCGAGCCGCCCGGGTTCCAGGGCCTCGCCGAGCTCAGGAAGATCATGACGAGGCGAGCGACGTCGTGTTCCTCGACGTGCGCGGGACGTCGAAGCTGCACGGCGGAGCGGCGGGACTCTTTGCTGCGATTCGTGCCGCGATCGCGCCCGTCGAACCGCTCGGGATCGGATTGGCGGCCAATCGTTTCACAGCGGAGGCGGCCGCGCGGGCGACGTGTCGTCATCCCGTCACGGTGGCGGCCGGGGACGAGGCCGCGTTCCTCGCCGGGCAGCCCCTGGGTGTGCTGCCGATGTCGGCGGCCTTGCGGCGACGTCTGGCACCGCTCGGGCTCGCCACGCTGGGGGAGATCGCGGCGATCCCCGTGGACGCCTTCGAGCGTCGTTACGGTCCCGAGGGGCTCGTCGTCCATCGACTCGCTCGCGGAGAAGACAGCGCAACTCTCACGGCCTGGGATCCACAGCGCTGCCCTTCGGTGCACCGCGAGCTGGCAGGGCCGGTCGAACGCCTCGACCGTCTCGACGACGACCTGCGCGACGCGCTCGCGCGACTCTGCGAAGTTCTCGAGCAGCGCGGCCAGGGGCTGACGCGATTGTCAGCACGTTGGCAGCTCGAGAGTGGCGCCCAGGCGCGGCATGAAGTCGTGCCGGCGGCTCCCGAGCGTCGCGTCGGCCTGCTGCGTGACATGCTGGCCCTGAGTCTGGAAGCCGATCCCCCCGGTGAGCGCATCGTGGCCTTCGAGCTCGAGGCGACCGACGTCCAGGCCGAGGCCGTACACCAGAACGCGCTCTTTGGTGAGGTCGAACGCGATGCGTCGAGGCGCGTCGAGGCCCTCTCTCGGCTCGAAGCCCTGCTCGGGGCCGGGGTCGTCACGCGGCCGCGGCTGCGGGCCGCGCACCGTCTCGAGGAACGCTGGGTCGACGAGCCCGGCGGCTCTCGTGGGCGTCCTCGCGAGGTGCCTGCCGCGCCCCGGCACGAGGTCCTGCGTGTGGGCGAAGATGTCACCGACGGAGCACAGGACGGCGCGGGTCCGACACTGCGGATGTTCGCCGAGCCCGAGGAACTCGTGCCGATGGTGCAGGGCGGGCAACTCGTCGCCTTCCGACGGGGACGCGACAGCCTCGAGGTCGCACGCCTGACAGGACTGCGGCGCCTCGAAGGCGGGTGGTGGAGCGCGCGCCCCTGGGCCCGTGACGAGTACGACCTCTACACACCCGACCGCGCTTGGTACCGCATCTGCCGCGACATGCACCGACGGCGTTGGCTCCTCCTCGGCCAGGCGGACTAACCCGGGCTCACCGAGCAGACATGACGACACCCCGCCGAGGTGCGCGTCGGCGGGGTGTCGCTGGTGCGGTGACGTGACGGAGGTGGAGTCTCAGGGAGTGCCCGAGTTGCCGCCCTTCTCTTCGCCATCGACCTTCGGCAGGTCGAGCTTACGGACACCCTCGAGCATCGAGTCGAGCAGACTCGACTTCGGCTTCAAGCCCGCAAGGTTGTCGCGCGCGACCTGACGCGCATCGTTGAGCGCCATACGATCCGAGGACGAGAGCTCGACGGTCTCGTCGGCAAGCTGCGCCTCGGCGAGGTCGATGCACCTCTGGTAGAGCTCCTTGGCACGGTCGAGTTCGCGGTCGAGCGTGTGGTGCAGCAGCGCCGCGAGGTCGTTGTGCGCACGAGCCTGGGTCGGGTCGATCTCGAGCGAGGTCTCGTAGGCCTCGACCGCCTCTTCGTGACGCTGAGCGTTCTCGCAGACCACGCCATAGTTGTTCCAGATGACAGGCACCTGCGGCTCGGCCGCGACGATCGCCGCGAGGATCGAGCGCGCGGTTCCGGCGTCACCACGGTTCACGAGTGGCGTGACGGCGTAGTGCATCTTCTCGGCCACGACGTCGGAGTCGGCCGCTGCACGAATGCGCTGCGTGAGTTCACGCCCGCTCACGGACACGATCTTCTCGAGAGCCTTGGCGGCCGCTTCGAGCTGCTGGTCGCGCGAGTACTTGTCGGCGTAGTAGTAAAGCGTGTCGAGCGTCGGGTTGACCTGACGGTCGAAGTGCTCGATCGCCGCGTCGACGGCCTTGTTGGGAAGTCCCTTCGCGTCGTACATGTAGCAGAGCTGACCGAGCGGCTCGACGCGCTCACGCGGGAGCTTCTCGCTCGCCATCAGCAGATCTTCGACCGACATCTTCCATGCTTCGTGCGTGGCCGTCTCGTCACCCGTCTGCAGCGTGTTGTAGTAGACGTAGACGCCCGCGCATCCGCGCAAGAGGCGCATGTCGGGGTTGTCGGGCTGCGCCTCGAGCCCCTCGTTGGCCAACGCGAACGCGGCCTTGTAGTCGTTGAGGTCGTAGAGGTTCAGGTAGCCGAGGTCTTCATGTGCCGTGAAGCTCCCTTCGGGCGCCATCTCGACGGCGCGCTCGAAGTGCGTCTTGGCGTCGAGCGTGTAGAACTCGGCGTCTTCGGCGTTGCCGCGCGCCAGCGCTTCGGCGGCGCGGTCGCGGAAAGCCTGACCGCGCGCGAGTGCTGCGCCGTACATCGGCTTGTCGATCCGATCGAGGGTCTCGATCGCAGCGACCGCCATCCCGGACTGGCGCTGTGCCTGTGCGAGTGCGACGAGCAGTTCGGCGTCACCACGGTTCGATTCGAGGGCCGTCGTCAGCAATGCGATGGCGTCGTCGTAGCGGGCTTCGCCGATGAGCGCGTGAGCCTCGTCAAGATCGCCTCCGGAGAGTGCGCTGACGGGCGACACGGCCAGGGCGACCACGAGTGCAGTGAGTGCCATGTTGGGTGTCCTCGAGAGGGGTTTGCGTTCGGGCAGGTCGGAAGATGTAGAAAAATCAACAGCGCGAGTCTGTCGCTCGGAAACGTCCAAGGGATCCGAGCAACCATTCCACCTCGCCGAGGGCAGCCGCGCTGTGTCGACTTGATGACACTTCGCGCGGACCGTCGTCGCTCGGGGGACATGGAACACGCGGCTCGCGCCGAGCCGCAGACCTATTGTGCGCTCGGTTGGCGAGTGGTGCATTGACCACTTTCCGATGTTCGGTCAATGTTAGGGTATGTCCCGAACACATCGCAAGCCTCCTCAAGGCTACGCCGAGCTGTCCTGTCAGTCGGCATTCAGCTTCCTGCGCGGCGCCTCCGACCCCGAGACGCTGGCCGCTCGCGCAGCCGAGCTCGGCTACGCCGCGTTGGCACTCACGGATCGCGATGGCCTCTATGGATCGCCGCGCTTTCATGCCGCCGCGAAGGCGGTCGAGCTGTCGTCCATCCATGGCGTCACGTTGACGCTCACGCGGTCGGGGACGCGCTGCGACGGGGCGCCACGCACGGCCGACGACCGCATCGTCCTGCTCGCCGAGAACCAGATCGGCTGGCGTGCGCTGTGTCGCCTCGTGACGGCCGCGCGTCATCGCAGTCGCACCGAGCCGACGACGCCGGTCGACGAACTCATCGCCGAGGCCCGCGGTGTCGTCGCGCTCGCGGGGCCGCACCTGCCGAGCTCGACGCTCGCGACACTCGTCGAGGCCCTGGGTGTCGACAACCTCGAGCTCAGCGTGCACGACCGATTGCTGCAGCGCGATCGTCAGGGCCGCGCGACCCAGCGCGCGCGTGCACAGCGTTTCGGCCTGCCGCTCGTGGCCACCGGCGGGGCACGTTTCGCGCGCCGCGAGGACAAGCCGCTGCACGACGTTCTCACCTGCGTGCGCCACAAGACCACGCTCGACCGCGCCGCCACACTGCTGCTTCCGAACGCCGAGTTCTGCCTGCAGCGCATCGAGACGATCTACGGGCGCTTTCGCGAATGCCCCGAACTCGTTGCGCGAACGCTCGCCATCGCCGAGCGTTGCACCTGGTCGCTCGACTCCCTGGCTTACTGCTTCCCCGACTTCGAGACCCCCGACGGCAGCACACCGCACGCGCATCTCCGCGAACTCGTCGAGCTCGGGATCTGCATGCGTTATCGCGAGGTCACGCCGGCCGTCACGGCGCAGGTCGAGAAGGAACTCGTCACGATCGGGCGCATGGAACTCGCGGGCTACTTCCTCGTCGTGCACGACATCGTGCGCTTCTGCGAGGAACATCAGATCCTCTGCCAGGGCCGCGGGTCGGCGGCCAACTCGGTGGTGTGTTACGCGCTGGGGATCACGTCGGTCGACCCCGTCGGGATGGACCTGCTCTTCGAACGCTTCCTGTCCGAGGAGCGCGGGGAGATGCCGGACATCGACATCGACATCGCGCACCGTGATCGCGAAGAGGTCATCCAGTACGTCTATCAGCGTTACGGGCGTGACCGCGCGGCGCTCGCGGCCGAGGTGATCTCGTATCGCGCGCGCTCAGCGATCCGTGATGCCGGCAAGGCGTTGGGGTTCTCCGTCGCGGAGGCCGATGCGCTGGCGAAGGGCGTCGAGCGTCGACACGACACCCACTCGGGCGAACTGCCCGCCGAGTGGGCCGAACGAAAAGACTCACGCTTGCCGCTGCTCTTCTCGATCGTCGCGGCCATGGCGGGGCTCCCACGGCACCTGTCGATCCACGTCGGCGGGATGATCATCACGGGGCCGCCACTGGCCGACATCGCGCCGATCGAACCGGCCGCAATGGAGAAGCGCACCGTCGTGCCGTGGGACAAGGACGACCTCGCCGCGCTCGGCATCATCAAGATCGACCTGCTCGGCCTCGGCATGCTCACGGCGATCGACCGCGCGATGGCGCTGATCAATCACCATCGCACGCCGCCCGACCCGCGCGAGCAGCTCCTCGACGACCGCGTGCTCGGCGGGGCCGACGAACTCCTCGCCCTGCACACCGTGCCCAGCGACGACACGGCGACATGGGACATGCTCTGTCGCGCCGACACCGTGGGCGTCTTCCAGGTGGAGAGTCGCGCGCAGATGAACTGTCTGCCACGCCTGCGTCCGCGCTGCTTCTACGATCTCGTCGTCGAGGTCGCGCTGATCCGCCCCGGGCCGATTCAAGGCGACATGGTGCACCCGTATCTGCGTCGTCGCGCGGGACGCGAGCCCGTCACGTATCCGCATCCGTTGCTCGAGAGCACGCTGCGTCGCACGCTCGGCATCCCGTTGTTCCAAGAGCAGGGCATGAAGATCGCCGTGGCCGCGGCGGGCTTTTCGGCCGGTGAGGCCGATGAGTTGCGCCGCGCGATGGGACACAAGCGCAGTCGCGAACGCATGGCGCAACTCTCCGAACGACTCATGGATGGCATGCGTCGCAACGGCATCGAGCAGGCGGCGGCCGAACGCATCTGCCAGCAGCTCGAGTCGTTCGCCGACTTCGGCTTTCCCGAGTCGCACTCGGCCTCGTTCGCGCGGCTCGTCTGGGTTTCAGCCTGGCTCAAGCAGCGTCACCCCGAGGCGTTCCTGTGCGCGTTGCTCAACGCCCAGCCGATGGGGTTCTACGCGCCGGCCGTGCTCGTCAGTGACGCCCAACGCCACGGCATCGTCGTGTTGGCTGTCGATGTCTTGCAGAGCGACTGGGACTGCACGTTGCAGTGGGTGGAGCGTGGGGCCGCGGGAGATGCGCTGGCCTCGGCGGCCGACGTGGCGATCGAAGGTGTCGACGACCCCGACGACGAGCTGCCCGACTGTCACGTCGAGCCGACGCGCGCTCACACCGGCGGGCCCGTACTCGCCGTGCGTCTGGGGCTCTCGACGGTGCGCGGGTTCGGCGCTTCGAAGGAAAACGGCGTGCGCGTGGGGCTCGCCTCGGTGGCGACGCTGGGGCCGTTCGTGGATGCCGCCGACTTTGCGCGTCGCACGGGGTTGGGGCGTCAGGAACTGGAACACCTCGCGCGGCTTGGCGCCCTGCGCGGGTTCGCGGCGCGCCGGCGTCAGGCCCTCTGGGACGTGGCGCAGATGGCGCGCGATGTGCCCGGTCCGCTGGCCGAACCGCTGTCCGAGGAAGCGCCGATCGAGTTGCCCGCGCTGACGGTCGAGGAGCGCGTCGCCGAGAACTACGCGATGAGCGGTGTCAGTGTCACGCGTCACCCGATGAAGCCGCTGCGCGAGCGGCTCACGGAGTTGGGCGTCATCACGGCAGCCGAACTCGCGCGGCTCGCTGCCGTGCCGAGCCACGCTGTCGCGGCGCACACGTCGCGTTCGGCGAGTTCGCCTGACGTGCCCACGCGCGGGGCGCCGATCGATGGGCGCGAGGTTTGGGTCGCTGGGATGGTCATCTGTCGCCAGCGCCCGCAAACGGCGTCCGGGCTCACCTTCGTGACGCTCGAAGACGAAACCGGGTTTGCGAATCTGATGGTGACGCCGCAGGTCGCAGAGCGTCAGCGTGAGGGACTGCGGTCGGCATTGATGTTGGTGGTCGGGCGCGCCGAGGCCGCCGACGGTGTGGTCTCGATCCGCGCGTCACGTCTCGTGCCGCTCGACCTCCGCCGCGGCATCGACGGGATGTCGTCGCACGACTACCACTGACGTTTCAGCAGCTCGGCGATCCAGGCTTCGAAGATGCGTGCGCCGATCGGAGTCAAGGCGTCGGGGAAATCGTAGTCGGGGGCGTGCAGGTCGGGCGTGTCTTCGCCGGCGCCGAGTCGGATGAGAGCGCCGGCTCCGGCGTCGGCGATGAGGACGCCGAAGTCTTCCGACCAGCGCACACCCTGGGCCGTCACCGTGACGTCGCCGGCTGGCAGTGCCTCGCACAAGGCGTCGACGGCACCGTCCGTGTTGACGACGGCGCCGAAGATGTCGTGCTGTGCGAGGGTGACCTCGAGGGCCTCGCGACGAGCGAGGTCTGCGGCGTGCGCGGTGACGAACGCGACGAGTCGCGCCATCGTCGCGTTCGTTTCGCTGCGCAGCGTAACCGACACGCGCGCCGCACCGGGCGCCGTGCCGAAGGCGTGCTCACCGAGCGAGGCCCCGACGACCGTCGCGAACGCGAGTTCGTCGCCGAGTGCAACGTGTTCGCCGATCGACTCGAGTGTTTCGATCAACGCACACATCGCGCCGGTTGGTCGTGCGCCGCGCTCGGGGTGTGCGGCATGGGCCGTCCGCCCGACGAAGTCGACGGTCAGTCCGCGCGAGGCGCAGTTTGCCGGGCCGCGCGAGACGAAGACGTGCCCGAGCGGCTCACCCGGCACGTTGTGCAGCGCGAGGGCGACGTCGGGACGCAGTGCGGCGTACTCGGGGTCGGCGACGATCGCGGCAGCGCCCGCGCCGGTTTCTTCGGCGGGTTGGTAGAGCAGCACGACGCGCCCACGCAGCGGCCGTCGACGCGCAAGCCCAGCAGCCACGGACGTCACGATCGCCATGTGCCCATCGTGGCCGCACATGTGTCCGCAGCCGTCGACTTCCGAGCGGTGAGCCGGCGCGCCGTGTTCGTGAATCGGCAGCGCGTCGAGTTCACAGCGCACGAGCACCGTCGGCCCCGCGTCGGCGCCCTCGAAAACGGCTGCCACGCCCTCGCCGCCCAGCTCTGTGATGAGTGCGTCGGGTGCGAAGGCCTCGAGCTGGGCCGCGATGATGGCCGCCGTCCGCGCCTCGCTTCCCGAGAGTTCGGGATGACGATGAAGCTCTCGGCGAAGTGCTCGGGCGTCGAACGCGTGTGTCACTGGCGCGTGAAGGTCTCGAAGACCGTTGATGGCGTGCCGTCGTCGCCGGCGGGAACGAAGACGCGACTTTCGAACTCGGTCGCCGAGACGCCCCGCCGCGGAGTCGGCATCGCAGCCTCCGAGCGCCAGGTGTTCGTGGTTGGGTCGTAGGCATCGACGCGTCCGCTGATCCCGCCGAGTGACGCGCCGCCGATCACGAAGAGCTCGCCGTCCCACGCGACAGCGCGCCCGAGCGCGCGACGAGCCAGGCCCAGTGCTGCACCCGCGCTCCACGTGTCAGTTCCAGGGCTGTAGATCAGCGTGTTCGCGGTGGGCGAGCCGGCGCTGTTGCGACCACCGATGACGACGAGTGAGCTGCCGTCCGTCCCGCCGGCCGACTCGGCCCGCGCGAAAGGCATCGGGGCCCGCATCGTCCAGGTGTCGGCGGTGGGGTTGTAGGCCGCCACGGCGTTCGTGCAGAGTCCGCCGACGAGGCCGCCGGCCGCGTAGATCGTCCCGTCGATGCAGGCGGTTGCCACGGCGCCACCGGCCCAGGGCAGATCGCTTCCCAAGGACCACGTGTCGCTTGCCGGGTCATAAACCTGCACGCGACCTTCGGCGCCTGCGCCGAGTCCACCGATCAAGTAGAGCTTCGCACCGACGACGTCGGCCGCGTGGTGACTTCCCGCAAAGGGTCGCGACGCGAGGCCGGACAACCACGTCTTGCCGTGCACGTCGTAGCCGAGCAGCTCGGACGTGCCTGCACCGACGACGTAGATCACGCCACCGATCTCGGCCGTCGCCACGTTCTCGAGCGCCGTCGGGACGGGCGCCAACGTCTCCCAGCGCCCCGGCTCGGTGCCGATCGGGAACAGGAATCGGAACGCGTCGGTGAGCGTGTCGCTGCCGCCACCCGAGGTGCCGCTGAGCGATGTCACCTGGATGTCAATGAGGTCGGTGGTGGGGCTTGGGTGACTCGGCGTGATGCCGCGGATGCGCGTGTCGGAGACCGACGTGAGTAGCGCGGGGATGCCGTCGAACGTCACCGTCGTGTCGGCGAGTTGACCGAAGCCGCGTCCGCCGATCACGAACGGGACGCCGCTGGCCGCCGGCGCGCGCCACGGGATGACGTCGAGCACGACGAGCGGGGCGCTGCCCGTTGCGCCGGGTTCGTCGGGGCGCAGGATCCGGATCGCGCTCGCGTTGTGGTCGGCGAGGATGATCGTGCCGCCAGGCGCGGCGCGGATGTCGAGCCCGGTGTCGAAGGCGCTGAGTGCTTGGTTGCCCGTGACGGAGCGGCCGTCGTCGGCGAGGCGCAGACGCCGGCTGCCGGCGTTCCACTGCTGCACGAGCAGCTCGCCGCGCATCTGCCCGCCGAAGGTCTCGCTGCGGTACTCGTCGATGCCGTCCGTCGACGAGGGCAACGAGACGAGCGTCTGCGCGAACTCACCGGGGAGCGACGGCACGGTCGGGTCGCGGTAGACAAGCTGGCGGGCGTCCGTGCGGCCGCGTGCGCGGTTCGGGCTGCCGTAGTAGCGTCCTGCCTCGAGCAGCAGCAGCTCGTCGGGGAAGGCCGGGTCGAACGGCGTCACGGTGGTGAGGCCCGTCGAGCCGGGGCCGTAGATCAGGTTCGGACCGTTGTCCGTCGCGTAGAGACGCGCCGTCGTCGTGAACACGAGGTCGTACGGGTTACGCAGCCCCGGCGCATGGACGTGCACGTGCGGACCCGGCACGACGTCGACGATCTCGCCGTCGCGCTGGTCGGCGCTCGGCCCGCCGCCGCTCGTCAGCGTGTACGTCACCTGGCCGTCGAAGTCGGGGCGCGACGTCTCGGCCTTGAGGATCGCGCCCGACAACGGCGACTCGGGCAGGCTGCCCATGTCGAAGTCGGCGACGCCGGCGTTCGTGTTGCAGCCCACGAGGATCAGCAGGTCCCCGTTGTGATCGAACACGAGCCCGTTGACGGCGTGGCCACTGTTGCTCTGCGGCAGGCTCGTCACGAGCGGCTCAGGCGTGTCGAAGTTCGGCCCGGTCAGCACGGAGACCTGGCCGCGGTAAGGGCTCGGATTGGGGACGATCGTCCCGCCGTCGCCGTACAGCAGTCCGTGGGCGACGTAGAGACGCACCGGATCGGGAGCATCGAAGGGGCTGAACGCCAGGCCCATCGCATTCGAGTTGGAGAGCCCCGAGATCCCGCCGTACACCTGCTGCGACACGACGTTGTGATCGTCATCGAAGGTGATGGCGCGCAGCGTGCCGTTGACCTCCGAGACGTACAGGCGTCCGTCGGGGCCCCAGGCGATCTGCGTGGGAAGGTTGACGCGCAGCGGCGGGCCGGCCGTGAAGCTCGGCACCGGCCCGGTGTCGACGTACGTGAAGGTGCGCTCGTTGCTGATGCCGGGGCCCGAGAGGACTCGCACCGTGATGTCACCGGCGGGTTCGGGCGGCGCACTGAACTCGATGCGATCGGGGGCGATGATGAGCCCATCGTCGATCGTCAGTGACGAGTTGCCCCAGAACACGAAGACGTTCACGGCGGGGAAGAAACCCTGGCCCGTCAACGTGACCGTCGTGCCACCGGAAGACGATCCGATCGCGGGCACGATGCTGTTGAGGACGGGCGCCAGCGTCGACTCGTCGTGAGTGAGCGATCCGACGTTGTCCAGGGTGACGGGCGGGGCGCCGTCGAGCGCCACGCGGACGGCGAGCGGTGCATCGGCGAGCGTGTCGACGGCGAAGCGCGCCTCGACCGTGTGCGTGCCGGCCGCGAGCGGCGCCGCGACGCCGGTTTGCGTGGGCGTGCCGTCGACGAACAGGCGCGTGTCGACGCCCCCGTCGAGCAGCCACGTGACATCGGCCGGTGCCGGCAACGTCCAAGCGCCCTGCAGGACAGCCATGACATCGCTGTTGAAGGGCGAGTTGCCCAGAACGCCGCCGCCGTCGTCCAGTGCGAAGGCCGCGACGACGTCGGCCCAGTCGGCCGAGGCCGGGACCGCGTCGAGCAGCGCGGAGGCACTGCCACCGCTCGCATCGTGCAGACGCGCCGAGATCCCCGGCACCTCGGTAGCCGAGAGCACGCGCACCGTCGAGAGCGCAAGCGCCGTGTCGGGCGGCGAGTTGTCGTCGAGCACGTGCAGCGTGACGGCGTGTTCACCCAAGGCGAGCGGGACGTTCGTCACGGCCGTCGTCGCGACGGTCTCGCCGTCGACACGCCAGAGGTGTCCTTCGATCGCGTGCCCGAGTTCATGCGTGTAGCTGCCCGAGCCGTCGAGCAGCACCGACGCCTCTCCGTCACCGTCGTAGTCGACGACATCAGGGGCGAACGCGACCGGGTTCACGAACGGGCTCGTGTCGAGCGAGACGTGCAACGCCTCGCCCAGCGTGACGCTCGGCGGCGTCACCTGCTCGACGACGGCCCACTGGTAGTAGAGGTCCGAGCCGAGCGATCCCGGGACCTTGAAGCCGATCTTCAGCGAGCCCTGGGCATTCGTCGGCAGGGCGAGGTAGGCGATGTTGGGATTCACGAGCAGCCGACACCCGTCCGCAACACCTTCGAACGAACTCACGTCGAGGTCGATGGCCTCGTTGCCGGCATGCAGGATCACGACCGCGTTCGGAGGGGCGCCGTCGATCCGGATCGCGGCGTTCTGCCCGGGCGTCACCGAACCCGTGTAGCTGATCGTGGACGACGGAAAGAGCCCGTCACAGCCCGAGCCGTAGGGCGCGACCTGCGCGGCCAAGTTCCCGGCACACACCGACACGACAACCAGGACGACGGCACGAGACCAACTGGGCAATGTCTTCAAGAGGCGCCTCTCCGGCGGCTCTCACTCCGGTGTGACATCACCGGCCATGGAGCCCCAGGATCGTAACCGCAGGCGGGCGCGTGACGTCCCAAACCCGCGGCTGGCGACTCGTCGGAAACCAGGAATGGGCGCGAGGCCGCCGCATCCCTTGGGATGCGACGGCCTCGGGTGGTGCCCAGACGCGCCGGACGTGTCGATCAGTAGCGCTGGAAGACTTCGACGATGCCTTCCTGATCGTTTCCGGCCTTGTTGCCGCCCCCGACGAGGAACATGCGGCTCTGGCAGACGAGCGGGAACATGCCGTGACGTGCGCTGGGCATCGCGGCCTCGGCGCGCCAGGTGTTCGTGGCCGGGCTGTAGACGTCGACGCGGTTGTAGACCTTGTCGATGTTCGCGCCGGGACCGTTCTGCGTCTCGCCGCCGAACACGTAGAACTCGTTGTCCCACCAGATCGCCTTGCCCATGCCGCCGCGCCCGAGAGGCAGGGGGGCGAGCGTCGAGAGCCCGTCCTTGTCCCATTCCCAGGTGTCGGTGTCCGGGTCGTAGACCTGCACATCGTCGAAGCCGTTCGTCACCCAGTTGCCGTTCGAACGACCGCCGAAGACGTAGAACTTCTCGCCGTCCGTGCCAGCCGCCGCGTGGTTGCGCCCGACCGGCATCGACATGATCGACGTCCAGCTGTCGGCGACCGGATCGTAGACGCCCGCGTTGGCCACGGTGTTCGACCCGACGATGCCGCCGGCCGCGTAGATCTTGCCGTCGATGAGCGCCGTGCTGAGCGAGCCACCCGTCCAGGGCATGGCCGCGCCTTCGGTCCAGGTGTCGAGGACGTGATCGTAGATCTGGACACGCCCCTCGGACCCGCCGCCGATGCCGCTGATCAGGTAGAGCTTTCCATCGATGACCTCGGCGCCGTGATGGTGACCGACGAAGGGGCGTTGAGCCCGCGTGTCGTCCCACGCGTCCGTGATGAGGTTGAGCGCGAGGGTCCGCGCGTCGCCTTCGCCAACCACGAACAATCGCGGACCGACGACTCCGGCCGCGACCTCACCGAGGTCGACGGGCATCTCGTCGCGAACGTCCCAATGTCCGGGCTCGTTGCCGGGCGTGGGCCTGAGGTAGCGGAAGGCGTCGGCGATGATCGAAACCTCGCCACCCGAGAACACGATGATGTCGAGCAGATCGGTGGTGGGGTTGGCCTGCGCGGGAAGCGTGCCGACGATGCGCGTCGGTGAGACGCTCGTGACCGTGGCCGCGAGCGTTCCGATCTGCACCGACGTGTCGCCCAGCGTGCCGAAGTTGGCGCCACCGATGATGAACTTCTGTCCGCCCTGAGGCGTCGCGCGCCACGGGAACACGTCGTAGGCCGTCATGCCGGTGGCCGAGACGTCGACGGGCATGAGCACGCGGATCGCGTCACCGTTGTAGTCGATGCCGAGGATCGCACCGCCGGGGCCGTGCACGAGGTCGAGCGATCCGATGTTCTCGAAGTTCACGCTGAGCTGGATCGAGCGACCGTCGTCCGACATGACCAGGCGACGGATCGTGCTGTTCCAGCGCTGGGCGAGAAGGTCGCCGCGCATCTGGCCGCCGAACGTGTCGGCGCGGTACTCGATCAGACCGTTCGTCGACGACGAGAGCGTGCTCAGAGGAGCCGTGTATTCGCCCGCGATCGCCGGGGTGTCCGGAGCACGGTAGATGTTCTGGCGGGGGTCGGTGCGACCGCGCGCGCGGTTCGGGTGGCCGTAGTAGTTGCCCGGCTCGAGGAGCAGGAACTCATCCGGCTTGCCCACTGGCGGGCCCTCGGTGTCGGGGCCTGTCGACGAGTTGCCGAACGTGACGTTCGGGCCGTTGTCGGTGGCGTAGATGCGACGCTTGGTCGTGTAGACCATGTCGAACCCGTTGCGCACGCCCGGAGCCCAGACTTCGACGTCGACGCCCGCGACGATGTCGACCTGTTCGCCGAAGACCTGATCATCGATGAGTGTGCCGTCGACCGTGAGCGCATGCTGCACGTTGCCGTTGAAGCCAGGCTTCGAGGTCGCGAACTTCAGGACCGCAGCGGTGAGCGGCGACTCGGGGAGGTCCCCGCTCTTGGGATGCTTGATGCCGGCGTTCGTGTTGCTGCCCAGCGACAGGTAGAGATCGCCGTTGTTGTCGAAGAACATGCCGTTGAGACCGTGGTCATGGTTCGACGTGGGCAGGTTCGTGGCGACCGCGACGGGCGTGTCGAAGTTGGGAGCCTCGAGGTAGCTGATCTGACCGACGAACGGCGCCGGTCCTTCGAAGACGTTGCCGCCCTGGGCATAGAGATCCGAGTGCGCGACATAGATGCGCAGCGGGCTCGTCTCGTAAGGGTTGATCGCGATACCGAGCGTCTCGTGGTTCGGTGCGAGGCTCGAGACACCCGGATGAGTGATCGTCGAGACGGCGTTGTAGTCGTCGTCGAGCGTCGTCTCGTAGAGCTCACCGTAGCGACCGACCGTGTAGAGCTTGCCGTCGGGGCCGAAGAGTCCCTGCGTCGGGTTGGAGACCGTGACGATCTCCTTCGAGCTCCAGTTGATCGGCGGGTTCGCGGCCGGGTCGTACTCGAAGAACCGCGTGTTCGAGACACCCTGCGGCGTCTCGACCGTGACCGCGATCACGCCGGCTCCCATCGGTGGCGAGCTGAACGTGATCGAACTCGTGTTTGGGACGTTGATCGAACCACCCGACAAATCGGACGCGCCCCAATGGACGGTGACGTCGTTCTCGGGGAAGAAACCGAAGCCCTGGATGTCGATCGCGTTGCCACCGAGCGTGACGCCCTCGGACGGCATCGTGTTGATGACGGGGGCGATGTTCGTCTCGTCGTGGTAGAGCACGTCTCCGAGGATCGGCGCGGCGCTGCCGCCGTCGACCGCCAGCGTGACTTCGATCGGCAGTTCGCCGAGGGCCTCGACGGCGAAGCGCGCCTCGAGCGCGTAGGTGCCCGGCGTGAGCGCCGTTGCGCCGCTGACGGGGACGCCGGCGAGCTCGAGGCGGTGCTCGACTCCGCCGGTGGCGAAGAACTCATAGTCGCCGGCTGTGTCGACCGTGACGGCACCGATGAGCTGCACCATGACGTTCGCGCCATAGGGCGAGCTGCCCACACCGCCGTCGGCGTCGACCCGCATCTGCGAGACGATCTCGGCGAAGTCGGCCGTGGCCGGGATGGCGTCGAGCAGCGCGGCAGGATCACCGCCGGCCTCGGGGTAGTAGAGGGCGAGCACGCCGGGAACCATGTCGGGCGCGACGACCTCGAACGTGAAGCAGTCTTCGAGCGACTCGCCGGGCACGTTGTCGTCGGTGATCTTCAGACAGACGGTGTGCAGGCCGAGCGGGAAGTCCATCTGGAGCTTGTCGGTCGCGCTGAGCACGTTGTCGGCAATGTCCGTCCACTCGTGGTCGACGAGCACCTTGCCTGGTTCGTGAGTGTGCGAGAAGAACCCGTCGAGCGTGACCGAGGCCATGCCGTCCTGGTTGTAGTCGACCCAGACCGCCTCACCCTCGATGACGACGTGCAGGTAGGGATGCCCCTCCGAGCCACCGGCTCCGATGAGCGTGACCGTCTGCGTCGAGAAGTTGCCGTCGAACGAGAGCAAGATCTCGTTCGAAAAGTGATCGGTGGGCTGGAAGGTGATGTCGGCCTGGATGTCCGCGCCGGGCGCGAGCATCAACGTCGACGGCAGCGTGACATCGGACGTCGCGCCGGTGTAGTCGACGCCGTCGAGCGTAAGCTTGAACTGGTCGCCGCTGCCTCCGCCGGTACCGATGTCGAACGAGATGTTCGAGATGTCGATCGTGTCGGTTCCGGTATTCGTCAGCGTGATCGGCATGACGAGCTCGTCACCGCCGGCCACGAAGCCGAAGTCGAGTTCCACGTCCGAGAGCATCAGACCCGTGAAGAGTCTGCGCACCTCGATGCCCGCGACGATGCCGTCACCCGTCGAGCCAACGAGCTCGATCGTGATGGCGCCGTCCGTGACGGGCGCACTGGCGACGAACTGCGTGGCCGTCGCCGCGCCGACCTCCGTGAAGAGGTCGATGTCAGCAAGGACGAGCACGCCTTCGAGGTACACGTCGAACACGCGCTCGGCCGAAGCCATGGCCGTGGGCTCGACGAAATGCAGCTCCACTTCGTAGTCGTCGTTGGGGACCGCGAACTCGTACGTGACGGCCGGGCCGTATCGCCAGCTCTGGTAGAGCTCCTCGTCGGCGGTTCCACCGATGGACGAACGCGTCGAGTCCAGGAAGCCCGTGGTCGAGCCGAAGTCGGGGCTCCAGATCTGGAACTGCGAGTCGAAGATGCCCGGGCCGCCGGCGTCGACGTGCAGCTCGTTGCCGAACGACTCGAGCGCGATGCCCGAGACGTCGACGACGGGGTTGAGGAAGCCGAGCGGAAGGTCGAAGTGGACGATCTCGAGCTTGGCCGTGCGCAGGCCGCCCATCGAGGGCGTGAAGTCGACCGTGCCGACGATGCCCTGGCTGGGCTGAAGCGTGAACGGGTAGGCGCTCGGGAAAGTGATCGCGAAGTCCGACGCGTCGGCGTCGAACACGAGCACATCCTCGATCGTCTGCGGGCGGTCGGTGTCGTTCGTCAGCGTGAGGTCGGCCGACGTCGTCTCACCGACATACGCACTCTCGAAGCCGAGGTCGACGTCCGACGGCGTGACCGTGTTGGTCAGCGGGACGTGAATGCCCTTCGTCAGCGTGATGCTGAGCGGACTGGCCTGCTCGAAGATCGCCCATTGGAAGAAGAGGTCGTCGCCGAGGCCGTGCGGGATCTTGAACCCGAAGTTCAGCTCGCCGAGCGAGTCGGCCGTGAAGACGAAGAAGAACTCCGTCGAGATGAGCAGATTGCAGCCGGCGTTGACGCCGTCGATCGACGACAGGTCGGTCGGCAGCGGTGTGCCTGACGTGGACAGCTCGTTCGAGACACCGACGATGAGCACGACCGTCGCGTCGGAGGGTGCACCCGTGAGCGACAGCGTGGCCGATTGCCCCGGCGTGACGGAGCCCGAGAACGTCGTGGTCGCCGCGGGGAACAGTCCCGAGCAATCCGTCCCGAACTCGACCGCTTGCGTGCGGGCGTCGGGGGTGACGACGAACATGCTGAGCATCGCCAACAACGCACTGGCGAGGTACTTCTTGATATCCACGTTCATGACACGGCGGCGATCTGTGGCTTCGAGGGAACTACGCGAGAAAGGGACGGCAGTTGAACGGTCCGTCGGTTGCCCCATGCAAGCGCCGTTCGTGTCCAATGGACCCTGACCTGGGGCCGTCCCTGACATCGGATGAATGATAGTCGATTTTGACATCGAACGGGCCTAAGAGCTAGAGATCGGCCACCGTCCCACCAAGGGAAGGCGCAGTGGGTTCGAACGGCATGCAACCGACTTGGCCATCGACACGCGCCGCGGTCCGCCTGAAGCTTCCATTGGAACGCGACGCAAACTGAGAACTCCATGACGACAGCGTGATTCGTGGGCGAAGCGCAGCGTGTCGATTCGAGTCAGACTGCTATTCTTCAATGGTTCAAACAGAGAGCGAGCCGAGACAACAGTGAGAGTTCGATGAGGAATCGTCGTGGCCTGCGGGCCCTGCTGGTCAGTTTCATGATCGTGTGTGGTGCATGCACCGATGCGCGCGGTGCCCCGACGCCCGATCGTGTCACCCAGAAATGGGTCGAACAGCTGCTCGACGAAGTGCTCGTCGCGCTCGAGAAGGGGGCCCAGATCGCGCTCCCTGAGCCCGTCGAGATCGTCGTTCTGACGGCGTCGGAGGCCAAGGAACGGCGCGCGGCATTCGCCGATGGGGTGGAGGATCACCGCGGGCTGACGGCCGCCGTCGACATCTTCGCGGACCTCATGTTTTCCGACCGGATGTTGGGGCGCTATCTCCCCGACGAGAAGGTCATCTACGTCATCAGCAACGTCGTCGACCGCTACGCCCGCAACGGACTCGACGAAGTCGAGGACCTGTTGTTCGCCGTCATGGCCCACGAGGTCGTCCACGCCTACGACGACCAGGTCTACAAGGCCGTGCCGGGCCCGGCTGACCTCCTCGAGATGCTTGATTCCGGCACGCAGCTCCCCGAGCTGCAGACGCTGATGAGTCTCATCGAGGGGCGCGCGACGTATGCCGCCGAGTTGGCCTCGAAGGCTGCTGGGCGCGAGCCGATGGACGCACCGACGATGGAAGACGTCGACCGCATGTCGATCATGCGCGGGGGCGACGCCGTCGAAGATGCCGCCGCGGGGGCCGTGAACATCATCGCGCGGACGAAGATGGTCCAGTACGTCCAGGGGCGCGCCTTCGCCTCGGATGCCTACCGCTTCGGGGGCGAGAAGTTCTTCACGCATGTCTTCGCGTCGCTGCCCGTCACGACGCGCGAGTTGGAGACCTTCGAGCTGTTCCGTCAGCGCTGGGCCGAGGACATGCTTGCCGCGATGGAGGCCGCCGAGCTCGCCGAGGAGCAGGCCGCTGCCGAAGCGGAGGCGTCGCAGCCGTGAGAAGGGTCGTCACATCGACGAGGTTCGGCCGTCATGCCTGGTGTGAAGCCAGCGCGCTGTGATGTCCGACTACATCAACCTTCTCACCGTAGGACTGTCGCTGAGCATCGTGGGGGTGGTGTTTCTCGCCAACTCGATGACGATTCGACGGCCGCGCAAACTGCTGCACGAGATCTTCGGCATCGAGCGCCCGCAGCGGCTCGGGTCGGTCGTCGACCAACTCCACGCGAAGGCCCAGATCTTCTGCGGCTTCATGATGTTGCTGATCGGGTTCTCGTTGCAGATCTCGGCGGCCATCACGGGCACCGGGCTCGTCGATACCGAGGGCATCCCGGCGGGACAGCTCGCCTGGGATCGAGCTCAGGCGCTCTCGTTGCTGGCGGGCGGGATCGTCGTTCTGACGGTCATCCTGAAGCTGTTGCAGAACGCGTGGGCCAACGCGGAGTTCCGGCGCATGGTCGGCGATGTCTTGCAGGAGCATCCCGAATGGGCCGTCGACACCCACCCGGCCCTGGTGCGCGAACTGGGAACGCTGCTCGGCATCGAACTCGACGTCGATGAGTCGATCGGAGATTACGTGGCACGGGTCCGGACGGCCCTCCAGCTCGACGACGAGGCGATCCGCCCCGAGCGCTTCGGCGGGCGCTGAGCACGGGCCGTTTTCGAGCGTCGCGGAGCTTTTCGGCGCCCTGATCGATGCCTGTGTTCCCGATCGCTGTGCGGTCTGCTCGTCGGCGGCGGACGAGCCATCCTGCCCCGGGCTCTGCTCGACGTGCGTCCGGGCCGGGCTTCGTGCGCCGCGCGGACCCACGTGTCGACGCTGCGGAGAGCCCTGGTCGGGAGCGGCAGGATGTGGACGCTGTCGACGCTTCGGACGACGTTTCGCCTTCGATGCTGCGGCGGCCTTGTGGCGCTACGGCGGGCCGACACGGACGTTGATCCACGCGGCAAAGTACCGCGGCGACGACGCCGTGTGGCCGCGGCTGGGGCGAACGATGGCACGCTGTCCGCGGATTGCCGGGCTGGCCGCTCGGGCAGGGACGCACGTGGTTCCCGTGCCGCCGACGCCCACGCGTCTGTGGCGTCGCCGACCCGCGCATGGGGCCGAGCTGGCGTCCGCGTTGGCGCGCGAGCTCCGCCTGCCGCTTGCCGGCCGGAGCTTGTGGTTCGCCCCCGGTCAGCGCGTGACGCGGCAATCGCGAACCGAGCCGCGCGCCCGTCGTGCGGCGCGGCGCACGGCGTTTCGCGCCGCCGACGTCCCGCGCGTCGTGCTGCTCGTCGATGACGTCATGAGCACGGGCGCGACCGTCGATGGTTGCGCCCGAGCGTTACGCGCCGCGGGCTGCGACCGCGTCTACGTGGCCGTCCTCGCGACATGACCCGGCGCCATGACGTCCCGTTGGCCCGGGTTCTTCATGCAGCGGCGTAGCGAGCGGCTGGCTGCGTCTGCAGGGCTTCGACAGGTCGGCGGAGGACCGCTTCGTTGAGCGCAAGAGGCCGTATTATTCAACGCACCCCTGCAGCCGCAACCGCAGTCGCTTCCCCATGATGGTGCGGGTCAGTCGGCGTCAGGTGCTCTCGCGCACTTCCTTGCGAAGATCGCCCATGTCGGTGACGAAGCGCTCAATCGCGGCGCGATCGTCGTCGCTCACCTGCGTGTAGCGCAGGCTCAGAGCCTCGTCGGAGGCCTCCTCGATGCGCGCGCTGAGTTCGAAGAACTCCTTGCGGTAGAGCGGGAGGCGGAACTTGAGGCGCACCTCACGGCCCTTGACCAGACGGTCGTCGGGCTTCGTGATGCGGCACTCGAGCACCTCGGTGTCCAGGCGCGTGAGGCGCGCGACGCACGGACGGGTGTCCTTGGGCACGTGGATCATCACCGTGCTCTCTTCCGCCTGGTCGAGCTCGACGGCGCTGGTCTCGTCGAGCGCGGCGATCGCCTTCTCGTCGTCGTCGTGGATCGCAAACAGACGGTCGAGCCCGAGCGACTCCATGGCCTCGCGCACAGCCGGCGAGGGTTCACTGACGACCAGGTCGCCCCCGGCGCCACGGCTCGACTTGCGAGCCTTGATCATCGCGCCCAAGGCCGTGCTGTTGACGAACTTGACCAACCGCATGTTCAGGACGATGCGGTGCGTGCCGTCGGCGTGGACCTTGTCGATCTCTTTGGCAAACGCGTTCGTCACGAACGAGTCGAACTCGCCCTTGAGGGTGAGGACGGCGAGGCCGCCGAGGTTCTCCTTCAGCATCTTCACGCGCGTGACACTCCGCAGATCTTCGATCGGGGTGGCATCCGGAGATGCCCGAGGGGCCATTCTGAGCGTGGGCTCTGGGCGGGTCAAGCGCGCACGTTCAGGAGGATCCACGATGGGGGTGCCGGATCCATGCTGGTAGACTGTCCGGATGTTGTCCTGGTTCAAACGACGCGACGATCCCAAGCCGCCTGAGACGGCGTCCCCGCCACCCGAGATGCCCGCGCCTGACGTGGCACCGGGCCTGCCGCCCGATCTCGATACCGGCTCGACGCTGTACCTCAGCTCCGATATCCAGCGCGACAACGACCGCATTCGGGCTGTCGTCGACAGTTTGCGCGAGGTCAGTTCCGCGCCCGACATCCACGCACTGCTCGTGCGCATGGTCGACCGGGCCGTCACGTCCGTGAAAGCGGAACGCGGGTTGCTCTTCCTCTCGGGCGCCGACGAGGACGGCAAACCGATCCTGCGCGTGGCCCGTTCACGCACCGGTGAGGATCTCCCGCGCCAGGCGGCCTGGTCGACGAAGGTTGTCGAGGACGTCCTGTCCGAGCGCCAGGCGGTCTGCCTCAAGCTCGACGACAATGGCGGCAAGGACTTCGATCCCTCGCAGTCGATGCTCGACCTCAGCATCCGGGCCGTGATGTGCGTGCCGCTGCACGCCGCCGACACGCTGCTCGGTGCGATCTACGTCGACATGCGCGCCACGTCGCGCGAGTTCAGTCGAGCCGACCTGCGCTTCTTCGAAGCCTTCGCCGACATGCTCGCCATCGCGTGGCACAACCGGAATGCAGAGCAAGAGCGCATCTTCGCCGAGCGCGCGCGGCGCGAGCTGGAACTCGCCCGTTCGATCCAATCCGACCTCGTCCCCGAGCGGCCGCTGTCGGTTTCCGGATACTCGCTCTGCGGGCGCATGCGTCCGGCCGACGAGATGTCGGGCGACTACTTCGACTTCTTCATGACGAAGGACGGGAAGCTGGCGATGGCGATCGGCGATGTCACCGGACACGGCGTCGGGTCGGCGCTCGTCATGACGACGGCGCGCGCCTCGATCCGTGCGTTCAGTGAAGCGGAGTCGACGCCGTCCCGCGTGCTGTCGCGCGCCAACGCCCACCTCGCCGAGAGCATCAACGACATGCTCTTCATGTCGATGTTCCTCGGCATCCTCGACCCGGCCACGGGCGAGCTGACGTACTGCAACGCCGGTCACCCCGGGCCGATGCACCTGCGTTGCTCGTCGGGCAAGATCGACCACTTCAAGGTCACGGGCGTTGCGCTCGGCGTCGACGACGACAGCGAATACGAGGACTGCGGCCCGTTCACGTTCGAGCCCGGTGATGCGCTCGTGATGTTCACCGACGGTCTCAACGAGATCCGCAAGGGCGACGAGCAGTACGGGCTCGAGCGCATCGCCGAGTCGGTGATTTGTCGCAAGGACGGCACGGCCGAGGATCTGCTCGAGGGTGTCTTCGACGACGCCGTGAAGTGGAACGGCGAGCACGCGGCGGCCGCCGACGACGTCACGATCGCCGTTCTTCGAGCCGATGGGAAGTAGCTGCGCCTGCGGGATCAGCCCCTTGCTTGCCAGGCCCGACTGCAACCTCGCGACGATCGTCCGTGGATAATCCGGGCTAGCAGCCCGTTGAAAAACTCATCCCGCACGCCGCACGCACCCGAGCGCGCCTGTGCGAGCGCGGGAGCCTCGACGAATCCACCGATTCGCCTGCGTTCCCACACGGGCACAGGCACACTCGGTCACGCACGTCGCACTCGGAGCAGTTCTTCAACGGGATGTTAGGTCAGTGGGCCTCGAGCCAGGTCGCTCCCGTGCCGATGTCGACCACGAGCGGGACGTCGAGTTCCAGAGCGCTCTCCATCGTCGTCTTCACGAGCGCCGAGGTGGCCTCGATCTCCGCGTCGGGAACCTCGAAGACGAGTTCGTCGTGCACCTGGAGCAGCATGCGAACGTTCGGTGCCTCGCTCTCGAGAGCGCGATGCATCTTCACCATCGCGATCTTCATGAGGTCGGCCGCCGTGCCCTGGATCGGCGTGTTCACGGCGACGTTCATCGCCGCGGCACGCAGGCGGTTGTCGCCCGAGTCGATGTTCTCGACCTTGCGCCGCCGGCCCGTGAGCGTCGTGACGGCGCCGTCGATTTCGGCCTGGGTGCGCGTGCGGTCGAGCCAGTCTTTGACGCCGGGGAACGTCACGAAGTACTGGTCGATGAACTCCGAGGCCTCCTTCGTCTTCATCCCGGTCTCGCGGGCGAGGCGTTGCGCGCCCATGCCATAGATGATCCCGAAGTTGATCGCTTTGGCGCGTGAGCGGATCTCGACGCCGACGTCTTCGTCGCCGACACCGAAGATCAGCGACGCCGTGCGCTGGTGGATGTCGGTCCCCTCGCGGAAGGCCTCGATCAGAGCCTCGTCACCCGACAGGTGCGCGAGGATGCGCAGCTCGACCTGGCTGTAGTCGGCGGCCAGCAGCGTGTAGCCCGACTCGGCGATGAACATCTCGCGGATGCGCCGGCCCTCGCGCGTGCGGATCGGGATGTTCTGCAGGTTCGGATCGGACGACGAGAGTCGGCCCGTCGAGGCGCCGGCCTGATTGTACGACGTGTGGATGCGGCCCGTGACGGGATGGACCTGCAGCGGCAGCGCGTCGACGTAGGTGCCCTTGAGCTTGGAGAGCAGGCGGTAGTCGAGAATCTTCGCCGGGAGTGGATGCTCGCTGAGCAGCTCGAGCACGCTCGCGTCCGTGGAGAAGCCACTCTTCGTCTTCTTGATGCGCTTGATGCCGAGCTGCTCGTGGATCGCGAGCTTGTCGAAGAGCACGACCTGGAGCTGCTTCGGACTGGCGATGTTGAACTCCTCGCCGTCGTTGAGTTCGTAGATCTCCGCTGTGAGTGTCTCGAGCCGTTGCTGCATCTCGTCGGACAGGGCGCGCAGTGCCTCGACGTCGACCTTGATGCCGTGTCGCTCCATGCGCTCGATCACGCGCACCACGGGCATCTCGATGTCACGGAACACAGGCTCGACGTCGGACGCCGCGAGTTCGTCGGCGAAGAGACGCTGGAGGCGCCCGGTCATGTCGACGTCCTCGCAGGCGTACTCGCCGCACTTCTCGACCGGCACGTCCCACATGCTGATCTGCTTGCGTCCCTTGCCGATGAGGTCCGACGTCGGGATCTTCGTGACGCCGAGGTGCTTGAGCGAGAGGAAATCGAGGCCGTGTTGCGACTGGTGCGCCGAGAGGCAGAACGACGCGACCATCGTGTCGAAGGTGACGTTGACAGGGTGGACGCCGTAGCGGCTGAGCACGAGCAAGTCGTACTTGATGTTCTGGCCGACGAGTTCGATGTCCGGTGACGTCAGGACTGGTCCGACATCGGCGAGGAAGCGCGCGAGGTCGCTGCCAGGCGGGGGGACGAGCGGGTCGTCGTCGACGCCTGTGCCGGTTGTCGTGCCGCCCGCAGACGGCGTGGGCGACTCGTCGAAGAGTCCGGCGGTCGCGTCGTCGGCCGGCCGCGCATCAGTGCTCATGCGTTCGCGCGCTGTCAGCCCGCGGTCGCCCGGACCGAAGATCGGTTCGACAAGATTCGCGGGGAGATACCAGCCTTCGGCTTCCTCGAACGAGAATGCCAGGCCGACGATCTCGGCTTCGAGCGCCGTCAGCGACGTGGTCTCGAGGTCGAAGACGATCGTCTTGTTCGCGCGCAGCTTCGTGAGGAACGTGTCGTACTCCTCGCGCGTCGAGACGACATGGTAGGCACGCTCGACGTCGGTCGTCTCGGATGCGCCGAGCCGGTCGACGAGTGACGGGAAGTCGAGTTCGACGAAGAGCTCGCGCGCTTCGCTGTCATTCGGCCCAGAGTACGCGAGCTCGTCGAGCTTCAGTGTGTGGGGGGCGTCGAGTCGGATCGTGACGAGGTCGCGCGAGAGATAGGCGAGGTCCTTGCCCTCGATGAGCCGCTTCTGGAGGCCGGGCGGCTTGACGTCGTCGATGTGCGCATAGATGTCGTCGAGCCCTTCGTAGTCGCCGATGAGCGTCTTGGCCGTCTTCTCGCCGACGCGCGGCACGCCGGGGACGTTGTCCGAGCTGTCGCCCATCAGAGCGAGCACGTCGATGACCTGGTCGGGGCGGCAGTTGAACTTCTCGCGCACCGCGTCGAAGCCCTGGAGCTCCGGTTCGGCGCCGGGCCGCGTCGGGTTGTACATCGAGATCGTCTCGCTGATGACCTGCATGAAGTCCTTGTCACCTGTGACGATGAAGACCTCGTGCCCCTGCGCGGCGGCATCGACGGCGAGCGTTCCGATGACGTCATCGGCTTCCCAGCCGTCGAGCCCATAGACCTCGAAGCCGAGGGCGCGCGCGATCCGCTCGAAGGTCGGGAGCTGCTTGATGAGCTCCTCGGGCGTCTTCTGGCGCGTGGCCTTGTACTCGGCATACGTGTCGTGGCGGAAGGTCGGCTTCGGCGTGTCCATCGCGACGAGCGCGAAGTCCGGCTTCTCCTTCTCCATGAGGGCGAGGAGGGAGTTGCAGTACGCGTACACCGGGCCGGGGCCGCGGGCATAGAACGACCGGTACGCGAGTGCCGAGCCGTCGATCAGGAAGGTTCGAGGAGCCATGGCCGTCATCGTAGGGACGCAGCGCGGCAGCGAAAGGACGACGTGCCGGCTGCGCTCGGGGTGGACTTCCGGCGACGGGAGCCTGACGATGGCTGGGCGCGCCGAGGGCGCGGACCGTGGATGTGGAGGCCTGATGCGATACGACGCGCGAAGTGCGATCTTGGGGATGGTGTTGGCTCTCGTGGCCACACTGGCGGGATGTGCGGAGGATCGAACGGCGCTCGACGCCGAGCTGGCCGCGGGGCGGGCGGCTTTCGAGGCCGGGGACGCCTCCGAGGCCACGCGGATCGCCCGTGAGGTGCTCGCAAGTCACCCCGACGACGCGGCCGTGCAGCAGCTCGCCGCCGTGGCGGCCTGGATGCGTGGCGCGCTCGGCGAGGCCCTGCAGCATGCGACGAGGGGCATCGAGCTCGCCGACGCCGACGACGACGATCTCCGCAGCTCGCTGCATTTCGTCGCCGGGAGCGCGGCGGCTCAGCGCTACACCGACCTCAAGGACCCGCGCGACTGGGGTCTCGCGAACAACCACCTCGAGGACGCCACGGTGTCCGGTCGCCAGCAGGTCGACGCGGCGATCCGCCTCGTACAGATGCACTCTTCGAAGGACCCGCGCGCCGATCGCAAGCGCTTGCTGCGCTTCGCTCGGCTGATCCTGTCCGTCGAGCCGAACGGCAAAGAGGCTGACATCGTGCGGACGCTCGCCGAACGCATGGGGCTGTCACTCTGAGTCAGCAGGCTTTCTCATCGCGAGCGTCGCTCGTTTGCGCGAGCGTGGGGGCGATGCTGGGGCTCGGTGCGCTGTGGCACGGGCCGCGGATGCTCGCCGAACACGGCGGCGCGTTCGTGGTCGCGTGGGCCGTGTGCCTGGTGGTGTGGACGCTGCCCTTGCTGATGTTCGAGTTCGCCGCCGGGCGGGCCGCACGGACCGGGCCGATCGGCGCCACGAACTGGGTGTTCGGCAAGACCTCGATATGGCGCGGCGCGTTCGCCGCTCTCGTGGCGCTCGGCCTTCTGGGCGGAACCGTGCGGGCCGGTGGACGCGCGCTCGAGCTGGTCTGGGCGGCGGGGCGCGCCGATCGGTGGGGCGCGCTCGACGCCGCGCGGCCTTCACCGGGAGCGCTGCTTGCGGTCGGCGGGGCCGCTTGGCTCGTCGTTCTCGTCGCGCGTGGCGGATTACACGAGCGCTTGACACGCGTCTGCATCGCCGCTGTCTTCGCGGCCCTGCTCATCTGCGCGCTTTGGACCTGGACGCGCCCGGGCGCCGACGCCGGGCTCGCGGCCGCCTTGGGTGTCGACTGGTGGCGCCTGACGCGCGGTGCGATCTGGTTCGACGCCGTCATGCAGTCGGCCTGGTCGATGGGCGCTGGGATCGGACTGATGACCTGCACGGCGCGCGCAGCGGGGCGCGGCCTCCAAGCTCGACGCGAGAGTTTTGCGACGGCCTTCGGAGTCAGCGTGGCTGCGCTGCTCGCCGCGCTGATCGTCCTGCCGTTGCAGGCCGCGCGCGTCGGGGCCGACGGGCTCACGAGCCTCGCGGGGTCAGCCGCGAGTGGCGTTCCGTCAACGACACTCGAGAACGTCTTCATGCACCCCGACGACGCACCGCTGGCGTTGCTCTACCAGCTGGCCGTCTTGCTGGCGTGTTTCATGACGACCATCGCCGTGCTCGAACTCTTCGTCCGCTCACTGCGCGATCGCGACGTGCCGCGACGGCGCGCGCTGCTCGTTGCGTTCTTCGTCTCGACGCTCCTGATCGCCGCCGGCGAAGCCTCGCCGAGCTTCGCAGCGAATCAGGAATGGGTCTGGCGGCTCGGCATCGTCGTCGCCTGCGGGCTGCTGACGCTCAGCGTGCTCGGCCATGGAGCCAATCGCTTCTGGATCGAGCTGATCGGGGGGCCCGAAGGGCGCGTGGACGGGGGCGGTGGGTTCCGCTTCGTCGCCGGCGTCCTGTTGCCGCTCCTCGTCGTGATGCTCGGCCTCGGCGCGCTCAGCGACTCGTGGACGCTGAGCGCGGGCTCCTGGTCGCGCTGGCTCTCACCGATCGCCACCGACAGCCTCGGCACGTGCGTTGCGCAGTGGGCCGTCGCGATCGCGGTCTTGAAGGTGAGCCTGCGCTGAACCACTCACGTCGGCGCGCGACCGATCTCACGGTGTGGCCAGAAGAAGCGAGCCTCGAGCACGATCGCGAGGATGTAGAGCCCCATGGTCAACATCATCGGCACGGCGTATCCGTCGACGGTGTGGCCGAGCACTCCTGACGTCGTCTCGATGAGCGCGCCACCGAGCCAGTTCGCCAAGCCCCAGCCGAGGTTCCACCCCAGCATCGTCATCGAGTTGACCGAGGCCTGCCATTCCGACGGCGTGATCTCCATGATCAGGTGGCGCCAGATCGGGTGCGAGAGGTTCATGAGCACCGTGCGCAGGACGTAGGCGCCGACGGCAAGGCTGGCCGACTGCGTGAAGGCCATGAAGATGAAGAACGGGAGCGACAGCACCTCGGTCAAGATGGTTGCGCGCACGTTGCCGAGGCGCGAGACGACCCACGGCGTGGCCAGCGAGGCAATGACCATCGTCGCCGACGACGTCGCCATCACGAGACCGAGATCGTCCTTCGGAAGGGCGAAGCGGTCCGTGAAGTAGAGGTTGATGAAGGGGATGGTCATTCCCGCACCCATGCCGATCACGAGGTAGGGCAGCGTCACGCGAACCCACAGGTGCTCGTTTCCGCGCTTCAGGATCTCGAACGTTCCGCCTCGACGCTGACCGCGTGGCGGGCGCGCGTCGCCCACCCGTCGATACGGAATGGCTGCAAGCAGCGCCGTGAGCGCGCCCGCGATCAGCGTCATCCGGAGCGCGATGACCTCCGTGGCCCATGTCCCTTCGAGGTGCGCCGCGAGTTCGCCACCGAGGATCGGGCCCAGGGCCATCGCGGCCGCGTGAGCCGCGAACTCGGCTTGAAACAGGTGACTTCGGTGACTCGCTTTCGTGACCGAGACGATGAACGGGGCCGCGACGACGCGATGCAGCGTGAAGGCGAATCCACCCAGCATCGCGAAGAGACACATGAACAACAGCGACTCGCTGCAGGCCAGCGCGCTGACGGACACAGCAACGCCGACGCATGACAGCGAGAGGCTCTTGCGTGGACCGAGTCGTTCGTACACCCACGTCGACGGAAACGTCGAGACGACGACGCCGACCGCCGTCGCCGACAACACCGCGCCGGCATCCTTTTCGCCGTATCCAACGGAACGGACGTAGAGGTTCTGAAGCGTCCAGAGCACGGCGTGCGACAGCTCGATGAGCACGGCCCCGCCCAGGAACGAGCGCGCTGCGGGCGAAAACTCACGATAGCGACCGAAGAGTACGGACACCGTCAGCCGGCTCGACCGGAAGGGCAGCAGGCGCTGGCGAGGGTGGCGAACATGGTCAGCCGGCCGTGGCCACGGTGCCATCGGCGTCGACGACGTCGGGCACGCGGCGTCCGATCACGAGCTGGACGGTGATGAGCAGTGTGACCCCGCTTGCGATGGCGAACGGGAAGGTCCACCACGACAGCAACACGGAGGGAAGGTACCCGACGAGCATCGCGATCGTCGCCGTCACGAGGGCGTAGGGCGCCTGCGTGCGCACGTGGTCGACGTGGTCGGAGGCCGACGAGACGGAGCTGAGCACCGTCGTGTCGGAGATCGGTGAGCAGTGGTCGCCGAAGATCGACCCTTCGAGCACGGCACCGATGCACATGACAACCATCGCCATGCCCATCCCGTCGCCTTCCATGGACGAACCGATCGCGAAGGCGAGCGCCACGACGTTGGGCAGCAAGATCGACATCGTCGACCACGACGACCCGGTCGCGAAGGCGACGAGGCATGACACCAAGAAGAGCAAGATCGGCAGGAGAACGGCCGGGAGGGCGTCCGAGAGCAGGGCGACGAGGTAGTCCGCCGTACTGACGTCCTTGCACACGGCGCCGATCATCCAGGCTTGCAGCAGGATCAGCACGGCGAAGAAGAGCGCCTTCGTGCTCGAGACACCTGCGCGCGTGGTTTCGCCGGCCGTCAGATGGTGACTGGAGTCGTTGCCCGACGTTGCCCGTCCGATGAGTTGCGCGATGAGCAATCCCGCGCCGGTCACGACGGCACCGAACGCGAGATATCCGTAGCCTGCCGCAGGGGCGTCGGCGTCCGGCGAGGGCACCCAGTCACCCAGCGTCTGAGCGAGCCATTCGGTGACGCCGGTTCCGAAGAACTCCCAGACGAGCAGCGCGCCCACGAGCCCGACAAGGCCCGCCAACGACGTCGAGAGGGCAATGGCGACGATCAGTCCGATCGAGGCTCCGACGAAGATCGGGGCCGCTCCACTGCCTGCGTACAGCACGTCTTGGATGACGCGAAGCGTGAGCGGCTCGCCGTTGGCCATCGCTTCGGTGCCGCCGCCGTCCACCCAGATGCGCCACATCGTGACCAGCAGGACCGTGGCGATCGGGAGCGCGCCACGCCACCAACGCGGCGTCATCGACTCCTTCTGCGCGATGCTCGTGGCCTCGTCGCTCACCATCGGGAGACCGCCGGGGCGCACGACGGCGCCGGTCTCGCGAGCGCGGATCTCGGCGGCGAGCATCGGACCCCAGTCACGGCGCATGACGATGCCGATGAAGACCGCGCAGATCGTGAAGATGCAATAGAAGCGGAACGGAATCGTCTGGATGAAGACGCTGTATGCCTCTGACTCCGCGAGTCCGATCCCGGGCAGCTGTGCGCTGAACGTCGAGACCTCGAACGCGATCCACGTCGACAGGATCGATATGCCGGCGATCGGTGCCGCCGTACTGTCGACGATGTATGCGAGCTTCTCGCGGCTGATGCGCAGCCGGTCGGTGAGCGGGCGCATGGTGTTGCCGACGAGCAAGCAGTTCGCGTAGTCGTCGAAGAAGATCAGGATGCCCATGCCCCACGTGACGAGCAGGGTCGAACGCACCGTGCGCGCGAAGACGAGCAGCAGGTTGACGAGCCCTTGCACGCCGCCGCTCTTGCTCATGATCCCGACCATCGCGACAAGCGCGATGACGAAGCCGAGCACCTCGACGCGGAACGTGTCGGTCAGTTCGCTCCAGAGGTACACGCGGAAGACGTCGACGAAGCCCTGCGGGAGCGCCGCGAGAAAGCCCGTGATGCTCGTATCGCCACCTGCCGCGGCGATCGTGGCGCCCACGAGGATGCCGACGAACAGCGCCACCAACACCTGCCGGAATGCGAGCGCGACGAGGATCGCCAGCAGCGGAGGCAGCAACGCCTCACGCCCGGGGACGTCCCAAGTCTGCGGTGAGGAGCGCTGCGTGCCATCCTCGAATGTGACGAGGTAGCCGACGTCGTCGCCTCCGGGCTCGAAGGCGCCGAGAGCCGGCGCCGTCCCCGCGGGGAGAAATCCGATGTCGATCGTGAGGGCGAGGGCCCCGGCCGTCCCGACGTCGGCGCGACTGAGCGTCGACAGCCCTTCGCCGGCGCGCCACGAGTTGTAGGTGTTGAGGCCCGAGTTCCATGAACGCTCGAAGGCCTCCGTCGCCACGCCGTCGGCATACCGGAGCGTGGCAGCAACGGTCGCGCCACCCGCGGCATCGACGCGTTCCTGCAGCGCGAGGAGGAAGGAGTCCTCGACGCCCTCGATGCCGCCATCCCGCAGCTCCACGGCCTCACCGCCCAACAGCTTCGAGAACCCTTGTGAGGCGAGCAGGTCGCGGTCCGCGCTCGGCCCGAGCAGGGCCACGACGAGCGCGACGCCGAGCAACAGACCGATGATCGTGGATGGTTTCATCAACGGCTCCGAGCAATGGCGGCGGCGAGCGGGGGATTGTAGGGGCACACGGGAGGATCACCCAAGGGACGTTTCGACCGATGCTCCGACACCCGCCCGTTTGCAGATCGTCGGGATGCGCCGCGATGGTCGCCGAACGAGCCGGCGCAGGCGATCCCTGGGTGACGCGATGTCCGCTCGGGCGAGTGGGCCGTCGGGGCCTGCAATCGCTCCGAGACTGGTCGATGTGACGCCTTCCCGAGGACCGTCGCATTGAACCCGACCGAGCCGACAGCAATCATGCGTTCATGGTGCTCGTGCAAGAAACAGCCGAAGTCCCGCTCGATGAGGCCACGCTCCTGGCCCTTGGCATCGTCCTCGTCTTGGCGGCGCTGGCGTGGCTCGTCGTGCGCCTGAGTGCGCGAGTGCGTGCCCTCGAGGCATCGGTCGACTCGCTTTTGCCGCTGGCGGAGCTCCCAGCCTCGATCGAGGCGCTCGCCGCCGACCTGCAGGGGCGCGACCTACACGAGCGGTTGCGCGCTCAGTTGGCCGAGTCGGCCGAAGCGCAGGTGCGTCTGGCCGGGCGCGTCGACGATCTCGGAGGCCGGATCGACCAGCAGGGCAAGCTGGTCCGAGATTGGGGTGCAACCCTTCAGGCCGCGGCTTCGAAAGGCGCGGATGTGCCACTCGAGGACATCTCGATCGTCGCGGCCCGCCACCTTCGAGAGCGTGGGTTCGAGGCGGTGCGGCTCCTCACTGAGAGGAGTCACGTGGAGGGACGGAGCGGTTCGCTGGCCTTCGAGGCTCGTAGGGACGGGGTCATGCACAAAGGGCACGTGGTGCTTGCCGACGGGGTCGTACGCAAGGAGAGCGTTCGGGCGGCCTACTCCGCGTTTCCGTGATTGCGTAGGCTTGCGCGAGGAGGAGCGTGCGGCGCATCGAGAGGTGCACCTACCCGAGACCTCCACGCGGATGTCAGCCTGCCGGCGCCCTGTGTCGTCCGGCGTCTTGTGCCGTATCGACCTGTTTCCCAAGTGACCGTCGATCCCATGACCGTCGAACCCACGACAACCCTGTCCTCGACCATCGCCCGTGTCCGCGACCTCGCGGAGCACGTGGCGTCCAACGTCCGCGTGCAGGGCTGGCTGTCCAACTGTCGCTCGTCGGGCAAGTTGCTGTTCCTGCAAGTGCGCGACGGGAGCGGGATCGTCCAGTGTGTCGTGCGCAAGGGCACGCTTGACGACGACCTCTTCGAAGCACTGAAGCGCTTGCCGAACGAGTCGTCGCTCGAAGTGTCCGGAACGGTCAAAGCCGACGAGCGCAGCCCCGGCGGCGTCGAGATGAGCGTCGACGCGGCGCGCATCGTCGGTGAAGCGGCCGAGTATCCGATCACGAACAAGGAGCACTCGACCGGCTTCTTGATGCAGCATCGGCACCTCTGGTTGCGGTCCAGCAAGCAGGCGGCAACGCTGCGTATCCGCGCTCGCATCATCAAGTCGATTCGCGACTACTTCGACAGCCGCGGCTACGTCTGCCTCGACGCGCCGATGTTCACGCCCGCGGCGTGCGAGGGCACCTCGACGCTGTTCGAGGTCGACTACTTTGGTGAACCGGCGTACCTCACTCAAAGCGGACAGCTCTACGGTGAGGCCGGGGCGATGGCCCTTGGGAAGGTCTACGTCTTCGGTCCGGCATTCCGCGCCGAGAAGTCGAAGACGCGTCGACATCTCACCGAGTTCTGGATGGTCGAGCCGGAGATCGCCTACGCCGAGCTCGACGACGTGATGGACATCGCCGAGGAGTACATCGCGACCATCGTCAGTGATGTCCTTGCCGATTGTCGCCCCGAACTCGAGGCCCTCGAGCGTGACGTCTCGAAGCTCGAGGCCGTCGTGCCGCCTTTCCCGCGGATGACGTATACCGAAGCGATCGAGAAGCTCGGTGCCGCGGGGCGCGAGGTGCCGTGGGGCGAAGACTTCGGTGCCCCGGACGAGGACTACCTTTCGTCGACATCGGACAAGCCCATTCTCATCCATCGCTATCCGGCGTCGTTCAAGGCCTTCTACATGAAGCGCGACCCCTCGGACGAGCGCCTGACCCTCTCGCTCGACATGATCGCGCCAGAGGGATACGGCGAGATCATCGGGGGCAGCGAACGCTCTGCCGATCTCGAGTTCCTCGAGAAGCAGATCGCCGAACACGACCTTCCGCGTGCCGACTTCGAGTGGTATCTCGACTTGCGTCGTTACGGCACGGTGCCACACGGCGGCTTCGGCATGGGGCTCGAGCGCGTGGTCGCTTGGATCTGCGGCACTCAGCACATCCGCGAGTGCATCCCTTTCCCACGCATGCTCAACAAGATCTACCCGTGACGCTGTTGCGTCTCGCCTCGCCATGACTTCGCACGACACGCTCGACCTCAGCGCCCTCGAAGCCGCCGCTGCGAAGGTAGGGCTGGCAGGATTACGCGCACGTGTCGTTCCGCGCGACCCTCGGCGCGGATCGTGGTTCCATTGGGAAGGTGCGACGCTCGATGTGTCCGAGGCTGTCGTTGACAGATGTCCACCCGACGACGCCAGCGCGTTGCTCGTGATGACAGTGCTCGAGCGCCGCCGCTTGCGTGCGCTCAGAGCGCGTGTCGTCGGCGCGGTCGTCGGCGCGCTCGTCATCGGGGCGCTGCTCGCCGAGTTCGTCGGGAGCGGTGCCGGCCTCGGCGTCGGCGCGCTCGCACTCGTCGTCGTCGGTGTGTACGCGGTGTACCGGCGCGCGGAGATCTGGCGCCAGGCAGACGACGAAGCCGTCGTGCTTCTCGGTGATGCGCAGTCGCTCGTGCGGGGCCTCAACCGTATGAACCAAGAAGAACTCGTGATCGGTTCGGTGCGCACACCAGCCCGCCCTGATCTCCACGGGCGCGCCGAGCGCTTGATCCGCATCCATCGCCTGCTCTGCGAGCCGCCGGCTGAGATCGACGCATCTCCATGACGGGGCGCTGGAGTCTCGACCGGCATCCCTCGCCGGTAGGGTGCGTCCGCCAACGCTCGGCCGCTCTGTCGGCCCTGCGTCGCGCGCTCGAGGACGACGGCTTTCTCGAGGCCGACGTTCCCGTTGCTGGGCCCGCGTCCGGTCAAGACGCCCATCTCGTGCCACCTCGGCTCGACATGCCAGGCTTCGACGCGCCGCTGTTCCTGCAGACTTCCCCCGAACTCGCCCTCAAACGGCTGGTTTGCGCGGGCCTGTCGCACGTCTACTCGCTCGGCCCGGTGTTTCGCGGCGGACGCGAGGAGTTGTCGACGCACCACCAGCCCGTCTTCACGATGCTCGAGTGGTACCGACCGGGGTCGGATCTCGACGAGCTCGTCGCCGACGTCTGTCGCTGGGCGACCCGCATGGCGGACGCGTTGGGTGTCGCACCGCCGTCGGTGACGCGGTCTGTCAGTGTTCATGAGGCGGCTCGGCTCTGGGCGGGCGTGTCGCTCGATCCCTTGCTCGATGGCGATGGGCCTGGCTTTGCAGTCGAGGCGCAGCGCGCGGGGATCGAGGGGTGCGGTGTCGCCGATGATCTCGTGACACTCTTTTCCCGAGTGGTTGTCGAGCGAATCGAGCCCGCGTTACGTCGCCAATCCGGATTCACTTTTCTGCAGGGCTACCCGGCGTGCATGTCGGCGTTGGCCGAACTCGATGCAGCCGACCCGCGTGTCTGTCAACGCGTCGAGGCTTATCTCGACGGGATCGAGATCGCGAACGGATACGTCGAACTCAGCGACCCTGCAGAGCACCACAGGCGTTGGAGCGCCGAGCGCGAAGCGTGCCCAGACATGCCTCCCATCGATGAGGCATTCCTGCATGACCTCGCGCGCGATGGGCTGCCGCCTTGCGTCGGTATGGCGCTCGGTGTCGACCGGCTCATCGCGGGGCTGCTCGGAGCCGAGACGATCGCCGAGATCATGCCACTCTCCCTGCGCTGGTCCACGTAACACCAGCTCGTGCCACACGACTCATCTCCCGTGCCCTCGGCTGCGAGGGCCGTTCCTTACACCGGAGATGAACCATGCATCACTCGTTCACCGCTGCGTCCACGCTTGTCGTGGGTGCCGCCGCACTCTTCCTTACCCCGACGTCCTCGGCTCAGACATTCGACGTCTACGTTTCACTCTCGTCAGACGACACCGTGGCGGGAGCAACCGTTCGCGACGAAGACATCCTCGTTCACAGCGACGGCGAAGTGGCTCGCGTGGCCCTGCCATCCGAAGCGCTTGCGCTGTGGGCGGGCAACGCCATGTTGGGGGATATTGACGCCTTCCACGATCACGGCCTCGCCGGCCCGGCCCCCGATTCCTTCTATCTCTCACTACTCTCGAACGAGCATGGCTTCCAAGACGGAGACGTCCTGCGTTTCGAGAACGGCACCCTCAGCGTCTTCATTCCCGAGGCCGCCTTCGGAGTGGTGACGGGCGTCGATGCCGACCTCGACGTCGACGCATTCCAGCTCGACGCCGATGGCACCGTGTACTTCTCGTTGGCCGAGGACGAAACGTCGACGTTCCTCTCGGGCGACACCGCGGGCACGATCGGCGACGGCGACATCTTGTGTTGGGTCGCGGGCGCCAATGCAGCGACGATCATCTTCACGGAATCGGAGGTGACGGCGATGGTCAACCAGGCCCTCGGCAATGCCACGGCCTCGGGCGACACGAAGGGGTTGGCACGTGATCCCGAGACCGGAGCGCTCCTGTTCTGCGTCCAGAGCCCTTCCTCGGATGACGGAACGGTGATCTCGACGGCCAACGGCGGCTCGCTCATCGGCGCGCATGAAGAAGCCGACTTCGGATTCGACGGGGGCGGCGAGCTCGATGCTCTGACGGTCAAGCGCACGAGCTATCCGACACTCGCGGTCGAGGTATCCACGGTCACGGCCGGTGACGACGTGACCGTGGAAGTGACGGGGGCTCCGAGCAACTCGGCGTTCTTGCTCGTGGCGTCGACAGCACTCTCGACGGGGGTGACGATCCCGCTGGGCGGGTGGGGCGGGCTCGTCCTGGTCGACGATGCTGTGCTGACGGCGACGCTGGTCGCGGCTCCGTACCTGATCATCGTGACGGACGCACTCGGCCGCGGGACACTCACAACGAACGTTCCGGCCACGCTCGGACCGACGGAGTGGGTGCTCCAGGCAATCGCACCGGGGCCGCATCTCACGTCCACAAACCCGTTGCTGCTCGGCGTTGAGCAGTAGCTCACGCTCGTCTTGATCGCTAGGGTATCGATCTAATCGCTTCGAGTGCCCTAGCCCGGATTTCTCACCAGGTCCGGCTGGGATCGCGGCGGTACGCGCTGGTGCTGCGTTGGCCAGCCCGAACCTCTGCATTCTGCGACCCTCCTGGTGAGAAGTCCGGGCTGATCAGCCATGGCCGCTTCCCGCATCATCCACTGCACGTTTCCGAAGGCTCTGATCCGGGAGCCGCTGCTCTACAATTTGGGCCGCGACTTCGACGTCATGCCGAACATCCGTGGCGCGACGATCAGTGACGACATCGGGCTCGTGTATCTTGAGCTGCACGGTTCAGAATCGGACATCGACAACGCCGTTCACTACCTGTCCGAGCGCGGTGTCGAAGTGCAACCGGTGACGGGCGAGATCCCTGACGACGGCACTCCGCCTTCCGAGTTGGGCTGACGCGTCGCTCGGAAGGATCCGGTCGTCTCGTCATCTCGGCTGGCCAGTCACCCGCGACGCGAGCTTATCGGGGAGTCAGTCATGGCTGCGCGAGTGATTGCAAAGCCGCGGATCATCGCGCAGTGGGGATGCTGCGCAGGGCCCGAGTGATCTCAAGGCCCGAGTGATCGCGTGGCACAACGATCGGGCCTCGGCGCGGCGAACTCATCTCGTCTCGCACGTAAGGGGACCACCCACGCAGGAACCCAAGGGGACCGCTCGCAAGGGGACCGCTCGTCGTCGAGCCTCGAGTGAGCTCAGCCCTGCGAGGCGAGGCGGTCGGCGATCTTCTCGCGGAGCTGGTCGAGTTTTTCGGCGTCGTTGTTGTAGCCGTTCCACCAGCCGGTCAGCGAGTTGATCGTCTTGATCTTGAGGTCGATGTCGTCCTGGCCGGTGCGCGTCGCGTCGCCAACCCACGTGAACTGCGGTGTGTTCGCTGTGCGGTTCTGCCACCACTTCACGAGCTCGTACGAGTCGCGGATGGTGATCGAGTCGGAGATGTCGAGGCCGCGCAGCGAGTTCATGATTGCGGGCGTCATGTCGACGATGTCGATCTCCTCGAGCTCCGCGATCATCTGCTTCTGCACCTTGGGGTGCGGCGGGTCGAGGAACGTGTCGTGAAGGAGCGTCTGCCAGGCTGCAACCTGTTCGGCCGTCGTGCCCGGCACCGGGGGCACTTCATCGAAGGTGATGACCGGGTCGTACGGCCCATCGTCGACGGGCTTCGCTGTCGCTGCCGGCGCTGCTGCCGGGGCGGCCGCTGCGGCGGCGTCGTCACCGTCGTTCGCGTCGTCGGGGGCGGGGGCTGCTGCGGCGGCCGGTGCCGGGGCCTCTGCCGCAGCGTCTGTGCCGGCATCCGTGTCGGTGCCGTCGTCGCTCGTCGCGACGGTGGTGTCGGTGGTGTTCGCCGCCGTGCCGTCATCCCGGAAGGCGAACCACCAGACGCCGAACGCGATGGCGATCAGCGCGACGATGCCGAGCACCATCGGCAGAGGCGACTTCGAGTCTTTCGAGCCGCCGCGCTTGCTCTTGCCGCCTGAGCGTCCGCCGGACGTGCGCTTGCTCTTCGAGGCACCGCCCGAGCGCTTTGCGCCGGAGCGCGCCGACTTGGCGGACTTTGCCGCCGGTGCGCGCTTGGTCGGTGCCGCGGCGCTCTTGGACGGCGCCGCGGTCTTGGCCCTCGGGGCCGCGGCCGGCTTCGACGTGGGGGCCACACCGGCGGCAGCAGCTGCGGGAGGGATCACGACGACCCCCTCGCACTTCTTGCACTTCGCCTTCGTGGCTTTGACGGAGTCGGGGATCTTGTACTTCGCACCGCAGTCCTGACAGGTTCCGACGCGGGTCATCGACCGACTCCTGGGCATCACACGGGAAACATCGTCTCGGTCGCGCAACCCTAGAGGGGCGCCAGACGGGGGTCAAGTGGGCCCGAGGCGGGTCCCAGCGCGACGACGTGGGTGTCTAGGGTGTCGGCGCCGGTCCAGCAACGCATCCTGCCTCGCGCGAAGCCGTTTTGTCGCGTCGTGGTCGCGCCGCGGGAGGAGCCCATGAAGCCCATGAGCATGAGGCTCGCCGGCGACGGGACGAGCACGGTGACGTGCCCATGCTGGCGGTGTCGGCCGGCGATTTAGCCGCGGGCTTCCTTGAGGTACGTCAGGACCTTCTTCTTCTCGATGCCATCGAAGGCCTTGTCGATGAGGGCATCGACCTCTTCGAAGGGAACGCGAAAGACGGTCGACCACTTGCTGGCGTTGCGCTGCGCCTCACCAAGGTCGCCGAGCAGGGTTGCCAGCCGGTCAGGGTGCTCGGCACGCAGGTACTCGAGCCCACCCCAGGTGATCATCTGGCTGCCCTCCGCCGTTCCGGCAACCTCCTCATCGAGCATGTCGTCGCCGAACGACCAAGCCGAGCGCCGCTTCTCGAGGTACTGGCGCGTGCGGGTGTGCCAGTCGAAGTGGTCGCCCGAAGACACGAAGCCCGTGGCGTTGAACATGTAGACCGACTTGAAGAGCGCCATCTCCGCCACGAACCCGAGACCCCAGCGAAGCGTGTCCGGCGTGGGACCGAGGCGGGTCGTCACGAGGCACTGGGTGTACTTGTTCGCCACCTCGTTGGCGACGCGGAACTCGTCGTCGCCCGCCGAGGCATCCCCGGCCATGTCCCAGGTGAACTGGATGAAGCCGGGAAGGCCGCGCATCATCAAACTCGCGGGATCTTCACGCATCGTGTCGAGCGAACGCTCGTCGAGGTCGCCGTGCTCGATGAGCTTGGCGACGAGGTCGATCTGCAGGTTGTCGCGATGGCGTTCGTAGTCGATCATGAACGCTGTCACGGGCCCCGGATCGCGGCCGTCGACGAGGGGGACGACCCCGTCGATGAGTCGGTGCGCGTCGTCCATGATCTTCGACGCTTGGTCGGCGATGGACTCGGACGTGGCGCTGATCACGAGTGCCGGCGCGTGCCCGACCACGACGAGGAGTCTGTGTTCCTCGATGAAGTCGGCCCACGTATTGAGCACCTTGATCTGCTCGGTCGACAGGTCGGCTTCGAGCGCCTTGGCCGTGGCGACCTTGCCACCCCGGCGCACATCGAGCCCGGCGGCC
>JAJDEO010000011.1 GCA_029259745.1 Planctomycetota bacterium
CGCTGCGAAAGCCCCGACGACTCCCAACGCGCGATCATCCGCTGCATCTCCGACGCTCGTGACATCGCTCTTCTCCGAGAAGTGAGCGAGCAGCATCGTCATCGCCGAGAGTCACGCAAGATGGGACGGCCGGACGCTTACTGTTAACGGGCTACGATCGGGTCATGTCGACTGTGCCTCCCGTAAACTCGGACGCGCTAACCACCACGGGTTTCGTCGACGGTAACGCGGGTTGTCCCCCACGATCTGATTACCCGCCAGATGGCCGCGTAAGCGCACTTCGTCGGATGCATGCACCAACGCCCCAGGATCCACCTGAGAAGATCAATGCTAGAGAGCATAGGGCGATCACCGACCTACAGCATTGTCTCGATCCTGCTTTGCAATCGACCTAACACTTCCGTGAAGGCGGCGAAGCATCAATGGGTTCTCGTCATACATGTTGATGGCGACGATGCGAGCTTGGCGCTTTCTGGAGCCAATGCGTGAGACGAAGGAGAGGAAGTCCATCTCGTCTCGGTAGCTACGGAGAAGCCAGCAATCGTCTAACGTGCGCACTGCGTTCAACCAGTCATTGAGCGCATCAGCTCTCTTCGGGGGCGCGGCATCTTGCCAATGTGCGACAGCCGCGCGAAACCTTCGCTGATCTCGCATGACTTTGAGAGCATAGAAAGTCACGGCCGTGAGCATCCCCACGCCCAAGGCGCTGTATGCGGTAGCCATCGACGACGCGCCGTCGGGCAAGCCACCGAAGCGGCTGAACGGCGTGAGTTCGTCGATCGCAGCAAGGAAGACACTATCAAGAGTCATCCGTATGTACGCAAATGGTTCGAGCCCATCTGGAAAACCTACGTGGTTAGATGCCAATAGTGGAAGCGCAAAGACAACAACCATCACTCTCACTGCGACACGAGACACTCCGACCACTGCGCCCTGGGCGGCATCCTCAAGCCGACCAAGGGAAAGACACGGTGGCATTCCTAGCGCATCCGCGGCAGGTGTCACTGTCATGAGCGCGCGAGTGTTACGCTCCGCCAAAGCCAAGAAGCAGTACACGGCGAGGTTGGTGAATAGGAACCAGAGAGATCCATCTGCGGGATGGCCGGTTGCACTGAGCGCTAAGGCCGAAGCGATAGGCGGCAGTGCATGAGCGGCATACTTGATATCCTGGTGGACCAGGGCTGCCCATACGGCAACGCCGCACAGAACCACTGATACTATGTTCATTGTCTCGAGGTGCTTGTCATGCGCATCTGCGAGATACCAACAAGCGGGTCCGGCCGCCGCGAAAAGAACACGGAATGTTGTTGCAACAAGACGCGCGGAGGGCTCGCTTGTGCGTTGAAAGACTCGAGACTCCACCCCTTCGACCAGTTGGCGAATTGGATCAAGTGTTAAAGGTGCACCACCGATCGCCACTACTGGTACTTTTAACGCCATCCACAATCGATGGAGCCATGAGCCCTTCCATCTGGCGAGGTTCGTTTCAAGAAGCGGCGCCGCCCCGAACACGAGTAGATACCATGGCACACCCCCGAACGTGACAATAGCGAAGATGGCAGTCGTCACGAGTGCGCAAAGGAAGAGTTGAGGGCCGATGATGCAGAAAATCTGAGTGATCGACGCATCGTACTTCCTTAACCAGTTGAAGCGCGCTGCAACGAGGTCTACAAGGGTCAATGTATCGCTCCACCGTGAGTCAAGAAGGCATCACACGATCTGAGCAAGGGATCACGCCTTCTTCTGAGCAGCCCTCTGTCGTTCTATCCCATGCGCCCAGCTTATTGCTAAAGCGGCGAGGGCGGTTTCTCGCTTCATGCGACGGAGGGTGTGGTTTTCGTCGACGGTAACCCAGGCCGGATGAGGAGACACTCGGCGCAGCAGGCGGAGAGACTCGTGGGCTCCGTCAGCATCCGCTGAGGCCCCGTCACCCCCGTCCACCGAGGGCTCGCACTCCCGGTCACCCGCCCCCACGGCCCTCTTCCCGAGAGCCAGCAGAGCCTGGCATTCGAAGTTCGCGATCGGTCCTGGCCGCACACCCGCTCAGGACGCTACAAACCCACTTCACGGATCGTCGATTCTCGCACGATATCCCAACGCATCGCCCGATCCACGCACCCCGCCAAACCGGCTCTCGCGCTCGATTTGCAACCGTGGTTCCCCGGGCGGGACCGTTTTGCAAACCCAGGATCGAGCCGGAAACAGGCGTTTCGAGGGCAAGTAGCGATGGCCCTACGCGGCGCGGCCCGTTTGCAGGGTCCGGGGCGATACCGGGCGGGACCGATTCAAACGGTTGTCGCTGCGTGCCGCCGATAACAGGCTTTGCCATTCCTTGACAACACCCCCACCTCGTCTACTCTCGACAGCATGAACGTCTCGCTCACCAACGACCTCGCCGAACTCGTCCGCCGAAAGGTCGAGTCCGGACTGTACGCCTCGGCCAGCGAGGTGATCCGCGATGCCCTGCGGCTCCTCGCCCAGCAGGACCACCTCAACGCGATCCGTGAGGAGGAGCTCCGCAAACAGATCGCGCAGGGGGTACGCAGCGCCGAAGAAGGCCCCCTCATCGACGGAGACGAGGCGTTCGACCGACTCGAAGCGCGGATCCGGCAGCTCGAACAGGAGCGCCCCGGCGAGTGACTCGCTACTTCCTGAGTCGGGACGCGGACGCTGACCTCAAGGACATCGTCGAGTTCATCGCGACGGACAGTCCTCGTGCCGCACGGAAGGTCCTGGCCGACCTGCGCGCGGCGATGGACCGCCTTGTTGAACTCCCGATGGTCGGACATCAACGCCCGGGCGTGCCCGGCGATCTGCGGCTCTGGTCGGTGCACTCGTACCTCGTGGTCTATCGACCGCAGTCCGAGCCTCTTGTCATCGTCCGAGTCCTGAGCGGGTATCGCGACCTTGAGCGCCTGCTGAGCTGAGGCGATCGGCGATGCTGCGGCGATCGAGCGACTACGATCACGAGCTGTCGACCCTCACCCACGTCTTGTTCGCGCTGCGCGCGCTCGCAGACCGCCGCCGGCTTCCCCTTGAGAGCCTCGCCCTCCGCGAGCAGCTCGCCGCACTGCGACGCTCGGTTGGGCACCAAGGTCGAAGTCTGACCGCGATTCGCGCGAGACTCCGCTCATCGTGGACCCTTGCGGCATCGGCCTGGCGGCCGCGGGTGAGGGACACGCGGCGCGAGATGCCGGGCTCGCGCATCTCGTCGAGCGCGGCGATGGCGTCCTACCACGAGCGGTCTACGGGGACGAGCAAGCCCATCACCTCACAGTCCTGTGCCACCTACGCGCGGGGGCCGCCGCTGCCGTCGACGTCCTTCGTCACCTCCCCGAACGTCACGCCTTCCTTCATGAGCACGAGTGACGTCATCATCCACGTCGACCCTCCGCCCGTTCCGATCACGCCTTCGCTGGGAACCTCGCGTACGGCGTCGGCCTGGCCCAAGCCGCCCTATATCACTGTCGAATTGACAGACAGTCACATCTGCACTACGATCAAACTACATTAAGGGAAGAAATACGGCGGGCTGCGATCGCGTGACTGCACTCGAATACCTATACCGGAGAAGAAGATGAATCAGCATATCCCCGCCTGCTTGATCGCGGCCGCGCTATCCATTTTGGGTGTGCGTAGTGATGCGGCAACTGCACTTACGACGACTACGTACTACGTCGATGCGGAAAGTGGAGACGACACAGACGCTGGCACCTCCGCGCTTCCCTTCAAGACGATCAGCCGCGGGCTTGTTGCTGCGGCATCGACCTCCGGGGACGTCGAGGTCCGGCTTCGAGCCGGCAACTACACGCAAGCTCACGAGACGAGCTATACGGGCGGCGGCTACCCGCTCTCTGTTACCGACGACGTGACGCTTGTAGCCGATAATTCGACTCCCGCGAACTGGCCTCGCATCGGCGGGGACATCGACGACGGTTCGGTCGAGCAACTCTTCCTGGTCGATGCTTCGACGACGAATCGGCAGGACATCTCATTCACGAGGCTCTACTTCGTGGGCGAAGATAGTACGGGTAAGGATGCACCAAGCGCGGTCCGTGTCGTGGTCGGCTCAGAAAAGCGAGTCAACCGCGCGTTCATGGATGAATGCACGATAGAGCGCTCAGAGATGAACGCGTCGGGCGCCAGTGGCCGTCCGGCGATCGCGATAGAAACCGCAACAACCGCGTCCGATTTGACGTCGACGTTTTCCATTTCGGATACGACGATCTACGCGACCGAACGGGGTGGCATCGAATACACCGTTGGCGACACGACCGACGGTTCCGCGGCGCCCGCCTACTCTATACGTGACACGGAGATCTTGCTCGAGGGGGGCGATTCAGCAGAGTTCGGATTGCGCTTTACTGTAAATAGTGGGGAGGATGGTCGGTTCAAGTTCTTCATCCGCAATCTTCTTGTAGATGGATCTGATTCCACCGAAGACTTTGATTACGGGATCGACTTCGATCTCGTGGCGGGCGGCGGAGAGAACCCCCGAATCTTGGCGGGGACGTACGTTCGTGACTGTGAGATCCGCGGATGCGCGAAAAGCGGCTTCAGGATTTCGGCGGATGGTACCGGAAGTGGTACTCCCAATCTCGCATTCTTGGACGTGTCAGCGAATCTGATCATCGATTGCGGCGGCGCGGCTCTCGAACTCGACTTCAATGCACCAGCAAGTCCCGACCCCACCAAGAACTCCTACATCAACGCCCCACTCTTCAATAACATTTTTGTGGGGTGTGAGTACGGCGTTCACTATCGCGACTTCGACGAGAACTCTACTCCTCAAGTCGACCATATCCACAACACAATCGCGGACAACGACAGCTTCAGCTACTTCTTCGAGGGCGACATCGGTACGGGAGGGGGTGGCCCTCATCCAGATGTGATCGCGAACAGTATCGTGTATGGGAACAACGGAGGCGGCGATCAGTACGACATTAATGAAGACTGGTCCCCGGATGTCGATACGGATATCACCGACTCTTGCTGGCAGCTTCTGTTCACGTCAAGTCCTTGTGATTCCGACCCGACGAGTGACGGCAACATCACCTGCGACCCGCTCTTCGTGAGTCCATCGACTGATGACTACCATCTGCTGAGCACGTCTCCTTGTGTTGATGCCGGGGACGCATCTCTCGCAAGTCTCCCCGCGGAAGACTTCGACGGTGACGATCGCGAGATCGACGGCGATGGGACGAATGGCGATGAGCCCGACATCGGCGCCGACGAGTATGATCCGAATGCGTGATCGACCGAAGAACTCCAGGACAGACATCATGCGGCTCGCCATCACCTTTATTCTTTTCGCGTCGTTCGTCGCGGCCGAAGACCCGCGTCTCCTCGTCGTGGGTCAGCCCGTGTTTGATGGGGAGATCACGCTGTACGTCGTCGACGAGGATGACGTGGGCGCGACGCCTTTGCTCGCGGTGGGTCTCGACCCTTTGCTCGCGCCGCTGTCGTCGTCGAAGGGTGACTACTGGATCGGGTCGCTCGTGAGCCTGATCGGGCTGGGGCCGATTCCCTCGGGCGGGCGCCTCGATGTGCCCGCCATGCTCCCGCCCTTCGATGCTTCAGTCGCGGGCGTGCCGATCGTGTGTCAGGCGCTCGTGGGTGGAGCGCTCAGCAATCCCGCGACGGTGCCGCTCGACCCGCTCTATGCCGAGCCATCGCAGGCGACGATCGTGCTCTCGCCGATCCTCGGAACGAGTGCCGAGTTCGGGGACCGACACGCCGTCGGAGATCTGGATGACGACGGGCATCTCGATCTCGCCGTCACGGCGTGGCGCGAAGAGGTGCAGGGCGAAATGTGGGCCGGCCAGGCCTACGTCCTCTTCGGACCCGATTTCTCGGCGTCGGTCACGATCTCCCCGAGCACATCGTATGACTTCGGGTTCTTCGGCACGAGCGCCGTGATCGAGGATCTCGACGGAGACGGCATCGATGACTTAATGATCGGAGAGCCGTTCCCTCAGGGCTCCACGTCTCCGTCGCCGTCGTTCCGACCGTCGATCCATGTCTATCTCGGTGGAGCCGCGTTCTCACCGACACCGTCGTTCTCGATCGAGGCTCCCGTGTCGAACATCGCGTACGCGAACTTCGGGCGGTTCTTTGCGGTCGGCCACCTCGATGCGGACGGCGAGACCGATCTCGCCGCAAGTGTGTCATCCGCGTCCGTGGGCGGACTGGCGAAGGCGGGCCGAGTAGAGGTGTACCGCGGACCCGGCTTCACTTCCGTCGAGGTCGTGCAGAGCCCCGATCCACACGCCGACGACTTCTTCGGCTCACGAGTTGCCATCGCGGACATCACGGGAGACGGTATCGAGGATCTCGTCGCGGGGAGCGGCCGTGAGGACTACGACGGCGAGGTGAACCTCGGGCGCATCCACGTCTTCGAAGGCCCGACGTTCACACACCTTCTCACGCTCGACAACCCGAACCCCCAAGGCTTCAACTCACGTTTCGGCGACGACCTCATCCTCGACGACTTCGACGCCGACGGTCTCGTTGACATCGCGACGGCTGACGATAATGGGCGTGCCTACATCTTCTGGGGGCCGGGTTTCGACGACCACGTGCTCATGGAGCATCCCGAGTTCAACACGGCGGCCGACGGCTTCGGCCTCTGGATGACCTCGGGCGACGTGAACGGCGACGGGCTGCGTGACCTGCTCGTGAGTGATGTGTTCAACGGTGATCTCGACTGTCCGTCGCTGCCGCCTGAAGGTGTGATCTATGCTGCGCTTGGGCCGTACTTCTCGACGTTCCATCGCATCCGCGACAAGGCACCCGAGTGCGGCGCGCTCTTCGGCTGGCAGATGACCGTCGTCGACATCGACGGCGACGGTGAGATGGAGATTGTGTCCGGCGCCTCCAGCTCCGACATCGGCGGCTCCGGGAACGCCGGCCACGTCTCTATCTTCGATCTCGATCCGTGAGCTGTGCCTGTGCCTCCCGTAAACTCCAACGCGTTGCCCACCATGGGTTTACGTCGACGGTAACCGAGGCCTCATGAAACGCCAAGAGGGTCCGTGAGCGCGCTACGATCGGGCGATGTCGCCCCTCAGCCACGTCCTGTTCGCGGTGCGCGCGCTGCTTGCCGACCGCCGACGGCTCGCTCTGGAGAACATCGCCCTTCGCCAGCAGCTCGCCGTGCTCCGGCGCTCCGTCAAGCGCCCGAAGCTCGACGACCGCGACCGCGTCTTCTGGATCGGCATGGTCCGCGCGCTCGACACCTGGCGCGAGACGCTGCTCATCGTGAAGCCCGACACCGTCGTGAAGTGGCACCGCGCGGGCTGGCGCGCGTACTGGCGACGGGCATCGAAGCCGAAGAAAGTCGGGCGTCCGGCGATCGGCTGGGAGCTGGTCGCGTTGATCAAGCGGCTGTCGCGTGAGAACGCCCTCTGGGGCGCACCGCGGATCGCCGCCGAGTTGAAGGTGCTCGGGCATGACGTCGCCGAGACCACCGTCGCGAAGTACATGGTCAAACATCGGCCAGGCGACAGCAGCCAGACCTGGTCGACCTTCGTCCGCAATCACATGGCCGGCACGATCGCTTGCGACTTCTTCACCGTGCCGACCGTCGCGTTCAAGAACCTCTACGTGTTCGTCGTCTTGGACCACGGCTCGCGTCGAATCTTGAAGGTCGGCATCACCGAACATCCCACCGCCGAATGGACGGCTCAGCAGCTCGTTGAAGCTGTCGGCGATGAGGACACCCCTGACCTCACCCACCTCATCCGTGACCGCGACAAGATCTATGGCGACGTCTTCACTCGGAAGGCAGAGGCGCTCGGACTTGAGGAGGTCGTGACGCCCAAGGCCAGCCCATGGTGCAACGGATACGCCGAGCGCGTCATCGGCACCATCCGACGCGAGTGCACCGATCACGTCATCCCGTTCGACGAGCGACACTTGCTGCGCCTCGTGAAGGAGTTCGCGGCTTACTACAACGCCGACCGCTGTCATCAATCGCTCGACGGGGACGCCCCCGTCAAACGACGGCGATGGTCGGAAGCCGATGGAGACGTGACAGCTCGCCGTGTGCTTGGCGGGTTGCATCACGTCTACACACGCGCCGCCTGAGTCGTAGTCGGCGGTCAACGATCGAGCTTCGCGACAGACAGGGTCCGTCCGCGCACGCCCGCGATGCCAATTCGGCGCACTCAACCCGTCACCTCGACGTCCACGACACCACTCATGACCGACGGCACCCATGCTAAAATCGGTCGAGTGCCACCATCAGGCACGCGGATGGAGTTTACGGGAGGGACGGTAGGCACACCTCATTCGCCGACACTAATGGCCTGAGAGAAGGCGAGTGCCTTAGGTGACCAGCTAATACCGCGTCCAGCGACGAACAGCACCAACACACGCGATTGAGAAAAGTCCAAGACTTGCACGAAGCTTCCGTCACCCAAATTGAAAGCAATGCACGATCCATCTGGGGACCAGACCGGGGCCTCCCAGTACGCGGGTAGTCCAGAGTCACCGTTAACCGGTGAGACGCTCGCCGCCTCTATAGCCCTGCGAGAGTGGATGTTGAGAATATTCAGTGACCAGCCATCCAAGTATGCAATACGATTTCCGTCCGGAGACCATGCGCATGAGTGACCTGCAACAGGATCTCCAACCCGCTCCCCCGTCCGGGGATCTAGGATCCGGAACTCACGCCCCCCCGCCACGGGACCGGCATCTTCAACCAGCAATAGATCGCCGCTCGGCGACAACTCTAGCGCTCGCCAGTGCTCGGGACCCTCGTTAGGTATTAATGCGACTACCTCGCCCGCGAACGACATCACACGAATACATTGCTTGCCGTCGTGTTCTTTTCCAACGAACGCAACCTCCTCGACGATCGATGCATCCCAGTCCCAAACGTCGCCATCCTGCCAACCCTCGTTGCTACCACGGAGTACGGCATCATGGCCGGGTCGAATAATGGCAATGCCATACTGAAACGAGGGTTTTTGAAACCATCCCTTGTTGGTGCTCTTCTCCAATACGGTCAGCACACCCCTATCTTCGCCTAGCCGCAACACAGACCTTGCTTTCCCCGGTGGAGACCACGCTACGCCGCGTTGTCCCTTGTAACCCATGGAGGCTATGGGGAAGGCAGTAACCGAGCGCGCCTCCCCTGTCGGGAGCTCGATCACAACAAGCTGCTCGTTGCTTCCAAGCCACGCGTAAACATCATCGCGATCCGGCGCCCAGGCCATCGGCTGCCCAACGCCCACCCCAAGATCGTCCTCCCCCTGCTCATACAGCACGACCGGCGATGCTGCCCCCACATTTAGGCACAAGATTTGGCTTGGGCGGCGTGCGCTGATCGAGGGAGTGCGAAAAGTGAGCGCATGCTTCCCGCCTAGCTTTGCAAGTTGAGTCCACCCTCCAGGCAGCAACAGATCACCCCCATAACCCAAGCTGACGCGCGTAGTCGCACCCTCGTTCTGTGCCTGGATTGCCGATGAAAAGAGACAAGCACTCGCAATCAATGCGGCAATCTTCAGTTTTCGTGTGATCACTAAAACACCTTCCAGTAGACGATCCCGATGGCAACACCTTCGAGCACAGCAGCTCCCGCCATATCGTCGAAGAAATGACCTACGACTGCCCCCGGCCCATAGAGACATCCCCCTTCAGAACCCGTACCTACAGCAGGTGTCGAAGCATCTGGCGTGCCAGCTCCAAACCCGCTTTCAATCAGTTCATCGGAACTTGAGTAACAGCACTGCTGGCCCGCCCCGTCACAATCTCCGCCGTACCCTCGGTAACACGTATTCATGAATGGGTGACCATGGAATACGCCGCCGACCGCTGTTGCGTTCACAAAACATCTTCGCATTTGACGGCGTGTGGCTTCGTCGCGCCTCGGGTGATTGTGATGAGTCCGTGCTTCACGAGTGTCTCGAGGATGGCCTTGCGCTCAGCTCGGCGCCGGGCACGGCGCCCGACGGTGTCTTGGAGGGCGTCTTCGAGGGCGCGACGTGCGTCCTCGACGACCTCTGCTCGACGTGCGTGAGTGTACCAGCGATCGGCGGACGCGTGGCGTTGGAGCGAGGTCTGCCAGCCCAGCACGGCGCGCTTGCGCGCGTGCAGGCGGTCGATCCCGCGCTGCAGGGCCTCGACGGCGTCACAGCGTGTCGTGATCGGCTCGGCATCGCCGCCGATTTCGCCGGCTTCCTTCACCAGCCCGATCGTTCGCTCGGCCTTTGCGTTGTGCTGCGGCGTCCTCGGCAGGCTCTTGAGGTGCAGCACGCCGCGCTCGGCCAGCCACACCTCGACGTCGCGGCCGACATACGCCGACCCGTTGTCCTTCACCAGCACCAGCGGCAGCCCGCCTTCGCGTCGCGCGACGTCCTCCAGCAGCGCGATGATGTCGCGTTGCGTCGACGCCGCGCCGACCTGCCCCGCGAGCACCTTCCGGCTCGTCGCATCGAGGAGCACCTCCGCGAGGATCGCTGTCCCGTCACGCTCGCGGCCGACGTGCGTCGCGTCGAGACACCACATCGTCCCGACGGACCGCACGTCCGTCCGCATCCTCACACGCGCCTCGTGCTCGGCCCGTCGACGCTCGCGCCGTGCACGCATCGCCGCCAGGATCTCGCACACCACGCGCCGCGAGACCGCACCCAGCTCCGCGACGATCACGCGCCACCCGACCAGTCCCAGACGACGCACGGCCCGCGCGACACGCCACAGCACCGCGCGACGCTCAGCGCGCGGGATCGGCGGCCGCCCCGGAGCGCGCGGCGCGCTTCGCTCCGAGGCCTGCCGCTCCCAGTTGCCCAGCGTCCGCACCGTCACGCCGAGTCGCCTCGCGAGTCTCGATCGCCCTCCGTACCCGACTCGCCCTTCAGCCAGCCAGCGGCCCACTTCCATCCGCGTCGCCAGCGGGTGTCGGCGCGTCCGTCGCCGCCTTTTTTTCCCCGACCTCGCGACGCGGCGAGTTCGTCTTCGTCACCTTGCGGCGCGCCGCGCGTTTCTTCTTCTTCGCCTTCGTCCGCGACGCGCTTCTCACCTTCTTCACCGCCGCAGTGTCCGCCTCGCGATGCGTCGGCAGCTCGCGCAGCAGCGTGATCAGATCCGTCGCCACAAGGAGTTCCGACTCCAGGTCCGCGATGCGCTTGCGCAGCACCTTCGGGTCGTCCGCCGGGTCGCCCATCGTCACTCTCCCACGCGTTCTCGGCTGCGTCACCAGCCCCGCCAGCATCCCTGCCAGCGCGCGTTGTGAGAGCTGCCACAGACGCACCGGCGTGATCTCGAGTGCCTCGGCTGCCGCCGGACGACTCGTCCGACCCAGCCACGTCTCCAAGATCATCGCACACCGGCGGTGAGCCAGCGCCCGCTCCTCCTCGCCCGCCGACTCCCACAGCGCCCGCACCGACACCGGCATCGGCGGCACCTTCCTGAAGCGGCGTTTCTTGTCGCGACGCTTCGGCTCGGCGTACATCGGCATCGGCGGCGAGATCGCTTCTGTTTCGGGGGTTTCGGGCGTCATCGTGGGTCTCCTGTGAGAGGGGATGTGAGTTCGTGGTGAGAGGTTGTGAGTCGGGGGAGGGCGGCGTGTGAGACGGCGACGGCATCCCCAGCTGCTCGAGGTCCAGCTCCGTCCCCGGACCCTCGTTCGTCGACACCACCAGCCGGCCTTGTTCGCCGTGCAAGGAAACCGACTGCTCGCCGATACGACCGAAGAGGTAGACACGCGACCGCGACGGATCGGCCAGCGCGACCCCGTGAGGGTCGTCCCCCAGCGACGTCTCCAGCTCCGGTCGCAGCTCGGTCTCCGATTCAAAGAAACGATCCGCTGGCACCAGCCCGTCGATCCCCTGGTGAGGACGGAAGTGGTTGTAGTGCGCGATCCAGTGGCCCATCCGCCCGCGCGCCTCCTGCACGTCGCGCGGCGAGACCCGGTCCCACAGCTCCACACCGATCGTCTTCCACAGACGCTCGCACTTCCCCAGGGTTTGCGGGTGGTGGCTGCGTGAGAGGACGTGTCCGATGCCCTCTTTCATCAGCAGCTTGTGAAACGCGCTCTTGCCCCGCCAGCTGTGATACTGCGGACCCTGGTCGGTCAGGATCTCCTCGGGCTTCCCGAAGCGAGTGAGAGCGTCACGCAGCGCCTCGATGACGAGTGTCGACTTCTGGTGACTCGCCAGGTTCCAGCCGACGATGTAGCGGCTGCAGTCGTCGAGGAAGACCGTCAGGTAGACGCGACGACCCGACCGCGGCAGCACGTACGACGTGATGTCCGACTGCCAGAGCTGCCCAGGCCGCGCCCGCTCGAAGCGACGGATGCGATCGGCACTCCGCCGCCGGCGCTTCGGCGTCGGGGTCGGCTCGATGCCGGCATCCGAGAGGACACGCCCGACCGAGCTCGCCGAGACCTTCACGCCACCGAAACGCGCCAGCCAGTCGCGGATCTTCCGCATGCCCCACGACGGCTCCGACGTCTTCGTCGCCACGATCGCCTCGCGCACCGACTCGGGCACGCGACGGCGGTCGCCTGGCGCGCCCTTGCGCGGTGTCGTCGTGGACGAAGACGGCGTGTCCTCCGCGGCCTTGGACGGCTCAGGCGCCCACACCCCGCCGCCCAGCGCCTTCGCGCCGCCCTCGTCGTAGCGTTGCGACCACTTGCGCAGCGACGACACGCTGATGCCCCAGCGCGCGCAGAAGACCGCCTGACTCAGCCCCGAGCGGCGGTACGCCTCGACAGCCTCGACCCGCTCGGCCGGGCGAAACGCCGCGCGGTGGCGGCCAGAGCGGTTGCGGGGATTGCGGCGAGGCGACAAGCCCGCCATCCCTTCCGCTTCATAGCGCCGCAGCCACTTGCACAGGCTCGCCGTCGAGAGCCCCTGACGCGTGCAGAAGACCGACATCGTCTGACCCGACGTCCGGTACGCCTCGATCAACGACGCCTTCCGTGACGCGCTGTAACGCCGACGTGACGGGGACCCTCCGCCAGCGCGACCGCCCGAGGGGGGCGCTCCGCCCCTCCGGGGCTCCTCGCCCCCCTCGGGCGTCCCACCCGGCACCTGCTTCTCGTCCGACATTCGACCTCCTGACAGACCCGCTCGGGGTCCTAGGAGGCGCGACAAAGGGGCCTACACGGCCTCGTCAAATGCGAAGGAGTTTTGTGACGCGGTACAGAGGCCGGCCAGCAGGAGATCGACATGGGCCAGGCCATGCAGGACATGGTGCTCGACGTCCTCGACTCGCTGGACAGCGCGAAGCTCTACACGTCACGCCCCGCGTTCGTGAAGGACCTGAAGGCCGCCGCGAAGGCGCACGACCTGTCGATCCCCGCCGCCGTGAACAAGGCCATCCTGAGCGCCCTGTCGGAGCGCGACGAAACCGCCGACGTCTGCATGAAGTCCGGCGAACCCGAACCCGACGCCGACCTCCGCGACTACGAGAACGTCCCGCTGAAGGAGGACATCGACGAGTACATGGCCCGCGAAGTCTTGCCGCACGTCCCGGACGCATGGGTCGACGAGTCGAAGACGAAGGTGGGCTACGAGATCCCGTTCACGCGGCACTTCTATGTGTACGAGCCGCCGCGGCCGCTGGAGGTGATCGAGAAGGAGATCCGGGAGTTGGAGGAGGAGATTCAGGGGATGCTCGGGGCCGTGCTGGCGTGAACGAACGAACTCACATTCAAGACTGGCTTAGCGACGCCCCGCGGGAATGGGAGTTGCCGTTGCTGAAACTTGTGGCTCAGGTCGAATCCGGTCACACGCCAAGCCGCAACCATCCCGAGTATTGGGTGCCAGAAGATTGCGTCGTCCCATGGTTCAGCCTGGCCGACATCTGGCAGCTGCGCGATGGGCGGCAAACCTACTTGGGTGACACAAAGGAAGCTATCAGCCAGTTGGGCGTCGCTAACTCTGGCGCACGGGTACTTCCGGCTGGCACCGTCGTGCTGTCGCGCACAGCATCCGTCGGCTTCTCCGGCATCATGCCGAGGCCCATGGCAACCACCCAGGACTTCGTGAACTTCGTCTGCGGTCCTCGGCTTGAAAACCGTTTTTTGATGTGGGTTCTGCGGGGAATGAAACCCGAGTTTGAGCGCCTGCGCCGAGGGTCGACGCACAAGACGATCTACATGCCAGACCTGCTTCAGTTTCGGACGCCGCTCCCACCCCTCCCGACCCAGAAGGCCATCGCCGACTTCCTCGACCGCAAGACGGCGGCCATCGACGCCCTCATCGAGAAGAAGCAGAAGCTGCTGGACCTGCTGGCCGAGAAGCGGGCCGCCCTCATCAACCAGGCGGTGACCAAGGGCCTGGACCCCGACGTGCCCATGAAGGACTCGGGCATCCCGTGGATCGGAGAGATCCCGGCGCATTGGGAGGTTGTCCCACTGAGGCGTTGCACCAAGGTGATCGACTGCAAACACAAGACGCCCGAGTACGTCGACGACGGGTTTCCCATTGTGAGCACGACCGAGGTAAAGGCTGGACGCCTGGACCTCACCTCGGTAACTCGCTGGGTGGGTGCTGCGGACTATCGAGATATGACAGACAATCGAACACCAGCAAGGGGCGACATCATCTACAGCAGGAATGCGTCCCTGGGCGCAGCCGCCTATGTGGATACCAACGAGCCGTTCGCAATGGGCCAGGACGTGGTGCTCATTACCGCAGCGCAATCTGATTTGCTGTACCTCAGCTATCAGCTCAACTCAGCGGTGGGCATGACACAGGTGGACCTGGCCTGCATTGGCTCCACCTTCAAGAGGATCAACGTCGGAGACATCAAAAAGATCCAAGTCTGCTTGCCACCACCCACTGAAGCCGCGGTCATTGCATCGCATATAGACCTTGAGCTGCAGCGACACGGCGCACTCCAACACTGCGTTGAGCAGCACGTCACCCGCCTTCACGAGTACCGCCAAGCCCTCATCACCGCCGCCGTCACCGGGCAAGTCGACATCTCCGAGGAGGCCGCCTGATGGCCCCGGGCATCCACTCCGAAGGAACCTTCGAAGCCGAGATCGAAGCGCACCTCCTCGCCCACGGCTACGAGCGCACGTCACCCACCGACTTCGACCGCGAGAAGGCTCTCTACCCGGATCTCGTCGTCGACTTCGTGAAGTCGACGCAGCCCGCGACGTGGACGAAGCTCGCGGGCATCCACAAGGACAAGCTCGACGCCTTGTTCATCAAGGAGGTCTGCAAGGTCATGGACCAGCGCGGGTCGCTGGAGGTGCTGCGGCACGGGTTCACGTTCTACGGTCAGTCGATCAAGCTCGCGTACTTCCGTCCCGGGCACCGCAAGAACCCTGACCTCTGGACGCTCTACGAACGCAACCGCCTCTCGGTCGTCCGTCAGCTCCGCTACGATCCGCACAACGACAACGAACTCGACATCGTGCTCTGCCTCAACGGCGTCCCGCTCGTCACCTGCGAGCTGAAGAACGCCATGACGAGCCAGCGGGCGAGCCACGCGCGGAAGCAGTACCGAGACGACCGCGACGCCAAGGCGCCGATCTTCGTGTTCAAGAAGCGCGCGCTCGTACACTTCGCCGTCGACGCCGACGAGGTCTGGATGACGACGCGGCTGCGCGGCCGCTCCACGTTCTTCTTGCCCTTCAACCGTGGCCACGACAACGGCGCGGGCAACCCGGCCGTGCCGGGCAAACACCGCACGTCGTACCTCTGGGAGCAGGTCTGGGAGCGCGAGAGTCTGCTCGACATCACCGCGCGCTTCATGCACCTCGAGGTCAAAAAGGGCACCGACCCGAACACGGGCAAGACGTGGCGCAAGGAGACGATGATCTTCCCGCGCTACCACCAGCTCGACTGCGTGCGGAAGCTCGAAGCGTCGTCGCGGATCCACGGCGCCGGCACGAACTACCTCGTGCAGCACTCGGCCGGGTCGGGGAAGAGCAACTCGATCGCCTGGCTCGCCCATCGCCTCGCGTCGCTGCACGACGAGAGCGACAGCAAGGTTTACCACTCGGTGATCGTGCTCACCGACCGGCTCGTCCTCGACCAGCAGCTCCAGAACACGATCTACCAGTTCGACCACAAGGACGGTGTGGTCGAGAAGATCGACAAGCGCTCCGACCAGCTCGCCGAAGCCCTCGCGTCGGGCACGCCGATCATCATCTCGACGATCCACAAGTTCGGGCACATCCAGGACAAGATCGAATCTCTGCCCGATCGCCGCTACGCGATCATCGTCGACGAGGCGCACTCGTCGCAGAGCGGCGAGATGGCCGTGGACGTCAAGGCGATGCTCGCCGACAGCTCGCTCGACGAACGGCTCACCGAGCAGCAGCTCGAGGAAGAACTCGCCACGCCCGACCAGCTCGCCCTGCGCCGTGCGCTGGCCCGCGGCCCGCAGCCGAACATGAGCTTCTTCGCCTTCACGGCGACACCGAAGCACAAGACGCTCGAGATGTTCGGCCACAAGGGCGCCGACGGTAAGCCCGCGCCGTTCCACCTCTACTCGATGCGCCAGGCCATCGAGGAGAAGTTCATCCTCGACGTGCTGCTCGGCTACACGACGTACAAGCGCGTCTTCAAGCTCGCCAAGACCGTCGCCGACGACCCCGAGTTCGACAAACGCAAAGCCTCGTCGGCGCTGGCGCGATTCGTGAACCTCCACCCCACGAACATCGCGCAGAAGACCGAAATCATCATCGAGCACTTCCGCACGACGGTCGCGCACCAGCTCCACGGCAAGGCCAAGGCGATGGTAGTGACCGGCTCGCGCCTCCAGGCGGTGAAGTACAAGCTCAGCTTCGACGGCTACATCAAGAAGAAGGGCTACGACGATGTCCGCTGCCTGGTCGCGTTCTCGGGCGAGGTCAAGGACGACAAGGCGCCCGGCGTGACGTACACCGAAGTGCAGATGAACGACGGCATCAAGGAGAAGGAGCTCCCCGAGAAATTCGCCTCCGACGCGTATCAGGTGCTGCTCGTCGCCAACAAGTACCAGACCGGCTTCGACCAGCCGCTGCTCTGCGCGATGTACGTCGACAAGCGGCTCTCCGGCATCCAGGCCGTGCAGACTCTCTCACGCCTGAACCGCATGGCGCCGGGCAAGGAGACGACCTTCGTGCTCGACTTCGTCAACGAACGCGAAGGCATCCTCGCGTCGTTCCAGGACTACTACGAAACGACGACCACGGCCGACGAGGTCGACCCCCAGCGCCTCTACGACATCGAGCACGAGCTGGGCGACATGCGCGTGTTCACGGTGTCAGAGGTGGACGGCTTCGCCGAGACGTTCTACGGGCTTCCCAGCAACGCGAGCACGACCAACCACGCCAAGCTCAACGGCTGGCTCGACCCCGCCGTCGACCGCTTCGATGCGATGGGCGAGAGCGACGACGAGCGCGCCGACCTCCAGGACACGTTCCGCGGCAAACTCACGGCCTACAAGAACCTCTACGGCTTCCTCGGTCAGATCGTCCCCTTCTCCGACCCTAAGCTCGAGAAGCTCTACGCCTACGGCCGCATGTTGCTCAAGAAGCTCCGGCCCTCCGACACCGGCGGCCCGATCGAGCTCGACGACGACGTCGTCCTCGCGTCGCTGAAGCTCAAGAAGGAGGCCGAGGGAGACCTCGAACTCACGAAGGGCGACGACGGAGAACTCACCGGCCCCGGCGAAACCGGCACCGCCGGCGCGAAGCCCCCGAAAGAACACCTCTCCACGATCATCGACGCCCTCAACCAGCGCTTCGGCCTCGACCTCCCCGACCACATCAACGACTTCCTCGGCGGAGTCAGCGACGATCTCGTGCAGACCGACGACGTCCAGCTCGGCGCGAAGGCCAACGACAAGGCCAACTTCGCCCACATCTTCAACCCCGCCCTCGAAGGCACGATGGCCGACCACCTCGAAGACAACAGCGACTTCGTGAACCTGTTCTTCAAGGACGAAGAGCTGCGAGCGTTCCTCGCCAAGAAGATGCTCGACGATGTGTACGGCCGCATCCGCAAGGCGGAGGGGCAGTGATCTCGAGCTGGCTCCAAGGGGGGACCTAGCTTGTCGTCGGTTTCTACTCGTGGGGCGCTCGGTGCGAGGTCGCGTCCTCGTCCACCCAGTCCTCCTCGACGTACGTCATGCCGTTCCGGCCCGGTACCTTCCGCGGCGGACCGGCGCGGTACTTGGGGCAGTTGAGCGGTCCGTAGCAGAAGGTCTCTGAGCGGTAGCGCTTTTTCGACGGGTTCCAGTGATCGATCGTGATCTCGACCGGCATGCGGCTTGCCCAGAGACACGTCCCGCACGCACGCGTGTAGGTCTGCGTTGCGAGCCGGCGGTGCCCTCGCTCACGGTAGACGTCGAGTGGAGGTGGGATACCGATCCAAGGTGGGCCACCGTTCGAGTCTTGCGCTGAGTTCGACCGCGCAAGCACGCGCAGGGCGCTCGTCTTGTATAGGTCCACCGTCTCGCGGCGAGCGTCCTGCACCGCGACCGAGGCGCCCGACGCCGTGTCGCCGGCACGAAACTGGTGTTTCGCCTGCGCGGCCTTCCCGATCCCGACGGTGAACTCCGACGCCTCGCCGGACAGCACCCCGTCGATCACGAGCATGAAGCCAAGGTACTCGTGGTACTGCTGGTCAAACGACCTCGACAACCGGATGCGCGGTTGCACGGCGACGATCGTGCCTTCCCACTTCATCTTGTCCGCCATGGTGAGTGTGGCCTCCAGCGTTCTAGTCGCGCCTCAGAACTACGGGCGCTCACCACCCCTCCGGCCAACTCGGCTCCTGACGCCATCGCGCGAGGTCGTCGTCGGTCACATCGTGTAGGTAATAGCCTGCCGGTGTCCCGTCCGAGAATCGCACATCGTAACGGACCCACGACTCGACGGACTCGACCGGCCGCAGCACGAACGACGTGCGATCCGCGTCCTCGGCAACGACATGCACACCGCTAAAGCGTCGAGACTCGTCGCTGCCGGCCGTCGTCTTGAGCGTGAACGAGCGCGTCTCGGTCGACGGGAGCGCCGCCTGCATCGCCGCGAGCAGTTCCGCGTCCGCCGTCGGCGACGTCACGCTCGGACGCGACGGGACTTGCACGACATGGCACCGCCCGGTCGGAACGTCGAGAAGGCACGCGACTCGACCCTCAGCGTCGATCGCGAGAGAAGGCCGGTCTTCGTCGAGGAGACGCAACGCCGCCATGTCGTCGGCGTCGCCCTCGTTCATCAGCTGTCGGATCTCGTTCGCAAGCTCACGCGTCGCACCCGTCCAATGCATGATCGGATGGTCCGCGGGGTTGCTGGGACCGCAGCTGGACGTGACGAGGGCGAGCGCGACGGCGCTCACGAGCTGCACGATCTTACCGTTCGGCATGAGGCTCCTTCCTCGGCGAAGACCACACCGTATGCCGGGTCAGCTCGGTTGGCTAGAGACGCTCGGAGCGCGGTCGAGACCCGGGAGAGCCTGGCATTCGAAGTTCGCGACCTGTCCTGCCCGCGCACCCACTCAGGACGCTACAAACCCGATTCACGGATCGCTGATTCTCGCGCGATATCGCGCCCCATCGCCCGATCCACCCACCCCGGAAAACCGGCTCTACCGCTCGATCTACAACCGTGGTTCCCCGGACAGGACCGTTTTACAAACTCAGGGTCGAGCCAGAAACAGCTGTTCCGAGGCCGAGTAGCGATGGCCCTACGCTGACGCCGAAGTTTGCAGGGTCCTGGCTCGTACCGGGCGAGGCGGGAACAAACCGAGTCGGCCCCCTGGCAAGTGTGACCATCGGTGACTCGGACGGCATTTACGGTAGGCACAACGGAAGCCGACGGAGACGTGACAGCTCGCCGTGTGCTTGGCGGGCTGCATCACGTCTACTCGCGCGCCGCCTGAGTCGAGACTGACCTCCAACCAGAGGCTCTCGTGACAGTCGAGGTCCGTACGTAGACACGCGCGATGCCGATTCGGCGCACTCAACCTGTCAACCTGACTGCCGCCGACACCGCTCACGACCAACGCTGTCAAGTGTGACCATCGGATCCTCGGACGGACTTTCTGGTAGGCACAGGTAGGCACAGGGCTGGTCGACGCCGCCTGACAGCCTAGGTGACTCCTGCCTTACGACGCTCTCTTGCTTCATCGCCGTCGAGCGTTGCTTCGGTCACCCGCTCGAGATGGGTGAAGGCACCACCCTTCGAATAGAACGACTCGTCGAAAGCGAGCCACGTGTATCGACGTCCTTCTCGGTAGACAACACGCGCCTCAACCAGCTCATTCAGCGCGTTTCGGATCGAGGCGCTGCTTTCACCCGTGGCATCAAGTGACGCGAGTACCTGCTTCTCGGAATGAACGGCGCCCGCGAGAGCGATCCGAATGCGCTCGTGAGTCGTGCCGAAATCCGTCCGCTCTCCGCCGGGGTCAAACCGCGTGTCCATCAACGTGAATCCGGTCTCCGTGGTACGTGTCCAGAGACGGAAACTGTCTTGGAAGAAACCTGACGTCCACCGCACGATCTGATGCTGAAGCGCCGTCTGCAACGCTGCGATTGGCGCCTCTGGCTTTGGATAAGGGCTCTCAAAATAGTAGGCAAAGGGAGCCGTAGAACTCAGGCCGATGCTCCTCCGATACTCAGGACTGAGGATGATCTCGTAGCGCCAGTGCGGCGCCACCTCCTCGTTCGATGCATTGAAACGCGATGCCTCCTCCAACAAGGGAGAATAGCGCGTCCATTGAATCGGAATACCCGATGCCGGTGGATAGAAGTGGGCGAGCGTCGGGACGACTTTAAGTAGCTCAAGATAATCCTCCTCCGACTCGCCCGGGTGCCCGAAGAGAATATTGTACGCGCTCACAATGCCATGCTTCATCATCGAGTGAATCGTGAACACGTTCTGGATACCGGTGACCCCCTTACCCATCAACTTCAGGACCGGCGAGCTGAAGCTCTCGATACCAGGCTGCAGACAGGTCACGCCTGCACGTGAGGCAATTCCTATCTGTTGCTCTGTGAGATTCGCCTTCGTCTCCGAATGGAGCAGGTAGGGCGCATCGTCTGCTATAAGGCCTGGAAAGAGATCCTCAAAATGCGACGGTGGAATGATGTAGTCCGAGAAACGGAAAGCCTTGTGACGGTGCCTCTCATAGAGTTCGTCGAGCTGATGCCTCACCGTTTCCGGCGACTTCTTTCGATAGCGCAGCGTGTCTTCGTCGATCCCGCAGAACGTGCAGTGCGACTTTTGGCCCCACCAGCACCCGCGCGACGACTCGACGGGTATTTCCGGCACCGAGACCTCTACCTGATGGATCTCACGCAAGCGCTCTCTGGAACGAAAGAAGTCGCTGTAGTTGGGCGTCGGCGAGTCATCGAGATCGATTCGTTCGGTGCGGACACTCTCTTGAACAAGACCGTCACCGCCACGATAGGTGATGTTGGGCACTTCGCTCAGCTCAAGGTCGCCAGCCGCAGCGTGGTACAGAGGAACGATCGTGGGTTCGCCATCACCGTAGGCCACAACGTCCATCTGTGGAAACGCGGCCTGGAGGCCAGGACCAACCGGCCTCTGGAGCGCGTACCCGCCAAAGGCCAACATCAACTCCGGGAACGCTTCCTTGAGGCGGGCTGCAAGTGCGAGCGACGCCGTCGTTTGGTCGAACAGGCACGTGAATCCCACAAGCGCATACTTCGAGAAATCGACGTCACGAAGCAGTGAGTCAAGGTACTCGGGAACGATCTCGTTTCGCAGGCGTAGCAGCTTCTCAACGGACTCTTCCGTTGGCGTCTCCTTCAAGTACTCGAAGGCCACACATCCCTGCGAGTCGGTCAGGATCCGCTCAAGAAGATTCAATTGCCCCGGTGTTTCGGCCCCTTGCAACGCGCTGGAGAATACGAACTCGTTCGCCGCCCAGACGTTCCTTACCCACTCGTACGTTTCGTACTTCGCAAAGCGCAACATCTCCATCGGACCATCGATGATGTCGCAGCTCACATGGGCTTTCTCGAGAACGCTCTTGAGAATACCCAACCCGAGCGAAGGCTCAGCAACGCTCCCCCAAGGCATCGAAACGAGCGCGACTCCACGTTTTCCCATAGCTGTCTCTAAGAGAACTGTATCGCCAAATGCGGGGCTCCTGCCTACCCATCACGCCAGGCTCACACCTTGTCGCTCGCCTGCGGTGACGTGTCGCGAACGAAGTCAGCCGGGCTGGGGATGAGGACGAAGATGATGACGAGAATCACGATCACATTGAGCGCCATCGGCGACACGACCTCGTTGCCCAAGCGACGCCGCGTGACGTTCTCAGTGAGGTAGTCGGAGCTCCACGCGATCAAATCACTGGTCGAATGGAACTCGATGTGCTCCCGGCCTTCAGGTGTAAGGTTGACGTTGAGACGGCGTGCAACCCCCAACGGATCGCGTTGGAAGTCGGCAACAAACCGACCATCGAGGATGACTCGGGCGACGAACTCACGGGCATCTAGGGGTATGCCCTGCGACCGCTCTTCTGGACGACGCAGCTCTTGGACACTGTTCATTGGTTCACCTCCACTCTTTGCGAATGTTCGCGCTCGTACCCAGCCACAAGGCCAGCGTCTTCGGGGCTGTACAAGTATGTGGTGGAATCAGACCACATGCTCACGGGAGCAACCCCTCCAATGAACGGGATCTGCCATGTCCAAAGCGTCTTCTCTGAGACTCGAATGAACGGCGTGGAGAATGACACGATGGCGGTTCCACGGCGATCGACGCTGTAGTGACGTACGCAGTACCGTGCGTCTGAAAGGTCGGCACCATCGCTTGGGGAGGGCTGTCCTCCGTTCGGGGGGAGCATCGGCGATGCTCCGGGCTGTAGCTGCATGTCCGAGCCTTCAGAACTGCCTTCAAGCGGCGCGCGCTCCACACCCGCTTCGGTGAACAGCACCTTCGATTCGACGTCTCCCTGATACTCGATCTCATAGAACGGACGTCCGTCGAGAACGAACGTATCAGTCACCCTAACCTGCATGTCTCCGTTCGGCGTGACAGCGAGCCATTCACTTCCCAAGCCAAGAGGCCCTTCGGGAAGCTGTAGATCCAACAACACCTCTAACCCGGTCTTGTAGATCGTAATATTGCGGCCAAGGGCTTTAATGATGATGGGCGTTGGCGCGAATTCGACGAGGCCATCACCCTGCAGCGTGACCGACGCCCCTTCAGTGACCTCGAATCCACTCACACCCTCGAGACGGGCAACGCCATACACAACACGCTGCTCACCCGTCGATTCGATCTCATCTGTGGCTTCGTCGCGCTGCAGTTTTGAGCGCTCAAACACAGCAAGATCAACACTCTCTACGTAGTGATAACGCTCTTGGATTAAGTTCCGCGACTCATCCCACATGAATGTAAGAGCCTGGTGAGGTAGGAGTGAAAACTCCCCTGCGTCGAAGGCAGACGCCTCCTTGTTAAGCGCCTCAGCGATTACAGAAGATCGATCCGGCACCCTAACTTCGGGTGGATCACTTACTCCCAACAGGCCGACGACAACACTGGCGATAGCAATCAAGTGCAGAGCCCTCCTTGTCGCGAGGCCCCTTGCGATTCCCTCCGTTGCGTTTCGGCCTCGCTCCCATCGCAACCTTCGGAAAGTACACCATCAGCGGGAACCCGGGTTAAGAAATCGTACAATTCCGACACACGCTAAAGACACGTACTTATATAGATGCATATGTACGTGTATCCATATACGTTTACAGAACGCGTTGTATGACGAGATGGCGCGACAAGACGGGTTCGCGTGTGCCTACCGAAGACTTGAACGTGTTACCCACCATGGGTTTGCGTCGACGGTACCGCGAAGACTTCGTGACGCGCGCAGAGCCCGCCTTCGGTCGAGGTAGCGGGCACCGTCAGCATCTGCTGAGGCGCGGCGTTGTTGCACGAATAGAACAGTCGAGGTCCGTCCGCAGATGCGCGCGATGCCGATTCGGCGCATTCGACCTGTCAACGTGACACATCCGGACACCACCCACGACCGACCCCACCATGTTAAAATCGCTCCGGTGCCACCATTGGGGACGCGGACGGACTTTTCGGTAGGCACAGTGACCATCGGTGCCCCGGATGGGCATTACGGTAGGGACACTCGCACCTCATCTGTCATCTGTCTCCCATCAAGACTAAACCATCCATAAAGCGAGTCAACGACGCTGCAAAGTGGTCATCAAAAGTCAATCGATGGCACGACCACCGGACTAAAATCAGCGCATCGTCGGTCGCAATACTCGTTTCGACGGCCATCTGATCGCCATCGTATTGAATGCGACGGCTCACTGGATAGCCACTGACTCCTACACTCACAGGCTCGCTCAAGTGTGTTCTCCCCGAGTACCGCCGGTCGAGCCACGCTTGGTAGTCGTCTACCGCTGGCAGGAACGAGACAGCAGCTCGCGCCGGAGGTACCGGTGGCAAGGTCTCAAGAGGCTCGACACGCCAAGCGACGCGCTCACCTAGCTTGGTGCCGTCGGGATCAAGCGTCGCCTTCGATGGGAGATCATAGAACGCCACGCCCGCGATGTCGTCAATGTAGGCAGGCTCCCATGGGTGAGGCTCAATCGACTCTAGGCACGCGGCTATGCTCTCTTCTTGGTCGTCCCAGGAATCCCGCGCGGTTGTGAAGCTGACGACGAGTTGACCCGGGCCATGGAGGAAGCTTGTAACGCCTGTGAGCACATCTCGCTCACCAACTGTGTGCGGAACGACCGTCGCCACCGCGAAGCGCGGAGCCGCTGGTGCGACAGCATCCCATGATCGAAGTGGTCCATGGCTCTCAATACCTAGCTGCGTGAGAATCGCCTCCACTCTCGCCGCGGGTTCGGATGATCCGTGGGTCATCATGATTACACGAAGCGTTGAATCCACGCCGTAACTCTGACGCAATCCAAGAACGAGGTGCCTCCTCGTTGAGCCGCGGGAGATGCGCGCGTCCGTGGGCGCAATGAATTCGACCCGTTTCGCGCGATCCTCGACCACCGTTCGCCCGGGCTTGGACTCGTGATCACCCTCACCTACCTCATCTTGCTCCGAATACGTCAGCACCACCCGGTGAACGCGATCGGAACCGACGATCGTGGCTGGGCGGTACACCTCGCGAAAGACGTAGCCCACTCGGCCCTGCTCTATGAGTCGACCACGAACGACGGTGCCGTCATTCAGGTGCAGTTCGTCGGCGTCGGCACAGACGAGCACCGCGAGCACCACGGCTAAGGCACGGAATAACAACATACGAAGCTCCTTGGAAACTTGCAGCAATCAGAAGTACGAAGTGCAATACGCCCGATGGCTCAAACGCCGCCCGCCACACGGAAGTGCCCTGAATCGAGGGAGCGCCAGCCGCAGTAACGACACCAGCAAACGAGCGCCTAACGCTTACCTCAGTTGCAACCGACGACACCCGCGGGAAGACCGGCACTCGGGAAAAACTGCCCTATTCCTGTAAAATACGCCTCTGGCTGAGAAAAGTCGGGTGAGATGCACTTTGCAAAGTTGTTAGCTTGAGCTTCGCACATGTCGTAGCCGACGACACTGCATCCCGACACGCCATCGATAGCACCAAGAGCGTGCCCAAGCTCATGCCAAAAGAGGTTCTTGAGCGTCAGATCTCCACCCCCCCAAAATGAACATGCACCGGCGGCGATCTTGTCGAACATGATCACGATGTCTCCATTTCCGGTGGTCCATCCGCAGTTACTCTCCCAACCCGGCGGAGCGAACGCGCTGCATGACACTGTCTTTCCGTCAAGTCCAGCTCACTAAAGGTTCCGGAAGAAACGGCTTCTTCATAGGCTTTGTACATCTCGGCACATTGCGCCTCGGAGCAAGTCGAGTTCCTGCCGTTCCCACAATCACAAGAAGGTCCGAAGCCGTCACCATCAGTGTCCCACACGCTGTAGCGTTCACAAAACATCTTCGCATTTGACGGCGTGCAGCTTCGTCGCGCCTCGGGTGATTGTGATGAGTCCGTTGTGCCTACCGTAAACTCGAACGTGTTGCCCGCCAGGGGTTTACGTCGACCGTAACCGAGGCGCCGAGATCCGCCAAGGGGGTCGCCAGCGCGCTACGATCAGGCCATGTCGCCGATCCGCTACGTCGGCTTCACCTTGGCATGACCTCACCGCCCCGAGCACGCCCGCGATGCCGATTCGGCGCACTCGACCTGTCATCGTGACGCATCCGGACGCCACTCACGATCGACGCCCACATGTTAAAATGGCTCCAGTGCCACCATTGGGGACGCGGACGGACTTTCTGGTAGGGACAGCTTGGCGGGCTGCATCACGTCTACTCGCGCGCCGCCTGAGTCGCGGTTGGCGTTGAACGGGAGAGCCTCGTAACGGTCGAGGTCCGTCTTCACGCGCACGCGATGCCGATTCGACGCGTTCGACCTGTCAACCTGTCAACCTGACTGCCGCCGACACCGCTCACGACCAACGCCCCCCATGGTAGAGTCTGTCAAGTGTGACCATCGGTGCCTCGGACGGACTAAACGTTAGGGACGGCCACAAGCTCGACGACCGTGACCGCGTCTTCTGGATCGGCATGGTGCGCTCGCTCCGTGCGGACACCGCTAGTCACTGAGAAGTAGAATGCAGTCGGAGACGGAATCGTATGCGACGAACTCGCTATCACCGTCGCCATCGAAGTCACCGGTGCAGGCCGTGAGACTGGGGGCTCCCGAAGCCCATACATCCGTCTTCACGATCTCCGACTGGTCGACTCGTCCGACTGCGAGTCCGGTCGTCGTTGCTAGAAGCAGGTGGGCCGCTTGCACCTCACCCCGGGGACGGACACTCGCGAGTAACCGATCGCCGCGCTGCAATCCGTAGGCTGCGCTTCTGTGGTAGGCCCCGTTGGCGCGCCGCTCCCAAGCGATGAGGAGTGGGTAGCCGAGCCCGTGACCGACGATGTCCGTGCGCCCATCCCCATCGAAGTCTAGCAGCCTCATTCCAGATGTCGCTTCCGTGCCGTTCTCGTAGATCTCCGCAAGGCCCGGTCTTCCAGAGGCACCAACCTTGATGCCAAATACCTCACCGGATCTCGTAGTACAGCCGAGCTCGTATACCTTTCCGCCCTCGACCGTGAGCGGAGCGAGATCGCTGCCTCTGAGGAACTGAGGACCTGAGATTCTCGTCACCTGCACCCGTCGGTGGTTCTCATGGCCCGACTGTCCTCGAAACTCGGTTCCGGCGATCCACCCGATGCCATTGCTGTCCGCGAGGACGATATCGCCGTAGGAATCGCCATCAAGATCCCATACCGCGACGAGTTCGGGACTCAAGTCGACGAGCAGGTGCTGTTCTCCGCCAGAACCGGCGTCTTCGACGATAGTGATCTCGCTTCCCTCGTGGGACGCAACGACGAGATCCGGCACCGGGGACCCCAGGAGGTCGCCTACGGCGATGGACGTCGGCCTCTTGTGTTGCGGAAGTTGCCTCGTAAGTTCGAGGCCATCGCTGCCTCCGCGAAAAACGAGTACCGCGCTGCTCGGTTCATGGGCGATCACGCATTCGTCCGACTGGTCCCCGTCCAGATCGCAAGCCATAATAGCTCCCTTGGAAGGCTTGGAGGTCCACGCGTAGCGTCCCGACTTCAAGCCCGGGGCGATCTTGACGTCGCCGCCTCCTAGGCTCGCGATGATGTCCAACCGTTGATCACCTGTGACGTCAGCCGCTGTGAGGCTCCTCACACCAGGCCAATAGCTTTTTGCGGCCCCGATGCGCGTGACGGTCCCGGCGTCCATCGACACAATGCTGACGCCGTGAGCATGAGCTACGAGAATGTCCATACTTTCGTCGGCGTCCAAGTCGACGAGAGCGAGTGACGCCGGCCGTACAATCAATGGGCTCGATAGAGTCGTCCCTTCGAATGGAAACGGCTCCCCGGAGCCAGTGTTCGTGAAGAGGACAATCTCCTCCTTGCAAGCCACGACAATGTCGATAAGGCCGTCCCTATCCAGGTCGGCACAGGCAACGTCCTTCGGTGACTCAAGCTCCACTGGTGACCACACGTTCAGGTGTACAATGAGTGTGTTGCTGCGCTCACCGCACGCAACGGAGTCAAGTTGGCCATCATTGTCTACATCGGCGAGAGCAATCGCGTCGAAGTCGTAGTTCGCGAGTCCGGTCGAGCGCCCGACATCGAAACGCCCTGCCCCAAGCCCTCTGTAAAACACGATGCTGACGCTCCCATGACATGCCAGCAGGAGGTCGAGTCGCCCGTCGCGGTCGAGGTCCGCGATGCTGACGTCAGTCGGACGCCTGTCATTGCCGATCATAACGGCCTTGCCGAAGGTGCCGTCCGGTTGCCCCAAACTGACGCGGACGCTCGACAGACGGCTCAGGGAAATCAGGTCCACCCGGCCATCACCGCTAACGTCTTCTAGCCAAACAGAACTGGCGAACCGGTGATCGGGGACGGTGAACTCCGTCACGAAAGCCCCGTTTTTCCTACCCAGGATCACGTAGATCTCCTCTGTGGCCGTCGCCACAGCCATGTCCGCGAGCCCATCACCATCGATGTCACCGGTTGCGACCGCCATGTCGCTGGTTGGGGATCCGTGAGGGAGACTAATGGTCGGAATCTGAGGGGAGCCCATCTCGATGACCTGCTGCACTTGGATGTCTCGAGCGAGATGCGTTGATTCGTCGTGGAGTGGCTCGGACTCCACTGGGTCATCATTGCGGGCATCAGCGGTACGCAGCGCTGAGCTGATGGCCGCCTGCCTCTCGCGGGGAGGACCCTCAGCCCTCAGGGCGCCGACAACACGGGCAGCCTGCTCTTCACTCATATTGCCCGGGCTGAGTCCCAAATCTTGAAGGTGCTGTTGATTTGGTCCACGAGCTCTCTTGGCGTTCGGCCCCATTGCCCTTGCGTCCGCGGGAGCGGACTCCGGTACCTCATGCATCTGCGACGCCGCCCAGATCGCTGTGATCACCACGAGGGGCGCCACGACCAGCCAGCCGATGTGACTCGCAGTTTTCGTGCGTGTCGAATGGGGAGGGGAAGCAGTGGCACCCCGGAAGACATTCTCGGGACCGTCGGCTTGTCGAGCGCCCACCGCTGTACGCTCGGTTGCGCCACGCGGAGGCACTCTCTCACCGTCCGGCACCACTGTCTCGTAGGAGCGAGCGTTGTCACACGCCCTCTCAAAGACTAGGGCCGCCCTGAGCAGTTCACTGTCGGTTGGCGGACGTTTCGAATCTTCGGGATGCTCAAGCCGGTTGCGTGTACTGACTGCGCTCCGGAGATCGGCCTCCGTCAGGTCGGGACCGGTAAACCTATGAGCGACACGGGAGATTCGTTTGCCGAACGAGAGTTCGACATCCGGCGGGAGTTGCTCCTCGCGCTCGATGTGAGGAAGGAGTGCGCCAAGTGCCCGTTTTGACCTACCGAGACGATCAGCGTTGTTGTTCATCGACACGCTCCTCCTGTTGTGCCTACCGAAAACTCGCAGGCGTTGCATGCCACGGGTTTACGTCGACGGTAACCAAGACCCGACGATCCGCCAAGAGCGCCGTCAGCGCGCTACGATCAGGCCATGTCGCCCCTCAGCCACATCCTGTTCGCGCTGCGAGCGGCTCTCGCCGACCGCCGCCGGCTCACCCTCGAGAACATCGCCCTCCGCCAGCAGCTCGCTGTGCTGAAGCGCTCGGTCAAGCGCCCCAAGCTCGAGGACCGCGACCGCATCTTCTGGATCAGCATGGTGCGGGCCTTGGATACGTGGCGCGAGACGTTGCTGATCGTGAAGCCGGAGACCGTCGTGAAGTGGCACCGCGCGGGCTGGAAGGCCTACTGGCGACGGAAGTCGAAGCCGAAGAAGATCGGACGCCCCGCCATCGGGTGGAGCCTTGTCTACCTCATCAAGCGACTCTCGAAGGAGAACGTGCTCTGGGGTGCGCCGCGGATTGCGTCTGAGTTGAAGGTGCTCGGGCACGACGTCGCAGAGACGACCGTCGCGAAGTACATGGTGCGGCACCGGCCGAGCGGCAGCAGCCAGACGTGGTCGACCTTCCTGCGCAACCACATGGCGAACACGATCGCCTGTGACTTCTTCACCGTGCCGACAGTCGCCTTCAGGAACCTCTACGTGTTCGTCGTCCTGCATCACGGTTCGCGTCGCATCCTGAAGGTCGGAGTCACCGAACACCCGACCGCCGAGTGGACCGCGCAGAACCTCGTCGAGGTTGTCGGCGATCACGAGGTCCTCAACCTCACCCACCTGATCCGTGACCGCGACACGATCTACGGCGACGTCTTCAAGCGCAAGGCGAAGGCACTCGGCCTCGAGGACATCGTCACTCCCAAGGCCAGCCCCTGGTGCAACGGGTTCGCTGAGCGCGTCATCGGCACCATCCGCCGCGAGTGCACGGATCACATCATTCCGTTCGACGAGCGACACCTGCTGCGCGTGGTAAAGGAGTTCGCTGCCTACTACAACCGAGAGCGGTGCCACCAATCGCTCGACGGGGACGCGCCTGTCAAACGGCGGCGATGGTCGGAGGCAGATGGAGACGTGACGGCTCGCCGCGTTCTCGGCGGGTTGCATCACGTCTACTCGCGCGCTGCCTGAGTCACGGGGGGCATTGAACGTGAGAGTCTCGCGACAGCCGAGGTCCGTACGCACACGCCCGCGATGCCGATTCGGCACACTCGACCTGTCGTCATGACCGACAACGACACCACTCATGACCAATGACTCCATGTTAAAATCGACCAAGTGCCACCATCAGGGACGCGGACGGACTTTCTGGTAGGCACAACACACAACCAACGCCAGGGACAAGGCACACACAACCAACGCCAACGTTCGCGGTCGCTCACTCCGCATCGATTATCCACTCAAAGTCACCTACAAAGTCGCGAAAACAAGTATCGCAGACCCAGCGATACCGGTCGAGCGTCGTCCATGCTTCTTGAATGTCCTCGGCGGCCGACGAGATCTTCTGATAGCAGAACTCGCAGTGCTCATGATCCGAGCCGCCAGGCACCTGCTCGAAGTGACAGCGAGTGAGACGCACACCCTTAAGGTACGCCTCCTGACCTTGTCGCCTCCAGTCGCAAGACTGCTCGCCGCCTCTCATTTGAGAACCTTCGATCCATCTGGAAAAATGCGCCACCATTGGCCAGTCGGGTCTTTGTAGTCCCAATGAGGGCCGATCGGACCGCCGTGCTCTAAGTCTGGCCGGTACGACTCCCCCGTTTTCGGGTTGTAGAAATTCCCGTCCTTCGATCCAGGTTTAGAGCCAGGCCGCCCAGTCCACTTCGTTCCTTTTGGTCCCTTCGTGGGATTAAGGCCGGGAAACTTGGGCTTCGGCTTCTTAAGGGCCTTCACCAACTTCGGGCACAACTTTATGCATACCTTGATTGCGCCTCCCACCGCCCAAGGCACCCACACAGGTAGCAAACCGTCCCGATCTACGACCGAGGTCGTCTGGTTGAGCGCGTAAGTGAACGCACTCCAACCTTCAATGTCATCCGCTCGGGCTGGATCTTCCTGAATAAAGACCCCGCTGCGCGGATCGTAGTGACGAGCGCGGATGTACACGAGACCCGAGATACCGTCCACGGAGCGGCCCGCGTAGTAGTAGTCGGCTTGGGGAGCGCCGCTTGACGCGAGGAGCTCTCCGAAGGTGGCCCAGGACGCAGCGGACGTGACGTCCCCGCCCGGGGCGACTTCTTCAGTAACGGACAGGCGAGCATCCGTCAGGATGGCACGCGTATCGCTACCTTCGCGGCGGAAGAGGACTTCATCGGGTTCAGCACCGTGCGTCTCGACGCGGTCAACGGTGCCCAGAGCCCCGCTGTCGCGGTCGAGAATCTGATCGCCACCATCAAGGACGAACGTGCGGGTGTTGAGGACAACGCCCAAAGCGTCGCTACGCACTTGCTGAATCCGACGACCAATGCCGTCGTAGGCGTACGTCTCGGCTTCCCCCGTCGCAGCCACGTAGGCCACGAGGCGGTTGTCACCGTCGTAGCTGTAGAAGACAGACTGGGTTGGATCTGCCTTGAGTCGCCGCGTAGTGCGATTGCCGTTGCCGTCGTAGGTGTAGAGGTACTCGCTGTCCTCCAGCAGACGGTTCGCCGAATCGTAGCTGGCGTTGCCGAAGCTGTCGATGGACGTCAGGCGGTTGCCCGCCTCGTCGTACGTATAACCCTCGCCGTTTGCACCACTGGCGGAGACAGCCGTCAAGCGTTGGAGCCCATCGTGCACGAAGTCGGCCAGCATGCTGGCCAGGGGTAGGGCTGGGCGCTGCTGAACCAGACTGACTCGGTTGTCGAATGCGTCATTGGCGTAAGTGAACGACGAGAGGAGTTGACTCGCCGCTTTAGGACTCAGGCGGTGCTCAAGGCTGGTGACCGAGCCAGTTGAGTCGTAGGCAAGCAGAGAGTCGATCGTCGTGCCGGAGAAGGTGCGCCTCAGGGACCGTCTCTGGGAAAGCCGGTCGTACTGGAAGGTAGCATTCATGGAACCCGCGAACTGCTGCAGCAAGACCAGCCGATCGAGACTGTCGTAGCCGTAGGTAACATCGCTGAACGTCCCGAGGCCGATACCTGTGGCCTGCGCGCGTGTGCGGCGTCCATTGCGATCGTACTCGTAGGTGATCGTCGTGTTGGGCTGGAGCGCACTCCCGGCGGTGGTTGTGCTGACCAATTCGTCGAAGCTGTTCCAAGCGAACCCAACAACGCTGTCGGAGTCCGCGACCCGGGAGAGCCAATCCAGGTCGTTCAAGGGATTGCCGTCCGCGTTGGCGTCGTATGCGTAGCTGACCAGGTCGTTGCCGGTCGTTCCGGGCTCGCCTGGAAACTCGCGGCTGATCAAGCGATTGACGACGTCGTAGGTCAGGGTGAAGACACTGCCTCGTCGGTCCACGAAGCGCGTTAGGTTGCCGGCCTGGTCGTAGGTGAAGGTCTCGACCGCGCCCACCTGGTCACGACGAGAAGTGACGCGATCGCGCACGTCATAGGTGTACTGAATCGTACCCGCCGGAGACTTGCCATCCTGGGAGCTGAGTAGATTGCCCCTAGCATCGAATGACCAGGCCACGTTTCCCCCGATCGGATCGGCGATGCCAATGACCCGATTGCGGGAGTCGTAGGTGTAGTCAAACGTCCGGTTGTCGGTGGGATCACCAGAAGCACCCTCTGCCGTTGCGGCGACGACTCGGCCAGTGGAGTCGTGGCCCCATGTCCATCGCCGACCGACGGAGTCCTGGATCTCGACCATCTGACCGGAGCTGTCGTACCGGAAGTGCGTCGTACGCTCCTCGGGCTGCCCCCTGGCTTCTGTCCTGCGGGTCACCAGTCCCTTGAACTGTGACGGGTTCGCGCCACTCTCGTCATATACCAACTCGGTCTCAGTCCCCACAGCGTCGACAATCAGGGTCGCGTTACCCTGTGCATCGCGCTCGATCTTCGTGGTGACGCCCGTAACGGGGTTGACCTGACCGAGGGGGTCGATGACTGAGCGTAGCTGATTGAACGTGCTTTCGTAGCTGAAGAGCCAGGTGCGATCGTCCGACGTGCTACCGGTGTTGCCCTCCTCGACGAGACTTGTGACGTTACCCCGTAAATCGTACGTCATCCGCACGCGGGCGTCGTTGGCCCCCGTGATCAAGGTGGGCAGCCCGTCGGAGTCGCGCTCGGTCAGCGTGACCCGGCCAAGAGCGTCCTCAGCTGAGGTGAAGCGCCCGAAGCCATCGGTACTAAGGATGTCCGTGCGGCCGAGCTCGTCGGTGTAGGTGCTGACCACGCTGCCGGTGGTGACGCTAGGTGCCGGAAATTGGATGGAAGTCGTGCTTGGATCAGCGACGAGCGCCTGCACGTCACCTGCCGTGTAGCTGCGCGTCGAACCGTCCGGGAGTTCGATCGACTCGATCCGCCCGAGCGGCGAGTAAGCGTAGCGCGCCACGTTTCCACCGTGGTTAGTGTGGGTCACGATTCGCCCGGAACCGTCGTAATCGAAGCGGCGATCGGTACCATCGACTTCGATAATCCGGGTCAAGTCTCGGCCCGTGTGCTGCAGACGCGTGATACGACCAACGGGATCCTCGATCTCACTCAACAAGTCGCCGGCGTAGCGCATGAACGTCACGCGCCCGACAGGGTCGATGATGCGGATAGGACGCCCCAGGTCGTCGTACTCGAACACGGTGCGGTTGGAGTTCCGGTCCTCTGACGCCATCATCCAACCGTCGGAGTTGAAGTGAGAACGCTGTCCGTCGAGGTACACGCGAGTGAAGCCACCGTCGGGCTCAGAGACGGTGTAGGAGAACTCGCCTGAGGGCGCGCCCCCGACGAGGAGCTGGAACTTCTCTGCCACGGCACTGGCCACGGCCTGGAAGTTCGCCGCGAGGCTGGCGAAGCCGTTGATCGCTAGCTGCTGCAGGTTCGAGAGGTTGGCGGCGCTGGCCGCGCCCACACCGATGACGTCAATCTCCTCGATGCCAGCTGCGATCGCAGCCTGAGCTGCCTCGAAGGCTGCGAGTTGGGAGTTGGCCGCCCCGTCGGTCACGACGCAGATCACCTGCTTGGCGGCGGCGTCCCCGGGCGCAATGGCGTCGGTCGACGCCGCGATACCGGCTGCCGTGTTGGTACCCCCACCGAACTTGGGCAACGCCAAGACCTGACTCGCGAGCGCGCCCGCGGCCACGGGGGAGTCGATCACGGTCCGTGGAATCTGGACTTGGGCGGAATTGCCGAACTGGACGATGGCCACGGCGACCGAGCCGTCGGGTGGGACGGTGGAAGGATCGAGAATCGCCTCCGCGATCCCCTGCCTAAGGACGGACCAGTCACTAGCAGTGATCGAGCCCGAGCCGTCTAGGCAGAACACCAGCTCGACCCGGAGAGAGCCCGTAAGCGGCGACTGGGGGGTGAAGAGCACGGCGGAACCGTCTCCTCCGGTGATGACGACCTGGTCTGAGCCTGCGACCGGATGCAGGCGTTCGATTCCGTCCAGCATCCAACCGCGCCCGTAGAAACTGTCGACCTCGGAATGAACGAGGAACGTACCTGCCGAATCGGACGCCACCGAGCTGTCCTGGTAGTGGCTCGTCGCCGTCAAGCAATATGGGAAAATCCCGGTCGGAAACGACGATGCGTCAAACTGCACCCCGACCCGCGTCTTGCCGAGGGCAGGCTGCGTGAAGACCTCGTAGGGCTGAGTGAGGCCCGCGATCGACAGAGTCGCGGAGAACGCCAAAGGCACAGCGACATTGGACGCCAGACCAAGGTCCGCATTGAGGACGGGACGTGGACTTGCTCTTCCCGAATGATAGTTGAGTCGCACGAAGCGCTCTTCCCCCCCCGACCAATAGGCCGGCGTCGAGTGGTCTAACATGAGGGCGCCGGCGAACGCCTCCACCGAGGAAGCAGCCGGGCACTGACCCGCCTCGTCGGGATTCTGGTTGTTGTTCTTCTTTGACTCTTCGGTGGTGTCGGTCTGGGGCGCTGCCGGGAGCGGAAAGTGCCAAGAGGCGCTGGCGATTCCACCTTCGACGGTTTCGATGAGTTCGCCAGACACATTGACCCGACCCGTCCCCGCGATCTCGAAGGTTCCGCTCTCCGCATCGATCGACCAGATGTCGACCTCGGTGAACGGAGCGAGGTCGTCACGGTTGGGAAACGAGATCTGCGCCGGCGGGCTGAACGTCAGGAGGCCGGGACCAGCGGCCGGTGCCTGGATCGCAACGACTAAGGACGGGTTCAGATTTGGCGGTAGCGCCGCCGGAGTAAAATCTACGCCGACCTCCGGAATGAAGATGTCACCTGAGAAAGTCGTTCCGTCGCTGAGCCTCGCTGATCCGAACGACACCTGCACGCCGACTTCGGGAACGGCAGCACTCTGGAGAACCCCTCCGCCGTTGGTGAGTTGTCCGGCCGATTTACCGAGTGCGGGTAGAAAGATCGGACGATCTACGACGTTGACCTGGCCTTCGTACAGCATGTGGCCGAGTACCAATTCCAACTTCTCGACCACGAACGCAAACGTCCCCTGGTCAGCTGTTCCCCCATCGATCACGAGCACGTCCGACTCGACGGGTAGCCCTTCGATCTCGAACCGCCCCACCAGGTCGGTCGTTGCCGACAATGCTCCGCCGTTGGGAAGAGGAATGGTGAGTGCCACATTGCTAAGCGGCTGCGCTGTGCCAGAGTCAAAGATCTGCCCGCGAATCGCCGTGGAGCCGCCGTCGGGGGCGCTAGTAACGACGATCTTCGTCAGTGAACTGCCGGTACTGCCATCCGCCTTCGTAGCCGTGAAGACGAGGTCGAACAACTCGCCGGCCTGAGCTGGCACGGGCGTGAAGGTCAGCTTCTGCTTTTCGAGGTCGAAGGTCATCCCGGGCGGAAGCGGGAGCGGTGCAACCGACAGCTCGGTGTCCTTCGGCGTCGCCACCGTGAAGCTCACCGAGCTTCCTAGGGCAACCCCGATCTCGCCCGGCCCTTTGGGCTTGTTCCCACCCGTTGTCGGCGGGCCACAGCCGACGGTTGTGAAAAGCAGTGTCACCGCAGCGACGATCACGCAAAGCCGCATCCCTTGTCTCCCTTTGATTTGCTGCATCTCCCACGCGGGCCGCACGGCACGGCGCGCAATGCGAGATTCTTTCTATCACGCCGTTCGGAGTTGTGGGGATTCGTTCGACCAGGGGCGTCGTCAACCCGCTGTGCGGGGCGTTGTTGCACCAATCGAAACGGTGTCATCCGGGTCCGATTTCCAGTCAAATGACACGTTCCGGTCCGATTCTCTTTGGAATGGGACCTGGTGATCGCGCGACGTTCCCCGCACGGTCCCCGATTCGGGGGATCTCCAACACCGTCGCCAAGACCTCCACGCGACGTCGCCGTGTCATCCCCGAGGCCCCCTCGCACGGCCCATCCGTACGTCACCGTGGCGTCCCCGTAGGGTCACCGGAAAACGGGGTTGGCCGCGGTGACATTGGACACACCCGACCGCCGTAAACCTCTATTTTGCAGTCACTTGCATTGCACCTCGATGGTGTCACCGTGCTACTCTCCTAAGGTCCCGGTGACATTGCCTTTATCCCGGCCCACAGAGCACCTTCCAAGCCTCCCCGCGCGTCCCTGACGCCGGGTCATTCCAAGCGCCCACGGGCCTCCCTACGCTTGGAAGTGAATCGCATGGAACCCGCAACACCTTGCGGCCTTAGCATCCGCCGCATCTCCCTCGAGGACCTGCACCTCGACCCGTCAAACGTCCGGACGCACGACGACCTCAACCTCGACGCGATCTCCGCAAGTCTCACACGCTTCGGGCAGGCCGAGCCTCTCGTGGTCCAAGCGTCGACTGGACGGGTTGTCGGTGGCAACGGTCGACTCACCGCGATGCGCGCACTCGGCTGGACGGCATGTGACATCGTGGAGCTCGACCTCGACGACACTCAAGCGGCTGCTCTTTCGATCGCACTCAACCGCACCGCTGAACTCGCCGGCTGGGACGACGAGGGTCTCGCCCGCATGCTCGATCAGCTTCGTTCCGAAGACGCACTCGACGGTGTCGGATTCGACGATGCAGACATCGACGCACTCCTCGCTGATCTCGACATCGCGGAATCCCAAGACCTCCAAGACCCAGGCCCACCACCGGCGCCTGTCGCGCCCGTCTCGCGCCTCGCAGATATCTGGCACCTCGACAAGCACCGTCTCCTTTGCGGCGATTCCACGGCGCCACAGGACGTCTCACGAGTCATGAACGGAGACCTCGCGTCTCTCGTCTCAACAGACCCGCCCTACCTCGTCGACTACACCGGCGAGCGCCCGAACAACTCTGGCAAGGACTGGTCGGCCGACTATCGCGAGATCGACATCACGGACGCGGATGGGTTCTTCCGCGCTGTGTTCACGAACGTCCTCTCGGTCCTTGCACCGCACGCCGCCATCTACTGCTGGCACGCCCACAAGCGATCAGGACTCATCCAGTCCGTCTGGCACGACCTCGGGATCCTCGACCATCAACAGATCGTCTGGGTGAAGCCGACGTCGGTCTTCGGCCGTGTGTACTGGCACTTCCGACACGAGCCCTGCGTGATGGGATGGCGCAAGGGATCGCAGCCAGAACACGACGGTGGGCACGACCACGACTCCGTCTGGGAGATCGACTGGGAAGGCGCCCAGCGCATCGTCGGCAACGAACACCCCACGCAGAAGCCTGTCGAGATCTTCGCGCGGCCCATGCGCAAGCACACCAAGCCCGGTGACGTTGTTTTCGAACCCTTCAGTGGATCAGGTTCCCAGCTCATCGCCGCCGAACAACTCGGACGCCGTTGCCGCGCCATGGAGGTCTCTCCCGCATTCGTGGACGTCGCTGTGCGTCGCTGGCAGGAAGCGACCGGCAAGGTCGCCATGCTCGAGGGTGACGGCCGCACGTTCGACGAGGTCAAAGCCGACCGCCTCAACGACATGCCCGAGGAGGACGTCCGATGACCACCCGCATCCCACCCGACGCCTTCGAGCAGTACGTCGCCCTCGGTGACGATCGCAGCTACGAGCGACTCGCCGAAGAGCTTGGCGTCACGAAGCGATCCATCTGTCGACGAGCAGCCAAGGACAACTGGCAGTCCAAACTCGCCGCCATGGAGCGGGCCGCACGAGACGACTCCGAGGCCCGCATGCAGGAGTCCATCTCGTCGATGCGTGAGCGTCATCTCCGGACCATGAAGGCGATCCAAGGCAAGGCGCTCGAAGCCCTCAGAGCCTACCCACTGACGTCAGCCATGGATGCCGTGCGTGCTCTCGACATGTCCATCAAGCAGGAGCGTTTGATCCGTGGCGAGCCCACCGAACGACAGACCGTCAGCATCGAGGAGACGATCCGTCGCGAGTACGACCGCTGGATGACCACGAGCGAGGACGAGTCGGAAGTTGCCGAGGAACCGTAGGTGTGGGCGCGAGTCGAGGCATCTCCCACGATCCACTTGAGCTGTCTGCCTGGTTGAGGGCTACTGCCGCCGAACGCCCCAACCCGGTCATTCCGAAGGAGACAATGCGATGACGACACCGAGCCGCCCGCCCCACACCCAGTTCACCTGCCAGGACGCTCTTCACGTGATGGCCGGACCGTACTTCGGCATCCAGTACGACGTCGACCACGAGCAACGCGAGCGTCCCGACGGGAAGCCACCGCGATGGCTCACGATCGGTGACGAGGGCATCTTGTGGTCGCGGCGAGTGGGACCTCTGTTCGTTGCGAAAACGTCGGATGCTTTCGACGCGATGCTTGATGCGATTCAGATCTCCGACGACCACGGCTTCGCGCAGCTGCTCGCCAAGGATGACCTCTTCGTCGTCGACCAAGAGGCGCCCGTGTTGGCACTCGACCGCGGCCTGCTTCGCACCCATGTCCGGATCCTCGCAGGGCCGCACGAAGGACGCGCAGGATGGGTCCCGCATGAGTGGGCGATCTTCCGTTGAGCGAGGCACACCCGATGACACGCAAGCTCGACAAGTTCGCGTTCTTCGCGGATCTCGGATACGAGCCGCATCCCGGTCAGATCGAAGTCCACGAGTCGACCGCTCCGCGCCGTGTGGTCGCGTGTGGTGTGCGTTGGGGCAAGACGTGGTGTGCGGCTGCCGAGGGCCTCTGTGCGGCCATGCAGCCTGCTGAGCGATCGATGGGCTGGGTGGTGGCACCAACCTACGACCTCGCCGACAAGGTCTTCCGCGAGATCCTGCTGCTCGTGGCGCGTCATCTGTCCCATCGCGTGATCTCGATGAAGGAGAACGACCGCAAGATCGTCCTGCGCAACATGGCCGGTGGTGTGTCCGAGATTCGTGGCAAGTCGGCCGACAACTCCGTCTCGTTGCTTGGCGAAGGGCTCGACTGGCTCATCGTTGATGAGGCGGCTCGGTTGAAGCCAATGATCTGGGACTCGCACTTGTCGCAGCGGCTCATCGACAAGAAGGGTTGGTCGTTGCTCATCTCGACGCCGCGTGGGAAGGGGTGGTTCTACGAGCACTTCCGACGCGGTCGATCCGACGACCCAGACTTCGAGAGTTGGAACCAGCCGTCGTGGAGCAACCCACACCTTGATGCCACGCTGATCGAACAAGAACGGGACCGCCTTCCCGAGCGCGTCTTCGACCAAGAGTACGGCGGCAAGTTCGTCGAAGGATCCGGATCGGTCTTCCGCAACGTCCGCCTCTGTGCGACCGGTGACAACGTGGAGCCGCAGAAGGGCGCACGCTACTGGGGTGGCGTCGACCTCGCCAAGGTCACTGACTTCACGGTCATCACGATCATCGATGAGGAGACCCGCGTGGTGTTCACGGATCGATTCCACCGCCTCGACTGGTCGATCCAAGTCGACCGCATCCGCGAAGCGAGTCAGCGCTACAACAACGCGAGGCTACTGGTCGATTCCACGGGAGCAGGTGAGCCAGTCTTCGAGTCAATGCGTCGCGCGGGATGCAACGTTCACGCTTATCCGTTCACGGCTGCCAGCAAGTCGGCTCTCGTCGACAACCTCGCATTGATGATCGAAGGCCAACACATCACGCTTCCAAAGCCGGAGCTCTGGCCCGAAGGAATCGAGGAGCTGGAAGCGTTCCAGTTCTCCGTCACCGACAACGGCCATGTCCGCACCGGAGCACCGGGTGGGCTACACGACGATTGCGTGATGTCGCTCGGTCTCGCGGCGTGGCAGCGACCACCGAGGCGGCGCGGTCCCGTCGAGGACTTCGCAATCGACGATCGAGAACTCATCGAGTCGACCCGCTCGCAACGACGACGGCGATTCTGACGAGCAGCACGAGGGTCCGATTCGCCTTGCTGGATCGGAGAGCCTGAGCCTTCATGGGGTCACGCACCGGAGGACGCGGTGTGCATTCCAAGACCCATCCCAAGGAGGCCCGTATGTCGATCGACGACGCCCTCGATGCGTACCTGCTCCAGCTCGAAGCGGACGGAAGGAGTCGACACACGATTGGACAAGCCCGGAGGCACGTCGGACTGTTCGCAAGGTGGGCGGGCTGTGCGGGCGCGTGTGGCAACGTGAGGAAGATCGGGCACCAGGACGTCGCTCGGTTTCTGACGTCGACAGAGGCGCGGACACGGCCCGACGGTGGGCTGAAAAAAGCATCGTCGGTGAACGCGCTTCGGTCGTCGCTGAGGGCGTTCTTTGCCTACGCCCATGCGAGTGGATTGACGGAGACGAACCCTGCCCGACTTGTTAAGCGAGCGAAAACTGGCGCGCCTCCACCTCGGACGATTCCCGTGGAAAACCTGGGGAAACTCTTCCGGGCACTGGCAGGCGCGGAGACGGTCGCGGAGCGTCGTGATCACGCGATGTTCACGGTGTTGCGGCACACGGGGATCCGCGTCGGCGCGCTCGTCGGGTTGCAAGTCGAAGACGTAGACCTCGGGGGGCAGGCAATCAGCATTCGCTCTAAAGGCGACGTAGAGCAGGTTCTGCCCGTGTCTGATGAGGTCGCGGCGGCATTGCGGGACGCGATGGGCAACCGTCTCAGTGGACCTGTCTTCACGAATGCAGACGGAATATTCCTCACCACGAGGCACGTTGCCCGGCGCCTTGCCCAATGGTGTGACCGTTGTGAGATCTCCAGGATTTCTCCACATCGGTTCAGGCACTCATTCGCAACCAATCTCTATCAGCGAACCGGTGACATCCGACTCACTCAGTCGGCGCTTGGGCATCGCAGTGTGGCGAGTACGATTGTTTACGCGCAGGTCGACAAGGAACGGCTGCGATCGGCAATTGCTGGCTGACCGACGAGCCATCGATGCCCAGTGATACGCGTCGGATGAGATCGATCGTGCCCACAGAGCAACTGCCGTACCGCGGCCCCCATCTTAAAGCGGGCGATGGAGAGCACTGGCTTGCTACCTCGACGTCGTCGTTCGAGGAAACGCTGAAGAACATCCACTCGTGGAAGGACGGTATGAGTGCTCTCGACGGGATTCGCTCGATCGTCCGAAACATCAACGCGGCGTCCATTCCTGACAACTGCTACGAAGCCGTCTTAATCGGGCGCACCATCCTCGCGAAGTTCTCGGCAATGCCCAAGAACAGGCATCCCAACTCGCCCGAGAGTCCATGCTCAGCTCAGGAGGCCGAGGAGTTCCTCGACGGCGCGCGCAGACTCTTCGTTGATCGAAGCCTGCCGGAGTATTGGGCCTGGCGATATGAGGCATCCAAGCTGGTCGGAGAGGCGTTCATCGAGTGGCACCTCGAGAACATGGTTCGCTCCTGGCGCGCCAACTCACGAGACGTCCGAGGGGACCGGAAGGCCACGCTGGAGCTCCTTGACGCGCTCGACGCTGAGTTCGGTGCCATGAATGAACACTGGCCTGGGCCGACCTATCGGGCGATCGACTTCTCGTGCGTCGCGATCTACGCGTACGACGTGGTTTCCGACCTACTCGATGAGCGCCCAAGCCCGCCCACCGAGAGGATGTCGTTCACAAATGTCGCGGGTCACCTGAAGCACCTTCGAGCGATGCTCGCACCGCTCGCTTCCACACCTCCAACACCCGCGCTGTCGGAAAGCGAGGAGGACGTGCTCCGCGCAATGATCGATAAGGACGCGTTGGACCAGGCAAGTCGTCGAACATCGACTCAGATTGCGATGGAAGCCTGTGGCTCGTACAGCAACAGCTGGACGAAACAACTCCTTCGGGAGCTCGCTGCCAAAGGGTTCGTCTTGTCGCTTAAGGGCTCGAAAGGCGGGTACTGGCTGACGGAACAAGGCACGGAGCATGGGATGTCGATGAGGCCGTAACGGACGGCAATACCATTGCCGTCCAATGCCGACCAATGAGTGAGTCAATACCTCCGATGTTGTGTGCATGAGGCGCGACGAGCGCCGTATTGACACGACATCGAGGTATTCGACATGACACGACTTCACACGTCGGCAGAATCCGCTTCACCCAAACGTCTACAGCTACTCAGTACCCGTGATGTTGCACAGCTCCTTCGGTGCTCGACCCGACACATCCAGCGACTCTGCAAAGCCGGTGACTTCCCGCGCCCGCTGCGAGTGGGATCGCTCGCACGCTGGGACTCAACGAGCATTACATCGTGGATCGAACAAAAGGCCCGTGCAGAGCGCTCGCCGAAGCCACGCCTTGAGTGTGGGGAGGGACGGTGATGATCGCTCACCCCAAGCTTCAAGCGCTTTCCAGTCAGATCGAGGCGACACTCCTGGAACGAGGCGGACGACCATCCGGCGACGAGATCGCGTTCTGCTGCGTCGTACACGAGGACAAGAACCCGTCCGCATCGTTCAACACCGCCAAGGGAGCATGGAACTGCCTCGGCTGCGGAACGTCTGGCGGCGTCATCGACCTTGGTCGGCGGCTCGGCCTGGACACCGGTCCGTTCCCACCTCCACGGACGCCTCGCCCACCCACACCTCGTCGCATACCCACACCTCCGCAGCGCTCGACGTTCAGCAATGCGCACGCCCAAGATCTCTGGCACGCGTGTTCACCCAATCCGGACAGTGATCCCGAGGCGGCCGACTGGCTCTGGGGGCGCGGACTCCTCAGGTCTGTCGAACTAGGGATGATCCGGTTCGTGCCCGAAGAGCACAGCTATCCGGGCGGCACTCAGCAGTGGTACGGCAAAGGCTACCGCGTGGCCGCTGCCCTCTTCGACCACGACGGAACGATCTGCGGTGTGCAGGCACGTTCCATCCTTCCGGATGCGCAACCAAAGGTACGCAACCCCTTCGGCAGCTCAACCAAGGGCAAGATGTTCGCGAACTCAGATGCTCAGCGCCTACTCCGCGGCGAAGAGGTGGCCAAGACTGCGATGATCACTGAGGGACTGACGGATACGGCAGCGCTGTCGTGGCTCTCGAATCTGCCCGTCGTTGGTGTTCCCGGCACAAAATGCGCGATGCACGCCATCGGGTCATGGGTCAAGGGCACGACTCTGATCGTCGCTTTCGACAACGACAAGCAAGGCGTCGAAGCACGCGAGGCAACATGTCGCGAGGCCTACCATCAAGGCGCGGCGCGAGTCATGGACCTCAAGTGGCCTAACGGTGTGGGCGACGCCTGCGACGCTCTCGACCAGTTCGGACCCACTGGGCTTGCGGCGTGGCTGAACGACACGCTTACTGGGGTGGTGTCATGAACGTGCCTTCCCCCGAAGGTGGCGGCCTCGAGGCTGTCACGAAGCCGGAACCATCGGTGAGCGCCTGGCAGCCGATGCCCATCGAAGTCCTACCGGAGCCGCTGCGCTCCTACATCACGCAAGCAGCGTCCTCGGTCTCATGCGATACCAGCTTCGTGGCAACGCCGCTGATCACATCCGCTGCGGCCGCGATCGGGATGAGCCGTCGTGTACGGCTCAAACACGACTGGACCGAGCCATGCATCATCTGGACGGCGATTGTTGGACCAAGTGGTGACGGCAAGTCCCCCGCCCTCGACAAGGCCCTTGCGTTCGCATCTGCGATGCACGACGAGACACTTCGACGCCAAGAAGACGCTCGCGCCCAGCACGAAGTCGACATGCAGCGTTATCAGAAGAAGCTCGCGGCATGGAAGCGCATCGACGACGACACCGATCCTCCGCGCGAACCGGAGCCACCACTTATCCGCCGTGTGCTCGCCAGTGACACCACCGTCGAGGCCCTTGTCGTCATCCTTCAGGCGAACCCCCGCGGCGTGTTGCTGTTCTGCGACGAACTCTCTGGATGGTTTCTCGCATTCAACCAGTACAAAGGCGGGTCGGGGTCCGACGAGTCCCACTGGCTCCAAATGAACGGTGGTCGCCCCCTCACGGTTGATCGCAAGGGCACTGGCACTCTTCACGCTCGCGTCGCGGCCGTCTCGATCACGGGTGGAGTCCAGCCCGGTGTTCTTCAGAGACTCCTCGTGCAGGAGCGGTACGAGTCGGGGATGGCTGCACGCATTCACTTCGTGTCACCACCCACGCGCGCGCGCCTGTGGTCAGAAGGGAGCATCAAATCCGCGACGCGTGCGGAAGTCGCCGATGTCTTCAAGGGGCTCTACGAGCTGAACCCGGCTGACGCAAGCGACGACAACTACACGCCCCTCGAGCTCTCACTCTCCCCGGATGCCCGCGAGGCATTCATCGCGTTCTACAACGAGAGCGAGCTGGAGCGGCCAGATCTGCCAGCGCCGCTAGCTGCGGCAAGTGCAAAGATCGTGGGGCTCGCGGGACGCCTTGCCATTGTCCTCCACTGCGTTCGGCAGGTCAGCCAGGGTGTCGAAGCGCCCGACATCGTCGACACAGAGTCGATGGAGGCTGCAATCACTCTCGCGAAGTGGTTCAGGCGCGAAGGACGTCGCGTGTATGAAGTACTGCAGCAGACTGACGAAGAGGCTCAACTTCGAAAGCTCGTCGATTGGATTGCTGTCAAAGGCCCATGCACGGCACGTGAGGCGCATCGGTTCAACCAACGGCGATACACCAGCTCGAATGACGCCCTTCATGACCTGACGGGGCTCGTGAACGCTGGAACTCTCGAGGAAATCCCCGCTCCTCCGACGAGTCAGGGAGGTCGGCCGACCGTCCGCTTCGGCGTGAAGATGGGTACTGCCTGCGACAAGACACCCAGATCAACGAGCCGGGCGGAGGCTCGCTTCGGACTCGTTCCGGTTGGGGGATGGCGAGCCGATCTCACCTTTGAACCAAAGGCTCACCGGCACGACTCGATTCGAGGAGGTTTTGGCGTTTTGTCTGAGGGGGTCTCTCTATGGAATCGATGATATTTCCCTCTCTTGAGCACATCTGGGCGCGAAGGTCCAGCACATCAAAGAATGGTTCTGGCGATACGTATTCGTCGCGAGATCTGAGTTCTCCGAGAACCGGGTGCTTGAGGTCTCAACGGCCTACGTGTGGCCTGGAGAGATGGACAGGCGATCCTCAACGCGGAGAGCAGCGAGTCTGCTCACACTTGGTCCCGCCGCAATCCGTAACAAAGCCCCCCTCAGACGAAACCCCAAAACCTCCGCTGCTGGCAGGTCGACTCGCGCCGAAGGTCACCGGCGACGGGCGATCGCTGCCACGGGGCAGGTCATGAGCAGCCCTTCCGTGACCCATGCGCGCCTCATCGAGGCACCGCGCTCTGAAAGACGAGGTGGCCTTCTCGGATTTGTACAGGTCGTCCTCAATGGCGGACTTCAGCTCGACGGCATCACGCTGCGCAAGACACGAGACGGCAGGATCACGCTGTCCTTCCCTTCTCGCACCGACCATCACGGCCGTGAGCACGCGATCATCCGGCCCGTCGATCAGGCCGCGCGCACAGCCTTCGTGCGTGAGGTCCTCGCGGCACTCGGCATCGAGGGAGGCACGCCATGACCGGCAATCTCTCCGATCTCTTCTCGCCGCGCTCGCTCGTCGTCCAGCCCCGGCGCCTCTCCCCGGACGAGGCCATCCGCCACATCGGGGAGATCCTCGCGCGTGGTTGGGCACGTTCGCGCGGGCTCGATTCATGCCTTGATGAGTCCCGCCGACCGCTGGCTCCATGGGTCTCGAACCCCGACACCCGCACGGAGAGCCACGACTGATGACCATCGCCCATGAAGTCGCCCGGCTTCGCGACGCCCCCGTCGACGAGCTGGCCGCCCTGCACCTCGAGCTGGCCGGAGAGGACCCGCCGACGCGCCACCGCGGGAACCTCTTCCGCCGCGTCGCATGGCTCGTCCAGGCCCGGGAGTACGGCGGTCTCGACGACGCCACCCAGGCCCGGCTCGACGCCGCGGTCGACGCCCTCGACATCGACCTCTCCAGGCCGCCCCCATCGGCGCCTAAGCGCACGCGACGCGGAGATGGGCTCGCTGTCGGGACCGTCCTCACACGCACGTACAAGGGCCGCGAGTACGCCGTCACGGTGACGGACGAGGGCTTCGACTACCAAGGCATGACGTACGCGTCGCTATCGGCCGTTGCCCGTGTCATCACCGGAGCCAAATGGAACGGGAAGCTGTTCTTCGGCCTCACCAAGCGGAGCCGTGATCGATGACCGCCACGGATATCCCGAAGACGACGAGACGCTCCTCTCGCACGACCATCACCAAGGCCGTCCGCGTCGCCGTCTACGCCCGTCAATCGGTCGAGCGCGTCGACGGTGGCGATTTCGGATCGATCGAGGCCCAGGTCGAGGCCATCCAGGCGTACGTCACCAGCCAAGCATCCCTGGGGTGGGTCGCGATCGACGAGCCCTACATCGACCGAAACATCTCAGGCGCCACGACCAACCGCCCCGCCTTCCAACGCATGCTCGCGGACGTCGAAGCCGGACGGGTGGACGTCCTTGCCTGTTACAAGACCGACCGCCTCTCGCGCAGCCTCCTCGACTTCGGTCGACTGATCGAGTTCCTCGACGCGCGCGACGTGTCCTTCGTCTCAGTGACACAGAGCTTCGACACAAGCACGCCGATCGGCCGGCTGACCTTGAACATGGTCATGTCGTTCGCCGAGTTCGAGCGGGAGACGACGGCCGAGCGCATCCGCGACAAGACACGTGCATCGAAGAGACGAGGGATCTGGACGGGTGGCTTCTTGCCGCTTGGGTACGACACCCAGAACAAGAAGCTCGTCGTCAACGAAGCGGAGGCCGAGCGCGTCCGCGCGATCTTCCAGATGTACCTCGACAGCACCGGTTACATGTCCGTGCTCGACGAGCTGCAAGCGCGTGGCTGGATGAACAAAGCCTGGACGACGAAGCGCGGCACCCCCACCGGCGGCAAGATCTTCTCGAAGAACTCACTCTCGAAGCTGCTCATGAACCCGATCTACCTCGGGCTCATCCACGTCGAGGGCGAGGTCGTCGAGGGCGAGCATGATGCGACCGTGCCACGCGACCTCTGGGACGCCGTCCAGGCCAAGCTCGCGAAGTCACGCAACGGAGCCGTCATCAAGCCGAGGTCACCGGCCATGCTCGCCGGCCTGCTTCGCTGCGCGCGCTGTGGGAAGGCCATGTCCCGCACCTGGTCATCGAAGAACGGCAAGCGATACGAGTACTACACCTGCGGCACCGTCGTGGAGCGCGGCGCGAAGGCGTGCCCCGGCGGGCGTGTGACGCTCACTACGATCGAGGACAAGCTGATCGCACAGGTCCGTGTGATGGGCAGCAACCCCGACCTCGTACGCGCCACCATCGAAGCGGCTCGCGCTGATCACGAACAACGCCGGCCCGGGCACGAGGAAGCCGTCCTGCAACTCGGAGACGAACGACGCCCACTGGTCGAAGAGCGCACGAACATCATGACCGCGATCGGCCAAGGGAACGCACCCCCATCACTGACCGACCGTCTTGCCGAACTCGACGTCGCCATCGCCGACATCGAGGAACGACTCGCGGACACCCACGCGGCCCTCCAGCGCGCTGACGCGGCGTCCCTCGACGAGGACGACCTCCGCACCGCCCTCTCCAGCTTCAACGGCATCTGGGACGTCCTGTGGCCCGAAGAGCGGCAACGCATCGTGCACCTGATCGTCGAGTCGGCCACCTACGACGCACGGACAGAGGCCCTCGACATCGAGATCAACGACGCGGGCGTCCGCCTCCTGAGCAGCGAGCTGGCAACGTGACCAAGCTGCGTGTCGACATGACCGAACGCTCGTCTGCGTACCGGGCGCTGGTGCTCGCTCACGCCGTCGACCGCGCGCGCCAGAACAGCGTGATCCCCACGGACGCCGAAGCCGCCCGCCGAATCGGCATCACGGCCAATCACATGAAGTTCCTGCGTCGCCTCGTCTGGCTCGCCCCGGACCTACAAGCCGCTGTGCTCGATGGATCGCTCGACGTCGCCGAGTACCGGTTGCGCGACGTCACTCGGCACGCTTGCTGGCAAGACCAACATCAAGCCTTGAAGACCACCACTACGGAGCGTGTCATGCATGAGGGCAGCACGCGCTCTTCCCCTACCGCTCTCGGAAACTAGAAAACATGGACCTCAAGAACCTCACCGTCGCCGACCTCCACAAGGAACTCGCCCGACGCGAACGCGGAGCCGCGAAGCTCCAGACGAAGCGTGCACGGCTTGCGGCCGAGATCGCCGAACTCGACAAGGAGCTGAACGCTCTGGGCGTCGCACCTGGCAAGCCCGTGGCGGCGACCGGCGGCTCACGCGGCGGGACAGCGACACCTCGCACCCGCGCGAAGAACGAAATGTCGCTCCCCGACGCCATCGCCGATGCCATGGAGGTGCGCTCCCAGATCACACCAAAGGAAGCAGCCGACCTCGTCAAGGCGAACGGCTACAAGACGAACAGCAAGACGTTCGGTGTGCAGGTTGCGAATGCGCTCTCGAAGGACGTGCGGTTCAAGCGGGTCGAGCGTGGTGTTTATGAGCGGGTGAAGTGACACGAACATCAACATCAACCAGCCAGAACGATCGCGATTTGGGTGACGCCAGCGCTGGGCAGGAGTACCTACTTCAAGAGGCGGGCAACCTGCAGATTGAAGGCCACCTCTACGTTGAGCACATTGAACGCAACGAACGGAATGCGCTCCTTGCATCTGGTGCCATCTGGGCTTGGCTGCTCACGGGTGCAGAGCCCCGTGCGCCCCTAATCGCTAACTGGGCACCGGTGGCGGTGACTCTTCTACTAACCGCCAAGCGCGTCTCACTCTTCCGATCACGGAAACGATTAAGCGAGTACCTTCAACGCACTGCTACCGCTCTCGGTGTCCCGGACACGCTTGGATTCGGACAGCACTTGAAACACACGAGTCACACGCCATTCTTGGGTGGCTGGACAGTCTTGTACTGGTTGGCTCTTCTCGTGACGAACTTGGTCATCGCGCTACTGCTTCACGAAGGCCAGTAGGCTTGCCGCGACGTCACCCGTTGAATCGTGCGGTCCTGCGCACGTGACCTTGGCTTGCGTCGTGAAACGGATGCCGTCCTTGAGGGAGGAATGATGACTCTCGCTCCGCGACATCTCCACGCGTCGTAAATGGCCACAGTGTCGTACGCAGCGTCCGCCGTGATCGATCCCACGTCCCCGTCGACACGATCGATCAGGTCGAGACCGTTGGTCGCGTCGTCGCCGACACTGTCCGTCAGCACGTGCGCCAGGATCTCGCCATTCGCATCGACACCGAGGTCCAGCTTCTTCCAGCCCCGTCGGCCTGAACCGCCGTGCTTCGCTGCAGACCATTCGCCCTCACCGACAATCGAGAGACCGCTGCTATCGATGACAAGGTGGATCCGCTCCGCACGACGAACACGCCGAAGATCGATGCGCAGCCGCGTCGCCCGCCGCGACAGCGTCGTGTGATCGGGCACGTCCAGCTCGACATCCATCAAGGCGAACAGCGACCGCACAAAGCCTTCCGCCTGGCGCAATGGAAGGTGGAACACGAGCCGCAGCGTCAGCGCCGTCTCGATCGCGAGGTCGGAGAACTTTGGCTGTGCACCGCGCTTCCCGGTCCGATGACCATGCCAAGCATCGATCGCATCGCTCGACAACCAGACGGTGACGTCGCCCCGCTGGACAAGCCCACGGTCGTACTCCGGCCAGTTCGTCACGCGATAGCGGGTCTTGAACGATGGGTGTACGCGGGAGTTCATCGACACAGTGTCCCCGATGATCCGATTCCACGCCAGATGGCCGCCTGGGCGCGCTTCTGCCGATTCATGCACCAACGCCACGTGACGCCGACACCGCTCACGACCAACGCCCCCCATGGTAGAGTCTGTCAAGTGTGACCATCGGTGCCTCGGACGGACTTCCTGGTAGGCACAACAGGTCAAAGATCACGCCGCCGAGCCACCGCCTCTCCTAAGCGCCGAGTAGCTTCTTCAAGGACTAGATAGTCTTGAGACGCCCTCCACCAGGGCTCGCCATCAACAAGAACCCCCTCCGCTACCTCCAGCAACTTCACAGCCAACTCCATCGGCCCAACACTGACCCCCTCAAATCTCTCTACCCCGCCCTCAACGAACTCCATACGAATCGAATCACCGAGACGACGAAGCCGGACCGCGTAGTCTCCCTCCATGAAATCAAGGGACTCACAGGCCGCTGCGTCTGCCAGCATGCGCTGGACGGACTCCACCCACCAACCCAGCAACACCACAACATTGTCGACCCATCCGCGTTCGGGAAACTCCGAGCCATTAACCCTTAACCACACTACACCGATCGCGACCTCTCGATCGCAATAAGGTGAAGCGGTGGCAAGCGACACTTCGAACGTAAACATCAGTAAATCGGGTACGCCGTCTCGATGACCTTCGACGCCTTGTTGAACCACATTGCGATCGTTGTAGCGTTCACAAAACATCTTCGCATTTGACGGCGTGCAGCATCGTCGCGCCTCGGGTGATTGTGATGAGTCCGTGCTTCACGAGTGTCTCGAAACAACGCTCTGGACAGCGACGGGGTCGAGAAACTCGTGGCACTGACTCTGACTCCACGTGCTTGTCACGCCACCGCCGCTCGTCCGAAAGGTGTATCCATTGGTCGTACCCGCGCCTCCCACGAGCCAGCCAGGTGAGGTGCTGATCGACGGGTTCTCAAACGCGAGGTCCCAGAACTCCAAGTTAGCGCCGGGCAAAGGACAAACGAGCCCTGCATCGGCACGGACGTCGACTTCTGCCCAGGTCGTGCCTCCGTCCGATGTCGTGTACACGAGCCCAAACTCGCTCGTGATGATTCCGTGGTCAAACGGTGCGTCAGGCGACGAGTCTTCGAAGAAGTGAACGCGATAGAAGTCGCGAGGGTCTTCATCGCATGGCTGGGCGACACCGACCACCTGGTCGACAAGTGACGTCCAGCTCAGCCACCCGTTTGTCGTCTTGGCAACAGTCCCGTCCTCACCGACGATCCAGCCTTCTGTGTCGCTGATCATGAAGATGTCGTGCTGGACGGCTCTGTTCTGTCCGCACAGTAGCGGAGCATCTCGGAGATCGGTGATCCGGCTGAATGGGTTCGCGTCAGACCACTCTCGCCCGTCGAGACCCACCACGGACTTCAAGATGACACCACCCTCACCGACCATCCAACCCCGGTCGAGGTCGCTGTCCAAGAACCTTACACGGCGCATCCGCACTTGAAGATCCGTGCTTGTTAGGACGTTCTGGATGGCACCGTATCCCCAAGTTTCGCCGCCATCGGTTGTGAACCTGGTTTTCCCGCCATCCTCCGCTGTAAAACCACGGTCGGAATCTACGAACGTGATGTCGCGAACCACGTCCCCGTGAAGATGGTGGAACTGCGGGCTCTGTGATTGAGCAATTGCGGTGGAGCAAAGCATTACAAGCATGATCCGGTCGATCATGGTTTCCCCTCATCAAAAGTAGTCGAGTCGCCGCCCCTCAGGGATGGCGATCAGTTCCCTGGAGCTCCCATTGTGAGTGCGTTCGTTGCACTCCAATCCTTCGGTCCTTCTGGATCTTCGATCCACATCTGAGTGGTGACCTCGATGCCCAGCGGGAGTGGCACCCACGGGAACACGAGGTCGAGTGCCCCCGCGCTATCAAGGAGCAACGGAATGATCAGGTCGGGTGAGGGGACCAACACGCCGCCCTTCACCGGCGCGTCGATCACATCGAGGCCGACAACCAGGAACGCACTCGCCCCCTCTCGTCCCCCACGAACCGAAAGGCGCGTGAGAGACCCGGGCTCAAGGTTACCCGCCCCCGCGAGGTTCGGTTTTCCATAGGTGCCGTTTGCTCCGCCCCCCAAGACATGCCAAGGAGCGATGCCGAGATCGAAGCGAGCCATGACCGTGTCGCCGCCCTCGTTGTATGAACTGTCGAATGCACCGGTCGTCGTCATGAGATCGATCGATCCTGTGAACACGCCAATGGTTGCGGCGCCACTGTCGTCGACATCGATGTACTTCGCGGAGTCGCTTCCGAAACCACCGTAATACGTCGAATAGAGGAGGCTCTCGCCGAACGCATCGAAGCGCGTGAAGTGCGCGTCGCCAGTAGGAAACGGACCGATGTAGTTGGGTTGAAAGGCGTCCGGCGTCACGGGGTAATTGGGTTCGTTTGAGAAACCGGCAATGATCACTCGACCCGCTCGATCCAATGCGAGATCGGCCTCCCCTATCGTCCCGCCACAGCACGAATCGATGTAGGTCGCCCAGACAAGCCCACGACCTCCAGCGAGAATCTTTGCAACGTATGATCCGTCCACACTCTGCGTGTCAAACGCACCTGGGGTCACCGGGAATGCGCCTGTGACGTTACCCACGATGTAGACAGCCCCAGAGCGTGCTGATGCGATCCCGGTGACCGTTTCCGAGTTGTCGCCCGGCAGCGTCACGAGCGTTGCCCAACGGAGCGCACTACCATCAGGATGGACGGCGGCTACGGCGGCCGCCGATGAGTCATCCGGCGACGGGGTCTCGACGAACGCGCCGGGTGTTGTGAGGAACGGGATCCCCACCAGACTCTTCCATTGGCCTCCGAAGTACACAGTGCCGTCATCACCGATGTCCAACCCACCAGGGAAGGCCGCGAGATAGCCTTGCCACAGCAACTTCGTACCATCCGCAGACAGGCGCGCGATGAGGTGCTTGCCGTCTTCGAACACCGCGTCGAACGCTCCCGGCGTGGCCGGCGGCGATGCGATGTACGGTTCGGCCGTGATGATCACGTCACCGTTCGCGGCGAGGGTCGAGAGGCGCGCGAGTTCGTTGTCTGGGCCTCCGTAGAACGTCGACCAGACCAGGCTGCTCCCGTCGGCGGAGAGGCGCGTGATGAAGAGATCGTTCTTGCCTGCGAACGTCGGCTGTATCGAACCGGCCGTCGTGGGAAAGTCGGCACCGAAGGCGTTTCCGAACACCACGACGGTTCCATCCGCGTCGACGTTGACGCCGAAGGGATCATCACCGTCGTTGCTGGCGAGCAACGTGCCCCACTCGAGTGTGGATCCATCCGGCGACAGGCAGCACACCCAGACGTCGACGGAGTTCGATGTCCAATCGGGGTCGTAGGCCCCGGGGGTCGTCGGTGGATCGAAGAAGCCCTGCGAGGTCAGGTAGGTTGCACCGTCGGCACCGACGTCCATGCCGCGCGGCAGCTCTTGGCCTGCCCCACCGACGTACGTCGCGAAGATGAGCTCAGGATCGATCACAAGACCGCGCGAGGTGTCGCGCTCGGGCACGTCGAATCCGAATCGAACGGATCCCGCTTCGGTTGCCTCCAGCTGCGCGAAGCGTGCCTCGACATCGGAACCGCCGATCTCCCACGACCGTCCGATGCGCTGAACGAGCGGGCCGCTTGCCGTCTCGACGACCAGCGAACCGTCCACGCGAATCTGCGGTGACCAGGCCCCGTGCAGCTCGACCGTCACGCTCTCCGTGGCAACGCCCGCTGCAACGTGCACGTCATAGGCAAAGCCGTCTTCCTCGCGACGCACGACCACATCGACGCCGGCACTCACCTCGCGCATCACGACTTCCTCGAACACCGGAACGTCGCGCGCCGAGCCCGGCCCTGCGCCTTCACGGCCACGCAGGAAGTGCAACTTCGTTGGCTGCTCATCCACGCCTTGGACGGCAGCCGCGACGCCCACGCGCAGGAAGACTCCGTCGGGGGCGTCTCCCACGCGAGGTTCTTCGCCATCGTCTCCGCGCTCAACCCTGGCGCGCGGGCGGAGGGCGATCCCCTCTGTCGTCACTGAGACGTCGATCCGACCGTGCCGCGAGGCGTGGATGATCTCGCTGGCCCACTGACCGCGGTTCTCGACGAACCCGGGAATCTGCTCGATCGCGACCGACTCGGATCCGGCGAACGCCAGGCCCGAGGCCATGAGGAGACATGCGACACGAGCCGATATTGCCATGCGACGTGTTCCCGAGCGGGGCGTCGGGACGCGCGAGCAATTCGCGACTCACCCTTCACTCCTTGACGTGAAGACTAGGCCACGTTGCCACATCCGTCAAATCCGGCGTTGTTGCACGAATCGAAATGGCGCAACAGCCTCCCCATTCGCAAGCAAGTTCACGACCTGACCGCCACCGAGTGCGGTCGGCCAAGCGCAGCCATCCGGTTCAGAATCTCGCACCCGAGCCTCGCCTCGACCGCTTGCGCCTCTGACGTCCGAGCACGAAGCCGATCACTGATGATTGTCTTGTAGCGGAAGAAGGCGTTCTCGACTGCGCCCTGACGATGGTAGCCCGACGCCTTCTTCCATCGTCGGAGGCCGAGCGTCTCGACGCGTCGGATCGTGCGGTCCTGCGCACCTGACCTTGGCTTGCGCCGTGACACGGACGCCGTCCTTGAGGGAGGGATGATGACTCTCGCTCCGCGACGTGCACCGGCTTCGTACATCGCGACCGTGTCGTACGCGGCATCCGCTGTGATCGATCCCACATCCCCATGGACACGATCAATCAGGTCGAGACCGTTACTCGCATCATCACCGACGCTGTCCGTCAGCACCTGCGCGAGGATCTCGCCGTTCGTGTCCACGCCAAGATGCAGCTTCTTCCATCCACGTCGACTCGAACCGTACGCGTCCGGCCGTCCCATGCCGCGCGCGGGTTGATCGCGGTCCCTCGTTATTCCTCGCCGCTCAGGCGGACGCTTTGGCGCGCTCTTTGGCCCATGCCCAGGGCGTGAGCGTTGCGACCTGTGAGGCCGGCGTCGTGTTCACACGCGCGATGACGTCGACGAGGTAGGCCTCGGGGTCGATGTCGAGTGCCTTGGCGGAGGCGAGGAGTGAGAAGAGTCTCGCGCCGACGTCGCCGCCCTTCTTGGATCCAAAAAACATCCAGTTCTTGCGACCGGTGACGACGTGACGCAGGGCGCGCTCGGCCTCGCGCCGACGTCGCCGCCCTTCTTGGATCCAAAAAACATCCAGTTCTTGCGACCGGTGACGACGTGACGCAGGGCGCGCTCGGCGTCGTTGTTGTGGATGTCGAGCACCGCGTCGTCGACGGCGGCGGTGAGGGCGTCCCACTGGTTGTCGAGATAGGTCAGCGCCTTGCCGCGTGCGCTCTTCGGGAGCGTCGAGCGCAGCGCACGGAGTCGCGCGACTTCCGCGCGGATCGCGGCGAGCACATGCTGACTCCGGCGTGTACGGACCTCGGCCCGCAGCGCGACAAACGCACCGTCCTCAAGCGACATCCGATCGCGTCGACCGCGCAGCGCACGCTCGATCACAAACAGTCGGCCGATCAAACGCAGCAGCACCACGACGTCCTTGTCACCGCGCTCTGCGGCTTCGAGGACCTTCCGTCGCGCATGACTCCAGCACCCCGCACGCGCGATTCCATTCGTGCGCGCGACGTCGTCGTATCCCGTGTAGCCATCGATCTGTAGCGTGCCGTCCCACGTCCCGAGGAAGAGCTTCGGGCCATCGCGTTGCCGCGTCATCGTAAAGTCGAAGAGCACTCGTTCGTGCCAGCGGTACGTCCACACGTAGCCGGTGCGCGTGCCTTTGCCGTCTTCGATGCGCACCGTCACCGGCGTTTCGTCGGCTTGCAGGTAACGACCGTCGAGCAGCTCGCATCGCATCTGTGCGAGGATCGGTTGCGCGACGATCTCATCGAGCTGCACGAGCAGATCCCACATCGTCGACTTCGGGATCTTGAAGCCGTGACGCTTCGAGATGCCTTCGAGCCGGTGCAGCGGAATGTGGTCGCCATACTTGGCGACGGCGAGATACGCATACACCGACGGCTCGTACTTGCCCTTGTCGACGAGCGTCGACGGCAGCTCGGGCATCGCGACACCGTGCCCGGCCTTACACGCGTACTTCTTACGCAAGTAGCGCTTCACGAGCATGCGCGCGGGGACGATGTGTCCGCGCTCGGTGACGTCTTCGCCGATGCACACCATCGCCTCGCCGCAGCACGAGCACGTGCGGTCGGCCTCCGCGACGTCGAGTTCGATGACCTCGCGTGGGAGGTGCTCGGGAAACTGCGGACGACCGTGGCCGCGTGCACGACGCTTGCGCGGAGGCGCTGGCGCGGGCTCGGGAGGTGACGCCTCGGCTGCGGCGACAGCGTCGGCAAAGAGCGCGAGCTGCGCGGGATCGAGGCGCTCCGATGAGCGACCAAAGAAGCGCTTGAGCAGCGCGGCCAGCTCGTCGCTGAGCTTCGTGACGTCGTGTTGCAAGCGGACGTTTTCGTGGCGCAGCTTTGCGCACTCGGCGATCAGCGCAGTCATCGTCGCACTGTCGTCTGCCGTCGTCATGGCGAAGACGATACGTGCTCGACGCGTGCGATCAAGTGCTCTTCGTCAGCTCGCCGACGACACGATCTCATCGTGTGAGCGTCGACGTTTCGCACCACGCAAATCGATCCCCTCGAGCAGCAGCGCGAGGTCGCTCGACGTCATCTCAAACGCGCCGCTCGTCCCCGACGCTTGGTCGTAGACACGAAACTGCCCGTGCTCGAGACGCTTCGCAAGCAGGCAGTACCCCGAGCGATCCCACCACAGGATCTTCATGCGATTGCGGAGGCGATTGACGAAGACGAAGAGATGACCCGACTGCGGATCCTCGTCGACGACATCGCAGACGAGCGCGGCCAGCGTGTCGAACGACTTGCGCATGTCGGTC
>JAJDEO010000012.1 GCA_029259745.1 Planctomycetota bacterium
CGCTGCGAAAGCCCCGACGACTCCCAACGCGCGATCATCCGCTGCATCTCCGACGCTCGTGACATCGCTCTTCTCCGAGAAGTGAGCGAGCAGCATCGTCATCGCCGAGAGTCACGCAAGATGGGACGGCCGGACGCTTACCTCGAACCGCCGTGTTTCGCTGCAGACCACTCACCTTCGCCGACAATCGAGAGGCCACTGCTGTCGATGACGAGATGGACGGGCTCCCTGCGACGGATACGCCGGAGATCGACGCGCAATCGATGACCCCGTCGAGAGAGCGTCGTGTGATCGGGCACGGCCAACGCGACGTCCATCAGGGCGAACAACGACCGCACAAAGCCCTCCGTTTGGCGCAATGGGAGGTGGAACACGAGCCGGAGAACTAACGCTGTCTCGATGGCGAGGTCGGAGAACTTGGGCTGGGCACCGCGTTTCCCGCTCCGCTGAGCATGCCACGCACCGATCGCCTCGCCCGACAACCAGACGGTGACATCGCCTCGCTGGACGAGTCCACGCTCGTACTCCGGCCAGTTCGTCACGCGGTAGCGGGTCTTGAAGCTTGGGTGCACGCGGGAGTTCATGACGCTGTCCCCCACGATCCGATTTCCCGCCAGATGGGCCGACGAGCGCCCTTCGTGGCATTCATGCACCAACGCCTCGCTACGCCTCCAGGGGCACAGCTCCGCGAGCCACACAAGCCCTACCCAACTCTCATAGCGGCTGGACGTCAACGGGGGCTGGTCAGTTCGAGTTCCTCAACAGGAGAAGTGCGGCGAATAGTCTCAGTCGAAGGCTTCGACCGATACGGTTACGTCTCGGAGCAACGTATCACCTATCAAGACGCTTGATATCAGGATCCAGGATGAACTTCGCTCGCTTGGAGAGTTCCAACTCGGCGGAGGCGTTCAGTGCTCGCATGTCGCCGGGGTGGATCTCGCAATGCCCGTAGTTGGCCTGCAGCGGTTTATGTAAAACGTCAGCCATCTGGTCAGAAGCTTCGCGCACATCTTCGACTGAGAACTGAACTATACCCGAGCCCTCGGGGCGGCCGCTGAGTAGCCGATCCTTGGTCGTGAGTAACTCCAAGTCACAGGATGTTCCGCTCTTGTCGCGAAAGAAGGCCGGCTTAGGGCGTCCGTTCTTACTGTACACCTGACTTCGCCGCACAACAACTCTCCAGAGACGTTGCTCTGCTGGAATGGGATCAAGACTCGACTTCAGTAGTCGGCAGCATGCCCGTGCCAGTGAGCCATGCGGTCCATGCCTCCAGCGGAAAGGAATCGTTAGGTTTGACATGCTCCGCGTGCTCCCCAGACGACTGTTGGCCAAGGCCTCGAATGTTGTTATTTGGGTAGAACGTAAACAATGCTGCCCGTGTACCGAGACGGAGTTCGATGTCGATTGATCCGTCTCCGGCGGGGCCTGGTTCGAACAGGTCTGGGGTCGTTCCCTCTGCTTCGAATACGGTGCAGAGCCTTTTAGCGTAACGGTAAACCTGATCGGTTAATTCCTCGCTGAAGCACGCGCCGCCATAGCTGTCCCAGTTCGCCGGATACCGCTCGTATCGTTCAAGGTCTTGCATTAAGGTGTGTAGCTGGCGCTCGAGGAGAGCCCGCTCGCTCGTCGTCACGAAGGTTTGTAGAGTGTCGCCTGAGTGAAGAGTCGGCTCAAAACTCACAATCGCGTAGTCGGCCGACGGCGCCGTCGTGTCGTTGTTAATCATATCGCACCACCCATTACATCGCTGCGTGTGTGGTCAGTTATAAGTGCCTCGAAGTGGTCGTTCGATGTTAGGTGCAGCTCGTCGAGTACTGTCACGGCATTGTTCCCCCCTTCTACCGCGCGTGTAAAAGCGGACTCTATTCTGATAACTGCCATCTCGTTTCGGAATCTTGTTGTTATCTTGTAACGATTGTTGAATCGATCGACATTTAAGAAGCCAATCCCCATTGAAATGTCAGATGCAGCGTTCATGTTGTGATACCAGCGCGGGATCTTTTCTCCGTCACAATTGAGGTACTTGCCGAGAGAGAAGTCGTCAACTGGTGCGTTGATTTCGTCGATCGTCACGAGTTCCGCTGATTCAACTTGAGGTGGTGGGCCCGGTTCGTTTACGGCGTTCATCGCGATATCGAACGCCTCGGCTCGGTACTTGGTCCACCCTAGGTATTCGTCTTTGACGACATGGTTTACGCTCAACTGGTCTGTGGAGAGCTGAGCGAGCTTTGAATCGTCCTCCGTCCAGCACTGCACCTGAATCTGCGGAGACAGTTGCTGCTGGTCGGAGGAGTTAGTGGCACGGATGGGGCGCATCGGAGCGAGGACTTCGACTCGCGAGAATCCCTGGTGTTGGAGCTTCGGGACCAAGGAGAAGAAATTGGATGCAACTAGGCTTCCCTCTGCGAAGTGCAGAGTAGCGACGATTTCTTTCAGAATAGGGTTCTTGTAGGCCATCAGGCTCTGGTTTCCGGAGGGGTCTCGTTGCCAGCCTGCTGCACTCGGAGCATGTCACGTGTGGAGCGAGGAGTGCGCTATTACCACCATACGCATTTCTCGGTGGCGAGTTGGATGTCCCGGTCCTAGCTTGGCGGCTAAGACTTGGTGGCCAACGTGTCGCGGACAGCCGCTAACACTGGTTGAGCGCCTGCCCCTCCGCGCACGGCAAAAGGTCGCGGGGGCGTCCGTCGCCCGTCGCATCGCTGTCCTCATCCGTTTCCGCTTGCTCTGGTCGGACTGTCGGCGTCCGCCACCGTGGGCAGTGGGTTACGGCGCGGTCAGCCCCTCGCGACGGCGTCGCGCTGCGCGTCGTCGGCACGATCGCCACGGCGCATTCAAGCAAGACAACCGCTTCGAGGATAACTCGAACTCGTGGATCAAACGCTCCACGACTCCCCACGCGAGAGCCAGGAGAGCCTGGGATGCGAAGTTCGCGATCGGTCCTGGCCGCACACCCGCTCAGGACACTACGAACCCGAATCACGAATCGCCGATTCTCGCACGATATCGCCACGCATCGGCCAATCCACGCCACCCACCAAACCGGCTCTCCCGCTCGATTTGCAACCGTGGTTCCCCGGCGAGGATTCGAACCTCGAATGCCAAGACCAAAACTTGGAGTGTTGCCATTACACCACCAGGGATCGATGGGTGCTGGGCCTGAGTTTGCCGAGGGCCGTTGGCCGTGTCGAGTCGTCGGTGCGGGAAAGTCGGGTGGGGTTGCGGGAGCGCTGGGTTTGGGGGCTGGACGCTCCTCGCGCGTCGGGGGGTGCTTTCCCCTCGTCGCTTCCTTCACCCCTTGAGAATGGCCATGGCCTCGGGGACGAGTCCGAGGACGAAGGGATCTGCGATGTGTTCGTCGTCGACGATCTTCACGCCACGCTGGAGCCAGCGGACAGCCTCGTCGCGATCGTTGTCGTGGAGTTCCACGAGCGCGAAGAGGAACGCCGTCATGGCCGTGACGCCGTCGGCCTGGCGCTCTTGGGCGCGCTTCAAGGAATCCCTCGCCAGGGTCATGCGCCCGAGTCGCAGGTAGACCAGGCCCAGCACCTCGTGCGCGTCATCGCGCTCATCCCAGGCGCGCGCGTAGGTCCATGCCAATGCTTCGGCTTCTTCGAGCTGACGACGCGGCGCCTGGGGGTCGATTGCGAGGCAGCGTGCGATCGTGCGATTCGCATAGAGCATGTTCGGCGCGAGGCGCCCGTCAATGCGCCATAGCGCTTCGTCGAACAGGCGACGTGCTTCGTCCTGTCGCTCGAGACGCCACAACACTTCCCCGAGGTGCGCGAGCCGCGCCGGGTGACGCGCGTAGCCCACCGACCGGCCGAGCGCGAGGTAGGCCGCGTCGAGGTCGCCGGCCTCGATATAGCGGGTCGCCACGTTCGTGAGCGCAAAGAGGTGATCGGGTCGACGCCGGATCAACTCCTCATAGAAGGCGATGGCCTCGTCACGTTTTCCTCGACGCTTACCGACGATGTACGCGCGCTGCGCGTGGGCGGGCCAGAGGTCGGGCGCCATGCGCACGGCGTCGCGCGCGAGCGACTCGGCCGCGTCGAGGTCCAGCTGCCGCAGAGCGTGCTCGGAGCGCGCAAGCCTCATCCACACGTCGTCGGGGAGTGCGACATCATCACCGTACTCGTCGAACGCGTCAGACAGCGCACCGATGTACCACTGCGCGAGACCCGCGTCGGGTTCCGCGACGTGGACGGCACGCCGCAGGTCCTCGAGACCCACGCGCGAGTCTCCGGCCAGCGACGCTCGCAGCCCCCCGCGCAACGCGAGCGAGAATGCGAACGCGGGTTGGATCGACAGCGACGTCTCCACGGCCTCGAGTGCCCCCTCGAGATCACGGGCGTCTCGTCGCGCTCGTGCAAGCCGACGCCACGCGTCACTGTTTCGCGGATCGAGTGACACGACCTGCTCGAGGATCTCGACCTCGCGAGAAAGAGGGACGCTCGGCACACCACGCGTCCCAGCCGCGATCGCCGAGAGCACATCCGCGTCGCCGTGTGCCTCGACGACCAACTCGTCGAGCGCCGCGTTCGTCGCCCGGCCGCCGTGATGCGCGTAGAACGTCTCGAGGCGAACGGCCTGAACATCGGGCCGCGCGGGCTCGAGTTCGGCCGCAACGCGGAGCGCTTCGACGCGCTCCGCATCCCGGCCCGAGCGCCCGAAGACCTGCGCGAGACGCATCCACGGATCGCACGCTTCGGGATGCAGCTCCGCAGCGTCGCGCAGGACGATCTCGGCAAGTTCGAAGTCTGCGGCCGCGAGGTGGGCGTCGCCGAGTTCGAGCATCGTGACGAGTCGCGCAGGTTGGATCGCGAGTGCGGCGTTCAACGGCGCGACGGCCTGCTCGATGCGACCGATGCGCTTCAGCGCCGTCGCCGCGAGGAGGTTCAGCGTCAGGTCGCCGCGGTGCGCCCGGAGGACGACGCGCAGGAGGTCGAGCGCCGCGACATGCGCGTCGAGCTGGATCAACGCCGAGGCCATGAGCTTCGCCGTGACGTCCGACATCTCCGCCACGTCCGCCGCGGCCGCGAGTTCGCGGAGCGCGTCGACGTCCAGAGCCAGCAATGCCTGGCGCAGCGCCATGCGGTCGGGATGCGGGTCGGCCGCGAGCGCGATCTGGAGCAGCTGCCGCGCCACGGAATCGCGCAGGCCTCCGAGCCCGCGCTGATTCGCCGACCACGCGTCGAGCGCCGCGCAGAGTTCGACGGCGTGACCCGAGTCGCGCACCAGCGTCACCGCGTCGGGCAACGAAAGCGCGAGCAGGTCGTCGCCCAACTCGAGGAAGCTCGCGCGAAACTCGGCGTCGAGCGCGAGCATGCGGTCGCGACGCATCGCATCGATCGTGTCCGTCGGCGTCTCGTCGGAGACTTCGACATCGGCCGCCGTCGCTGCGCGACTCGAGATCGCGGCGAGTTCGTCGAGGAACGCGCGCGTCTCGAGCAACTCCTCGAGGTGCGCACGACGCTTGGCGACGAGCGGCGTCCGTTCGGGCGACGCCGTTCCCGTCCGGGCGAGCTCCTCGGCGCGCTCGATGGCCGCGAGCGCCGCGGCGAACGACCCACTCGCCTCGAGCACCTCCGACTCGCCGAGCTGGCGCTCGATCGCCGTGTCCGTACGACGCGTCTGGTCGGCCTGGCGAGCCGTCGTCCACCAGGCCCCTGACAGCAACGCCAACGTCGCGACGGCCCCGATCAACGTCACACGACGCTTCTGCCTCGACTCGGCTGCTTCCACGACGGCTCGATGCGCACGCTCCTCCACCGACGCGAGGTAGGCGTCCATCGCCTCCGCGAGCGCACCGGCATCGCGCGGCCGCGCGTCGATCGCAGGCGCCAAGGAATCACGACACATCCGCACGAGCTCGGCGTCGGCACCGCAGACATCGAGACGAGCGAAGGCCGGGCCGAGATCCGCACGCGCCGCCTTGTCGAGCACTTCGCGACCGCTTTCTCCCTCGTACGGAGGCGCGCCCGTGAGCATCTCGCAGAGCACGCAGCCGAGAGCGAACACATCGGCGCGCGGACCGACATCCTCGATCAGACCGCGCGCCTGCTCGGGCGCCATGTACGCCGGCGTCCCGATGACCGAGCCCGACATCGAGTCGCTGTCACTCGTGTCCCCCGAACTACGGATCGTCTCGACGACACTCACTTCGGAAGGCCGCGAGACGTTCGCGGCGCGCTGCGCGTCGCGCCCGCGGTCGAGGACCTTCGCGAGGCCCCAGTCGACGACGAGCACCTCGCCGAACGCACCGACCATGACGTTCGCGGGCTTCAGGTCACGGTGAATGACGCGCTTGCTGTGCGCGTACGCCATGGTCTGGCAGATGTCGGCGAAGATGGCGAGGAAGCGCCCGCGCTCGCCCGCCCCGCGCTTCGACTCCTTCAAGAGCTGCGCGAGCGTGCGGCCTTTCACGAGTTTCATCGTGAAGAACGGACGCCCATCGCTGCGCGTCCCGACCTCGTAGACGGGGACGATGCCGGGGTGCTGGAGCTGGCCGCCGATCTGCGCCTCTTCGATGAAGCGCTGGATCATCGTCGGCCGGTCGGCGTGGTCGGGACGCAGCACCTTCATCGCGACGTCGCGGCCGAGGTCGACATCGTGCCCGCGCATGATGATGCCGACGCCGCCGCGGGCGACTTCGCCGAGGAGTCGATACTGGTCGACGTGGTGCTCCTCGTGCCGGGCCGTCGAGACGGAGTCGACCACGGGCGCTCCCGAGTCGTCGGGGGGCAGGCTCACGCGCGAGTGGATCCCGGCAGCCTCGCGGACCGCGTCGAGCCCCGCGCGCGGTGCGTCCGTCACTTCGTCGTCTGCGTCCACCGCGTCACTCACACCTGCCCCGCGTCTCATCACGTTCAAGCCGCGCCAGGCTGGAGAGCTCGGCGTCGTTGTCACGAGGAGTGGCGCAAGGCGTGCGCGAGTGAGTCAGGAATCGCTGCAATCTCCGCGAATTCTCGGCAACAGCCCGATTCTTGACTCAGCTCGGCACGACATCGCGCCATCTCAGAGGGGCGTTCGACCGCCCGCGCCCGTCGTCTCGACGAGAGACACGTCCCCAGATCCCCCCCGATGCACGTCACGCTCCACCTCTCGAGACCCCGGCCAGTGCCCGCCCCGTCAGGACGTGGTCAAACGACGCTTGAGCCAGGCGCGGGCGAAGGCGAGCTCGCGCACGACCGTGCTGCGCGAGATCTCGAGGTGCTCGGCGATCTGGTCGCCGGACATCCCGCCGAAGAAACGCAGCTCGACGATGCGCGCATGGCGCTCGTCGAACTCGGCGAGCTCCGAGAGGGCCTGGTCGAGAGCATCGACGTCGACACCCTCTCCGCGAACCTCCTCGACGAGCGCCCGCAGCGTGATCCGCTCGCGGTCTTCGGCGCCGCCGCGCTTCTTGGCGCGACAGGCACGGGCGTGATCGACGAGCACGCGACGCATCGTGACGGCCGCGGCGTCGAGGAAGTGGAGGTAGCCCTTCTCACCGACCTTCTGAGCGTCGACGAGCCGCAGGAACGCCTCGTGCACGAGCGCCGTCGGCTGCAGGGTGTGCGTGTCGCGCTCGCGTCGCATCAGACGTTCGGCCATCGATCGGAGCTCGGAATACAGCGCCTCCATCAAGCGCGAACTGGCGCGCTCGCCGGCACCGATCTGGCTGAGGATCACATTGAAATCGCTGTTCGTCACGTCGTCGTCCCGCAGTGGCAAGCGCTGGGATTCTACTGTCCGACCGTTCCTCCGGTAGGATCGCGACGGCCATGAACTCGAAACGCTTTGCTCGCCTGGGTGACCTCTTCGCCCGTGCCCGCGATCTCGCTGAAGACGATCGTTCTGCCTTCATCCAAGACGCGTGCGGCGACGACCACGCACTCCGCGACGAGCTGCTCGAGCTCCTGGCCGCCGACGCTGACGAGTCGCCGAGCGCCATCGCGTCGGTCCTGTCCGAAGACAAGGCGTTCGAGGCCACGTTCACGCCGTCGCGCCCCGACAAGATCGGCCGCTACCGCGTGCTCAGCATCTGTGGGTCGGGCGGGATGGGAACGGTCTACGAGGCCGAACAGGACGCCCCCCACCGCCGCGTCGCGCTCAAGGTGATCCAGTCGAGCGGGCTGCGGCCACACGTCCTACGACGCTTCCGACGCGAGTCCGAGATCCTCGCGCGTCTTCAGCACCCATGCATCGCGCAGGTGTTCGAGGCCGGTGAGTTCGAACACAACGGCATGTCCCAGCCGTTCTTCGCGATGGAGTTCGTCGACGGACAACCCCTGCTCGCCTACGCGTCGGCCCGCGAACTCGACGTCACGGCACGCCTGCACGTCTTCACGCAGATCTGCGAGGCCGTGCACCACGCCCACCAGCAGGGCGTCGTCCACCGCGACCTCAAGCCCGACAACATCTTCGTCGTCGAGACGACGGGATCGACGATCACGTCGGGCGCGGCCGCGGGTCAGGTGAAGATCCTCGACTTTGGCGTCGCGCACCTCACCGACTCCGACTCCAAGGTGACGATGGCCACCGAGGACGGACAGCTGCTCGGCTCGCTGCCCTACATGAGCCCCGAGCAGGCACGCGGCGACGTCGGCTCCATCGACGCACGCAGCGACATCTACGCGCTCGGCGTCGTGCTCTTCGAACTCCTGACGTCGCAGCTTCCCTACGACGTCCGCGGGCGCCCGCTCGTCGAGGCTCTCGATGCGATCCGCCACGAGGAGCCGACGCGCCTCGGATCGACCGATGCGAGTCTCCGCGGCGACCTCGAGACCATCGTCGGGAAGTGCCTCGAGAAGGCCCGCCGGCGCCGCTACGACTCCGTGGCGGCGCTCGCCGACGACATCCGACGCTTCCTGGCCCTCCAACCGATCTCGGCCCGCCCGCCGAGCACTTGGTACCAGGTGCGCAAGTTCACGCAGCGCAACCAGGCGCTCGTCGGCGGGACGCTCGCCGCGATGCTCGCGCTCGTCGTCGGTGCTGTCTTCGCGATCGCCTTCGCCCTCGACGCGAACGAGAGCGCCGAGGTGGCTCAGCGGAGGACCTACCGCGCGAACCTCTTGGCAGCCTCGGCGCTGCTCGAGAGCGATCCCGCCCAGGCGCGCCGCATCCTCGGCGACGTGCCCGAGGAGCGTCGCGGTTGGGAGTGGCGCTATCTCGACACCGCGCTGTCAGGGCTGCTGCTCGAGTTCGGCGAGGCCGTCAGCACCGCCGTGCCGCCGGGACGTCAGAACTTCCACAACTCGCCGATGCCGCAGTTCTGCCTGCTCGACGAAGGCCGCGAAGTCGTCGCGCTGAGCACACCGACGGAGTTCACGGTGAGCGAGACGCGCACCGGGCGCGCCGTGCGCCGCTTCAGCACGCCGGAGCCGGTCTCACACTTCGCCACCTCGCGCGACGGAAGCCTGCTCGTCGCCGCGATGATCGACGGTGACGTCGTCGTCACCCACCCGAGCGACGAGGGCGACGCCTGGTCGACGTGGTTCGAGAGCGACACATCGGTGTTCGCCGTGGCGGCGTCTCCGAGTGGCGACCGCATCGCCATCCACCGCGACGGCGAGCTGCGCGTCGGGCGCCTCGACGACTGGACCGTCATCGAGGACACGAAGGCGCGCACGTACTTCACGCCCCCCGCTCTCGACTTCCGCCCCGACGGTGTGACGATCGCAAGTCTCTCGGGTGACCTCCGCGTGCACGACGTCGACACCGGCGAACTCGTCGGGCCGCCCGTCGCCTCGAACCAGGGTCACTGGTCGCTCGCCTACGCACCCGACGGTGAGCGCGTGGCCGTCGGTCAGTACCGGCGCGAGATCCGAATCTTCGATCCCGTCCGCGGGCGCTACGACAGCGAGCTTCTCGGCAACACGCACTCCGTGATCCAGGTCGCCTACGGTGATGACGGTCGGCTCATCTCCGTCGGAGAGCGGGGCGCCATTCGCGTCTGGGACATGGTCGAACGCGAGCCGATCGCGACCTTCGACGCGCCGGGAACGACCGACATCGAGTTCGTCGACCGCGATCACTTCGTGTCCCTCACGAACGGGCGGTTTCGCCTTTGGACCCTCGCCGATCGTCGATCGCGACAGCTCGTCGGGCACCGCGCCCACGTCTACGACGTGAACTTCTCCGGGGACGGTGAGTGGCTCGCAACGTCTGCGCCGTGGGGCGACGCGATCATCTGGGACCCACTCGACGCAGATCCCGTGCGCCGCTTCTCGGCACGACGCTGCGACGCGCTGATGTTCGATCGCACCGGCGAGCAGCTGCTGCGTGCGCACACGCCGCACACCGAGCACGCCGACCGTTGGCTCGTCGCCGAAGAGTCACCGAGTCGCGATCGTCTGCCGGCGATGCGTCACGAGTGGGCGCCCGAGGCCGGCGCGCTCGTGGATGGCGTCGAGATTGCGGCGCCCACTCAACAGCTCGTGGTGATTTGTAGCGAGCACGGCGCCGCGTCAGCCGACGCGCCGCTGCGGACCTTCATCGACGGCGCCCGCAGTGAACGCCTCACGTCCGACACACCGACGCACGCGAGCCCGCACGTCAGTCTCTCCCTCGGCGATGAGTGGGGACATGACGGGTCATTCGTCGAGTTCATGGTCTTCGGCGGTCGACTCTCCGAGGAGCAAGGCGACTCCGTCCGCACGTATCTCGCCGCGCGCGGCGAGGGCCGCAACGTCGCGCTGCCGCGCCTCGACGCCGCCGATGCACCGCCGCTCCTCGTGCACTTTCGTGCCGACGACCAAACAGTGAAGCGTGACGAGGGCGGAGCCGTCATGGCCTGGACGGCTTCGAACGATCGCTCACTGCGCCTCGAACCTCGCGGACGCCCTGCCGACGGCATCAAGTTTTTGCCGGCCACGCCAGGCACCCCCGCAAGCGTGACGCTCCGTGGCTCGTGGAGCCTGATGCGTTGGCTCGAGATGCCGTTCCCACGAGCCGCAGAGCACGATCTCCTCACGGTCTGCTGGGTCGGCAGCTTGAACGCGCCTGCGACACGCACTGTTTCGGCCTATCGCATCGGACGCACGACGATGCCCTTCGACCGTGCCTTCGACGAGCGTTCACCCAAGGTCGGTCGCCTCATCTCGTTCAGCAATGACGGACGACTGCGGGCCGATACGATGACTCTCGATCACGGCGGTCCCGCGACCGTGCGCGACACCACGACGGGCTATGTCGTCGCGCTCTTCGAGGGTCCCTATCACAGCGTCGACTTCCACCCCGACGGTAAACACATCGCCTGCGGCGCGACGGCCGGACACATCGATGTCTTCGAGGTCGCCACCCAAGAGCGCATCGCGACGTTCGCCGCCCACTCCGGCACCTGCTACGACGTCGCGTTCTCGCCCGACGGCATGCGCCTGGCATCGTCGGGCAACGACAACGCCCTGCGCCTCTGGGACGCGACAACCTACGAACCGCTGCTCGAGATGCCGGGGCACCGCGCCTACGTGCGCGGCATTGCGTGGAGCCCCGACGGAACGATGCTCGTGTCCGTCAGCGGCGACTATGGCGTGTACGTCTGGGACTCCGTCCCGCGCAGCGAACGCCACCGCCAGCGCCTCGACGACGCCGCCCTCGCCCAGGAGGTCCGCAGCACTGTGGACGCGTGGCTCACAGAGCTCGACACGCTCGAGATCCTCGACGCCATCGGCACGCGCTGGCCGAACGACGCCCCCCGTCGACGCGCCGCCACGAAGATCCTCGCGCGTTCACTGAACGCGCGGTGACGGGCGAGGCGACGACGGGCCCTTCCCGTCACCGCGCGCGCGATCTCCAGGGCTCGGCGTCGTGCTCTTGGCCTTCCTCTTCGCACCAGCCTCGGGCCAACCGCGCCGTGTCCTTCGGACCGAACGACGTGACACCCTGCGTGTGAACGAGGAGTCCCCAACCAGCCGCCATGCCGTCGAAAGCTACTTCGACGAGGCCGAGCGCGGCGAGCGCCGCCGCTCGACGCCAACAGAGTTCGACCTCACCGCTCGACGTCGCGCAGCATGCGTTCGCGCGCCGCCCCGATCGTCATGACCTTCGGCTTCGCATGCCCTGGGTGACGAGCATGAGCCATTTTCCTATGCTTCTCACACGCAATTTCGATTCGAGGAGTGGGTGATGTCTGAGGGAATGAAGCAGGACCGCGGGGCACTGATCCTGGTGCTGGGCATCGTGAGCATCGTGCTCTGTCAGATCCTCGGCCCGGTCGCCTGGGTGATGGGCAACAACGATCTGCGCGACATGCAGGCCGGTGCCATGGACCCGAAGGGCCAGGGCATCACGCAGGCGGGGAAGATCTGCGGGGTCATCGGAACGATCATGCTCGTGCTCGGGATCCTGTGGGCGATCTTCGTGTTCGTCCTCGGAATCGGATCGATTGCCCTCTCGGCAAACTGACGCGCGCGACCCCACGATCGCGGTCGTCCGCGCAGCACGCTGGCCTGCCGGGACGACGCTCCCGGCCGTGCTCGCGCTGGTCGCGCTGGGCGGCGTCGCGTGGATGTCGGAGTACACGCCCGACGAGCGACTGTGCCTGCTGTCACGCTGGGCCGACGTGCCGTGTCCGTCGTGCGGCGTGACGCGCGGCATGCGCGCGCTGCTCGTCGGCGACATCGCGGGCGGCTTCACGGCCAACCCGCTCTTCGTCGTCATCACACTCGCGACGATCGCGTACTTCGTTCTGCGCGTCGGCTTCGGACGCGACCTCGACGTGCGTTGGTCGAAGGCCACACGCCGTGCGGCATGGACGCTGGGCGCGCTGCTCCTCGCGGCGAACTGGGTCTACGTCCTCCAACACCACGGCTGAGCGTCAAGCGCCCGCGAGTTCCCGCACGATCGACCAACGCTCGCGCTTCGCCTCCTTCGACATGGCCGCGTAGGCCGGACTCGTCGAAGGCAAGTCGTGCAACGTCACGCGCGCGCGCAGCTCTTCGGGCCACGCCGACACGACGTGCCGATCGAACACCTTGCGCGACTCACGTCCGTTGAAACACAGCGCGCGCACGGTCGGAAACTCTTCCAGGAAACCGCCGATATCATTTGGGACGACGGAGTCGGCTTCAATGTCGGCGTCGAGGCTCCCCTCGCGGCGACACGCGGCGAGCACGTCCCAGAGCGCGACCCCCACCCCAGCCAGCTGCGCCGTTCGCTCGGCGTACGTCAGCTCTCTGCGGATGTCGAACAAGGCCTCGACGATCCCCCAGAAGGCATTGTGCTTGTAGGCGTAATACTCCTGCGCGCGCAGCGACGCCTCACCAGGCATCGACCCGAGCACGAGCACGCGCGCGCCACGCGCAGCGATCGGAGGAAAGCTCTCGGCCATCGGTCCCATGCACGGCGACGATAGCGATCCGCGCCAAGCCGTGCCCCCGAGCCGGGGCTGACCTTCCTTCGATCTCCGTTTCGTCCCGCGCGCCCAAACACCGCTATCCTGGAGACGGGGCGGTCGCGCCGGGCAGAGCGCGGGCCCCCCGCAAATCGACCAAGAGAAGGAGAGGGACAGATGATTCGCGCAGCAATCGCCGGGATGTGCCTCGTCGCATCGATTCACGCTCAATCACAGGGGCCTTTCGCGTGGGGTGAGATCCATCCCCTCGCAGCGCCCGTGGGCATCACCGTCCCCGAACTCGTCGACCTCGATGGTGACGGTGACCTCGATGCGCTCGTCGCTCTGCACCCCGACAGCAGCATCGACGTCGGCGTCCTCATGAACGACGGCAGCGCGCGCTTCACCGTCGCGCAGTCGCTCCCGACGCCGGCGCCCTTCGGACTCTCCGACATCGACGTCGGCGACATCAACGGCGACGGTCACCTCGACCTCGTCGCGCTCGACGTCGCGAACGACACGATCGTGACGTCGTTCGGTGACGGCAGCGGAGTCTTCCCGCCGTTCATCGTCAGCACCGTCTCCGATGAAACCACGTTCATACGCCTCGCGGATCTCGACGGTGACGGACGCGACGATCTCGTGTGCACGTCGTTCGACGTCATCAACCGCAGCTACACGATGCTCTCCAACGGCGACGGAACGTATACCGAGGTGTGGAGTGGCCCGACCACGAGCGCGAACGTGTTCCGCCCAGGCGATTTCGATGGCGACGGCGTCGTCGACGCGCTCCGTCTCCTGCCGGCCGGTGGCATCCAGCTCGCCGTCGGCAATGGCGACGGCACCTTCACACTCGCAACCGCTCAACCCACCGCGTTCCCCTTCCCGCGCGACGTGCAGTTCGCCGACATCAACGGCGACACGCACCTCGATCTCGTCGTCCTCAGCGGCGCGCTCACGGCGTCGTCGGAACTGGCCACGTACCTCGGCGACAGCACGGGGACGTTCACGCTGCGCGACACGCTCGTCGTGACTCCGACCGAATCGAATGAGATCCGCGTCGGTGATCTCGACGAGGACGGCGCGTTCGACGTCTTCGTCTCCTACGACGCGTCGTCCGCGAGCGCGAACATCCTCGGCGAGTTCGTCCGCGGGACGGCGACGGGCCTCTTCGCCAGCAGCGAGACCATCGGCCCGTTCGGCGTCGACGTGGAGCCGTTCCTCATCGGCGACGTCGATGGCGACGGTCACGACGAGATGACGGCGTTCCAGGGCAGTGGGATCTTCGAAAGCGCCTCGATGACCCTGCACCTCGACGACACGGCGCCGTACACCCGGCAGACACTCGGCACACCCATCGGCGTCGCGGCCCTCGACCTCGCAGCGGCCGACATCGACCGTGACGGCGACACCGACATCATCGCCGCGCTCCCCTCGGAGTTCACGCTCCGCGTGCTGGTCAACGACGGCGCCGGCGACTTCCCGACCTCGCTCGACTCGACGCTACTGTCGAAGCCCGCAGACTTCGTCGTCACCGACCTCGACGGCAACGGCACGGCGGACATGGCCACGGCCGTCCCGAACACCAGCGACTCCGTCTGGGTCTACGACAACAACGGCGCGGGCGCGTTCACCCTCGCCCAAGGAGGTGTGATCCCGGCGGGTGATGGGCCCATCACGGTGGTGGCCGGTGACCTCGACGGCGACGGTCTGCAAGACCTCGTGACGGCGTCGCAGAACTCCGAGACGATCGAGATCCTCATCGCCAACGGAACGTCGTTCACACCGACGACGTCGATCCCGGTCGACGAGATCTCGACGCAGTTGCGAAGCGTGCGCCTGACGGACCTCGATCGCGACGGCAACCTCGATCTCGTCTCCACGTTCAGCGACGTCATCGTGACGCTCCTGGGCGACGGGGCAGGCCACTTCACGCCCTTCCAGTTCATCGAGCCGACGAGCTTCTTCGGTGCGACGGGACAGTCCGCCGCCGTCGACCTCGACGGCGACCTCGACATCGACCTCGTGACGCTTCGCGGCGACGGCTTCCGCGCGTTCGTCAACGACGGCACCGGCTTGCTCGCGGCGCCTGTCTTGACGCCGATCGCGTTCAACGCAAACGACTACGCCGTCGGCGACGTGAACGGCGACGGCATCGCCGACATCGCGATGACCGGGACGCGCGGTTGGTTCGGCTGGGCGCTCGGCGTCGGTGACGGCACGTTCGAGATCGTCGAGCAGTTCGTGTCCTTCGGAGCCGCCGGAAGATTCGTGCTCGGCGAGTTCACGGGAGCCGGCGCCTTCGACCTCGCGATCAAGGCCGGCGCGAACCTCGAGATCGTCTCGCGCATCAACGACAGCGCGCGTTGGCTCGACCTGGGGTCGGCGCGCACGGGAACGTCGACGACGCTGCAACTCGACGCCAGTGGCGAGCTGCTGGCTGCCACGGCGGGCAGCTACCGCGTGCAACAGGGCGACGCTTTCGAACCCGTCACGCTCGTCGTCGGGCTCTCGACGCTGTTCGCGCCCTTCAAGGCCGGCCTGCTCGTCCCGTTCCCGGATATGATCGTGCCGCTCGCCCTCGATGCCAACGGCACGCTCGAGTTGCCGTTCGTCTGGCCCGCCGGGATTCCGAGCGGCGTCTCCATCGCCACGCAGGTCTGGGCGCCGGACGCCGGCGCGCCCAAGAACTTCACGGCATCGAACGCGCTTGCCGCCACCACGCCCTGAGAGCACGTCCCACACGTCCTGGACACATCTCGCCGGCACATCAGACTGGGAGACCGCGGCACGATCACCGCCTGACGGTGGCAGGGGCTCGGATCACCGCGACCCCGGAACACCGTCTGTCCCAACGCGATCCCCTTCGACAGTGGACAATCCCCTCGTTGTGCCTGACCATCAGCGGTCCGCCTCCCTCTCCCCCTCGCGGCCCCACCGATGCTCTCCCCCCGTCCGTTGTTCGGCCTCGCGGCCGCGCTCACCGTCGTGTCCCTTGCGTCCTCCCCCGCCACGGCGCAAATCCCGCCCGGCTACTACGGCTCGGTCGACGCGAGCACATCGTCGTCACTCCGTACGACGCTGCACCCGGTGATCGATGACCACATGCGCTTCCCGTATTCCTCGGGTGGCACGGACACGTGGGACATCCTCGAGCTCGCGCAGGAAGACCCCAACAACTCGAGCAACATCCTCGACGTCTACCGCAACGCGTCCTACACGAAGGTCGGCGGCGGGAACTCGAACTACAACCGCGAGCACACCTGGCCGAACGGCTACGGCTTCCCGGACGACGGCGGCAGCAACTACCCCTACACCGACTGCCACCAGCTCTTCCTCTGCGACGAGGGTTACAACAACACGCGCGGCTCGCGTCCCTTCGACAACGCACCGACGGGCGGCGAGCTGACGACGTTCTTCAACGACGGACAGGGCGGCGGCTCGGGCGTCTATCCGGGACAGTCGAACTGGACGACGTCGGCCGGTACGCTCGGACGCTGGGAAACGTGGTCGGGCCGACGCGGCGACGTCGCCCGCGCGCTGCTCTACCTCGACATCCGCTACGAAGGCGGCCTGCACAACGGCACCGGCGCGAACGAGCCCGACCTGATCCTCACGGACAACCTCGGCCTCATCGCCGGCTCGCAGACCGGCAACAACGAGTCGGTCGCGTACATGGGTCTGCTCTCCGTGCTGCTGCAGTGGCACGCCGAAGATCCGGTCGACGACTTCGAGCGCGATCGCCACGAGGTCGTCTACACCTTCCAGGGCAACCGCAATCCGTTCATCGATCACCCCGAGTGGGTCGACTGCCTCTACGGCGTCACGTGCACGATCGACACGACGCCGCCCGCCGTACCGACGGGGCTCGTCGTCACGCTGGAAGGCAACGCGCAGGTCTCGCTCGACTGGGCTGACAACGGCGAACCCGACCTGCTCGGCTACGAGGTCTTCCGCAGTACGACGATGGGCGGTCCGTACACCGAGGTCACCGGCGTGCCACTCGGCTCGAGCGACTACACCGACAACGGCCTCACGAACGGCACGACGTACCACTACGTCGTCGCGGCCGTCGACACGTCGAGCAACCTCTCGGCCGACAGCGCCGAGGTCTTCGGCACGCCGATGGGCGGCGGCGGCACGCCGGGCGTCGGTGACGTCTGGATCAACGAGCTGCACTACGACAACGCCAGCAGCGACGTCGGGGAGTTCGTCGAGCTCGCCGGCCCTGTCGGCCTCGACCTCGCCGGTTGGACGATCGTGCTCTACAACGGCAACGGTGGCGCGGTCTACGACACGCTCGTGCTGTCGGGCACCTTTACCGACCAGCAGGCCGGCTTCGGCACGCGGACGTTCTTCCCCGCACAGATCCAAAATGGTGGTCCCGACGGCCTCGCGCTCGTCGACGACCAGGGCGACGTCGTCGAGTTCCTGAGCTACGAGGGCACGTTCGTGGCCGTCGGCGGCGCGGCGGCAGGCATGCTGTCGACGGACATCGGAGTCGAGGAGAGCTTCAACACGCTGGTCGGCGACTCCCTGCAACTCATGGGAAGCGGCTCGCAGTCGTCCGACTTCACCTGGAGCCCCGAGACGGGCGACACGCCCGGTGCCGTCAATGTGGGGCAGACGTTCCTCGCACCGGCCGACCCGTGGACGGATCTCGGACTGGGACTCGCGGGCATCAACGGTGTCCCGAGCCTCGTCGGCACGGGGCCGCTGACCGTCGGCTCGACGATCACGCTCGAGCTCACCGACGCCGCGCCCTCCACGAGCACGACGCTCGTCGTGGGCTTCACGCTGCTCGCCGCGCCGTTCAAGGGCGGCACGCTCGTGCCCACGCCGACGCTGCTCCTGACGGGCCTGCCCACCGACGCTGCGGGTGCGTTCATGCTCTCGGCGCCGTGGGTCGATCCGTCACCCAGTGGCCTGACCCTGTACCTGCAAAGCTGGACACCCGACGGCGCCGCGCCGTTCGGGCTCTCGGCGAGCAACGGTTTGCAGGGTGACGTCCCGTAACGAAACGTCAGTTCGGCAACACGCTGCCAGTATCCTGAACGCCAGGTATGCTGATCGGGTTGACCGTGCAGGCTTGATTTATCGAGCTGCGCGGTCGATCCACTCCCCGAGCAGACCGTGGCCGAAGTCGCAGCACCTTCACCGCAGCCTGCAATGCCAGCCACTCGTGCCCGAAACACGCGTCTGGCGCTCCGCTCCATCTCTCCCGAAGCTCCTCCATGTCGAACACTCTCCGCCGAGTGCTCGTCGTCGCCGCCGGTGCGGTCACGACGGGTATGGTCACCTTCGCCATCGTTGTCCCGAACGAGATCCAGATGCCGGGGACGCAGCCTCTGGAGGTCACGCTCGACTTCCAGCCGGCCGCCGGCTGCTTCGGCTGCCACGCCGACTACGACCAGGCCGCCGAGCCGGGCCGTAACTGGGAAGGCAGCATGATGGCGCACGCATCGCGCGACCCGCTCTTCTGGGGCGCGATGGCCGTTGCCGAACAAGACTTCGACGGCTCGGGTGACCTCTGCCTGCGCTGCCACACGCCGGTGGGCTGGACGGCCGGGCGCTCGACGCCCACCGACGGCTCGGCGCTCGATCCCGTCAACGACGTCGACGGCGTGGCCTGCGATGCCTGCCATCGCATGACCAACCCGGACAACAGCGAGCACCTCGGCGTCCAGAACGCGCCCTTCGTCGCGAACGACGGCGGATCGCCGGCCGAGGGCTTCTACGGCAGCGGCATGTACTCCATGTGGGACAGCTTCGAGAAGCTCGGCCCCTACGACGACGCCCAGCCGCTCGGACACGGCGCGCTGCAGTCGGAGTTCCACCGCAACTCCGACATGTGCGGCACGTGTCACGACGTCTCCAACCCGCTCACGGGTGACCTCGCGCACAACAACGGTTCGCAGCAGCCGCTCACGCCGGGCTCGTTCAGCGGCGTCTTCGGTTCGCCCGTGGCCGGCAAGGCCGCGTTCAACAACCCGCCGCATGCTTACGGCGTCGTCGAGCGGACGTACAGCGAGCACAAAGCCGGCGTCCTCGACACCCTGCCCGTCGCGGCATACTCAGCGCTGCCGACCGAGCTTCAGAACGGTGCGCTCAAGGTCGCGCACGATGCTGCGATGGCGAGCACGGCCATGGGTGACTACGTCGACGGCACGCAGCGCACCTTCAGCTGCCAGACGTGTCACATGCCTCCCGTCGACGGTGCCGGTTGCGCCTTCGTCGGACCGCGCGACGACATGCCGTTGCACGACCTCACCGGTGCAAACTACTGGGCGCCCAAGGCGATTCAGTACCTCAACGCCCAGAACAAGCTCGTGCTCGGCAACGGTCTCGACGCCACGTCGATCGCGTCCATGGACCGCGGCATCGACCGCGCGCTCGCGCACCTCGAAGAGGCCGCCAAGCTCGACGTCTACGGCAACACGCTGCGCGTCGTGAACCTCACGGGTCACAAGCTCATCAGCGGATACCCCGAAGGTCGGCGCATGTGGCTCAACGTGAAGTGGCGCGACGCGGGCGGCTCGCTCGTACGCGAAGACGGTGCCTACGGTTCGTTCATGGCCGACATCAACGGCACGCCGACGGCCGTCGAGTCGATCCTCGATCTCCACGACCCGAACCTCGTCGAGTTCTCGACGCACCTTGCGCTCACGCAGGAATGGGCCAACCAGCTCCTCGGCCTCGGCATCTCGGGTTCGCTGCCGCTCAGCTTCGACCGTCTCACGGGCGCCGTCGACAAGACGCTCGCGCAGCTCGCCGCCGACGCACCGGGCACGACGCACGAGTCGTTCCACTTCGTGTTGAACAACACGCAGGTCGACGACACGCGCATCCCGCCGTACCGCATGGCCTACGACGAGGCCCAGGAGCGCAATGCCCTTCCGGTGCCGCCCACGCAGTTCGGCAACCCCGGCCCCGGCGGTGTCTACAACCACTGGTCCGACGTGGTTCTGAACCCGCCCGCCGGCGCCGTGACGGCCGACATCGATCTGCTCTATCAGCCGACGAGCTGGGAATACATCCAGTTCCTGCACGAAGCGAACACCGGCGCGATCTCGCATCTCGCAACGGTTGGGGACGACCTGCTCGACGCTTGGCTGAACACCGGCCTGGCCGCACCGCACGTGATGGCGTCTACGACGTGGGCCGCCGGCGGCACTGAAACCTGGACGGATCTCGGCGCTGCGCTCACGGGCGTTGCTGGCGATCCGACGCTCGAGGGCTTCGGTCCGCTCGTCGGCGGTGAGTCGTTCAGCCTCTCGCTGTCGAACGCCAAGCCCAGTCAGCAGACGTTCCTCATCATCGGCACGAGCCAGGTGAACCTGCCGCTCAAGGGCGGCCTGCTCGTCCCGGCACTCGACCTCGTCGTCGACATCTTCTCGACGACCACGGAAGGCACGCTGTCGATCGCGCTGCCGTGGTTGACGGGTGTGCCGGCGGGCATCGACCTGTACTTCCAGGCGTGGCTTCCCGACGCGGCCGGCGTGAAAAACTTCGCGGCCTCCAACGGCTTGCGCGGCACGACGCGCTAGCAGCCTCTGTGAGAAGGCCCTGGTCAAGGTCTCAGTGGATCATTGTTTGATTCCTGTCGCGCAAGCGACGAGTTCCCGGTGACCGTCTCGTACCCGCAGGCGTCTGTTCGCACTCTTTGTTGGGACGGAGTGGGCCTCGGTCCCATGGTGCATGAGGGGGTCCGTCCGGTCGGAGCTGCCATCGGTTGCGCGAGCTCGAGGCT
>JAJDEO010000013.1 GCA_029259745.1 Planctomycetota bacterium
TCCGCGCGCGGGTCGACCTCGAGGCCGCGCGCGTCGCCTCGGCACTCGGACACATCGACGAGGCTGCCCGGCGCTACGCAGCGCTCGAAGTCACGAGTCCGTCCGATGCACCCGAGGCGCTCCTCGGCTTGGCGGCGTGTCTCTCGGCGCTCGAGGACGCGACAGGCGCCGAGGCGACGTGGCGTCACCTTGCAGCCGAACACCCGACGAGTCCCCACGGCGCCGTGGCCGCGGCGATCCTGACCCATCCCGCCTTCGAGTTCATCGGCCCGTTCGATCTCACTTGGCCCGACGCCGAACTCACCCGCCTCGTCGAGCGTCGCGAACGAGCGCCACTCGGCGCCGCGACGGCCGACCGCGCGCGCTCCGATGCCCGCACGTACCTGCTCGACACGCAACGCGACAACGGCGCCTGGCTCACGGCGGCGCAGGTGACGTCCGGCGCCGACTCCCGCGACGAAATCGTCGACGCCACGACGGCCCTCGCCGCGCGCGCACTCCTCGCCGAACGCGAGGCACCCGGCACGCGGGAAGCCGTCGAGCGCGCGCTCGCGTGGCTGTCGCGTTCGCTCGACGAGCACCTCGCCGATTCCGGGGACTCGCCATACATGGACTACGCCGTCTGGAGTCGCTGCTGCCTGTTGCTCGCGCTCGCCGACGCCATCGACGCGGGTGTCGGTGAGGCCGACGCTCACCGCGCGGCGATGCGCAAGGCCCTCGATGACCTCGTCGCACGCCAGCAACCCACCGGCGGGTGGACGTACTTCCTGTCGGGCAGCGCCACAGGCGAACCTGTCAGTCAGTCGATCAGCTTCGTGACGGCGTTCGTCCTGAAGACACTCGAACGCACGGCCGAGCTCGGCCTCACGGCGCCCGCCGTCACCGTGCAGCGCGGCACCGATGCGCTCGCGGCCATGCGCTCGGCCGATGTCCGCTACGCCTACATGCTCATGGACGGTGGCGTCACGTCGCCGCCCGTCAGCGAAGCCGGGTCCGCGGCGCGCGCACCGCTGTGCACGCACGCGCTGATGGAGTCGGGACGCACGTCACTCGAAGACTTGCGCGACGGACTCGACGTCTACGCCGCGCACATCGCGCCACTGAACCACGAGGCCGGCAAGCGCATCATGCATGCCGGACCCGACGGACTCGGAGCCCACTACGTGCTCTTCGATCATCTCATGTCGGCCGAGGCGCTTGCGCCGCTGGATGCCGGCGAACGACGACGCTGGCGCTCGACGATCCTCGACGCGCTGCTCGCCGTGCGGCGCGACGACGGCTCGTTCGTCGATCTCCCGCAACTCGGTCCCGCCACCGGCACGTCCCTCGCACTGCTCGCGCTCCAGACCCTGGCCGAGTAGGTCGGCCCCCCGACTGTGCACTGAGCGCCATCGAGCAGGACATGCGATGCACAGCGCCGTCGCGACACAGCCCGCTCGCCGCGAGCACCAAAGGGCGCAACGTCTCATCGCGCGGGCCTTTTTCCGGGTTATTCACGGAGATCGTCACGAGGTCGCGGCTGGGCCTTGCTGGCAAGGCGAAGCGAAGTTTCTGACCAGCAATGGCCATTGAGCACCCGAACCTTCGCTTGAACGCTGCCGGGAACGATTCAGGAACGACCGCAGCAGATCGTCCGTGAATCATCCGGGTTCGGACAATCGCGCTGTCATTGGCACGCGATGCGCAAAGGCAGTCTCCGTCGTCATCCCATTCACGGAGACACCCGATGACCTTCTCGCTCGTACCGCGCACCGGCCTGCTCGCCGCAGCGCTCCTGCTGTCCCTTTCGGCTCCCGCTGCAGACGCCGGGGGCACGCTCACGCCCACCGGTGCCGTCGACCAAGAGATCAAGATCCTCGACCACCACGTCGACGTCACGCTCAACAACGGCTTCGCCCGCGTCGAGGTCTTCCAGACGTTCTTCAACCCGAACGCCTACGACCTCGAGGCGCGCTACAGCTTCCCGGTTCCGGAGAGTGGAAGTCTCTCGGAGATGTCCATCTTCATCGGCGAAACGCAGCTCGACGGCGAGGTGATCGAGAAGACGCGCGCCGACAAGATCTACGAGGAAGAGCGCGCAGCCGGCAACGACGCCGGCCACGCGACCAAGGAGAGCTACCTGCGCTACGAGTTCGCCGTCTCGCCCGTGCGCGCCGGTGACGAGACGAGCTTTCGCTTCGTCTACTACCAGCCGCTCAAGATCGACACCGGCGTCGGGCGCTTTCTCTACCCGCTCGAGAACGGCGGCACCGATGAGATCGCGGATGCGTTCTGGACGACGAACACCGTCGTCGAGCGTAGCTTCTCGATGAACGTCGATGTCCGCTCGGCCGTACCACTGGCATCCGTGCGCATGCCGGGCTACGAAGCCGCCGCCGTCGTCACGCAGAAAGACCTTGGCGACTGGAACATCCGCCTCGACGCGGCTCGAGGCAGCCTCGCCGACGACATCGTCGTGTACTACAAGCTCGCCGAAGATCTTCCGGGGCGCATCGAGGTCATCCCTTACAAGCCGACAAGCGACGCGACGGGCACGTACATGCTCGTCATGACGCCGGGCATCGACCTCGCACCGCTCAGTGGCGGTGCGGACTACGTCTTCGTGCTCGACCGATCGGGGTCGATGAAGGCCAAGTTGCACACGCTTGCCAAGGGCGTCAGGCAGGCGATCGGACAGATGCACGCCGGCGACCGCGTCCGTGTCGTCACGTTCGCAGAGGGCGCCACGGAGATCACGAAGGGCTGGACTCCCTGTACGCCTGAAAACATCGCGGGGATCGTCAGCAAGGTCGAGCGGCTCGAAGTCGGCGGCGGCACGAACGTCCATCGTGGCCTCGCGCACGCGCTCCGAGGTCTCGACGACGATCGCGCGACGAGCATCGTGCTCGTGACCGACGGCGTCGCGAACGAAGGCATCGTCGAACCGCGCGCCTTCCACGACCTGCTCTCGCAGTACGACGTGCGTGTCTTCGGCTTCCTCATGGGCAACGGCAGCAACTGGCCGCTCATGCGCACGATCTGCTCGGCCAGCGGCGGCTTCTACGCCGGCGTCTCGAACACCGATGACATCGTGGGCCAGATCCTGCTCGCGAAGAGCAAGATCGCCTTCGAGTGTCTGCACGACGCCCGCATCGCGATCCGCGGCGTCGACACGCACGGCACGACAGGCGAGAACCTCGGCAAGGTCTTCCGCGGCCAGCAGCTCGTCTCGTTCGGTCGCTACGACAAGGCCGGCCGCGCGACGGTTTCGCTCGACGCCACACTGACAGGCGCCGACAAGACCTACTCAGCGACGTTCGATTTCCCTGAAGTCGCCACGGAGAACCCGGAGATCGAACGTCTCTGGGCCATGGCGCAGATCGAGGACATCCAACACCGCATGGACATCGGCGCGGACGACGAAGACGAGGGCGCCGCGGCGATCATGGACATCGGCGTGGAGTTCCAGCTTGTCACGGACGAGACGTCGATGATCGTGCTCGCCGACGAGGCCTTTGCCCGACACGGCATCGACCGGCGCAACCGCGAGCGGACGTCACGCGAGCGCTCGGCGCAAGCGACACGCAAGGCCGCACCCGTTCGCTCATACCGCGTCGACGAAGAAGCACCGGCGTTCAATCAGCGTGCCCCGCGGCCGAACTGGGGCAACGGCTCCGGTGGCGGCGCCGTCGACATCTGGATCTTGGCCCTCGCGGCAGGTGCGGTCTTCGCCGCGCGGCGTCGCCAGTCGGCGGATGAGGGGAAGGACGCGGCATGACAGTGAGCCCGGCGCGTGTCGTTCCGATTCCTCGCGACCACGATGGCCGCGCGTCGGGCTCCGATGCGTGGCGGCGGGCAGCTCACTTGCCCGTCGTCACGCTCTTGATCGCCTGCTCGGCCCTCGTCGCGGAGCTCTTGCCCGGCGCCGGGCCACTGCTCGAGTGGCACCGCGCCGCCGTCGCGAAAGGTGAACTCTGGCGCCTCGTCACGGCCCACCTCGTGCACTTCGGCTGGGCCCACCTGGCCTACGACGTCGGCGCGTGGCTGCTCCTGGCCGGCCTCAGCGAGCGCCGCGGACGCCGCACGATGGTCGCCACCCTGGCCGTCGCCGCCGCGCTGATCCCGCTCGCCGTCGCCGTCACGCGCCCGGACCTGCTGACCTACCGCGGGCTCTCGGGCCTCGACTCGGCACTCTTCGCGCTGCTCGTCACGGACGTGCTGCGCGATCCGTCGACGCCCCGCCGCGGCCTCATCGCGCTCGTCGCCGTCGGGTTCGTCGCCAAGCTCCTCATCGAGTGCAGCGGAACCGGTGTCTTCGTCGTCACCGAAACCTTCGTGCCCGTGCCGATCGCCCACGCCGTTGGCGCCCTGGTTGGGCTCGCGATGGCGCTCAAACCCCGCGCACACCCGCGCGATGACCCGGGAAGGTTCGGCCCGGTCGCAGACGATCGTCCATGAATCACCCGGGTCAGCCCATCCCCAGATGGTTGTTCTCTTCGTGCGAGAGCAACCACTCTCGAACCTCGCACGTCGAACTCCCTTCGGTGACGAACGGATCGGAGTTTGCAATCGTCCGTGCCGCTGCGAGCGAGTCGGCGCGCAGGACGATCATGCCCCCGGCTCCGTCTTCGAAGGGGCCAGCAAGGATGAGTTGACCCTGAGCATCAAGCGCTCGGAGGAACGCGACGTGGGCCCTGACGAGGGCCTCGCTGCGTGCTGTGCCCGGCGTCCGTTCCAACGTCACCACGTAGCAGCGATCGCTCATGGCCGAAGAGTCGACGTCGCTTGGATCCGACATCTTTGCTGATACAGCCTCTTTGCTGACACGACGACCGACTCCCGACCAGCGCAACGAAAGCGTTTCCGCCACAAGCTACGATGCTTCACACAAAGGGAAGCTCGTCGGCATCTTACTTCCGCTCGACGCTTCAGACTTCGAACCCTCCCGGAGGATTAGCCGTGACCGATGACACTGACCGTCCGCCGAAGCCGTTCCGCCAGTTCGTCGAGCGCTACCCCGAAGTGGCAAACGCCTATGAACAGCTGGGTGTGGCGGTCAGGAAGGGACCGCTGAACGAGCGCGAGGTGGCTCTCGTGAAGTTGGCTCTGTCGGTCGGCGCGCGCATCGAAGGCGGCACGCACGCGCACACTCGCAAGGCACTGGCCGCGAACATCGAACCCAAGGCCCTCGAGCAAGTCGCCGTCCTGGGCTGCCCCACCCTCGGCTTCCCGCACATGATGACCGCCCTCTCGTGGATCCGCGACGTGACGCAGGCGTCTGACTGAGCGACAAGGTCCGCGATACACCGCAAGCGACGGAATCGTCTGCACCGATCGTCAGCTGTCGTACGACGCGTCGTGCGTGATGACGTGGACGCGATCGGCGGCGAGGTCAGTGCGAGTTTCTTCGGTTCCGTCGGGCCAGCGGACCGTCAGCTCGTCGACAACCGTTGCCTGCCCGAGTCCGAAGTGCAGCTCGCTCGGATGGCTGCTGAGATACGCCCCGTCGGCACCCACCTGCGCACATTGAACGAACTCACCGACGCGCACGGTCGCAACGGCACCGAGAGCTCGTTCGTTTCCACCGCGCTGCCGCAGGCGCAGAATGAATCGGTGGTGATCGTTCGTTGTCGTGTTGCGCAGGAGGACGGGGCCTTCGCCGTGACGAGCGATGAGCAAGTCGAGGCGGCCGTCGCCGTCCCAATCCGCAGCGACACCGCCGCGTGCGACCCACGCGTCGGCCAACACGGGGCAAGCGCGCTCGCCGATCTCGAAGAAGCCGCGCTCGGGCACCTGGCGGAAGATGTGAGTTCGTTGAGGCTGGAGAAGCTTGGGCTGTCCGCTGACCTCCAGCGTACTGCCGTTCAACACCCACAGGTCGGGCCACCCGTCATCGTCGAAGTCCGCGAAGCCCGTCGACCACCCGACCATCTGCAACGAGATCTGCCCGAGGCCATTCTGGTCGGCCTGGTCCATGAACAGCAGGCGCGGAGCGATCTCCTCGGATGACTTCTGGTCTCGCACCATGTTCTCGAAAAATGCATTCTCCTGCGCGACCCAATGCGTCACGAAGAGATCGAAGTCACCATCGTTGGAGAGGTCGGTGACGGCGAGGCCCATGGCCCCGCGGTAGTCGGCAGCGAGTGAGCTGGCTCCCACGTCTGCGAACGTGCCGTCACCTTCGTTGCGGAACACGCCGTTGGCGGAAACGTCGTTGGCGACGTAGAGATCCAGGAGGCCGTCCATGTCGAAGTCGAACCAGATCGCGCCCAGTGAGCGCCCGGTGGGATTCGCGACGCCCGCTTCCACGGCGACCTCTGCAAAGCGACCGTCGCCCTCGTTGCGATAGAGACGATTGGCCTGCGGCGAGTAGGAAGACGGGTTGACCGTGAACGGGATCCCATGGCCGTACTGACGCGTGAGGCCGCTTCCATCGCCCTCGGGGACCTCGAAGTCCACGTAGTTGCACACGTAGAGGTCGAGGTCGCCATCGGCATCGGGATCGGCCCAGGAACACCCCGTGCCGAAGCCGGCATCGCCCACACCTGCTGCCGCGGTGACGTCGGTGAACGTTCCATCGCCTGCGTTGCGCATCAGACGGTTGGGACCCCAGGCGGTGACGTAGAGGTCGAGGTCGCCGTCGGAGTCGTAGTCCCCGAAGGCAGCGCCTTGTCCGTAGAGCAGCAGGTCGAGGCCGGACGACGCAGACTGATCGGTGAACGTGCCGTCGCCTTCGTTGCGCCAGAAGGCGCAGCGTCCCGTGGGCTCGGCCTGTTGCAGCGGGACATCGGCCGGGCCGGCGAAGTTCACGAGGAAGAGGTCGAGATCGTCGTCACCGTCGACGTCGCCGACCGCGAGCCCCGGCCCCATGTCCTCGGGCAGGAGTGATGAGCGCGTCGCGGGAAAGTGCTGGAACACGATGCCGGTTCGCTCCGTCACGTCCTCGAACGTGAAGCTCACCATGTCGTCCGAAACTCCGCGCGTGAGCACACTCGTCAACCCGTCCACGCTGCCGTCCGGGTTGGCCGCGGAGGGATCCTCGCGCCCGCCGAAAGCAATCGCGACCCACGCGAGCAGAGACATCAGCACGAGAGCCGACACACCCCAGCGCAGCATCAGCGCGTGGCGCTTGCCGAGTCGTCGGCTAATCACGCGGCGCGACTTCGATCGTGGAATGCACCTGCGTCATCAGCGTCACGGGAGAGCGAATGTCGGTCTCCGTGCCGTAGACAGCTTCCAGGAACTCCGGGTTCGCCTTGCGGTACCAGAGCGAAGCCGTGACGGTGAACGTGTCGGGAGACGTGTCGGCGTCAGCGCCGAATGCAAAGTCCTCGACTCGCTCCCCGGGGGGCAACTTCTCGTCGTCGGGCGCGAGACGACCGCGCGACATCGAAGGGCACTGAAACTCGACATCGACGGCATCCGACGTCGCAGGATAGACGCTCCGCTTGTAGCTCGACCCCACGAGGTCCCAGAGGTTGTGGCGATCGATCGGTTCTCCCTCGCGGTCGAACCCGACGCCCTTCATCAAGATGGGCGAGTCCGTGATCTCGTCGTCTTCGTCGAGTCCGCCTACATGAAAGATCTCGGTTCCGTCGGAAGACGTCACCAAGACCTCGACCCAACTCTCGATCATGTCGAGTGGTCCGGTCGGGAAGTCGTGCCCGGTCTTGTTGTTCGTCAGCACGACGCGCACGACGACGTCATCGCCGGGGGCGATCCGCTCGGGCGCCACGACGTCCATGCGGACAACCGGGCCGGTCGCCCACTTGTCGGCGATCTCGGGGATCTCGTACTCGCCGCGCAACCAGGCCTCGGTCAGCCGCACGTGCTCGTCGGCCCCCTCGAGCCCGTGGAGCAACGGGATGTACTGGTTGGACGCCAGCATGCGATGGCTTCTGTGCTTGCCGTCGTCGCGAGTGCGGTTGACGTCCGTCATGTCACCGCGCGCCGGATCGGTGCTGTCCATCAGCGGCATGTGACACTCGCGACAACTGAGATCACGAGTGGAATCGTCCGGGTGATGCCAACGACTGTTCTTCCAGGAGTCATACTGATTCTGCCCTTGCACCTTGCCAATGTCGGTATTGACCTCTTTGTCGACGTACTGCTTGTGGCAGGCAGCGCAGAACTCGGGCGTTTTGTAGAGCGGACGTGAGTAGCTCTCGATGTGGTGCTCGGGGTACGTGCGAATCAGGAAGTCGCTGACGACCTTTGCGAAGTCTCCACCATTACTCTCGAAGATGTAGCGTTCGGGCTGACGCAACGTGTAGTCACCGTTGCCCTGCACGTCGGTCTGCACGATGGAGTGACAAACCAGGCACGAGCTCCCCTCGTCGGAACCTTCGGCGCTGAGAGTGATGTTGCCCTCGTTCTTGGCGCCGCTGAAGAGCGAGATCGGGTCGTGGCACCCAGCGCAATAGCGCGTGTGCTCGGGTGACGTCTCCGCCGCCATGATCTCCTGGACACGCTGGAACATGTCGTCCAGCGCGGAGTAACGGTGTGCACTCGGAAGCCACTCTTCGTAGATCTGTGGATGACATCCGCTCGTGCCGCACCCCGCGCTGCCCGCCAGCGTCCCCGGCGGCGTCGCGCCGCGTTCGCGCACCTGACGCGCCGTCGACGTGAGGACGCGTTCGACGACATCGCGATCGACATCCGCACCGTCCACGCTCGCCACGGCAGCGCGCACGTGGTCGAAGAACCCGACCGTGTCGCCCCGTGGTTCGTCCATCGCGGCGGACAACGCGGCGCGGATGTCCGACGACACGGCCGCCAAGACACCGGTGCGCACGTCCTCTTCGACATCCACGTGCTCGACGCGAGACATGCTCGGAGCGAAGGGGCGATCCTCGCCGAAGCGCCAGTTGTAGTCGTCGGGAAAGGGCTGCCCCACGACCGCTTGCTGATAGAAGAACGACAGAATGCCGCCGATGATCAACAGGATGGCGGCCCCAGCGGCGCTGCGCCTGTAGAACGTGACACGCGCTGCTCGGAGACGCGCGCGTGCTTCGGCGCTGTGCACCGCGCGCACGATCAGCGTCGCCAAGTGCACGACCGTGAACAGCGGCACGCCGATGCCGCTCACGAGATGCACGATGTCCCAGAGTGTGGAAATACGCGGGCCGATCAGCCCCTGCACCGTCAGGATGACGCCGCTCGCAACACAAGCGACGAGGACGACGAGCGCGGCGTACCCCAGCAACTGATGGTGGCTGAGATTCCCGCCACGGCGTACGAGCCAATGGCGCACGAGATACCAGCTTATCCACGGGAGTACGGCAACTCCGGCCACGGTATGCAGCAACACGCCGACCTGGTTGAAGCGACTGAACGGCAGCAGCAAGATGGCGAGTCCGGTCAGCGACTCGAAGAGCAGATAAGCGCCCGTGAGCCCTGCCAACGGCGATCGCCACTCGGCGATCGCGTCGACGCGGGCGCCCGTTTCGGAGAGGAGCGACGACCGACCCCGTGTCTCGTCTTGGCTATCCATCTCGGTCACCCGTGACGCTGAGGTGAGAGCGTCACAGCGCCTGGCGGCAGCTCCGTGCTCGGCGCCACACGGGTGGCCAGAGCCGCGGGGCGATCGGCCCCAGCTCCGCGTGGCAAAGCCAGCCTGGACGTGCCCTGCATGATCCACCTCGCTGAATGAGGGAACTTCGCAACCCTCCTCCTGTTTACCTCCCACCCATCGCCGCGGCAATGCCTAATACGACTTTCCGATCAGTTTAGACGCATACAGTTCGAAGGACCGGAAAAGCCCCGAAATGAGCGTTCCTCAGGGAGCCGGTGGCAGCTGGACCGTCGGCGAAGAAGACAGCCCCGCTCGGGCGCAGCGAACACGACGCACAGTCACAGCCCCCGGCGCACTTTTCGGAATGCACTTTGTCTCGCGATCGCCCAAATCGGCTGCACGGTCGGCGCCTCGGTCACGCCTTGATCAGAAGACAACGCTGTCGCCGCCGACCTCGGCCGTGCGCGGCATCCCGAACGATTCAAGGAGAGGAACCGAACCATGAAGACCTCCATCATCTCACGCCTGGCGCTGTCGACTGTCGCCGCGCTGGCGCTTGCTGTCCCCGCGTCGAACGCCCAGTGCTTCGGCGACGACAACCTCGACAACGGCCCATGCTGCGGCCTCACGCAGGCCAACCTTCCCGACTTCCCCGGCGTCCAGATGGGCGGACTGGGCGTCTGTTGGGATGCCTGCGCGGTGGTCGACAAGAACAACATCCGCGTCGAGTGGGGCACCCTGAACCAGACGGTCTGCGGGCAGTACGTCACGCCGCTGCGCGTCATCGACGGAGCCACCGGCACGATCCTGCTCGACGGCCCGATGACGCTCGACTACTCCCGCACGTGGATCGAGATCGACCCGACCGGCATCGCGCATCAGGTCTGGCGCTTCGTCGCGAAGGTCGACCTGACGGCCACGGCACCCGCCGGCGCCGTGCCACCGTGCCCGGTGCCGCTCAACCTCGTTCAGAACCCGAACGCCACGGCGTTCTTCTACGGGTACCTCGACTACGTCGACTGCCAGACCACGCCCGGCTTCGGTCCGCGCAACGCGCTCGTGCTCTACCACCCCTGCGACCGCTTCATGCACACGCCGGGCTTCTCGAGCCAGCCGGGTGCAGCTCACGGCGATGACGCGTTCGCGATCGTTGCGCCGCACAACGCCGCCCAGCCGTTCACGCCCGTGAACCAAAAGGCGCCCGGCGGTCCGGTCATCGAAGGCGCGACGCGCAACGTCTCGCCGTCGCCGCAGGTCTGCTTCGTCGAAGACCAGGTCTCCGTCGGATCGATCGCCGCTCTCGCCGCGGGTTGCCTCTGCACCGTGCAGAAGAACCCCAAGCAGCACACGATCCGTGACTTCAACGCCATGACGACCTGCCCGTCCCCCGTCGGCGTCCCCGGCGACTGGGACAGCCAGGCCGTCAACTTCCCGACGCTGCCCTGGTTCGAGATGGTGACGACGAGCATCGGCTTCTGGAGCACGCCCGGCCTCTACCCCGGTGAAGAATCGGCCTGGGCCGACGAGGGTCTGTTCATCCACCAGGACGTCTGCCAGGGCTCGTTCATCGAGATCAAGTACGGCGGCTCGACGAACAAGGGCTGGGACGCCCTCTCGTTCGCGGGCAACCAGCTCGGCTCGTTCACGGACATCGCCGACAACTGGTCGGCACCGCTGTTCGGCCCCTACAACCTGCCGATCTTCGGCAGCTCGCAGCCGACCGATCGCGTCATCCACGTCAACCTCGCGCCCTGAAGCAGGCTGAGGACTGACACCCGAGGGCATCGACCGCCACGCGCGGTCGATGCCCTCGCTCATTGTCCGAAACGGTTAGAGTCGGGTCATGTCGACGACCCGACTCGAGAAAGACGGCAAGCCCAGCCTGACGCGCCTACGGCGCACGCGCCCCGATCTCGAGCTTCGCCCGACGCGGCTGCGGGCGATCGTCGGCATGGGCCACGCATTCAGCAGCGGCACCCTGTTCGGCTACTTCCTGGTGCTCGCAGTCGACATGCTCATCACGGAGCGTGCTCCGAAGGACGACGAGCTCTGGCTCCCGGTCGTCGCCGCCGCAGCGGCGTTCGTGGTGGGCGCGATCTTCTCCGTCACGATGGAGCGTTTCGGACAGCTCGGTCTCGTGGGCGACAAACTCATCGTCACCTTCCGAAACCTCGAGAACCCGGCAGTCGTCCCATGGGACACGATCGACCAGGAGCGCACGCGTCGTGGGTCGCTCCTGCACTCCCTCTTCGGGCACCGGCGCATCGTGCGCATCGACGAGCGCCCGCTGTACATCCCGCGCGCCTTCTACTCCGACGACACGTTCGAGGGCTTCCTCGACGACTGCGAACAGCACATCCGCTCGAACGTGAGCTGACCGTCAGTCGTCGTCGCCTTCCTCTTCAGGCTCGGGTGCTTCGACGAAGATGTTCGCGAACTCGAGCGCGTCGCCTTCGTTGACGAGGGCGAGGGCCGTGCGGGCAGAAAGCGTGGTGCTTGCCTCACCCATCGTCACCGTGACGCTCTCGTCATCGCGCGTGAACTCGACGCGGTTCCATTCGCCGGCCTGCTCGCCGGACAGTAAGACGTCCTGCCCGCCGAGCACGAAAGGCAGGATCTCGTCGGCCGTCTCGCGCTTGAAGTCCACGACGAGCGACGTCCACGTTTCGGGCAACTCCGTGAGAAGCTCACCCATCGACGACGCCACCAGCTTCCAGTCGTCGGCCTTCCACTCGCCGGCGTTCACCGTCCAACCTTCGAGGTCGACGCCCGTGTAGAGCGTCGTGTGTTCTCCGGCTTCGCGCGCCGTGCTCGCTTCGTCAGCAGGGTTGGGGCCGACGGGCAGCTCGAGGATGCGCATGTCGCGGAAGTGCACCTCGCCGCCTTCCGACTCGAGGCAGAGGTAGCCCTTGGACGGGCTGGCGTTCGTGCCCGCCGTGACGAGCTCGCCATTGACCTCGAGCGAGACCGTGCCATCGAAGGCCGTGATGCGGTAGTGGTTCCACTCGCCCGTCGGGCGCGCGTGGAAACTGTCCTCGTTGGGCATCGAACGCGAGTTCGAGATCCTGAAGCGCGGGTCGGGCGTCATCTCGGCGCCCCAGATCGGGAAGATGTCACCGTGCGACGTGAACCAAGTGCCATTGCCGAGGTTGCAGATCTGAACCTCGACGCCGCGCGTGAACGGACCACCGAGCGCGGGCAGCGGATCGGCCCAGATGAAGAGCCCCGCGTTGCCCGGGTCGTCGAGGTGACGCCACTCGAACTCGAGGATGAAGTTCTCGTACATCTCCTTGCTGCGGGCGAGCCCGATCGGCGCCCCGCTACAACGCAAGATGCGTTCGTCGTCGTCATCGGGGTTGTCGATCAACTCGAACGTGCCCGGCGCACAGTTGACGTCGACCCAGTGCTCGAGATCGCTCTTGCGCCCACCGAGCAGCTCGTCCCAGTCACCTGGGCGCGGCGCACGCGCGGGGCGCGACGCGAACTCGTCCACCGCGGTGAGCGGTGCGGGGTCGAGCGGCGTCAAGGTGCGGCCTTGCAGCCCGGGATTATCGGGTGCGATGCGCGTGGCGCGGAACATGCCGTACGTGAAGACGTCGGCCTCACCGTCGTCATCGAGCTTGCCGAACGGGCTGAGCAGGTCCCAGACCAGCGCGCCTGCGGGCGTCACCTCGAAGACGCGACCATCGGGGCCCGAACAGACGAGCGTGTTGCCATTCGGCAAGCGATGGGCACCGGAGATGAAGCTCGCGTAGACGCGCTCATCTTCCGGCGGTTCGTACTCCCAGGTTGGAGCCTCGGGACCGAAGGGCGCGTCGCCCTCGAGCGCGTAGGTGCCATCGGCGCGCAGCGGTGGCGCGATCTCGACGACGCTCGAATACTCTTCGTCGGGACGCCCGCGACCGTTGTTGAAGATCGTGATGTTGCCGGCACCGGGAAAGCCACGCGGGACCCACTGCGGATCGTGCTGGTGGAAGAGCTGACGGTCGGCCGGCCCGCCGCGCCCGTAGACCTGCGGATTCCCCCACCGGTAGAGCAAGTCGCCGGCTGGCCCGCTCGCCTGCTCCGTGGTGGTGCCGTGGTCGATCACCCAGATCTCGTTCATGAACCATGAGCTGACGACGATCTGGTCGAGCTCGGCGTTGTAGTCGATGCCGTTGATGTGCAGCCAGTCGGCGCGCGTGGCGTCGTTGTCATCGCCGTGACCTCCGCCGTCGCCGTCGTCATCTCCGTCGCCACCATCACCGTCGATGTATCCCAACGCGATGAGATTCGCACGCTCCTCGCTCGACATGGCTTGCACGCTCTCGTCCTCGGCGCTGCGTGCAACGTCGCCGTTGATGTCGACCCGATGAGGATGATCAGAGGGCTTTCCGTAGTTCGGCAGACTCGGATCCTCGTCCTGGACGAGGTGGTCCCAGACACGCCACTCCCAAACCACGCGAGCACCGTGCGGACGGTGGGGTTCGATCTCGTAGATGGCCCCTGGCCAGAGACCGTCATCGCCCGCGTGCGTTTCGCGGCGCCCTGCTGCGCGCACCTCGTCCGTCGTCTTCGCCTCCCAGACGATGGCGAGGAGGTTGCCGTTCGGAAGCGGCTCGATGTCGTGGTGCAAGTGAGCCCTGTCGCTCGCGAGCAGGAACTCCCAGACGAGCTCGCCGTCCCAGCTGAACTCCTGGATCCCGCCCGTGATCCCGCCGGCACCGAAGCGCACGGGGAGATCCTCGACCTGGACTCCGCGCAGCAGGTTGCCGTTCGGGAGCAGATACGGCGCAAGCCCTGGACGGTAGCCGCTCGTCCAGGAGTGGACGACGCGTGCCTGGTCATCGAGCAGGTACGTCACCGTGTCCGAGAATGGACTCACGAGCGTGTAGCCAGGACTCGCGCCGTCACCGGCGAGGGCGAGCCCGCGTGGCTTGTCCGCCTCGCCGTCCTCCGAGAGGGCATGGGCAGCGTTGGTCGCGACGAGCGACACGAGCACGAGCAGTCGGAGTAGGGGCATTTTCGAGTCGTCCAGAGAGGCCGCGAGGGGCCGGCAATGTATCAGCGTGCGTCGGCGCTGGGGAGGCAACACACATCAGCGCTCTCGGCGTACACTTCGTGTCAGCTCCGCGACTCTCTCCCGATCTTCGCGGCGCGTCGGTCACCGCGGGCGCGGTCGCCGACACCCACTCTCCCGAAACCCGCAAAGAGCGTTCTCAATGATCTCGAGACTACGCATCACGTCACTTCTCGTGCTCGCCGCAGCCTTCAACCCCGCCGCTGCGCAGGACGAAGAGCCCCGCGACATCCGCATCGATCACCACTTCGACTCCGGATGGGTCAGCAACGACACCGATTCCGAAGCCGTCATCATCGCCTTTCCCGTTCACATCCAGACCGCGCGCTCTCTGCGCCTCTACTTCGACGACATCCAGCTGTCGGGCAACACGTTCGACGGGACCGGGTCGACCCTGCGCATCACGGCGCTGCGCGACGACGCGATCCAGTCCATGAACGCCGATCACGTCGCGCAGTGGCAGAACTCGAGCTGCTACTTCAACGGCAACGCGGTGATGGTCGAGGTGATCGCCCAGCCCGGCACCGGGCCCAACCGCGTCGCGCTCGAGTCGATCGACATGGGCCTTGCGTGGAATGAGTACGAGTCGATCTGCGGCGTCGACGACCGCCAGCCGTCGAACGATCCACGCGTTTCGCGTCTGCTGCCTGTGGGCTGTACGTCGTGGCTCATCGACGATTGCGGCAAGTGCTACCTCACGGCAGGTCACTGCGTCGGGTTCATCAACGCCGTCGAGTACAACGTGCCGTTCTCGACCTCGGGTGGCTCTTGGAATCATCCGGGCCCCGAGGATCAGTACGCCGTCGACCCCGCGTCGATCCAGTCGAACGGTGGCGGCGGCGTCGGCAACGACTACGCCTACTTCGGCACGTTCGCGAACTCGAACACGGGTCTGACGGCCTTCGAGGCTCAGGGTGATGCGTTTGAACTCGTTGCTCCGCCGAGCACGACGTCTGGAAACACGATCCGGATCACGGGCCACGGTACTGACAGCACGCCGAACTCGACCTACAACCAGGTGCAGCAGACGCACGTCGGCCCGCTCGTCGGCGCGAGCACGTCCTCGCTCCAGTACGCAACCGACACGACGGGCGGCAACTCCGGCTCGCCCGTGATCTGGGAGCAGACCGACCAGGCGATCGGCATTCACACGCACGGCGGCTGCTCGAGCGGTGCCAACAACGGCACGGCGTTCACGCAGAGCGGACTGCAATCGGTACTCAACAACCCACAGGGCGTCTGTGCACTCGGCTCGACGAGCGGTGTCTTCAGCGACCTCGGGTTCTCGAAGGACGGCTTCTTCTTCGGTGCGCCGGAGCTCGCGGGCTGCGGCTCCCTCCAGCCTGCCTCGGCGATGACGCTCACGCTCGCGATGCCGTTCAACCTCAACGGCCTCGTCGCCACGCGTTTCATCGGCCTCGCGCAGATCAACGCACCGTTCAAGGGCGGCACGCTCGTGCCCGCCCCGACGATCGTGCTTGGCGGCCTTCCGCTCGAGAACAACGGTCCGCCGGGCGCCACACTCATCGTCGACGCCATCTGGCCTGCCGGCATCCCGTCAGGCACCGAGATCTTCATCCAGGACTGGGTGAACGTGCCGTTCGCCCTCGGCGACGAACTCGTCGCGTCCAATGCGCTGAAACTCACGGCCCCCTGATCGTCCCCATCTGGGGACGAGACGCCGCGTCCGGGGTCCGCTCCTGGCAGCCTGTTGAAGAACTGCTCCGAGTGGGACGTGCGTGACCGAGTGAGCCTGTGCCAGTGTGGGAACGAGACGAATCGGTGGATTCGTCGAGACTCCCGCGCTCGCACAGTCGCGCTCGGGTGCGTGCAGCGCGCCGGATGAGTTCTTCAACGGGCTGCTGGCGCGGCATCTTGCAAGTCGCCCCGGCGTTTCCTTAACAACGGCGTCATCGAGCGATCCCGCACGACACCGCAGAGCTCCCGAAACAGGCTCTGAATCGTCCTGCAGCGTTGCGTACCGTGGGGGTGCGTTGGCATCGGGAATCGCGAAGACCGGGAGGCGACGATGGACGATGTGTATCTGTGGTCGGCGGTAGGCGGCGGAGGGCTTCTCATCCTCCAAGTGCTGCTGATGCTGATCGGTGGCGACGACTTCGACGGCGAAGGTGACATTGACGTCGACGGAGGTGGCTCGACGCTCTTCTTCAAAGCGCTGAGCCTCAAGACGATCGTCGCGTTCTTCACCTTCTTCGGCTTGGCCGGAGTGTGGTCGACGGGAAGCGGCTGGTCGACAGGCTCGTCACTCGCACTCGCGAGCATCACCGGCATGCTGGCGTTCTTCGTCATCGGCTGGGTCATGAACGCGCTGATGGAGCTGCAATCGAGCGGCACGATCCAGCTCGAGGACGCCATCGGGCAGACGGCCGACGTCTACCTGCGGATCCCAGGCAAGCACAAAGGGCACGGCAAGGTGACGGTGACGTGCGGCGGACGCACGCACCAGGCCAAGGCCGTCACGTCGGGTGAAGAGATCCCGACGGGTCGATCAGCGCGCATCGTGGGGATGTCGAGTCCCGGCACGCTGGACGTCATCGCACTCGACGAGGAGACCTGACATGTTCGACTTCATCACCGAGAACGTCGGCGCGCTGGGGACGGGCATCCTCGTTCTCTTCGTCCTGCTGATGATCATCCTGCTCGTCAAACGCTACAAGCGCTGCCCGAGCAACCGCGTCCTCGTCATCTACGGACGCGTGAGTGGCGGATCAGCCAAGTGCCTGCACGGTGGCGGCGCGTTCGTCCTCCCGCTGATCCAAGACTTCTCATTCCTGTCGCTCGACCCCATCCAGATCGAGGTGCCGCTCAAGGGTGCGCTGTCGATCGAGAACATCCGCGTGAACGTGCCCAGCGTGTTCACCGTGGCGATCGGAACCGACAGCACCGCGATGAACAACGCGGCCGTGCGTCTGCTCGGACTCAACACGCACGAGATCATGAAGCAGGCCGAGGACATCATCTTCGGTCAGCTGCGCCAAGTGATCGCCTCGATGCGCATCGAGGACATCAACCGCGACCGCGACAAGTTCCTCGAGGCGATCCAGAGTTCGCTCGAACCCGAGCTCGAGAAGATCGGCCTCGTCCTGATCAACGTCAACATCACCGACATCACGGACGAGTCGGGCTACATCGAGGCCATTGGTAAGAAGGCCGCGAGCGAGGCGATCCAGCAAGCCGAGATCGACGTCGCGGAGCAGCGGAAGAAGGGCTCGATCGGCGTCGCGGAGGCTGAGCGGGAGCGTGCGATCAGCGTCGCAGAGGCCGAGAAGCTGCAGATGATCGGCACCAAGAAGGCCGAGCAGGAGCGCACCGTCCAGGTCGCAAACCTCGAACGAACGAAAGCGATCGGTGAGCAGGCGGCGCTCTACGAGCAGGAGGCGCAGGTCAAGAACGACGAGCGCGAGATGCGCATCAAGGTCGCCGAAGCCAACGCGACGGCCGTCGCTGGTGAGAACCTCAGCCGCGCCGAAATCGCCGACTCGAACGCCAAGCTCCAGGTGAAGGAAGCCGAGGCATTCCAAATCGGTGAGACGCGCAAGCGTGAAGCCGATGCGGCCGTTCGTGAGGCACAGTACGAGGCCGAGGCCAAGGCCGCCACGGCGCTGTCGTTCAAGATCGAGGCCGAAAAGCGCGCCGAGATGGAAGCCGTTGCCAAGGCCATGAAGGCCAAGCAGATCGTCGACGCCGAGGCGCGCGCCGAGCGCACGCGTATCGAGGCGGAAGGCGAAGCGGCGGCAATCTTCGCGCGACTCGAAGCCGAGGCCAAGGGTGAGTATCAGATCCTGGCCAAGAAGGCGGCGGGTCTAAAGGAGATCGTCGAAGGCTGTGGAGGTTCGCAGCAGGCGTTCCAGCTCATGATGCTCGAGCACCTCGAGAAGCTCTCGGAAACAGCGGCGACCGCGATCTCGAACATCAAGTTCGACAAGATCGTCGTCTGGGAAGGCGGAGGTGCAGGCGACGGCAGCGGTGGCACGGCCGGGTTCTTGAAGAGCCTGACGGGCGCGCTGCCGCCGATGCTGGAAGTGATGAAGGACATCGGCGGTGTCGAGATGCCCGAGTACTTCGGCAAGCTCGTCGACCCGGACTCCGATGCGAAACGCACGCCCGTCGCCTCGCGCATCAGCAAAGAGGACTCGGAGTCGAGCGACGACGGCGCCGAGGATGATCACTCGAATGGCGCCGACGAGGTCACCGAGTGACGTCGAACCTGTCGTTGACGCTGCGCGTGCTCGTGTCGCTCTTGAGCCTCGCGCTCATGGGGACGGAAGCGAGTGCGCGCAGCGCCGACAAGCTCTCGCCGTTCGACGGTGTCCGTTGGGGCACAGATGAGCGTCCCGAGGTGGACATCGCAGGTGAGTGGTATGCCTTCGAGAGCATCGACGGCGTCGCCTGCGACGAGATCCTCGCGGCGATCGACGAGCGTTGGCCCGGCCAGCGTGACAAGCGCTTCGCCGAAGACCTCATGGAGGTGCTCGAGATCCTCGGCAGCGCGCCACGCACAACGGCTTCCGTTCATGGACGCCGACTCAGTGACGGCGTGGCGGTCACGCTCGAGCACGTGCCGAACACCACATCGAAGCGTCAGGCGCTCCGGGCGACGCGCAATGCGCGCCGAGCAACGCCGGTCGCGCCCAGCGAGATCTCTCGCGACGCCGCTCGTGCGGACGTCGCCGTCTTCGCCCGCGAGTTCGCGGCGCGCTTTGCATACCTCGAGTGGCGCGGCATTGACTTCGACGACAGCGTCGCCAAGCTCCTGCTGCAACTCGAGGAAGCACCCGACCCGCTGCCGACCAAGGAACTCGCCAACGCACTGACGGCCATCGTCGCTCCGTTCGGCGATGGGCATGCGTCTGTCAGCGGTGTCCGATCGATGGGCCGCGGTGCGCTCCCGTGTCTCCTGCACGAAGTCGACGACATCGTCATCGCCAGCTCGGCCGATCGCACGCAGCTGCTCGCCCCCGATCACCCGCGCGTGCTCGCCATCGATGGTCGCGAGATCGAGTCGTGGATCGACAGCCAGCGCGCGTTCATCAACGCGGGAAGCGAACATTACGTCCGGCGCCAGGCGCTGCGTGCCCTGCGCGAGATCAACGACGTCCGCGATCTCATGGGCATGCGCACGTCTGGCTCGGCCACGCTCACTCTCGCATCCCTGACCGACGTCGCGGACACGCGCGACGTCGAGCTCACCCTCGTGTCACGACGCGCAACCTACGGCACCTGGCCCCCGCGCCCACTTCATCACGTCACCGAGATGAACACGGGCCAGCGCATCGGAACACTCAGCATCCCCGCGATGGATGCCGACCTCGTCGACGCGATGCATGACGTTCTCACCGCACTCGCCGACTGCGATGCGTGGATCATCGACGTCCGCGGCAACGGCGGCGGCAGTCGCGCACATCTCCTCGGCCTTGCACCCTATCTCCTCGCGCCCGGCGCCACGCCGCTGGTCGGCAATATCGCGGCCTACCGTCTCCACCCCGACCGTGACGACGATCACCTCGTCGCGCGCTTCATGGTGCGCTCCGATACACCCGAACTGACCGCTGAGCAGAGAGCTGCGATCGATCGCGCGGCGCGCTCGTTCAAACCGGAGTGGACTCCCCCCGCCGAGAAGTTCTCCGCCTGGCATTATCTCCTCCTCGACCGCAAGAACGCCGACGCACGCACGTTCCACTTCACCGGGCCGGTCGCACTCCTCACGGACGCCGGATGCTTCAGTGCGACCGACATCTTCGTGGGCGCCCTGACCGTACTGGATGCCGTCGAGGTCATCGGCGCACCGACCGGCGGCGGCAGCGCTCGGTCGCAGACGTTCACGCTCCCGCGATCGGGCCTCAGCGTCCGCTGCGCCTCGATGGCGAGCTTTCGACCCGATGGCCGCCTCTACGACGGTCGCGGGATCGAGGTCGACATCCCCGTTCGAGTGACCGCGGAGGATCACCTGATCGACTCCGATACCGGTATGGCACAGCACGACGCCGTTCGCGCGAGAGCGATCGAGCGCCTCGAAGAGCGCCTCGCCGAACGACGCTGACGAATCCGCTCAGACAACCGGAGTGACACACGGGCGGTCGAGGCGAGACCTGCGCGACATGGATCCGGATGAGGGGAGCAGACGCCCGAGTCCTCGATGCCCGCGCCGCCATGTCACTCCCCCTACCTCTGAGCAAGCCGTCAGTCTTCGAGCACGAGATCCGCGAGCCGCGCCAAGGCCCGCGGGAGCAGGTTGCGAATCGACGCCTCCGTGCGCCCCGTCACCTGAGCAATCTCGGCCCGCGAGAGCCCCGCGACACGCGACAGCATGATCACTTCGCGATGGTCGTCGGGCAGCTGCTCGAACGCCGCATCGAGACGCTCGAGGGCCTCCCGCCCCACGGCGTCTTGACTCGGACTCGAAAGCGTGCGCCGCACGAGGTCGAACACGCCGTCCTCGACACGCTGCTCGCGTCCGACGTCGCGCCGCTGCGCCTTCCAGTACTCGGCACGATCCGCGATCTTGCGCGAGACGTGCGTGTAGAGCCAAGCGCGGAACGCGGCCTCACCTCCGTAGCGGAAGCGTGGCGCCCCCTCGAGCACTTCGCGAAACGCCGACTGCACGACATCATGGGCCGATTCGCGCGCCGCGAGCATCGGCCCGAGACGGAGGCGGGCGAACGCGAGCAAGGCGGGCATGTGCTGCTCGAACAGAGCGTCGACAGCCCCAGGCTCACCGGCACGGAAGCGCTCGATCGCGCCCTCGGATACGACCGCCCAGTCCGGCGGTACACTCGTCTCTCGTTCCATCATCGGCATTCCGTTGGGAGGCGTGATGCAGTCTTGGAGAAGCACGACGCGACTGTGGTATTGCGCAGGAGATACACGACATGAGTGACGAGCGTGAGCACGTCGCCGAGTTCGTCGCGCGTTGCGTCGCACTTCGTGAGAGCGAAGGTGACGTCTCGATCGAAGCCGTGTGTGCCGAACACCCCCACCTCGCCGAGGCTGTTCGTCGGCGCCTCGACGTGCTCACGTCGATGGGCATGCTCAACGACGAAGAGACGCCACAGCGCGGACGACGCCTCGGCCCGTTCGAGCTCCTCGGCAGTCTCGGGGGCGGCGGCATGGGCGAGGTCCACCTCGCCCGTCAGGACGGACTCGAACGTCATGTCGCCCTCAAGATCGTGCGCCCCGACCATTTGCACTTCTCGGGCGCGCGCGAGCGGTTCGCGCGCGAAGCGGAGGCGATTGCGCAGCTCAAACATCCCGGCATCGTACCCGTCTACACCGTGGGCGAGGATGGAGGTGTCCCGTATCTCGCCATGGAGTGCGTCGAGGGAGCAACGCTCGAGGAGATCCTGACATCCGTGTCGGGCCGCGACCCGGCCACGCTTTCGGGGCGCGACATCGAGCGCGCGGTCGAGGCCTGTGTCGAGCGTCTCGATCTCGCGCGCGGAACGACCAGGACCTCATGGTCGTCGGAGGGACGCGGGCGCGCGCTCTTCACGGCGAGCTGGGTCGAAGCCGTGCTGCGTCTTGGCGTCGCGGTCACCGACGCGCTGCAGCACGCCCACGACCGCGGAATCCTCCACCGCGACGTCAAGCCGTCGAATCTCATGCTGACGCTCGATGGACGCGTGCTGCTGCTCGACTTCGGACTCGCGCTGCGCGATGGAAGCGCACGCATGACGCGTACGGGTGCCGTGGTCGGGTCGTTGACGTACATGGCACCCGAACTGATCCGCGGTGAAGAAGCCGACGCCCGTGCGGACGTCTACGGACTTGGCGTGACCCTGTTCGAGATGCTCGCCCTGCGCGCACCTTTCATCGGGAACGACTACGACACGACGCGCGCCGCGATCCTTGCCGGCGGCCCACCCTCGGTGCGCTCGACGAACCCCTCGGTGGGCCAGGACGCGGCCACGCTGCTGGGCATCGCCCTGGCCGCGCAGCAGGCCGACCGCTACCCGTCCGCGGCAGCTCTCGGTGCCGACCTCCAACGCGTTCTCGAACGCCGCCCGTTGCTGGCAAAACCGCCCAGCGCCGCACTCCGCACGTGGCGCTGGGTCCAACGTCGCCCAGCATTCGCGGCGGCCTGCGCGCTGGCGTGCGTGCTAGCGATCGGTGGCCCGATCACGTACGCCATGCTCGCCCAACGGCATGCCGACGAAATGTCGGACATCGCCCGTGAAGCCAAGGATGCGGCCCAGCGCGCCGATGAGGAATCGCTTCGCGCCACGGCGGCGATGCGCGCGACGGAACGCCACTTCGCACTGGCCAAGCACGCCATCGACGACCTCCTCGTCGAAGTCGGCCGCGTCGACCTCAAAGACCACCCGCGCATGCTCGCCGTGCGCCACAGCATCATCGATCGCGCCATCACGGCCTACGACACCCTCATCGAAGCGCGCCCCGACGACGTCGACCTGCGGTTCGAGCGCCTCTCGATCCTCAACAACGCGGCCGTCTTGCTGCTGAACATGGGTGAGTCGTCGGAGGCACTCGAACGCTACCAGCAGTCGCTCGACCTCTCGACGGCGGAACTCGCACTTGTCACCCCGGGATTGGCGCCGCGTGCACTCGTCCGACAGCACATCAAGACAATCTTGGCAATCGCCATGGCGAGGATCGCACGCGGCGAGTTGGACCGCGGAAACGAGCTGCTCGTCGAGGCCTTGGCTCGCCTGGAGCTCGCCACCGAGACGTTCCCCGACGACCGCGACCTGCTGACCGACCTTGCCGAGGCACGTGGATACTGGGCCGATCAACTGGCCATGCTGGGCAACGAGGACGCGGCGGACGCGGAGTACGAACGCGCTCTCGAACTGCTGGACGCGTTGCTCACGGGCGTCCGTGACGACGCGCGCGCTTTGCACGTCCGCACCTGGATCGGGCAGTCGTGGGTGACGCACTTGAGCGAGCTCCAACGTCTCGAAGCGTGTGTCGACGCCGGCCTCGAAACCCTCACGTTCGCCGATCGTCTCGAGGAACTCGGGCGCACGACGGTCGCCGATCGCACGGCGCGCCACGCCGTCTGGGCACACATGGGTCGCAGTTTATCGCGACTCGGTGCAGCATCCGAAGCGGAGTCGATGCTCGCCGCGGCACGCGCGGCCGCACGCGCCCTCTCCGAAGAGCACCGCGACGACGCTCACATCGTCACGACATACCTCAACTCGCTCGACTTCAGCGCAGCGCATGCCCGCCGCGTGGGTCGTCCAACGGACGAACTCGAGTTCTACATCGAGCTCGAGCTCGCATCGCGGCAGGCACACGAAGCGGCACCGACCCTGGTCGCGCCCGCCATCTCGCAGGCCTTGGCAGCACTCGGGCAGGCGCGCGCCCAGCGCAGTCTGCACGCTCCCGAAGCGGCGCTCGTCGCCGCACAACGGGCGGTGGAACTCTGCCGCGCGCTCGAGGGTCGCGTTGAACGGGCAACGTGGACGGAGAGGATGCGTGACTTCTTCGACGTCCTCGGCCGCGTCCACGATGATCTGGGCGACCACGCCGCCACGATCCGTGCCGCCGAGGCGATGGCGAGTGTCGACCCCGAGTCCGCAACGGCGACGAGCCTCCGACGCGCGGCTTTCCTGATGTGTTGTGCGCTCGAGGACCTCTCACGCGACACCAGGCTCGGGGCGGACGAGCGCGACACACGTCGTCGCGCAACCATCGACCGCTGCATCACTCTGCTCACACAGGCCGCACGCCTTTCCCCCGTGCCGCCGGCGAGTTTTCGTGTCGATCCGCGCTGGTCACCCATTCTCGATCACCCGCACTTTCCCGCGATCGAAACAGCGTTTGCGCTTCCGTGAGGCCAGTACGGATGGAGGGCGCACGTGGGACGGACTCACACGCGGAGCCCCTCGAACATCACGAGGGCGCCGTGCGAGTTGGACCGATCGTTACAGTTCCGAAGACGTGTCACTTTACCGCGACGCGACGTCTGTCGAGTGCTCACCACTGTCGAGAAGTGATAGTCTTCAGCGCTCGAGAGTCGTCGTGAGGGCGTGACTTCTTCAGTAGAGGCAGGACGCGCGAGGTGTATGCCGAGGCATCTTCAGGCCTAGGTCGACGCGCGTTCGCTGAACAGAGACACGCCCCGCCGACCCTCGCGAGATGTTGGCGGCACGTCTGGCCAGTGAACACAAGTGGACACGAGCCGATCGTCGCTACAGTGAACTGTCATGCGCGGGGGGCCAACGTGGGCGAGGCCGAAGCAGACGAAACGACGGAGATTCTCCACGAGATTGCCAAAGGCAATCGCGCGGCTGTCGATCGACTCGCGCCAGCCGTCTATCGCGAGCTCCATGGCCTTGCGCAAAGCATGCTGCGCCGCGAGGTGCGCGACCACACGCTACAGCCGACAGCCCTCGTCAACGAAGCGTACCTCCGACTGATCGACCAAGACCGGGTCGAGTGGGCATCGCGTGCGCACTTCTTTGCGATCGGCGCCAAGGCCATGCGACGCATCCTCATCGACCACGCGCGGAACCGCAAGCGACTCAAGCGCGGTGGAAACCATGTGCGCGTGATCGTCGACACCGAGCTTGCCCTCTCCTTCGACCGTCCCGAGAGCTTCCTCGCACTCGACGAAGCTCTCGTCAAACTACGGGGACTCGACCGACGCCAATGCGACGTCGTCGAGATGCGGTTCTTTTCAGGCATGACCATGAGCGAGATTGCCGAGGCGCTGAACACATCCAAGCGCACCGTCGAGGGCGACTGGATGCTGGCACGTGCTTGGCTGCGCCGTGAGTTGAGCGACCCAAGCGTCGAATGAGTCGCGATCAGCACAAGCGGGTCAGGAAGCTCTTCCTGCGTGCCGTGCGACGACCGGCCGACGAACGCACCGCGTTGCTCGACGCCGAGTGCGACGACCAAGAACTTCGCGCCGACGTGCAGTCACTGCTCGACCACCATGTCGACGACGTCGCGACCGACAGCCTCGACGACATGCTCCCTGAAGTGCTGGTGCCGAGCAGTGGTCTCCGCAGCGCCTTTCAGTTCATGGCGAGGCAGCGCCCTTTCGTCACGGCCGCGCTGACAACGCTTCTCGTCGCGTCTGTTGGCATGCTGCTGCTCGCCATCGTCATGCAGCGGGAGATGCGTCACGTCCAAGCTGCCTCGCTCCGCACGATCCATCGGGTGAGCCTCGAGGCTCTCGAGCAGGCTCTCAACACCCATCGCATGCAGGTTGTCGACTGCGCCGGTATGCCCAGCGTGCGTGCCGTGGTCCAAGACATGGTCGCCCTCGAGGTCGGCGAACGAACGGACGAGGAGAGCGCGGACATCCCCAAGCTGCGCGCGCTCAACGAACGCATGAACGTGTTGATCGCGTCGTGGCTCGAAACGCTGCCCGGCGCGACGGGCTTCGGGATCGCTGACGAGCGCGGATACGTCCTCGCGATCGACGCCAACGACCGTGATTGGCTCGGCCGCAGGCTCTCCCCGATGGGTCGCCAGCTGACAACAGCAGTCATCGCCGCTGGACCACGCGTCCTGCTGCCATTCAGCGAGGATGAGCTCGTCGACACACCGCTACGCCCCGACTCGATCAACACACTCGCCTTTACCGCTCCCATCCGCGGCAGCGACGGCACGCCGGTTGCCGCACTCGCAGTCTTCGTGGACGTCGAAGCCGACTTCACGCGCATCCTCTCGCTCGCGCGGAGCACACCCGCAGGAACGACCTACGCGTTCGACGACCGCGGTGCCATGTTCTCGGCGCAACAGATCGACGACGCCCACGACAGCCTGGCTTACGATGACAAAGGACGTCTCTTGCTCCTCGACCCCGGCGCCGACATCACACAAGGCGAGACGCCCGACCCCGTTTCGCTACGTCCGACGACGCGCATCGTGCGCCAGGCGCTCGCCGAACGATCGAACCCCGAAGGGCCGCGTACCGGTGAGGTCAGCGACTACCGCGACATCCGCGGAGTAGAGTCCTTCGGGTTCTGGACGTGGCTCGACGAGTTCGGCTTCGGCGTGATCACGGAGATCAGCGATCGCCAAGCGTCGACGCCGATCCGTCCGCTGCGCAGCACGAGCGTGGGATTGATGGTCGCCACCATCGGGGCGCTGCTCGCCCTCTTCATCACGACGGGCGCTGCGAGAATGCTCCGTTCACGCCTCGCGCACATCCGCCGACTCGGCAGCTACACGCTCGTCGAACACCTCGGCGTCGGCGGCATGGGCGACGTGTTCTTGGCGCGTCACGACATGCTCAAGCGCCCCACCGCCGTCAAGGTCCTCAGTGCGCGAGCGCTCACCGAGGTCGGCATCGCGCGCTTCGAACGCGAGGTGCAGTTCATGTCGCTGCTCACCCACCCGAACACCGTCGGCATCTACGATTACGGCCTCACCACCGAAGGGCTGCCGTACTTCGCGATGGAGTACGTCGACGGCACGACGCTCAAGTCGCTCGTCGAAACGGAGGGCGCGCTGCCCCTCGCGCGCGCCGTCGGCATCCTCGAACAACTCTGTGGAGCCCTCGCCGAGGCGCACACGCTGGGGCTCGTCCACCGCGACGTGAAACCTCTGAACATCATGCTGACCGAGCGGGGCGGTCGGCACGACTTCGTCAAGCTCCTCGACTTCGGACTCGCCAAGGACGTCCAACGCCGCCAGGACCTCACGCTCACGTCCGCGACGACCGGCACGCCGCTCTACATCGCTCCCGAAGTCCTGCGCAGCCCTTCGGCGACGTCACCACGCTCGGACGTCTACTCCGTCGGCATCATCGCCTACTACCTCGTGACGTCACGCGAGGTATTCGAGGGCGACACGGCTCTCGAGCTGTTCGCCCAGACCCTGACCGAAGACGTGCCGACACTCGCGGCACTCACCGGCATCTCGCCGGACTTCGAGCAACTCATCCGCGACTGCCTCGCGAAGGATCCCGAGGAACGCCCGCAACACGCCGGCGCCGTCCTCGAACGACTGCACGCGATCAGGGCCGCCATCGTGCCGACCTAGCCCGCACTTCTCATGACGATCTCCCGCGCCTGCATCTGAATCCTTCCTGGCAAGGCTCAGCTGCAGCCTCGCGGCGACCCTCGTGCATCACTCGGGCGCGCTCGGCTCGGCGCGGGCGCGAGACGCGAAGATCGGCGCGCCGGGTGCCGCGTCCTCGGCTCAGAGACTCAGGGGCCGAAGACAGCCTCCAGCGCGTTGCTCAACGCCACGCCCTTCGGTTGCGAGCCGTCTGCGATCGCCGCCTGGAGGATGGCCGTGAAGGGGCCGCTCCCGCCGGGCACGGGCAGCGCGAGCTCGCCGGAGCTGTCGGTGCCGAAGGACAGCGTCAGCAAGATCGGCACCGGCACGAGCGTGCCGCCCTTGAACGGCGCAGGGTTCTGCGCCAGCCCGACGAACAGGGCCACGGGCGCGTTCGCTGCCGCTTGTGTGAGCGAGAGGGTCGCGAGGCCACCGGAGTCGAGCGCATCGCCACACAACGAAAGCGCAGCGTTGCCGGGTCCGCCGAAGCCGAGGTCGGTCTGGCACGTCTCGCAGACGAGTCGCTCGATACGCAGGTCGTCGATGGCCGCCTCGATGATCGACCCGTCGCCGTTGTCCGAGGCGATGAACCGCAGGCGCATCTGCGAGGTCGGCGCGACGAGGTCGGCGACGACAAAGCGGTGCTGCATCCAGCCGCCCACCGTCTCCGAGCCCGTCGGACCGACCACCTCGACACTCGTCCACGATGAACCGCCGTTGTTCGTGATGTCGACTTCGAAGATGTCCGCTCCGGCCGAACCGCCGGTCGAGTTGGAGTACCAGCGCCAGTAGCTGATGAGCGCGTCCTCGCCCGCGAGGTCGAAGAGATTCGTCGTCAGAGTCGTCTGCCCGCCGTCGACGTCGTTGTCACCGAGCCCGCCACCGAACGAGCCCTGCCCCGTGACGTAGCACTGCGTGCCGGACGGCGTGTGGTCGTCCTCCGGCTGGGCGCTCGTGCCGACGGGGTTGACGCGTTCCCAAATGCCCGTCGTGGCCGTGTCGGCCGGAGCCCCCACCGACCAGCCCGGGTTCGACTCGAGATCGACTTCCGAGAGCAGCACCAGGTCGGATGCCGCGACCGTCGAGTAGCGCGCCGTCGGCGCACCGGCCGGCGCGGTCCAGGTCACACCGTCGGTCGTCTCGGCGCTCACGTACCACGAAACTTCCGAGCCACACTCGAACGTCGGCAGCAGCGCGCGGTAGTCGTCTCCACCGAGAACGGCGAGCGGCAGGTCGAACAGGCCCGCACCGGCGTCGTAGTGGAACGTCGCACTTCCCGGCACGATCGACACGCCAGGCTCGGGGTTGATCGTGACGTCTACCACCTCGTTGCTCGTGGAAAACAGCTCCGGGATGCCGTCGATGACGGTGATCGTGAGGTCGGGATCACCGAGACGCCAGAGAAACAGGCCCTTCTCGATGTCACTGCCCACGAGCGTGCCACTCGGTAGGTACGGGTAGACGTTCCACAGACCGTTGAACTCCGCGGCATCGTCTTGCGGGTACGTGTCGAAGAAGGCCGTCGACGGGCGCCGTCGGGTTCGAGGCGTCGAAGACCCGCAGACCGCTGCGGTAGTTCGCCTCGAAGATTTGCGTGCCCTTGGTGTAGAGGTTGTGGTCGATCGCCGTCAGACCGGTCGTGAACGTTCCGACCTGCGTCGGGTTCGAGAGGTTCGAGACGTCCGCGATGCGCGTCGTCGTCAGCGTGCCGAAGGACGTCTCGTCAAGCTCGTCGTTGATGTAGATGTACTGGTTGTCCGGCGAGAGCCAGCCTTGGTGACTGAAGACGGGGCTCGAGTAGAAGAGCGTGCTCAGCGTCTGGATGTTGCCCTTGTTCGTGACATCGAGGATGTCGACACCCGGCGAGCCGCCGCCCGACGATGTCTCCGAGTAGGCGAAGACGATCTGCTTGCCCGCGTTGGGACCACTCGTGTACGTGATGGCCTGGGCGTCATGGACGTAGCGCGTATCCCAGCTCGTGACGAACTGCGGCGAACTCGGGTTCGAGAGGTCGTAGATCCGGAGACCTTCGGTCGGGTCGCCGCCGCCTCCCGTGCGATACAAGTAACCCGACGTCTCGTCGATCGCGAGGTTGTGCGTGGCGCTCGTCCCCGGACCGCCGACGGAGCTCAAGAGCTGCACGTTGCCGTTGTCGATGTCCGACATGTCGACGACCTGGATCCCGTCGCCACCTTCCGACACGTAGTACGCGTGGTCTTGGTAGACCTTGATGTCGCGCCACGAACTTCCCACCGCGGAAATGACCTGCACGATGTCCGGCTGACCGGGATCGGTGACTTCGACGAACGCCACGGCGTTGGACGTCCCGATGATCGCGTACTCGCGACCCGACGGCGCCGTGTAGCCCCAACAATCTGCGCCCGAGGACCCACCGCCGAGCTGGTCGAGCGGGATCCAGCCGAGGAGCGAGATCCCATTGGCCGGAAAGACCTCTGGCGTGTCACCTGCCGTGAGCTTGAGCGGCCCCGTGAACGGAGCCTGCCGCGCCGAGATGAACTTGACGCTGTCATGCGCCGCGAGAGTGGGCGCCAAAGCGCACACGAGGAGAGACGCTGCAACGAGACGGAGGGTCATCGGGGCCAGCTCCAGGAGCGGATCGCGAGCCTCGAGTGGTGGAATACGGCCCGGATATCGGGAGAGAGGGAGCCGTGGACGCGAGGATCGCTGGTCGGGGGAGGACTACAGCTCACACCGCGATGGGCCACCCGTCAAGCTTCGGCCGCTCAGTTGCTTTGCGACGTCAGCCGTGCCGACGCCGGCGCCCGTCGCAGATCGGCGTCCAGAGTCTCGTCTGTCAGCGACGCGAGGAATGCCAAGAGATCGTCGACCTCCGCCTCCGAGAGGTGCAAGGGAACGAGGATCGTCTCCGTGTGTTCCCCCGGCGCCGCCGCGTTCTCCAGCGTCGAGTAGAACTCGACGACAGCGCGCAGCGTCGCGATCTGACCCTCGTGCATGTACGGAGCCGTCCTGGCGACATTGCGCAGCGTCGGCGTCTTGAACTCACCCGGCGTACGCCAGCCCATCGGCGCCAGCGCGAGCTTCCGTCGCCCCTCTTCTCCACCGTCGTCGGCATGGCGGGAGAGACTGTTGAACGGATCCTCGAGCAGGCGACTGATCCCGAGTGGCCGGCCCGGATCAGACCCTTCGCCCGTCGGGACACGGTTGGCGTGAAACTCGAGATCCGTGAAGTTTGGGCCGTCGTGACACACGAGGCACTGGGCCTTGCCGACGAACAGCGAGAAGCCGCGCTGGGCCGACTCCGAGAGCGCCGCGACCTTGTCGCGATCCCGCGCGGCCAGGCCTTCGACGAAGACGTCGAACGGTGCGCGGCGCGAGACGATGCGACGTTGGTAGGCGGCGATCGACTTCCCGACGTTGACGAAGACGTCGTCGATGAGCGCCTGATCGCGCTCCTCCATCGCAGCCCAGGCGCGCGCATGGGGATGTTCTTCGTCGCCCGCGACGGGACGGGCGTCAGCCGGGAAGCGCGCGCCGTCCGCGAGATCGGGAAGCGCACCGAAGAGTTCTTCGTACGCGGAACGAAGATCGTCGTCGTCGTGGACGACGTGCGCCACGGCCAGTCGGCTCGTCCCGTGCTCACGCGGATCCTCGAATGGCGCCAAGGCCTGCGACCACAGCGTGTCCTTGCGTCCGGCCCAGAAGAACCAGCGGTTGTAGGCCACGTTCCAGAGGGTCAGCGTGTGGCGCGGGTGGTGAGCGATGGCTTTCGCGAGGCGCCGCCCGTCACCCCAGCCACGAGCAGGGTCATGGCACGTGGCGCAGGAGACATCGCCCGTCCCCGAGAGCCGCTCATCGAAGAACAACGCCTGCCCGAGTCGAGCCGCGGCTGGGTCGTCTGCGACACGGTTCGTCGGTGAGGGCGGTACCGGCGGGAGCGGCGAGAGTTCAAGCGCGATCGCGACCTCTTGTCCCGTGAGTAAGTGACTTGGCGCCGTCGGGGAGCGCGTCACGAACCAGAGGGCAACGACAAGCAGGACACTGAAGGAGATGAGTGTGCGCATGTCTCAGAGGTCGACGACGAAGGAAACGGTCTCGGCGACGTCGCCGGCGCGCAGGTCGAAATGGAGGTCCCAGCGCCCGCGCATGTGCAGCAGCAGCCCCTCCACGCGATAGCGCCCCGCGCCCATGTCGCGCACCGGCGGCGTGCGCACCATGCCGTGGCCGTGGTCGGGCATCCACCCGCGCACGGCGACGTCGAGCCCCGCCGCGGGCTCGCCGTCCAAATCGACGGCGACGTCGAGATCGCGACTCTCGTTGCGGGCCAGCGGCATGCCGGTCGACCGCCACGCGACGGAGAAGCGGCCCTCGCCCGCAGCGCTTGTCACCCACTGCTCGGACGGCGCAAGCGCGTCATCCGCGCACGCTCCGAGCACCATGACGATCGCGGCAGCGAGCCCCGAGACCGTCCAACGTCGCACCGAGTTCAGCATGGCCCCATCCTTCCTGAGAGTTGGACGTCTCGCCAGCCCGGGCTGTCAGGGAGAGCGTCGCGAAGCCGCAGCTGGGCCCATGCTGGCAAAGCGAAGCGACCTCTCTGACGTGATTCAACCCCCGAGGATCAGGGGCGCGGCCCGTGCGGATTGCTTGCCCGTCGCGCGGGCCGCGCTCGCGACACACGCACCGTCACAAGCCCGACATCTCGGCGCTGAAATCTCGCTCGACGAATCGAAACAATGCCCCATTGCACTCGACGGAGGAGTCCCCATGCGCGCTCTCGGCCTGACCATCGCCGCCGCACTCGCCCTCGCACCCGCCAGCCACGCCGCACCCGACGAGTGGACACACCTCGCCAGCGCGCAGATCGCGAGCGGCCGCGAACTCTGGGACAGTCCCCTGGGCCGACCGATCCGAGCCGCGCTCGAAGCTGAGGAAGACGTTCGCAAGCTGCGCGCCGGCTTCCAGCTGGCCACGCGCGTCCCGCTCGAGCGCGCTCTCGACGCCCTGCTCGGTGGACCGCTCGACATCGAGGTCCACGTGGCACAACAGTCGCGCTCACGCCTGCAGGACGGCGAGCGTTCGGACCCGCACGTGATTCTCCGCGCGCGGACCGAACGCGGCGAGGACACACGCAAGCTACTCGACTCGACACTCGCCATGGTGCAGCAGCACGAGCGCGTGCGCCGCGCGACGTTCCGCGGCGTCGACTACGCTCGCATCGGCGACGACGTCCTCTGCTGCGTCGTCGGCGACACGCTCCTCCTCTCCTCGCACGACGACCTTCTCGCCGCGGCCATCGACGCGCTTCTCGACGGCGACGCCGGCCCGCCGCAGCGCCACGCCCCCGGCGTCCACTTCCGGGCCCAGCGCCCCGACGGAGCACTGGCAACCGACGGCTCCAGCGCACGCGAGCCACTCGCGAACCTGCTCTTCGCCGGACTCATCGACATCGCATCCGGCGCCCAGAGCCTCGACGCTCACCTGACATGGACCGACGAAGAGCTCGTCCTCGACGCCCTCATCGACACAGACGCCGAGCCGGCCGTCTCGCCCTACGCGCCGCTCGCCACGACAGCGACATCCATCCCGACGACATCACACACGCTCGGCATCTTCTTCGCCCGGCGCGATCTCGCCGAATGGTGGCGCCGGCGCGAGACGCTGATGTCGATGGATGTCCAGAAGCAGCTCGCGAAGTTCGACGCCGACATGACCACGCTCTTCTCCGGGCAGGACCTCGCGGAGGACGTCTTCGCGCGACTGGGCGACGCGTGGGCGCTCGTCGTCGGCCGTCAGGACTTCGCCCTCGCCGACCGCGCACCCGACGTCCGACTGCCGGGATTCTGCCTCGTGGCACGCATCCGCGAGGGTGAGGAAGCCGCGCTGAAAGCAACGATGCGCGTCGCGTTCCAGTCCGTCCTCGGCTTCGTCAACGCCGATCGTGGCGAGAAGGGACTGGCGCCGTTCCTGGTCGACGCAGATGTCCACGACGGTGTCCCTGTTTACGCCGCGCGCCTGCTGCCCGACCTCGGACGCACCGGCGTGGCGCCGGGATCGCTCGAGTTCAACTTCACGCCCAGCCTGGCGCTCGTCGACGATTGGCTCTTGCTCGGGTCCTCGGCCGAACAGGTCAAACGGCTCGTGTCGTCGATCGGGTCCGACGATGTCGAGGCGCTGTCGAGCAACACGACACTAGACGTCGACGTCTCTCGATCGCTCGCACTCGCGCACGAGAACCGCAGCGCACTCGTGGCGCAGACGGTGCTCGAGAAAGGTCTCGACGTCGTCGCGGCTGCGCAGGAGATCGACATGCTGTTCGACCTCGCCGGGCTGCTCGACCGACTGCGCGTCGACGTCACGCCGGGCAGCGAAGGCCTCGCGCTGCGCCTGACCCTCGACGCGGCCGCCAACCGATGACGCCAGCGACCGACGCACTCACACCGACGAGCCTCCGCCGCGCCGAAGAGGCGCTGCTCCCCTACCGACCCGACGTCGACGGCCCGTTCGGCGCCCAGCAAGCGGGACATGCCGTTCGACGGATCCAATTTGGCGGCCCGATCTCACTGCGTCACGAAGTCGAAGCCTGGGGGCCGGTCCGCGCGAGCGTCGAACTCACGCGACTCGACGCCGACACGCGCGACCACCGTGCATTGCTCGAGGCACTCGACATGCTCGCAGGCGTCGAGGACCTCACCACGGCCCAGTCGATCTGGCTGACGCGCATGCTCCGCTCGCCGCGCCCCTTCGAGGAGAAGCTGGCCGTCTTCTGGCACGGACACTTCGCCACGTCCGTCACCAAGGTGCAACGCACGCGCCTCATGGTCGAGCAGGTCGACACGCTGCGACGCCTCGGCCCCGGCGACTTCGGCACGCTTGCCAAGGCCGTCAGCCGCGACCCGGCCATGATCCTGTGGCTCGACGGGAACACGAACCGGCGCCACCAACCCAACGAGAACTACGCGCGCGAACTGCTCGAGCTCTTCTGCCTCGGACACGGCAACTACAGCGAGCGCGACGTCCTCGAGGCCGCGCGCGCGCTCAGCGGTTGGCACGAGTCGGCCGGGCGCTTTCGTTTCATCGCCGCAGAGCACGATGGCGGCGCGAAGACGGTGCTGGGGCGCAGCGGGTCACTCGGGGGTGATGACGTCGTCGAGGCGTGCCTCGACCACCCCGCCTGCGCGCGCTGGATCGCGAGTCGACTGCTGCGCTTCTTCGTGCATCCCGAACCCGGCGCGACACTCATCGACGCTGCCGCCGACCTCTATCGCGCCGAGGGCCACGACACGCTCGCCTTCCTGCGCACGGTCTTCGCGAGTCGCGCGTTCTACGCGCCGCGTGCCTACCGCGCTCTCATCAAGAGCCCCGTCGAGCTCGCCGTCGGCGCCGGACGCACCTTCACGACGCCGCTGGAAACGAAGGCGCTCGCAGCACGTCTCGAGAGCCTCGGTCAGAGCCTCTACTCCCCGCCGAGCGTCAAAGGTTGGGACGGCGGACAGACGTGGCTCAACACAGCAACACTGATCGGTCGCCTTCAGCTCGCCGCCACGATCACGGCGTCGCCCGAGTCCGATGACGCCGTCGACGCCCTGCTCGACGATCAGCTTCCCGACGCGATCCGGTCGACGCTCCCACCGCCCGGATCACGCCGGCACGTCACGAGCGTGATGTCACTTCCGGAGGTCCAACTCGCATGACGCACACCACCCACACCATGCACCCGAACCGCCGCGCACTGCTCGCCGCGCTTGCCGCCACGCCGCTGGCCGCCGCACTCCCGTGGACGCAGGCACCGTCTTCGGCTCGGCCACGCGACCGCGTGCTCGTCGTCGTTCAACTCACAGGCGGCAACGACGGACTCAACACCGTCGTGCCTTACCGTGACCCGCGCTACCGAGCCGCCCGGCCTGTGCTCGCCCACGCGGCCGACGCCGTGCTTCCGCTCGACGAGCACAACGCCCTCCACCCCGCACTCGGCGGACTGGCAGAGCTGTGGGCCGACGACCAACTCGCGGTCGTCCACGGTGTCGGCACACCGCAGCCCGATCGCTCGCACTTCCGATCCATGGAGATCTGGCACACGGCGAGCACGTCGCCCGACGTCCCGCACGAGGGTTGGATCGGGCGCCTCGCAGCCAGCCGTGCACACGCAGGTCGCGCGCTGCCGTTCGCGCGGCTCGGCGGGCGTGATCTCCCGCTTGCCCTGGCCGGCGCCCCGGCTCAGATCCCCGCGATCCCCTCCATGGCCGAGCTCGACCTCAGCTCACTCGGGTCGCCCGCGGAGCGACGCGCGCTCGAGACGCTTTGCACGTCGCACGAGGGCCGCACGGGACTCACCGCGGACATCGCGTCGCTCATGAGCTCGACGTTCGCGAATGCGCGGCAGCTCGCTTCGGTGGACGTCGGGGCCTCGGACGCCTTCGGCAACTCACAGATCGGACGTTCGTTGGCACTCGCGGCTTGGGTCATTCACGCCGACGTCGGCGCCCGCGTGCTCTACGTCACGCAGGACGGCTACGACACGCACTCGAAGCAATCGAAGCCGCACGCGGCACTCCTGGGCGACCTCGACCGCGCGCTGACGAGCTTCGTCCAGCAACTCGGCGAACAAGGCAACGGCGAACACGTCGCGACGCTGGTCTTCTCCGAGTTCGGCCGACGGGTTCGCGAGAACGCCTCGGCGGGCACCGACCATGGCGCGGGGAACTCGGCGTTGCTCGTCGGATCACCGGTGCGCCGCACGATCCACGGCCCGCGCCCAGACCTCGATCGCGACGACGTGCCCGTCACGACCGACTTCCGTTCGCTGTACGCCACGGCGCTCGAATGGCTCGGCGAAGACCCACGTCAGGCCCTTCCCGGACGCCATTCGAGCCTGCCGCTGTTCACCTGACAGCGAGCGTCAGTCGTCGCGCTCGACCTCGATCACGGTCCCGTCGGACAACACCTCGACCTCCCAGCGTTCGCCGTTCAGCGTGCCTTCGAGGTCGTAGACGGTCCCTGACGCGGAGCCTTCCGTCTCGGCGGCGTCGAACGTCACGCCGGGGAGCGCGGCCAGAGCGGCGTCCATGACATGGCGCGGCACGGCACTGAGCGCGATCGGCGTGTCGTCGTCATCGAGATCGTCGTCGGCGACGTCATCGTCGACAACGGCGGCCGCTGGCGTCACGGCATCGGGACCGGACGGCCCGTCGTCGTGCAGGAGGAACGGAACGATCACAGCTGCGACGGCTCCAAGAGCCATCATCCATCGACTAGACCTCATAGAACTCTCCTCGTCATCTTGGGATCGACCCACGTCGCGAGTTTCAGAACTCGAGCTCGCTCTCGAGATCGACTTCGCTCAGTGTCGTGTCGAAGAGCTTCGTCTTGCTGCCGTCGGCCTTCTCTTTGACATTCCCGACGCCGGGAACGACCCAGCGAAACTCATGATCGTCGCCGTTGTCGGAACTCGACTCGCGCAGCTTCACCGACCACTGGTACTTCCCCGACGGCACCTTCACCCGATCACCGACCGACACGACGGTCAGCACTTCGTCGGAGTGCGGGAAGTCCTCTTGCTTGAAGACGTCACCCTCGGCGAGTGTGGCCGGCATGTACATCTGTGGACCGGCGGCGTTGTAGACCGTCGGTGGATCGGTCGCCTGTGTCGCGCCACCGACGATCCAGCTGTCGCTCTCGACGTTCACTGGCACACCGTCGGCGTACTCGATCGACACCTCACCGAACGAGCGCACGTTGCCGGCGTCGTCCTGCGCGAGATAGTGCAGCGTGATCTCGGCCAATGAGCCCGCCTCGAACTCCTTCTCCTCGAGCGTGCAACACGACACGGCGACACCACCGAGCTGGAAGACACGAACATCGTCGAGGTGATTGATGACCGTTGTCGTCCGCTTGCCCTCACGACGACCGTGAAAGATCTTCACAGCGCCATGATCGAACGGCGCGAAGACGTTGGTGATCGCTGTCGGGTTGCTGAAGGTCTCGTCGAGCCCCTGACCTGCGAGGTCGGGCGCGGAGAGCGCGAGACCGATCACCAGCAGAGAACATGAATGACGCATGGAACGGTCTCCCGAACGCGAGGGTGGCTACTGCGCGAAGCCTATCCCTGGCTGGATGTGGCGACATGATGTGAAGATGACGAATCCGCCTCGTCGACGGACGAGGCCCGTTCGAGACCGGCGAGCGACATCGTGAAAACCCGCGCATCGATCTGGGAAGCCACCGTACACCCCAGGACGGACGCCACGGCACGCACCAGGGTGAGGCCCAGTCCACTGTGCTGACCGCTGCTGCGGGCCTCGTCCTTGCGCCAGAACGGTTCGCTGAGGAGGACGAGATCGTCGGACGTGAGGTCGTCGGTGAAGTTCGCCACGGACACCGACCACGTCCCGTCGTGTGCGAGGGATGACCGCACGTCGACGTCCCCGCCGGACGCGAAGCTCGCGGCGTTCTGAAGCAGATTCCCGAGCGCGATCGCGAGCAGCCCGGAGTCCGACGCGACAAGAGCGTCGTCGGCGATGTTGTTCACGAACACGAGCCCACGTTCGTCAGCACGCAGCGAGTGCGGGACCCACAGCGCATCGACGAAGGGACGCAAGGCAATCGTCTCCACCTCGAGCCGCGCCTGGCCGGCCTCGAGACGGCAATAGCGCATCAGCGACTCGATCGTCGTGCCCATGCGTCGCGCCACTTCGCCGGCCGTGGCGATCACCTCGTCCACCATCGAATCGTCGTCGGGCCAGGCGCGCGCCACGTCTGACGCGCTGCGCAGCTCGGCGATCGGCGTGCGCAACTCGTGCGCCATTGCGGCCGTCATGCGACGCTCCTTGGCGAACGACTCATCGAGGCGCGCGAAGAGTGCATCGAGCGCGCTCGTGATCGGCTTCAACTCGACGGGCACGGCGTCGCCATCGACGCGCGTCGTCAGCGATTGGGCATCCACGGCGGCCACGCGCGCTGCGAGCTGCTCGACCGGCTCGAGCCCTCGGCGCACCGCGAACATGATCACGACTGCAAGCAAGACCGCCGACGCGACGGACGCGAACGCAAGTCCGGTCCCGAGCGCGGCGAGCTGTGAATCGAGACTCTCACGCGACGTCGCCACCACCACGGTGACGGCGAGATCACCCGTCCCGACCTCGGCCTCCAGCAACGGAGCCTCTTCATCGTCGTCGTCCGGCTCGTCGCCGTCATCATCCTCGACCACGACGACCGGAAGATCGACCCCGATGACGCGCCCCGGGCGACCGTCGGGAAGCACCGCATCCCAGACGACGCGCTCGCCGAGCCCGGCCGACCGCCGCTCGAGCGACCGACCACCCAGACTCGGGGACGTCATGGTCTTGGTCTGCCCCTCGAGCCACATGGTGAAGTACTCGAGGTCCGCGCCATCGACGAACTGCGGCATCGCCTCCTCGTGGAAGTTCACCTCCACGTAGATCCCCTCACGCTCGACCATCGCACCGAGCGCGCGGGCCCGCGCCTCGAGCCCGACGTCGAACTGAGCCGTGAGCGAGTCGGTGACGGCGCCATGCAGGATCCAGCCCCCCACGGCCAGCACGGCCAGTGCGCTGACGAACAGCGTCACGACGAGTTGGCGACGGATCGACTTCATGGCTCGTGCTCGGTGAGGACGTATCCGAGTCCGCGCCGCGTATGGATCAGGCGCGGCTCGCCTTCGGCTTCGAGCTTCTCGCGCAGGGAGCAGATCGTCGACGCGATGACGTTGCTGAGCGGGAGCGTGTCCTCGTCATAAAGGTGATCCTCGATCTCGATGCGCGAGACGATCTCGCCGCAGCGCGACGCCAGGTACGTGATCAGGGCGTACTCGCGGCGCGACAAGTCGAGTCGGCGCTCGCCACGCATCACGGTTCGACCAGCGGTGTCGATCACGAGGTCACCAAGGCGAATCTGCGGCGCGGGAGTTCCTCGCACCCGACGTCCCAACGCCTCGACGCGTGCCGCGAGCTCCTCGAACGCGAAGGGCTTGACGAGGTAGTCGTCGGCACCGGTATCCAGTCCCCGCACACGATCCTCGACGGTGTCGCGAGCCGTGAGCAGCAGCACCTGGGTGTCGACGCCGAAGTCGCGCAGCTGACTGAGCACGGACAACCCATCGAGCCCCGGCAACATGATGTCGAGCAACACGACGTCGTACGGGTTCACCTTCGCGTACGAGAGCCCCGTCGTGCCATCGAACACGACGTCGACCGCATGCCCGAGCTTGCGGAGTCCGGCCTGCACGGAGCGTGCGAGGCGCTGACTGTCTTCGACGAGGAGGATGCGCATGGCTGAACCGTATGCGGCTTCTCATCACCCCGCAAACGGATACGTCCGCTTATCACATTCACATAACGTCGAAACACGTCCCGCGAAGGGCGCTGCGGGATCCGACATGACGTTCAATGCCGCCTCGTCGAACATCTGTCGCTCTCCGAGACACGAGGCCTCCGAGACACGAGGCACCGAGCCGGTCACTTCACGCGCGTCGCACCGTGAAGGCAAGCAACTTGGCCAGCTCGCGCTCGCGCTTCGCCTCGTCCCGCTCGACGACGCGCCACGCGACTGGGCCTCGAGGACCTCGATGAGCTTGCGGTAGAGCCCCTCGTTCCCGGCGATCCCCTCGTTCCCGGCGATGAAGAACTTCATGAGTTCGTCTTACTCGGGCGTGTCGCGATAGCCGCTGCCGTACGAGGTAAGCGCGAGTGCTCTTCGTCGATCGTCTCGAAGAGGATGACGTTGGAGAGCTTGTCGGCGTCCTGCTTCAGCACCTCGGGCCAGTTCTTCGCGACGTCGGGATCGTGCCGCCGACGCGGAGGTCGCTCTCCACGAGCGGTGACGGCCACGCGACCCAGCCGTCAACCGTCGTGTGGCATCCCAGACGGCACGTTGCGGCGCCGCGATGGAAACCTCCTGGACGAGGATCCGCTCGCCGGCATCGGTCACGTCGACGCGACTGACCACGTGCCCGGTTGCGTCGCCCGTCGGCGGGACATCGAGGGCAGCCACGACGAGCGGCAGCAGCGTTGCCGCAACGAAGATGACGAGGCGCATCGAGCCGCTCCGGTGAGTGGGTTACGATCACCCGCGTCACCCGGATCATCCATTGACGATCGTCGCGAAGTCGCAGCTAGGCCTTGCTGGCAAAGCGATGCGAGGGTTCTGACCGGAGGCGGCCCATTTTGGCCGTTGAGGATCAGAAACGTCGCTTCGACGCCGCCAGGAAGGATCGACATGCGACCGCAGCAGATCGTCCGCGGATGATCCGGGCTCAGTGCCCCAGACCCCGCTCGGCTCGAGTTCCCGATGAACGCCCTCTCGATCCTCCTCACCTGTCTCCTTGCCGCATCGAGCCTGGCCTCGCCCGTGCAAGAGGCACGTACCGTCGACCCCGTCGAACCCGCCACGCTCGGAGACGCCTCCAACGTGCACCGCGCCGGATCACTGTTCCTCTCAGGAGGGCTCGAGCCTGGCGATGTCGACACGCTCGTCGAGCGCGGGATCACGCGCGTGATCAGTCTGTGTCAAGACGGCGAGGTCGATTGGGACGAGCAAGGTGCGCTGCGTGCGGCCGATATCAGGTTCATCTCGATTCCCCTGCGCGCGCCCGACACGTTCACGGACACGGCATTCCACACCCTGCGCATGCACCTCGCGACCGGGTCCGAGCCCACGCTCCTGCACTGCGCGTCGGCCAGTCGCGTCGGTGGTCTGTGGATTCCCTTCCGCGTCCTCGACCAGGGCGTGCCGATCGAACGCGCCGTCGCCGAAGCCAAGACGATCGGCATGGGCAATCCGGTCTACGAGCAGCGGGCGCGGGCGTACGTCGCACGGCAGCTCGCGCGAACGCGCGCACTCGAACCGTCGAGCATCAACGAGGGCATCAACACGTCGTACCTCGACCCCGATCTCGACGTCGACGCATTCGTCGCGCGCTTCGAGACCGAGAGCCGCGAGATCTTCACGTCACGACACGCGATCGTCGCGTCGCTCGGCCTTGCTCCGGGCGACCGCGTCGCCGATGTCGGTGCGGGCACGGGCCTTTTCACGCCACTCTTCGCCGACTCCGTGACGCCGAACGGTTGGGTCTACGCCGTCGACATCGCTCCGCGCTTCCTGCAGCGCATCCTCGCAGCCGCCGAGGAAACCGACACGCGGCACCTCTCGGCCGTCCTGTGTCCCGAGGACTCGATCGGCCTCGCGCCCTCGACGATCGACGCGGCGTTCGTCTGCGACACGTATCACCACTTCGAGTATCCGCGGGCAACGATGACGTCGATCCACGACGCCCTGCGACCGGGTGGCAAGCTCGTCGTCATCGACTTCCACCGCATTCCGGGTCTATCGAAGGACTGGGTCCTCGGACACGTGCGCGCCGGACAGCAGGCGTTTCGCGCCGAGATCGAATCGGTCGGCTTCGAACACGTGCGCGACCTCGAGGTGGCCGGACTCGTCGAGAACTACGCGATGGAGTTCGTGCGCCCCTGAGGATCCGGGTTCGGCGGCGCTGACGACGCCCTCGTGCGTGTCCAAGGGCATCGCCAGAGCAACTCGCGCTCCGTAGAGGCCGCGGCCCATTCCTAGCCCGGGTCATGGACGATCTGCTGCGGTCGCATCTGGATCCTTTCTGGCTGCGTCGAAGCGACGTCTCTGATCCTCAATGGCCCTCGCATCGCCTTTCCAGCAAGGCCCAGCTGCAACCTCGCGACGATCGTCCAGGAATGACCCGGGCCTGGCAGGCTGTCGAAAAACTGCGACTCCGGGACGCCGTCTCGCCGCGCACGGCTTCACGCGTGACGCGCCGACCCCACGGCCGCGGCGCGACTGGTATCTTGGCGGTCAACGTCCTTCCTTGGAGCCCCACCATGTCCCGCTTGCCGCTCGCCTCTGTTCTCGGCGCCCTCGTTCTCGCGCCGACCAGCCTTGCGTCCGACCCTAGCGACGTCGTCATCCAAGCCGTCGTGCTCGAGGGTGACACTATCAGCGGCATCGGCGACGTCACGACGACGGGCGCTGTCGCCGTCAACAACGCCGGCACATGGCTCGTCGAAGTCGACACGAACAACCCCGACACCGACATCGACGGCGCCATCGTCGGTGCCAGCGGAGTCGTGTTCGCCGAAGGTCAGTCGATCGCCACTCCGACCGGCGCGCTGCTCGACTCGTTCGGCGCGATCTCCGGCGCGCTCAACAACGCTGGCGACCTCGCCTGGAACCTCTTCCTCGACAACACCGTGGGCGGCGGCAACGACGACTCGGGTATCTACTTCAACACCGCGCAGGTGGTCCAAGAAGCAGGCATCGCGCTCGTCACGGGCCTCTCGGTCGGCACGACCTGGGAGGGCTTCTTCTCGGTCCACCACAACGACGCCAACCAGGTGCTCGCGATGACGAGCGTCGACGACCCGGCCATCGCGACCAGCGTCGATCGCGCGCTCGTGCTCTTCACGATCGACGGCACGGGCACGCCGACGAGCGCAGAGGTCGTCCTCAAGGAAGGCGACATCCCGCCCGGTCAGACAGAAGCCGTCGCCGACATGGAGACGAGCGTGCACAACTTCGTCCTCAACGATGCCGGGCAAACGCTGCTGATCGCCGACCTCGCCGGCGACACGGCCGTCGATCACGCCGTCTACATGGACGGCACCCTGCTCGCGCAAGAGGGTTCGCCGTCTCCGGTGACAGGCCGCAACTGGGACCTGCTGTCGCTCGCCGAACTCGACCTCAACAACGCGGGCAGCTGGGTGCTCAGCGGATCGATCGAGGGCGACACCGCCACGGACGACATCATCGTCGTGGACGGCGACGTCTTCATCCAAACCGGCGACAGTCTGCCGGCGACGGGCGGATCGCCGATCACGTCGCTCGGGACGACGGGCTCGTCGGGCCCCGTGTACATCGGCGACAACGGCAACGTGCTCTGGTCGGCCGAGTGGAACGGTGGGAGCTCGAAGGGACTCTTCCTCAACGACCGCCTGTTGGCCGAGATCAACCTGACCTCGATCGGCGGGTTCGTGCTTGAAGAGATCTTCGCCGTCACCGAGGGCTACGCGCTCAGCGATGACGGCCAGAAGGTCATCTTCCGCGGACGCCTTTCGGGCAGCATCGACGGAGCGTTCCTGATCGACGTGGGTCCGTGGGTCAGCCTCGGCAAGGGACTCGCCGGCGTCAACGGTGTGCCATGCCTGACGGGCTCGGGCACGCTCGCCGCGGGTGACGACGTCACGCTGTCACTGCGCGATGCAGCGCCCTCGGCCGTCACGAACCTCGTGATCGGATTCACGGAACTCTGCGCACCGTTCAAGGGCGGCACGATCGTGCCGAGTGTCGACGTGCTCATCGGCGGCCTCCCCACCAACGGGTTCGGCGACCTCGCACTGACGGCACCCTTCCCGGCCGGCGTCCCCGCGGCCACCGACCTCTACTTCCAGTTCTTCACGTCAGACGCAGCAGCGATCAAAGGCATCTCGGCCTCGAACGGCGTGCGCGGGACGACGCCCTGACAACGCGGCCCGCGCGAGCGCGAGCAGCACGCCAATACAGCAACAATCACGACCGGAGTTCGAGGATGATGATCCGCAACGCCCTGCTTGCCGCCGCAACCATCCTCGGCCTCGGTCCGTCGGCCGTGGCTGACGACATCTTCGTTCCTGCCGACACGCCCTCGATTCAGTTCGCTCTGAACTCCGCGTCGACCGGCGACCGCATCTTCGTCTCGGCCGGAGCCTACGCGAACGCTCTCGCGTTCTTGGGCAAGGACGTCGAAGTCATCGCTGTCGACGGCCCGGAGGTCACGGTGCTCGACGGCGCGGCGATCAACGGCGGGGCCTCGGTGATCTTCGCCTTGGGCACCGGGGACGGCGCGCTCGTGAAGGGCTTCACGATCCGCGACAACGACGGCGATGCGGTCACCATCGAAGACGCCGTCGGTACGCTCGAGAACTGCGTCATCTCGGGCACGAACGGAAACGGTATTCGGGTCTTCGCGAACGGTGAGCTGCGAGCGACGGAGGTCACGATCACGGGGTGTAGCCTGAGCGGTGTCGACGGGGCGGGTGGAACGTCGATCCTGGAGCGCTGTGAGATCTCGTCTTGCGGAAACACGGGGCTTCGGGGTGGCACCTGCATCGAGTGCCTCATCGAGGGGAACGGCAACGCGTCGTCCTTCGGCGGCGGAGCCTTCGGCGCGACGCTCATCGACTGCATCGTGCGCGACAACCTCGCATCGACGGGTGGCGGCGGGGCTTTCCTGGGGGGCGCGCAAGGCACGACCTTCAGCTCGAACCACGCGACGTTCGCCGGCGGCGGCTACTACTTCACAGGTTCGTTCGGAGCCTCGCTCAGCGGTGCGACGTTCATCGACAACACGGACGCCAACGGAACTTCGGGCGCCGCCATCAGTGCATCGAGTGACGGCATCTTCGGGACCAGTGCGTTCATCGGCGACTGTGTGTTCGTCCGCAACGACGCATCGGTGAGCGCCTACGCAGCCACCTCGACCAGTTCGGCGGGCTTCGGGTCGTGTACGTTCATCGACTCGGACGCGTTCGTGTCCGCCGACAGTATGGGCGTCGCGAACTCGATCGTGCGCGGTGGCTCGATCGTCTCGTCGTCGGGAACGCTGAGCGTGACGTACAGCAACGTCGAAGGCGGTGCCGTCGGTGAGGGCAACATCGACGCCGACCCGCTGTTCGTCGGCGGTGCCGATCAGGGCGTGGTCTGCCTCGGCCTCGGGTCCCCGTGCATCGATACCGGCAACCCGACGGTCTTCGACCCCGACGGCTCGGTCCTCGACATGGGCGCCGAGCCCTACTCGGTCTTCTGCGACGCCGACAACGCACTGCGCGGACGCGCCGGCTTCCCGACGCTCACACCCAGCGGCGACACGACGCCGGGCGCGGCGCTGTCACTCGCCCTCGAGCACGGCGTGCCGAACGGCACGAGCAACTGGATCCTCGGGATCGCGCCGGTCTTCGCGTCCTTGAAGGGCGGCGTGCTCGTCCCCGACCTCACGTTCCTGCTGCCCGGGCTGCCTCTCGACGCCACGGGCAGCCTGATGCTCGGCTCGACCTGGCCCGCCGGCATTCCGGCCGGCACACCCGTCTGGATCCAGGCCTGGATGGTCGACTCGCAGGCCGTGAAGAACTTCTCGGCGTCGAACGGCGTGGCCATCCTCGGGAGCTGACGCGCGCGTCTCAGCTCGCCGTCAAGGCTGCGGCGGTTTCGACGAGCTTCGCCACGAGGCCGTTGACGAACGTCGCCGTCCTTTCATCGGTGAACGACCCATCGTCGGCGAAGGCCTCGTGAACCCTTCCGACGGCGGCATCGCCGGGCACGACGTGCGCGCCGATGCCGGACAGAATCGCGCGCACGTGAACGAGACCACGCATCCCGCCGAGCGCCCCCGGGGACGCACTCAGTAACCCCACGACCTTGCCGCGCGTCACCTGCGTGCCGGCGGCGACAGCACTCGGACGCGACGTCCAGTCGATGACGTTCTTCAGCAGCGGTGTGATCGATCCGTTGTACTCGGGACACGCGATGAGGAACGCGTCGTGCTCGAGCATGAGTCGCTGCATGGCCAAGACGTTCTCGGGAATGCCTTCGCGCTCCTCGAGGTCGCCGTCGTAAAGCGGCATCGGCAATGCGGCAAGATCGACGAGCGTCACATCGACCCCTGTGCCGCGCGCTTGCTCTGCGGCATAGCCAGCGAGACGTTTGTTCCAAGACGCTTGGCGAACACTTCCGGCAAAGACGAGAACACGTGTCATCGAGGGTCTCCGTAGCTTGGGGCGTGACTGCGGAAAACGATAGCAGTCGTGCGCGGCCGCGACACGGGCACGGCGGAGACAGGCACGGCGGACCGCGCCGGCCAACCCGGGTGGATCAGCATCTTTCGACAGGTCGGCGAACTCACGCTTCGTTGAGCGCAAGAGGCGTGTTGTTCGACGCAGCCCTGCTCGCGCAGGCGCATCCTTAAGGTAGGGTGCCGAGCACGCTCGCTTCCCGCTTCTCGAGGTGCCGACATGTCTCCATGCCTGTTGCTCACGCGCACGATCGGCGCGGTCGCGCTCCTCTCCGCGCTGCTCCACGCTCAGACCTGGCCGGTTGTCGCGCGGTCGGCCGATGGCTCCTTCGACGTCCGCATCGTCCCGGGCACGGGGCTCGTCGTCGAGCGTGACGGCGAGGTCGTCTTCCGCGATCCCGAAGGTGCATTTCCGCGCTTCGACGTCGACGGAACGCTGATCTTCGAAACGGCGTACGACGACGGACACATGCTCTTCGGGCGCAAGACGTGGCGCTGGTCGCCGAGCACGGGCCAGTCGCGCAAGCTCGGCGATTCCGTCGCCATCCCGCCGTGGCGCCCCCTCGTCGGGAACGACGCCAGCGGCGACGGCGGAGATGTCCGACTCTGCATCGATCCCGGGCACGGCGGCAGCGACCCCGGCGCGGTCGGCAACGGCCTCCTCGAGAAGGACATCGTCCTCGACGTCGGCTTGCGTCTGCGCGATCTGCTCGACGCCGACACGGCGGACGCCTCGGGGGGCGGCGCGTGGGACGTCCTCATGACGCGCGACACGGACGTCTTCATCTCGCTGCTCCAGCGCGTCACGCTCGCCAACACCTTCGGCGCCGACAGCTTCATCTCGATCCACGCCAACGGCTTCGGCGACCCGGCCGCCAACGGCACCGAGACCTTCGCGTTCGCCGAAGGCACGGTCGCGGCGTCTCTGCGCGACCGTATCCACGCGCGCATGATCGAGGCCTGGCAGCTGACCGATCGCGGCACGAAGACGGCCGGCTTCTACGTGCTCGTCAACACGGCGATGCCCGCGTCGCTCTCCGAGCTCGCCTTTGTCACGAACCCCGGTGATGCCCTCGTGCTCGGCAACCCCGCCGAGCGCCAGCAGGCCGCCCGCGCGCACCTCTTCGCCGCCCAGGAACATCACGGTTTCGCGCCCTACGAGCCCGGCGGCGGACCGACAGCCGGAACGCTCAAGGGGATTCTCTTCGACGCGAATGTCGGCACGTCCGCGCCGCTCGCGGGCGCACTCGTCGCCCTCGCCGACGGCACCTTCACGACGACGACGAGCAACGGCCTCTACGAGTTCCCGCTTCCGGCCGGGACGTACTCCTTCGCGGCAACGGCAGCAGGCTTCGACGTCGGCACGGCGAGCGAAACCGTCACGAGCGGTGATGTCTGGGAGAGCCTCGGTCTCGCCACCCGTGTCGCGCCGACGCTCGCGACGACGGTCGTGGGTCACACGCTCACGCTCGCGGCCACGGGCGATCCGGCCACGCCGGTCTTCCTCGCCGCGGCGCTCTTTCCGCAGCTGCCCGCGCTTTCGCTCGGCAACAAGGGAACGCTGTGGGTCGACGTCGCGACCCTCGTGGTCGTGCCGCTCGGCAACGCGGGACCGACAGGCGTCGCCTCGACGATCGCGACGCTGCCGAGTCTCCCCGGCGCGACCGGCGTGCCCCTCCACCTGCAGGCCATCGCCGTGTCCGGCGGGAGTACGCAGCTCTCGAACGGCACGGCGTTTGCTCTTCCGTGACGAGTTCAGACACCTCGCACGGAGCACTCCCATGCTGTCACTTCGCCCCGCCGTCACGGCCCTCGTCCTGCTCGCGCTGACGTCATGTTCCGCGACGCGTCTCTACGATGGCCCCGCGCGCCTCGAGCACGAGGTGGTTCGCATCAAGGGCATGAGCAACGCCGACCCGCTGTCGGGCTTCACCGGCACCTCCGTCTGCGCGATCGACGGACGCGAACTCGAGGGATGCCCACGCCACGTCGAGTTCCTGCCCGGAACGCACGAGCTACGCCTCGAGAGGCGTCGCTACGGCCTGAACGCCGCGCAGGCGACCGTCGTGCAAGACTTCGCGCCTGGCGAACGCCACGTCATCGGCATCAGCTACAGCGCCAATGACGGCATGAAGCCGGCGTTGATCATCACCGACATCGTGACCGCAGACGGTTAGCCCGGGTGATTCATGGACATCGGCTGCGACCGAATCCGAATCCTACCTGGCAGCTCCTCACGACGATCGTCCGTGAACCATCCGCTGATTCTGGCGCGTCAGGCTCGCGGTTTGCCGAGCACCCAGGTCGTCATGCACCGCAGACCGGCAACGTTCGTCGTCTTGATCGGGTCGAGGAGTTCACCGCCGAGCCGACGTGAGTGACCGAGCAAGTCGTTCTCGTCGACGAGGTAGCGCTGCGAGCCATCGGGCAACTGGAACCAACCCGGTTGCGCCGGGACGACGTGGACGCGTTTCTCGATCCCGATGGACGACGCCAGGCGCGACCAGAACAGCCCGCCCTCGGCGAGCACGCGCCAGCACTCGTCGAGACACGCAACGAACACGGCACGCGATGCACTGAAGTGCAGCACGGCATTGCAGATGACGACATCGAAGGCCCCGTCGTCGAACGGGAGCTGCTCGAGCGCCGCGACCTCGAAGCGTGCGTTCGGCCTGCCCGCGAAGCGCTCTCGAGCCTCGGCGACCGCCTCTTCGCTGCGGTCCACTCCCACGACATCGAAACCGGCCTGTGCGAGGTAGTCCAGGTTGCGGCCCGCGCCACAGCCTGCGTCGAGCACGCGCATCCCCGGGACGATCCGCCCGCGCAGGAGCTGATCGAAGAGATACACATCGATTGAACCGAAGAGGTCGCGCAGGCCCTCGGGCGGCAATGGTGTGGACAATCGATGCTCCGTTCGCTCGAGAGGCGGACATGCGACACAGATGGCACATTTGCGTGGCAGCGGTCGACATGGTGCTGTGACGTGTGGCCGATGACCCACCGGGAGGAGAGAACATCGACGACCCCATCACGAAGAACGTCTTCATCGTCAAAGAGCACATCGGGATGTTCAAGGCGGCAAACAACTTCGATATCTACGATCCGACTTCCGGCAAGATCGTGATGGAGTGCCGCGAGGAGTCCCTCGGCGTCTTCACGAAGTTCCTGCGCTTCACCGACTACAAGCGCATGACGCCCTTCGACATCCGCGTACGTACGGCGGATGGGCGGCAGGTCGTGCGCGTAACGCGCGGCGTGTCGTTCTTCCTCTCGAAGGTCGACGTCTTCGACGAGACCGACGCGTACATCGGCGGGTTCCGTCAAAAGTTCTTCTCGATCGGCGGACGCTTCACGATCCTCGATCCCCACGAGCGTCCGGTCTGCGAGCTCAAGGGTAAGTGGACGGGCTGGGACTTCCGCTTCCTCGCCGGCACGAAGGAGCTCGCCCACGTGTCCAAGAGGTGGTCCGGCATGGGCAAGGAGATGTTCACGTCGGCGGACACGTACGTCCTCGAGATCGCCGACGACGTGGCGCCCGACGATGACGCACGCCCGCTGATCGTCGCGGCCGTGATGTGCATCGACATGGTTCTCAAGGAGTAGTCCCGCAAGGATGGTGCGCCGAACATCACGTGTCGGACCGCTGGACATCACGTGTACGGTCGGCGCCATTGCGCCGCGCACCGTCGCCCAGGGCAGCGAACTTTTCTCCCGCGCGTCCCGCGCTCGAAGCCAGCCCCTCCTGGCGACTATGGGCACCGTCACCCTGGTAGACTCCGGCCCGTTGTTTCCCCCCTGGACGTCAGCGCGGCGCTCCAGAAGCATCCCGAGGAGTTCATTTGATGAAGGCATTCGCCGGCATCGCCGCAGCCGTGGCTCTCGCCGCGTCCGTGATGACCTCGCCCGTGTATGCGAACGACTCGGCCGTCGGCTCGACCCCTCCCGAGATCGAAGCCGTGAGGTGGTACAACACGATGCCACTCACCTTCGAGCAGTTGCAGGGACGCGCCGTACTGGTCGAAGTCTTTCGCACTTGGTGCGGCGCTTGTAAGAACCAAATCCCCTCCCTCAACTCCAAAGCGGAAAAGGGTCGGAAGGAGGGTTTGGTGATCATCGGCGTGACCGATGAACCTGCGGAGGTGGTCGATCAGTTCGTGGCGACGTACCAGCCCACGTATCCGATCGTGATCACGAAGGACAACAGCTTCGAGCGTCATCTCGGGGTAAAAAGCTTCCCCACCGCCGCGGTGATCGACACCAAGGGTGACATCTCTTGGCTCGGACACTTCGGTTTCGAAGGCGCGGTCAAGAACGCCCAGAAGGGCGCCGATCGGTCCCCGCTCTGGCCCGAGCCGTTTGCCAAGGCCGAGAAGAAGCTGAACGATCACGACATGGCTGGCGCGTACGCCGAAGTCAGCAAGACGATCGAGAAGAAGCCGCTCGACGACGAGGAGGCGGCATTCGGCGCGCGCGCGAAGACGTGGCTCGAGTCGGAAGCCTCCACGGCGTTCACGCGCGCGAAGGCTCTCGTCGCCGCGGGCAGCGTCTACATGGCGATGACCAAGCTCGAACCATACGTCGACGGTGATGCCCCGTTCCCCGAGCACCAGGAGATGGTGACCTTCCTCGAGGAGCAGCGCAGCCGGGACGGATTCAAGGACGAGATGAAGGCCGGCGGCATGCTCGTCGAAGCCAACGATCTCGCCCGGAACAAGCGCACGGTCAAGGACGCCATCGAGATGTTCGAAGAGATCGTGAGGACGTACGCGGGGACGGCTGTCGCCGACGTCGCACTCAATCGTCTCGACGAACTCGAGAAGTACCGCTGACTGACGAATAGTTGCACCAAGAGAGGCTTCGAACCTCTCCGACGACCGCCCCGCGAAGCCTGCGCTTCGCGGGGCGGTCGTCGTTCGCGGGCATCCACTTCGCCGGTCCACCACATGGACGAATCGACATCGACACATGCGTACACACCTGAACAGCGCGGGTTCATGCACGATCGTCGCGAGGTTGCGGCTGGGCCCGCTGCGCATCGGGAAACATCGCTGCCGCGCTGCGAGGGAGGATTCAGAGGCGACCGCAGCAGATCGCCCGTGAATAATCCGGGTTAACGTGAGACGCCGCTGCCGCGACGGCAGCGAGATATCTTGGGGGCAAGATCATGGCCGAGTACACCGTCGTCGGGGAACGCACGCGCAACGCCGAAAGCGCACTGCGACTCGACGGAACGACCATCTCCGTGGCGCGCGGAGTGCGCATGCTCGGCGCGACGCGCGCCGGCGCGCACGAGACGAAGATCGAGATCGGGAAAGACGATCTCATCGAGGTGGAGTTCGACAACGGCTTCGTCCTCTGGACGACCATCGACCGCCTCGAGCACGACACGCGCCAGGGTGCGACGCGCGGCGCCGAGGGCACGCTCCCGACGCGCTATCCCACGCCGGACGATACCGGCGAGCGCGGCTTCGTCGGCAACGTCATCCGCGCCCTCAAAGTGCTCAACTACGACCTTCCGAAAGAGGGCGCGCGTGCGGTTGCCGCGAAGGTCGAAGGGCAACTGGCGGGCGAGGGATTCCTGCGCATCGCGCGCGACGGCAGTCTGACGCCCGAAGCCCCCGCTGCGGACAACGCCGACAAGCCGGTGCTTGTCCTCATCCACGGCACGGCCTCGGCGACGGCGAACGCCTACTCGGGGCTCTTCGAGACGAACAACAAGCTCTGGCGCGAGCTGCACGACCACTACGAAGGCCGCGTCTTCGGCTTCGAACACCGAACGCTCACGCAGAGTCCGCTGCAGAACGCGGCAGACCTGCTCGACGCCCTCCCGGCGGACCTCGAGCTGCACCTCGTCACGCACAGCCGCGGTGGACTCGTCGGCGACCTGATCGCGCATGGCCAGGTGCAGGGCGACATCTTTGCGCCCGACGACATCGAGCGCGAACTCGCCCACGCCTTCGGCAAGGGATCCTCGGCGTTCACCGAGCAACGCAAGCTCTACCGCAAGTACCAGCGCGCCATCGCCGCCAAGCGTCCGCGCGTCACGCGCTTCGTGCGGGTCGGTTGTCCGGCAGCCGGCACGACGTTGGCTTCGGGGCGCCTCGACACGCTCTTCTCGATCCTCGTCAACCTCGCCAACGGCATCCCGGGAATCGGTCCGTTCGTCGCGGCTTTCGGTGAACTCGTCGCGGCCGTCGCCAAGGAGCGCACCCAGACTGACGCCCTGCCCGGCCTCGAAGCCCAGCGCCCCACCTCCGCGTTCATCCGCCTGCTGAACAGCTCGCAGCACGTCCTCGAGAGCGACCTCACGGTGCTCGCCGGCGACTCGGACGGCTTCATCAAGAACCTCGCCAACCTCTTCTTCTGGAAAGCCAACGACCTCGTCGTCGACACCCGCTCGATGGCCGGTGGCGCGACCCGGCGCGAGTACCTCTGGCACCTCGAAGAGAACCGCCACGTCACGCACGTGAACTACTTCCGTCGCTCCGAGACGGCCTCGCTCGTCCAGCGCGCACTTCTGCGCACGGACGCCGGAACGGCGGGCTACGAGCGACGCGCGCGGAACAGTGCGATGCGCGGCGAGGTCGACGAGGGCAAGCCCGACGAGAAGGTCGATCAGACGGGCGTGGTCTTGCTGCCCGGCATCATGGGCTCGCATCTGAGCGTCGAGGACGGCAACCGCCGCAACCGCATCTGGCTCGACAAGTCGGACATCATGATGGGACGCGGGAAGCTGCTCCGCACGGGAGCCGCGACGGTGCATCCCGACGGTGTCCTTCAAAGCGCCTACGACGACATCCGCGACAACTTCGTCGGGCACGACCTGCACGTCATGCCCATGGCGTACGACTGGCGCATTTCGCTGACGCGCGCCGCCGACCAGCTCAACGCGCTCGTCCGGCAGCGGCTCGAGGCCTCATCGGAACCTCTGCACCTGCTGGCCCACTCGATGGGCGGTGTCGTCGCGAGCCTGTTCATCGCACGCCACGACGATACCTGGCAGCGACTGCGAGCCGGTGGCGGGCGGCTTGTCCAAGCCGGGACACCGAACCGCGGTTCGTACGTCATCCCGCGCATCTTCCAGGGCACCGAGAAGATGCTGCGCATGCTTGCCGGCCTCGACTTTCGTGCCGACACGAAGCAGTGGGCGACGTGGGCCACCGGCTGGCAAGGGGTGCTGGAACTCACGCCGCAGTTCGACGACCTCGACTTCTCGAAGACGCAAACGTGGAAGGACTTCGCGCCGCTTGCGCATCCGAGCGAAGCGCAGCTCCGCAGAGCTGGCAACATCTGGGAGATCTTGCACGAGCAGACGAAGAAGCTCGCCGATGAAGACGTTCTCTACGTCGCCGGCGGCCCCACCGAGACGCCGATCTACGACCCGACCGCCGTGAGTGACGACAAGAGCGGCGCGCACCATGTCATCCGCTGGACCGAGCGCGGCGACGGCCGTGTCACCTGGGACTCGGGGATCCCGCCGCGTACTCGCACCTGGTACATCCCCGTCAAGCACGGCAGCTTGCTCAACGAGAGGCAGGCCTTCGACGGCCTCCGCGAGCTCGTCACCACGGGCGCGACGGACAAGCTCGCCAGCGAACCGCCACCGGCCTCGACGATGCTGCGGTCGGGCACCGAAGACGTCCCGGTGCTCGCCGACGACGAGCACATGCCGTTCATTCCGTCGGACGAGCAACTCGAGGCCGCTGCTCTCGATGCCGAGGACCCGACCGAACGCCGCGCGCGTCGTCGCCGCGACACGCCGCCCGTCACACTCTCGGTCGTGCACGGCGACCTGCGCTTCTCACGCCACCCGATCATGGCGGGCCACTACGCCGGCGACCCGATCGTGCACGCCGAAGCCGCACTCGACCGCTGCCTCGACGGGGCACTCCGCACGCAGCACCAGCTCGGCCTCTATCCCGGCGCGACGGGAACGGCCGAGATCCTCCTGAGCCCGCGAAGCGCTTTGCGCTCAGACCTGGCCGGACCGAGTGGCGCGATCATCCTCGGCCTCGGAAACGTCGGCGAGCTGACGCCAGGCGCCCTCACACGTTCGATCGAGGCGGGGCTGCTGCGCTTTGCACAGGCCGCCTGCGACCGTCCCCATTCTGCCGCGGGCCTGACCGTGTCGACGCTCCTGGTCGGGAGTGGCGAGGCCGGACTCGCCGTCGCGCCGATCATCGACGCGCTGCTCGACGGAGTCGAACGCACGAATCGCGCCATCGCGAATCTTCCCCGAGACGACGAGGGCGCGTCGCTCCGTCAGCTCTCTCCGATCGCGCGCATCGAGATCATCGAGCTGTATCACGACATCGCTCTCGAGGCCCTCCACGCCCTGCGCGCCGCGCCAGCACGCAACGGCGTCACCATTCATCCCACGCTGATCGCACGCAGCGGTGGTCGCCGACGGGCGCGCGCATCAGCGCCGGCGGGTTGGTGGACGCGCCTGTCGATCGAAGCCTCGCGCGACGAGAAGTGCGCCGACCGCGTCACGCTCCGATTCACGTCGCACGGCGAGCGGGCGCGGGCCCGCGTCAGCGACGTGTGCCTGCAAGAACGCCTCGTGAGTCAGGTGCTCGCCGAGACGATGCGCAACCAGGCCTCGGCGACGGGACACGTTCCGCAGGCGCTCTTCGAGCTGCTCGTGCCGTGTGACCTCAAGGCCGGCGCCGCCGACCAACGCGACATCCAACTCGTGCTCGACGAGACCTCGGCGAGCTACCCGTGGGAGCTGCTCGTCGACCGCAACTCCGCCGGCGATCGGCCGATCGGCATCGGCGCGGGGATGCTGCGGCAGCTGCGTGTGAAGAGTCCACCGCTCGTCCACCATCCCGAGAACCACAGTGCGCTGGTGGTCGGCGACCCGCCGTCGAACTTCCCGGCACTCCCGGGTGCGCGACGCGAGGCCCAGGCCGTCGCCGCGACGCTCTCGGATCGCGGCTGGGACGTCGTGACGCAGATCCGCAGCAGCGATGACGCCACCGATGTCTCGGCGTCGAGCGTCGTGCGCGCCCTGCTGACGCACGACGCACGCATCCTCCACCTCGCCGGCCACGGCATCCACGACGCCAACGACCCGCGCAAGTCGGGGCTCGTCCTCGGTGGCAGCCCGAACGATCCCAAGGACCCGCCGGTGCTCGTGACGGTCGAGGAGATCGCGCAGATGCGCACGCAGCCCGAGGTCGTCTTCATCAACTGCTGCCATCTGGGACGCATCGAATCGAACTCGCCGTTCCCGGAACTGGCGTCCAACCTCGCGGCCGAGTTCATTCGCGCGGGCGTAAAGATCGTGGTGGCTGCGGGCTGGGCCGTCGACGACCGCGCCGCGAAGACGTTCAGCGAAACCTTCTACGAGTGGATGCTCGGCGGGGCCGACTTCGGCACGGCGGTTCGCCGCGCGCGCGAAGCCACGTACGACCAGTTCAGCGAGTCGAACACCTGGGGCGCCTACCAGTGCTACGGCGACCCCGGCTTCCGGCTGTCGATGGACCTCGAGGTTCGCGCACTCGCGCAAGACACGTCACGCCGACGCACTCGCTTCGTCGACCCCAGCGAGATCGCGATCGCGCTCGACAACATCGTGCACACCGCATGCGTCGATACGTCGGACAAGGAGAAGGAAGGGCTCGCCCGCTGGCTCGAGTCGCTCACGTCGGCGGCCGAGGACGCGGGGTGGGAAAGCGACCCGGACGTCCTCATCGGCCTCGCGCGTGCGCATGGCGAGCTCGGCAATCACGAGATGTGCATCGCGCTGACCGAACGCGCACAGAGGCTCGAGGCCGGTCGCGTGACGCTGCACGACATCGAGCAACTCGCCAACCATCGCGCGCGCGTCGCGTTGTCATCGCGCGACGCGAAGCTCTTCGAACGCGTCATCGGAGATCTCGAGGCGCTGATCACGACGCACGGCGCAACGGCCGAGCGCAAGTCGCTCTTGGCTTCGACGTGGAAACGTTTCGCGATCCTCCAGATCAGCAAGGACGCCTCGCGCAAGGCCGTGCGCAAGGCGGTCTGCGCCATGACGCAGCGATACATCGAGGCCACGGCGCTCGACGCGCCTCAGTGGTTCTACCCGGCGACGAACGCACTCCTCGGCGTGCTACTGCTCGGCGGCCCGTGGGCGCGCGCGCCGCGCAAGAGCACCGTGGCCCGCGAGATCTGGGACGCACTCGACGGGTGGGCGAAGCGCGAGACGTTCGAGACGAACTTGCGCCGTGCCGAGGACAGCCTTCCGAACGACGGGCACCAAGACCTCTGGGACGCCCTCGCGTCCCCGGAACTCGCGGTAGTGAAGGCCCTCGCGGACGATGCGTTCGCCAAACGATCTCAGCAGATCGCCGCCCGCTATCGCTCGGTGCTCGCTCTGTACGGATCACAGCGCGAGATCGGTTCAGTCGCCAACAACTGGGACTTCGCTCTGAACGCCGCCAAGGCGCTTGACGAACCTCAACTCATCCGCGACATCGCGCAACTCCAGCAGCTTCTCCAGCGCCCCTGACCGCCGAGCCGACGCAAATCGGCCCGGCGGTCCACCGAGCCGTTCAGTCGAGCAGGTCGCCGTAGGCATCTTCGTGGAATCCGACCATCCACGTCTTGCCCTTGCGGAAGGCCGGCGCGCGCAGATTGCCGGACGGTCCGATGACGACCTTCTGCGCCGCTTCGCCGAACACGTCGTCGCCCTTGAACTCGAGCACCTTCTTGCCGCGCGCGACGACGAGTCGTGAGGCGCCTCCGAAGAGGGTTTCGAGGTCGTCGGCGCCGTAACGCTCTTTCGTGGCGTTCACCGTCTCACGGACGGTGACGTCCCGGCCTTCAAGGAAGGCGTCGGAACGCTTGCAGCTCGTTCAGCCCTTGCGGTGGTAATACCAATCGATGCGCTTGGCCATGTGCTCACTCCCTCTCTGTGGGTGTCGGTGACAACAAGCGCCAGGAATAGCATGTTCCCCACACCGCCGCGACGGCGCAGCTCAGGCGTGAATCATGGCGTCTCGCCGCCATCTGTCGTCATCCGCCGACCTCGCGTTGACGCGGCCCTCCACACGGCCGCATGATTGCTCCCATGATCGAAGTGCGAGAGCTGCACAAGAACTATGGCGACCTCCATGCCGTCGATGGCGTGAGCTTCGAGATCGCCGCCGGCGAAGCGTTCGGGCTGCTCGGACCCAACGGGGCTGGCAAGTCGACGACGATCCTCATGATCGTGGGTGCCCTCGCCCCAGACAGCGGCCAGGTCATGCTCGACGGACAAGTCGACCCGACGCGCGCCGAGGTGCGCCGCAAGGTCGGCATCGCGCCTCAGGACCTCGCGATCTACGACGAGCTCACGGGCAGCGAGAACCTCGCCTTCTTCGGCAAGCTCTACGGGATGCGCGGCGCCAAACTCGCCGAGCGCGTCGACTGGGGGCTCGAGTTCGCTGGCCTCGAAGACCGCCGCGCCGACCGCGCCGCCGGTTACTCGGGCGGCATGAAGCGACGCCTCAACCTTGCCTGCGCGCTCATCCATGCGCCGCGCATCTTCTTCTGCGACGAACCGACCGTCGGCGTCGATCCTCAATCGCGCAACCACATCTTCGAGAGCATCGAAGGCCTCAAGCGCGACGGCTGCACGCTGATCTACACGACGCACTACATGGAAGAGGCCGAGCGCCTCTGCGACCGCGTGGCGATCATCGACAGCGGCAAGGTGCTGGCCGTCGACACGCCGGCCGCGCTTGTCGATCAACACGGCGGCGCCTCTATCGTCGAAGCCGAGTTCACGGAAGCGCCGCCGCCCGACCTCCTGCAGCGTGGCACGTTCGCCGACGGCTGGCTCAAGCTCGAAACCGACCGTCCGATCGAGGCGATCGCGGCGCTGGGCAAGGGCGGCGCCGACATCGCCAACCTGCGTATCCGCCGCCCGAATCTCGAGCGGGTCTTCCTGCACCTCACCGGCCGGAGCCTGCGCGACTGATGGGACCGATCCTGACGCTGGCACTCAAAGACGTGAAGCTCGTGGTGCGCGACAAGTTCGCGCTCTTCTGGCTCTTCGCCTTCCCGCTGATCTACGCGCTGTTCTTCGGCGCCATCTTCGGTAGCGACGATGGTGACGGCTCGCGCGGCCGCATGGGCGTCGCGATCGTCGACGACGACGGCTCGCAGGCCTCGCGTGACCTCGCCGCGCGGCTTGCCGACCACTCGGCTCTGCGCGTCGACCGCGTGTCCGAAGGCGACGACGCCGCGCCACTCCTGCACTCGGTCGAAGACGCTCGCGACCTCGTGCGCCGCGGCAAACTCGCCGCCTACATCCAGATCCTGCCCGGCTTCGGCGAGACGCCCTGGGGCATGTTCGGCGGCGGCGGCGACCCGATGATCGAGGTCGGCATCGACCCGTCACGCACGGCCGAGGCAGGCATGTTGCAGGGCGTGATGATGGAGTCGCTGTTCGGCGGCATGACGGCGCGCTTCGGCGACAAGGACTGGCTGCTCGAACAGACCGCGTCCGCGCGCGAGGACATCGCGGGCGCCGCCGACCTCAGCGGCGTCCAGAAGCTCGTCTTCTCGAACTTCATGTCGGCCCTCGACGTCTTCTTCACGCAGATCGACTTCGATTCTCTCGAGGGCGACGGCCCGGGCGTCCTGGCCGGCGGCGCCGACATGGTGAACGTGGTCGAGGTCACCCGCGAGCGCGGCAACGTCCCCCGGTCGACGTTCGAGATCACCTTCCCCACCGCCATGATCTGGGGCCTGATGAGCGTCGCGCTGACGTTCGCCATCACGATCGTCCGCGAACGCACCCAGGGCACGCTACTGCGCCTGCGTGTCGCCCCCATCTCCGGCGCCCAGATCCTCGCCGGCAAGGCGCTGGGATGCTTCCTGATGTGTCAGGTCGTGATGATCTTCCTCATGGCCGTGGGCACTCTGGCGCTCGACATCCGGGTCGCGAGTGTCCCGCTGCTGATCGTCGCGATGGTGAGCATCGCCTGCTGCTTCACCGGCTTGATGATGGTCGCCTCCGTCACCGGCAAGACGGAGCAAGCCGTCGCGGGTGCATCCTGGGGACTGATGATGCCGTTTGCCATGATCGGTGGCGGGATGATCCCACTCATCGCGATGCCGTCCTGGCTGCTCACGCTCAGCAACTTCAGCCCCTTCAAGTGGGGCATCATCGCCATGGAAGGCGCGATCTGGCGCGGCTTCAGCATCGCGGACATGGTCATGCCGTGTACGATCCTGATTGGCCTCGGCGCAGCGTTCTTCGCCGTGGGTGTCTGGATCTTTCGGCGCGGCGAGGGGTGACTCGTCGCGACTCCTCGGAGGGAGGCCGTCGTGACAGTCCTGGTTGCGTCCTGCCGCGTGTCTCGGTCGGTCGATTAACGCGATGCCGCAAGTCGCCCCCCGCCGGTGGAATCTCACGGTCTTCGCGCTCGCGCTGTTCTTCGTCACAATCGGCTGCCGCGAGCCGGTCGACGACACGCGGCTCGATGTCCTCGCCGCCGACGCCATCGACTGGCTCGTCCGGCACCAAGAGCCCGATGGATTCTGGTCGGGTGCGGCGTTCGACCTCGTCTGCGCCGAGGAGCACGACGAACCGTGCGGCGGACTGGCCGGCTCGGCCGTCCACGACGTCGGCCTGACCGCCCTCGCCGCGCTCGCGCTGATGGCGAGCCCGACCGCCGACAGCGACCTCCGTGGCCCCCTCGACCAGGCTCTCGAGTGGCTCGTCGCCCAGCAAGACTCCACGGGCAATCTCGGGCTCGCCGACGTCTTCAACCACACGTACGACCACGCGATCGCCACGCTCGCGCTCGCACGCGCCGTCCGACTGCTCGGCCGCGACGACCTCCGCGCACCGCTCGTCGACGCTGTCCGATACCTCCGCGAGATGCGCACCCCACGCCTGGGCTGGCGCTACGCCGACTTCTCCGTCGAGATGCGTCAGCACGCCTCGGACAGCTCGGTAACGGCATGGGCCGTGCACGCACTGCTCGCCGCACAGCAGGCCGGGATCGCGATCGAGCAAGACGTCCTCGCGCAGGGCCTCCGCTTCCTCGTCAACATGACGGACGACGACGACGCCCAGGCCGTCGCCGACGCCGAAGAGGCGATCGAGAAGGCGCGCGCCGAGCTCACGCGGCTGACGAAGCTGCACGACGACAGCGCGTCCTCGGCCGCGGCGATCTCCGCTCAGCGATCGTTGATCCAGTCGCTGGAGGACGAGGCGCCGCGGGCGAAGGCCACCGGCCGCACCGGCTACTTCGAGCGCGGCGGACTCGTCTCGCGCATCGACGCCGCGAGCGAGCTGTTCCCGTGGAGCAAGTCGGAGGCCTGCACGGCGGCGGCCCTGAGCTGTCGCCTCGGCCGCGTCGGCGACACCGAGCACCTCGACGAAGCTCATGAGCTCATGCTTGCGCGCTGCCTCGAGCTACTCCCCGACGTCGGCAACCCGGAAGCCTTCGACGCCTACGGTTGGCACTACGTCTCCGTCGCCGTCGCCCATCCCCTCGTCCCACGGCGCGATGCCGTGCGCTGGCGCGACGCGCTCGCGACGACGCTCACCGAGCTGCAACGCACCGACGGATGCGCACGCGGATCTTTCGACCCGCACCGCTTCGCTTGGGGCTCGGCCGGTGGACGCGTCTACCAAACGGCCATCCTCGCGCTGGCCGCCCAGGCTCACCGCGGCAGGCACCTCAACCCCGCACCCTGACCCGCCCTTCCTGCTCGCCGGACGAGCGCGGTGTTCCCGGTCGTCGTAGCGCTGCACGTCTTCGAGGGATGCCTCAGCCCGCGGCGCGTCTCGGGTCTGTTCTTCTGGGACGCACCGGATGCGAGCGATGCGAGCGGACGTCGGCGCGAGCGCCTGGTCACGTCGACGCCGTCGTGGCTCGAACTCGCGGCGGTTCTTCTGCTCGCCCTGGCGACATGCGCTCACGCGCCGCCATGGCTTCACGTGTCCCGGAACACGCGTCGGGTTCATGGCGTAGGGAGACCACGCTTGACGGGATCGGAGATGTCGGCGAATCTCCGGGCTCATGACCATTGTCTGAGAATCTCATCGTGGCCCGCCCGCGCGCTCGAACCGCCGCCGCCCCTGCGGCGAGGGTCGCCACCGTCGTTCGCCTCCCCCCGCCACCGCGCGGGCCGCGAGGCCTGCTGAACCCCGCTCGCTCGATCGCTCGACGCGATGCCACGACTCACGGATTCTCACCTGACATGGATCTCCACGACCTCGGCTGGACCTCGTTCTTCTCCGACCAGCCCGCCTGTCCCGATCACCACACCCTGGGGCGCATCGTCGCCCAAGAGCGCCACGGCTTCGTCGTCGCCACCGCGGCGGGCCAGCGCCCGGCCGAACCCTCCGGCAAGCTGCGCCGCCTCGCTGAAGTCGAAGACGACGCGGTCGTCGTTGTCGGCGACTGGGTCGACATCGCCACGGCGGCCGGCAGTGGCGCCGACGACGTTGCGCACATCGTGCGTGTCTACGGGCGCCGCAGCACGCTGCAACGCAAGGAAGCCGGCGAGGTCACACGCCGCCAGCTCATCGCCGCGAACGTCGACGTCGTCTTCGTCGTCTGCTCGCTGAACCAGGAGCTCAACATCCGCCGCATCGAGCGGTATCTCACGGGCATCTGGGACAGCGGCGCGCGGCCCGTTGTCCTGCTCAACAAGGCCGATCTCTGCGACGACCTTCCCGCCGTGCTCGCGGAACTCGAAACCGTCGCGCTGACAGTGCCGGTGTTGGCGGTCAGTGCCGCAACCGGCGCGGGGCTCGACGAGGTCCATGCGCAGCTCCCCGCCGCGACCACGGGCGTGCTCGTCGGGTCGTCGGGCGTGGGCAAGTCGACGCTCACCAACCGTCTGCTCGGACGCGCGGTGCAGCCTACACAGGCCGTGCGCGCTGGCGACGACAAGGGCCGTCACACGACGACGGCCAAGCGTCTCGTCGCGCTCAGCCACGGCGGGCTCGTCATCGACACGCCGGGCATGCGCGAGTTCCAGCTCTGGTCGGGCGACACGGCCTCGTTCGACGACGTCGACAGCCTCGCCGCGCAGTGCAAGTTCAACGACTGCGGTCACGAGTCGGAGCCCGGCTGCGCCGTGCGCGCGGCCATCGACGACGGCTCACTCGACGCCGGCCGCGTCACGAGCTGGCGCAAGCTCGGCCGCGAACTCGCCCGCCTCGAAGCCCGCAAAGACGCCGCAGGTCGAGCCCAAGAGCGCGCCCGCTTCAAGTCCCAGGGCAAGCTCTACAAGTCGATCCAGAAGCACAAGCGCGACCGTCACCGCGACTGAGGACGGCGGCTCGGCAGGCTCGGCGCGCCCCATCCTCAGCGCGGCGCGTCGAGCACCTGCTCGAGGACGGTGAAGTTGCCGGGGTTCCAGGCGTAGGCGAGGACGTAGAGCTTGCGCGGGCCATCGGGTTGGTCGACGACGTGGAACGCGGCGTTGTGGATGTGCGTGAAGCCTTCGAGGCCGAGGTCACGCGTGATGTTGAGTTCGGCGACGATGTTGCCGTGCTCGAGGATGTAGATCGGCGCGGGCGTGGAACCGTCGGGGCCGCGCAGGCAGCCGACGAGCGTGAGGTCGTCGAGGTAGTCGACGTCGCAGGGTAGTGTTCCGGGCGGCAGGGTCGTGCCGCCGACGTAGCGGCCGTCGGGCGTGAACGACTCGAGGCGCGCGTGGGCGCGGTCGGCGATCGTCACGACGTTCGTCCCCGGCATGCGTGTGATCCCGTGGGCGGTGCCGAACTTGCCGTGCTCGGTCCCGGTCCCGCCGAACGTGTGGTCGTCCCAGTGGCCGAGGCTCGGCTCGTCGGCTTCACGACGCAGCGGGTTGGTGACGAAGACGACGTTGTCGGCGTAGCCATTCGTCGCGATGAGCTGCTCGTCGACGTACTCGAGGTCGGTGACGCGAAACGCCTGGCCGCTGTCGCCGTAGGGGTTCGGGAACGTGCGCAGCAACTGCCCGCGCGGCGAGGTCAGGAACGCGCGCTGGGCCTCGTCGGACGGGAGCGCCAGGAACGTCTCGCCGTGGGCGCGGAAGAGACACGTGTTGTGCACGTTGACGTTGGCGAACGATTCGTCGCCGCCGATCACATCAACAGCCGAGACGTCGGCGCGCAGGTTCAGCAGCCCGACCCCCTTGAGCGCGAAGTACGTCGACCCATCGCCGCCCGCCGAGCGCGCGTCGTGCGCGAAGCCGCCGTGGGCGTGGACGAGCTGTTGCGCCATCTCGGCCGGGATCTGCACGGGCAGGTGGCGAAAGGTGTATTCACCCGAACCCGTCGTCGCCTCGGTCGGTGCTGCGAGCTGCAGTGCAGCCGGAACTGCCGGCGGCGCCTCGTGGGCATGGTGTCCATCGTGGACGAACAAGGAGAGCGCAGCGAACGCAGCGGTGACGAACGACATCGGCAGTTCCAAGGGCAGGTTCACGTCGGCGACCGCCGCTCGCGGCCGGGCCGTGCAGTGTCGCAGATCCGACGTCGGACGACACGTCAGGGGCGCTCCACGCAGCGAGGACGCCGTGTGCTCGCGCGAACTGACTGGTGTCCGAGTCGGTGATCGAGCGCAGCAGGGGAATCTTTCGTGCACCGGAACTTGTCACCCAGCCCGTCTTGCCGGATGCTCGGGACGTGAACTCTGTCGACTCTCTCCCCCCGTGCGGCCGAGTCCTCTGGACGACGCTGCTTCTCCTCGTCACGTCCACGGCCAGCGCCGGCGACGTCGACTTCGGTCGCGACGTGCTCCCGGTGCTCTCGGATCGCTGCTTCCAGTGCCACGGTGGCGACGCGACGTCGCGTGAGGCCGACCTCCGTCTCGATCTCCGCGACAGCGCTGTCGGGCGCGTGATCGTCCCCGGTGATGCCGAGGCCAGCGAGCTCTGGAAGCGCATCACAAGCGACGACGTCGACGACATCATGCCGCCGCCGCACGCGAAGAAGCGCCCGCTCAGCGAAGGCGAACGCGACGCGCTGCGACGCTGGATCGACGGCGGCGCCGAGTACGAGACGCACTGGTCGTTCGTCACGCCCGCGGCCGTCGCACCGCCGGACGACGCGAGCGGCTGGGCCCGCACCGACATCGACCGCTTCGTCGCGGCCCGCCTCGCCGAGCGGGGTATGGCGCCCAGCCCGCCGGCCGACCGCGCGTCGCTGCTGCGCCGCGTCTTCCTCGACCTCACGGGTCTTCCGCCCACGCTCGACGAGGTCGACGCATTTCTCTCCGACGATCGTGACGACGCCTACGAGCGCGTCGTCGATCGGCTGCTGAGCGAGGAGACCTACCGCACGCGCCTCGCCGAACGCCTCGCAACGCCCTGGCTCGACGCGGCACGCTACGCCGACACGATCGGCATCCACACCGACAACGGCCAGCAGATGTGGGCCTGGCGCGACTGGGTGCTGCGCGCTTTCCGCGACGACATGCCCTACGACCAGTTCGTCGTCGAGCAACTCGCCGGCGACCTGCTCGACGACGCGACCGTCGATCAGAAGGTGGCCAGCGGCTTCAACCGCAACCACGTCATCACGGACGAAGGCGGCGCGATCAACGAGGAGTACCTGATCGAGTACGCCATCGAGCGCGCCAACACGACCGGCGCCGTCTTTCTCGGGCTGACTCTCGGCTGTGCCCGCTGCCACGACCACAAGTTCGACCCGACCACGCAGCGCGACTACTTCAGTTTCGTGTCGTTCTTCAACTCGGTCGATCAGCCGGGCCTCTACAGCCAGACGCCCGACGTGCAGCAGCGCGCCTTCGAGCCGTTCATCGACGTGCCCGACGCCGAGCAGAGCGCACGGCTCGACGCGATCGCCGCGCACATCGAGGCCTTGACGGCGAAGCTCGAGGAGCCGCTGCCGCGCGAGGACGAGCGGCGCGTCGAGTTCCTGGCCGAGCTCGCCGCGTCGACGGGGAGCAACTGGACCACGCCCGAGCTCATCGAGGCCACGTCGTCGGATCCGCGCGTGACGCTCGTCCTACGCGACGACGGGTCACTGCAGGCCGCCGGCCCCGAGCCGGACTTCGAGGACTACACACTCACGCTGCGCAGCGAAGCCACCGACGTGCGCATGCTGCTGCTCGAGGTACTCGAGTCGTACGACGAGGACGGCAACGTCATCACGCCGGGCGGCGGACGTGCCTTCCACGGCAACGCGGTCGTCTCGCACCTCACGCTCGAGGCGCGCCCCACCGGCAGCGACGCGGCGTGGCAAACGCAGCCGCTGATCTGGGCCTGGTCGGACCACATGCAGCGCAACCGCGACTACGAGCCCGGCAACCTGCTCGTCGACGACAAGGAGGGCTGGGCGCTCGACGGGAACGCGAACGCCGGCGAGCGCACGCTGATCGTGCTCGCCGAGGAGTCGTTCGGGTTCGACGAGGGCACCGATCTGCGCGTGACGTTGGCGTTCCGCTCGCCATTCGCGCAGCACTCGATCGGCCGACTGCGCGTGCACGTCTCGCCAGCCACCGACACCGCGCGGTTGCCTGTGATGCTCGGGCGCTGGCACAGCGTCGGTCCGTTTGCGCAGGTGTCGACCGAGACGCGCTACGACGATGTGGGCCCCGGCGCCGAAACCGAACTCGACCGCGGGCGAACGTTCGGCGACGCCGCGCTGAAGTGGACATTCCGCGGGGACGACGTCGACGGCGAGGTGAATCGCCTCGGCACGACGGTCGGCTCGACGTACGTGACGCGACGCATCTGGTCGCCGGACGCGCGCGAACTCGAGGTCGCGATCGGAAGCGACGACGGGGTCGTCCTCCGCGTCAACGGCGAGGTCGTCTTCGAGGAGCGCGTCGACCGTGGCGCGGCCCCGGCCCAGAGCACCACCACGCTGCCGCTGCGCGCGGGCCACAACCTCGTGACGATGCAGATCGTCAACACGGGCGGCCCGACGGCCTACGCCTTCGAGACGCAACCGCCCGACGCTGTCCTCCAGCGCCCGCTCGTCGCCGCCCTCGCCCCTGCGAATGCCATCACCGACACGTCCCGCGAGCGCTGGAAGCTGACTTGGCGCCGCAGCATGTTCGACGAGTACCGCCTCCTCGACGACGAACGCACGGCACTGCGCAGCGAGAGCGACACGATTGAAGAGTCACTGCCGCGCGCCATGGTGATGCGCGAGCTCGACGAGCCGCGCGAGACGTTCGTGCTCATGCGCGGCGCCTACGACCAGCCCGACCGCAGCCAGCCCGTCGGTCGCAGCCCACCGGCGTTCCTTCCGCCGCTCGCCGACGGCGCACGGCGCGACCGCCTCGGCCTGGCGCGCTGGATGGTCTCGGACGAAAACCCACTCTTCGCGCGCGTTGCCGTCAACCGGATCTGGCAGATGCTCTTCGGGATCGGTCTCGTCCCGACATCCGAGGACTTCGGGATCCAGGGTGCGCGCCCGACGCATCCCGAACTCCTCGACTGGCTCGCCGTCACCTTCCGTGAGCAAGGCTGGAGCACGCACGAGCTGCTGCGTTCGATCGTGCTCAGTGAGACGTACCGCCAGAGTTCCACCGTGCGCGCCGACCTCGCCGAACGCGACCCGAACAACCGCTGGCTCCATCGCTACCCGCGTCGACGCCTCTCGGCCGAACACATCCGCGACCTCGCGCTGTACACGTCCGGCCTGTTGCGCGAACAACTCGGTGGCCCGCCCGTCAAGCCGTACCAGCCGGCGGGCCTTTGGAACGAGGTCGCCATGACCCAGTCGAACACGCGCACGTTCGAGCGTGGCATGGACGACGACCTCTGGCGTCGCAGCCTCTACACGTACTGGAAGCGCGCGGTACCCCCGCCGGCGCTTCAGACGTTCGATGCGCCGACGCGCGAATCGTGCGTCATGCGCCGCATCCCGACGAACACTCCCCTGCAGGCGTTGGTGCTCTGGAACGACGAGCAGTTCGTCGAGGCCGCGCGCGTGCTCGCCCAGCGCACCCTGGCCGAGCCCGGGAGCGACGCCGAGCGCATCGCATCGCTCGTCCGGCGTGCGACATCGCGTGCACCGACGGACGAGGAAGCGGCGCGCATCGCCGACGCTCTCGTGTACTTCCGCGAGCGCTACGCCGACGATGTCGCAAGCGCGGACAGCCTCGTCCGCGTCGGCGAGGCGCCACTCGACATGTCCACCGACACCACCGAACTCGCCGCCTGGTCGATGATCGCAAGCACGGCCCTCAACCTCCACGAAACGCTGACACAACGCTGATGGATCCGCTCGAAGAACGTACCCACGAGTGGACGCGCCGACGCTTCTTCGGTGCGTGCGCTGGCACACTTTCGGGATTCCTCGGCACCACGGCCCTCTCGTCGGTGCTCGGTGCCACGGAACCGCCGCGCGCAGACGGAGCCGGGCCGTACATCCCGCAACTGCACCACCGCCCGCGTGCCAAGCGCGTCATCTACATGCACATGGAGGGCGCACCGAGCCAGATCGACCTCTTCGATCACAAGCCCGGCCTGCGCCAGCGCTTCGACCAGGAACTCCCCGACTCGATCCGTCAGGGCCAGCGCCTCACGGGCATGACGAGCGGCCAGTCGCGCTTCCCCGTCGCTCCGTCGCTCTTCCATTTCAGCCGCTACGAGAACAACGCCGACGGCATCTGGATCAGCGACCTCATGCGGCATACCGGCAGCGTCGCGAAGGAACTCTGCTTCGTGCATTCGATGCACACCGAGGCGATCAACCACGAGCCGGGCATCACGTTCTTCCAAACCGGAAGCCAGCAGCCCGGACGCGCGTCGTTCGGGTCGTGGATGAGCTATGGACTCGGGAACGCGAACGCGAACCTGCCGGCCTTCGTCGTGCTCATCTCGCAGGGGTTCGGGAACATGCAGGCCCTGTCGTCGCGCTTCTGGGGCAGCGGATTCCTGCCCGGCGAACACCAGGGCTGCAAGCTGCGCAGCAGCGGTGATCCGGTGCTGTACCTCGAAGACGCCCCGGGCGTGACGCGTGGCGATCGGCGCAAGATGCTCGACCTCGTCGCCGATCTCAACGAGCGCGAGTTCGCGCGGTCGTTCGACCCGGCTGTGCGCACGCGCATCGCCCAGGCTGAGATGGCCTACCGCATGCAGATGTCCGTCCCCGATCTCGTCGACATCTCCGACGAGGACGAAGCGACGCTCGAGATGTATGGACCCAACGTGCGCACGCCGGGCAGCTTCGCGTCCAACTGCCTGCTCGCCCGCCGGTTGTCGGAACGCGGCGTGCGGTTCGTGCAGCTCTACATGCGCGGGTGGGATGCACACGGAAACCTGCCCAGTGAGATCCGCGCCCAGTCCGAGGCCGTCGACCAACCTCAGGCCGCGCTCGTCGCCGACCTCGCGCGGCGCGGACTGCTCGACGACACGCTCGTCATCTGGGCCGGTGAGTTCGGGCGCACCGTCTACAGCCAAGGCACGCTGACGGAAACGAACTACGGGCGCGACCACCACCCGCGCTGCTTCACGATCTGGCTCGCGGGCGGCGGCATCGCGCCGGGCATCACCGTCGGCAAGACGGACGACTTCTCGTACAACATCGTCGACACGCCCGTCGACGTCCACGACCTGCACGCAACGCTGCTGCACGTGCTCGGCATCGACCACGAGCGCCTCTCGTTCCGCCACGAAGGCCGCGACCACCGCCTCACCGACGTCTTCGGTCGCGTCCGCCCGGAGCTGCTCGCATGATCCTGACCTCAGTGGTCGCCGCGGTGGCGCTCGGCTGCGCGGGCCCGAGTGACGACACGTCGACGTGGTACGAGTCGTCGATCCAGCCGTTCTTCGAGTCGTACTGCGTTCGCTGCCACGGTGAGACGCGTCGCAAGGGCGATCTGGCGCTGCACACCCTCGCCGACCTGCAGGCCGGCGGCTTCGATGGCGCGGTGTTCGTGGCGGGTGATGCCGCCGCAAGCACGTTGATCCAGCGTTTGCGGCTCGACGCCGATCATGAAGAGCACATGCCGCCCAGCTCGAAGTCGCAGCCGAGTGCCGCCGAGATCGCGGGCGTTGCGGCGTGGATCGACGCAGGAGCCGACGTGCAGGCTGCGGCTCCGACGGTCGCCTCGGAGCCGAGCGCACCGACGCGCCCGCCGATCGTCATCGACGCGCCCTTCCCGGACGAACTCGTCGAATCGCTGCGCGCCGAGTACGTCCACATCGAGGTGATCGACCCCGCGCTGCGCGGCGTCTGGATCGACTTCGCCGCACGTCCGTCCGCCGACGACGCATGGGTCGCGAGGCTCGCGCCGCTGGCGCCGTTCGTCCTCGAGCTTTCGCTCGCCGGCACGGAGATCAGTGATGCCGCGTTCGAGCACATCGCGGCCATGCCGCATCTCGATCGCCTCGACGTCGCGCGCACGGCCTGCACGTCGCAAGGTCTCGCACGCCTCGGTGGCCACGCGTTCCTGCGCACGCTCGTGCTCACGGGCACGTCGATCGACGCCGACGCCGGCGGCACGCTGGCTTCGCTCCCGGCGCTCGAGCGCGTGTTCGTCTGGAAGACGCCGTGGACCGACGACGCCACCGCAGCGCTGCTCGTCGAACGTCCGGACCTGCGCGTCGTCACCGCCGCCGTCGCCTCGGCGATCCCGCTCGAGACCGAACCGCCGCCGGAGTTCACGCGCATCCCCGAACTGCCCGCCGTCAACACGCTATGCCCCGTGAGCGGTGCCCCCGTCGACACGCGCTTTCGGATCGCGCACGACGGGCAGATCATTGCTTTCTGCTGCACCGACTGCGCCGTCACGTTCTGGCAGGCCCCGGACGACTACGCCGTCCAACCCTGAGTCGCGCTGAACACGACGAAGCCCCCCCGCCCGCTTGCACGGGCGAGGGCTCGACTTGCTCGACGATCTTCCGTCAGGGCAGCTGATCACCCGCGGCGCCGGGGTGCGATTGAACATGTGCCTTCCTTTCGGGCGCATGGTGTGCGCAGTCCACGGCTGCGCTGCGAGCGTTCGCACGACGCGGTGCGTACACTCCTGATTGGCTCGACCCCGCGCGCATCTCTGCTGGAAGTGCGAGGAAATGAGTACGTCGAGTCACTGTCAGCACGAAGCGGCGACGGGCGGCAACGGGCTCAGGATTCGCGCGATCCAACGACAAAGGGACCCACCTCCCGGTGAGTCCCTTTGTCTTGTCATGTCGCCGTGCGTGCCGGTGCGTCAGAGCAGTTTGTCGATCTCCGCGAACACCGCGTCCGCACCTCCCATGATTGACGAGACGCTCGACGTCCAGACGATCTTGCCTTCGCCATCGATCAGGATCTGCGTCGGCACGGCGCCGACGCCCAAGGCCTCGGTGACGGCGTCGTCTGCAAACGCCCAGTGGAGGTCGAGATCCGAGCCGGGACCTTCGATCCACTTGCGACCCGTCGCCGGATCTTCGAGGGCGTTGATGGCAATGATCTCGACACCCTTCGCTGCGTACTCTTCTTCTCGTGTGCTCATGTCACGCATGAGCTCGATGCAACCGCTTCAGTACGAAGCCCAGAAGTCGAGCAGGACGATCTTGCCCTCGAGCGACGACAGAGCGAGTGTCTGCCCGTCGAGCGTCGAGAGCTGCACGTCCGGGCTCGCCGCACCGAGGGTGACGTCCGGGCTGAGCTTGCCGGAGTACCACCATGCCCCGACACCGAGAACGAGAACGCCGACGGCAAGGACGCCGGCCAGGACCTTCATGAGTTTCATCGACCACGGACCTCGTAGAGAATCGTCGCGCCGTAAGCACTCACGGCGACCCCTGACGATACTCCACCCATGTGGCACGGCGCTGACGTCGCCCGCTGCGGCGTGCGACGTCACACTCATCGAAGCGCGAAACCCGCCCGAAACCGTTGGACCTGGCGCGGTCTGAAGCGGTCGCTACGGCGCGCCGACGGGACCACGGGCTACGAGTGCGGCTTCGAGGGCCGCGAAGATCTCGTCTTCCTCTGCGGGCTTCTCGATGAAGGCATCGGCGCCGGCGGCCAGGGCGCTGTCGCGATGCTCGACGGCAGACTTGCCCGTGATGACGATGATCGGTGTCGAGAAGAGCGAGTCGAGCAGGCGGAATCGCTCCACCAGTTTCGTGTCGGCACAGCCGGGCAGACCGAGGTCGAGCAAGATCGCGTCAGGCTGCTCGGCGCGTGCGATCGACACGGCTGTCACGGCATCACGGGCGATCGCCACATCGACGCCGCGACGCCGCAGGATGATCGACATGGCGCGCAGCGTGTCGGGATCGTCCTCGACCACGAGGACCTTCAGCGGCGCGGATTCCTCGGGCTCGGCATGCGCCGCGATCTTGGTCGTCGCAAGGCTGCGGTCGATGATCTCACGCAGCTCGTCCATGTCGTACGGCTTCTCGACGTAGGCGCGGGCGCCGAGGTCGAGCGCACGCGACCGATGTGACTGCATGTCGCGCGCCGACACGACGATGACAGCGCAGTCCTTCGTCTCGGGCCGCGAGAGCACCTGCTCGAGAACACCGAGACCGTCACCGTCGGGCAGACCGAGGTCGAGCAGGATCACGGCCGGGCGCTCTTGGCGCGCCGTCGCGAGACCGGTGCGTGCATCGGCTGCGTGGAGGATGCGATGGCCCGACTTGCGAAGGGAGACGTCGAGGCCGCGGCGACAGTCGACGTCGTCCTCGATGATGAGCAGCGTGTGGCGGTGATCCATCAGTGCACCTCCGAGTGGTGTTGGTCGATGAGCGAGTCGACGTGGCGCGCGAGCTGTTCGGCCCACTCGGTTCCCGAGGCGTCGACGGGAGAAGGAAGATCGTTGGCGGTGACGACGACGCGCCAGCCACCTTGGGCAATGCAGGGGTCGCTGGCCGCGAGACCTTCGAGCGCAGCGCTGAAACTTGCCGCCGTATCGCTCGTCCCCTGAAACACGGCCGCGAATGCGCCGCGCCCCGCCCCACCTTCGGGCCCGGGGAAGACAACCGACGCAACATCCGCGAGCTGCTCGTCGATCAGCAGCCGGCACGCACGCATCGCTGCGGGTGACGGCGGGCGCGGCTCGAAGCCCCCGTCGCGCTCGAGGTCGACGTGCAGCAAATGCAGCGCTGCACCACCCTCACTGATCTGGTGGGCGAGTGCGGCCAGCGAATGCTTGACGGAGTAGCGCGGCAACGTGACGTGGAAGATCGTTCCGCGCTCAGGACCCGCTTCGGCCCAGATACGTCCGCCATGCAGGGCGACGATCTCACGACAGATGTGCAGACCGAGACCGAGCCCTGTTCGTCCGGCATCCGGCGTCCGACTGCCCGCTTGGTACATGCGCTCGAAGATCGAGTCGAGTTCGTCGGCCGGAACGCCGGCGCCGGTGTCCTCGACAGAGATGTGCACCATCGACGGATCGTCGGAGCAGACCGAGGCACTCAAGGCGATGTGTTCGCCGCGAGGCGTGAACTTCAGCGCGTTGTCGAGCAGGTTGAAGAGAATCTGACTCGTGCGGTTGGCGTCAGCGACGACTTCGAGCCCGGACTCCACTTGAACCGTGAAGTTGACGCCGGCGGCCTTGGCTTGCTTGTGCGTGTTGGTGAGCGTCTTGTCGATCGCGTCGCCGAGCTGGATGCGCGTCGGATGCACCGTGAGACGCCCCGAGGTCGCACGCGTGACCTCGAGCAGGTCGTCGATCATGCGCGCGAGCTGGCGCGCGTTGCGCATCACCACGGACGCATAGTCGTGTTGATCCTCGGTGAGACCGTCGTCGAGGAGGATGTGCGTGAACTGGTGAATCGCGGAGAGCGGCGTGCGAAGCTCGTGACTGACGTGGGACAGGAACTCGTCGCGACGCTCGAGTTCGCCGCGGAGCTGGGCCGCCAGCTGGTGTCGCTCGATGGCGTAGCGGATCGTGCGCTCGAGCAGCGGCGCGTCGAAGAGCCCTTTGACGACGTAGTCCTGGGCGCCGCGGTGCACGGCCTCGAGCGCCGTGTCCTCGTCGCCTGACCCCGAGAGCACAAGGATCGGGATATCCGGACACTTCTCCTGCACACGTTCGAGCACCTCGAGACCGTGGCCGTCGGGCAGACTCAGGTCGAGCAGGATCGCGTGGTAGTGAGCGTCGTCGAGCTTCTCGAGACCCTCGGCGACAGTCTTCGCGACGGTCACCTGGAACTCGTGCGAACCTCGATTGTGAAGAGCATCGACGAGCAGCGCCGCGTCACCGGGATTGTCCTCGATGGACAACAGCTGCGTGTTATGGGTCATCGTCTTTGCCGTGTCTCGTGCGGATCGCAGGGGGCCGGATCGATCCGAGACGTGTGCGGGCCTCGGTCCGAATCGCAGCATCGACGGGGTCTCTCGTCCCGAGCCTCTTCGGATGCATGGGTGCCGACACTGAAGCCTCCAGGCCGCCAAAGCCTCCCTGCGAAGCACGTCCCCCGAGATCGCGGCCCGACCGCTCAAGTCGCTCTCGTCCCTGCCGATAGTGCGGTGACATTCACCGAGCCCCGACCATTCATGGACGATCGTCGCGAGGCGCATCTGGGCCTTGCAGGCAAGGCGAAGCGAGCGTTCTGACCACTCTTGGCCGGTGAGGATCAGAGCCGTCGCTTCAACGCTGCCAGGAAGGACTCCGATGCGATCGCAGCAGATCGTCCGCCAGACCAAGCACCCGTGAGAAGGAGCTGCCATGTCGAACCCGCCCCCTACCAGCCCGAATGCCGCGACTCAGGCGACGGTCAACGCACATGTCGGCCGACGCACGACAGCCCAGCCCGTCGCGATCGTTGCCGAAGACCACGCCGACTGCCGGCGTGGGCTCGAAATGATCCTGTGCAAGCTCGGCTTCCAGGTGATCACAGCCGGAAACGGACACGACGCGCTCGACCTCTACGCACGCCATGGGCGGCCGGATGTGCTCATCACCGACCTGAGCATGCCGGGCATGAACGGTGAGGAGCTCGTGGAGACGATGCGGGACATCGAACCCGATGTTCCGATCGTCGCCATCTCCGGCGCCGACGACGCCAACTGGCGCCTGTTCACGGCGCAGCTCGCCGGGGCCGTGACCGTGCTCAGGAAGCCCTTCACGCTCGACGACGTCCAAGACGCCGTGATCACGGCACTGAGCGGCGGTCCGCTTTGAAACCGACGCTGGGACCGAAGACCGGAGGCGCGACCCGTGCCGCACGATTCGGTCAGCGGGCTCTGCGTGTGTTGCTTCTCGCGAACGACCGCTCGGATGAGCGCGCCCTCCATGCGGCGATGGCCTCGGAGATCCTGATCCGAGACGTGGTGGTCGCACGCGACCCCGACGAGCTGCTCGCGACGCTGACGAGCCCGGATGTCGACATCGTCTACATCTCGCTCGCAGCTGAGGTCGAGGACACCGTCGACATGATCACGGCGATCAAGACCGCTCCGGGCACGGCAACCGTCCCCGCCGTGGTCATGTCACCTTCGGGCGATCCGACCACGACGCACCGGCTCTACCAACAGGGCGCGAACACGGTACTCCGCAAGTCGGAGAACCCCGCCGACTACGTGGCAGCCGTGCGCGCGAGCTTCCACTTCTGGACGAACGTCGCCATCGTGCCGCCGCGCGTGGCATGACGGCCGCGCATCAGCACTCCTCGACCCGATAGCCGAGGACGTGGATCGCCTTGAGCGTCCCCATCGCGGTGCGGCGGTCGTACTCCTTCTCGCTTTCGCTCAGCTCGTCGTACGGCACGAGCCCCGGGTGCGTCTTTGCGTCGTCATCGCGACGTTCGCCGTACGTCCAGCCCTCGGCAAGACGTCCTTCGGCCCAGACGTCGTGGATGTGCTCGGCGAGCCTCTCGGTGAGAGTCTCGAGTTCGCTGGCCAGGGTGACGTTCGACGTGTCGAGAGGCTTGGGTCGATAGCTCATTCCGCGAGTCTACCAGCGGCCGGGTCGGAGCCGAGCAGGGTGACGCACGCCACGGTCGCGTATCCTGGAAGGCGATGGACGCCGACGTCACCCAACTCCTGCACCGCTGCCGCGCCGGTGAAGACGACGCGCTCGAGCAGCTCCTGCCGCTCGTCTACGACGAGCTCCACCGCATCGCCGAGCAGCGCATGCGCGCCGAGCGCGGCGATCACACGTTGCAAGCGACGGCGCTGGTGCACGAGGCGTGGCTGAAGCTCGTCGACCAACGCGAGCAGAACTGGAACGACCGTGGGCACTTCCTTGCCATCGCGGCCACGGCGATGCGGCGCATTCTGGTCAACCACGCGCATGCGCGCCGGGCGGCGAAGCGCGGTGGCGAACGACAGCGCATCACACTGGACGCCTCGGCGGCCGTCCTCGAAGAGAAGGCCGATGACATGCTCGCGCTCGACGAGGCGCTCACGCGCATGGCCGTCGAGTTCCCCGACAAAGCGCGCATCGTCGAGCTGAGCTTCTTCGCGGGTCTGACCCACGCCGAGATCGCTGACGTCCTCGGTGTCTCGACGCGCACCGTCGAACGCGGTTGGCGTCTGGCTCGCGCCTGGCTGCGTCGAGACCTCGCCTGAGCCGCGCCCGCCTGGCGGCCCGCGTTTTCTTGGTTTTCCTTGTCGGGTTCAGCGCGTAGTTCCTGCGTGAACTCCTGACCACCCGGACTCACATCCGAGACGCGACGTCGATCGCCGGCGGGTGGCGCGATCGACGACTCAGCGGGCCGCGCGGGCGGGGAGCCCAGCGCGGCCCGGATCAAGGAACCGACATGAAGCTCACATCCATCCTCTTTGCCGCCGCAATCCTCGCCGGCATGGCCGCAGAAGCCACGGCACAGACCCCGACGAACCGCCGCGTCGACGCAATCGGCGTCGTACAACTTTCACCCGACAAGTGGGGCGTCCACGCCGTCTGGACCGTCGAACTCGGCCAGCAGACAACGGCCCCGCTCGATCTCTCGACCGAAGCCGTCCTGTTCATCAACGGAGTCGAAGAGGCCCGCGAACTCGTCGACATCATGGCCCTCGCGGGCGCCGGCGGCTGCGGAAGCTGTGCCCCGGGCTGCGGTGAAGGCGCGGTCAATGGCATGGCGGCCGCGCTGCTGTGCCTCTCGGAAGGCCAAGTCGGCTGCTCGTGCCAGTTCCCGCCGTTCACGAGCAGCTTCAACGTCGAGCTCGACCCGCTCGACGACATTACCATCCAGCTCGAACCGGCGGCCGGCGCGATCCCGGATTCCGATCAGTCCGACAACCGCAAGGCGCACACGTTCAACGGCATCCCCGTCACCTGGGATCGCCACCTCGTCCGCGCGGCGCTCGTCCCGACGGCCGGCGCGCCTGTGGGCGTGTTCGACCTCGAGGTCGAGTGGCAGCTGTCGACGTCCGACCTCGTCGAACAGGTGGAACTCACGCCGAGCTTCGAGGTGCTCGTCAACGGGCAGGTCATGTTCATCTTCGAGCCGCCATGTGGCCCGTGGATCGCTGCGCCGCACAGCGTGTGCATCCTGGCCGAGTGCCCGGGGAGTGGCTGCGGAACCATCAGCTGCAACGGTGGAGCGCAGCAGTCGATGAAGTGCACGCTGACGGAGAACGACGTCGGCCTGCAGTACTGCGCGTGCTTGATGCCGCAGGCTTGCCTCGAAGTCATCCCCGGCCTGACGATCCTCGATCCGGCCAACGACGACATCAAGATCGTCATGAAGCCCGTGCCCGGCGCGTTGCCTGAACTTCCAGGGCTCGAGAAGGACGACACGAAGGTGCCGGAGATTGAGTCGCCGTGGACCGACCTCGGCCATGCGCTTGCCGGCACGCACGGTGACCCCGAGCTGACGCCGTTCGGTTCGATGATCAGTGGCACTCCGATCGAGCTCATCGTGAAGAACGCTCTCGAGACGACGAACGCTTGGCTCGTCGTGGGCCTGTCCAACCTCAGCGCACCGTTCAAGGGCGGCGTGCTCGTGCCCAACCCGGCGGCCCCGGGTCTGACACTGCCGCTCCCGACGGACATCGAAGGCTCCGCAGGACTCAACGCCCCGTTGCCGCTCGGCCTGCCCAGCGGGTTCGATCTGTACTTCCAGTGGTGGATCCAGGACACGGCCGGTCCGGCCGGGTTCGCAGCGTCGAACGCCGTGCGAGGGGTCACGCCCTGACGTCGCAAGCCGCGCCGTCCGTCTGTGCGCTCTTCGGGGCGGGGCCCGCCCGGGTCCCGCCCCTCACACCGTTGATCAAGTGGTCGCCCGTCGGTTCTGCTCGCACGGGAATGCGTAGGCCACGGCGAGCCGTAATGCGGGTTGCCCGCGGGCGGTGAGATCAACGGTGTAAGTGCAGCACGCCCGATGAGTTCTCAAACCGGCTGATAGGCTGAATGGCCGTCCAGCACGAGGGTCTTCCGATGTCTCACACCTTCCGAACATTGCTCCTCACCACGGTCGTGTCGCTCGCCTCGCTCGCTGAGGTCGGCGCGCAGACCTGGGTCCCACTCGACGCGAGCCCGCCCGGCACGCCGGCCGACATCGACTTCGACGCCGGCGCGTCCAACGCCATCGAGTCGTTCTTCGACATCCGCATCCACGGCTATTGGAGCGAGGACGTCGCGCCGGGCGACGGCAACGTCTACCAACGCATCACGGTTCCGGGACTCGCGCACCGCGGCTTGCTCGGTGCGCCCGACGTTCCCGTCGCACGCCTGCGCCTCGCCGTCTCGACGCTCGCAGCGCAGGTCAGCCTCCTCTCGGTGGCCGACCTCGATCCGCACGTTCATCCCAACACACGCGTGTATCCGGAGGTCTTCGAGGAGATCGACGAGAGCTTCGATCCCGGCTTCGACCCGGGGCCCGGCGATCCCGACGGCACGCCCGAGCAGTTCACGATCAACCTGCTGCTGTACGGCGGGCCGCCCTATCCCGGCTTCGACGGCCCGGCCTCCTCGCCCGTCGGTGCCATGCTCGGCGAGATTCCCGGCGCCATCCCGGAGATCTATCCCGCGCAGTTCGACCCCATCGCAGAGACGCTGTCGATCAGCGGACACCTGCGCGTGCACTTCGTTGCAACAGGTACGCCAGTCACGCGCCCGCCGATGACGAAAGACCGCGCAGCTCTCGCGTCGGCGATGTTCCACAACTGGACCGACCAGAAGTCGTCCTTTCCGACCAACGACGACACGTACGACGCGCACTACCTCATCGTCACTCCACAGAAGTACGTGAACACGCTCGCGACGTTCGTGCGCTTCAAGAAGGCGCGCGGTCTCAGGGTCGAGATCGTCACGACCGAGTCGCTTGGCGGGGCAAGCTGTGAGAAGGTCCGCCAAGCGATCGACATGTGGCATCAAGGACGCGACCCGTGGAGCGACCACTACGCGCTGCTGATCGGGGATGGTGCGGAGATGCCGCTGTGCACGTCACCCACCGTACCGCCTGTGCGCACCGACGATCGCTACGGCTCCCCGAGCGATGGCGACCTCGACGAGGAGGTGTTCGTCGGGCGGCTTTCGGTCGACGGTGCGGGTGACCTCGCAGCGCAGCTCGGCAAGATCATGGCCTACGTGACGGACAGCGACGACACACACTACGGCACGGCCTTGCTCGTGGCCGACGCCGAAGGCGCGCCGGGCAAGTACGTCGGCACCCATGCCGACGTGGCGAACGCCACCTACAACACGCCGCCGAGCTTCACGACGATCGCCGGAAACGTCGCCGCGTCCGACAACGACACCGTGCGTCAGGCGATTGCCGTCGGCGCGGGCCTGGTGGCCTACCGCGGCCACGCCAGTCAGACGACCTGGTGGAACTGGAACCTCTTCGGCGACAACTTCCACAAGAACGAGCTTCTCACGATCGGTGCGAAGACTCTCGGCGTGGTCTGGTCGTTCGCCTGCTGGAACAACGACATCGCACACGACGTCGGCGCCGTCGATTCCCTCGGCGAGACGTGGATGGAAGAGAAGAACTCGGGAGCCGTCGCCCACTACGGAAGCACGAACCGCGGCGGAACGGAGCAGAACCACGAGCTCGACCGACGCATGTTCGAGGCCGTCTTCGATCGCGACCTCGTCCGCCACGGCCAAGCGATCACGTGGGCCGAGAGTCGCACGCTCGACACCGTCCCGGGTGACAACGCCTGGATGCACATGCTGCTCGGCGACCCGTCGATGATCGTGCGCCGGCAGGCAGCCTCCCCGCTCGCGCTCGTGATGCCCTCCGAGGTCCCGGTCTGTGCGCCGGGCCAGTGCAACCCGTTCGTCGTGCGTCTCGTCGACGTGGCGGGCGCTCCGGTCAAAGGCGGTCTCGTGACGATCTACAAGCCCGGCCCACCCGGCGAGCCGGACGACTTCCTCGCCACGGCCTACACGGACGGCAGCGGAGCGGCGACCTTCCCGCACGGCCCGAGCGACGTCGCCTCGGCCATCGACGTGAGCGGCAGCGACCCGTTCGGCAACGACGTGTTCGGGCAGGCGGGCGTGGTCGACGGCGTGTGGGCGAACTGGGGTGGCGCGCTGGCCGGCGAGCAGGGCTTCGCGTCGCTGTCGACGGATGGACCACTGACGCCGATGAGTCTCGTCACACTCGAGCTCGAGAACGCCGCGCCGAACTCCGCGTCAGGACTCTTCGTCGCGCTCACGAGCGTTCCCGTGCCGCTCAAGGGCGGCACACTCCTCGCGAATCCGTGGACGCTGCTCATCAACCTCGTCACCGACGCACAGGGCGACATCGCGCTGTCGGCGCCGCTGCCCTCCGGCATCCCGGCCGACACCGAGCTCTGGATGCAGTACGCGATCGCCGACGACGCGGCCGTCCAGGGCCTCGCCCTCTCGAACGCGATGCGTGGCATCGTGCCCTGATGCCAGACACCGACCGCGCCCGTCTCATCGAGGACATCTTCCACGACGCGCTCGACATCGACGCGTCGGAGCGCGCCGCCTTCCTCGCCGACCGCTGCGGCAACGACAGCGACCTCGCGCGGGACGTCGCCGAGCTGTTGGAGGCCGACGCCGCCGCCACGGCGATCGTGGCGCCGTCCAGCTCACAGCTCGCCGCCGCCTTGGCCGCCGAAGACACGGCACTCGGCACGACGTTGGGACCGTGGACGCTCGAGGCCGTCGTCGGCGCCGGCGGCATGGGACGCGTCTACCGCGCGACGCGGCGCGCCGACTTCGAGCAACGGGCGGCCGTGAAGGTGATCCGGCACGAGCTCGGCGGCACGCAGATCCTCGAACGTTTCCGCCGCGAGCGCGCGACGCTCGCCCGACTCGAACACCCCGGGATCGCGCGGCTGCTCGACGGCGGTGCCACCGAGGACGGCCGGCCATGGCTCGCCACCGAATACGTCGACGGCCAACAGCTCGACGTGTGGTGCGCCACGCGGTCGCTCGATCGCGAGACGCGGCTGAAGCTCTTCCTCGACATCTGCGACGCGGTGTCCTATGCCCACCGCCGCCTGGTCGTGCATCGCGACCTCAAGCCCGCGAACATCCTCGTCGACGAGCGGGGCACGCCGCGCCTGCTCGACTTCGGTATCGCGAAGGTCCTCGAGAGCGTCGACGCCGAGACGGACCTCCACGGCACGCCGCACGTCGACGAGTCGTCGGAGATCACGCTCGCCGGCGCGTCGCCGATGACGCCGGCTTACGCGAGTCCCGAGCAGCTCAGCGGTCGCGGCGTGAGCGCGGCCTCCGACGTCTATGCTCTCGGCGTCATCCTGCACGAACTGCTCACAGGCGAGCGCCCGGCGCGCGACGGGAATCCAGCGCATGCCTTGCCGCGCGACCTCGACGCGGTCATCGCGAAGGCGCTCGCCGAACGTCCCGAGGATCGCTACGGCGATGTCGCGCGCCTGGCCGAAGACGTGCGGCGTCACCTCACGCACTTCCCCGTCGCCGCGCTGCGCGACACATGGAGCTATCGCGCGCGATGCTTCGTACGCCGTCAACGCGCCGCCGCCGCGCTCGGGGCGGCCCTGCTCGCGCTCGGGGTGGCCGCCGCCGTCCAGACCTATGACGCCTATCAACGCGACCAGGCCCAGTTCCTCGACATCCTGCGCCTCTCGGACGGCGCCCGCCTGCGCGCCCTGCGCGCCGACATGGACGGCCCGCTCTGGCCGCCTCGCGACAACGCCGCTGCACTCGATGCGTGGCTCACCGAGGCGCGCGAAGTGCTCGGACGCCGTGAACAGCACGCCAGGCGCCTCGCAACGCTGACCGCGACGATCGAGAGCGGCGAAGGCGACGACGACACGACCTGGTGGCACGGCGAACTCAAGAAGCTCACGGATGTCCTCGATGACTTCGCAAGCGGCGACATCTTTGGCCAGACGGTCGCGTCGGTCGAAGTGCGCCGCCGCCGTCACGACGAGATCGTGACCGCGTCCTTCGACGGACCGGCCGCCGAGGCCTGGAAGCGCGCCATCGCGTCGATCCGCGCCCCCGACGAGTGCCCCGCGTACGAAGGGCTCGAGCTGACGCCGCAGTGGGGTCTGGTCCCGCTGGGTCGCCAGCCCGACACCGGCCTGTGGGAGTTTTTCGACGTCCAAACCGGTGCGCCACCGACGCGCGCCGACGACGACATCCTGCACATGGATGACGACTCGGCCGTCGTGTTCGTCCTCCTCCCCGGCGGACGATTCGCGATGGGCTCGCAGCGTTCGGACCGTGACTACCTCAACTACGACCCGTCCATGGCGGCCGACGAAGCGCCACTGCACGCCGTCGAGCTGCAGCCGTTCTTCCTCTCGAAGTACGAACTCACGCAGGGTCAGTGGAAACGCATGCGCGGCGACGAACCATCACACATCCGCGCCAAGCACGAGAACTTCGATGTGTCGCTGGAGCATCCCGTCGAGCAGGTGAGCTGGAACGACGCACACGAGCAGATGCGGCGGCACGGGTGGGTGCTCCCCACCGAGGCGCAGTGGGAGTACGCAGCGCGGGGCGGGACGCACACGCGCTGGTCGGTCGGTGACGACATCTCTCAGCTCGACACCGTCGCGAACCTGGCTGACCTCGATGCACGCGAGCTCGACGGTCCGACGGGTTGGTCGTACGCCGGGGCCGTCGAACACGACCTGCGCGATGGACACTTGGTCCACGCGCCGGTGGGCTCGTTCCGCGCCAACCCGTTCGGACTGCACGACATGCACGGCAACGTCTGGGAGTGGTGCCGCGACATGCCGATGCCCTACCTCCCGACGATCGTCATCGCGCCCGACGGCGAGCGCGAGATCCCCGCAGACATCGGCGACCTCGACACGCGCATCCTGCGCGGTGGGTCATTCGGCAGCCCACCCGAACGCCTCCGCAGCGCCGCGCGTTGGAGCGCCGACCGCGACTTTCGCACTCAGGCCGCCGGCGTCCGGCCCGCGCGCAACGTTGATCCGTGACGCTCCGCTGCGATCCGCTCAGCTCGGTTCGCGCAGGCGGTAGACCTCGCCGGGCTCGTCCGTCAGGTCGCTTCCACGCTCGGCCTCGTCGCGGATCCCTTCCAGCATCCCGCGGAACACGAAGCCGTGCAGCGGGAGCACCGCGTACCAGTAGAGAAGTCCGAAGAGTCCCTTGGGGATGAAGCGCGCCGTCTGCACGAGCTCGACGACGTCGTCGCGTTCGGTGGGACGCAGCTCGAACTCGAGCAACGCGTCACCCGGGACCTTCATCTCGGCACGCAATGCGATGTGCTTGGGCGTGGAGATCTCCGTGACCCGCCAAAAGTCGAGCGCCTCGCCATAGCGCACGCGCGTCGGGTCGCGCCGACCGCGACGCAGACCGGGACCGCCGACGAGGCGATCTAAGCGGCCGCGAAGTCGCCAGAGCCAGTCGGCCGCGTAGTAACCATGCCCGCCGCCGATGCGACAGACGGCCTCGAAGACACGCTTGGCGTCGCCGCGCACGTGCACGGCCCAGCGGTCGGTGAACGCATCGCCACCCGACCAGTCGGGGTCGCCGGGCACAGGCCCCGCGTCACTCCACGCCGTCTCGACCGTGTGATCGTCGATGTGACTGTAAGCCGCCTCGATCGCCTCGCGCGCCGTGAGCCGAGTTGACGGCATGAGGCGCTGGGCCTCGTCGTCACGACACACGACGGGATTACGCAGTCCGGCCGCGAGTGGACGCGCGATGCGCGCACTGATCGGCGTGACGAGGTGGATCCAGAGCGAGCTGAGCTTTGGCGAAAGGATGGGGACGGGAATGACGATCCGTGCGGGCAGTCCGCGCACGTCGGCGAGCGTCGCCATGAAGTCGCGGTAGTTCAGAACCGTCGGGCCGCCGATGTCGAGCGTGCGGCCGATCGTCTCGGGGACGTCGAGACAGGCAACGAGATAATGCAACACATCACGAACCGCGATCGGCTGGCACGCCGTCGTGACCCAACGCGGCGTCACCATCACGGGCAGTCGCTCGACGAGGTAGCGCATGATCTCGAACGACGCCGACCCCGATCCGATGATCATCGCCGCGCGCAGCACGGTCACGGGCACAGGCCCCGCGGCGAGCACCTCCTCCACTTCACGCCGCGACGCGAGATGCTTGCTGAGTTTCTTGCCGGTCTCACCGAGCCCGCCGAGGTAGATGATCCGCCCGACGTCCGCGCGTTCGGCCGCGAGCGCGAAGACCTCCGCGAGGTGACGGTCCTGCTCCCGATAAGCCGCGCCGGCGGCGAGCATCGAGTGGATGAGGTAGTACGCCGCCGCGCAGCCCTGCATGGCCGACGCCACGGCGTCCTCGTCGCTCGCATCCCCCTCTGTGACCGTCAGGCGGGGATTGTCGGCCCACGGACGCCCGGACAGCTTGCGAGGCGAACGCACGAGGCAGCAGACCTCGTAGCCCTCCTCGAGCAAGCGCGGCACGAGACGCCCGCCGATGTAGCCGGTGGCTCCTGTCACGAGGACGCGGACACCGCGCGCAGTCTCAGCATGAATCGTCATGCGCCCTTGATAGCGAACCCGCGTCCGCCGCGCCGTAACCACTTCTCACGAGCCCGGCGGCTCCGGAACGACGCAAGGCATCGCGCGTCTCGCCCTCGGCCTGCGAACGCCTCGCGTACGTCCTGATATGCTGCGCTGATCTTCCCTCCCTCGAGAACCTTCCCATGCCGTCACGAGCCCTCTCACTCGCCGCCCTCACCAGCCTGATGCTCAGCCCGGCGGCCCTCGCCGGCGAGACGATTCAGGTGACCATCCGCGGCGAAGTCGAGTTCAACAGCATCTCGCCGCCGCCGCTCGGCAACGCCATGGTCGGCGACGACGCAGCGATCACCTTCACGCTCGACAGCGACGACTTCGTCAACAACGCGACCTTCCCGACGCGCGGCTACGTCATCGACGAAAGTTCGTTCGAGCTCACGATCGACACGACCACCGTCGGCATCGCCAGCCCGTTTCCCGCCGGCCCGCCGCCGTTTTTCGTTCTGCGTGACAACGACCCGGCCGTCGATGGCTTCTTCCTCTCGACCGACACGTCGGGCCCGACCGGCGTGCCGCTCGACCAGGCCGGCGTCTTCGGTGATTTCATCGCGCAGTTCTCGGTGACCTACGGCGGAGCGACGCTTCCGTCGCTCGACATCCTCGATGCCGTCGGCACCTACGATTTCACGGGCCTGACGGTATTCAGCTTCTCCGTCGACGACGGTCCGTTCAACCCGCTTGGCTTCATCTTCGAGGATCTCGAAATCGCCGTCGTCGAACAGACGTGGAACGACGAGGGCTGTGCGTTGGCCGGCGCCACCGGCGAGCCCAGCCTGCTCGGCCTCGGCGACTTGTCAGCGGGCAGCAACAACGCCCTGCGCCTGCTCGACGCGGCACCCTCGGCAACGGCGGGTCTCTTCTTCGGCCTCGGAAGCGGCGCGGTGCCGTTCAAGGGTGGCACGCTCAAGCCGTTCCCCTTCTTCCCGCCGACGATCCTCACGACGAGCGCCACCGGAGCGATCCAGCTTCCGTTCGTGATGCCGGCGGGCGCACCCGCTGGCACGGAGCTCTGGTTCCAGTACGCGATCTCCGACATGGGCGCGCCCGTCAACGTCGCGCTGTCGAACGCGCTCCGCGGCGTGACTCCCTGAGTTCCGCTCGCACCACCTGAATGAGGCGACGGCTCACGGCAGCGTTTCCACGCGCCGTGAGCCGTCGCAGTCGTTCAGGCCGAGGTCTGCTAGAGAATGACCCACGTCGAGATGATGCTCGTCGCACCCGTGAAGCCGCCGCCGTCGAGGAACACGGCCTGGCTGCGGAACGTCAGCCCCGAAGCCGACGCGGGCAGCTCGACCGAGAAGCCGCTGATCCCGGCCGCATCGACCGACGCTGCGTTCAAGATCACGTAGTTGAGCAGGACGTTGGTCCCGCCGAACGGAAACGTCGTGCCGTCGAGCGAGATCAGCAGGTAGGCCGTCTCGCCGGCGTCTGAGCCGTAGGTCCACTGCAGAGTGTCACCCGTGAGCGCAATCGTCGGCACCGTGAGCTTCGGTGGATCGTTGGCGACGTACTCCATCGCCAGCGAGTTGCTCGGCCCCGTCGAGTTCGAGACCTGCACCGTCGCGGTGCCGAGCGAGAACGGCTGCGGCGCCAGGAACTGCAGCGTCGAGGGCGTGGAGCTGATCACGTTGACGCTCTGGGGTCCGTTGCCGCTATCGACCAACACCTCTTGAGCGAAGGTCAGATCCGTGCCGGTGAGTTCGACGGTGAGCGCGTCGAGCGACGCGACGACCGGCGTGTCGATCGCCGACAGCGTCATGAGCGGCGGGTCCCCCAGGCACGTCACCGAGCCCTTCGTGGCGTTGATCGAGTTCGTGCTCGTGGGACCGAACTCTGTCGGTGAACCGCACCCGCCCGAGCACATGATCCCGCAGCCCGACTGTCCGTTGCAGTGACTCGCGCCCCAGTTGTGACCGAGCTCGTGCGCGGACAGACGCGTCCGCAACGTCAAGCTACCGGTGTACTTCGACTGCACGTGACCGTAGCCGAACGAGTTGCAGATGCCGTTGAGGTAGGCCGTCCCGATGACGCTGCCGTCGAGATTCTTGCCCGTGAACAGCTGCGCGACATCGCGCGGGATCGACTGCTGGCTGCTCTGCCAGTGGTTGCGAAACTGCGAGAGCAGCGTCGAGTTGTTCGTGCTGGTGTAAGGGTCCGGTTCGGACGTGCGGACGATGATCGCCGTGATCTCGAACGAGATGCCGACTTCGTTCTGGTAGATCACGTCGACGCCATTGAGGACGTTCTCGATGTCTTGCTCGGTCGCGGTGACGGAGCTGCCGTTGCTCGTGTAGAACTCGAAGTCCGAGTCGATGGCGAGCTCGGCGACGCTGAGCTGCGTGCCGGCGTACTGCGCGCCGGCGCCGTGGTGGTGAGCGCGCTCTTCGAGTGCGCCGCAGATACCGCCGGGATCGATCGTGTCGGCATCGTTGAAGATGACGTGCTCGCGACCCGCGACGTGCTGCACGGCCCAGAGCGGCTCGTCGGCCGCCCGACGCACGATGATGTCGAGTTCACCGTCGACGAGCGAACCTGCGACGAGACTGTCGGCAACACCTTCGACGTAACCGCGGAAGGTGGCAACGGCGGGAGCCACGGTCGGGACGAGCGCGCCTGTGGCGTCCTGGACGAGCAGTTGGAACGACGGGCCGCGCAGCGAGTGCGGGGCGACGACCAGCGTGACGAGTTCGTCGCCGAGCGGGACCTCGATGTCCAACGCGCCATCGAGAGAGTTCGGGACGTCGAGCGTCGCGACGGTGGCGGTCGCGACGTCGAAGGCGGAGAGTTCGTTCGTCGTCGGCGCGCGCACCTGTTGCGCCCAAGCGGGCGAGGACAGGGCGGCGACGACCAAGAGACCACAGACAGCATCACGCATGGCGAGGCTCACGGGGAATCGGGAGAGAAGCGCGGCGAAATGCCCACGCCGTCCCGACATGATATGCGGGATCGCGCGGCGCGCGGCGGATGAGACGTCATCGGCACGCGATCGCGCTCGTTGACGCTGAACACGGCGTTCAGCGCCAGGTGCGACGTCGCCTCGAGGTCACCCGCCCGAGCCCTTTCACAGCGCGTCGCGTCACACTCCGGCACGATTGACGTTGACATGATGGTCGTGCTCTTCGACCTCCGTACACCGCACAGAAAGCTTCGAAAAAGCGCGTTTCGCCCCCCTCGCATCACCGTTCCTCACTCGTGTCGCGTTGCCTTGAACACGCGACGGACACGACGACTCCCAAGAGGACAGCACGATGCGAACGATCCTACTCAGCGCCATACTCGCAGCACTCTGCGCGTCACCCGCGTTCTCACACGGGGGACAGTTCAAAGGCTCCGGCGACTCGGCCGGCGGCGGAAGCGCTGCCTCGGGAGCGGCCACACCTCCCGCGACACCGGGCGGCGCCGCGGGAGCCAGCGCGGGCTCGCCGGCCTCCGGCGCAGGCGGACTTCGTGGCGGGGCATCCGGAGGCGCCGGCCAACGCGGCCGGCAAGGCAAGGGCCCGCGCACCGGTGGCTCGGTCGACTTCGGTCCGAGCTACGACGGCTGGGAGTTCTGGTGGGACGCGAACAAGGACCGCTACCTGAACCTGCGCAACCGCGTCGGCGCACAGAAGACGGTGTCGGGCAGCTTCGGTGCGCTCACCGGCCGTGGACGGAACGGCCCGAGCACGTCGTCCAACCGTCCCACGCACGACGACATCATGCAGAAGATCCTGCCCGACCTCCTCACGCTCATGGCCACCGAGGACGACCGCGACATCCTCGACTCGTCGATCCTCGCGCTCGCACGCTCCGTACCCGAAGAGGGCGAGAGCACTGTCGTCGAGGCTGCGCTTCCGATGCTCGCGCACAATGAACTCTCGGTGCAGACCTCGGCCACGATCTCGCTCGGCGTGCTCGGTTCGAGTGATGCCATCGACGTGTTGACAGCGCTGATGACGGCCAGCTCGGCCGGACGTCGCCATGTCGGCGGTGGCGAGGTGCCGCAGTTCGTGCGCGCTTTCGGCGCGCTCGGCCTGGGCTTCATCGACGACCCGCGCTCCGTCCAGCCGCTCATCGACATCGTCGAGAAGCTGCCCGACTCCGAGCGCGACACGAAGGTCTGCGCGATCGTCGCGCTTGGCCTCATGGACAACGAGCGTATCGGCGACGCATTCCCCGTGTTGATCGAGCAGCTCGACAACCGGCGCCTCGACACGTTCATCAAGAGCTACATCCCGACGACTCTCGCGAAGATGGCGGGCGGAACGATGCGCGAGTCGATCGGTCCGCTGCTCGACGTCTTCAACGATCGCGACACGGACAACGCCGTGCGTCAGTCGGTCGCGATCGGCCTCGGTCGTCTCGCGACGATGGACGACACCGAGGTCATCGACGCGCTCTCCGACTACGCCACGGGCGGACGCGACGTCCAGACGCGTCACTACGCCTTCATCAGCCTCGGCAAGATCGGTGCACGCGACGACGCGCCCGAACAACGTCGCGACGCTCATGACGCCCTCGTGCGCCTGCTCGCCAACGAGACGACGAAGCCGTCGACGAAGTCGAACGCTCCCTGGGCCGCCATCGCCTCGGCACTCTACGCTCGCGGCGAAGCGCACAGAGACGCCCACCCCGAGATCATCGACCGCCTCTGGTGGGCCTACGGAGACACGAAGAACGCCTCGTACCGAGCCGCGTACGTCATCGCCCTCGGCCTCATGGACAGCAGGGAACACGCCGGCGCGCTCCACACCGACTTCCTCGAGTCGAAGGACAACGACTTCCGCGGCTACGCGGCCGTCGCGCTCGGCCTCATGGGCCACGAGAAGGCCAAGCTCGACTTCCGCGGAATGGTCCAGAACGCGACCGTCGCGCCGACGTTCCGCCTGCAGCTCGCGACGTCCCTCGGTCTGCTGGCTGACGGCGGAGCCATCGAGGTGCTCGTGAACACACTCGAGACGGCGCAGACCCTCGGCGTGAGCTCGGCTGTCGCGAAGGCACTCGGCCTGATCGGCGATGCCTCGGCGCTGGCGCCGCTGCTCGCCGTCGCCAACGACGATCGCAAGCCGACCATCACGCGTGCCTTCGCGGCCGTCGGTCTCGGCATCGTCGGCGAACGCGGCGACCTCCCGTTCAACGCACGCATCTCGGAGGACAACAACTACCGCGCCCGCGTGCCGGCCATCGACGAGATCCTCGACATCCTGTGATGACGGACAGGGTCGGAGGCCTGTGAGTGGGCCTTCGAGCGTGTGGAAAAAGTCAATCCGTCCGTGGCAGCCTCGGGTCGCTGGAATCCGCCACGTACGAAAGCACTTTCACCACACGCGGGTTGGGGCCGCTGACGCCACGCGTCGGCGGCCCCCTTCTCGTGTCTACGGGATTGCTCACGGACGATCTACCGCTGTCGCGAAAGACCGGCCACGCCCCCGCGACAATCGTCCATGAATCACCCGGACTTACACGACGCGGCGATTGTCACGATCCCACGTCACGCGTCGGCCTTCGCGGTACGCGCGTGTGCTCATGTGGCAGCCCACCGTCGTGACGAACGACGTCGGCAGGCCGGCGCTCGGGGTTCCACGCGTGCGCATCGCGGCGTGGAAGTCTTCGTGATGCAGGCGCGTGGTGTCGTAGGACTTTCCATCGCGCGTGGTCGTCGTGAGACCCTGGCCGGCGAGCCAGAGCGCCGAGGGCGCGGCGGTCAGCGCGAGTGCGCCGTCGGCCTTGCCGGCCTGGATGAACGGGACGTCGGGCCACTTCGTGCCAGCGGCAAGGTCCTCGGCGTACAGCGTCGAATGGCGATCGGGGTAGACGTTGATCTCCCAGTTCAGCTCCATCGTCGCCTCGCTCCCGATGAAGCGAATCGGTCGATTGCCGTGACCGTTGCTCAGCGTCGCCGCATAGACGACAGACAGGCGGCGGTCGGCGTATTCGAAGGACGCCGAGAAGGTGTCGGGCGTCTCGCGCTCGTCGAGCCAGTGGTAAACGCCGCCCGAGGCCACGGCCGCGTCGGGCTCAGGAAGCTCGAGCACATGGTTCACCGTATCGAGCTGGTGACTCATCAGGTCGCCCGCGATGCCGGTGCTGTAGTCCCAGTAGCGACGCCACTCGAAGAAGCGCTGCACGTCGTACGGGCGAGCTGGCGCCGGGCCGAGGAACTGCTCCCAGTGCACCTCGTCGCGCGGCGGCCCGCCTTCGGCGACGATCTTCTGGTTCCACCCGGCGGTCGGACCGCCGCGGCTGAAAGGGATGATCACCTGGTTGACCTCGCCGAGGTCGCCGCGCCGCACGATCTCGCGCGCGAGTTCATGCAGTGAGTCCTGGCGACCCTGGTGACCGACCTGCACGACGCATCCGGTCTGTTCGGCGACGGTCTCGAACTCGAGCGCCTCGGCGACCGTCATGCTCATGCACTTCTCGACGTAGACGTCGCACCCCGCGCGCGCAGCGGCGAGCGAGACGGGCACGTGCAGGTGATCGGGCGTTGCGATGACGACGGCGTCGACCTCTTCGCGGTCGAGCAGCTCGCGGTAGTCGACGTAGCGGCCGCACGGCCCGCCCTCGCGCGTGACGGCCGCGACGGCGCTGTCGAGATAGACGTCGTAGGCGTCACACACCGCGACGACCTCGACGTCGGCCAAACGCTCCTGCGGCGGCGGTCGCTTCTTCAGCGACTCCCAGAGCGGGTCGATGTAGCCGAGCGCCTTGAGGTGCCCGTGACCGCGACCGCCCGTCCCCACGACGGCGACGCGCAGAACGTCGCCGAGGTTGCGCCGACGGATCACCGCAGGCGCCGCGACGCCGCTCGTCCCACCCGATTCACCGCATCCGACGAGCGCACCGGCGCCCAGGGCCGCGAGTCCACGCGCAGCCGACGCGAGGACATCGCGGCGGTTCGGATCGGTCGGTGTCTGCGGAGTCGTCACGCGGATCGTCTCGGAGCGGAGCCGTGAGTCTACAATCGTGGGCCGCAGGCGCCGCCATTCAACCGCGCACCGAACGCCGGTACTCGGCCCAGTCGCGCTGCATCTCGAGGAACGCGAACGACGCCGTCCACGTGATCAAGCTCAGCCCGAGCAGCGCCTCGGTGCCCGCGAGGATCCGCAGCGGTCCGTGCGGAACCAGCTCCCCGAGGCCGAGGCTCGTGTATGTGACCACGGAGAAATGGACATAGTCGAGCGCCCCTTCCTGGATCGGGCCGTCGAGGTAGCCGAGCGCGCCGCGCCCGTCGAGCACGTAGTAGAGGGCCGCGAACATCCAGACCTCGACGGTGTGCAACACGAGCATCCCCAGCATGACGATGAGGATTCGCCGCCGCGGCTGGAGGTTGATCCGCAGGAGCAAGCGCGAGAGGAGGCTCATCGACTCGTACTGCATCAGGACGCCGACGAGGACGGCCAGCCCCGCGATGAGCCCGACGAGCACGTGCGACTGTGTGATCACGATGTCGTGTCGACTCGTGATCTCGGCAACCGCGAGTGAAAAACCGCACATGGTGCCGCTCCGGCGAGAATCCTCGGGAGCGAGCTTCCCAAAGACTCCCGTCGAATACGATGGCGCTCGTTCTTCTCACTCGCCCCTCGATCGCACCCTGGGAACGACCCGCATGTCCGCCACCCGCTCTCTCCGCGCCACGATCGCTGCATCCGTGGTCGCCGCGCTCGTCGCGGCCCCCGAGTCTTCCGCAGACGAACTGCACCTCAAGGACGGAACCGTCATCCACGGCCTGCTCGAGGAAGAGACGCGCAGTGGGTACTCGTTCGCCGAAGTCGGCGAGAAGCGCGCCAAGTCGCATCGCCGCAAGGACGTCGCGCGCGTCGTGCTGACGTTCGAGCTGCCCGCGTTCGTCTCGAACGATCCGCAGTGGTCGCAGGAGATGGTCGACGGTCGCACGGTCGGCTACTTCGAGAAGATCGAGGATCTCGAAGTGCTGCGCAGCGACCACTACATCGTCTTCACGGACAGCAGCGCCGGGAAGAAGTACCTCGAGACGATGGAAGACATCTATGACCGCTTCAAGAAGGTCTTCCCCTTCGAGGAGCGCCAGGGCGCGCCGCTCATGCCCGTCTTCCTCTTCAAGACCAACGACGGCTACTACAACTACTACCAGCTCATCGCACGCGTCACGCGCGCGTCGGCTGCGCAGAGCGCCGGTCACGCCTGGCGTGACTACTACGCCACGTACTACCAGTCGCCGAAGGACCCGGTGAACTATCACGAAGGCGCGCACCAGCTCGTCGCCAACCGCATGAACATGCGCGGTGGCGGGAGCTGGTTCCAGGAAGGCATGGCCGTGTACTTCGAAGGCACCGTCTTCCCGGGCGAAGACCCCGCCAAGGGCATCAAGGGCATCATCAAGAGCGGCGGATACACGCCCCTGCCCGAGTTCGTGAAGCTGCCCTCGCTGCTCTACAGCAGCGACACGACGCAAAGCAGCTCGCTCGCGCACAACCGTTACCAACAGGCCGGCGCGTTCATCAAGTTCCTCAAGGAAGGCCCGCACGACGACAAGTGGCCCGCCTTCCTCCAGGCGCTGCGCGACGGAAAGCCGCCCCATGCCGTGTTCGAAGAGGTCTACGGCATGACGATCCAGGCGATGGATGCCGCGTTCGTGGAGTACTACTCATGATCACGACGCGCACTGTTCTGGCGACGTTCGGCATCCTGCTCGCGCTCGGGATGGACGTCGCCGCACAGACGACGATCGACGACCAGACGAAACGCGTCGCGCTCCAGGCACCCGACGGCTGGCTGCTCGCCGAAGAGTCTTCCCCGCGACAGCTCACGTTCGTCGGCCCGCGCGTCTCGGGCGTGACATCGTCGCTGGCCGTCTTCCCACTGCCCGGCGAGAGCGACCTCGAGGGCGGGTTGCCGGCCTTGGTCGAGTGGCTCGAGTTGAGCGAACCGAGCGAGCCCGAAGATTGGAACATCGGCGGCGCCGCGCAGCTGTTCGAGCACGCGATCCTCATCGACCACAAGCTCGCGCGCAAAGGAGCGCGCACCGGCGTGGCCGCCTATCGCCACGGGCCCGGCCTGCTCGTCATGGCATTCACGGGATCAGCCTCGCGCTGGGGTGACATCGAGGCCGACGTGCTCGGAGCGCTGCAGTCCGTCGTCCCCGAACGTTGGGAGCCGACCTACGCCGATCCCAAGCTCGGGCTGTGGCTCTTCAACGTACTCGAGTACGGGGCGCTGAACGAGAAGCGCACGCGCGCGGGCTCGATGATCACCTGGGAGGTTCTCACGGACGCGGGGAACACGCGTGCCGAGATGATCGTCCGCACCGTCGACGGAGTCAGCGAGAGCGACTTCGCCGACTGGCTCGACGAGCGCGAGAAGGCCTGGCCGTCAGACGGCCGCGTCGTCGAGATCGACCGGCGCGACACACGCATCAGCGGACTGCCCGCGGCACGCTTTCGCGTCGTCGTCGACTACGGCAGCACGCGCAACACGGCGCTCGAAACGTGCGTCTTCGCTCACGGAAAGGTCATCCGCGTGCAGTGCCAGTGCCTCGAGGAAGAGTATCCCGACGGCTTCGGTCCGCACTTCGAGTGGATGCACGACGGGCTCGCCGTCCAGGCACCCTAGGAGTCTGCGGCATAGACCGGGATTCGTCCCATCGAGGCTCAGGTTTCGTCGGGAAACGCCGGGTCTGCGCAACGAGATTCGGCGGTCGACGCCGCCGCAAGACATCGAGCGCGCAGCCTTCAGGAGAAGTCGCTCCACTCGAACGTGAGTCGCGCACTCCCCGACAAGCGCTTGAGTGCCGCTTCGGCGCGCTGCGCACCACCGCGATCGACAAACGGCCCCCACGTGGCGACGACACCCCAGGGGCGACCGCCGCGCGTGGCCTTCGCACCGCCCGGTAACGCGCCGTTGTGCTGCTCGAGCCGACGCTCGACGTCGCGCGCGATGCCCGCGTACGTCGCCCCACGGCGCTCGGAGCGCAGAAGGTAAAGCGTCCACTCCGGCGTCACCTCGTCGGCGGACATGGGATCGGGTCGCAGGGTTCATCGGCAGGAATCGTCACGACAGCCGGGCTCGAGTTCGAGAGCTGGAACGAACCGTCGGGCCGCATCGAAGCAGCTTGCACGATGAATGTGAAGCCTGGCGGCAGTCCCGGTGGGACATTTGCCAGCAGTGAGATGAACCCGCTCTCGGACAGCGTGAAGCCCGTGACGAGTGCCAGCGGAGCGACGAGCAGCGGATGCCCCTTCCACTTCGCGAAGGGCTGCACGACTGGCTCGATGCCGATCAGCAACGCCACCTGGGAGGCCGGCACGCCGACGACTTCGTACTTCGCTGGCAGGCCGATCTGGGAGATGCCGCCGTCGTAGTGAAGATTGAGGTCGGGAGGATCGACAACCGTGAGCGATCCCTCGACGACCGTCGGCGGACCGTCGTCGAAGCAGAGCGAGAACCCGCCTTCGATGAGGATGGCCGATGACAGGCGCGCCGCGCCGCCGGACAACACGCGCACTCCGGTGCCCGTCGCGCCTTCGAGCGGACAGTTCTGCGCGCCCGCCTGCACGAGCGAACCACGCCCGGATGTCCCGCCGAAGACCTGCATGTAGATCGTGCCGCCCACCGCGAGCCGGCCGCCGTCCTCGACGACGAAGGCGTCACCTCCGTCACCTCCCATCCACTCGACGCTGGGACTGAAGAGCGCGTCGCCGCCGCCCCCACCGCGCACACGTCCGGCGGCGATCGTCACGTCGCTCTCCGCGGCGCAGACGATGCCATGCCCACCGCTGCCGCCGTTCGGTTCGGCGCCATTGCCCGCGACACCGCGCGCTCCATCGATGGCGACGCCCTCACCCTCGAAACGCGAACGCAGAACGAGCATGCCGCCGCGACCGCTGCCGTTGCCGGGGTTCAAGCCGACCTGTCGGAAGCGCACGTCGGCGGCGTCGACGAGCTCGATCGCGTACTGTTCGGACCCCGGCGTCGACGGCGGACCGAGGTTCACGAAGTCGGCGATGAACGTGCCGTCGCAGTCGCGCACGTGCAGGAACTCGAGGAAGAGCCGAGCCATCGCGGCGACCTCGCCGGGCTGGAGGTCACGCACGACGACCGTGCCCGCGACGAAGACGCTCTCGCCGACGGCGAGGCCGTCGGGCGTGATCGTCAGCGGCTTGTCGAGGACGAACGAACCGTAGACGCCGTTGCGCACGAGGATGGCGTCACCGGGAAGCGCGGCATCGATCGCCGACTGGATCTTGAGGAAGTCTCCGGCGCCGGCCGCATCGACGATGATCTCGTCGGCGAACGCGGGCGAACTAGCGAGTGCGAGGCAGACGAGGGCACGAAAGAGGCGCGCGGTCAGCATGACGAGCTCCGAAGAGAGGACGACGGAGCCCCAGCCTATCGCTCGATACGCAACATGGGACGCCGAAAGACCGCGGCGCCCCGCTGCCTCGCGCCGGAGGTCGTCCGCTCTTGGGACCCGGCGCAATCGTCACGCGCGGGTTATCGTGAAGCCCCCTCCAGCGAGACCCACAGCATGCGTGCACTCGTCACCTCGACGTTCTTCTCCCTCGTCCTCTGTGCAGGACTTGCCGCTCAGTGGTCCACCGACGCGGCCACGAGTCTCTCGATCGGCGACGGCACGAGCGACCAGACGCAACCCAAGGTCGTCGCCGAACCGGCGGGCGGCGTCTGGGTGAGTTGGTTCGACGGGATCGCGAACGGGTTCGACGTGCGCGTCCAGCGACTCGACGACCAGGGCAACGAGGCGCTCGCACACAACGGCGTGCTTGTCGCCGATCGCGGGTTCTCGTCGACGCAGGACTACGGCCTCGCGACCTCGAGCAACGGCGACGCGCTGCTCGTCTACCGCGACGACGGCGGCACGGGCACGCAGATCTCGGCGGCCTGCATCGCGCCCGACGGCACGGAGATCTGGGGCACCGGTGGCGTGCAGCTGACGAACACCGGATCGTTCGTCGCCGCGCCGAAGATCGCCTCGGATGGTGCCGGCGGTGCGATCGTGGCCTGGACGCAAGACAGCACCGTGCGCGTGCAGCGCATCACGGCCGCCGGAACGACGGCATGGGCCAACGACGTCGTCTTCACCCCGACGACGGGCACCTACTCCGTCGCCGACTTGATCGAGTCGACCTCACTCGGCGTCAGTGGCGCGGTCATCTCGATCGTCCACCAGACGGGCAGCTTCGGCTCACCGCGACAGCTCCGGACCCAGCGCATCACGAGTGCCGGCGGCTTGGCGTGGGGACCTTCGCTGCTGCCCGTCTTCACCACCGGCTCCCTGCAGTTCGGCAACTTCCCTTCCCTCGCCCCGGCGCCGGACGGCGGCGCCGTCTTCGCCTGGTACGACGCGGGGTCGTCGCAGCTGCAGTGCTACGTCCAGCACGTCGACGGCGGAGGCGTGCCGAACTTTCCGACCAACGGCGTCGCCGTCTCCACGAACACGAACCAGGTGCGCGTCTCACCGAAGGCGAGCTTCGGGCCCCTCGGGGTCATCGTGGCGTGGCGCGAGCAGTCGTCCAACCAGGCGTTGTCCGGTGTGTTCGCCCAGCGCTTCGGCGCCTCCGGCACACGCCTCTGGGGAGACGACGGGCAGTCGGTCAAGTCACTCACGAGCGACACCACCACCGACGTGCAGATCACGACGTCGGGCTACCAGTCGATCGTGTCCTGGAAGCGCGAGTCGGGCTTCAACCAGGCCGTGATCGAAGGCTACGAACTCGACGACCAGGGCCCCGTCGGGCTGCCCTTGGACATCGCGACGACGGTGAGCGGGAAGTCGCGTCTCGCCTCGGCGCGCACGACACTCGGCAACGGCGTGCTCGTGTGGACCGACACGCTCGTCGACAGCGGTGACATCTTCGGCCGGAGCGTCCAGTGCAATGGCGTGGTCGGCCCTCCGCTGTCGGCGTGGACCGACCTCGGCGCCGGGCTCGCCGGAGTGGCGGGTGTGCCGACGCTCGTCGGGACGGGGACGATCTGTCCCGACACCGAAGCGTCGCTCGCGGTTTCATCCGCAGCACCGAATGCCAACGCCATCCTCGTGCTGGGCACCGGAACGCTGCTTGCGCCCTTCAAGGGCGGCGTGCTCGTCCCCACTCCCACGCTGCTGGTGCCGTTGCCGACGGATGCCTCCGGCGCAGCAGGGCTCGCCTTCACCTGGCCGGGCACGACCTTCACGATCTACTGGCAGGTGTGGATTCCGGACACGGTCGGGCCGTCCAACTTCGCGGCGACGAACGCGCTGAGCAGCACGAGTCCCTGAAGACCCCGGGCTCACTCGCGATCAGTCGAGCGTGACGCGTAGGTCGAGCGTTTGCACGGCACGCAGGGGTGCGTGCTCGTCGAGGGCGACGAGCGTCTGGATGACGACGCGGTCGTACTCGGACTCGTCGAGCCAACCGCGCTCGTCGAGGCCCGTCAGCACGCCGCCGAAGCGTGACACGAGATCGGGCAACGTGTTCGAGTGCCCCGCGACGACGATGATCTCGGCGTCATCGCGGGATCCGATCTCCGTTACGAGCGCAGCTGGGTCGCGGGCGTCGTAGCTCGTGACGTCGAGTTCGTGCCGCAGGGCGAGGGGCTCGAGCGTCTGCACCGTACGACGGAACTGCGAGGCGTAGAGATGCGTGACGCGAGCGCCGGAGAGCAACTCCACCAGGCGTCGCGCACGCACCTGCCCGCGCTCCGACAACACAGGGTCATCCGTGGCCGCTGTCTTTTCGGCGTGGCGAACGATCACGAGCGTACGCGCACGCAGGGTCGGCATCGGATCCTCGCTGCGCGCGAGCCGAGCCGTCGCCAACGCTGCGGGGACCAGAGCGAGCACGGAACGCCGTGACATCGGAGCAGGAGTGATCATCAGAGCGGTTCCTGAGGAGCGCGTGTCGTACGTCGCCAGTGCGAGGTCGATGCGCTACCCTCGGCAACTCATCCGTCGATCCTCGGCTGCCCCATCCTGATGCTTCGCGAACACCGCTACCAGTGCCCGTGCTGCGACTACTTCGTGCTCGAGGCGCGTGGGTTCCACCAGGTCTGCCCCGTGTGCTGCTGGGAGGACGACGGGATCGATGTCGACACACTCGACGCCGTCTCCAAGAGCAACCACATCACCCTGCGCCAGGCGCGGGCGAACTTCGCCGAGTTCGGCGCATCCGACCAGGCTGCGCTGTCGCTGGCCGCCACCGCCGAACAGATCGCCGGCCTGCGACGCGAGTACCGCGCGCGCGGCTAACAGCCTGTCGAAGAACTGCTCCGAGTGCGCCGCGCGTGACCGAGCGTGTCTGTGCGAGTGTGGAAACGCAGGCGAATCGGTGGATTCGTCGAGGCTCCCGCGCTCGCACAGGCGCACTCGGAGCAGTTCTTCCACAGGCTGCTCGTGGTGTGATTCAAAAGTTCGCGTCATTCGCGCCCTCCTCACCAACGACTTGAATCACACCTCTCGTCGCGCGGGGCGCACGCGCGTCCATCGCAGGCGTCACGGCTCGTGAAACGACACACGGGCCGCCGACACGAGGTGCCGACGGCCCGCGTCGATCTCTCGTCACGCGCTCAGGGCGTCGTCGCACGCAGCGCGTTCGACAGCGCCACGCCCTTCACTGCCGCAGCGTCCTGGATGGCCCACTGAAAGTAGACATCGAGGTCGCTCGGCACACCGGCGGGCCACGCAAAGGGCAGGTCGATCGTGCCCGTCGCCGAGGTGGTGAGCCCGACCGACGTCAGGATCGGCACCGTCTTGAGCGTGCCACCCTTGAACGGAACCGGCGTCTCGACGAGCGAGACGAACAGCAGCGACACGGCACTCGGTGCGGCATTGGCGAGCGAGACGCTGTTCGACGAGCCGCTCGTGAGCGGACCTTCACCCGACAGGTCAGGATCGCCGCTGACACCCTCCAGCGCGCAGCCGATGCCGATGAACGTCGCCGAGGTCTCGAGGCAGAAGAACGCCTCGACCTCAGCGCCCGACTCGATCGCGTCACCGGTGAAGTAGAGCTTCACGTTCCCATCGGCGTCGCGGTCGCTCATGCTCAGGGCGGAGATGCCACTGAACTCGACGAAGTCGTTGTCGACGACACCGTCGTTGTTCATGTCGACCTGGTCGCCTTCCTCGAGCAGCAGACCGCCGTTGAGGAACAGCGCCTCGATCGCACCTGCGTCGCTTTCGATCTGCCAGATGAACGCGACATCGCCGTCTTCGTTGAGTGCCGCGCCGGTGATCGAACCCGTCAGCGTGGCGCCCGAGAGGGCGTCGCCCTCGCGGTGGATGATCTGGCCGTTGACGACGACGATCTCGTTGTTCGCCGCCGCGGCATCGGTGTCACCCGTGATGAGGTAGTCGCCGGCTTCGTTGATACCGAACAGGTCGAAGTTGTCCCAGTTCTCGCCCGCGAGGCCGCCCGCCGCTGCCGGCACGGGATCGCCTTCGCGGACCACCGAGCCGTCGACGAGCAAGCCGTCGCCGTTGATCACCATGGCGCCGTCGTTCGTCATCGACCCGCTCTCCATCTGGACTTCGGCGATGTAGTTCGTGCCGAACTCCGAGACGCGGTAGTCGAACGACACCGTGGCAGCGTCGTCGAGCGGGAAGGGCAGGTCGGTGACGACGTCGCCGGGGACGAGCAGCGGCACCTGTCCGAGACCGCGGAAGAGGCCGCGTCCCTGGGTCGTCGCACCGGGCGTGTCGGCGAAACCGCCGACCCAGAAGGGGATGCCGTCGGCCGTGATCGTCGGACGCGAGCCGAAGGTCCAGAACTGCCCGGGCAAGCCGAGCGTCGGCTGGAACTCGATGAGGACGGGCACGTCGTCGATGAAGACGGCTTCGATGCTCGTCGTCATCGTGACCGTGTCCGTGCCGCTCGGGCTGTACGCGACCTCGCCGGCATCACTCAAGCCGAAGAAGCTCTCGAAGGACGTCTGCTCGTAGTTCCCGAACGTCGACTCGGTGCGGAGCACGGTGCCCGCGCCGCCTGTGGCGTTGCCCCAGACGTGACTGAACGTCGAGACGCCGTCTTCGCCGTTGATCGAGACGGCGTAGCCGCCCGCATGGTTCACGGCCGTGTTGCTGATGGAGCCGACCGTCTGCCCAGGCGCACCGGGCAGCACGCCGTCTTCGATGAGAAGGGCCGACGCGACCTGCGCGGATGCCAGCGCCGGTGCAGCCAGAATCGCCGCGGCGACGGCGAGAGACTTCGTCTTCATGTTTCGCTCCAAGGGTGTGATGTGAGGATGAGACTGCTCGGGCGCGGGGCGCGGCATGGTCTGCGCGCGCGTGGGAGCCCTGCCCGGGCTGCACATTGTCACAGAAGCGGCGCCGCACGTCGCGCGTCACGCAGCAATGAGCCCCGATGGCGAGTGGACTGCCTCACTCTGGATCGACGAGCCTGTCCGACAACTCGGCCAGCGCCCGCGTCAGCAGACTCCGGACCGACGCCTCCGTGCGTTCCATGCGCTCGGCGACCTCAGCGCGCGAAAGCCCGACGATGCGCGTGAGCAGGACGACTTCGCGTTGATCCTCGGAGAGCGCGTCGAGCGACGACTCGATGCGCTCGAGCGCCTCGCGCCCCATCGCGAACTGGCTCGGCGTCGGCATCGCCTGATAGGCGCCGAGCACCTGCGAGTCGTGAACCTCGCGCGCGACGTCGCGCTTGGCAGCCGTGAAGTACTCGGCGCGATTGCTGATCTTGCGCATGGCCGTCGTGTAGAGCCAGGCACGAAACGCGCCCTCACCGGGATGCTGGAAGCGATCCATGTGCTCGAGCACTTCGCGACACACGGACTGCACGACGTCGCTGCCCGACTCCTTGGCGCGTAGCGCCGGCCCCAGTCGAACGCGCACGAACGCGCGCAGTCCGGGCAGGTGCGCGGCGATGAGGCGTTCGAGCGCGGCCTCGTCGCCGCGCGCGAACAGGGCGAACTCGGCTGCCGAATCGAACGGTGATGGCTCCGGCGTCATGTCGCGATCGTAGCTCCGCGCAAACGAGCGCGCGACTCAGACGGCTCGTTTCGGATTCCCCGAGGGAGATATCATGGGATCACCGGAGCGACGAGTAATGACCACTGGCAACACCCACGACCGGCGGATCGTCGACCTCGTCGCCGAGTGCCTCGAGCGCATGGAGCAGGACGGTCCAGCTGCTCTCGCGGCCATATGCGCCGATCACCCCGACGACGCAGCAGCGATCCGGCGACGCGTCGCCGCTCTCGTCGACAGCGGCTTCCTCGAAGACGACGGAGCGGTCGATGTCCCCACCGAGCTGGCAGGGTTTCGGATTCTGCGGACACTCGGGCGCGGCGGCATGGGCGTCGTGTACCTCGCCGAGCAGGTCGATCTCGGACGCCAAGTCGCGCTCAAGCTCGTGCGACCCGAGCTGCTCTACTTCGAGGGCGCACGCCGACGCTTCGCGCGCGAGATCGAAGCCACGGTGCGACTGCGTCATCCCAGCATCGTGCCGGTATATGCAGCCGGCGAAGAGCGGGGTGTCCCCTACCTCGCGATGGAACACGTGGCAGGAGCCACGCTCGCGGAGATCGCCGAGGCGCTGGCGGGACGCGCCGCAAACCACCTTACCGGCCTCGATCTTCTCGCTGGCGTCGACACGGTGGTCGAGCGGCGCGACGACATGCCGAGCGCGCCTCGTTCGTCGGCGAGCGCGAGCGCCCACGCGCCATGGCCCGAGGCGATCGCGCGGCTCGGAGTCCAAGCCGCCGATGCGTTGCAACACGCCCACGAGCACGGCGTCCTGCACCGCGACGTCAAGCCGAGCAACTTGATGGTGACGCGTGCCGGCCACGTCATGCTCATGGACTTCGGCCTCGCACTCGCGGACGGTGACGCACGCCTGACACGCACCGGCGCGACACTGGGCTCGCTCGCGTACATGGCTCCCGAGCAGGTCCGCGGCGCGCCGCCCGCGGACGCGCGCACGGACATCTACGGGCTGGGTGTCACGCTTTACGAACTTCTCGCCCTGCGCCCGCCCTATCCGGTCGCGTCGCATGACCACCTTCGGGAACGCATCCTCGAGGGACGCCCCGATGCGTTGCGCACGATCAACCCGAGCATCTCGTACGAGCTCGCGACCGTCGTGCTCACGGCGATGGATCGCGATCCGTCACGGCGCTACGCGAATGCCGCCGCCCTGCGCGACGACCTGCTCGCCGCCGTCGAGGGACGCGCGATCCAAGCCTCGCCGCCCGGCCCGGCGCTGCGCGTGCGACGCTGGGTCCAACGCCATCCGGCACGCGCGACGGCCTTCGCCCTCGGAGCCCTCGTCGCCATCGGTGGCCCCGTCACCTGGGCCCTGGCCCAACGCGAAGCGAACGAACGTACGCAGCTCGCGCTCGACGCCGAGCGCGACGCCAAGCTCGCAACCGCCGCCGCGCTGGACCGCGCCCAGGAACACCTCGCCGACGCCCAACGCGCCGTCGACGTGATCTCCGACGTCGCCCGTCACGAACTCGAGTTCGTCCCCGGCCTCGGTCCGGTCCGCACGCAGATGCTCGAACACGCGCTCACTTTCTCGCAGAGCATCGCCGCGCGCGAGGGCGACACTCCCGAAGTCATCGAGGCGACTGCGCGAGCGTTCTTCCGCGTCGGCCTGATCGAGATGGAGCTGGGCGACTACGAGGCAGCTCGAACGCCGATGCGCGAGGCAGCGGCACGTGCACGTCTGCTCCTCGCCGGCGACGCGGAGCACGTGGCCGGACTGGAAGTTCTCGCGCGCGCCACGGTCGAGCTCGGCTCGATCGAGAACATGATCGGCTCGCCGGAAACCGCCGAGGAGCGACGCGCCGAAGCCGCCGTAAGCTTCGAACGCTGGCTCGCACTCACCGACGCTCTCGATGCTCGCCGCGCGCTCGCCGGCCTGCACTACCGGCGCGCAATCTTTGCCAGCGACCGCGGGCTCAACGAGCAATCGCTGGACGCCACGGCGCGCTCCATCTTCTTCAGCGAACAGGCCCTCGCACTCGAACCCGGCGACTTCGACGACGAGAAGCAACTCGCCCTCAGCCTTGCAACTCACGGGAACGCGCTGCACCAGCTCGGCCGCCCCGACGAGGCGCGCGTCGCGTTGCAGCGTGCTCTGGCGCTCCAGACCCAGCTGCGTGACCGCCGCCCTGACGATCACTACGTCGTTCACGCCCTTGCGATGACGCACTACTTCCTCGGTCGCATGTACAACGGCCTGCGCGACTTCGAGCCCTCCGAGCGTCACTTCAAGTCGTTCTTCGAACTCTTCGACGAGCTCGACACGCGCACGCCCGACGCGCCGATGATGCGCGCACCGCGCTTCGCCGCGTACTCCGACTACGCGATCATGCTCACGAACCGCGGCGACCCGGCCGGCGCTCTCGAGAACTTCCTGCTCGCCCTCGGCGTCATCGACGCCGAACTCGCGCGCCCCGAGCCACTCCCGCGCATGCACGGCGACCGCGGGCGAGTGCTCCTCTCGCTCGGCATCCTGCTCCGCGACAACGACCAACATCCCGACGCGCTGCGCGTTCTGACGGGCGCCCTCGAGTCGCAGCGCATCTTCCTCGCTCACGATCCCACGAACGCTTCGGCGCGCAAGACCTACGCCAACCAGCTCTGGACGCGCGCACTCGTCCAGCTCGAGACATCCGAGTTCGCCGGATGCGCCGCCGACGCCCGCCGCATGCACGAGCACGTCGGCGACGACCAAGCTGCCCGCCGCATCGCGCTCGGCCTGCTGGCCCGTGCGTCGCAGGGTGACGCTTCACAGCGCGCCGCCTGGCTCGACGAGTGTTTCGCGTGGCTCGACGAGATGCTCGCCGGAGGCTGGTCGGACGTCGACGACCTCACCGGCAACTTCGCGCTCGCCGGCTTGCGTGCCGACCCGCGCTACAACGCCGCCGTCGCCAGACTTCGCACCGAGTGACCGCTGGACCGCGAGCCCGCGATCACACAAGCTCCCTGCATGTCCGAGAGCCAGGCCGCCGACGAGCCCACGTTCATCCTGCGCGAAGAGCGAAACCGCCATGTCATCGACGGCGTACGCGCCGTGGGCATCCTGCTCGTCGTCCTCTTCCACACGGTGCTCGGCCTCTCGCAGCTGCTCCCCGAGGCCGGGCTCGACGACTTCATCGCCACGTTTCCGTCGACGCTGAACATCGCCTGGCAGGCGCTCGGCTCGGAAATCATCTTCTTCGGCTCGGGCTTCCTGCTCTCGTACCTGCTCTTCAAGGAGCACGTCGCGAACGGCAAGCTCGACCTGCACGACTTCTTCGTGCGCCGTATCTCGCGCATCCTCCCGCTCTACTTCGTCGCGCTGCTCCTCTACGCAGCCGCCGACGAGTTCGACGTCGACCTCGATCAGCTCCTGCTCAACCTGCTCTTCGTGAGCAAGATCTTCGGCGAGAGTACGATCATCCCCGTCGGGTGGTCGCTCGAGCTGATGATGCAGATGTACGTGCTGCTGCCGTTCCTCGTCATGTGGGTCATGCGGACGAGGTTCCCCGTGTTCGTCATGACAACGCTCGTCGTGCTCAGCATCGCCGCCCGCGCTGTCGCGCTGCTGGCCGAGCCGGGCGCCGCCGAAGTGCCGCTCTACGCGTTCCTGCACGGCGCCGACGTTCCGGACGTCATGGCCGACCTCTACCACCTGACGTGGTTCCGGGCGACGCCGTTCCTGCTCGGCCTGCTCTTCGCGTGGCTGACGATCTTCCGCGGCCGCGCGTCGCGCGCGACCCTCGGTCATACCGGCCTCGCCCACGCGCTGATCCTCGGCGGCCTCGCGCTCGTCGCCGTCGCCGGGTCGCTGCCCCTGCAAGACGAGCACTCGTTCCTCTACAACCCCGCGCTGGGCGCGATCTTCTGGATCACCTTCTGGACGTTCCAGCGCTTCGCCCTCGTGCTCGGCATCTGCCTCATGCTCATGCCGTGTTTCTATGCGACACACGGACTGCCGCTGGCTTGCGCACGCGTGCTGGCCTGGAAGCCGTGGGGACACGTCTCACGCAACATCTACTCGGTCTACCTCTTCCACCAGGCGTTCCTGATCCCCGGCGCGGCGCTCGCCTTCTGGACGACGGACGCCGACGACGTCACGACGGCCGCCACGTGGCAAGCGCTCGTGATCTTCGCCGTCGGCGCCGTGCTCTCGGTGCTGTTCGCGCGCTTGATGACGCGCTGGGTGGAACTGCCGAGTCAGCGTTTCCTGCGCGACCGCTGGCAGCGCACGGCCTGACCAGCGATGCTTTCGAGAGCAGCGCACGGGCTCGCTCTCGACGGGCGCAGAGTCGTCGACGGTCTCGGCGCGATTCTCTCGCTTCGCTCGCAGCACGCGCTCCGCTGTCATGCCGAAGCGACACATCCATGGCACGATGGCGACGTCGTCCCTGCGGAGACTCACATGTTCGGCTCCACGTCCTCGTCACGCGCGCTCACCTACGCCCTGCTCGCGATCGTCCTGTCCGTTCTTCCGGGCTGCCCCTTTTACACAGGCCCCGGGTTCCTCGGCATCGGTGGCTCGATCGTCCTCACGGACCTCAATCCCAAGGCGCTACCGATCGACGTCGTCGACGACGGCGACATCAAGGACGTCCGCTACAAGTCGGCCTCCAAGTACAAGCCGGCCACAGTCGGCCAGAAGGACAAGCGCGCGCTCCTCACGGCCAAGAGCGACAACGCCGCCTTCACGGCTGAGCTGGCGCGTTCGTTCATCGCCAGCGGCCTCACGGCTCGCGTGCGCCTCGCCTTCGATCCCGACAAGACAGACGGGCTCGTCGACGGCCAGACGTTCGGCTTCTTCGAAACGCGCACCGACTCCGTGCTTATCGAAGCAGCGGGTGATGGAGGTGCCGATCGCTACCGACTCGAGGCCGTCTACGACGCCGACACAGCGGGCTTCGTGGTGCGCGCCACGGACGGAACGTCCACGCTCGGCGATGAGGTGTTCGTGCCCGCCACGGCTGAAGTCGTGCTGGAGATCAGCTTCAGCGGCTCGACGCTCACACTCCGCGCCGGTGTCCCGACCGGCGCGTCCCCGGGAAGTTTCTCCGCCCAGCAAGTCGTCAGCATCAGCGGCCTCCCGAGCGTGCTCGCCTTCACGCTGCGCTGGGGCGCGGAGGAGCTCGGCAAGAAAGCGCGTCTCTACTTCAACAACTTCGAGCTGACGGGCCCCTACCCAGAGATCGGCGATGCCGAGACACCGATCGCACTGCTGCTGATCGACGCCTACGGAAGCATCGAGATGACACAGTTCAACGAGGACATCGCCGCCGTCACCAAGGTCATGGGCGACGCGAGCTCAGCGCTCGACCAGGCGTTGACCGACCTCGAAGCCGCGCTCGCGTCCGACTCGCTCGCCGACGTAACGCGCGGTGACCTCGCGCGCAAATCGCTGGCCAAGGCGCTGAAGGCGACCGAGAAGGCTCGCGACCTCGGTGTCAAGCTGATCGACAAGGGCAAGACGAACGTCAAGCCTCTGAAGAAGCGCGCCAAGCAGGCGAGCTCCGCGCTGCAGCTCGCCCTCGCGCAGATCGCCGGCTTCCGCAGCAAGAGCTACGGCCGCTTGCTCAAGTCGGGCTTCCTCCCGTTCTTCTGAGCCGGAGCAATCGCCTACGCCGAACTGCACACTGCCGATGCCGTGCGACGCTCTCCCACCATGCCAGCCATCACGGGCAAGGACGAGATCCGCGCCGTGTTCGGGGGAGTCACCGTGGCGTCCTTCGATCAACGCGTCGAGGCCATCGAAGGCGGCCGTGACTTTGCTGTCGTGACAGCCTGGTACTCGACGACGCTCTCGATGGCCGGTCAGGAGGGCGTGATCGAGGAAGAAGGCCGCGTCGTCGCCTCGGTGGCGCGCCAGCCCGACGGACGCTTGCTGACCACGGCGGCCTGAGGCATCGACCGTCGCTGGCCCGCCCGCCTGAGCGTCAGCCTTCGTCGTCGTCGGGGCGGGTGAAGTCGAAGCTGATGCAGTAGCCGCTGCGCCACAGTGGGTACGCGACGTCGCAGCGGTGGCCGACGTATTCGGCGCTGTCGAGGCCGCTGCGCTCGAACACGTGGCGCGTGAGGTCGGCCATGCGCGGGTAGGCCGGCGGCGAGGTGCGCGGCGGGGTGTCGAGCAGCTGCAGCGTCGGCGACTCCGTGAAGCGTGTCTGCCAGCGGTCGCCGACGCGCTGGACGAAGTCGGGTCCCCAGAGGTGAGTGTCGAGCGACGGGAGCGCCGTGCGCGCGAGGTCACGGTGGATGTAGACGTCGAAGAGCAGATGCCGCGCGGGAAAGTTGACGAGCGCCCAGACCTCTTCGATCGCCGGGTGCCGCTGCGCGGGATGCGAAACCGTCGTGCGCGCGGCGAGCATGAGGTCGACAGCGCGCAAGCCGGGGCTGGCACTCTCGTCGATCGACTGCACGAGGAACTCGTGGGGTTGACGCGACGTGACGAGCGGCGGCGGGTCGGTCGTGAAGTCGTCGAGGACCACGGTCGGGCTGCGGCCTTCGACGAGGTCATGCTCGAGGTTCGCGAAGCGTTCGTCGTCACGCGCCGGGGCCGAACGCGACGGCGTCGTGAAGTTGTGCACGACGAGCGGCACCGCGTCGGCCGTCGCCGTGTGACCGATGAGGCCGTTGGCGTGGACGACCTCGAGCTGCGCCGCGTCCGTTGGCGACGGGCGATAGACGTACACCGCGACCCAGCAGTCCGACGCGCGCCCCGTCACCGCCGTGGCAGCATCGAAGAGCGCCGTGCGCGCCGCCGGGACGTCCGCCGAAGGCTCGGCTCGCTCGTGCCCGTCCCCCAACGCGATGCGCTTGATGAGCTGGGACGTGCTGCGCCCGAGCTGCGAGACGAGTTCCTGGTAGCGGTCGATGGCGGCCGCGAAGCCGTCGACGAGCCCGGCCTCGGCCGGCGGATCGGCGCCGAGCGCGGCTTCGGCCATCAGGCGCAGCCCGCGCACGCCGGGCAACCGAGCGAAGAGCTCGGGACCGGGATAGGGTCTGGTGGCGACGAAGACGGCGCGCTGGCAGGTGGTGCGATCGACGGTGAGGTGCCGGGCCAGGCCGCTGGCATGCCGCGCGGTCGGTGGCAAACCCGCCAGAAACGCCGTGATCTCACCGTGCAACCGGCGCGCCACGCGGTCCACGCGAGCCCACTCACCGGGCGTCAAAGGGGCCAATCGGACCTTCTTCGGGCGCTTCGTGGTTGTTTCCGAATCCATGCTGGACAGGATAACCGATCTGTTCCACACTGTTCTGAGAACACTTGAGCACACCCCACTCGGAGACCCCGATGTCCATCCGCTTCATGCCGCTCGCCCTCGTCGCGGGCCTTGCAGCCGGCGCAGCCGCGAACGAGCCCTCGTCCGACGCCGTCGACTTCGCGTCCGGCCCCGAAGGCTGGTCGATCAACGGTTTCAACACCGTCAGCCCCACGGGCGGCAACCCGGCCGAGCGCATCCACTGGGACGACTTCGTCGACACGTTCGGCATCGCCGCGCGCAACAACACGAGCCCGGCGTTCCTCGGCGACTACACGCTCAAGGGCCCCGCGCGGCTGAGCATCGACGTGCAGGTCGACAACATCAACTTCTTCGGAACGCCGGTGCCGCGCGACCTCGTCGTCATCCTCTACGACGACGACGGCTTCGGCGGCGCCCCGCCGGCGCAGGTCTGGGCCAACCTCGGCACGCTCAACGGCAACGGCATGCCGTGGACGACCTTCTCGGCCGACGTCGTCGACGTCCTCTCCGACACCCTGCCGGCCGGCTGGAATGGTGCAGGCGACGAAGACCCCGTCACCTTCGAGCCGATCCTCCCCGCCGGCCGCACGTGGACGAACGTCCTCGCGGGCGTCGACCGGATCGAGTTCACGACGTTCGTGCCGGGCTTCTTCTTCGGATTCACGCGCTTCGACCTCAGCATCGACAACGTCTCGATCGCGCCGCAGGAACCTCAGGCGTGGACGGACGAAGGCAACGCCCTGGCAGGCACCACGGGTGATCCCGTCCTGACGGGTTGCGGTACGCTCGCCGAGGGCACGGCCAACGTCCTCGCCCTCTCGAACGCCGCACCCGCGGCCACGGCCGCGATCGTGTTCGGCACCGCGAACGCGTCGGTGCCCTTCAAGGGCGGCACGCTCGTTCCCGCGCTCGGCTTCCTCATCCCGGTCGCCACCTCGCCGACGGGCACGCTCGACCTCCCGTTCGAGATGCCCGCGGGCACGCCCGGCGGCATCGAGCTCTGGATCCAGTTCGGCATCCAGGACGCCGGCGCGGTCAAGGGTGTTGCGCTGTCCAACGCCGTACTCGGCGTCACGCCGTAGTCGACGCGCGCAACGCGCTCACCGAAGCACACACGCCCCTCGTCGCGTTCGCGCGGCGAGGGGCGCTGTCGTTTTCAACGCGCGGCCTGGGCGTCCATCTCGCTGTTGCGCGACTGGTCGTTGTACTGCGCCGGATCGTTCATGCCCGTCGTGTGACACCAGCCCGTCTTGTGGCCCTCGCTGTTGCCGCCAACCAGCTGCGCGCGCGACTGCTCGACGACGCCGTCCTCGGGATTCGAGAGCACGAGGTTCGTCGCGAAGTTGCACCAAAAGCCGCCCGTCGAGGTCGTCCAGTAGTGGACCTCGGCGCGGGCCCACATCGGGATGCCCGCCAGCCACAGCGTCGAGCCCGCCGGCGCGAGGTCGTCATTGACGCCGCAGCCCTGGCCGAAGACAGCGCCCAGCGACGCGAGGCTGCCCGCCAGTGGCGTGCCCTGATACGGCGTGCCGACAGACTGGATGCGCCGCGGCCCCTCGGCGAGATCGAGGGCGCTCATGTAGTACGTGAGCAGGTGCAGCGCCGCCTGACCGCCCTGGCTGTGGGCGACGACGCCGAACGAGTCGACCTCCAGACCGGCCGTGCCGATGAGCTGCGCGAACTCGTCGTGACTGCGGTTCGCGTCCGGGTCCATGAACACGATGCGCTTGCCGCTGAAGTCGCCCGGATCCCACATGAGCGAACTGCAGTAGCCGTGCACGAGCATCAGCGCGCGCTCCGTCACCTTGTACTTCGAGATCTTCGGGACGCCCGGCTCGGACAGCGTCCGTGACCCACTCGATGCGCCCGTCGTGCCGAAGGAACTCCCGGCGAGCGCGAAGCCGTAGCCCGTCAGCATCGCCGCGTCCATGGGCTCGGGCGGCTCGTACGCCGAGCGCGGTAGCACGGGCGCAGGCAGGTCGATGACGTCGGCGCGCGTGAGCGGGATGTGCGTGTCGGGATCCTGGATGCGGACGTGGCGCAGCTCGAGCGACTGCGTGACGCCCGCACGTGCAAGCCAGCGGCCGTCGAGCGCGAGGGTCGCGGCGCCGTCGACGCGCGCGGTCGTCATCGTGCTGAGCCAGGCGACGGGCACGACGTCACCGCTTCCGTTCGCGCCCCACACCTCGGCGGAAACGTGCAGCGGACGATCGACGTCGTCGACGTCCACCGAAAGCATCATCAGCAGACGCCCTTGCTCTGCGCGCGATGTCGCCGTGCCGCGCAAACGCACGACGTCGCCGTGCACAGACACGCTCTGCTGAGTCGTGCGCAGGAACTCACCCGCGACGTCGAGCCCGCGCGCTTCGACGCGTACGTCGAGTGAGCCGACATGGGTCGTCGGGAGGAAGACGCCGAAGACACCGTCGCCGGCGACGAGGTCGTCGTGCCGACCATCGTCGAACATCGGAAGCACCCAGCGCGCACCGCTCGCGTGCGCAACGTGAGCGCTGGCTTCGAGCAGCAGCGCGCCGCGCGTCGACTCGACGCGCGCACGCAGCGCCGGACGCCCCACCGTCGTGAGATCCCAGTGGCTCGGTTGCGTGACCAGCGTCGCGTCCGGTGCAGCGTGCGCCATCAGCAGCGCGCCGCTCACGCGCGACGAGCCCGCCGTGACACGCAGCGACCAGCGTCCAGTCTGCGACGTGGACAGGGCGTAACGCGTCGCCTGCGCCGCCGGCATCCACGGCGCAACACCCTCCGTGCTCGCACCGGCACGCCCCGCGCTCACCCAAGCCGCGAGCGTCGCGAAGTCACCGCCTGGCTCGGCCACCTCGACCTGCCACGCGTCGGCCACGCCGACAAGCGGCACGAGATCCAGACGTCCGCCGGCTTCGACCGGAACCGTCTGCTCCCACGTCGCGCCGGCTTCGATGTCGACCGGCAGCAGCGCAGCGACCGAACGCACGGCGGCGTCACTCGGGTCGGGCAGGCGCAGGTGCCCGGCCGCGATCTCCTCGGGCGGCGCGGCCACGGACTTCGTGGGCAACGCGAACTGTCCTGAACTCGCGGCGGCGAGGAGCAGGGATGAGATCACGACGAGCACGGCACGCGTCATGGGAAGCTCCGAAAGGCGTTGGTGAATCAACCCGAAGTCTACTCTCGCAATCGCTGTCCGGGCAGCACCTCGCGCCCCGCACTCTGCCGACACACGCTCAGGGGGTCGTCACGGACAATCCGTTGGTGGACGTGAAGCCCTTGGGCCCGGTCGGGTCGGAGAGCCAGACCTGCATGTAGGTCGTGAAGTCCGACGGGATCCCCGCCGGCCAGACGTCGGGGAGCGTGAGCGTTCCCGCGCCGTCGAGTGCGAGGCCGGGGACGAGGAACAGCGGCGACGGGACGAACACGCCGCCCTTGAACGGTGCGTAGCCCGCCGAGCCACCGACCACCAGCGTGGCGTTGGCAAAGGGTCGCGCCTCCGTGACGTCGAGCATGACATCCCGGCCCGCGATCGGAACACCGCTGCCGGTCAGCGTTTTGTTCTCGGCGAAGTGTGTCGCCCTTCGCATCGCTGACGTCGCTGACCACGCGTTCGGCATCCCTCAGGCGAACGCCGTGCCTGTCACAGGGTGTGGTGAGCGTGTCGTGCAGCACGCATCCCGATCGACGCGCTCCCCGCAAGCTGGAGCACACGGTCGATGGCTGGCGCCGTCCGACCGTGCATCGAGCATCCCGACCCGTACGATGGCGGCCATGCGTCTCCTCCGATGTAGATCCAAGATCGCCGCGCTCGTCGCCATCCTCGCCTGCGCAGTGCCCCAGGCTGCGGGCCAAAGCCAGGTGGAATCACTCGTCTCGCCGGGGTCATCCTCTGAGCGCGTCGATCCACAGGAGGTCGTCGAAGCCGCCGTCGCGTCGTTCGCTGCGACCGTCGCCGAGCGACTCGCCCTCGAGAATCGCCGAGTGGGCGAGCCGATCGACCACGCAGCCGACATCGCCGAGGCGCGGCGCACGGAGATAGGCACCGAGTTCATCGACGACTTTCAGGAGCGGCTCACGCGGAGTGTCACGCAGCTCCAGGGCGACGGGCTTCTCTATGCGCGCGAAGTGTCCCTCGACTTCGAGGACATCCGTGAGAGCAGTCTTCAGGAACTCGAAGAGCTCGTCGCGGCGATCCATCGCGACATCCGCCCCCCGCCACAGCACGACGACTTCGACTCTGATTGGGATCACGTCGTTGCGCTCGCGCAGTACACGGTCCTCGATCGCAACCCGTGGCACGCATGGGCGCGGCTCTTGGCGTCCGTGCTCCTCGGCTTTGCGCTGGCTGCTGCCGTCCTGAAAGCGTCGAAGGTGACGGTGGATGCCTCGGACGCGCCGTTCCAACATTCCGTGCGGTCGACGATCTCGAGCCTTCACAGTCCGCTTTACGTTCTGTGTGCGGCGGGCGGACTCGCGGCGGGGCTCGAGAGCGTCTGGCTCCCACCCGACTTCGGGGAACCGGCGAAGACGACCATCATGGTGCTGATCGTGATCGCGGCGTTCTGGGTGCTGTGGCGACTGAGCACGGCAGCGACGCGGCGCGTCGGGGAATGGGCGATGCCCGCCGGCGAATCACCGGGTCAGCAGGTCTTGGAGATCGTCCGCAAGGTGCTGCGTCTCGTGCTGATCTTGGTATTCATCATCATCGGTGCCGAACTCCTCTTCGACACCGATCTCACGGCGCTCGCCGCAGGACTCGGGATCATCGGCCTCGCGGTCACGCTCGCTGCGCAAGACACGCTCAAGGACCTCTTCGCCGCCGTCACGCTGCATGTCAACAGCCCGTTCGGACTCGGCGATCTCGTGCGATTCGGCGGCTACCTCGGGCATGTCGAAGAAGTCGGGTTCCGCATGTCGCGCCTCCGCACGCTCGACGGACACCTCGTCACGATCCCGAACGCGAAGCTGGTCAGTGACGCCGTCGAGAACCTTACGGCGCGCCGCTCGACGCGTCATCGGTTCCGTCTCGACCTTCCCTACGACACGCCGCTCGATCGAGTGTCCGAGGCTGTCGAGATCACGCGCGACGTCATCCAGTCGACCGGTGACATCGCCGAGGACTCCGACGTCCAAGTGCACTTCGACGAACTCGGGGCTCACAGCTTGCGGTTGCTCGTTCAGTACTACTGCAACACCTCCGACTACTGGCAGGCGAAGAAGATCGCCACGGATGTCGACCTCGCGCTCATCGAGCGCTTTCGCGCCGCCGACATCGACTTCGCCTTCCCGACGCAGACGCTGCACCTCGTCGGCATCGACGGTGACGTGAGCGAAAACGGCCCGCCTGCGGACGACGTCCCCGACGACGACCCGACCCCACGGGCGGCTGACTGAGAACGCGGCCGAGACCGTCAGCGGTCCGACGCTTCGAGCCCCTCGGCGATCGTCTCCCGCGCGTCTTCGACATCACCGGCGTCGGCGCGCGGTTCGTCTTGCTCATGGCGCGCCTCCGACGAGAGTGTCGCGACGATCGAAACGGCGCGATGGTCGGACCCTTCGACTCTGTGGGTCCGCAGGGCGCTGACCCCGAAGTGATCCGTGTGGAAAACGTGGTCGAGCGGGAACTCGAGCCCGGGCCACGTGGCATTCCAGGTGCCGAAGAACCCGCGACCGATGCGCGGATCGAGCGTGCCGCTGATGCGCTGAAAGAGCTTTGTCACCGGGGACCATGCGACTGCGTTCAGATCGCCGACAACGATCGTCGGGCGTTCCGAGCCAGTGACGCGCTGTGCAACCTGAAGCAGCTCGGCATCACGCGCTGCTGGCGAGCTGGTCTCACCCGGCACAGGCGGTCGGGGATGCACAGCGATGAGTTCGACCACGTCACCATCGGCGAGCGTGAGCGTCGTGAAGAGGGACGGAACGTCATCCCAAACGAGGTACTCCACGCGCGCCTCCCGGAACTCGAGACGGCTGTGCAGCATCATTCCGTACGTGTTCGACAGCGACGCATCGACCACATGCGGCCAGCGATCCTCGAGTGCAGCGAGCTCGCGAGCCCACCATTCATCGGACTCCAACGTCACCAAGATGTCGGGGTCCACCTCCTCGACGAGTTTGAGGAACGCCGCGCCCTCGCGATTCTCCATGAAGACGTTGGCGATCAGCACGGCGACCGACGACTCCGCGCGCGCGTCCACCACGTCGCGCACCTCGTGTTGCCAAAGGGGCGTGTAGGGAAGCACCCAGAGCGCGTGATGCACAGCGGCGAGCGCCGTGAGCACCGTCAGCGACCGCGACAGCAGACCCGCGTGTGCCCACGCCAAGGTGCCAGCGACGCAGACGATCATCGCGAGCGCGATCAAGTGTGGCCGCGGAAAGGCCAAGCCGGCGAAGAACCAGTGGTCGCTCGGAACGAAGGGTCCGAGAGTCGCCAAGACGACGACGAGCGCGAGAGAAGGCGCGAGGCGTGACATGTGAGAGAGCACCTCGGGGTGGGTGCGGCCCCCACAGCCGCCTGACACCGGGATCTTGACGTCCGCGTCCGTCGGCGTCAAAGACTACGCCCGCTCGCTCCGCCGCCAAGCGGTCCTCGATCGCGATGGCGTGCTCGACGTCGCGACGGGACACCTCACGCTCGTGACCGTTCTCCTCGGTCGCGGCGACGGGAGCTTGTGTCCTGCCGTCACCTTCGAGAGCGGGAGTCACGGCCTTCGTCCTGGCCGACGCCACCGCTGACAGCCACGACGTCGGGTATCCTCAGGGCAGACCCTCCCTGGGGAAGACAACGTGAGAATGCGAATGCGGCGTGGCCCATGGGCGCTCGGAGTGGCCCTCGTTCTCTTCGCCAGTGTGGCGCGCGGCCAGGTGCACTTGCCCGTCAACGCCACGCCGTGGTCGTACGTGGCGCCGCCCTTCGTCGCCCACTGCCTGCATGACTACCGCCTGTACCTTCCCGAGGCACCACTCGAACAACCCGCCACGGGCTGGCCGGTGCTCGTCCACTTCGACCTCAGCGGCTACTGGAACACCGTCGACTTCCCGCAGCTCGACGCCCAGGCGCCAGGACTCGCGGGCTACGAGAAGACTCAGCGCCGTCTCGCCAAGGCCCTCGCGAGTGGCATCGCCGTGGTGACGTGCCGCGCAACGACATCCGCTCCGACGTTGATCTGCGACACGGGCACCGAGACGCTTCCCGGCCACGGTCTCTTCCATCCGCCAGGCTTCGTACCCCCCGACCTGGTCGGGGCCGGCAGCGCCGGGGCGGACATCGCGCCATACGACACGCTGCACTACCACATGCCCGAGAAGGACGCGGTCATGATCGTCCAGCACCTGCGTCACGGTGCGGGTCTGACGACGGGCCCGCTGTCGTCGCTCGACCCCGACCGTATCGCCGTCGAAGGCGGAAGCACGGCCGCGTCGGTGCTGATGTGGATCGCCTTCGGCCCCGACCGTTCGACGACCGCTCCCTTCGCGGGACTCGGCGGTCAGCACGCGGTGAGTAGCAGACCCGACGCGGCGATCCTGCGCTCGGGAATCACATGGCAGCCGCTCCAATCGGACGTCAACCCGTCGGGTCCGCCACCCAAGAACAATCACTTCGGTCGCGATGGTCACTCCGAGACTCCGGCCGCCACGCTCGGCCACGCGTTGCTGAGCGAGCGCGTCGCGTTTTCTGCGCTCGCGTACGCCGACGCACTGGCGCCCGACTCGATCTACCTGACCTACGACGAGCCCTTCCCCTGTCAGGACTTCACGCCCGACACCGTGGGGTGCGCTCCCGAGCTCCCGTTCTGCTTCGGGTGCGAGAACACCACGTTCGGTGTGCATGCCGCTTGGCACGGATACGCAGCCAAGGCGATGTTCCCCGACGCCGTGCGCCTCGTCATCACGACGTGTGAAGTCTTTGCGCAGAAAGACGACCTCGGCGACCCCGGGTTCGCGCAGGTCCCGGCCGTCCCGATCTTCGACGATGTCCATGCCCTCCAGACCGATATGATCGCCTTCCTCGGTGCGGCGTTCGGAATCGCGGGCGCCGCACCGGCGAGCCCATGGACGACGATCGAGCGCTCATGGATGCCGCTGGCCGAAGCGTGCATCGACATCAAGGAGAGCGAGTTCCCCGAACTCGACGGTTCGGGAAGTCTCGAGGTGGGCGAGCTGGTCTCGGTGCGCATGTTCGGCATGCCGACACCGGGGCTTGCCATGCTCATCGTCGGGTTCCGCGATGCGAGCACGCCGATCTTCGGCACTGTCGGCGTGCCGTCGCTCGATGTCGTCACGCCCGTCTTCCCCGTCCTCGCGTCCCCGCTCTCGCTCAGCGCAACGTGGCCGAGCGAGATCCCGCTCGGCACGACGCTCTACATGCAGGCCTTCGGAAGCGACGGCGCCGGCATCGTCTCGACGAACGCCCTGCAGGCGATCGTGCCCTGACCCGCCAGCGCGAGATCAGCGAGCGCGCAGCTCCTCGAACGCATCCGCCGCGATCTCCGTCAAGATGTCCGCGAGCGGCTTGCCGAGCGCCGCGGGATCATCTTCGTTGAGCTGTATCGCCGCGGCCAGGTCCGCGTCAGGGTAGTAGCCCATCGACGTGAGGTAGCCAGGCATGAACCCGTCGTGCCCGCGCAGGACGCCGATCGGCGTCTCGCGCAACATGACCCCGAGCCCGTAACGCATGTTCGCACCGAGCGACGGAGCCTCGACCGACTCGAGCATCATCTCGAGGTACGGCCCGTCGAGGGCCGTGCCGCCGTACAGCGCCCGCGCCCACACGGCGAGATCGCGCGGCGTGTTCGCCCACCCGCCGCCGCACCACTCGAACTGCATGTTGTACGTCGTCTGGCCCTCGTCGAGCGTGCGTTCCGCGATGCCCATCGGTCGGCCCATGACGACGTGGCCCTGCACGAGCCAAGGAATGCGTCGCGCGTTGGACGGCACACTCCCGGCCAGCCCCAACGGTCCGACGAAGCGCGACTGCGCGAGTTCGTAGAACGGCGTCCCCGTGATGCGCTCGATGACGAGCCCGACGACGATGTAGTGCGTGTCCGCATACGCGAAGCCCTCGCCGGGCGCGAAGATTGGCTCGGTGTCGAAGACATGCTCGAGCAACTCCTCAGGCTTCCAGACGCGGTCGATCTCGGCGGTGAGCTTCGGCATGAAGGCCGGCGCGAAGACGTAGCGCGGCATCCCGGCCGTGTGGCGGAGCAGCTGTCGCGTCGTCACGCGGCGCGCGTTCGGCAGCCGGTCGAGCCACGCCGGCGCGGGATCGTCGTCGGCGAAGAACGAGGCCACAGGGCGGTCGAAGTCGAGGCGCCCTTCAAGGAAGAGCGAGTGTGCGACCGCCGTCACGAACGTCTTGCCTGTGCTGCCCGAGAGCATGCGATCGGCGGGCTTCAGCGCGACCTTGTCGTCCGTGGACGCCCAACCTGCCGCCAGCACGACTTCGGTGCCGTCGGGCAACACGATGGCCGCCGAGGCACCCGCGATTCCCAGCGAGACGACCTGGTCGAGCGTCGCCTGCATGCGAGCTGCGACGCGCTCGGCGAGAGGCTCGTCGTTCACGACGTCACCTTGACCGACCGCGGCGAACGCCATCAGCACGACCGCGACAACGGGAGACGTCGCCGTCATCACTGCTCGATGCGGACCGCGCGGACGCGGAACGTGCCGGGAGTGATCTGGTCGTTGACGAACAGCGTCTTGCCGTTCGGGCTCGCCGCGATTCCGTTCGGAAGCGCGAGCAGGGCGCTGCGCCCCGCACCGTCGGCATGCCCTTGGGTGCCACTTCCCACGACATGTTCGATCGTGCCATCACGAGTGACACGATACACCGCGTTCCCGCTCCGCGCCGTCACCCAGAGCGCATCGTCGACCCAGGCGAGGTGGCCGTTGCCCCCGCCGGGAAGTTCGGCGACGAACGACAGCTCCCCCTTCTGCGTCACCGCGAGAACCGCCCCGTCTTCGAAGTTGCAGACGTAGAGCGTCCCGTCGGGTGCAAGGCAGATCCCGTTCGGCCCCTTGAGCAGACCGCCCGCGACGACGACCTGCGGTTGACCGCCCGGCTCGACGCGCAGAACGGCGCGGCGCTTGAAGTCGGTGAGGAAGAACGTGCCGTCGCCTTTGCGCGCCACGCCGACCGGTCCCTGCAGGCCTTGCCACCCGAGGTCGGTCTTGTCGCCTTCGGGACTCACGCGCCAGACGCGCGCACCGCCGAAGTCGACCTGGATCAGCGACCCGTCGGGTTCCAACGCCGAACCGGCGGCTTTCACAAAACCGCTCGCGAGCAGCTCGGGCTCGGCGCCGCTCGGGATACGCCAGATGTTGGAGCCGAAGTCGGACACGTAGAGCGTGCCGTCGGGTCCACACGCCACGCCGCCCGTTCCACCCGCGCGTGCGGGACCGAGTGTCGTCGCATGGGCACCGACCACGGAACCGATCGACATCCCGGCCGACAGCGACGCAAATCGCGGATCGTTCTGCAGGCTCGTGAGATCGGTGTCGCGCACGAGGCTGGCGCCGTTCGTGAAGCCTGCATTGCGGGCCCGGTGCAACCACTGGAAGGCATGGTCGGGCCGGTCTTGCAGGGCATGCACACAGGCGATGTTGTAGCTCGCCGTGGCGCGCAGTTGTCCGCGCGACGCCGCCGACAGCAGCGCGAGCATGTGTCCGCGCAGTGCCTCGTCGAGACGCCCCGCCGAGTGGTGAGCCATGCCGAGATGGAACCAGGCCCACGCCTCGCTCGGGTCGCGCGCCAGCGCGCCCTCGAGCAGCGTGACGGCTTCGTCGTACTTGCCCTGGCCGACGAGCGTCGCCGCGCGTGATACGTCCGGATCCGTGGGCGCTCCTTGGGACCAACCCCAAGACGCAAGGAGACAGACGATCACGAGTGACGCCGCGGACTTCGAGAGATGTGTCATACCCCGAGCGTAAATGCGCTCGACGCGCGCTGCGGTGTGCAATTTCCCACGCAGACGACGAAAGCGTGCCGGCCGCGCGGCGTGACGCCGAGGTCGTCCCCCACACGCACACTCCGTGCGCACACGAACGAGGACACGCGCCGAGTCCGGAACGACTCGACGCGCCGGGACAGCCGACGAAGCCTTCAGAACGTCACAGTCCTTAGAACATCACAGGGCTCTGAACGCGTGCGACGATCGGGTCTCACTCGTGTTGGGAGATGCTTTGATGCTCGCTCTCGTTGCTGTGCTTGCTCTCAGTTCTTCGGCTTTCGGTGAGGCACCGTTCTGGGGACAGCTCGAAGCCGGGCCGCATGCCGTCGGCTTCGAGAGCTCCTGGATCCTGGATGTCTCGCGCACCTATGGCGACGCCGGTGGCGCGCGCCCCGTGCTCGCCAACGTCTGGTATCCGGCCCAGGCTGTCGAAGGCGCATCGATGCCGCACGGCGGCTATCTCCGGATCGCATCCGATCTCCCCGAGGTCGCTGAGTTCGTCGACGACCTCATCGCCTACGAGCGCTCCGTGATTCGCGACTACGTCGTCGGCGACGTCGACGATGCCGAACTCGAAGCCTTCCTCGCCACGCCGACGGCGTGTCACCGCGATGCTCCGCCCGCCGAAGGGCGCTTTCCCGTGGTGCAGTACCACGCGGGATTCGGGTCGTCCTTCGAAGACAACGCCGTGCTTTGCGAGTACCTCGCGAGCTGGGGCTACGTCGTTCTCGGAAGCTCGTATCTGAAGGGCGACGCCACGTCGTTCAACATCGACGCCGCGGACGCATCATTCCGCGACCTCGAGCTACTCCACCGACACGCCGAAGCGCGCGCGCACGCTGACACCTCGCGCCTCGCGCTCATCGGGCACAGCGGCGGAGCCCACACGATCCTGCAGTTCGCGGCCCAGCCGAACCGTTCCGCTGACGCGCTCGTCGCGATCGACACGACGCAAGACGCACACAGCCTCGACGACCCGCGTTGGCGTCCGATGGTGGAGGCCGTCCTCGCGGGCAAGGAACACATCGATCAGCCGCTGCTGTTCATCGCCCCGCCGCACGCGTACTTCTCGCTCGGCGACACGTTGCTGCACGCCGAACGCACCTACCTCACGATCCGCGACCTCGACCACGACACACTGATCTCGCAGGGCACGATCCACAGCGACCGCACGCACGACGCCCTCGAGCGTGACCACGAGGCCTCGGCGAGCGCAACGCGTGCCAGCTACACGGCGCTGTGCGAATACGTTCGGATGTTCTGCGACGCCCACCTCAAGCATGACGCAGCCGCCGTCCGCGACCTCGCCACGCGCCACACCGACACGCCGGTCGCCGGCGCTGGGCTGCGCGCCGAACACGTCGCGCGTGGTGTCCATCAGCCCGACGCCGCGACGATCTCCGACAATGCTCCGCCGACGCCGCGCGAGGTCCGCCCGCTGCTCGACCGCGACGGCTCCGAGGCCCTCATCGCGACGCTGCGCCACTGGAAGGACGACTCGCGGGGAGCGACGCTCGTCGACGCGACATTCCTCGTGCCGCTCCTCTCGGAGCTCGTGCACGCCGGGCGGATCGCCGAGGCGCGTGCGCTCTTCGACTTCGCGACGGAGGACGGCACCGACCTCATCGGCCGCATGCACATCTGGTTCGACTTCTACGTGCAGAACGACCGCCGGCGCTACATCGAGTGGTTCCTCGACGTCACCACTGCCCTCGCGCCCGAACACCCGGACGTGCAGCGCTGGCGCGCGTTCCTCGAGGAAAACACGCGCCAGCGCTGAACGCAGCCGCGACTCAGGGAGTCGTGCCGAGGATCGCGTTGCTCACGGCGAAGCCGTTCGGACCACCGACGTCCGGGACCCAGACCTGGTAGTAGGTCTCGAAGGCCGACGGCACGCCGGCAGGCCACGTCGCACCGAACATGAGGTCGCCCGTGCCCGTGGGCAGGTCGACGAGCACGTCGGGGTTGGGGACGAGCACGCCGCCCTTGAGCGGGCTGTTGATCGCCGTGAAGCCGGCCACGATGAAGGCCGTGCTGCCGGGCAGCGCGTTGGTGATCGACACGTCGAGCGTGCTGAGCGGCGTCAGCGGACCGCTCAATGCGAGCACCGGCGCGCCGGACGTCCCGGCCAGCGAGTTGCCGAGATCGGTGAACGGGCCGCCACCAGCAGGCGCGAACTCGAAGGCGCCCATGTCGACGACCGGCGCCGGCCCGACGCCCGTGTCGGCGACCCCGGCGTCATCGACGAAGCGCGCGTTGCCGAGGAAGTCGACCGTCGTACCGGCGGGCACTTCGGTGTTGTCAGCGGCATCGATCGCCGGGGAGCCCGCCGACAGTGCGAAGTCGCCACCCACTTCGTCGACGAACAGCGGATCGATGGAGATGTTGCCCGTGCCGACGTAGACACTCGCGTCACCTTCGACGAGGCAGTAGCTCGCGTCGGCAGCCTGGTTCATCTGGGCCTGCTGAATCGTGGCGCTGGCCGGGCCGATGTTGCCCCAGATGACGCAGTTGCGAACCGTCGTCTGGTTCGCGTTCTGGATGCGCAGACCGCCGACGTTGTTGTTCACCGACGTGTTGCCGACGACCGTGCAGTTGCGCACTTCGGTGTCGCCGCCGCTACCGATCCAAAGACCGCCACCGCCGGTGCCCCCGTTGCCGGTTGACGTGTTGTCCGTGAAGACGCAGTTGTTCACGACGCAGTTGTTGCTCGAGAAGATCTCGAGGGCGCCGGCACGCCCGGCGGTGTTGCCCGTGAAGAAGCAACGCTCGAACACCACGCCGTTGCCGCCGGCGATGTCGAACGCGCCGCCGAACGAACCGCCGACACCGTCTTCGAAGCTGCAGTCGGTGAAGCTCGGAAAGCCGCCGTTGTTGATGTAGCCAGCAGCGCCACCGAAGCTCGAACGGTTCTCGACGAAGCGACAGTTGCGCACCGTCGGGCCGACGTTGCCGAGGCAGAGGATGCCGCCGCCACGATCGTTGTTCGCGCCGCCACCCGTGGCCGCGCCGCCGGTCACCGTGAAGCCATCGAGGACGGCCGTCGCGTTCGTGCCCGTCGTGCGTACGATGTGGAAGCTGTTGTCGAGGAACGCGCCGGGGCCGTTGCCGTCACCCGCGAGGTCGCCGTCGAGCACGCTCGGGGCCGTGCCGAAGGGTGGACGCTCGGAAGGCGAGGCCTCCGTGCCGACGAAACCGCCGAAGAGCTCGACGCCGTTGGCAAGCGCGAAGGACGCCGTGCGTGAGGTTCCGGTGGTCGGGAAGTACGTGCCTTCGGCGACGAAGATGTCGTCATCGGAAAGCGCGACGCCAAGCGCAACCTGGAGGCCGTCGGAGCCCTGGAAGGCGTTGGACCAGGACGACCCGTCGTTGGCGCCCGTGGCGAGATCGGCGTCGACGAAGAGCGTGTCGGCAGCCGACGTCGGGGCCAGGCATGGGAGCAGAGACAGAGAAAGCAGGAACAGGGGAGGCCTGAACATGTTGGGGATCCGGGATGGGAGGAGCCCCGAAGTGTACGTGACTTCGGCGCGCCCCGGGCGTCAGTGGCGCACAGCCTCGATGCGCGCGGCGCGGACCCCCGAGCGCGGGTGGACGAACGAGGCCTCGACATCGAGCAGCAGCGCGATGTGATCCGTCATCGAGACACCGGGCATCCTCGGGATCGCAAGGCGCGCGACGCCGTGTTCGTCCACGCGCGCAGCCAGCGTCACGGCGCCCGAACGCGCGAGGCGGCCCAGCGCCGCGGCACGCCAGCCGACGACGCGTGTCTCGATCTGCGTCGCCTCGAAGGAGAGCTGGTCGTTGTCGACGTCGGGCCCACGCACGATCGCGAACATCCCGACCGTGTTGGCGGGCAGCTCGTCGACGACGAGCTCGAACGACGGTTGGGCCGCGCGACGCGATCCCGGCGCTCTGGCAGCGACCGCCGACTCGGGCGCCGCGATCTTGATGACGTCGATCGCCGACATCTTCGGTTGGTCCTTCGAGGCGACGAGCCAGACGTCGAGAAAGCCGTCCAGCACGGGCACATCGAAGGTGTGCGTGACGGCCGTGGCGGGCCCCACGTCAGCGAAGATGTCGTAGTCGTCGAGCACGAGACTGTCCTCGAGCGTCACATCGAACACGCGCCGCCCGACGCCGGGTGGCCCCTGCACGCCCCAGTAGATCTCGGCGAAGTGCAACGTCACGCGATACGTGCCGGGATCGACGGGGATCTCGTACCTGAACTGCGACGGCGAGCCGCTCGAGCCGTTGCGTTCGCTGCGGTAGAGCGTGTCGTTCGGCGTGCCGAGGATCTCGAGCGAAGGTGAACCGGTGAACGTTCCACCGCCGGCGAACCATGCGTCGGCACACCAGCCTGGGGCCACGCTCACAGCTGTGCCCAAGGTCGCCGCCGAGTAGGCGTCGCCGCCACAGTTGAAGCGCGTGAAGGTGTCGAACAAGGAGTCCATCGAACGCACGAAGAGATCGTCTTGCGGAGCGACGGCCCCCGTGGCCCCGCCCACCAGCACGACGTCGTTCCCGACGAGCTGCACGCTCGGCGCGTTCAAGGGTTTGGGTAGCGGTGTCACCTCGCTCCATGCGTCGGTGACAGGGTCGTAGATCGTGATGTTGGCCATCGCACTCTGACCCGTGATCAACGAGCGCCCTCCCGCGATGACGATCTTCTCTTTCCAGATGAACGTGCTCGGTTCGAAATGCGAGCGCGGCTCGATGAGCTCGGCGCGCTGGGTCCACGTGTCCGTCTCGGGATCGTAGGCTTCGAGCCAACGCGTGTCGGTCGGTGCGCTGTCGTGCGTGAGCTGCCCACCGATCGAGTAGACGAGCCCGCCGAGGGCTGCGCCGCCAAGATGATTGCGTGGATGCGGGAGCGGCGCGGCCGTCGACCACCCCGAAGACACATCGTCGAGATCGAGGATCCAGTGCTCGGGTTCGTCGATGCTCTTGTTGACGCCGACGCCGCCGAAGACGTGCAGCTTGCGCCCGAGTCGCACCAGCGCGTTGCTGCCCCGCGGCGCTGGCAAGCTGGGGCCGACCGTCCACGTGCCGGCGACCGTGTCGTACTTGAGGACGGCGTCGGTGGTCGGGCCCGGGTTGTCGCCCGCGAAGCCGCCGGCGATCCAGATGTGACGTCCGTCGACGTCGTAGCCGGCGTGCGTCGGGGGAATGCCGGGAACGTCGGTGCCCGTCGTCCACGTGTCCGTCGCGGGGTTGTAGATGTCGACGCGTGAGGAGGCGATCAGTGAGCCGGTCTCGAAGCCACCGATGAGGAACACGCGACCATCGATCACGACCGTGGCAGCCTCGAAGCGCGGGATCGGCGACGGCGTGCCCGACTTCCACGTGCAGTCGAAGTCGGCGGCAACCGGCGTCGTCCCGAGGCCCACATCACGCGGCGCCGACGGATGCACCGGCGTCCCCACACTGACCTGCGCAACGCTCGCCGTAGCAAGAACCACGAGCCACGCAAGTGCACGCGCCAGCCCGCTTGAACGAACCTCGAACAGCGCGCGTCGCGCACCGGAATCAACTCGCATCGCATCGTCTCCCCGCGAGCCCACCACGCCTTGGCCCGGCGTCTCTCTTCGGCATGTCCGGCCTCGAGAAAAGAGGTGTAAGCCGCCCACCCATCAAGATCGAACGCCCCTAGCCTACCTCCGTGGGCCGTGGACGTGTGGAGAGGGACGCCCCGGCTGCGCCCCCGAGTCGAGCAAACAGCGTTAGCAGTCTGTTGAAGAACTGCTCCGAGTGCGCCGTGAGTGACCGAGTGTGTCTTTGCGAGTGTGGGAACGCAGGCGCATCGGTGGATTCGTCGACGCTCCCGCGCTTGCACAGGCGCACTCGGGTGCATGCGGCGCGCCGGATGGGTTTTTCAACGCGCTGTTAGGATCAGATTGAGACGAAACTATCCATGAGAGTCAAAGGGATGCGGACATGGCTGACGACACTTCGGTAACCACTCGCACGCTGGGTGAGTTTCTTCTCGAATCGATCGAGGCGTTCGTGGCGCGCTCAAACAGCGCTGCCGCGTCGCTCGTCCACCCGGATCATCCGTGGTCTGGGCGCGAGTCGAGCAACCAGCCGGACCTTCGCGAAGTCGTCCGCGACACGGGCGACGCGAAGTGGGTCGACGAGATCTACGACGCGATGCGCCAGCACGGAGATCAAGTCCAACTCATCGAGTGCTGCTACAAACCCGGTGACGATGGCTTCACTGCGATCGCCGCCATCGACGAGAGCGCCTCGATTCCTACCGAGCGCGGCGACACGGTGCTCGCCGGCTTCGGAGCGGTTCGCGCGGGTCAGAACAACCTGCAGATGTGGCCGCGTCACCTGCGGGTCGCATGCACAAACGGTCTGCCACTCCCCGGTCGACCCGGCACGGAACTCATCGCAGCCGGCTCGTCACCGGCCGAGGCCGTCGCACACTGTTTTTCGCCGGCCCACACCCTCGAGGCTGCCAACATCTTCCAATCGATGCGCAGGAGGGTCATTCCTCGCTACCCCAGCGTCCTCGACGCGCCCAACCTCACGGACGACCTCAGTCCTCGCGATGCCCGCGAGCTGCAGAACTCGAACCTCAAAGATGACCTCAGTCGAGAAGTGGCCGCCGCTTTCGAAGGCATGACGGCAGGCGGTTCAGCGCTGGACCTCTCGTCAGCGCTGAACCGACTCATGGCGCGCGAGACGCGCGGTTGCACGACGCCCTGGGAGGTCCTCAACGCGATAACCGCCGACGCACGTGCCGCTCCCGACCTCCTCAGCCGACTCGCCTACGAGCGCATCGGCGCCCGGCTGATCCGCCCCTTGGTCGAGGACGAAGGCCAGGCCGGACCGACGCTCGAGACCCTCGAGCGAAGCGCGGCCGACCGACGCCGCCGTCGCGCGAGCGCGCCTCGTGCCCTCGCCGCCAAGACCTGAGACACGCTGAGCGCAGGGAGCCCCTCCCCGACCTCACCGGATCCGCGCGGTGAATCAAGAAGTCCCCTCTCAACGCCGACCTGAGGTCAAGCGCTTGCCTACGCATCTCCGGCATGCCACGTTTCCCCGATGTCCAGCAACGACCCTGCGCCCGTGAACCCATTCATCCAAGGGCTTCCCAAAGCCGAGCTCCACATCCACATCGAGGGGTCGCTCGAGCCGGAGCTGATGTGTGACATCGCGGAGCGCAATGGAATCGCGCTCCCGTTCAAGTCGATCGACGAGGCCCGGGCGGCGTACGAGTTCGACGACTTGCAGTCGTTCCTCGACATCTACTATCAGGGCGCTCTGGTGCTGCAAACCGAGCGCGACTTCTACGACATGACGTGGGCGTACATCGAACGCGCCCACGCCGACGGCGTCCAGCATGTCGAGATCTTCTTCGACCCGCAGACGCACACCGACCGCGGCATCCCGTTCGAGCGCGCGTTCGAAGGCGTGCGCGCCGCCCTGCGTGACGGCAAGACGCGCTACGGAATCTCGCACGAGATCATCGTCTGCTTCCTGCGCCATCTCAGCGCCGCCGCCGCGCACGACACGTTGATGCACGCGCTACCCTACAAGAACGACATCATCGCGGTCGGCCTCGACTCGTCCGAGCAAGGCCACCCGCCGAGCAAGTTCGAAGGTGTGTTCGACCGCGCGCGCGACGCGGGCTTTCTCACCGTCGCCCACGCCGGTGAAGAAGGCCCGCCCGCGTACATCCACGAGGCGCTCGACCTGCTCGCCGTCAAGCGCATCGACCACGGCGTGCGCTGCGTCGAGGACGAAGCGCTCGTCTCGCGGCTCGTCGACGAACGCATGCCGCTGACGGTGTGCCCGCTCTCGAACGTCAAGCTGCGCGTCTTCGACACGCTGGCCGACCACAACATCAAGCACATGCTCGAGCGCGATCTCCTCGTCACGATCAACTCCGACGACCCGGCCTACTTCGGCGGCTATCTCGGCGAGAACTTCCGAGCCTGTCAGGAAGCACTCGACCTCACGCACGCCCATCTCGCGACCCTGGCGCGCAACTCGTTCGAGGCGTCCTTCCTCGACCCTGCGCGCAAGCGCGAGCTGATGGACGCGGTCGACGCCTATGCGCGTCGCCACGCCGACTGAGCAAGCCCGGATTCATCCGGGCCGACCTCCTGCAATCGCGCCTGAATCCTTCCTTGCAAGGTCCAGCTGCGACCTCGCGACGATCGTCCGAGCAACACCCGGGCAAGCCGACAGCAGCGCGCCATCAGACGGAGCTGGAGCCCACGGGCAGCGGGCCGCAGAATGGCGCCATGCACGAGAGCGATATCTTCGGCGGTGGTGACTGGCGCACGCGACTCGACCAGATCGTCGCCACGATGCGCGACGTCAGCCACCAGACCGATCCGCAGGAGATGGTCCGCATCTATCGCGGCCGGATGGCCGAGATGACGCGCGTCGACGGGTTCCTGTCGTTGACGCGCCGCGGGTTCGAGGCCCCGGCCTTCCGCGTCGCGCGCGACAACCGTTGGACGAACCAGCCCGACCCTTGGATCGAACCGGAGAAGCTGCCCGTCATCGAGGGCGGCATCCTGTCGGAGCTGATCTACGGCAACGAGCCGCAGCTCATCAACGATTTCCATGCCAACCCGAACGACCCGGGCTTCAAGCATCTCGAGGGCATGCGCTCGCTCGCGGCGATTCCGGTCTTCGACGGCGGCGAGGCGCTAAACCTCGTCGTGCACATGCGCAATCGCGCGGACGCTTTCGACCCCGACAGCTTCCCGCAGATGGTCTGGATGACGAACCTCTTCAGCCGTGCGACCCACAACCTCGTCCTGTCGCGGCAGCTGGCGACGGCGAACGCCGAGCTCGACGCCGAGCACGCCGCGATCGGTGAGATCCAGCGCTCGTTGCTGCCCAAGGCACCGCCGTGGATCCCGACGCTCGAGATCGCCGTGCACTACCGCGCCAGCGGACGCGCCGGCGGCGACTACTACGACTTCCTCCCGCTCGACAACGGCTGCTGGGGCATCCTCATCGCCGACGTGGCGGGCCACGGTCCCGCGGCCTCCGTGCTCATGGCGATCACGCACACCATGACGCACCTGCACGAGTGTCCGTCGCACGAGCCTGCGAAGTTGCTGCGCTTCCTCAACCGCAACCTCTGCAAGCGCTACACGGGCGACACGGGGCGCTTCGTCAGCGCGCTGTACGGCATCTACGATCCGTCCACGCGTCGCATGGTGCACTCGGTCGCCGGTCACCCGCGGCCCCGCGTCGTGCGCGCGAACGGCAGCACCTGGGAAGACCCATGCCCCGACATCGGCCTGGCCCTCGGGATCGATGACGAGGCCGCCTACCAGGACCGCACGCTCGACCTCGGAGTCGGCGACTCGATGCTGCTCTTCACGGACGGCGCGAACGAAACCCGCAACGCCGCCGGTGAGCTCTTCGGCATCGAGGCGCTCGACGCGCTCCTCGCCCAGCCCGGCACGGCCGCCAGCCAGCGCGACGCGATCGTCAAGGCCCTCGCCAGCTTCAACGGCGCTGAGAACCAAGAAGACGACCTCACGCTCGTCGTCGTCCGCGGCACGTGACGCTCACGGAAGCGTGAGCGTGACGGCATGCATGGCAGCGTCGCCCACCTCGATGACCTGGCGAGCGAGGACGTCGATGGCGCGGGACGGGCGGCGGTCCTTTGCTGCGAGCCTGCGCTGAAGGCGCACCTCGTAGGTGCCGGGAAGGAGGCCGCGGACGTCGAGTTCGTGACCGTCGTCCGTCCAGTCGACCGTTCGCATGCGCACCTTCGTGACACGGACGAGCGGCCTCGAGCGCGATGAGAGGGACGTCCGCGGGCATCGCCGTCGCGCTGCTGATCGCGGACATACCCCCAACCGCAACGCTTCGACGGGGATCGCGCCGCTCGGACATCTCGACGACGTCGACCAAAGCGTGCGCGCCGCGCTCCTCGAGCACCCACCACGCGGTGAACGCGATCGCAGCCGCGCACGCCCCGAGCGCCACTAGCCAGCGCCCGCTCAGGCGTTGCCCCGCTCACGCGTCGAGCGACACGCGCCAGGGAACACCGTCCTTGTCGTCGAACTCCCCATGCACCCGAGGATATCCCTCGAGCGACGACACGGTGACGTTCTTTGTCAGCCCTCGGCGGCGATCCACTCCTGCAGCAGCTCGTAGCCGTCCTTGTCGCTGCCGTCGTCGCGGGCGATGGGCTTGCCCGACGGGTCGAAGATCTCGACGTGCGGCGTCGAACCCACGTTGTAGCGGCCGTTGCGCGCCTGCATGGACGCCATCATCTTCTGCGCCTCCTGCTCGGAGCCGGCCGAGAAACTCGACGGCAGATCCACCGTCATGACGACGACATCCGGGCGCGCAGACAGGAACGCCGGCAGGCGCTTCTCGAGTTTCTGACACGGCGGACAGCGATCCGAGGAGACGACGATCAGCGTGTAGACGCCCGGGCGCGCGAGGTCGGCGAAGGTCGCGCCGGCCGCCTCGAGTTCGTCGAGCGTCGTCTCGGCATGGCGCACGCCCTCGGCCGCCTGGGCCGGCTTGAGGTCGTCCACGGACGCCGTCGTCATGTCGTAGGCGAAGTACCCGCCTGTCCCGAGAACGGCGAGCAGCAAGAGCTTCTTCATGACGGGGCTCCGGTCTAGTGGTGTGATTCAAAAGTTCGCGAAATGAGTTTTGGGTCATCGTCGTCGCTGGCAAGGCGCATCGCCGCAGGCGAATGGGTGGATTCGTCGAGGAGATGCAACACAGCCAGCGGCGAGGAGGGCGTGAAACAAATGACGCCAACTTTTGAATCACACCACTAGGGCATC
>JAJDEO010000014.1 GCA_029259745.1 Planctomycetota bacterium
GATGGCCTCGTAGCCGGCCTCCTCGAAGAAGGACAGGGCGAGCTCAGCGCCGTCGGTGAGCACGCCGAGGTTCGTCATGCCGATCATCGGGCGGTCGCTGCTCGATGTGATCGGTCCGACGTCGGCGAGGGCCATGCCGCACGCGGCGCCGGCCGCGTTGGCGAGCACCTTGCGCGTGAAGGGGTTGAGCCCGAGCAGGTCGCCGACGGAGAACATCATGGTGATGTCGGAGATGTCCACGAACGACGACGTGTCGCCTGACGCCACCGTGGACACCATGAGCTTGGGCAACCCGTACGGGAGCGCGCGCATGATCGCGCAGGCGTTCGACGTGCCCTGCGTGCCGCCGAGCCCGATGACGGCGTCGACGTTGCGGTCGCGCAGGATCGCTTGGGCGCCGGCGATGAAGACGGGCGAGGACTGCGCGCGCGTCGGCGCTTCGAGCAGAATCGCGATGTCGGAGCCGCCGGCCTTCACGATCTCGTCGCGCGTGACGTCGGCGGGAATGCCGGGCGGGCCGATCAGCCCGAGGTCGAGCACGAGCGGCCGACCGCCGGCCTGGCGCACACGCCGCGCGAGGAAGTCCGTCTCGGCGGCCTTCGTGTCGAGCGTGGAAAGGATGGCGACGAGCGGGCCCGTCGCGTTGTCGTCGTGCGTTTTCATCAGCTGCGCTTCCGCAGCGAAGCGAAGCGCTGGGCTGTCTCGGAGACGGCCTTCTCGATCGGGATGCGCTCCGTCGACGAGCCCGTCCAGATGCCGTGACCGGTGGTGTGGTCGAGCATGTACTGTCCGTCTTCGGGTGTCTCCAGCGCTGCGCCATGTGCGATGAGCAGCACGTCGGGGTGTAGGCGTCGAGCCTCGGTGTACACGGCCTCGGTGCGCTCGGCGGTTTGCGCGATCGTCTCGCCCGAGTCGTAGCCCTTCAGCCCGCCCTTCGTCGTGCCGGCGTGGAAGCAGAAGACGTCCGGCTTGGCCTCGCCGACGATGCGGTAGCTGTCTTCCTCGTCGAACGCCAGGCCGATCGACACGTGACCCATCTCCTTGGCGAGCTTCAACATCTCGATCTCGTTGTCGAGCGTGATGCCGGCGCTCGTGAGCACTCTGTAGATCTCGCTGTCCTTGTCGACGTAGCTGATCGATGGGCCGATGTTGCTCACCGACGCGATGCCCATGTCGAGGCAGCGTTGGAGCACCGTGCGCATGTCCTTCAACGGGTCGTTGGCGTTCAGGCAGGCGCAGACGAACGCAGCGCCCGACATCGCCGGCAGGATGTCTTGTTCGGTGTACTCGAGCGTCTGCTTATTGCTGTCGAGGATCGGCCAGAGCATCGACATCGTGCCCATGCCGTTGGCACGCAGGCGTGCACCGGAGAAGGTGTTGATGCAGTCGGCGCCGTGCTTCTCGAGCAGGCTCGCGACGAGCCCCGAGCCTGCGCTCGCGATGAAGATCGGGATCTCGGCGTCGACCTTGCCGCGCAGCTTGGCGAGGATTTCGTCACGCGACGTACGGGGGGAGATCATGGGCGGCGTGGTTCGTGGGAGAGTGGACTGCGTGAGCTTACCGTGGACCGTGGGTGCGATGGGAGTCGGGCTGGCCCTTCGAGCACCTCATGCGTCGAACAGCCCGGTCGAGCAGTGCAACAGGGCGGCTTGCGAGCGGTCGCGCTCAGCGTGCCTGGGGATCACCGGCCGTCAGCGGAGTGTCGCTCACGGCGACGCGGAGTCGTCGCTTACGAACATGTAGCCGACGCCGCGCGACGTGACGATGTAGCGCGGATGGCGCCGATCAGGCTCGAGCTTTGAGCGCAACCAGGTGATGTGCACGTCGATCGTGCGTGTATCGGGGTCGTGGTGGAGGCCCCAGACGTCACGCAGGAGTTCGCGGCGTGTGCACGGGCGTCCCGCGTGGAGGACGAGGTGGCGCAGGAGCTGGAACTCGAGGGCTTTGAGCGCGACGGGCTCGCCGCAGCGGCGGACGGCCTCAGCCGCGAGATCGACTTCGACATCTCCGAAGGTCACCGTCGGCGGGGTGTGGCGCGGACGGCGTGCGCGCCGGATCAAGGCTTCGATGCGCGCGACGAGTTCGTCCGGGTCGAAGGGTTTGGCGAGGTAGTCGTCGGCGCCGAGGCGCAGGCCGGTGACGCGATCGTGGACGGTGACGCGAGCGGTGAGCATGAGGACCGGCGTGTCGAGCGCGGCTCGACGGGCTCGCCGACAGACCTCGAAGCCGTCGAGATCAGGGAGCATGATGTCGAGGAGGACGACGTCGAGGTGCGGTGCCGCGCTCCAGAAGGCCAGGGCATCGCTTCCGGTAGGAGCGATTTCGACCGTGAAGCCGTCCGCGCGGAGACGGTCGCCGAGCGTGCGCGCGACGTCGGGTTCATCTTCGACGAGGAGCAGGTGGCCGCGTGTCATTGAGATGCCACCGTGAGGACGGCGCGCGTCCCGCCCGTCGGGGTGCTCTCGAGCTCGAGTGTGCCGCGATGGTCGTGGACCACGCGCGCGACAACCGCGAGGCCCAACCCACTGCCCGGCTCGCGGTGAGCATCGCCACGTTGGAAGGGGCGCATCACGCGCGCACGCTGGGTGCGTGGGATGCCGGGTCCCTCGTCGGTGACGCTCACCCGGACGGCGCCGCGGACGGCGTCGGCCTTCACACGGATCGTCTGGCCGTCCGGGCCGTACTTGATCGCGTTGTCGAGGAGGTTCTCCACGGCCGAGAGGAGCGCGTCTGCGTCGCCGATCACCCGGAGGTTTCGCGCCTCGAGCTCGATCACGATCTCGACGCGCCGGCGGGTCTTCCACACGTTGGCGACCTCGCAGGCACGCGCGAGCAACGCGCCGAGATCGACTGTTTCATGCGCCCGCATCTCGCGACGCCCCGCGAAACGCAGCGTGCGATCGACGAGTGCCGTCATGCGCGCGACCTGACGCTCGATGAGTGCTCCGTAGCTCGCCGTGTCGACGGGGTTGCTGATCACGCCGCGCTCGAGGTTCGATGCCGACAAACGCAGCGCGGCGAGGGGTGTGCGCAGTTCGTGCGACACACTGGCGACGAAGGTTAGTTCCGACTCGGCGAGTCGACGCGCGCGCACCTCGGCGCGCCACACACTGATGACGGCGAGCGCGAGCAAGCTCAACACGACCGCCGCAAGCGCCAACTCACGTCCGCGCTGGTTCGCGAGCGCGTTGGCGAGCGAGCCAGCGCGGTGGTGGGCGGTGACTTCGAAGGCGCTCGGCGATGACGACGCGCCAGATGCGCCAGGCACTTCCGCGATTTCGACGTCGAGGGGCGTCCACGAGGAACCCTCCTCGGAGAAGAGTGCGAACCCACGTGACGGCGGGCGTAGCGTCGGCGAGTGGGCGTCGACGTCGTGGCCGTCGATCGAGGCGTCGTGAGAACGGTAGAGGATGTCGGCACTGTCGGACGTCGAGTGAACCGAGATGACGACATCCTCGAAGAGGTCGGGACCGAAGGCGCGCCGTGCAAGTGCCGGGATGGCTGTCGTTGCGAGGCGTTCGCGGTCGAGAAGCACCCGCAGCGTCGATCCATCGAGGCGCGTGACGTGGAGCGTCGGTCCGGCAGTGACGGTGATCCCCGATTCGACGGGCGACATGGGTCGCGGCTCGGCGACCGCGTCGACGATGAGCGTCGCATCGTCGGCCGCGAGCCGCTCGGGCCAGTCGAGCATCACCGATTCACCGATGCGCGCCACGATGTCATCGAGGTCGAGCGCGAGTCGATCCACGGCGCCGGTGAGGAGTCGTCGTTGCTCGGTGAGGCGTGCCTGCTCGAGGTCGGCAAGCCAGTGGACCTGCAACGCGAAGACGCCCGCGAGGAGCAGGCCGAGACACGCGATGCGAGCGAGGGGAGAGGTCACCAGGGCCACGATGAGCGCGCCGCGGGGTCATGTCGACTGCGTGCCGCACGAGTTTGCATGCCCTTAACATTCGCACCGCGAAGCCAGACGTCGGGGAGATTCAACACCGTGTTAACCATCGCGTTCCAAGACCCTCCGTATCGTCGCCTCCTCAATGACTCGGAGTCGATTCCATGAATGTATTCACGCTCGTTGCACTGTCGCTTCTCTTTGTACTCCCCGCCTCGGCCCAGGGTTGGAGGGCGGATGACGGATCCACGAGCATCGTTCCCGACGAGGGCGTGTCCTTCAGTGCGCTGGGCGAGGGATACGAGGAGTTGTTGCTCGCTGCGCTGCTCGATGAGGCCGCTGAGGAGGACGGGCCCGCTGTGGCTGTGGCAGTGATGCATCACGGGGACGTCGTTGCGTCCTCGGCACGCGGGGTCGCTGATCGGGAGCACCGCGTGGTCTGCACGCCGGAGACGACCTTCGACATGGGTTCGGTCTCCAAGTCGGTGACGGCCGCGGCTATCGCAGTGCTCGTCGAAAACGGACGCCTCGACCTCGACGCGTCGGTGCGCGTGCACCTCCCCGAACTCGCAACGGCGTTCGACGGGGTCCGAGTTCGACACCTCGTGCACCACACGGCGGGGGTCGAGGACACGACGGGCATGTTGGCCCTCGCCGGGTTGCGCGCGAGCGACGTCGTTGACCACGCGGACGCGCTCCGCATTCTCTTCGTCCAACGATCACCACGCTTCACGCCCGGGTCGCGGTTCATGTACTCGAACGGCGGCTATGTCCTGCTCGCGGAGATCGTTGCCCGCGTGACCGGCGAGCCGTTCGGTGAGTGGGCACGACGCGAGTTGTTCGCGCCCGTCGCCATGGAGTCCGCGCAGTTGCTCGATGGATCGGGCGCGGTGATCGACGGACGCGCTGCGCCCACGGACCTCGTCGACGAGGAGTGGTACCGGCGCGCGGTGTCGACGCGCTACGGTGCCGGTGGGCTCGTCTGCAGCGTGCTCGATCTCGTGCGCTGGGGTGAAGAGCTACGCACGGGGGAACGGCTCGGCCAGGGCGTCGCGGCGCGTATCAAGACCGTCGGAGCGCTTGCCGATGGCACGCCGCTCGACTACGCGTTCGGCCTCTCGCGCGGAACCGTCGCGGGGCGCGAAGCGTGGATGCACTCGGGCAGCGTGAGCGGTGGTCAGAGCTATCTCGTGATCGTTCCGAGTGAGGAACTCGTCCTCGCGATCGCGACGAACTCGGCGTCGGGCATGACGCCGTCCACGTTCGCACGCGAGGCCCTCGAGGTGCTGCTCGGACCAAGTGCGACGAGCGCCGACGAGGTCTCACGTCCGCGCATGATCATGATCCCCGAGACGCAGGCCGTGCCGTCACGCTCCGAGGGCGTGGTCGTAGAAGCCGAGGAGATCGCGCGTTACGCCGGCTCGTACGTCATGGTGGACGAACTGAACGGTTCGCGGTTCACGTTGTCGGTCGCAACCGAGGGAACCCGGCTCCGCATCGGCTTCGACGACGCGCCGAACCTCGACGTCTTCCCGCTCCCCTCGGGGCGCTTCCTGGTCGCGCCGGCGAACTACGAACTCGAGTTCGAGCCCGCGCGGGGACGCGCGACGATGCACATCACGCCGGAGTCGATCCGCAACAGCGAACCACGGGCGATCATCGGTCAGCGGGTCGACACGTCGGTGCTGCGGCCCGAGGACGCCGCGGCTGTCGCGGGGTTCTATCGGCACGTCGGCCTGGGCACGCTGTACGAGATCGCAGTCGCGGACGGCACGCTCGTCCTCCGCCATCCGCGTCACGGCGACCTCCCGATGACACGCCTCGCCGGCGAGACGTTCACGCTGCCCGGGCGTGACCTTGCGCGCGTGGACTTGCTGCGCGACGAAGAACGCGTGATCGGGATCCAACTCACGGCGTACAGCTGGGGGTCGACGGCACGCTTCGATCGCCTCGAGCTGCGTTGACCTTCGGCGCGGGACGGCGTCGGCTCGGCTTTGCTAATCTCGCCAGCCATCAGACCTCTCGAGGAACGTCCCCCGCGATGACCACCGACAAGTCCTACGCGCCTCCAGCGTCCTTCTCTGCGAACGCCCACGTCCCTTCGATGGACGTCTACCGGAAGCTTTACGCGACGTCCGTCGACGATCCCGAGACCTTCTGGGGCTCGGTCGCCGAACGCATCGACTGGATGGAGCGCTGGCACACGGTGGTCAACTGGGACTTCCGCAAGGGCAAGATCCAGTGGTTCGACGGTGCCAAGCTCAATGCGTCCGTCAACTGCCTCGACCGTCACGTCGACGCCGGCAAGGGCGATCGCGTCGCGATCATCTGGGAGGGCGACGACCCGAGCGAGGAACGCCACATCACATACAGCGAGCTGCTCGCGGAGGTCTGTCGCTTCGCGAACGTGCTGCGCAACAAGGGTGTCTCCAAGGGCGACCGCGTCTGTCTCTACATGCCGATGACGCCCGAACTCGCCATCGCCGTCCTCGCCTGTGCGCGAATCGGCGCGATCCACTCGGTCGTGTTCGCGGGCTTCAGTGCGCAGTCGCTGCGCGATCGCATCCTCGACAGCGAGTGCCGCACCGTCGTGACGGCCGACGAGGGGCTGCGCGGCGGCAAGCGCATCCCGCTCAAGGCGGTGACGGACGAGGCGCTCGTCGGTGTCGACTGTGTCAGCGAAGTGATCGTCCTGCGCCGCACCGGCGGCGAGGTTGCGATGGTCGCGGGGCGCGACACCTGGTGGCACGACGAGGTGACCGGTCATGGCATCGCCGACGTCTGCGAGCCCGAAGTGATGAGCGCCGAGAACCCGCTCTTCATCCTCTACACATCGGGCTCGACCGGCAAGCCGAAGGGTGTCCTGCACACGACCGGCGGCTACATGGTCTATGCGAGCTATACGCACGAGCTCGTCTTCGATCACCGCGAGAGCGACGTCTACTGGTGCACGGCCGACATCGGTTGGATCACCGGGCACAGCTACATCGTCTACGGCCCGCTGGCGAACGGCGCGACGACGGTGATGTTCGAAGGCGTGCCGACGTACCCCGACGCGGGGCGCTTCTGGGACGTGGTCGACAAGCACGGCGTGACGCTGTTCTACACGGCGCCGACGGCACTTCGCGCGCTCGAGAAGTTCGGCGACGAACCTGTCACGTCGCGCAAGCGTTCCACGCTGCGCCTGCTCGGCACGGTCGGCGAGCCGATCAACGTCGACGCATGGGAGTGGTATCACCACGTCGTCGGTGAAGAGCGCTGCCCGATCGTCGACACGTGGTGGCAAACCGAGACGGGCGGCATCATGATCTCGCCGCTTCCAGGGGCGACGCCGACCAAGCCCGGTACGGCGACCTTACCGCTTCCCGGCATTCGCCCCGTGCTCGTCGACGAGAAGGGCGAGGTGCTCGAGGGCAACGACGTCCAAGGGCGTCTCTGCATCGAGTATCCATGGCCGGGCATGATGCGCACGGTTTACGGCGACCACGAGCGCTTCATCCAAACCTACTTCAGTCAGTTCCCGGGCAAGTATTTCACCGGTGACGGCTGCCGCCGCGACGCCGACGGCTACTACCGCATCACGGGGCGCGTCGACGACGTCATCAACGTCTCGGGACACCGACTCGGGACGGCGGAGGTGGAGTCGGCGCTCGACACGCACAACGCCGTCGTCGAGGCCGCCGTCGTCGGGGTGCCGCACGACATCAAGGGCCAGGGCATCTACGCTTTCGTGACGCTCGGCGACGGTCACGACGCCTCTGAAGAGCTGCGCGCCGAGCTCGTCAAGACGGTGCGCACGATCATCGGCCCGATCGCCACGCCCGACGCGATCCAGTTCACGGCCGCGCTGCCCAAGACGCGCAGCGGCAAGATCATGCGCCGCATCCTGCGCAAGGTTGCGTCCGGCGAACTCGACTCGTTGGGCGACACCTCGACGCTTTCCGACGAATCGGTCGTCCCGGCGCTGATCGAAGGGCGCGTCCGCTGAATCGAGATTTTCGTTGAGGGCGGGGCGGCCCGACAGCGCACGGGTTTGTGGGGCGCGGCACACGGCGGCGTCCGACAGGCGACTTTTCTCGCGAGGGATCGAAGATGTTCACGTTCGAAGGAATCAACTGGCTGGCCGTCCTCGTCTCGACCGTCGTCGGATTCATGATCGGCGGGCTCTGGTACGGACCGCTCTTCGGCAAGGCATGGCTCAAGGCCGTCGGCAAGACGGAAGAGGACCTCACGGGCGGCGCGGCGCCATTCGTCATCTCGTTCTTCACGAGTGCGGCCACCGCGATCGTGCTCGCGCTGCTCGTCAACGCGCTCGGCCTCACGACGGCGGGCGAGGGCGTCACCCTCGGTCTCGCCGTCGGCATCGGCTTCATCGCCGCCGCGATGGCGAGCGACTACGCCTTCTGCGGCTGGCGCATGAGCCTGTGGGTCATCCAGGCCGGCTACCGCGTGGTCTACAGCGTGGTGATGGGTGTCATCCTCTGCCTGTGGCGCTGACCACTCGCAGCGTGTTTCAGGCCGACGCGCGGCGCGCGCTGGCTCGCGCGCCGCGCGTTCCGATCAGCGACGTCGAGGCGTGCGGTCGGATCACTCCAAGATCGTGATCGAGTCGATGATCATGTGCGCCGCGACCGCGTCGTCGACGCTCTTGCAGCGTACGGTCACGGTGAGTTTGCGTTCCTGGTTGCCCGGCGCGTTGTCGTCGATGCCCGGGACATGGGCGGCCACGACGTGGGCCCAGTCCGGTTCGTCGGGCAGCGCGAACGAGACGCGCCGCGCGCTGCGGCCCGCAACGTCGAACGTCTCGACCTGTGCATCGGCCGGGACGTTTGTCAGTGGGTCAGAGTACGCACCGAAGTCGTAGCTGAGCTCGAGCGCCTCGCCGCGGAACATGCCGACTTCGGAGTCGATGCCCTGCAGCGCAACAGGCTCCATGTCGACGGGAACTGCGAGCTCGACCTTCGAGCCGATGACCCTGCTCCGCGACACGCTCACGTCATCCATGCGCATACAGCTCGTCAGGCACGCGACGAAGGCGAGTGCGACGAGGGACTTCACGATCCGGCGAAGGTCGGTCGCAGCACGACCGTCGTGCCGACGACACCGCGGATCGCGAGGATCTGAGCGTCGCGACCCTGGAGCGAGATGGGCTGGAGTTCGTCGCGATCGTCGAAGCGGTACGCGAAGCCCGATGGGTCGATGAAGCCGAGCCAGCGGAAGTCGAGATCCTCGATGCGCAGCGCGCCCTCGCGCAGCGGACGCGAGTCCATCGTGCCCATCGGCACGGGAAGATACTCGGTGACGTAGCCGACGTGCATGCCGTTCACGACGAGCTCGAAGGTGTCGGTGTACTGCGTGCCGCGCACGACGCTGAGCGGCGGGGGCGTCGTGGGCGTGTCGTCGCTCGGCACGGTGGACGATCGGATCGACGCACACGACGTCATCGAGCCGGCGAGAAGGGCGCAGACGAGCAGCAGGGTGACGCGGCCAGGCATGGTGGTCTCCGGGGCGAATGGATCCCGCCAGTATGCCCACCGCCACCTGGCGTGACGAGGGAGGCGCGAGTGGCCCCGCCCACTTCGGGGCGGGCGGGGCCCGTGTCGCGGATTCGCGAGCTGCTCGCTCGTGGCCCGATCGCCGAATCCGACCGCGGAGAACCGACCGCTACTCGAACAGGAAGAAGGTCTTGCTGCCCGACGTGGCGCCGAGGGCCTGGTTCCAGAGCAATCCGCCGGCGGGGCGTCCGATGCCCGGCTGGTTGGCCAGGGCCGACGAGCCGTACGTGATCGGCAGCGGCATGCCCGTGCAGATCGCGACGTTCGGCAGAGTCACCTGGGCCGAGGCGCCTTGGGACACCGGCTCGAAGCTGAAGAGGTCACCGGGGTTGGACGGGCAGCTCGGGCACGGGAAGGCCTCGTGGCCGAAGATCGGCAGCGTGTCGATCGTGAGCGGCTGCGGGAAGGTTCCGCCGCAGGCCGAGATCGGCAGTGGCACACGGACGGCACCGTTCGCGACCAGCACCTCGCCAGACTGATCCGGCGGGCAGCCGAGCATGTGGTCGAAGTCGATCGAGAGCCAGACCACGCGCTTGGACCCGCTGCCGTTGTTCGAGAGCGAGTCGTACGTGTGGAAGCCGATCGTCGGGCGCTGGAGCGGCAGGCCACTGGGGGCGATGCCGTTGACGGCATCGCGGTCTTGGGTCGACAGGCCGGTGTGGATCGACGGCACGCCCGAGCGCCCCGTCAGGCTCAGCGTCCCGTGACCGCCGAGATCATAGCCGCCGTGCGGGTTCGCGGCCGGAAGTCCGTCGGCGCCGAGGACGTTGCTCGTGTTGGTGCCGTACGGAGACTCGCCGAAAAACGCCGTCGGCCACGTTGCGAGGTTCGTGCTGGGCTGCGTCGCCGTCATGACGCGCGAGTACTCGGCGTCGGCAGTGAAAGGCGTGACGGCCGTGAGGCCGTTGTCGGAGGCGACGGTATGCGATTTCCACAGGTTCAGCTCGTCACCCGACATGCCCCAGTACTGATTGCCGAGCGGGTTGTTGGCCGTCCACATCCACCAGCCGTTGTTCGCGTCGTTCAGCGACGAGATCGCGGACGGGACCCACTGGAACTGCGTCGTCCAACAGAAGCCCGTGGAGGTGATCGAGATGGCGCCGGGTTCGACACCGATGAGGAGCGATGCCATGCCCGCACCAGAGGGCGAGAGATTCTCGTTGGGGATGAGAACGTCGGAGCCGGAACCGAACGGCACCGAGGCGACCACGAACGATGCGCTGCTTCCCGCAGGCGTCCCGAAGGGGACGAAGCCCGCCGATCCGCCGAGTGGGAAGGTCGCGCAGTTCGTGTCGGCCGGGTTTGGGAACACCACGGGCGCATGACCGTTGCCGCCGGTGAACTCGAACCACGCGATGAGCGGGTAGTGGAGCGTGAGCGGTTGACCGCCGGCGGGGTGCTTCAGGATGCAGGCACTCTCCGTGAAGGCCGCGGTCTTGTAGGCGAAGTCGCCGCTCGGGCCGCGCGTGGCGCCACGCAGGTCTTCGCCGGGGATGTAGACGCCGATGCCGTCGCTGGCCGTCTGGTTGCCGCCAGACCCGACGCCCCCGATCGTGATGTCTCGTCCGTTGGACAGGGCGTGATAGTTGCTGGATTGCGCGGAGGCCACTGCAGACAGCGCAACGACGAGGCCCGCCGCAGCGGAAGATGCGAGACGATTTTTCAAAGGGACTTCTCCAAGGTGGGAAGCGCCTCGTCTGTTCGTAGTCGGGGTTCGCGAGGCGTCACACAAGTTGTGTCGAGAAGGCGGAATCTCTGATCGACTTCGAAGTTTTTCTGCGCCCGGCGCACAGGTGTGGGAAATGGCCCCCGATCCTGGGTCTCATGGCGAGACGCTGGGACCGGGGGCCGCGGTTCGCCCGCGAGAATCGTGGCGCGCTGCTCAGTCGAGGACGCCTGGCATCCCGTGCCCTCCCGCGGCACCGTCGCCTTGACCGGGAAGCGAGTGCCCCAACACCCGCTCGGCCGTCGACGGTCGCTGAGCCCATGCTGATCGCCATCAGCATTGCGTGTGCACGGCTGTCGAGGGCGGAACCGATTGGTGGAGAGGACGCGTCTGCGCGGACAGAAGGCCGCGTGACGGGACGCTCGAACTTCATGGTGTTCGTCCGGGTGAGAGATGGGGAGCCCGTCCGCGTGGCGTCTCTCCCTCCTCCACGCGGCACGAACTCCACCCATTGGATTCCCCGCCGCCCAACGGATCTCTGCGACTTCTTCGTCTTCTTGACGGGAACGTTGCGGCGCGCGACGGGCATCGACCACTTCCATGACACGGCAAAGGGAGCGCCGGCGCGGGGCCAGGCACTCCCTTCACACGTTCGTGGTCTGTCCTTCTCTCTCTCTCTTCTCGTCTCTTCTCTTCTCTCTTCTTCTCCTTCTCTCTCACCCAACGAAGACGAGCAGGTCTTCGCCTCCAGTACCCTCGACGGAGAGCGCGCTCTCGAGCGCTCTCGGGCGGGCCTTGTGTTTCATTGGGCGCGCACCACCCCGCTTCTCTGACACCGAAACTACGAAGGGAGCGCCCGGCGTTCGCGCGAGCACTCCCTTGGCAGTTCGTGTGTGTCCCTCGAGAGGGCGTCGCGCGGGGTGTGACGACCGGCGCGACGGTCCAGCGTCGTTGGTCGCGCGTGTGTCAGTCGAGCGGGTAGAGGATGTCGTCGCCCTGGGCGTAGATCGACTCGGGCATCGTGTCGACGCGCCCGTTGGGCCCGGCGCTGAGGACGACGGCGCGCTCGCGGTGGTCGAGCCAACCGTCGGCGTTGACGAGGTAGGCGTGTCCCCAAGGGTCGGGGCGCAGCTCACCGATGTATCCGCCGACGAAGCGATCGCCGGCCATCGTGTCGTTCAGCAGCGCGTCGGCCAGCGGTGCGCCGTCGCCGCCTTCGGTGTACGGGTTGCCGACCGGGATCTCGCCGGGGCCGTAGAGCCACGCGATGTTCGTGCGACCCATGCGGCCCGTCGGAAGGAAGAGCGTCGAGCGCGTCCAATCTTGGAGGGCTTCGGCGATCTCGATCGTGTCGGCCTGGGCCGTGTGCATCCGACCGGTATGCACCTCGTCGCCCACGATCGGCATGACGATGCCTGAGAGGCTCATCAGCACGCAGCCGGCAACGAGCGCTTCGAGCAGGCCCGCAGGCGGGCCGGCCTTCTTCGCGGGTGTGGGGGTGTCCGTCGGGTTCGCCGGGGGAGGCGTCATCGCGGGTTGTGGCTGGGGGTCCATGTGCGGTTCTCCGATGGAGACTTTTTCGGCACATGAGGGCCGTGGCTTGATGCGCGTCGAAAAATGAGAGCCCGTCGGTGCAGAGGGATGCGCGCCGCTCGGCGGGCGATCAGGGGCGCTCCCAGATGATGTGGGTCGGTTCGGTTGCGGCGGTGCCGACGAAGCGGACGTGGTCGCGCTGGGGGCCAAGCGGGCAGGCCGCCGTCGACCTGCGTGGGGGACTCACCCGTCAGGGTCCCAGGTCACGTGGACCGGCGTACTCCCCGGACCCGTAATCACGTCGACGCTTCGCTGTGTTCCGTCCTTGGTCGAATACGTGAGCGTGTACGGGCCTGGCTCGCTGAAGAGCAACGCTGTTGTGTTGCTTTCCCAGTTTCCGAACGCCATGCGAGCCGGCCGCCGTGCCCATGTGGCGTGACCACGAGTCGAGGACGTTCTCCTTTCTCGGGCGGCGCGTCGTCGAGGATGACTTGCAGGCCGCTCTCGAATGCCGGCGAGCAGGCAATCGTCGGTCGGTGGACGGAGTTCGGCGCCGGCTCGAGGATGAGCGGAGTCGCGCCTCGTGCGGCGCTCAGCACGCGCACTTCGAGCGGCGCGACTGCGCTATCCCTTCTTCCCTCCGCAGACTACCCGCGCGGCGCGCTGGTCGCGACTCGAGGCCTTCCCTTGCTACGATCCGGCGCTCTCGCCTCGAGGAGTGATCGATGCATCGCCTGGTGCCGGCTGTTGTTGCGCTTCTGTTGACCGTCCTTTCCGCGTGTTCGTCGACGCTGCTCGACGCGCCCTCGAAGGTGCGTCACGACGAGGTCTACCTTCCGCCGATCTACACGTCCGCGATGTCGGATGACGGCACGTCGTCGGAGTGGTCGGCCTTCTTCTGGTTGCTCGGCGGCTCGCAGGAAGCCGACCGCGAACACAGCCGCGCGCTGCCGTTCTACTGGCACTCGTCTGAAGAACCCTACGCGTCGACCACAACCGTCTTCCCGTTCTACATGACGAAGACGACCGCGGCCGAAGAGTGGCGCTTCTACTCGCTGCTCTACGGCACGATCGACACGCAGCACTGGACGAAGTACTACCTGCTCGCGCCGATCATGTCGTGGACGCTGCCGAAAGACCCGAGCGGTCCCGGTGGCGGCAGCTCGTCGTTCGTGGCCCTTTGGGATTACCGTCGCGACGGTGACATCACGCATACGACGATCGCGCCGCTGCTCGGCTTCGCGCACCTCGCGCAGCTCGACCTCGGCTACCCGGCCGACGGCATCGAGGTCGGTGCGCTCGGCCGCGAGGCGAGTCGGCGGATCTCACTCGTCGACGTCCTCGGGCTCGTGACGCTCTTCGGCTACGACGACGTCGGTGACACAACCGAGACGCGCGTCCTCACGATCGGTCGCAACGAACCCTGGTCGCTCTACCGCAACTGGTCGAGCCGCGATCCCGACGACAACTTCCGCAAGCACTGGCTCTTCCCGCTCTTCGCCGACGTGCAGGACGACGACGGCGGCTGGTCGTACGCCGGTCCCCTCTGGGGACGCATCGACGACACGGCCGAAGGCACGGAAACCGACTGGTGGTTGCTGGGTCTCGTCTCGCGCACGACGAGCGTCGAAGGCAACACGTGGAAGGTCGCCGGGCTGCCCGTCGCCGGGCCCTGATGACCTTGTGCTTGGCCACCGACTTGGCACCGGTTCGTGATGACAAATCCGTATCCATGGAGGTCGAGTGATGATCGTGACCACGACGGAAAACGTCCCAGGCAAGCAGGTGATCGAGTCACTCGGCATCGTGCGTGGAAGCACCGTGCGCTCCAAGCACTTCGGCCGCGACATCATGGCCGGGCTGAAGGGGATGGTGGGCGGCGAGATCCGTGGGTACACGGAGCTGATGATCGATGCGCGCGAAGAGGCCCATGCGCGCATGGTCGACGAGGCGCGCAAGCTGGGCGCTGACGCGGTTGTCAACGTGCGCTTCATGACGAGCATGGTGGCGGCCACGATGTCGGAGCTGCTGGCCTACGGGACGGCCGTGCGCCTCGCGTAGCATTCCGGGCTGCGTTGTCAGCCGTCCTGTTCGTCGTCGGGCGGCCACGTTCCGCCGACGCGCTCGAGGCCCGCGCGTGCCGCGTCGTTGTCGGCGTCACACTCGAGTGCCGAGCCGAACAGCACGCGCGCATCGGCGAGGTCGCCGCGTCGCTCGGCGAGTTCGGCGGCGGCCACGCGCAGGTCGGCGTTGAGTTCGTCGCTCGCGATCGACACGCGCAGCACGCGGTCGGCGGCGTCGACCTCGCCGGCATCTTCGAGGCGTCGCGCGTAAGCGACGAGTTCGCGCGTGAGCAGCGGCCACTCCGGCAAGATGCTGAGCGCCTGCTGGAAACCCTCGATCTCCTCGGGCGGGAGCTCGCCCGGCGCCTCGCTCTCGAACGGCCTGACCGTCGTCCCGTAGGTGTTGACGATCTCCATCGCGTGACCGAAGAGGTGCGCCCAGGCGCGGTGCATGTCGCGCGCGACGGCGTCGAAACGCGCGGCTTCCTCGGTATCGACACCCGGCAACGAAAGGTTCTCACGCGGGTCGCGTCGACGCGCCGTCCACGCGCGCATGCCCAGTGACAACGTCGCCGGCTGGTGCAGCGTGCGCCAGCCGGCGCGCACGCCGATGACGGGGCGGTCGTCGCTGACGGCGTCCTCGGGCGGTGCGAGCAGCTCGAGCATCGCGCGGTCCGCCGACGGCAGGCACGCGATGGCAAGGCCGTCGAGGTCGACGGCGATCATGTCGCGCGCGACGTCGGGGTGCCCGGCGATCCAGGCGTCGATGGCGCGCGGGTCGACGGTCAGCGGCTCCTCGGTGCCGATCAAACCGATGACGCCGTGGCGCGTGCGCGGGTGGTCGTGCACGAGCGTGACGTGCGGGAACTCGGCGTGCATCGAAGCAATGGCCGACTTCACGTCCGTCACGTCGATGGCCGCCAGGTCCCACCACTGACAGAACATGCCGTCCTCGGCGAGGCGTGAGCGGCACAGCGCGTAGAACGAGCGCGTGCCGACGAGGTGCGCGCGACGTCGCACGCGCGGATCGGGCGACATGATGATGACGTCGTAGGCGTCGGCGTGCTGGAGGAGGAACTGACGCTCGCTGCCGAACTCGAGGAAGACCTCCGGCGCGTCGACGGGCCCGGGGCGCCACCCGTCGGGGAAGCGCACCGGACTGAGCCACCAGAGGAACGGCGGCTGATGGAACGTCGCGTCAGCGGGGAGGACGTCGTGCATTCGTGCCGCGTGGAGTTCCTCGCCCGTCGTCGACCCGATGAGCAAGACGCGCACGTGGCCGCCGCCGTGCAGCAACATCGGCACGTGTACGAAGCGACGTTCCTGGAGTGCCGAACGCCCGAGCGGTGCGCGGCCCATGACGGCGAGTTGCTCGCGCCCGGCGATGTCGTCGCGGAAGGTGGCGACGGTGACGTCGGGCAGGTGCTGCACGCTCGTGGCCTCGGCGCCGACGCGCGTGGTGTCGACGGTGAGCGGTGCGATGAAGAGCGTCAGGCCGAAGACGAGCACGGTCCAGGTGGGGATCGTGCGGCCGGCGGCGATGAAGGCGAGGAAGCCCGCGCCGGCGAGCAGCGCGTGGGGCGTCGCGGCGGGCAGGCCGACGAGCAGCACGGCGGGGACGAAGAGTGTGAGGGCGACGGGAACGAGTCCGCCCGTCCACGCCGAGGAGCGCTGCTCGTCGTCGGGACGCAGCAGGGCGCCGACGGCGAGTCCCCAGGGGCCGGCCAGCAGGGCGAGCAGGACGACGTCGTCGAGCAGCGGAGTGCCGCCGTAGGGCAGCACGCGCGGGTGATCGGGCAGCAGCGACGACAGGATCCATGACCAGAACGCGATCGCCGCGAGGGCCCAGCGGCGCGGGACGACGAGCACGCCGAGGGCGGCGCCGATCGCGATGAGCGACGTGAAGAGCGGGAGGCCCACGCTGCCGCGGTCGGTCATGACGTCGGCGAGTCGCCAGGTCAGCGCGACACCGATGCCTACGACGACGAGGCCGACGAGCTGTCCCGCGGACGTGCCGCGTCGCGACGGCACATGCGGCGCCGACTCCGTGACGAGCCACCCCACGGCGCCGGCAACCACGGCGCAGGTCTGGAGCGTTGCGCGTCGGCCCAGCAGCACCTCGCCGAGGTAGGGCGCGAGCAGCACTCCGGCGCCGATGCCGAGACAGGCGAAGACCCACGGGCGTCGCCGAGGCGTGTCGAGGACGAGCGCGGCGAGGGCGCCGAGGGGAGCGAGGATCGGAAGTTGAAGCAGGGCCGCGATTGCGAAGACCGTCGGGTAGTAGCCGAGGGCTGTCCCTGCGCGGAGGCTGTCATCGAGCAGCGTCGCGAGCGGCTCGAGAAGTGCGCTGGCGAGGAACGCGCCGCCCGTTGCCGACACCGTGAGCACGAACGACCCGCGCGACGTCAGCGGCACGGCCCGTCGCGCGGCCCAGAGCCAGCCGACGGCGAGCGTGAGCCCGGCGGCGGCCCGGCCGACGGCGCGTGGCGGAGCGCGGTCGAGCGCCGGGACGAGCAGCGCGTCGGTCACCGTCATCACGCTGAGCGCGAGGGCGAGGCCGACGAGCACCGCAACCGTCGATCCCACAGGCGGCGCCGAGCGGGGCGGCGTACGAGGTGGCGAGCGGGCTGGTGAAAGAGTGGGGCCGTCGGCGGCTGACATCACGCGCGATGGTTCCATGCGTGCGGTCCGCGGTTCAAGCCGCGCGCCGAGAAGTGTTGCACTGACAGCGGCGGCAGCGTGTGCTCCGCCTACGGGAGGCTTGTCGGAGCGTGTCCTGGAGGAAGGGCGACGACGCCCCTCATCTTCGACTCGCCCACGGGCGACTTGACGAGCTGCCGCGGAGGGCTCGTTCGGCGTCAGCTCGCCGGCGGCAGTTTGGACGACGCATTTGAGCCCGCCTGAACGACGCGCCGCACACCGAGAATGTTCGCGATGCGATCGTCGACAGTCCCGATCCGGATGACGTGCTCGATGATCACGGGGTGCCGCTCGTGCGGCGTCGTCAGCACGATGCGCCCCGAGGCCAGCAGGATGCGTTCGAGCATGTCGGGTACCGACTTGTCCCAGCGCAGCGAGTCGGTGCTGTAGCGCTTGATCTTCTGGAAGACACCGTAGCGGTGGCGGACTTCGTTGGGCAGGAACTCCCAGTAGTCGAAGCGCGACCGGATCCAGACGAAGATGTACAGCAGGCTGAAGAGGCCGAACATGAGCCAGTAGAAGTTGCGGTTCATGATCGGGTCGAGCCCGAGGAACCACGCGCTGATCACGCCGAGCGCGCCGAAGTAGAGCAGCCCGAAGACGGCCGCGATCCCCGTGAGGATGAACAGGGCCGAGCGGTCCTCGTTGAAGTCGAACGAGATCACGAGCGTGTTGAAGAAGAAGACCGACATCCAGAGCAGTCCGGCACCAGGCCCGAGCTCGCCTGGCCACAGGCCGATCGCGAGCGACACGAGCCAAGTCAGGTAGAAGAAGACGACCTTGGGCAGCGGCCGCACGATCACGCGCAACTCGTCGTTCATGGACGCGTTCTCTTCTGACATCGGAGGATCCTCGGCGTGGGGACTCGGGGCGAAACGCATCGGCCTCGCCGACAACGGAAGTGTCGCGAATGGCTCCTTACGAAACCACCCGCCCGAGTTGCAGCGAGATGTCCCACCTCCGAACGACGGATCGCCGTGCTGGCGATATCGGGCGTCCACGACTCCGAGTGACGTCCAACCATCGGCTCGGGCTGCGCGTATGGAGGGCGCCTCAGCGTCTCTCGGGAAGCTCACGATGAAGCACAGCGCCCTCCTTGCCCTGGCCCTGTCACTCGCACCGATCGCGGCGGCGGCCCCGTCGGACGCACCGACCCTGGGCGATGCGGCTCCTGAGCTCGTCGTCGACGCCCCCGACGGGGTGCTCACCGACTGGGGTTCGATGCGCGGGGATGTCGTCGTGGTCGAGTTCTGGGCGACTTGGTGTGCGCCGTGCATCCCCGCGCTCGACCATCTCGGTGCGCTGGCCGGCGAGTTCGAGGGGCGCGACGTGCGTTTCCTGAGTGTCGTTCCCGAGAGCGCCGAGCGCATCGGACGTTTCCTCGAGCGGCACGACGTGGCGTTCCCCGTGTTGCTCGATCGCGAAGGCGCGACCTTTGACGCCTATGGAGTCCGCGTCGTCCCGACGACGATCATCATCGATGCCGAAGGGAAGCTCGCCGCGCGCACGCGACCCGAGGACGTCACGAGCGATGTGCTCGAAAGCATCCTCGCAGGGCGCGATCCCGGACTTGACGTCGTGCACGACGTCGAGTCGAACATCGAGTGGGTTCCCGATGGTTCCGACGAAGGTGACGTGTTCGCTCGCCTCGTCATCGCGCCCTCGGAGGCCCGCTCGGGCGGGACGCGCTTCCAGCCGGGTAGCGGCAAGATCACAGGCGACGGGGTGCACCGCAACAACCTCATCCAAGTTGCCTACGACATGCCCCACACCCGCATCGTCAATCGACTCAGTCCGTGGTCGCGCGAGGATCCCGTCTGGAAGGTGTCCGTGCTGGCTCCGGCAGGTGACGACGACCTCGCGCGCCGCATGCTGGCCCGCTCCATCGAGGTGAAGTTCCAGTTCCGCGCCGGGTTCGAGGATCGCGAAGCGGACGTCTTCGTCCTCACGCAAGTGGACGGCGCCGAGGTCTGGGCCGAGTCGACAGCGCCGGCCGCTGATCAAAGAGCGATGTCGTACGGCGGCGGAATCCAGCACGTCGGCCAGCCGCTCGACAAGGCTCGCGGATGGTTCGAGAACATGCTGCAAATGCCCGTGATCGACGAGACCGGCCTGACAGGCAGCTACGACATCGAGATGGACTGGGTCGACGGAGACACGTTCAACACCGAGCTCGCCCGGATCGGCCTCCAACTCACCGCAGCCCGCCGCCCTGTCACCTACCTCACTGTCGATCCCCGCTGAGGCCCCCGGCCGCGTGGCGTCTTCTCGCGGCGAGCTGAGCTCCCTGAGCACGAGCCGACCCGTCCGCGCGCGCAAGTGATCAGCGCCCACGCGAAAGCGAAAAGCGCATGCGCGAAGAGCCCAGCAAAGAATGAAAGGCACTCACGGCGAGGAGCCTCAGCGACGAGCAGGCCGCGGCCTTGAGTTGACCGGCCTCAGCCGGTCAACGAACCGTCCGCGATGAGCGCTCGCGCGAAGAGCCCAGCAACCCGCGAAAGGTTCTCACGGTGAGCTTCGCGCCTTCGCGAACGAACAGACCTTCCCCATTTGACCGGCTGCCCTCAGCCGGTCAACGAACCGTCCGCGATGAGCGCTTGCGCGAAGAGCCAGACAAAGAACGAAGGGGACTCCCGGCGAGGAGCTCCCCGCGACGAGCAGACCGCGGCCTTGAGTTGACCGGCCTCAGCCGGTCAAAGACCCCCCGCGATGAGCGCTCACGCGAAGAGCCCAGCAACCCGCGAAAGGTTCTCACGGTGAGCTTCGCGCCTTCGCGAACGAACAGACCTTCCCCATTTGACCGGCTGCCCTCAGCCGG
>JAJDEO010000015.1 GCA_029259745.1 Planctomycetota bacterium
GCCGACATCGAGGCCCATCGTGGCGGTCGTGCAAACGGGCGAGCTGGTATCATGGGACATGGCCGGTCTCCTGGATCGAGGTTGGTTAACGCCCCCGATCGTGCAGCTTTGACTGCGTCGGAGGCCGGCCTTCTCACACCACTAGCGCCGGCGAGGTGTGCTTTGGTTCGTTGTGGTGCGCACGGGGCTCGTAAGCCTCGCGCTCGCCCCTCACCGCCGTTGTGCGAACGACGCACCACTCAGCCAGGCGACGATCAGCGAGATACCTCGGCGTGCAACACCATAAGCGCCACGTCGCCGTGACGGCCGTCGCATCCGCGTGACGACGGGATCCCCGTTCGGTGAGGCGGCCTGTTCCAGAGCGCAACCGCGCGGGCATCACGCGACTCAGTGACGGACTGGCAGCGCCTCGCCTGGGTCGCCGGGCACCGCGCGTCGGTGATAACACGGACTTCGGTCAGCGAATCGTCGCGAGCGGGCGACTATGCCGTTGTAGCCCGGCGGGACAGTGCATTCTGATCCTCGGCGACCAATCCTTGGTCCGCCTCCGGTCAGTGCCGTTCTCACACCGCCACGAGGGCAGAGGTGCGGTCGCAGAGGATCGCTGTGCGAGATCTACGATAGAATCGGGGGACGTCAGACAACTCACTGGGGAGAAGAGAGTCTTGATCGCGTTCACAACGAGCTTCCTGCTGGCTTGTATGACGTGCGTCTTTGCTGGTGATGTCGAGATCGATCCCGCGGGCCGGGCGGGCAACCGACCGAACGGTTGGTTCGTCCCCACGAAGGGCTTCGGCGCCGAGATGGTGGATCGCGGTGGTGTCGACGATGCGTCATGCGCTGTTCTGAGCGCGACGGACTCCGAAGGCGCCGCTCCATTCGGGAACCTCATGCGCAGCATCGACGCGACGCCATTCGCTGGAAAGTTCGTGCGACTTCGCGCGGCGATTCGTCACGACGGCGACGCCGAGCGAGTCCAGATGTGGGTGCGCGTCGACCGCGACAGTGGGAAGGGATTCTTCGACAACATGGGTGACCGTCCGATTCGCTCGGACGCATGGGATCACTACGAGATCATCGGCGACGTCGCCGACGACGCGCGCAACATCGCCGTCGGCTTCATGCTCTTCGGCGGTGGCGAGGCGTGGATCGACGACGTCACGATCGAGGCGCTGGACGAGGTGCCAGGGTTCTTCATGGATCCGCCTCGACAACTGAGCAAGCGCGAGCTCGACAACGTCGTCGCGTGGACCGAGCTGCTCGGATACGTGCGCCACTTCCACCCCAGCGACGAGGCGGCTTTGGCCGACTGGGACGCACTGGGCGTTCACGGCATGCGCGTCGTCGAGTCGGCGAAGAACGCGCGCGACCTCGCCGAGCGTCTCACGACACTCATCGCACCCGTCGCCCCCACGGTCGTCGTCGTGCCGACAAGCGCCGCCGCAGACGTCGCGCCGCCGACAGCGCTCCCCGAGCACGATGTCCTCGCCTGGACTCACGTCGGCTTCGGCCAAGACAACGGGCGCCCGAGCGCGTACTCCCGCGAACGCGTGCGCGGACTCGCCGACGCCGGCTTCATCGCGAGGCTGCGCGGCGAGAACCCCGCCGACTCACTTCCCTCACCCGTCGAACCACATCGCGTCGACCTCGCAGGCGACATCACCGCGTTCGTCCCGCTCGCTGTCTACGTCGAGGGCGAGACGACGCTCCCGCGCCCCACCGTCGCCCCGACGCACGTCGCGCCGCCGCGCTACACGGGCAACGACCGCGCCACACGCCTGGCGGGCGTCGCCCTCGCTTGGGGCATCTTCGAGCACTTCTACCCCTACTTCGACGTCGTCGAGGTCGACTGGTCGGCAGAGCTGCGCACGGCCCTGGCGAGGGCCGCCGAGGACGCCGACGAAGAGAGCCTTTTGCGGACGCTCCAGCGTCTCGTGGCCACGTTGCAGGACGGTCACGGCTACGTCGGGCACACGTCCGAGAGCCGGGTCGCGGCCATGCCACTGCTCTGGACCTGGGTCGACGGCGAGCTCGTCGTCGAGCGCGCCGGTGAGAGTTTCATGGACGCCGAACCGGGCGACGTGCTCGTGGCGATCGATGGCGTCGCGGCAGGCGACTGGATCGCCGAGGCGCGTCAGCTCAAGTCGGCGGCCACCGAGCAGAACATGCGCTACGTCCTCGCTCAGGAGATCCGCCGCGGCGTGCCCGGCACGGCGGCGCGGCTGCGACTTCGCGGCAGCAACGGGCGCGTCCGGACGGTCGAGGTCCCCTACGGCACCGACGCGTGGTATCTCGCCGATCATCGTCCCGACCCGATCGACGAGATCGAACCCGGCGTCATCTACGTCGACATCAATCGCGTCGACACCAAGCAGTTCGTCGACGCGCTCCCGTCCATGCAAGCCGCCGAGCGCCTCATCTTCGACTTCCGCGGCTACCCCGGAGGACTGGACTCGCATGTGTTCTTCGGTCACCTCATCGATGAGCTCCGGACGAGTCCGCAGTGGCACACGCCCGTCGTCCGCCGCCCCGACGAGCCGATGGAGTACGAGCGCGGCGGCGAATGGCTCCTGCAGCCCATGGATCCCTACCTCGACGCCGAACGCGTCTTCATCACCGACGGCCGCGCGATCAGCTACGCCGAGAGTTGCATGGGTATCGTCGCGCACTACGAACTCGGCGCGATCGTCGGCGAGGCGACGGCCGGGACGAACGGCAACATCAACCCGTTCACACTCCCGGGCGGCTACTCCATCACGTGGACCGGCATGAAGGTGCTCAAGCACGACGGTTCTCAGCACCACGGCGTCGGCATCCCGCCGATCCATCCCGTCGAGCGCACGGTGCAAGGCATCCGCGAAGGGCGCGATGAGTTCCTCGAAGCCGCGCTGGCGCTCGAGTTCGACTGACGTCAACTCTGCGCGGACGCCTCGCGCGCAAGCAGGCGGCGGCGAAACATCTCGAGTGCGATCGTCACGGCGCGCTGGCGGATCTCGTCGCGCGTGCCGAGCCAGCGGCGTGTGAAGGTGTCGATGCCGCCTTCGTGGGCGAGGCCGAAGACCACTGTGCCGACGGGCTTGTCGGGCGTGCCGCCGCCGGGTCCGGCGATGCCCGAGATGGCCACGACGAGGTCGGCACCGGAACGTTCGCGTTCGCCCTGGGCCATGGCCTGCACCGTCGGCTCGGAGACGGCGCCGTGGTGTTGAAGCGTCCCGGCCGGCACGCCGAGGCGCGCAGACTTCGCGCTGTTGCTGTACGTCACCGCGGCCTCGAGGAACACCGCCGAGCTGCCCGGCACATCCGTGATCGCCGCGGCAACGAGACCGCCCGTGCACGATTCGGCGGTCGCAAGCGTGGCACCACTGCGAGTGGCGATGTCGACGACGACTTCGGCCAGTGTCTTGTCGCCCTCGGTCGCCACGTCGCGCCCGAGTCGCGCGCGGACCTCGTCGGCGACGGCGGCGAGGCGCTCGGGATCGTCACCACGCAGCGCGATCGTGTGAGCCGCGAACTTCGTCGTGATCCCGACGCGCACGTCGGCCTCGCGGTCCATGAGGTCGAGGAGTCGGTCGCCGATCTCCGACTCGGGGATCCCGCAGACGAGGAAGGTGTGCTTCGACGCCGCGACAGCCATGCTCCCCGCCCACGCGCGCTCGAATACGTCGACGACCATCTCGCGCATCTCGCTCGGCACGCCGGGTACGCACGCGACGCGAAAGATCTCGCCGTCGTCGCGTTCGGTCGTGACGAGGAAACCCGGCGCCGTGCCGCGCGTGTTGACGAGGATCTCGGCGCCCACGGGAATTTCCGCCTGACGACGCGACGCAGGCGAGGGCTCGGCACCGCGGTAGACGGTGCGAAGATCGTCGACGATCTCGGCGCGCTCGGTGAGTTCGACAGCGCACGCCGCCGCCACGCCGTCGCGTGTGAGGTCGTCGATCGTCGGCCCGAGCCCGCCCGTGATGACGAGCAGGTCGACGCGCGGACGAACAGCGACGATGGCGCGCTCGATTGCCGCGACGTCGTCCGGCACGGTGGTGAAGCCGTCGATGCGATGACCGCGTGCGCATGCCTCCGTGGCGATCCAGGGGGCGTTGGTGTCGTGCAGGTCACCTGCCGTGAGCTCGTCGCCCACGCTCAGGATCGCAACGGTCAGGGGCATGGCGTCGCCTCGCTTCGATGAGATTTCTCATCGTCGCAGGACGGACACGGCGAACATAGCGTCAGGCCTGCAACGCAAAGCCCTCCGCGGCGACGTGGACACCGGAAACGGCGCGTCCCGAGATGTCACCGCCCGACTTCTCCCAGGCCGGATCCCAGCTCAGCGCCTCGGGGGTGCAGCAGGCGATGCTGCGGCAACGCGGGACGGTTTCGAGCGCCGAACGCCCCGCAGCCGTGCCGTCGACGAAGGCCTGCTCGAAGAAGTTGCGCAGATAGTAGCCCTCGCGCGTGTGCGGTGCGTCGGCGCCGAAGCGCTCGTGGCGCGCTGCCCAGCTCGCGTCCGTCACGAGCTGCGCGGCGACCTCGCGCAGCGTGTCGACCCACGCATAACCGACGCCGTCGCTAAACTGCTCCTTCTGGCGCCAGAGCACCTCGTCGGGCAGCCACGGATCGGACGCGTCGTCGAACATGCTGCGCAGCAGATACTTCTCGACGCACGCGTGACGACCGTCGGGACGCACCGAGACGTCGATCATCTTGGAGCGCGGGTCGAGGCTCATCGCCAGCCCGACGAAAGCGCGGTCGAGAAACGGCACGCGTGTCTCGACGCCGAAGGCCATCGGCGCCTTGTTCGCGCGCAGGACGTCCCACTGGTGCAGGCGCGTGACCTTGCGCACGGTTTCGAGGTGGAACGAGCGCGCGCTCGGTGCGCGGTGAAAGTAGAGGTAGCCGCCGAAGATCTCGTCAGCGCCTTCGCCCGAGAGGACGACCTTGATGCCGAGCTCGCGCAGGCGTTCGGCGAGCAGGAACATCGGCACCGACGCGCGCACCTGCTCGAAACTCTCGAGGTGCCAGATGACGGTCGGGATGGCCGCCATCGCGTCGTCGAGGTCGAAGTGGAACTCGTGGTGAATCGACCCGATGTGGTCGGCGACGACGCGCGCGGCCGTGAGATCGGCCGAGCCGGGGAGGCCGATCGAGAACGTGTGGATCGGGTCGCCGCCGCGTTCGGCGACGAGGCGCGCGGCGATCGATGCGATGAGCGAGGAGTCGAGTCCGCCGGAGAGCAGCACACCGAGCGGGACGTCGGACATGAGACGCTTCTCGACAGCCGCGATCAGCGACTCACGCAGCGCGGCGAGATCGGGAGCGGCGTCGGGGATGACGGACGGGTCGCGCCACACATCGCGGTCCCAGGCGACGACGTGGGCCGCTCGGTCGCCGCCACCGACCCAGGCGTGTCCCGGGGGAACGATCTCGACGCGCGCGCAGTCGTCGACGAGCGCCTTCATCTCGGAGGCGAACCAGAGCGAGCCGTCGATGTGGTGACCCACGTAGAGCGGGCAGATGCCCATGGAGTCGCGCGCCGCGATCCAGCATCCGGTGTCTTCGTCGACGACGACGAACGCGAAGGCGCCGTCGAGCGCATCGGGCATGGCGTCGCCGTCGCGTTCGAAGAGCGGGCCGAGCACGGCACCGTCACCGGCCGTCGCGAAGGCACCGCCGAGTTCGTCGCGCAGGGCTTCGTGGTTGTAGATCTCGCCGTTGAGGATCCAGGCCAACCGACCGCCGGACGTGGCCGGCGTCACGTAGGGCTGCGGACTCCCCTCGGGGTCGACGATCGCGAGACGTCGATGGCCGAGCCAGGCGGTGTCGAGGGAGAAGGTGCCGCGACCGTCGGGCCCGCGGTGCGCGAGGCGGTCGAGGAGGAAGTCGGCGCGAGCGTCATGCTGCGTCGAGGTGCGATCGAGAATGGCGAGGATGCCACACATGGCAGGTTCCAATCCCCTGCCGGCGGGCCCGTCGTCGCTGCGGTGCCGCGCGTGGCGGCAGACTGCTCAGCGTCCCAGGGCCTTTCGGCGGGGCTGAGCAGTGGACTCGCGCTAGTCGAGCACCATCACAGCGAACCGCCGCGGCAGATTGCCGCAGCGATTGCGATTGACGGTGAGACGGGCGCGAAGAGTCATCGAGAAGATCTCGGAGAGAAGAACCCTAGGAGACCAGGGTTGCGGTCGAACTCTAACACCGAATCCCTGAACTGTCCGAAGCAGCCTTCCTCGGCGCCTGTCGAGGGCGTCTTGAGGGGCCGGCGCGAACCACGTCTCGGGCGTGAGACAGGCGTGCTTCGCCGGCGCCTCATCCACCGTTCCACGGAGCCCGGCACGGCGTCGACCGTGCTTTCGCGGCGACTCGTGGTGACGGTCCGGATCAAGCTTTGCGACCCTCGCTCCGGCGTCGCCAGAGGATGAACGTGGCGTCGTCCGGCTTGCTCGGCTCGCCCGGCGCGGCCTGGGACATTCGCGTCGCGCAGCGCGTGTCGAGCTCTTGGGCGACCTGTTCGAGCGGCCCGCTCCGGACGAGCTCGATGATCTCGTCGCGCGTGAGGTTGTCGAGCACTCCGTCGCTCGCGAGCAGAATCGTGTCCCGGCCTGCGAGCCGCACGGGGGGCCCGAGGTCGATGCGCATGTCCTCGGCGCCCACGGCATTGCAGAGGATGTGTCGGTCGTCGTGATGCATGGCGTCGTCTTGGTCGAGCAGACCGGCCTCGAGTCCGTGCCCCGTCGGTGAGTGGTCGATGGTCCAGTGACGGATGCGCCCGCGTTGACCGACGATCGCGCAGGCCGAGTCGCCGACGTGGACCGAGCGCGCCGAGCCCGTCGCCAGCTCGACGATCACGAGTGTGGTCCCCGCGCCGACCGCGAGTGAGCGTACGTCCGAGTTGGCCGCCTCGATCCCGTCGAGAATCCCGTCGCGTCGTTCGCGTCCGGCTTCGCACGCTTGGCGCACATGCGTGATCACGGCGTCGACGGCGAGGCGCGACGCGCGGTCGCCCGACGCGTGGCCTCCGACGCCGTCCGCGACGATGAACACGCCCCAGTCGTTCCCGACGATCGCGCCGCACGCGTCTTCGTTGGGTTCGGACGCGCCGCGATGGGGTGCCGGCCGCGTGCACAGCACGAGGTCGCCGCCCGCGACGTCGTGAACGCGCGGTGCGACATCGCCCGTGACCACGATCTCCTCAACGTTCTCAGCGTCCATCACGGCCCCCTGCACGTCTGGAAGCCGAGCATGTCTTCCCACACCACGCGCACCACTCCCACGAGTCGCTCGCGATCCCCCAACCGCAACCCTTGCAGCGCTTCGACGTCGTCGGAAGCGGCCACGCGCGCTTCACCTTGACGTGGCACCACGGGCAATAGCGCTGGAACGCCATGAGCTCTCCGCGGCACGACGTGCAGCGGGCGATGTAGCGCACGTCCGAGTAGTGCCGCTCGGACAGCGGACCGATCGCGGCGCCCCAGCACGTCGGGCAGTACGTCCAGTCGAGCTTCACGCCGCGTCGACAGCGCGGACAGCGCGCGGGCAGCGTGACGGCGCCATCGTGGCGCGCGCGCTCCGCCCCACACCACGGACACGTGTGCATCGTCTCGGACACCGGCCCGTCGCAGCGCTTGCACGCGTGCTTGACCTCCAGCGCCTTGCCGAACTGCTTCTTGAAGTCGCGTTCACGCACGCGACGCCACGCGCTCTTCTCCTTCGACGACGCCGCGCCGGCTTTGCGTCGGTTCTTCGCGCGCGTGGACTTCGCGCGGACCCGCGGCAGCAGTCGCCGGTAGGCACCGAGCAGCTGCCCCGCGTCGCGATGGCGGCGCTGCGAGTCGACATCGAGCGCCTTGTCGAGCAGCGCCGCGAGATCGGGATGGACGGCTTCAACGCGCTCACGCCCGGGCAGCGGTCGTCGGAAGGGCCACTCGGGGACGACACCCGCGAGCATGCGCCACAGCACGAGCCCCGCCGCGAAGACGTCGGATGCGGGCGAGGGCTTCCCCATCGCCTGCTCGGGGGCGATGAAGCCCACCGTCCCCGTGCCGCCGCCCGACATCGTCCGTGCCGCCATCTTCGCGATCCCGAAGTCGGCAAGTCGGATTCGGTCACCTTCGAAGAGCAGGATGTTCTCGGGCTTGACGTCACAGTGGATCACGCGCTTGGCGTGCGCGTACGCCAGAGCATCGACGAGTTGTTCGAAGACGCGCAGTGCGAACTCCCGCGAGATGCGGTGCTCGAGGCGCCCCGCGAGCGTGCCGAGGGCCAGCGGGTGCGCGATGACGAAGTGCCCGTCCACCATCTCGGCCGTCTTGATCGTGACGATGTTCGGGTGGTCGAGCGCCGCCGTCGTCTGCACCTCGCGCCGGAAGAACTCGAGCGACTGCGGCGTGACGTGTTCCGGCCGCGGAATCTTCAGCGCGACGCGAATCCCCTCCACCGTGTCTCGCGCGACATAGACGTCCGCGAAGCCGCCACTCGCCAGGCGCCGGACGATCGTGTACTTGCCGAGTTTCTGACGGGCTCGGAACACGCAGATGTCGACGGCTTGAGAGAAGGAGGAGGCGCACGAAGCCCGCGGGCCCCGCGCACATGATGTTCGCGGAACGATCCTAGCAGCAAGCACGAGACGCCACACCTCGGCGCCGCGAAGACCTCATACGAAAACCAGTGATAGACCCCGAAAACCGCCGCCCCGAGAAGCACACCGCGACGCGGACCGAGCCAGCGCACGGCTTGGTAGAGCAGGTAGCCGCGGAAGAGGAGTTCTTCGTAGAGCACCGAGTTGACGTTGAGGCGAAGGCCGCGAAGAAGAAGCGCCGCGTCGACGTCTGCGTTGAGCTGCCAGTCGACGCCGGAGGCCGCCGACATCGCAAGCTGCTGAACGACGACGACACCGCCCGCCACCGCGAAGCTCGCAGCAAACTGCCTCGCTCTCAGAAGCGGCGCGTTGAACCCAAGCTCTGTGAGCTGGTTCCCCTCGAGACGGAGGAGAAGCCACGAGATGAGAACGAGGACGAAACCAATCATCGGCGCGTTGCGTCCCCCGAGCGGCGGCGTGTGCGGTCGTGCGACGGGTCAACATGACGGTGCATTGGGGCGCCCAACGGTGCGAAGCCGATTCGCTGCCGAGCCTTGCTAGAAGACGGCTTCACGTCCTCGCCGAACCGAGAGCAGGAGCCCAGGCGCGATGGCCAAGGCGGCGACGACGGTGGGGATCCAGCGAGTTGTCCGCCACGACTGAGGCGGTCGTCTCATCTATCGAAGACGAGTTCTTGGAACCTCGGCAACTCGCGGACACTGTCAAAGTCGGCTTCCGTTCGGGCATAGCTCTTTGCGTAACTTCCGTAGGAGCTGGCAAGTGCGCGCTCTAGCCACATGAAGCACTCGTCGACGTCGCCCTTGAGCGCGTAGCAGCCCGCCAGATCGTGGGCGACCATGAACGCGTCCGGGTTCTTCTCGTAGGCGACCAAGAAGAACTCGATGCCCTCGTCGATGTCGTCGGAGAACTGGGCAATGCCACCGCGAACGGCGTGATAGTAGCCGAGGGAGTACACGAGCAACGACGCGGCCACCGCCAGCGCTACGGCCCACCCTATGCGTGTCTTCGTGCGATCGTTCACTGACCTCAGGCCTCCATCGTCCAACGTCTCTCAGGATCAGCCGCGAACGCGCAGTGCGACAGCGCGACTCGCCGCTTCCACGAACACGCGACGTGACGAACGCGGTCGCGGTGCAGCGTGTCGTGGGTGCGACAGCCTAGCAAGCTGTCGTGAAAGCGCTTTCGTTCGTGCTGACGCCCACCGGATCGAGACAGCGCCGACGGGCGTCGCCAGTGACTCGGTGGCCTCGTCAAGACATCTCGGACACGGCAACCTGCCTATCTGCCCGTTGAAAAACTCATCCGGCGCGCCGCACGCACCCGAGCGCGCCTGTGCGAGCGCGCGAGCCTCGACGATTCCACCGATTCGCCTGCGTTCCCACACTCGCACAGACACACTCGGTCATGCACGTCGCACTCGGAGCAGTTCTTCAACAGGCTGCTCTAGGTGCTGCGCTGGATCGGGTCAGCGTCGCTTCGCTTCGCTGCCTCGTGGAAGGCGGTCGAAGCTCCCGGGGAGGACGAACGGTTGCGGCGGAAGGATCCCGCCAAGCGGCAGGCCGGCGCGTGGTCGGCCGCGCAGCGCCGCGCACGCCTTCGACACACGTCACGTCACCCACTGAACGCAGAAAAGCTCAGCCACACATAACTTCCATACCCGACCACCAGTGAACCGCCCTCCAACCGGCTCAGTCGACGATCCGTGTACAACAACAACAGCAGAAGCACCGATGTCCCAAGCATGACCCATTGGTCGAACTGCAGTATCCGCTCAGGAACCGGGAGCGGCTGCAGGAAAGCGGACACGCCGAGAATCCCGAGCAGGTTGAAAATATTGCTGCCGAGGATGTTGCCAACAGCCACATCTGCGTGACCTCGAACGGCAGCAATCACTGAGATGGTTATCTCAGGAAGGGAGGTTCCCACGGCCACCAGGGTCAAGCCGATGACGGCTTCCGGCACTTCAAAGTGCTCTGCAATGCCTATCGCCCCAAGCAAGAGAACCTGTGACCCGCCGATCAACAGCAGCAAGCCGAAGATCACGGCGGCGACGGTCCACAAGGCCGACTTTGGAACGGCGGAGAGTTCATCTGCTTCCGCTTCGTGCACAGCACCCGAGGGCGCCCCGTGGAATCGCTCGCTCCGGTAAGCCCATACGAGGTAACAAGTCAGTGCGCCAAGGAGTATCGCGGCATCACCCCGCCCGAGCGCATCGCCCCCGACAAGTCCGAGGAACAGGGCACTCGCCGCGACGACCGTGACAGCATCCCGTCGCAAGGCCAGGGGCTTGACCGCCAACGGCGTGATCAATGCACATGCACCGAGCACCAGCAAGATGTTGCCGATGTTGCTCCCCACGACGTTGCCAAGGGCAATGTCTGGCCGTCCATCCACCGCAGCATTGACGGAGACCACCAACTCCGGGGCAGAGGTCCCGAAACCCACGATCACGAGACCGCTCAGCAACGGCGATACACCGAGTCGCCTTGCCGCAGCGAGCGAGCCACGAACCAACGCCTCACCGCCAAGAGTGAGCAATGCGACACCAAGAAGCAGAAACAGAGCGTTCAACAACGTTCTAGAGTTCCAGCCACAGCCGTGACCTCCTTGGCGACAGGTGTCGCCAGCAAAGTGCTACCGATCTTGTGGTTCAGCGCCGTCGCGCAGCGACGTCCCCGGCGACCAGGTGGCGAGTTCGGCAGCATGGTAGCGATCGACGCTTAGCGGTCGGCCAGGCGCTCGACCAAGCCATCGTTCACCGCCCGCCAGCATGCAGGTGACACGCCGTCGTTCCACACGACAACGAAGACCTGACCTCCGCGGTGGACCCGCACGCGGTTGTCGCGCACATTGGGCGCCCAAATCTTGCGCAGCATGCCCTCGAGCCGGTCGGCGTCCTCTGGGGACAGGGTCTCCAATGCATAAAAGCCAAGCTCGCTCTCGCCGTCGTACAGGGCGTAGAGCGCCGCGCGGATCCCGTCGCCGCCGAGCTGGCCTTGCGACGCGTAGTGCGCGATCGACTCGACGACTTCGGCGTCAGTCGCGAGGTGCGGGTTGTCCCGCACGCCCGGAGGCAATCCGTGGTTCGCTCCGTCAAGCTGCTTTGGCGCGAGCGAAACGTGCAGTTCATGTCCGTCCAGGACAAACGAATCCAGTCCGCTCGTCGCGCAAGCGGCGAGGGTGACAAGGAGCAGCAAGCTGGCAGCGGGCGCGAAGCGTCTCATCGCATGATCATAGAGTTGCTGGAAGCCAACATCACCGTCGCTCCTATGCGTGTTCGACGAGTATGCAGAGCTGAGATCGCACCGCAGTCGCGGGGTTTCCGTGGCTCGGATCGTTGGGCGATAGGAACCGCAGCTCATCGTGATGACGAAGCACTTCGTGCGAGACGTTGGAAGGGCGCAATTGCGTCACACTCGGCGCGCGTCAAGTCGAGCGGTTCGAAGAACGCGGCGATGATGGCCTCGCGCTGACTTGGAAGAGCCCGGTCCAGGAGCCGATTGCAGATAGACACCGCGTCCAACGAGCACGTCATTACCAACCCGCCCGCACCACACCCGCCGTCCCCGAGGATCATCGATCCCACGTGCCCTCCAGCGCGCAACGACCGAACCTCCGCACCGAGCACCGCCCCCGCCCGGCAGCCCACGAGCTTTCGTCGGG
>JAJDEO010000016.1 GCA_029259745.1 Planctomycetota bacterium
CGCAAAGTAGGCCACCGCTTTTTTTAGGATGTCGCGCTCCTGACGAGCCTGCGCCAGCTCGCGACGCAAGTGCGCGATCTCATCGTCGGGGTCTCGTGGACGACCTTTCCCCGGGAACGCCGCGTCACCGTCTTGCTCGTACGCAATCTTCCAAGCCCGAAGCACGCTCCGGTCGATCCCCAGGCTTCGCGCCACGTCGGACATCGTCCGATCTTGCTCCAGCGCCATCCGTACCGCCTCGCGCTTGAACTCTGCGCTGTATGTCTTTCGTGATCCCATGAACACTCCTTGCGGCCCATTCTAGGGCCTCCTTCAGGTGTCCACGAAACCGGGGCAAGATCATGTCCACGAAACCGGGGCAAGATCGGACAAGCACGGAAACAGCACACCGCACACCCCCCGTAAGCCCCGCTCCGCCTGAGCCCCGCAAGGGCTCCACTCAGTCCAAGCACTGACGACCCACGACCGTCCACCCACTCATCAAGCACCAAAAGCCACCTGCAAAGCCCATCACGATCTCGCAGCCCACCGTCCCCGAAGATCATCGACTCCACGTGCCCTCCAGCACGCCACGACCGAACCTCCGCCCCAAGCACCACCTACCCCAACCCCACGTCTGCTTGAGACCACCCCAAGGCCGGCACACCCCGAGCCGTCGGCGGGTGACGGGGACGGCGGCAGCGACTTCACGGCGTCGCAGCAACCCCCACGCGATCCCACCGACCCATCCAGCCGTGCCTGAGCGCCGCCGTCCCCGTCACCCGACGACGGCGGACAAGCACCTACAGCACCTCAAGAAACGCCAACAAATCCCCACGTTCCCCCTCACTCAACCCCCGCAACCCCAACGCCCGCGCCGTCACCATGTAATGCTCAATCACCTCCTCGAGCAACTCGAACCGCCCATCCCTCTGGTAAGGCGCCGTATGCGCGATGCGGCGCAGCGTCGGCGTCCGGAAGAGCTTGGCCCAGTTGGGATCGGGCACGGAAGGAAGGGCCGCGACCTCGGTGTTGCGCGGGTGGAAGGGCGAGGCGTCGCCGTGGATACCGCGACCGACGAACGTGTCGTCGAGCAACTGGCGCACGCCGCGCAGGCGCCCCCAGTCCGGCGTGCCGCCTTCAAGTGTCCGCAGGTCGGTGTCGTAGAACGCGCCGTCGCTGAACGCCGGCCCCGAGTGACAACGAACACAGCCATCGGGAGCGATGAACAGGTTCAGCCCCCGAACGGCGGCCGCCGACAGGGCGTTCGAGCTGCCTGTCTCGTCGAGCTCCGCGACGAACGTGTCGAAGGCCGACGGCGGGGCGATGAGCCGACGCAGCGCGGCGTCGAAGGCCTTGCCGATCTTGGCCGTCGTGGCATCAACGTCGAAGCGCTGCTGCTCCGTCAGGGAGTCCCAGGCCTGGCGCTGCGGGTTGTGCCGCGGCCGCGCCCCGGGACGCCCTTCGGACGGCAGCTCGTCGAGCGCGAGCGTCCAGTCGCCGAAAGCATCCTCGTAGAGACGACGCAGCTCGTCATCCCGACCGACGCGCTGCACGAGACCGAGCCGCGTCGCGCCCATGATGGCGCCGCTCTCGAGGTGCCGGATCGCGGCGCCCCAGAGCGTGTCGGACCCACCGTCCCAGAAGAACCAGCGCTGCAGGCCGACGCCCCAGAGCGTCGGCGTGTTGCGGTCGATGATATCGAAGGAGTCGTCGCCGAGGACGGGCTCGGGCCGGCGCTTGCCGTCGGTCCAGTCGTGTGCCGGCCGATGACAGTCGACGCAGCTCCGCTGCCCCGTGACGGACAGACGTGGGTCGCGCATCAGCCGATCGCCGAGTTCGGCAGCGGCATCCGACGTCGACCAGCGATTCGTGGGATCGGCCGGCGCTCGCGCGGGAAGGGGCGAGAGGGACGCAAGGATCGCGCGCTGCGCGTCCGTCCAGTCGACCGCGGCCGAGATCGGAGCTGCCGCGACGTGCTCGGTCGAACTCGTGACGAGCGCCGAGACGGCGGCGGTGTCGTCTTCCACCTCGCCTTCCGCCTCGCCGCGACAGCCGACGACGAGCAGCGCGGCGGCAAGCAGCCATGCAGACGTTCGGCCCGTCGTCTTCACGATCGAGTCGAGCGCGCAGGATGTGCGCGGGCTTCGCGCGGGGCCTGAGCCCCGCGACGTGTCACACGTGCGGCCATCGAGCGAGCACTCTCCGAGCGCGCCGAGTCGGCCGCGCTCGGTGAGAGATCGACCTACAGGAACGCCTTGGCCGAACGCGCGATGAGCGACTTACGGCGAGCCGCCGTGTTCGCATGCAGCGTGTTCGTCTTGGCGGCCTTGTCGATCCGCTTATAGGCCATCGAGACGGCCACCTTGACCTCTTCGGCGTTGCCGCCTTCGAGCGCCACGTGCACACGCTTGATCGCCGTCTTGACGGCGCTCTTGCGCGTGCGGTTGTGTGCCCGCCGCTTCATGTTCTGGCGGAGGTCCTTCTTCTTCGACGATGCGTGAGGCATTTCTTGTTTTCGTTCCTGCCGTGGAGGGCCACGCGGCGTGCGCGGGCGGTCCCTTGCGATGTTTCGTTGTGTAAGCGAAGAGTGCGAGCGCAGACGACCCGGCGAAAGCCCGTCAGCCGTTCAGCGTCTCGATCTTCTCTGCGACGTCCTTGAAGTGGATGTCGACTTCGTAGACCTGCATGTAGCGCGCCATGGCTCCTGAGTTGTCGCCTTGGCGCTCGCAGACCAGCCCCAGATGGTAGCAGATCTCTTTTCCGTGGTCGCCACCCACCCCGCCGACACCCTCGAGCGCCGCCTCGAACTGGCGCTTGGCCAGCGGCATGAGGCCCTTGGCCATGAAGCAGGCGCCGAGGCCGCGCTGGCTCTCGAGCTTGCAGCGCGGGTCTTGGACCGACATCTGGAAGCTCTCGAGCGCCAGATCGAGGTCGCCCAGCAGATAGGCAGCCTTGGCGAGGCGCAGGCGGATGATGGCGTCGGAGGGCTGGCGAGCGGCTCGGCGGCCCCAAACATCGCGTTCCACGGTGGCCTGCGTCATCCGAGCCTTCTTGATCGCGGGTCGTTCACCACCGTCTGTCGCGGCAGCGACGGTCGCTTCGGCACGGCGCAGCTCGACGTCCTCGAGAAGAAGCTGGAGCTCGTCGAGCTGCGGCGCGGCGGCGAGGCCCTCGCGCACGGAAGCCTCCGCCTCGTCGAAGCGACCCGACGAGAGCAGCGTCTGGACGAGCTGGCGCCGGGCATCGACGTTCTCGGGCCTGATCGCGACGTCGGCCGTCAGCTTCTCGGCGTCCTCGCCAAGCTCCGCGCCCGAGCGGTGTCGGCGCCCGGAGCGCTCGGCCGCCCGCATGGCGTCGGCGTCCTTGATGAGTTCCTTGCTCGACGTCGCCGTCTCGTAGCGCGTCGACTTCAGCGTCCCCTCGGCCGCGAGATTCTTGCGCAGCTTCTCCGTCTCGGGGTCGCGCGGGTCGATGCGGTGGGCACGTTCGAGACAATCGACGGCCTCGTCGATCTCCCGCAGCCCCCAGTGCAGCTTGCCGGCCGCCTTCAGCGCCTCGACGTCGCGGTCGTCGAGCTCGACGCGATACATCCACGTCGCGAGCGCCGCGCCCTGGTAGCCGAGGTCTTCGAGCGCCGCCGCGAGGTCGCCGACGAGCACCGCATCCGTGGGGTCACGCTCAAGCCCGGCATCGCAGGTCTTCACGACGATCTCCGGCTTGCGGCCGCCTCGCAACGGCATCACGGCCGCGCGGGCCGCCTTGGCCGCAGCGCGATCGAGCATCCCCGGCCCGCCCTTCAACTCGGCCTTGCGCCGAAAGGCCGTCAACAGCCCCGCACGCGCCTCGGGATGACCTGGCTTGGCCACGAGCACCTGGCGGTACAGAGCGATCGCCTGGGGCGCATTCCGCTTTCTGAGTGCTTGCTGCGCACGAGTGATGAACTTGTCCACGTCCATGGCCGAAACCCTATCACAGGGAGTGCGGCCGTCTGTTCTCGGCTGGCCTCGAGCCGCGCCCGGCGGAGTCGACCGAGTGGTGCGCGCCGCACTCCCGTTTTCATCCCCGATCCTCGTAGGCACGTAGTGAAACGAGCGGTGTCTGGCAACGCGCCCGACGTGCGAGGGCACTCGGCCTGTGCCATACTCTGCGGCGTGGGCAGCCCGTTGACGAAGTGATCCGGCGCGCTGCACGCACCCGAGCACGTCTCGACAAGCGCAGAAGCCTCGACGAACAGCCGAGTTCGCCTGCGGTCTTGCACATGACGAGACGCACTCCGTCACGCACATCGCACCCGGAGCACTTCATCAACAGGCTGCTATGGAACTGAAGCTGCGCCTCTACCCCGACCCCGTCCTCCTCAAGGAGGCCGTCCCTGTCACCGCCTTCGACGACGCCTTCCGCGAGCGCGTCGCCGAGATGCATCGGATCATGTACGACGAAGGCGGCGTCGGGCTCGCCGCGCCGCAGGTCGGCTGGTCGGTGCAGCTGCTCGTGCTCAACCCAGCGGGCAAGGACGACGACACCGAAGCCGCGATGACGATCGTGAACCCGAAGATCGTCAAGAAGTGGGGCAAGGCGACGGCGCAGGAAGGCTGTCTGTCGTTCCCCGAGATCTTCATCGACGTCCAGCGCCCGGCCGGCGTGAAGCTGAGCTACCAGGACGAGTTCGGCGAGCAGCACGAGGACGACCTCAACGAGTTCGTCGCGCGCATCGTGCAGCACGAGAAGGACCACCTCGACGGCGTGCTTCTCTATCACCGCATGTCGCCGACCGATCGCATCAAGTACCGCGCGCACCTGTCCGAGTTGGTCTACGCCTACGAAGACGCGCTTGACGCGGCACGCGAGTCGGAGTCGGCGTGAACGTTGCCGGACGGATGCAGCGCCATCACGTCCGCTCGATCGACGAACTCGATCTGCAGCTCCCCGGGAGCGTCGTCACGATCGGCGTCTTCGACGGCCTGCACCTCGGACACGAAGCGCTCATCGAACGGCTGCACGACTGCGCACGCCAACACGATGTCCCGTCTGTGTGTGTCACGTTCTCGATCCATCCGCGCGCCGTGCTCGGAAACGCGTCAGGCCCGGCGAGCATTCTCTCGCTCGACCATCGCCTCGACCTGCTCGAGGCCCGCGACGTCGACCACGCCGTCGTCATCGAGTTCAGCGAGGACTTCGCACAGCTCGAGCCCGACGTCTTCGTCGCCGAGCTGCTCGTGCGACGCCTTGGTGCACGCGAACTCGTCATCGGCCACGACACGGCCATCGGACGCGACCGACGCGGTGACGCGGCGTTCCTGGCCGAAGCCGGGCGCCGCTACGGCTTCGGCGTGACGTCGATCGGCGGCGTCGTCATCGACGGCAAGCTCGTGTCCTCGACGAGCGTGCGCGAAGCCATCACGTCGGGCGACCTCGCCGCTGCCGCGCGCATGCTCGGACGCCCGCCCTCGTTGCTCGGCACGGTCGTGACCGGCGACGGCCGCGGCGCGACGATCGGCGTCCCCACCGCGAACCTCGAAGTGCGTTCCGAAGCCTTCCCGCCGATGGGCGTCTACGCCGTCACCGCTCGCACGATCGACGGCGACCACCAGGCCGTCATGAACTACGGCATGCGCCCGACGTTCAAGCAGGACGAGCACCACGGCGTCTTCGAGATCCACATCCTCGGCCGCACCGACCTCCAGCTCTACGGCACGCGCCTCGAGGTCTTCCTGCACGAGTTCCTGCGCCCCGAGAAACGCTTCGACGGCCCCGACGCGCTCGTCACCCAGATCCGCGCCGACTGCGAAGCGGCGGCCGCGATCGACGGACGCGCGCAGCTCCCGCCACGGCGTTGAGGCACCGCGCTGCTCAGCGTTCGCGGTAGGCCGTCAACCCGCGCTCGAGCTGGTCGAGAGCTTCGTCGACAGGGATGAGCCCGGCCACGCGATTGCCGTCGATGCGTCCCGCGAGATCTCGCTCGTCGTGGTCATGGACGCGCAGCACGGGGTAGCTGCCATACATCTCGCCGAAGTGCTCGTAGGGCTTCGAGCGGTCGAGCGTGTCGACGAACACCGGGACGAAGTCGCGGCTCGCTTCGATGAGGCGTGGATCGCGGAGCGGACCGCTCGCGAAACTGCGGCAACCCTGTCAGCCAGGGTGCTCGCCGAAATGGACCCACAGAGGCTTGTCGACCTCGCGTGCGTGGGCGCGCGCGGACTCGTAGTCGACGTACCAGTCGACCTCGCCGATGCGCACCTGTGCGACGCCGCCGGACGCGCCAGATGATGCATCGCGATCCACGTGACATGCCCCGAGAACGAGGAGGCTCACGGCGAGTGCGGCGCACACGCTCGATCTGATTCGTGAGAGGAAGTGCATGGTGTCAGTGTGCCTGATCGAGCCCGATTGCGTCTCCGTCGCTTAACCGGAGCACGCGCGCAGCGCCACCGACGGGGCGCTCGTTCGAGCGTCACTCGCCGCCGCACACCCTGTCGCCCACAGCGAGAATGTGTCGCCCACAGCGAGGATGATGCAGATGAGGATCACGAGAACTGGAAGGTACGCCTAGCGCCTCGGGCACCGGGCACGCGATCGGCCAGTCCTCACAGAAGCCAGTCCTCACAGGAGGTGGGCTGCGCGCCGGACTCAAGGGCGATGCCGCCACCGTCAACCGTCTCAGCGGTTCGCCAACAACGCACAACGCCCCCGCGACGATATCGTCACGAGGGCGTCGACACGAAGCGGCGCACTGCGCCGGTGTGCTACTTGATCGGCGCGAAGTCGCGCAGGTTGTGCTTGTCAATTTTGCGGTAGAGCGTCGCGCGGCCGATCTGCAAGCGACGCGCGGCGTCCTGAACGCACCACTTTGTCGCGTGCAGGGCACGCAGGAGAATGCGCCGTTCTTCCTCGCGGAAGGGAACGATGTCGTCGGGCTTGAGCGAGCCTGACTTCGTCGTGTCGACGGAGTCGTCGACGAGGCCGTCCTCGGTTGTCAGCACGGCCCGGCGCAGCGACATGAGTTCGGCACGCAGTGCACCTTGGACGAGTGCGTTGCGCACCGACGCGATCAGACGCTGCGGATCGATCGGCTTGCGGACGAAGTCGTTTGCGCCCATGCGCAGACTGTTCGTCACGTCCTCCGTCGCGCCGTTGTCGCCTTGGTTCGTCAACACGATCAGCGGCATCGTCGGACGCTGTTCGCGCCACGCACGAACCAGCGCGAGTGCGCCCTCGTCGTCACGCGGGATGTCGAGGATCACGAGAGAGACTTCGGTGCTGGCAATCCAGCGACGCGCCTCCTCTCCATGTGCGATCTTCGCGGCGTCGAGTCCTTGGCGATCGAGCTCATCGGCGATGCGTTGCCGCACGTCGAGATCGTCTCCGATCACCAGGACACGCTTATTGCTTACGTTGCGGTCTGCCATCGTTCTGTCGTCTCGTTCGGCACCATCGCGCCATAGTCCCGCGATGGACCCTCAGGTCAGCACCGGCGGCGACCCACTTGGGTCCCCCACGAAGCCGGTTCGCTGTTCGAGACGACTTATCGGTTAGAGCCGAACGCGGCCTTTACTGCGTGCCCAAAAACAAGACGACGCCGTGCCCGCTAGCAAGACGCGTTCGGGGCTCCACGAGCCGCCTCTCACTCGATGCGGCATGGCGCCGATCGTCGCCGGCAAGGGGCGAAATCGCGCAGAAACCGACTGCGCGAACGGTGCCGCGAGAGAATGGTGGGCAGACCCGGATTCGAACCGGGGACACCTGCATTTTCAATGCAGTGCTCTACCAACTGAGCTATCCGCCCACGCGTGAGGCTCGGGAGTGCAGCTCACCGAACCTTCGTCGAGGGGCAGGCATCGTCGTCATTCCGGCGGAATGGATCAAGCCCCCCGCGCCTCGCGTGTGCTCGATTTCGAGCCCGAGGTGCTCCTTTCAGAGACGGTCGGTCAAAGGCCGTCCGGGATCTCGATCGCCGGCGCATCGCGCAGATTCGCCGACTGTCCGCGGCGAAGCTCCTCGAAGATCGCAGCCGCTTCGGACTCCATCTTCGCGAGCGCCTTCTGCGCCGCCTCGACCCGGCCCTGGACGTCGCGACGCAGCTCGATCGCGTCATCCGACGACTGACGCTGGGCGGCGAGGACGGCGGCCATCTGGTCACCCACCTCGCGGACCTGCGCCTGGGCCGCCTCGCGCTCGCGCGTGATCTGCTCGAGCACCTCGGCCTGGCTCCGCTGAGCCTCCTCGAGTTCGGCCTTCGCGCGCCGCAGGAGATCCTCGGCCTCGGCGCGTCGCTGGCGTGTGGTGGCCTCGAAGGACATCCGCTCGTCGATCTCGAGTCGGCGCTTCGACTCCGTGGCCTCGAGCCGTCGCAGCGTGTCGCGCGCGAGGGTCTCGTGCTCGGCAAGAGCTGCCTGAGCGTCGCGCAGGGCCTCGCGCGCCTTGCGCGCCTGGGCGTTGTCGGCTTCGACGGCCTCGCGCGCCTCGGCGATCTGAGCGTCGAGACGCTCGAGCTCCTTGGCCGCATGCCGGCCCTTGTCGATGAGGTCGTCGGCGTCTCCGCGGAGTTCGTCGACACGCGCCGCCAGCGCGTCCTCTTGGTCTTTGAGACGCTCGGTGCGACGCTGCGTCGACGCGGCCACCTCTTCGCACTGGGCCTCGAGCGTGGCGACGTTCTGCTCGAGTTCGGCGCGTTCACTGGCGAGACGCGCGTTGCGCTCCTTCGCCTCCGTGACGAGCGTGTCGTGCGCAGCGCGCGCCGCCTCGAGGCGGTCTTCTTCGTCGTTGCGACGACGCTCCGCCGACGCGAGCTGCTCGGTGGCCGTGTGCAGGTGCGTCTCGGCGGCGTCGACATCGCGGCGCAGCGTGCGCAGACGCTCGGCGACGTCGTTCGTCTCCGAACGCATGTCGGCCTCCTGCTGCTCGAGCGAGTCGATCTCGGAGCGCAGCGAACCGCGGCGATCCTCCATGCGCGCGACCTGGTCGCGCAACTCGATCTTGTCGCGCTGAGCGCCGGCGATGTGCTCGTCGAGCGCCACGCGCTCGGCCGACAGTCGACTGACCTCCGCCGCGCTCGTTTCGAGGAGCTGGTGCTGATCGGCGCGCGTCGCTTCGAGCTGTCCGCGCGCTTCGGACACCGATGCGCGCGTCTTGCCCAGCTGCTCTTCGGCCCGTGCGAACTGCTCCTGCACGTCGGCGAGACGCACCTCGACGTGTTCGAGCTCGCTCGCCACCGTCGCCTTGCGCGCCGCGACATCGTGCAGCTCACTGCGCGCCGCTCCGATCTCCCCGTCGCGGACACGGATGCGCTCTTCGCGCTCGGCCGCCGCTGCCTCGCGTTCGGCGCTGAGCTGCGCGACGATCCGCGCGCGCTCGGCCGCCGCGCTCTGCGATTCGCCCTGCGCCTTCACGACCTCGTGCTCGACGTCTTCGAGTCGCGCCTCAGCCGCTTCGGCCTCGCGCTTCATCGCGGCCAACTCGCGCTGCAGGCGATCGCGCTCGGCGACTGCCGCCGTACGCTCGTCGCGCGCCTCCGTCGTTTCGTTGCGCAGAACGCCGAGCCGAGTGGTGAGGTCGGCAGAGTCGGCATGCGACTGCGCGATGTCGGCCTTGAGCGCCTTGGCCTCGTCGACGATGCGCGCTTTCTCGCGCCGCATGGTCGCCAACTCCTCCTTCCGCACGCCGATGCGCTCGCGCGCCTCTTCGAGCTTCGCTGCGAGCTGCTCGTCGGCCAGCTTCAGTCGCCGCTCGCGCTCCGTGAGCGACGAATCGATCTCCGCCTGGCGGCGCGCCTGTTCGCGGATCGCCGACTGGATGACATGCAGTTCATCGGTGGACTTGCTCTTGACCTCGCGCAGATCGTCGAGTGCTTCTTCGAGACTCCGCGTCTCCATGCGCGCCGTCTCGGCACGCGCCGACAACGCGTCGGCTTCCTGGCGCGCGAGCCGACCGCGCTGCTCGGCGTCTGCGAGTTCGGCCTGCGCGGACACGAGCGCGATGCGCGTGTCGGCGAGTCGTTCGTCTTCGCGTTCGAGTGAACGCTGCGTGTCCGTCAGGCGACGCGTCAAGGCGTCGAGGGCAGACTCCGCAGCAGCCTGCGCATGCATCGACGCTTCGTCCAGGCGCAGAGGCGTTGCCGGCGTCACGACATCTACCGGCGCGCGCTCGGCAGCACGCAGATCCTCGAGACGTTGCTCGGCACGTTCGGCATCGGCACGCAGGCGCTCGACGCGCTCACGCCACGCCGACTCTTCGGCCACGGACTCGTTCGCAGACTGATCGATCGCTGCGACCGGCTCGATCGCCGGGGCAGCTGGAGTCTCGTCGTCGGTCGCGATCGAGCAGTAGACGATGAACGCCGTGTTGCAATCACGGCACTCCACCATCCTGACGCTCTTGCTCGCTGCCACCTCGAACGACTGTCCACACTGCGGACAACTCGCCTCTGTACGGCCGGACATCTGCTACGCCTCCCTGAGCGAGTCGAACAGAGGCCGACTCCTCGCCAAGCTCCCATGCGGAGCGGCGCGAATGATACGCACCATCCCCCACGTCTGTGGAGGGGTTGGCACCCCGGAGAATCACACTTCGTGCGACGTCGGGCTGTGGAGCGATGTGGACGTTTTGTGGACGTCTGTTCGCAAACGTCAAACGGGTCGCGTGGAACGCGGCTGTTGGCGCCGCATGGTTTCAGGATCTACCACGTGACCGGCCAGCGCACTTGATGCCGCCATCGCAGGACTGACGAGAACATCCTCGCCATCGAAGGCGTGCGTGGTCGCTCGACGGTCGCCTTGACCAAGATCCTCGGGACGCGAACCCGGCGGGAGCAGCGTTCCACCGGAGCGCAGCAGGTCGGTGACGAGCCCCTCTTCGATGGCGTGCAAGAGCGTGCGCTGACTCGCGGGGATCCAGGCGACGTGCACGCCGCGCTTGACGCGTCGCTCGCGGGCCACTTCCGAGTAGATGCGCAACGAATCGACACGCCCCGTGAGGACGACGTGCGACACCGTGACCGGCTTGCGCACATCGATCGGAATGACGCGCGCAGACTTCACGGGCGAAACCATCCGCGGCACGAGACGACGCGCGTTGATCGTGACGTCGATCTCACCGAGGGCGTCCTTGCCATCACGCTCGCGCGCTGCGACGCGGCGCTCGAGACGGCGGCGGCCGCTGTCGGTTCCACGAACCTCGTCGCCGTCGACGCGCGGCGAGCGCGCGCGCAACCAGACGTTCGTCGACTCGTCGGGCGCCACCATGCCCGTCACTCCGAGCTGCGCGAGCGTCCCGCAGAGCATCATCCGTTCGGGCACGGACATCGCATCGACGGTGTCGCCGCAGAACTCCACGACCTTGCCTGCGAGCGCCGCCAGACCGCCGCACTCTTCGAAGGTGGCGAGCGCGACGTCGAACGGACCGAGCCAGCGCGGAATGCGCCCCTCGATGCTCACCGTGCACGTGTGGGGAACCGGGTAGGTCGTGCGCTTGGCGCCCGCGATGTTCGTGAGTTCGTGACGGGTCGCCGGCAGCACGAGACAACCGAGCCCGCCGAGCGAACCGACTTCGCGCCACGACCCCATGACGACGTCGTCGGAATGGACGAGCCCGAGGTCGACGGCCACGACCGAGGGGTCGCCGGCCACCTGGGCCTCAAGTTGCACGGCCAGGCTGTGCTTGCGCGCGAAGTCGACGACCCGGCGCTGGTCGTCACGCGGCTGCGCGGCTCCGGCGACGATCACGAAACGCTGCGCCTTGTGGAAACCGAGGCGCGCCTTGTCGGCGCCCCGCTGTTCTTCGCGCAAGTCCGTGAGCATCTGGTACGCCGTGGGACCGTCGAGCAGGATGCGGTCGACGGGCAGCTCGACCTTGCTGCCGACGGGCGGCGCACGCTTCACCGCGCGCATCACGAGCACGTCGGCCAGACGCCCCTTCGCTTCGATCGTGTCGACCTCGTCCGTCAAGATGCCACCGCGTTCGCAACGAGATCGCCAATCTCACTCGTCGACTGAACACCCGCCGACAGAGACTTGATCGTTCCGTTCTGCAGCAGCGTCGACACCGCCGTCTCGATCTCCGCGGAGACGTGGCCGTAGTCGAGGTGGTCCAGCATCATCGCCACGGCCATGATCGCCGCGACGGGATTGGCGACGTTCTTGCCCTTGTACTTCGGCGCCGACCCGTGGATCGGTTCGAAGAGCGAGAGTCGCCCCGGGTGGATGTTGCCCGACGCAGCGATCCCCAGGCCGCCTTGGAGCATGGCGCCGATGTCTGTGATGATGTCACCGAAGAGGTTCGTCGTGACGGCGACGTCGAACCACTCGGGGTTCTTCAGCATCCACATGCAAGCGGCGTCGATGTACGCGTGGTCGCGCTTGATGTCGTCGTACTCGGCGCCGACCTCTTCGAACGTACGCGTCCAGAGGTCCTGCGCGCGGACGGCGTTCGCCTTGTCGATCATCAGCAGCGTGTTCGACTTGTTGCGCTTGCGGCAGAGGTCGAAGGCATAGCGCATGACGCGCTCGGTGCCCTTGCGCGTGTAGCGCATCGGCTGGGACGCGACCTCGTCGGGCGTCCCCTTGTTCTCGAACGACGGCTGGGCCGTGTACGCGTCCTCGGTGTTCTCGCGCACGAAGACCATGTCGATGTCAGCCGTCGTCTTGTCCTTGAGCGGGCACAACCGCGGGTCGTAGAGCTTGACCGGACGCAGGTTCACGAAGAGGTCGAGCCCCAGACGCATGCGCATGATGACGCCGTGCTCGACGAGGCCGATGGGCGCGCGCGGGTCACCGATGGCGCCGAGCAGCACGGCGTCCATGCCCTCCACTTCAGCGAATGCGGAATCCGGGAAGAGCTCACCACCCTGTTCGCCACCCGTCGCCAACCAGTGATCGGTGCCGAAGGGGTAGGTCACGGTCTCGAAGGAGAGATCGTGCTTGGAGGAGATCACATCGAGGACCTTGAGTGCCTCCGCTGTGACCTCGGGACCAATGCCATCGCCGCCGACAACGGCGATCTTGTGCGAACGTGACGCGCTCATGCTGCTCCTCGGGGGCCGGGGGACGGCCGCGCAGTGTAGTCAGTGGAGACGGGCTGCGCCCACCGCGGATCGCCGGGCGAGCTGCGGAGAAGGCGTCATCTGCTCGGCGAGACGCCCCGCCGCGCGCAGACCGGAGTGCCCGCCGTCAGGTGCCAGCGGCCGCCGGAGCGCGAAACATCCCAGGCTCGTAGGCCACGATCTTGCCCGCGATCGCCGAGGCGGCGACCGTGAGCGGCGAGGCGAGGTAGAGCTTGCCGGGGCCTGAGCGACCCTGGAAGTTGCGGTTGATCGCCGAGACCGTCACCTGCTCGGACGTCTCGCTGACACCCGGGCCGCAGCCGATGCATGCGCCGCAGCCGGGGTTGATGATGGTGACGCCGGCGGCCTCGAAGATCTCGAGCCAGCCCATCGAACGAGCGTGGTCGGCCGTGTGACGACTCCCGAACTGGATGAAGAACTCGACGCCCTCGGCCACGCGGCGCCCCGAATCGACGGCGTCCTTCATCACGCGCGCGTACATCTCGAAGTCGTCGATCTTGCCCGCCGTGCACGACCCGCCGTACGCGATGTCGATCCCGACGTCGTCGAGGTCGCTGATGTAAGCACCATTCGTCGGGTCGGACGGGATGCCCTCGTCGGGGTCGCCGGGATGCGCCACCATCGGACGAATCGTCGCCAGGTCGATCGTGTGCACGCCACCGTCGTAGTGCGCACCGACGTCGGCCTTCACGAGCTTCGACATCAGCTCCGTGCGATCGAGATCCTCGTCGGGCCGCGCCGCGATGATCCAGTCGACCAGCGCCTCGTCGCCCTCGCAGATGCCGCTCTTCGCCGTGCACTCGGTGGCCATGTTCGCGAGCGTTGCGCGCTCGTCGAGCGACAGGCCGAGAAGCCCCTCGCCGCCGAACTCCATGATGCGGTCGAGCGTGGCCTCTTCGCGGGCGTACTTCCAGAGGATGTAGAGGATGACGTCCTTGGCCGTGCAGTCGTCGCGCAGCTCGCCGACGAGTTCAAAGCGAATGCTCTCGGGCACGTTGACGAACGTCGAACCAGACGCGATCAGGCTCGCGTACTCCGTCGCGCCGACGCCGTAGGTGAGCGCGTTGTTCCCGCCGCCCATGCACGTGTGGCTGTCGGTGGCCTGGATGAACTCGCCGGGGTCGACGAACTCACGCCGCGCGACCTCGTGGCAGATGCCTGGGCTGATACCGTTCACCGACTGGTAGTCGCGCACACCGGTGTGCTTCAAGAACTCGGTCTGCAGCCTGCGCAGCGTTCCGATCTTGTCTGCGAACGGCATCATCTTCTTCACGCCGTCGGCGTAGAGCAGGTGATCCTCGAAGACAGCGAACTTGGACGGGTTCTTCACGACGTAGTCGTCGCCGTACTCGTTCTGCAGGAAGTAGTGGACCTGCGCCGTCGTGAACTCGTGGCTGTAGCCGCCGTCGACCTGCACCATCACGGCGTCGCCGGGCTTGACGGGCCCCGGACCACCGACGAGGTGCGACGCAATGATCTTCTCGCCCATCGTGAGCGGGCGCTCGGCCGTGTCAGGACGCGGGACCTCGATGTCCCCCGCAGCGAGCCCCTTCGCGAACGGGAACAGCCCGCCCATCTCGACGATCATCTTGGTGACGGGGTCGTAGCGCCCCGTGAACTCGTCGATGTCGATCGACTCACCGGCCTGCAGGCGCTCGAGCATCGCGTGGTCGCCGAGCAGCTGGCCGAGGTTGATGTTGTTGCGCTCGTGGATCGGCGCGAACGACGCCGCTATCACGATCCGGATGCCACACCACTTCTCGCACTGCGGCGCCGTCTCACGACTGCTGCCCGTGCCCTTGCGCTGGCCCGACACGATCACCTCGAACCCGCCGTCGTAGAGCGCGCGCTCGGGCACGACGCGCTCGCCGTCCTTCATCAGGCCGGCGTAGGCGTTGAGCGCGATGTCCTCGGGGCGATGGTTGAAGCAGACCCACGCCGGCGTCATGACGTCGGTGTTGATGTCATCGAGCAGGTCGTCGACCTGCAGGTCCTTCATCTGCAGATCGACTTCGCCGCGGAGCTGCTTCCCGATCAGGCCGAGGTCCTTCGTGAGGAAGAGCACGCGCTTACCGGGCGTGAGCCGAACGTTGCGGGGCAGAGACATCGTGACTTCCTATCGACGACGGAACTGTGAAGCGCGGAGGTTTGCGACCACCGCGAGCACGCGCGAAGCCCGTGGCGTCCGCGCTTTCGTGAGTGGTGTTGATTGGAGAGCCGAGATCGCGGCGGCGGATCGGAGGCGAGTTCCTACGACTCGTCGAGATCTGCCAACAAAGAGCTCGGCTCTCCTTGGTGCCGCCACGCGCGGAATGACGGGCGGCACGGGCGAAGCATCAGGTGCGCTGGATGACCATCGCGATGCCCTGGCCGCCACCGATGCACGCCGAGGCAACGCCGGTGGTGAGACTGCTGCGCTCGAGCTCGTGGACGAGCGTGAGCAACAGACGCGTTCCCGTGGCGCCGAGCGGGTGACCGAGCGAGACGGCACCGCCGTTGACGTTGCACTTGTCGCGGTCGATCTCGAGTTCCTTCTCGCAGGCGAGGTACTGACCGGCGAAGGCCTCGTTGATCTCGAAGCGGTCGACCTGATCGAGCGTCAGCCCGGCCCGGTCGAGCGCCTTGCGGATCGCGGGTGCCGGGCCGATGCCCATCTCGGTGGGATCGACACCCACCGTGCTCCACGAAACGATGCGTGCGCGCGGCGTCCAGCCGTTGGCCTTCGCCTTGTCGGCCGTCGTCACGACGAGCGCGGCGGCCCCGTCGACGATGCCCGACGCGTTGCCGGCCGTGACCGTGCCGTCCTTGCCGAACGCGGCCCGCAGCTTCTGCAGACCCTCGAACGTCGTCTCGGGCTTGATGTGATCGTCGGTGTCGACGACGCCCACGACCTTGTCGCGCTTGACGATCTCGACCGGCGCGATCTCCTCGGCGAAGCGACCCGACTTCACGGCCTCGGCGCCGAGCTGATGGCTGCGAAGCGCGAACTTGTCCTGCTCGTCGCGACCGATGCCGTAGCGCTTGGCGAGCTTCTCGGCCGTCTGCGCCATGAAGAGACCGCAGTTCGTGTCTTGCAGCGAGCCCATGAGCATGTCCTGCAGCTCCCAGGGCTTCTGTCCGAAGCGGTAACCCTCGCGGCCGTGCCACATCACCATCGGCGCCTGGCTCATGTTCTCCATGCCGCCGGCCACCGTGACGCTGGCCTCGCCGAGCAAGAGCATCTGTGCCGCCGAGATCACGGACTGGATCCCCGAGCCGCAGAGACGGTTGACCGTCAGCGCGGGCGTCTCGATCGGCACGCCGGCGCGCAGGGCGACATGGCGTGCGCCGTAGAGCGCGTCCTGCGACGTGTAGAGCACGTTGCCGAAGACGACGTGGTCGATGTCGTCGGCCTTGACGTTCGTGCGTTCGAGCGCGGCCTTCGTGGCGTGGACGCCGAGGTCGAGGGCCGTGTGCTTGCTGAGCTTGCCGTAGCCGGGCGTGCCGACGTACTCAGCCATCGGCGTGCGGGCGCCGCCAAGGATCACCAGTTCGGTGGACATGCGTTTTGGTTCCGTGGGTTGTGTGCGTGTGGTTGGAGCGGGCGCGATCAGCTGCCCTTGAAGGCTGCCTTGCGCTTCTCGAGGAAAGCCGTCATGCCCTCTTTCACGTCGTCGGTGGCCGTGAGCAGACCGAAGAAGGTGGCCTCGTAGTTCAGGCCGTCGGCGAGCGACATGTCCGAACCGTGGTTGACGGCGTCGAGCGCAAAGCCGACGGCGACCGGCCCGTGCGCCATGATCTTGCGCAGCGCCTTCTCGGTTTCTTCGAGCAGCACGTCCTGCGTGAAGACGCGGTTGACGAGACCGATACGCTCGGCCTCATCAGCCCCGATCGGCTTGGCCGTGAGGATGAGTTCCAGCGCGCGGCCCTTGCCGACGAGCCGCGGAAGACGCTGCGTGCCGCCGTATCCCGGGATGATCCCGAGCGTCACTTCGGGTAGGCCGATCATCGCGTTGACGGACGCGAAGCGCAGGTGACACGCGATCGCGAGCTCGCAACCGCCGCCGAGCGCGTAGCCGTTCACGGCCGCGATCACGGGCTTGGGCAGCTGCTCGATCGTGTTCATGAGTTTCTGGCCCTTCATCGCCAGCGGGCGCGCTCCGAGCGGCGACTGCGACGCGAGTTCGCCGATGTCCGCACCGGCGATGAAGGCCTTCTCGCCCGACCCCGTGACGATCACGCCGCGCACGCTGTCATCGGTGCCAAGCGCATCGAAGCAGTGCTGCAACTCACCGATCGTCTGGTCGTTCAGGGCGTTGAGCTTGTCGGGCCGGTGGATCGTGACGAAGGCGACCCCGTCACGATCTTCGCGGCGGATGTTTTCGTAAGACACGTTCGTATTCCTGGTGACGCCGGCAAGCCTTGCCGGCTGGCGGTGGAACAACGGGACGAAGCGAGGCGCGGGCTACGAGTGCCGCCGGAGGCGGAGTGACTCTGACCGCACGCGGCTACTCCTCAGACTTGGCCTTGCGCGTCGTGGCCTTCTTGCGGCCCTTCGACGTGCGCGCAGTCGTCTTCTTCTTCGTCGTCTTCTTCTTGGCCGATTTCGCAGCCGACTTGGCTTCGTCGTCGCCGTCGCTCTTCTTGGCCTCGCCGCTGTCCTTCTTCGACTTGGGTTCGGCCTTGCGCGTGCGCGCCTTCGACGTCTTCTTCGCCTTGGACTTCTCGACGGGCTCGTCGTCGGCCTCGTCATCCGGCTCGCCCGTATCTTCGGCGGGCGCGGGCTCGGCGTCGGCCTTCGGCGCAGTTTCGGGCGCAGGCGATGTGTCGGAGACGTCGACGTCGGAGAGTTCGATGCGGTTGATGTAGATCGTCATCCGCGGCTTGCTCATCTCACGGAAGCGACTTTCGTCGACATCCGTCGTGGCGATGCGATCGAGCACATCCTCACCCTCGACGAGCCGCGCGAACGCGGCGTACTGGAAGTCGAGGTAGCGCGCGTCGCCGTGGACGAGGAAGAACTGGCAGCCGGCACTGTGGGGATCGTTGCTGCGAGCCATCGACACCACGCCTTTGACGTGCGGCGTGTCGTTGAACTCGGGCTTGATCGTGTAGCCGGGGCCGCCGGTTCCATCACCCTTCGGGCACCCGCCCTGCACCATGAAGTCCTTCATGACGCGATGGAAGGTGAGCCCGTCGTAGAAGCCGTTCGCCGCGAGACGCGCGAAGTTCTCGCACGTCCGGGGCGCCTTGTCGGTGAGCAGCTCGAGCGTCATGTCCCCCATCGACGTGTGGAGGGTGGCGCGCGGTTGGCTCCCGAAAGAGACCTGAGCGGTCTTGCCTGTCATCGATCCTCGGCCACGTCAGCATCCGTGCGATCGCGGATCGTGACCTTCAGCATGGTCTTCGCTTCGAGCGGCTTGTCGTTCCGGTCACGCTCGGCGGTCGCGATCGTGTCGAGCACGTCGTAGCCCTTCACCAGCTTGCCGAAACCCGTGTACAGGTTGTCGAGCGACGCGGCGCGGTCGTGGCAGATGAAGAACTGACTGCCGGCCGAGTTCGGGTCGTTCGTGCGAGCCATCGACAGCACGCCGCGCACGTGCGGGCGGTCGTTGAACTCCGCCGCGATCTTGTAGCCAGGGCCGCCCATGCCGTTGCCGTCCGGGCAACCGCCTTGGATCATGAAGCCCTTGATGACGCGGTGGAAGATCACCCCGTCGTAGAAGCCCTTCTTCGCGAGATCGACGAAGTTCTTCACGTGGCCGGGTGCGACCTCGGGCCAGAACTCGAGGACCATCGTGCCGACGTTCGTCGTGATCTCGGCGACCTGGGGCTTGTCGGCGTTGTACTGGTCCTTCCAGAAGTTCTCAGATGGCACGTTCAAATACTCGGGGTTGGTTTCGGCGAGTGCCGCCTGGAGCGCTGCCTGTTCCTGCGCAGCCCTCTCCTGGTCGGCCTGTTGGGCGGCCGCAGCCGCTGCTTGCTGTTCCTTGAGAGACGCCTCGCGCTTGGCCATCTCGGCCTGTTGGGCCGCGGCGATCTCGGCAGGCGTGACGCTCTTGGAACGAGTGACGAGTGCGTCGGCGTCGGTCACGATTGACGAACTCGTGGTCTTCATCTCGACGAGCTTGTCGAGCAATGCGCTGGCGTCGGCATCCGCGCTCTTGAGCTCGCGACGCAGACGGTTGAGCTGAACGCGAACGAGTCCGGCACGCGTCATCAGTGTCGCGCCCTCTTCCTGGAGCGCGCGGATGCGCGTGGAGCCGACCACGGCGACGGCATCGCGAGCGACCTCCGTCGCGTTGTCGTGGGAAGCGGCGAGGTAGTCGACGAGGGCGTCGATGCGCGCGACCTTCTCGGAACCGTCGAGAAGACGGGCGGCGGCGACGCCGGCGTCGAACTCGCGGTCGAACTCTTCATCCTGCGCCGAAAGACCCGACGCGAGCAGCCCCGCGATGAACACGGTCATGAGCGAACGAATGATCATGCGATCTTGTCTCCATCCCACTTGTAGAAGCCTTCACCCGTCTTACGGCCAAGCTTGCCTTCGGCGACCTTCTGCTTGAGAAGTGCCGGCGGTTCGAAGATCGGGTTGTCGGGGTAGGTCTCGGCCCAGCCTTCGAGGATCGAAAGCGTCGTGTCGAGCCCGACGTAGTCGGTGAGCGTGAACGGACCCATCGGATAGCCGCAGCCGAGCGTCATGCCGGCGTCGACGTCGGCCGGCGTGGCGTCGCCACGCTCGACCATGCGGATCGACTCGGCCATGTACGGCACGAGCAGACGGTTGACGACGAAGCCGGGCGTGTCGCTGGCAGCCACCGGCACCTTGCCGCAGGCTTCACCGAACGCGCGCGCCTCGGCGAACACGTCATCGGACGTCTTGTCCGTCTTCACGACTTCGACGAGCTTCATCAGCTGCACCGGGTTGAAGAAGTGCAGGCCGACCATGCGCTCGGGACGGCCAGAGGCCTCGCCCATCTCGATGATCGGGAAGGACGACGTGTTCGACGCCAGGATCGCCTCCGGCTTGCAGATCTTTCCGAGCTGCTGGTAGAGGTCGCGCTTGATGTCGAGGTCTTCGATGATCGCTTCGACGACGAGGTCACAGTCGGCGAGGTCATCCAGCTCGAGCGTGCCCGTGATGCGACCGAACGCCGCGTCGGCGGCATCCTTCGTGAGCTTCTCCTTCTCGACGAGCTTGTCGAGGCTCTTGCGCACGCGGCCGAGGCCCTTGTCGAGCGCGCCTTGGTTGCTCTCGCGCACGATGACGTCGAGACCCGCCTGGGCTGCCGCCACCTGGGCGATACCGTGGCCCATGAGGCCGCAACCGATCACTCCGACCTTTTGGATGGTCATGCGAGCTGGATACTCCATTTGTCTTGGGTGGGTGTCGACGGCCATACCGAGGGCCCGTTCGAGGGCCAAAGGGGCGGGCGGAGCTTTGCCGGTCCAGGCGCTGCCGCAACCGCCGCGCACGCCGCGTGGAGCGCGCTGCCGAAGCCCGGAAGTATGGGATTCGCGGCGAGTGGAGGCAAGGACAGGTCCGTCCGGCGAGGCCCTCGCTGGGCTGGCGACGGGCATTCCGTTTCGCGACATCTCGCGATCTTGGCGCGAGCGGGACGCTCGAGCGCCTGGAATGGGCTGACCCACCAAAAGTGGCGGGGG
>JAJDEO010000017.1 GCA_029259745.1 Planctomycetota bacterium
GCACGCCCGGCACCCCCGGCGCTGGCCGCTGGCGACGTGGACGGGGTCTGCGACTTCACGCCGCCGAAGCCACCGTCCCGCGACCCCACAATCCCCAACAGGCGTGCCCGAGCGACGCCGTCCTCGTCGCCAGCGTCCAGCGGACAAGCACCTCAACGCCACCTGCGCAGCACCCTGAGATCTCCCCGCCAACCGTCCCCGAGGATCAACGAGCCGTCACGTGTTCTCACTGACGCAGAAGGGCGTGCCCGAGGAACATCGTTCCTGTCACCCGATGAGGGCGGACAAGAACACCGGAGCATCTCCCGTACGCCGCGCTCCGCCTGAGCTCCGCAAGGGCTCCACTCCGCACGGCTGCCCGACGAGTAACGACGCGTCAGGCCGCGCTCGCCAGCCCCAAACCGCCCGCCGACTCACCAACCACGGAAGAGCCACCTGCAAAGCCGGTCAGCCTCGCACTCCGACGTCCCCGAGGATCAACGACCCCGCGTGCCCTCCAGGCCCTACCGACCGAACCTCCGACCCGAGCACCACTCTCCACAACTCCCCCGTTCGGTGGTGCCCACTCAAGACTCGCAACATCCGAGCCGAGGTCGATCGACGGGGACGGCGGCAGCGACTTCACGGCGCTCTCACCGACGCCACGCGATCCCACCGTCGCCAAGAGCCGTGCCCGAGCGTCGACGTCCCCGTCGATCGACCTCGGCGGACAAGCACCAAGCACCAAGCACACCAAGCACCCGCAGCCCCTACCCCCGCAGCGTCGTCAACAACACCGAAGCCGCCACCGACACATTCAATGTCCCCACCCCACCCGACGCGACAATCCGACACTCGTCATCACAGTGCTTCCGCGTCAGCCGTCGCAGCCCCTTCTCTTCACTGCCGACCACCACCAACCAGTGCCGATCGCGCGCCACCTGCCGAACGTCCTGCTCGGCATGCTCCGTCGCGCCCAGCACCCAGACGCCGGCTTCCTTCGCGGCCTCGAGGGCACGCGCAAGGTTCGTGATCGTCGTGAACGGAACATGGTCGAAGCCACCTGACGCCGTGTCGACGGCCACGGCGGTGATCGGTGCGGACTGATGCTCCGTCACGACGACGCCGGCCGCGCCGAAGAAGGCTGCCGAACGGAACGTGGCCCCGAGGTTGCGCGGGTCCTGGATCCCGTCGAGGGCGAGCCAGAGCTTGTAGTCGTCGCCCTGCGTGGCCGGCGCGAAGAGTTCTTTGATGTTGATGCCGCGCGGCGCGCGGACGAGGGCCTCGGCCCCACCGCGTCGACCGTCCTTGCCTTCCGCGCCACTGCGCTCGGGCGGTCGCACCGTCGACACCTTGACCCCATGCCCCTGTGCGATCTCGGCGACACGTCCCCAGGCGTCAGCGGCCCCCTGGGGAGGCAAACGCACCTCCATCACGTCGCGTGGGCGGGTCTCGAAGGCCGCCAAGACACTGTGCGGGTTGCGCAGCGCGAGCGTCTCGTCGTCGTCTCGACGTCGGCGGGATCCTCCGCGACCAGAGCCTTGCGGCCCCCTTCCTCGCGGGCCGTTCATGCCGTGGCCGCCAGCTGCTCGACGAGCGCCAGCGTGCGACGCGCCGATTCCTCGGCACCCACGGCGTCGACCGAAGGCAACAACGGTGGGCTTGCCATCGCACCCGTGATCGCAATCCGCAGCCCCATGAAGAGCGCGCCCACCTTGAACTCGTGGCGATCGGCGATGGCCCGCAACGCGGCCTCCTGTTCGTCGTGCGACTTGCCCGCCATCGACGTGAGCACCTCGGCCGCTTCGCGAAGCCCCGTCGCCAACAACGCCGGCTCGACCTTCTTCGTCTTCTTGCGCAGGCCCTCCATGTCGGGCTCGACCGTCTCGCGGATGTAGCGCGATTGGTCGAGGAACTCGGAGAGTCGCTTCAAGCGCTCCTGGAAGAGCGGCAGCACACCGAGCACTTCGTCGCGCGTCCACCCCTCGGCAAACCCGCCGTTGGTCAGGCGGGACGCGAGCTCATCGGGTGAGAGTTCACGGATCTTCTCGCCGTTGACCCACTCGAGCTTCGTCATGTCGAAGACAGGCCCACCCGTCGAGATCGCATGCGGGTCGAACTCCGCCACGAACTCTTCGGTGGTGAAGAGTTCGCGATCCTCGTTCGGGCGCCAGCCCTGCAGCGCGAGGAAGTTGAGCATCGCCTCGGGCAGGAAGCCTTCGTCGCGGTACCAGAGGATCGACGTCGGGTTCTTGCGCTTCGAGATCTTCGACTTGTCGGCGTTGCGCAGCAGCGGCACGTGGGCGTAAGTCGGCGCACTCCACTCGAAAGCGTCGTAGAGCATGACGTGCTTCGGCACCGACGGGATCCACTCCTCGGCGCGCATGATGATCGTCACGCCCATCAGATGGTCGTCGACGACGTTCGCCAGGTGATACGTCGGCATCCCGTCAGTTTTCAGGAGGACCTGATCGTCGACCTCGCGGTTCTGGATCTCGATCTCACCGCGCAGCAGGTCGGTGAACCTCGTGACACCCGACTTGTCGACGGCCAGGCGCACGACGTGGGGCTCGCCGTCTGCGGCGCGTGAGGCCGACTCGTGTGCCGTCAGCGAGCGACACAGGCCGTCGTAGCCCATCTGACCCTTGGCTGCCTTCTGCGCCGCCCGCATCTCGGCGAGCCGCTCGGACGTGCAGAAGCAGCGATACGCGGCCCCCTTCTCGATGAGCTGCCCGCAGTGATCGGCGTAGATCTCGCCGCGTTCGCTCTGGCGGTACGGACCGTAGTCGCCGCCAGCGCGCGGGCTCTCGTCAGCCTCGATCCCGAGCCACGCGAGGGCGTCGATGATGGCGCCCTCGTGCTCGGAACGACTGCGTGCCTGATCGGTGTCCTCGATGCGCAGGATGAACCGGCCACCGGTGCGCTTCGCGAGCGCCCAGTTGAAGAGCGCGACGTAGCCCGTACCGACGTGCGGATCGCCCGTGGGCGAGGGCGCAACGCGCGTGACTGCTGGCGTCGTCGTGAGACCTTCGAGTCGTGCCATCAGTCGATCAATCCGCGGCCGATGTCATGAAGCTGCTTGAGACTGTCGAGCCGGCCCATGCACACCATGACGTCACCGGCCTCGAACGGCCGCGCCGGGTCGGGGTTGAAGCGCGTGCTGTCGCCCTCCTTGCGCATCGCGATGACGATCGTGTCGTAGCGCGCGCGTACATCGGCGTCGCGCAGCGACTTCCCGACGAGTTCGGAGCCCGGTTCGATCGTGATCTCGCGCACGCGCACCTCCGACCCTGCGTCGGTGTCACGCGCAAAGATGCGCATCAGGTCGAGCACGGCCGGCCGCGCAAACTCCGCGCCGATCCGCTTGCCGCTCTCCTCGAACGGGTTCACGACACGGTCGGCGCCAGCGCGCATGAACTTCGCCTTCGCGTGCTCGGACGAATGACGCGCGATGATGAAGACGTCGGGGTTGAGCTCGCGCGCCGTCATCGTGGCGAAGAGCGCGTCACTCTCGACCGGCATGAGGAAGATCACGCCGCGCGCACGTTCGATCCCGGCCTCCTGGAGCGCCTCGGGGACGAGTGCATCACCGACGATCGAGATGTGACCATCGGACTTGGCAGCACCCACGCGTTCGGACGAGCGGTCCATGACGACGACGGGAACGGACTCGGCGGCAAGGTCGCTCGCTACGAGCTGCCCCGTGACGCCATATCCACAGACGACCACGTGGTCATGGCAGCTGAAAAGGTCGTTGGACATCGCGAGACTCGAGCGGGTTGACGCAGCGCGTCGGTGGTTCGTGGGAGCGGTTTGTACCACGTTCGGCGCGCCCTTCGCCGACGCGATCGTCGGGAGGTCAGCGGGCGAGCAGCCGGATGTTCGAGAACTTGGAGACCCCCGTCGAGGCAAGGATGCCGATGTCGCCAGCGAGAGCCGGGATCGGGTATTCGAGCGACTCGCGGTGGCGCTTGTCGACGATCGGCCGCAGGCGCTCCCCGTTGATGAAATAGGACACCCGCGTCCCGCGCACGTCGATCCGTACGTTGACCCCCTCGCGCGCGTCGTACGTGACCTTGTGTGACCCGTCACCCCGCACGATGAAGTCGCCCTTGAACGTGTAGATGCCGACATTGTTGATCTCGTCGCCACTCCGGCGCAGGACGAGCACCTCGAAGTCATCGGGTCCCTTGCCTCCGAAGCACAGGCCCACGATCTGCCAGTCTTCGTTCATCGTGATGTCGGCTTCCAACGACCAGTCGCCGTCGACCTGACGATCCACGAAGAGCGTGCGGTAGACCGACACGTCGCCGGACGACCCGCTCTCGAGCCCTTCCATGCGATCCGAGTTGGCTCGCAGCTCGCCGTCGCGGACATAGAAGCCCTCTCCGCCGCCCTGCGCGTACCAGCCGTCGAGGTCGAAGCCGTTGAAGAGGCGCTGCCAGATGTCGATGCTCATGCCGGTCTCGCGCGTGAGCCGGTCGACGAGCAGTCGCGCCGAGCGCGCGTACGGATCGCGGATCAGCGCCTCACGCCCCCAGTAGAGCGCCATGCGCGTGAGACCTTCCTTGTCGTAGCGCTGGGCGAGCGACGCCATGCCACCGATGAACGAGCGATCGGCATCGACGTAGAGTTCGTCGTTCTCATCGAGCTTCACGACGGACGCCATCGCCTTGGCGTAGCGCTTGTCCTCGGATTCGGTGCGATCGAGAAAGCGTCGGTAGTGGATCAGGGCGCGGTCCGTCTCGTCGAGCGCTTCGGCGGCCTGGGCCATGCCGTGGAGGCTGTCGAGATCCTCGGGGTCGATGTCGAGGCAGCGCTGATAGAAGCGCTTGGCCGTGCCGTAGTCCTTCTTCAGCAGCGCGAGGCGTGCCTTGCCGCGGTACTCGTCGAGGCGCTTGTTCTCCGACTTCAACGAGGCGTCGAGGTCGAGGATCCACTGCTTCCACTTGGCCTCGAACTCGTCGAAGTTCGTGAAGCCCGGAACCTCGTGGTCCTCCATGAAGAACTTGGTGAAGTGCTCCACCATGTCCCCCGGCGCACCCTTCTTGAACTCGTACATGTACTCGCGCTGACGATCGCGAAACGCGTACTCGCCCTGCTCGTCGACAAACATGCGCAAGAAGTACATCACGCCCCAGCGATACTTGTAGTACTCGGGTTCGTTGGCGAAGGCCGACTTCCCGCCCGTGATCTCCCGCAACGAAAGGGCCGAGCCGCTCTCGAGGTCCGTGACGAGCGCGTTGAGGTAGCCCGAGACCGGAAGGTCGCGGCGGATCGTGCCGTTCGAGAGCAGCTCGATGCCCTCGTGCAGACAGGCCATGCCCTCGTTCATGAACGACGGCGTCGAGCCGACCGCTGCGTTCATGAACTGGTGGCTGATCTCGTGGAACAGCGTGCGGTAGGTCTCGCGGTAGCTGCCCGTGCCACCGCCGTGGTCGTAGGTCAAGATCGACGAGCCCGTGAAGACGCCGCCGCTCCACTCGGGCGCCGAGGACCGCTTCAGGTAGGCCTCGCGTGTGGAGTAGACGTCGATCGCGAGCGGCGGGATCGTGACGTTGCGAAGGCTCGGGTCGACGTTCTTGATCGGCGGATCTGGAACGATGCCCCAGACCTCACGGAAGAACTTGTGAACCTGTTCGCAGGCCAGCGACGCACCGGAACCGAGCCGGTAGCCGGCGTCGGTCTTGATGCGATAGTGCGGCGTCTCCCACTTTGCGCCCTTGCTCCACGACCCATGCTTCTTGTCGAAGGCCGCGATCCACTCCTCGTCCTTGCCGCCCGACGAAAAGCGCGCGTCGAGACTCGAGATCGCGACGTCGTCACCGCCTTCGCGCAGGATTCGGTCGATCGCCGTCGTGACGCGGTTGTCGGCCTCCGAGCCAGGACGCACCAGCGTCGAACGCCGTTGCCACGCGGCGAGCGCATTGCTGTAGAGCTCGTTGTCGAGGTAGAGCTGGCCGAGTTCCTCCTGGGCCGCGGCGTACTCGTCGAGCACACCCTGCCCCTCGCCTTTGAACGGGTCGATCTTCGCGACCCGCGCCTCGGATGCCGCGAGCAGCTTGGCAGCCGTACGATCCTCGAGCGCGACGAGATCGGCGAGCGCGTCTTCGAGCAACATCCGCGCCCAGAGCTCACCGTCGACATCATCACGAGCCTCGTACACGTCGGCGAGCCCGGACAGCGCCGCAACCGACACGCGGTCGAGCTCGAGCACCGCCATCCACGCCGCTTCGGCGGCGTCGTAGTCCTTCTTGCGCAACGCCTTCTTGGCCGCGTCGGTGTTCTCCTTCACGAAGCGCTCGCGGCCGCCTGACGGAGGCGCCACCCACGGCCCCTTCGCGACTACGGCGGCATCGACCACGACGTCATCCGACGACGAGGTGAGTGCCACGGCCATGACGACTGAGAGGATGGACAGCAGGCAGCGCCCGGCGTTCATCGCGATCTCCTGGTGGGGCGTATGACGAGTGAGCGCGCATTGTCCGATGACATCGGCGCCGCGAGCAAGCCGGCTCGGAAACGCGTCGCGCTCATCCGGCACATCTTAGCCCGGATCATTCACGGACTCGCAGCGCGTGAAGAAAGTCCCCCTGTGCCCCGCGGCACTTCTTCGATTCAGGCCGAGGCCGCAAGACGGCGCGTCGGGGTTCGGCAGCGAAGACCTCGGCCGCACGAGCGTCATGGCCCACGAATGGACACGTGCCACGAGCAGCCGGCGCGGGCTCGCGTCACTGGGTTCGGACCGGCCCGAGGCCGTCGGAGTGGGCCCGCAGGTCGAGCGGCCACGGCGAGGCGATCCGCATCTCGCCGCGGGACGGATGCTCGAACTCGAGCGCGTGGCTGTGCAACGCCTGGCGCCGGATGCCGAGCACCTTCCAATCGTCCTCGGTGCACTTCTCGTTCGTGTAGCGCAGGAAGATCTCGGGATCGTGCGCGTAGAGCTTGTCGCCGACGACGGGATGGCCGATTGCCGCCATGTGGACGCGGATCTGGTGGTGGCGCCCCGTCAGCAGGTGGATGTGCAGCTTCGTCTTGCCTGCGAAGCGCTCGACGACCCTCCACTTCGTCTGGGACGCCTGACCGATGTCAAAGCGGATGGCTCGCATGTTCCGCACGATCCCGGTCGCGGTCGGTCCGATCGGCAGGTCGACAAGGCCTTCGTCCTCGCGCACCTCTCCGTGGACGAGCACGAGGTACTCCTTCTTCACCGTGCGCTCGGCGAACTGCTGCTGGACGAACGTCAGCGCGCGCCGGTTCTTCGCGACCAGCAACACGCCGCTCGTCTCCACATCGAGTCGATGACAGAGCTTCGGAACGAGGTCCTCGAGCGGATCGTCGAAGTTGCGGTACTGGCGGTGCAGCTCCGTGATCACCGTGAAGTGCAGCAGCCGACCCGCGGGGTGAACCGGAATGTTCGGCGGCTTGTCGATCGCGATGAGGTCGTCGTCCTCGAACAGCCGGACCAGATTCTGACCTGCGCGTTCGGCCTCGAGGCGCACCGAGTCGCGCTTGGGACGTGGCAGGCGCACCTTCACGATCTCGCCGACCTGCAGGCGCCGCGAGTTGCGCGCCGAGCGGCCTTCGAGCTCGACCAGGTTCTCGGCGATCAGCCGCCGGATCGACGTGCGCGAACGCCACGAGAAACGCTTCGCGAGAAACTGATCGAGGCGCAGTCCTTCCTCGCCGTCCGCGACGCGATAGCGATAAGCCTCGCGATCCCCGTCAAGGAACCGGATGTCGAAGTCGTCGCCGCGCTTGGCACGCTCGCGCTTGCGCTGCTTGGCCATCGAACTCGCCTACTCCTTCGCGAGCCTCACCTCGGCCTGGACCTTGCCGGGGCCGACGAGCTCGATCGAACCGACGCCGTCGACGACGTAGCTGCCGCCCTCCGGCATGCTCACCTGCTCGATCTCGCGGCTGTCCGGAAGGGCCCAGAGGACCGACTCGGGCGAACGCATCATTATGTGCGTCAGGTCGATGTTGATCTTGCGACGCTTCTTGGTCGTCCACCAGGCGCGGTAGCGCAGCGGACCGTAGCGCGACGGGAGCATCGACGACTCGAGCGGGTCGACGAGGAAGTCGCTCGGGATGCCCGGCATCACGACGAGCGCAGGGCCGAAGTCGTCGATGAGGAGATTGCGGAGGCACTGGAGGTAGGCGAGCGAGAAGACCGCGTCGGGTTCGCCGTCGGGATCCATGCGACCTATCGTGTTGACGTCGAAGAACGACTGCACATCGCGGAGCGACGTGAGCACGCCGTCCAGGTCACGCGCCGACGTGGCGCGGCACAGCGACTGAAACGCCGCTGCCGGCGTACCGACCTCGACGTCGGCCCAGGCGAAGGTCGGGATCTCAACGTCGATGCCGGCGTCGTCCAACACCTGGGACATCGCAGCAGCCGCACGCGTCGGGTCTTCCCACGGGCGCACGGCGACACCGTTCATCTCCTCGACGCAGACGTAGTCGCGCAGCATCGCAGCAACACGCCCGACGAGCAGCGACGATCCACCGAGGCGTACACAGCGCGCCAAGGCTGCACCGACCGCCAAGCGCTCCTCGGCGTCGAGCGACTCGATCGTGGCCTCGGCTTCCCCGATGACCTTCCCGAGCTGTGCGGAGACGGCGTTCGGCATGTTCCACTCGAAGTGTCCCGCGAGCACCTCGGCCCACTGCGCGACGGTCGTGCGTTCGAGGTGATACGGGTGGACGCGCGGCTCGTGCACGACGTCGTCTGCGATACCGAGCAGGCGCACCATGAAGATGGCAGAGCGCAACCCGCGGAACGTCGGCTTGTCGCCGAAGCGCACGAGACGCAACGTGCTCGGCGTCTTGATGTCCCAGTTCGCGCGCTCCTCGGCCGTGATGTACGTCAGCGACTCGAAGAGCCGGCGCCAACGCGATTCGACGTGCTTGCTCGTCGTCGGTGGACCGGCCACAAAGAGCGTGATCGAGAGCAGCGTGCGCGGCGCGACCTCGAGGTCGGGCCAGCTCAACTCGCAGACGGCGGCGTCGGGTCCGCTCGGCGTCTCCGTGACGTTGACCTGCGGCTTCGTTCCCGTCCAGCGCATGACGATCCGGCCATCGCGCAGCAGCGCGCCGTCGTCATCGAGTTCGTAGCGCGACGAGGCGTCATAGGGCTCATTGAAGCGCGGACGCACGCTGTCGTCGTCAGCTTCGCCACCGGCCGTGAAACGAACGCCGAGAGACGTCGTCACGGCGCTCATCGACGCGTTCTCGATCGTCAGCAGGATGGCCGTCGTGAGGCGCGAGTCGCCCCCCGCCGTCAGTGGGATCGCCGCCATGCGCGCGCTGATCGTCGCGTCGCCACAGGCGGCATTCCAGGTCAACGAGAGCTTGGGCCCAACGTCGTACTGCATGTCGCGCGGCACGAGCGGCTCGCCGGTGGACGCGTCGAACAACGACACGACGCCGTCGCCGGAATCGATGTGGCCGGCCGCGTCGACGCGCGCTCCGAGCGCCGACTTGAACGTCCCGACGTGGAACGCATTCGGCTTCTGGGGCGGCGTGTCATCAGCGAGACACGGAAGAAAGGCCAGGATTGCGCTGGCAAGCGACAGCAGTGCGGGCATGGGCGGGGATTATACGGAGGAAAGGGGCCGCCGTCGCGGTAGGAGGGGAACACAGCGCTCAACGGACAGCAGACGGGGCCTGTTGGACGACGCGCGCCGTCGGGTCTCGACGCGAGTCAGTCGCTCTGCTGCTATCCTGCGCCTCATGCGCTACGAAGGCTCCGTCTACCGTCCGCCCAGCGAGGCCCACAGCCTGATCCTCCAGGCCACGCTGGGCTGCTCGTACAACCGCTGCTCCTACTGCGCCATGTATCAGGAGAAGCGCTTTCGTCCGCGCTCGCGAGACGACCTGCGCGTCGATATGGACCTCGCTGCGCAGGTTCACGGGGCCGACGCGATCCGACGCATCTTTCTCGCCGACGGCGACGCGCTGATCCTACGCACCGGGCGCCTGCTCGAGATCCTTGACGACATCCGCGAGCGCTTCCCGAACTTCGAACGTGCCTCCGTCTACGCCTCGCCGCAGAGCATGCTGGCGAAGTCGGTCGACGACATCCGCGCGCTGAAGTCCGCCGGACTGACGCTCTACTACACGGGTCCGGAAACCGGGCACCCCGTCGTGATGGAGCGCATCGCGAAGGGCGTCACGCCGGAGGAGTTCCTCGAGGGCGCTGCGCGCGTCACGGAGGGCGGCGGCAAGCTCTCCGCGATCTTCCTGCTCGGCATCGGTGGCGTCGAACTCAGTCACGAGCACGCCGTGGCATCGGCCGAGTTCGCGAATCGCATGGCCCCGCGCTACGTCTCGACGCTCACGCTCACGGCCGTGCCTGGAACGCCGATCCACGACGAGATCGAACGCGGCGACCTCGTGCTCCCCGACGACCACGGCATCCTCGTCGAGCTGCGCACGTTCATCTCGCACCTCGATCTTCCCGGCGGCGCCGTCTTTCGCAGCAACCACGCGTCGAATCAGCTGCCACTCGGCGGACGACTCAACGCCGACCGCGAGCGACTCGTCGCGCTCGTCGATCAGGTGCTCGAAGACCCGGCGTTCCCACTGCGGCCGCGCGTCGACCCGAGTCGACTCTGACGCCAGTCGCCTCGGAAACGACTCGCCTCGCGATTGAGTTGCCGCGGATCACGAGTCAGCTCTGACGCGAGTCGCTTTTGAAGGACGCCCAGATCGTGCCCGGCGCCGTGTCGGCGACGATGCGCGCGATCGCGGACGTGGCGCGCAGAGCGTCGTCGAGTGGCGTGGCCCACGGGCCTTCGACGGCCCGCCGCCACCCCGCCCGCGCAGGCTCGACGGCCGGGTCGTCGGGCGTGTCCGCGAGCGGATCGACAGGCAGCGCGTCGTAGTAGACGCGGTGCTCGGTCGTCGGAGCCAGCACGACGCGAAGCCCGTGACGATCGGTCAGCGCGGCCTGGACGCGGTGGCACGCATGCTCGCGGACGAGATCGCGCTCGTCGTGGTTGCAGAGCCCCCAGTCGCGCTTCGTGAGGGCCGCGGGTCCTTCGACGAGGGCGTGACACAGTTCGTGCAGCACGAGCTGGGCGACGCAGTCGTCGGCATCGCGATCAGCAGGATCGGCGATGCTCAGCTCACCGACGCCGTCCCAGGAGGCGTAGACCTCACGCGACGTCACGACGCGCAGTCCGCAGCGCGCCGCCGCGGCGACCCAGAGCGCGTCGACAGGATCGTCGTAGCGCCGCGCGTTCACACGGGAGCCAAGGGGTCGTCGACGCGTTCGGCCGGCTGCGCCACGAGTGCACGCACGATGGTGCGGACCGAAGGCCAGTCGACGGAGCCGATCGAAGACGTGAGGCGCGTGACATCGGGGACGCGCGCGGGGACGTCTCGACGTCCGGGGAAGACACGGTCGTAGGGGATGAACTCGACGGCCGCGTCGGCGGCGAGTTCGTCGCGCACGATCTCGGCGAGTTCGCGGATCGTGGTGCGCTGCGGTGCGCCGATGTTGATGACGTCGTGCTCGCGCGCTCCGGCACGGCGTGCGCGGACGAGGCGCTCGAGACAGGTGCAGAACGTCGCGAGATCGGAAAATGCGCGCGTCTGCTGCCCGTCGTCATAGACGGTCATCGGACGCCCCGACCGGGCGGCCTCGAGCAGCGTCGGCACAACCATCCCGTAGGCGCCGGACTGCCCCGGCCCCACGACGTTGAACGGTCGCACGATCAGGACGTCGCGCCCGCGCGCCGCCGCCTCGAGCCCCAGCGACTCGAGCGCGCGCTTGCCGGCCGCGTAGCCGACACGCCCGCCGTCGTACTCGAGCGCGTCGGCCTCGTTCGGAGCGTCCTCACGCGCCGGGTTCGCGCAACGCGGTCCGTAGACCGCCGACGACGAGAACAACACCACCGGGCAGTCGCGCGTTTCCTCGAGCACCGCGCGCGTGCCCTGGACGGCAACGTCCCAGGCGCGCTGCTGGTTGGCCACGGCGAGACGCATCCCGACGACGCTCGCGAGGTGCAGGACATGCGTGACGCCGCGCGCCGCCGCACGCACGGTGGCACGATCCGTGACCGAGCCTTCGATCACGGCCAGCCGATCGTGCGCGGGAAGCCCGTCACGCGTCCCCGTCGAGAAGTCGTCCAGCACGCAGACGCGCTTTCCCGCGGCGAGGGCTCGCACGACGAGCTCGCGACCGATGAAGCCGGCCCCGCCCGTGACGAGCACATGCTCGCGGTCGTCGTGTTGTGCAGCGCTGGTGGTCACCGGAGCTCCTCGAATGAACGCCGCGTAGCGTAACAGCCGGCGGCAGCAGTCATCCCGCCCCGCGCGCGGCCGAGATCTTGACCCGTCGGACGACCTCACTGATGGCGAGAAGTCTCCGGTGCCCGGCGAGTCCCGCCTCCGCGCCCTCGGACGCGAATCGGAGATCGAGCGTCAACTGCGGGGTGGCTCCTGTCGCGGCAGCGGGCGAGAATGCCCCGATGTCGCCGCCGATCCCCTCCTCAGACCATTCAGGCGCAGACCACACCGGCGACAACGCCGATCTCTGGGCTGCCGTGGGCGACGAGGATGTCGAACCCGAGCTCACGGGCACGCTCGTCCTCATCACCTACCGCAACGAGCGCAACGGCTACACGGTGGCGAAGATCGAGACGGAGGACGGGGCCCGCGAGACGGTCGTCGGCGGCATGCCGGGCGTCGAGGTCGGCGACGCCGTGCGCGTGCGCGGCGAGTGGACGACGCACGCGAGCTACGGCAAGCAGCTCACCGTGGAGACGTGCGAGGTGCGCGTGCCGACGGGGCGCCGCGGGCTCGTGCGCTTCCTCGGCGGCGGACGCATCAAGGGCGTCGGGCTGAAGACGGCCGAGTCGATCGTCGACACGCTCGGCCTCGACGCGATCGACCGCATCGAGAAGAGCCCGGCGCTCCTCTCCACCGTGCCCGGCATCGGCAAGGAGCGCGCGCGCGCGATCGCCGAGCAGCTGCGCGAACAACGCGCCGCAAGTGGCGCGCTCGTCTTCCTGCAGGAAAACGGCCTCGGCCCCGCCCAGTCGCTGCGCGTCTTCGAGGCCTACGGCAGCGAGACCGTGCAGCGCGTGCGCGACAACCCCTACCGTCTCGCCGACGAGATCTTCGGCATCGGCTTCCGCATCGCCGACCAGCTCGCGCGCAAGCTCGGGCACGAAGCCGACTCCTCGTTCCGCATCGCCGCCGGTCTGCGACACCTGCTCGGGCGCGCCGGACTCGAAGGCCACGTCGGCCTGCCCTCGGAACAGCTCGTCGGGATGGCGACGCCGTTCCTCGAGGTCGACGAGCAGCGCGTCGAGTCCGTGCTGCTCGACTCACTGCAAAGCGGAGAACTCGTCGACGACGGACTCGTCTACCGGCCCGACATCCGCGAGTGCGAGCAGGTCGTCGCCACGCGCATCCGGGCTCTCCTCACGCGCGGCACACCGGCCTCGGACGTCGAACCGACGGCCGCGATCGCGATCGCCGAGGAGCGCCAAGGCTTCGAGCTCGCCGAAGACCAGCGCGACGCCCTGCGCGTCGCCCTCACCTCGCAGGTCGCCGTGATCACGGGCGGCCCGGGCGTCGGCAAGACGACGATCATCCGCTGCCTCGTCGACATCCTGCGCAGCCAAGGCCTCGCCATCTCGCTCGCCGCTCCGACCGGGCGCGCGGCGCGCCGCCTCGCCGAGGCCACGGGTTACGAGGCCTCGACGCTGCATCGCCTACTCGGCCTGCTGCCCGGCGGCCCGGCCGGCTTCCGCACGATCAACGACGAGGCCCTCGTCACGGACGTGATCATCGTCGACGAGGTGTCGATGGTCGACATCGCGCTCATGTCGGCGCTCGTGAGCCAGGTGCCGATCGACGCCACGCTCGTGCTTGTCGGCGACGTCGACCAGCTGCCGCCGGTGGGCCCCGGCGAGGTGCTGCGCGACCTGATCCGCAGTAACGCCGTGCCCGTCGCACGCCTCTCGACGATCTTCCGCCAGGCCGCCACGAGCGGGATCGTGCGCGTCGCCCACGAACTCAACGACGGCCGCGTGCCGGAGTTCGACCCCGGGCCCGACGGCCAGGCCTTCTTCGTCGAGCGCGGCGACGCGGGCTCGGCCCTCGCGACGATCCGCCAGATCGTCACGCAGCGGATCCCGCAGGCCTTCCGGCTCGACCCGATCCGCGACGTGCAGGTGATCACGCCGATCCACAGCGGCGCGATCGGCACGGTGGCGCTCAACGAGGCCCTGCGCGCGGCGCTGAACCCGGCGCGGGCCGGCGTGCCCGAGATCGAGCGCTTCGGGAAGACGTTCCGGCGCGGCGACAAGGTCATGCAGGTGAAGAACAACTACGACCTCGCCGTGTTCAACGGTGACATCGGGTTGCTCGTCGACGTCGACGAGGACGGCGGCACGGTGGAAGTGAGCTTCGAGGGCCGCCGCGTGACGTATGGCCTCGACGACCTCGACCAGCTCGACGCGGCCTACGCGATCACGTGTCACAAGAGTCAGGGCAGCGAGTTCCCGGCCGTCGTGCTCCCGCTCTTCAAGGCCCACTACATGATGCTGCGGCGCAACCTCGTCTACACGGCGTTCACGCGCGCCAAGCAGGTGCTCGTCGTCGTCGGCCAGCACGAAGCCATGGCGACGGCGGCCTCGATGCCCGGCTCGGGCCAACGCCATGGTCGCCTCACCGAACGCCTGCTCGGAATCGACCCGAGCTCTCCGATCGCGGACACGCCGGGACACTCGTGATCACTCCACCCCTTCAACGCACCTCGCTCGTCGCCCTCGTGCTCACCACGCTCCTCGGCTGCTCCGAGGACGCCCCGCAGGAGCCCGACAAGCGCGCACCCGACATGCAGGCACCCGCTACCCAGGCACCGGAAACACTCGACAGCCGGCCCGTTGCCGCGCCGGACTACGACCTCAACCCCGCCTACCTCTCGTTCCGCGAGACGGCGTTTGCTGTCGAGGCAACAACACTCGACGTCCCGGCCGACACCGAGGTCCTCGCGCTGCTCATGGAGACGGGCAGCGCCGACTACGTCTACACGCTGGCGCTCTTCGCCGACGGCGCGACGAGTCTCTACTTCAGCAACGGCGGCGGAACGATCGGCGCCGGGGCGTTCAACGGCATCGACGAGTCGACACGAGGCGTCATCGACCTCACGGCGAAGTACGTCCACATGCTGACGGACGCGGATGACCAACAGCTCCCGACGCCGGGCAACGTCCGCATGCACGTGCGCACGCCCGCGGGCTGGAAGATGTTGGAGGCGCCCGAAGAGATGCTCGGATCAGACAGCCACCCCGCGAGCGAGCTGTTCCACGCCTGCCACGACGTCGTGTCCGAAGTGCTCGCGATCGGCAGGTGAGCGCCGAGCCGTCACACGATCCAGCGTGCGCGCCCGGCGGGTGTGGCGACGTAGCCGTCCGGCGTACGTTCGATGAGCCCGCGCTCGACGAGCTGGTCGAGGCGTGGGCCCAGCGTGCGTGACGCGAGGTCGCGGCCCTCCATGCGTCCGCCGGCGAGGGCTTTCCAGCGGTTGCTCCACACGCGCTGGAGGAGTTCGGTCGGGAGATCGCTCTCGGTCAGCAGCGTGCCGACGAACACGAGGCCTTCGCGTTCGTCGATGCGGCGCTCGACCTCACCGTCGGGGTGCTCGAGGAACGACGCGCCTTCGGCCGTCGGGCGCAGCGGTGCGTGGGCGCGTTCGGCGCCGCGCGCGAAGGGCACGACGACGTCGGGCTCGCCGGCCAGGCGACTGCGCCCCGAGCGCAGCCCGACGTCCGCCGCGACGTCTTCGTCGGTGAGCAGGTCGTGCATGCGCGCGAGACTCCACGCGGCGATGTAGCCGCGCGGGTGGAGGTGACCCTGCGTGTCGCGCCAGAGGTCACGGACGATGTCGCCAAGCGGCGCGTCGAGCGAGGCGATGAGACGCTGCCCCTCTGCCGACTCGGGATCGACGTCATCCGTGATCCCGGCCTGCGCGAGCGCTGGCGGCAGGGTCGTCACCACGGCCCGTGAATACCCGGCGACGACGCGCATCACGGCGCGCACGTCGTCATACATCGGAAAGCGCGGCCCGAGCACACGCGGACAGTTCTCCAGTCGCATGGCGCGAGGATAGCAGCCACGCCTTACGCCGCTCCCTTCCCAGCAAGACCGTCCGACCCCTGACGACAGACGGGCCCCCCGACGCTGTGCGCCGGAGGGCCCGTCGTGTGCTGCGAGGATCAGACGAACGCTCAGCGCTCGCCGGCTTCCTCCTTGCCGAACATGATGATCGTGTTGCCACCACCGCCGCCACCGTTCACGGTGTAGCCGGCATCGAGAGCCTTCTCGATCCGGTTGTGCACCTCGGTGAGGTGCGCAAGCGTGTAGGTGTCAGCCGACTTGGTGACCTTCTTCAGCGCCGTGCCGACCTCGCCGTGGATCTTGCGCATCTCATGACGCGCAAGGTCCGAAACCGGCTTCTCCACAGCACCCGAAGCGGCACCCATCGCGAGATCGATGAGACGCTCGAGGTGCTCCTGCTGGAGCACGCGACGAAGGCTCGAGATCATCGGCTTGCGGTTCGAGTACGTGCCGCTGCCAGCGTTGGCCAGCTCACTCCAAACCGCGTTGCAGACCTTGCTCATGACCTCAGGCAGCGTCAGCGCATCCTCATCCGCCGGCACCATCTGCTCGTTGTCGTAGATACGACGCAGCGTCGACGGCGTCATCAGCATCGACAATGCCGACGCCTGGACGCCCGCGATCCGGTCGTGGATCGGGAACGTCGAATCCTCGTAGAGGGTTCCGCTGCCGCCATCATCCGACCACTTCTGGATCGTCATGTGCCGGAGCAGCTCGGGCGTGAGTCCGAAGCACTCGTCGAAGAGCGCGTTGTCGATGACGAAGTCGAGCGCAGCACGCTGGTGCTTGGCACTGACGACTTCGATCGGCGTCCGCGCGTTCGGCGAGCCCTTACGGTCGTTGCTGATGAACGCGCCACCCAACCAGTTCGACATCATCGAAACCATCTGGGTGTGCGTGCCGAGCGAGATCAGGTAACCACGACGTGCGCGGCCCCAGCTGTCGCCGTCCTTGACGAACTTGTCGAGGACACCTTCACGCTGTTGACGAACCAGGCGCATCCGACTCTCGGCGTACTGCAGCGGCTCCTTGGCGAAGTCGTAGCGACGCGCCAGCGGGTCCGTGCCGTTCGTGTCGTAGTCGGTCGAGTAGGCAAGCTCGGGCTCGGCGGAGCGCTTGACCGTCTCCTCCGGCTTGTCGCCGTAGCCGTACTCGATCGCCCACATGTCGTAGGGACCAAGGTCGATCATCGCGTAGTCGCCCTGGACCTCACCGTCGTCCATGTTGATGTTGACGGGGATGTAGTCCATGACCGACCCGGCGAAGGCCTTCTTGCCCTTCACGTCGGGCGAGTTGATCTCGGCCATCGTGTAGAGGCTCGACGCCTTGAAGTTGTGACGCAGGCCGAGCGTGTGCCCGACTTCGTGCGCAACGAGATCGGCGAGCATCGGGCCGAGGAAGGCTTCGGGAATCCCGTCGATCTTGGAAACCTCTTCCTTCTTCTCTTCCTTCTTCTCTTCGCCGTCCTCGTCCTTCTTCTCGTCGTCCTTCTCCTCGAGGTCATCCATCACACCGAAGAGCAGACCCATCGACGCCATCTCACGGGCCTTGCCTTCGGCCGCGAGGCACAGCGACGCGTCCGTGTCGAGGAACTGGGCCAGAGCGGTCACGTCTGCGCGGCCGCTCATCGCCGTCTCGCCGAAGGGAACCTCCGGGGTGCCGGCCGCACGAGCCATCGCACGACGACGCGTGTTCTCGAGCATGATCTTCCCGCGCTGGCTGCCAGGAGCCAGAAGCACGCGCGGATCCCACGAGGGGTTCTGCTCGTAGAACTCGAGCGTCTCACGCGTGACGCCTTCCATGGCCATCTCCGGCACGTACTCGTTCGAGTAGTACCAGAAGGCGCGGATCCAGCCGTCGGTCAGCACGACGTCGGCATCGAGGATCTGTCCCGTGATCGGGTGAGCGCGGCTCGGGCCGATGGCCGTGCCGATGTCGTTGCTCAGCCAGCGGATGAAGTTGTAGCGGACATCCTCGGGGTCCTTCTCCATGTGCGCGCCGGTCGCCTTGTCCTGGTAATGGACGACGACTGCGTCGCTGATCCCGACCTGCTCGAACGCCTTGTTCCAGTACTCCGCACCCGCCTTGACCCAGCGGCGGTAGCGCACCGGAACCGTGTGCTCGATGTAGTACGTGATCGGGTTCTTGGCGGGACTGACCTTCAGCTTCGGGTCGGCCTTCTCGAGGTGCCAGCGGTTGATGTTGCGCTGCCAGATCTTGGCGTCCTCGAAGACGCCGAGGTCGCGGTACGTCGTCGTGAAGTAACCGACGCGCTCGTCGGCCGCACGCGGCTTGTAGCCGGTGCTCTTCGGGACGTTGCTGATCGAGTAGTGGAACGTCTTGAGTGCACCGCCGGAGACGGGCGCCTCGAAGGCGAGCTCGACGTTCTGCGGGAAGGCCTTGGCCTTGGCAACCGTCGCCAGGCGCGTGTTCAGGCCGCTGGCTGCGCCGCCGTAGAACGTGCGCGCGTTGTCGACGAGCAGGTTGTCCATGTCGATCACCGGCTGGCCGCTCGGGCCCATGCAGACGATCGGCACGTCGATGATGACGTTGTCGACGAAGTGGTTCTCGATCGAGTCTTTGCTCGACTGATCACCCGTCGAACGCACCGAGAGGTTCTCCTCGATGAGCGCGATGCGCTTGTCGTAGCGCTTCCAGTAGACGTAACGATCGCCACTCTGGAGACCGGCGAAGAGTTCGCCCGTCGGAACCGTCATCGCGAAGATGTGGCGCTGCGAGGCATAGCCGCGCGGGAGTTCGGCCATCATCTGGCCGTCCTTCTCGCGCACGAAGATGCCGAAGAGGCTGTTGCCGTCGGACGTCGAGGAGACCTTCTTGTACTCCTTGAGGACCTCGGCGTGCGGGGGGTACTCGGGCTTCTTCTCATCGTCGCCGGCGAATGCCGTACCGACGAAGGCGAGACCGAGCAGGGCGGCGGACCGCCATGCGGTTCCCTTCATCCATGAACTCCTTGCTTGCTGGGATTGCGCGACCGATGGCCGGTGGGCCGGTGGGCAGCGCGTGTGTCGTTGGGCGGCGAGAGCACCGCCCAGTAGGACAGGCGATTCGAGCCGACATCACGGAACGTTGATTCTAGAGCGAGTGTGGGGCGTCCACCAGGATCGCTGTGCCAACGATGCCTCCCGCGCAGAAGAACGGACGGCCGGCGGGGCCGAATGTCACGGCTCAGCGAACGACCGGCGGGGCCTCGCGTCGCCACCGCGAACGCTACTCCGCAGACCGGTCGGCACGAATCCGGACGCGCGTGCCGATATCGGCACACGGAACGTCCTTTCCGCCCGACGCTAGGTCTCGACGCCCCGCAGCCGGTGTCCTACGCTCCCCGCGCTTTCCCTTTCGATCCCTCTCGCGCAAAGAAATCAGAGGCCGCGCATCCTCGGACGCGCCTCGTGGAGCCCATCGGATGAAGAACGTCGTCGTCATCGGAGCCGGCAAGGTCGGCCGCCTCGTCATCCGGATGCTGGGCAATTGCGGCGACTATGCGGTCACTGCCGTGGACATTTCGCAAAAAGCTGCCGAGTCGTCGATCCAGAAGGTCGACGACAGCGGCCCGATGGCCGGAGCGTCCGCCGCCTCGGCCGACATCACGGACGACGCCGCACTGACGAAGCTCCTTGAGGGTCAGGACTACGTCGTCAGCTGCGCGCCCTTCTACTGCAACGTGCTCATCGCCACGGTCGCGGCGCGCCTCGATGTGCACTACTTCGACCTCACCGAGGACGTGGCCTGCACGAAGGCGGTCAAGGAACTCTCCAAGACGACGCGCGCCGCCTCGATGCCCCAGTGCGGTCTCGCGCCAGGCTTCATCACGATCGCGGCCAACCACCTGGCCGAGTCGTTCGCGACGCTCGACACCGTCAAGATGCGCGTCGGCGCCTTGCCGATCTACCCGCACAACCGCCTCCAGTACAACCTGAGCTGGTCGACGGAGGGTCTCATCAACGAGTACGCGAACCCGTGCGAGGCGATCGTCCGCGGACAGCTCGTCTCCGTCCCGCCGCTCGAAGGCCTCGAACGCCTCAGTGTCGACGGTCGTGAGTACGAGGCCTTCAACACGAGTGGCGGCCTCGGCACTCTCTGCGAGACGTGGGACGGCAAGGTCCAGAACCTCGACTACAAGTCGATCCGCTACCCGGGTCACCGCGAGCTGATGGCGTTCCTCATGGAAGACCTGCGCTTCAACCAGGACTGCCCCGCGCTCTGCAAGATCTTCGACGCCAACGTTCCTTACGCCGACCAAGACGTCGTGCTCATCTTCGCGACTGTCAGCGGCACGGCGAAGGACGGCGGCCGGCTCACGCAGCGCAGTTACGTCACGAAGACGTACCACCAGGACATCGACGGTGAGCACTGGGGTGCGATCCAGATCACGACATCAGCGGGCATCTGCGCCGTCGTGGACTTGCACCGTGAAGGTGTACTTCCGGCGAACGGCTTCATCCGCCAGGAAGACGTGCCGTTCGAGCCGTTCATCACGAACCGCTTCGGCCAGTACTATTCGCCCTGACCAGACTCCGACGGACTGCACTGCCCGTCGATCCACGCCGCGAGATCCTCGTGACCTCGTGCACGTGCGATGTCGCCCGGTGACGAGCCGTCGTCCATCGTGACGTCGAGCGTGGCTCCGTGCTCGATGAGCAGCTCGACGAGTTCGCGGTCGCCACGTGACGCCGCACCGTGCACCGGCGTGACGCCCGCCGCCTGAGGCGTCGTCGGGTCGGCGCCGGCAGCGAGCAGCTTGCGCGTGATCGCAAAATCGCCGCGTGCGATCGAGGCGTGCAGCGGTCCGACGCCCATCGCGTGCGTGGACGCGGCTCGGGCGTCCGCGCCGCGCTCGATGAGCAGGTCGACGACCTCAGCGGCGCCGAAGAACGCCGCGAGCGCCAGCAGCGTGAAGCCGTCCGGCGAGACGGCGTCGACGCTCGTCTCACCCTCGTCGAGCCAAGCGCGCACGCCGTCGACGTCCCCGCGCGCCGCCGACTCGAAGACGTCGAGCTGCGCGATGGCCTCACACAGTGCATCGGCGACGGCCGAGTGACCGTGGTACATCGAGAGCATGAAGATCGACACGCCGTCGTCGGTGCGATGCGTCGCCAACTCCGGGCGCTGCGTCACCATCGACGTCACCGTCTCGACGTCACCGCTCTTCACTGCGTTCACGATCCGCTCGACATCCATGGCCGCCAATCATAGCAAGACGCGCGGCCACCCCGGGATGGGCCAGCCACGCGTCGTGCAACGACAGGATGCGGGATCAGCGAGTCAATCGATCGCGGCCGCCCCTTCCCAGTGACAGCGGAACGAGGCGATCATGTGGGCGATCAGACCCGGATCTCGCACGACGAGCACCATGTGCTTGTCGCCGCGCGTCGTGCCGACCACCGAGAGCACGAGGTGCTCGTCGATGACGATCATCTTGGAGGGTACGTCGTCCCGCGCGCGGACCTCGGCACCGAGGCGCTTGATCCCGTCGCACGTCAGGCGCACCGCACTGTCGTCGAGCTGTTCTTGCTGAAAGATGACGCGTACGTCCACATCACGCTGCAGGAGTGCCGCCACGATGTCGGCGAGGTCCTCGGGAACGTGGGGTTCCGTTTCGAACATGTCCACGGACGTCTGCGCGCTCGCAATCTCCTGCGCCAAGGTCGCCGCGACCTGCCGGCGCCCCTTCACGACCTCGATCGGTGGTGCCCAGAGTTGACGCCCCATCCCTTTGGCGCGCATCTCACTGAGTTCGTCGACGAGGACGAGCGTCGTCTTCTCGGAACGCTTCAGCCCGGCGATGTGATCGCCGAGTGCGAGCGTCGGCTCGACAGGCCGATAGCGGTTGATGCCGTCGGGACCGATCGTGCAGAAGCCTTTTTCGACGAGCGAGTCGAGCGCCTGGTAGACCTTCGGCTGCGGAACTGCGGTGCGCTTCGAAATTTCCGAGACGCGGGCGGTGCTGTCGGTGATCAGGCCGATATAGACGGCGGCTTCATAGCGCCCGAGACCGACATCTCGGAGGCGCGCGACCATGGTTTCCTGGTCCTGAAAATCCATCGTGGTCATTAAGACCTACCCTTCGTGGGGAGTGGGGCTGACTCGCTTGTCCAAGGGGGAAGCGAGGCGGGAGCGCAGGGCTGCGCGTCCCGAATGCACATGTGCCGATGTGGGGACCCGGCCGCTGCGCGAAGCAGCTGTCCGAGGCTGAGAATCAGCACTGTGTCGAAAGGCGCACAGCTAGCTCTCCCTTCAAGAGGACGAGATCGCTTTGGATCGAGGGCAATCCGGCCCTGCACCATCGGCAGCCCAGCGCCGATCGAGACAGGACGGCGGAACCGCCACGCATCCCCTAGAGCGCGGTTTCGACCACGCTGGGAACGTCGAACTGACACCGACGACCGGCGTTCGTGGCAGGCCGGAACCGGTCAGATGGCCACCAGAGTGCAAATCCTCTCGGATCCGTGCGTTGGTCGTCATAGAAGCCCGCATAGCTCCAGTTCGGGGGAAGTCGAGGTCGATACATCTCTTGGTCATTGCCGCGCATTGAGACCCCTCGTTACCCCCTGAACGCAGGCCCCCATCCCATGCTCACCTTCAGCAATATCGCTCGCCGGGGCGCCCTCTGCGCCCTCGGTCTCGCAAGTCTCGCCGCCTTCACTCCGGCCGACGCGCAAGTCGCGTCGGCGAAGTCGAGCGCGCTCACGGTCCGCTTCGGCGTCTACACGTCCGACAAGCCGAGCGAGATGCTCAAGCAGTTCCGCGGAGTTCGCGGTGCGATCGAAGACGGCCTCTCGTCGTCGCTTGGACGCACCGTGCGCGTCGAGATGAAGATCTACAAGGACTACGACTCGGCGATCCACGCACTCGCGGACGGCGACGTCGACTTTACGCGCTTCGGTCCCGCCTCCTACATCCTCTCGAAGCAACGCAACGACGGTGTGCGCCTGATTGCAATGGAGCACAACGAGGGCGAGAAGCGCTTCAAGGGCTTGATCGTCACGCGCACCGATTCGGACATCCAGTCGATCAGCGACATTCGTGGCCGCTCGTTCGCCTTCGGTGACGAGAACTCGACCATCGGCCGCTATCTCGCTCAGGCGCAGCTCGTCGACGTGAACATCCGTGAGAACGACCTGTCGCGCTTCGAGTACCTCGGACGCCATGACGCCGTCGCCAAGGCCGTCGAGATCGGCGACTTCGACGTCGGCTCGCTCAAGATCTCGACTTACGAGAAGCTGAACAAGGACGGCAAGCTGCGCGTCGTCAGCGCGTTCGACAACGTCACGAAGCCGTGGGTCGCACGTGCTGGCCTTGACAACGCGACCTTCAACGCCATCCGTAAGTCGCTGCTCGACATCAAGGACCCCGAGCTCCTCAAGGAACTGAAGATCACGGGCTTCCTGCCGACGAACGACCGCGAGTACGAGTTCGTCCGCGACGGCATGTCGAAAGCCAACAACTTCTGATGCGTCTCCACCGGCGGCATGACCAGGAGTCAGGCCGCCGGCTCCGTTGTACCCCTCGCCAACCTCGGCGAACGGCTGCACGCTGCACAAAACGCGGCCGCTCCACTCGGGTCGGGCAAAACCCGCTCCAACCGGCACAACCCTCGGAAGAAGTCGCATGACGCTCAACCTGGGCCACAAGCTGATCGGCGGCACGCTCTTGCTGCTCGTCGCGGTCTCGCTGCTCTTCACGTATCCGAAGATGCAGGAGGAACAGCGCCAGATCGAAGCGCAGTTCGAGAAGCAGGGCCATTCCGAAGCCCTGTCGGCTGCGAGCTCGTGCGTGGAGTGGATGATCACGGAGGACTACTCCTACGTGGACACCTACCTGCAGACCCTTTCAGCGAGCAAGCCTGGGCTCGTGTTTGCACATGTCACGCGCGACGACGGACAGATCATCGCGGAGTGGACGCCCGGCGACGACCGCACGACGCCGACGCACGCTTCGTTCTCGTCCCCCATCATCCTCGAGGGCATGGAAGACGAGCCACTCGGCCGCGTCACGCTCGGTGTCTCGAACGAATGGGTCGCCGCGCTCTTCGAGCAGCGCGTGCACAACTTGCTCGTCAACGTCGGCCTCATGGTCGCGACACTCGGCGCGCTGCTCTGGATGCTGAACCGCCGCCTCGTCTCGCGCCCGATCGAGAAGCTCGATCGCTTCGCCGACGACCTCGGTGCCGGCGACCTCGAGACGTCGATCTCCCTGCAGTCCAAGGACGAGCTCGGCAATCTCGCGGCGACGATGGACGCCATGCGCCGTCGCCTTAGAAAGAGCTACGAAGAAGTACGCCAGCAGAACGAGAAGTTGCTGGAGGTCGACAAACTCAAGGACGAGTTCATCGGCACGATCAGCCACGAGATGCGCACGCCGATGAACGGCGTGATCGGGATGACGAGCCTCCTGACCGACACGGCGATGACCGACGAGCAGCGCGAGTACGTCGCCACGATCCAGGGCTCGAGCAACCACCTGCTGCGCCTCATCAACGACATCCTCGACATGTCGCGCCTGCAGGCCGGCCGCATGGAACTCTCGACCGATTCGTTCGACGTACACGACGTGCTCTACTCCGTGGCCGAACGCGTCACCGACGAAGCCGACATGGCGGACACGCGCCTGCTCATCGACATCTCCGATGACGTCCCGATGTTCGTCCGGGGCGACGCCGCCCGCCTGCGTCAGGTGCTCACACACATCGGCTCGAACGCCGCGAAGTTCACCGACCGCGGTGAGATCACGTTCTCGGCCTCCGTCGCGAACAAGCAGGACGACGGCGCGCTCGCCATCACGTTCGCCGTGCACGACACCGGCATCGGCATCGCTGCCGAACACATCGGCCAGATCTTCGAGACGTTCAGTCAGGCCGACAACTCCGACACGCGCAGCTACGGCGGCTCGGGCATCGGCCTCACGATCGCGAGCAACATCGTCGATCTCATGGGCAGCAAGATCGAGGTCGACAGCGAGCTCGGCAAGGGCAGCACGTTCCGCTTCACCGCCGACTTGCACGCCCTTCCCGAAGGCGAGACGGCCATCGACGAGTCCCAGGACGAGGCGCCGGTCGACATTCCGAAGGCTCTGAGCGGCAAGCGCGTGCTCGTCGTCGTGGACCACGCGTGCGAGCGGCGACACGTTGTCGCGGCACTCGAGCGGGCGGCCTGCGAGATCGTCGAGGCCGAAGACGGCGGAGCTGCGCTACAGCTCATCGCCGATGCGAACCACGCCGAGAAGCCGTTCGACCTCGCCGTGCTCGACGCAGGGATCGACGCGTCGTTCCTGGCGCACGGCCTGCGCGACGGCCCCGCGCAGTCGAGCATCCCCGCTCTCCTCCTCCACCCGCGCGGGCAGCTCCCGAAAATCGACGACAGCGTGGCGACGGACCACACGTCGATGATCGGCATGCCCGCCCGCGGCGTGCACATCCACGCGGCGCTCGCCGAGCTCCTCGATCGCGCCAGCCGGCCCGCCCCCACCCCCGCCGCGAAGCCGGCACCCGAAGCCGTTGCGCCCGAAGCGGCGGCCGAATCCCCCGTTGCCGCCGCAGCGGCCGCAGCCGCGGATCACGGCGCCTCACTCGAGGTCCTGATCGTCGAGGACAACACCGTCAATCAGACGCTCGCCAAGCGCGTCGTTGCGAAGCAGGGTCACCGCAGCCGTGTCGCGGCCAACGGCCAAGAAGCCCTCGACGCCTATGACGCCGAAGTCCCCGACGTCATCCTCATGGACTGCCAGATGCCCGTCATGGACGGCTTCGACGCCACGCGCTCGATCCGCGAGCGCGAGCAGGCCACGGGCATCCACACCCCGATCATCGCCCTGACAGCGCACGCGATGGCCGGCGACCGCCAGAAGTGCATCGACGCGGGCATGGACGACTACATCCCGAAGCCGTTCAAGCCGGCCGACATCGCCGGTGCCTTCGAGCGCTGGACGTCGGTCGGTCAGAACGAGGAATGACGGTCAGTCCCCCACGCGGTTGGTGATCCGCGCCTCTCCATTGTGCAAGCTCGCTCGGTAGAGCCGCCGAGTGAGCGCGGCATCGGAGATGCACGATGGCCACCACACTGCCCGCCGCCGTCCCGAACTGTGGGACGCCGGACCGCTGTCGTCGACGCCGACGTGCGCGGTGGCACGCACCGCGCGGACACCGGCTCACATGACAGAGTCACGTCAGCCGCCGTTCGACCGCATCGTCTTCGACTGCGACTCCACGCTGTCGAGCATCGAAGGCATCGACGTCCTCGGCGGCGAACACCGCGCCGAGATCGAAGCGCTCACGAATGCCGCGATGGCCGGCGAGGTGTCGCTCGACTCGGTCTACGGCAAGCGCCTCGAGCGCATCGCCCCGTCGCGGCTCCAGGTGGCCACGCTCGGACGCACGTACGTCGAGAACGCGCTGCCCGGTGCGCGCGAGCTCGTCGCCGGACTGGCATCGCTGGGTAAGGAAGTGCGCATCGTGTCCGGCGGCCTGCACCTCGCTGTCGTGGCGTTCGGACAGTGGCTCGGCCTGCAAAGCCTGCACGTCCACGCCGTGAAGATCTACTTCGACGAGCACTCCCACTACCGCGCCTTCGAGAAGACCAGCCCGCTGGCGCGCAGTGGTGGCAAGCGCGAGCTCGTGCAGAGCTGGGAGACCAAGCGGACGGCGTTCGTCGGCGACGGCATCACCGACGCCGAGGTGCGTGACGTCGTCTCGTCGTTCATCTGCTTCGCTGGCGTCGTCAAGCGCGACGAGGTCGCGGCCCAGGCCGACGCGGTGATCGAGGAACCCAACCTCGCCAAGCTCGTCGACGTCCTCTGCACCGACGCCGAGCGTGCGCGGCTGGCACGCGATCCGCGCCAACGCAACCTCGTGCGGCTGGCCGACCTTCCGGCCTGACGTCAGCGGCGCTCCTGCGCGAACGCGACGATGTCGGGAAAGAACGCGGCGAACTCGTCGACGATGTCATCGACGTGCGCGCCGAGTTCGTCACCCGCCGTCGCCAGGACAGCGCCGTGTCGCGTGCGCTTCGAAAGTCGCGCCAGCGACGCCACCGTGCCCTCGAGCGTCATGTACGAGCCGAGAAGATCGTTGCGCCGCATGATCGGCGCGGCGCGCCGCAACGTGTCGGGCAAACGTGCGAGGTTGTCCTCGAGATCGGCATAGAGGCGCGCACAGAACTCCCCGTGAGGAACGTCGGTCCAGCGTGCCCAGTCGAGCGAGAGTGCGTAGTCGTAGGCGACGTCGGCGACGACAGGGGCGTAGTGCCGGAAGGCCGGGCGCAGACGCGTGCACGTGCTGCGGAAGGCGTCATGGGCGTCGGTGTAGCGATCGAGGGCGTGGTGCAACTCGACGCCGGCGCGCAGATCGTCGTCGAGGGCGTCGACGTCGACACCCTTGAGGAAGTCGCCGAGGAACGCGCCGATGCGGAGACCGACGTCGTCGCCGGCGAGCACGGAATGCGCGAGGAAGTTCATCGGCGGAGTCTGTTGCAGGGCACTTCTGTGTGTCAACGCTGCACGTTACCGTCGTCAGCGCGAGCAGCCTTCCCGGACCCCTCCGATGAAACTCTTCATTCCCGGCCCCACCCACGTCCGCCCCGAAATCCTCGCGGCCCAGGCGGCGCCGATGATCAGTCACCGCGGCGAGGCCATGCAGGAGCTGCTTGCGGCCGTGCTGCCCGGTGTGCGCGAGGCCTTCGGAACTCGGGGCGACGTGATCGTCCTGAGCTGTTCGACGACGGGCGCGATGGAGGCCATCTCGCGCAGCTTGCTGGGCGGCGGCGCGCGGGCGCTGCACCTCCTGAACGGCAACTTTTCGACGCTCTGGTCGCAGCTCTCGAAGAACTGCGGGTTCGATGTGATCACCGAGGAGAGGCCGTGGGGAGCGGGCTATGACGAAGCAACCGTGAGCGCAACGCTCGCCGGACTTGATGAGCGCCCCGACGTCGTCTTCGTCACGCACTGCGCGACGTCGACGGGCGCGCTGTCCGACATCGCCGGCGTCGTGCGGGCCGTGCGCGCCGTGGCTCCCGACGCCCTCGTCTGCGCCGACGTCACGTCGTCGGCGGCGGGCGTGCCGATCGACTTCGACGCCATCGACCTCGACATCGCGGTCGGCGGCGCCCAGAAGGCCTGGGCACTGCCGCCGGCACTCACCCTCGCAGCGCTCAGCCCACGCGCAGCGGCGCGCATGCAGGGCAACCCGAACCGCGGCCAGGCCCACGACCTCGTCGCCGCCCTCGCCTACCAGAACGACACGGGCATGACGATGACGACGCCGTCGATCCCCGTCATCCAAGCCCTGCGCCGACAGATCGACGACATCCACGCCGCCGGAGGCTTCGCCGCGCGCTTCGAACGCCACCGCACGATGCAGCAGCTCGTGCTCGACTGGGTCGCGGCACGCAGGCTCACGACGTTGGCCGACCCCGCCTTCCGCAGCCCGACCGTCACGTCCATCGCCTGCGGTGGGCGCTTCGTGATCGCCGACCTCCTCGCCGGCTATCGCGAGGCGGGCTTCTTCGTCGGCGGCGGCTATGGGAAGACGCAGGCGACGCACTGGCGGATCGGTCACATGGGTGATCACACGCCCGAGGACGTCGAAGAGCTCCTCGCCGTCACCGACACGATCCTCACGCGCGTCGGCTCCGCCCCGGCGACCTGAGGCCTCACCCTTCCCCGCGGATCTCGCCATGACCACGCCCTACGCCTCCCTCGCCGATCAGTTCGCCTTCAACGACAAGGCGCTCGCGATGTTCAGCTCAGGCTTCGAAGGTGACGACTGGTTGCACCGCGGCGAAGGCCGCTCCAATCACGCTCTGTGGTTGCTCGGGCACATGACGCACTACCGCCGCTGGATGGCGCGCGAGTTGTTCGATGTGGATGTCTCGACCGACCTCGGTGAGCGTTTCGCGATGGGCTCGACGCGTGACGACGACGTCGAGAGCACGCCGCCCGAGGAGCTCCGAGCGGCCTACGTCGCCGCCGGTGACGTCGTGCGCGCGCAGCTCCGCGAACTTACCGAGGAAGCCGGCGCCGTCGCACTCGCCGACGACCCCGGCATGCCCGACGGCTCGAAGACGGTGGGCGACGTGGCGCGCTTCCTCTTCTTCCACGAGTCGATGCACATCGGTCAGGTCGGCCTGCTGCGGCGCTGCATGGGCAAGGACGGCCTGTTCTGAGCGACGACGTGATGCTCGCGCCGCTTGGAGTCCTGCGCACGCCGTTCCCCGAAAAGTTCGGCATCCCACGTCAGGCCGGGCTCGTCGACGTCGCCGCAACCCTCGCGCTCGACCCGACGCGCTGCCCGCCGGCGTCCGTGCGCGGGCTCGACGACGTCTCGCACGTCTGGCTGATCGTCGTCTTCCGCGCCGCCGGTACCGCGCCGACCGTGCGCCCGCCGCGTTTCGGTGGCAACGAACGCCGCGGCGTCTTCGCGACCCGCTCGCCCTTCCGCCCCAATCCGCTCGGCCTGTCGCTCGTCGCGCTCGAGCGCATTGAAATCGACGGGGGCCAGGTGACGCTGCATCTGCGCGGCATCGACCTGCTCGACAACACGTCGGTCCTGGACGTGAAACCCTACCTTCCCTGGGCCGACGCCCTCCCCGACGCCCGCGGTCCCGAGCGGCCGCACCCGCGCGCGGTCACGCTCGCCACCACCGCCCGCGCACAACTCGAGGCGCTCGAAGCCGACGGACGCCCCGACCTCCTGCGACTCGTCACCGAACTGGTGGCTCAAGACCCGCGTCCGGCCTATCACCAGGACTCTCCCGACCGTAGCTATGGAATGTCCGTCCTCGACACCAACGTCCGCTTCTGCATCACGTCCGCGGGTTGCCTCCACGTCACCGAAGTCGGCCCGCGGGAGACCGACACGCGCGACGCGTAGCGCCACTTGCAAGCCGTCCGGTACCTTGCTTCCATGGCCCTCCTCGAGATTTTGAACCTCACCAAAGGCTTCCGATCACCCGACGGAAGCGTGACACCGATCCTCGACGTCCCGAGCTTCTCCCTCGACGCCGGCGCGCAGGTCGCACTGGCCGGGTCGAGCGGCTCTGGCAAGACGACGCTGCTGCATCTCATCGCCGGCATCCTCACGCCCGACAGCGGCTCGGTCGAAGTCGACGGCACGTCGGTGCACACGCTGAGCGAGTCGAAGCGTGATGCCTTCCGCGCGCGCAACATCGGCTACGTCTTCCAGACGTTCAACCTGCTCGGCGGCTTCACGGCGCTCGAGAACGTGCTGCTCGGGATGACGTTCGGCCCGGGTGCCGATCGCGAGTTCGCGAAGAGCCTCCTCGAGCGACTCGACCTCGCCGACCGACTCGATCACCGGCCGGGTCAGCTGTCGATCGGACAGCAGCAGCGCGTCGCCCTTGCGCGCGCACTCGCGAACCGACCGCGCCTCGTGCTCGCCGATGAGCCCACGGGCAACCTCGACCGCAAGCGTTCCTCCGAAGCCCTCGACATGATCCGCGAGATGTGCGCCGAACAGGATGCCGCGCTGTTGCTCGTCACGCACGACAGCGACGCGCTCGCGAAGTTCGACACGACCATGGACCTCACCGACGTGAACCGCGCGTCGACGGCGTTCGTCGACCGGAGCGTGAACTGATGGGCACGCTCTGGATGATCGTGCGCCGCAGCCTGCGCCAGCACGCCCTGTCGACGGCCGTGACGGTGGTTTCGGTGGCTCTCGCCGCCGGGCTCGTCATGTCGGTCTTTGCGGTCAGCAAGCAGACGCGCGACGCCTTCACGGGCGGCGAGATCGGCTACGACGCCGTGCTCGGCGCGCGCGGCTCGCCGCTGCAGCTCGTCCTCAACACCGTCTACCACCTCGAGACGTCGCCGGGGAACATCCCCTGGAGTCTCTACCAATCGATCAAGAATGAACGCGGGGTGACAGCCGCCGTGCCCTACGCCGTTGGCGACAACTACCGCGGCTGGCGCATCGTCGGCACAACCGAACAGGCCTTCGCCGAGCAGCAGTTCGCGGCGACGAACCCCGGTGGCCGCTCGTTCGACGAGCGCTACCCCGAGGCCGTCATCGGCGCCGAAGTCGCGCGCAAGGCCGGGCTCACGGTCGGCTCGAAGTTCAGCCCCTACCACGGGCTGATCTTCAAGGAGTCGGAGAAGCACGCGGACGTCTACACCGTCGTCGGCGTGCTCGAGCCCACCAACTCACCGTCCGACCGCGTCATCTGGATCCCGATCGAAGGCATCTTCCGCATGGAAGGCCACGTGCTGCGCGGGACGGGTGAGGTCTACGAGCCAGCCACCGGCGCCTCGATCCCCGACGAGCACAAGGAGGTCTCGGCCGTGATGTTGCGCCTCGGGGGGCGGACGGGCGTGCGGCTCGACCAGACGATCAACCGCCAGGGCACCGTGGCTACGCTGGCGTATCCGATCGAGAAATCGATGGCCGAGCTCTTCGAGAAGATGGGCTGGGTCGTGAAGGTGCTCGAGCTCGTCGCGTATCTCGTCGTGGTGGTGGCGGCCGGAGCGATCTTGGCGAGCCTCTACAACACGATGAACGAGCGGCGCCGAGAGTTCGCGATCCTGCGCGCCCTCGGAGCGCGCAAGGGCACCGTCTTCGCGGCCATCGTGCTCGAATCCTCGACGATCGCGTTGCTCGGCTCGCTGGTGGGCTATGTCATCTATGCGGCGATCCTCGGCACTGCCGCCGCTGTCGTCCGCAGCCAGACCGGTGTCGTCATGGAGGTGACGGATGTCCATCCGGCCCTCTGGTGGACGCCCGCGGGTATGATGGTGGTCGGTGCTATCGCTGGTCTGCTGCCCGCTTTCAAGGCCTACTCGACCGATGTCGCGGCCAGCCTCGTCCCCGGGTCCTGAGCCCGGAGCCGTCTTCCTTGGAGTCTCCGATGTCGACCCTTCGACGTCTCGCGCTGTTCTCGGCAATCGCCGCAGCTCTGTCCCTCGGCGCCTGTGGCGAGGGGCATGATCACGATCACGATCACGATCACGACCATGCCCACGATCACGGCGATCACGACCACGATGACCACGATCATTCCGGGCACGCGCACGCCGCGCCGCACGGTGGCGCGCTGGCCGAGCTCGGTGCCCACCAGGGACACGTCGAGTTCGTCCTCGACGCGTCCAACGGCGAGCTGATTCTGTACGTCCTCGACGCGGGCGCCGAAGCCGGCGTGCGCAGCGCCTCAGAGGCCCTCGACGTCGCGATCGACACCGGCAGCGACACGTTCGATGTCTCGCTCGCGGCCCAGCCGAACGCGCTGAGCGGCGAGTCCGTCGGCGACTCGTCGGTTTTCGTCGGGACGCACGAGAGCCTCGTCGGTCAGGAGACGTTCACGGCCACGATCGCGTCGCTCGACTTCAAAGGACAGGCGTTCACGGACATCGCCGTCCCCTACCCGGAAGGCGCCGAAGAATGACGCTCCCCACTCAACCCTCGGCGTACCCCACCATGAAGATCTCCCGGCCACTCGGTTTGCCCCTCCGCTTGCCACTCGGAGCCGTCCTGGCGGCCTCGGCGTTTCTCGCCGCCTGCAGCGACCCGAGTGTCTCCGTCAGCACCTCGCAGTCCGCGTCGGCCGCGCCACTGCCGACGCAGGGTGAGGCGTTCGTCGTCGAAACGGCAGTGCCTGCGAACGCCTCGTTGACGGCGTCGTCCTCCATCGACATCCCGTCCGGAGCGACCTCGCGAGACACAGCGCCGCCCACGGATATCTTCGCCCCGACCGGCGCCATCAAGCAGCCGGTGCTCGACGCCCTCGACGCGTCGAGCGACCTCGCCGATGCCGTCGGTGACGAAGTCGACGAGCTGATCGACGCCGTCGCCGACACCGGTGAAGAGGCACTCGACGACATCGCCGACGCCATCGTGCCCGAGATGGACACCACGGCGCCGATCGTCGCCGACCCGGACAGCGACCTCACGGCCGGTTCGATGCCGCCGCCCGACGGTTCCGGCTTCGGGGCGACGCCCGACCCGAACAACCCGAACCACACGGGCTTCCAGCCCCTGCCGCGCGCCTTCGAGACAGATCAGATCGACCCGCTCACCGGCGTGCCCGTGCTCCAACGCGATGGCAACGACATCCTCGTCATGGCGTTCAGCGACATCTCGTATCCCGAGTACATCCCGCGCGATCCGCTCAACGAAGGCGACGAAGAGCCCGAACCCCACGCCTTCCCCCAGCACCTCATGAACTTCCATGGACGCCGCGCGACGATCGACGGCTTCATGATCCCGACGTCGTTCAAGGACGGCAAGGTGCGTGAGTTCATCCTCTCCGGCGACCCACCGTACTGCTGCTTCGGTGGCTTCCCGCCCATCGACCGCGCCATCGACATCACGCTGCCCGAAGATCACCCCGGCGTCGAGTACTCGGCCTACGGTGTGATGCGCGTCATCGGAACGCTGTCGGTCGAAGAGACGTTCGATGAGTACGGCTACGTGCTCGGCATCTACAAGCTGCACGCCGAGACCGTCGCCGAGGAGTTCTGAGCCAGCGCGAGCAGGCGGTTGAACTGCTCCGAGGGCGACATGCATGACCGAGCGTGCCGTGCCGGATGAGTTCTTCCATCGGCTGCTACGGGTTGCGCGCGGAAATCGCGGCCATCGCAGCGAGCACGCGGGCGGCGTCGTCGTCTTCCAGGGCGAGGGACATCGCCACGTTATCCAGCCGCGTGGCGTGGCGTGCTGAGCCGTAGCGTCCGAGAGCTTCGAGGCACTGACGCCAGCGCTTCGACGGTGCGCGCGTTTCCACGATGTCGACGAGCGCGTCGCTGACGCGCGCGTGTTGATCGGGCGCGATGCCGAACGTGAGTCCGTAGATCGCGATGTCGTCCTTTGCGATCCGGTCGACGAGCAGGTCGACGATGTCCTCGTTCTTGTCGAGGATTCGACTGGCTGCGGAGTAGATCACGTCCTCGGCCTCGCCGTAGGTCCACGAGTGAGCGAGGTCGACGATCGCGTCGGCCATGGCGTCGTCGACGCGGGCGCCGCCGAGCGCGCTGTAGACGGACTTGCGCGCGCCTTTGTCGGACGACTCGAGCAGGTCGCGCAGCACCGCCGAGACCTCGCCCGTGACGGCGCCGTCCGCGAGCTGGACGAGCGCGCGTGCCAGGCGCGTCGCGAGTTCGCGCTCCATCCCTTCGATCACCGCGACGGCCACGTCGACGTCGGCCGGCGAAGGACCGCCGGCTGCGAGCGCCGCCACGGCCGCCGAGCGCACGGCGATATCGGGCGACGTTGTGAGTTCGCGGAGTCGCGGACGCAGCGGATCGAAGCCGCCGCCGAACTCGGCGATCACGTCCTTCATCTCGGCGACGGCGAGCAGTCCCGTGAGATTGCGGTCGTCCGAAGGCGCATCGAGCGCTGCGTGCATGGCGTCGAAGGCGGCTGCGCGGCGGTCGGCGTCGCGGAACTGACGCGCGTCCTCCGCCCACTGCCAGGCTTCGACACGGGCGGCCCGGACGCGTTCATCCAGGTCGTCCATGCGCTGCTCGACCGCCTCACGTTCAGCCTCGCTCGGCCCCCACGGCAAATACCACGCGACGGCGGCTGACGCGCACGACAGGCCGAGGTAGCCGAGGACCGTCGCGAACGTCTTCATCATTGGTCCTCCTGACGCGCGTCGTACCGTTCGACAGCGCGCTCGGCGAGCGCACGCACGCGAGTCAGCGCACGCGGATGCTCGGCGATCTCGAGCAGCCATGCGCGGTGGCGCGCCTCACCATAGGCGCCGATCAGCGCGAAGACATCGTCGTCGACTCGGCCGGCGTCGTAGTGTTCGACGAGCACGTCGGCCACGGCACTCTCACGCTCGGGCGGCACGCCGTATCCAAGAGCCCAGACAATGCGTGACGAGCGCATGCCATGCTCGTCGCGTAGCTCATCAAGCAGTGCGTCGATGACGACCGGCGGCTTGGCGGCGAAGGTTGTCAGACCGTAGTACAGCACGTTGTAGGCGAGGTCGTTCCAGCCGCGCTCCTGTCCCTCGGCCTCGCACCGCGCGAGCAGCTCGACGAGCGCCGCGCCGAGTTCTTGCGACGCGCGCACGCCCCACAGACCGCGGACGACACGGTCGATCGCGTACGGGTCGTCGCCCCGCAACTCGCCGATCACGAACTCGGCCGCCGCGCCGCGCAAGTGCCCGTCATCGAGCGCGGCGAGCTGACTTGCGGACACCGGAAGCGGCGCCGATGGATCTGCCTGCCGCGCCAGTCGACACCACGCCAAGGCGTGCGACAGGTCGTCCGGTTCGGGCCCCACGGCGATGAGCGCTGCAAGGGCCTGCGCGCCGAGACCGTCGCGGTCCGTGCGAAAGTAGGGTTCGAGCAGGTCGCGGAGACCGCTGCGGTTGTACGTGATCGACGACGTGCGCACGATCGCGAGCATCGCCGCGCCGGCCTCGCGCACGTCCTCGGGATCGCGCAGCACGGCGCGGATCTCTTCGAGTGCCTCGGCACGCCGCTCGGCATCCCGCACCTGGTGGATCTCCTCGATCCAAGCGCGCGAACCCGTGACTTCAGGTGAGTTGGGGTCGAACTGCTGGACCCACTCGAGGCCGACGCGAGCACCGACGACGAGCGCCGTCGGCAAGAGCAACAAGAGCGCCACGAGGATCTTCTTGATCATGCCGCCAGTCTATCAGCGGCACATGGAGCGGATTCGTCACTCACCGAGCCGAGCTGCCATTCGCCGAATGCCCGCTTGCCCAAGTGCATCGACGCGCCGATGGTGAACTCGCAGTCGCACTCACGAGGATTCCCGATGACCGATGACACGAACAACAACGGCAACTTCCGACTCATGGTCGGCTTGGCACTCCTGCTCGTGGGCGGCGTCCTCGTCCTCGACCGCCTCGACTTGATCGATCTCGTCGACCGCAAGTCGCTGCCCGCGCTGAGCGACCTGTGGCCCGTCATCCCGATCGTGATCGGCATCCGTGCCTGGATGAACACGGAGGGCATTGCACGCTGGTTCGGGATCCTCTTCACCGTCGGTGGCTTGTTCGCGCTCATCCAAACCGTCGACATCCTGGCGACGTGGCCGCTGCTGTCGGGCATCGCGAGCGTCGACTTCTCGGATGTCCTGGCGCCCGAGAACCTCATCCCGATCGTGTTCGTCATCGGCGGACTGTTCTTCGTACTCGGTGGCCGTCTCAACGGCGGCGTCAGCCCGCGTGCGGGCGGTCGACGGATCGGACAGCTGACGATGTTCGGCGGCGCCGACATCCGCCCGAACACCGACGACTTCCGCGGCGGCTGGCTCGCAGCCATCTTCGGCGGCTTCGAGGCCGACCTGCGCAAGTGCTCGTCGACGCAACCCGTCAGCCAAGTCGACGTCCTCTTCATGTTCGGCGGCGGCACGATCCGTGTGCCGGAGCACTGGGAAGTCGAGATCTCCGGACTGCCGCTCTTCGGTGGTTTCTCGGTGGAGAACAAGGCGCCGGAACCCGGCCAGGCGACGCATCGACTGCAGGTCCGCTGCGTCGCGATATTCGGCGGCTTCTCGGTCGAAAACTGACGTGCGTCACCCGCTCCTCCAACACGCGGGCACGCAGCAGCCGGCGACCGTGCGCCACGTGGCGATCGTCGTCCCGGCGATCTGGGCCGTGCTCGCATTCGCACTGGCGACACCGTCGGCTGGCCCACCCTTCGCGATCAACGACCTCACGTCGCGACTGCTTGCGACGATGACGGCCGCGCTCGTTCTCCCATCCTTTCTGCTCGCGTCGTGGTACATCGTCGCGACGAACCCTCTCGATGATGGCATCACGACGCGCTCGATCGTGAACCACGTCGCTGCTGCCGCTGCTTCGACGTGGATCTGGCTCTGGATCGGACGACTCGGTGCCGACCTCTGGGGACGGCTGGTCGACACGGCATGGCCGCCGGAGCGCCTCTTTGACGACAACCGCACGCTCATCTTCGCGATCGGCGTCGCGAGCTACGGAATCGCGGTGCTCGGTTACTACCTGCTCATCGCGATCGAGGCCCGACAGACGGAAGCTCTACGCCGCGAAGAACTCGCCACGCTCGCAAAGGACGCCGAGCTGCGCGCGTTGAAGTTCCAGCTCAACCCGCACTTTCTGTTCAACGCGCTCAACTCGATCAGCGCGCTCACATCGAGTTCGCCGGCGCGCGCGCGCGACATGTGCGTACGGCTTGGTGACTTCCTACGCCGCACGCTGGACTTGGGCGACCGTCGGCTCGTCAGCCTGAGCGACGAGCTCGACCTCGTACGCGACTACCTCGACCTCGAGGAAGTGCGCTTCGAGCAGCGCCTGCGCGTCGAGATGGACGTCGCCGACGACTGCCTCTCGGCACGCGTACCGCCGCTGATCCTCCAACCGCTCGTCGAGAACGCGATCAAGCATGGGCTCGGCTCGCTGCTCGGCCCCATGGACCTCTCGCTCAGCGCGCGTTGTGGTCCGCATGCGCGCCTCGTCCTCGAAGTCGTGAACACGTTCGACGAGTTGGGCGCACCACCGTCGGCAGGGCACGCGCGCCGCAGCGTCGGGCTCGCGAACACTCGCCAACGGCTCGCGCGCCAGTTCGGCACGGATCAGTCGATGAGCATCGAGACTGACAACCAGCACTTCCGCGTGACCCTGGACCTTCCTCGACACGACAACGACGTCGGAGAATCGACATGACCATCCCCGAGCCGCTGAGAGTCGTCATCGTGGATGACGAAGCCCCGGCGCGCATGATCCTGCGCGAGGCGTGTTCGCGCCACGCCGACGTCGAGCTGGTGGCCGAGTGCGCGCACGGCGTCGAAGCCCTGGATGTCATCGACGAGAAGAAACCCGACGCGCTCTTCCTCGACGTCCAGATGCCGCGCCTGACGGGCTTCGAGATGCTCGAGCTGCTCGAGCACACCCCGCTCGTCGTCTTCGTCACCGCCTACGACGAGCACGCGCTCGCGGCCTTCGACGTCCACGCCTGCGACTATCTACTCAAGCCGTTCGGCAATGACCGCTTCGACGAGGCGCTTGCGCGCATCCGCGAACGACGAGCCTCGACCCAACCATCGCCGAGCTACGCCGAGCTGAGCGACGATGCACGTGCGGCGTCCTTGCAACGCATCGCCGTGCGCCGGGGGAGCGACGTCGACATCATCCCGGTCACCAACCTCGAGTATCTCGAGGCCCGCGACGACTACGTGCGGCTTCACGCTGGCGACCGCAGCTGGCTCAAACAACGCACGCTCGCCTGGTTCGAGAAGAACCTGGACAGCCGACGTTTCGTGCGCGTGCATCGCAGCTTCATGCTCGCACTCGACGCACTCGCATCGGTGGAGTCGGAAACCAAAGACCGACACGTCGCGGTGCTGAAGAGCGGCGCGCGCGTCGCGATCAGTCGCGCAGGCATGAAGCGACTACGGGCGCACCTCGAGTAGGGATGCAGAACCAACATGCGGCACGCATGAGCGCGGTCCGATAAGTCGAGAAACATGCGCATCGTCAACCAACACGTCGGACGTATCCAGTGTTAGCGTGACCAACGTGACATCGACCACCCCCGAGGTCGGCGTCCGGGCTCTCTCTCATTTCTCCGTCCCTTCGAGGTTCGTTGATGACTCAAGTACGGGCAGGTCGCCATTGGGCGATGCAACTCGCTGTTCCTTTCCTTCTTTCTGGACCGCTCCTTGGCGCGCAGGAACTCGAGATCCGTCAAGCGCAGATCCCCAAACGTGGAATCGAACGCCCCACGTTTGTCCCTGGTGAACTCGTCGTGCGCTATGCCGGCGGTGCGTCGGCCGACGCGATGGTCGCGCGCGGTGTCGAGCAGGAACTCGGCTTCACGCGACTCCGCACGAACGAAACGCTCGGCCTGCACCGCTACCAGCTCCCCGAAGGCATGAACGTCGCAGCGGCGATGCGTGCGCTTCGTAGCGACACGCGGATCGAGTACGCCGAACCGAACTACCTCTACTACACGCACAACGTCCCCAACGACGGCTTCTACGACAACTATTCCGGCGTCGCGAACGACCTGCAGAAGTGGGCGTTCAACGGCATCGGATCCGACCGCAACCTCGACGCCGAACCGGCGTGGGACGTCACGACGGGTCGCAGCGACGTCGTGATCGCGGTGATCGACACGGGCGTCGAGCTGAACCACCCCGACCTTGCGCCGAACATCTGGACGAACCCCGGTGAGATCGCCGGCAACGGGTTCGACGACGACGGCAATGGCTTCGCCGACGACGTCAACGGCTGGGACTTCCGCAACAACGACAGCAACCCGAACCCCGACTACGGCGACGGATTCGACAACGACGGCAACGGCGCTGCGGACGACGGCACGTTCCACGGCACGTTCTCCGCATCGTGCGCCGCCGCCCGCGGCAACGACGGAACCGGCATGGCCGGCGCCGCCTGGAACTGCCGCATCATGGCCGTGAAGATCTTCACGGATGACGGCGGCGCCTCCACGTTCGACATCGCCGACGGCATCACCTACGCGGCATCGAACGGCGCCGACGTCCTCAACATGTCGTTCGGCGGCGGCTTCTCGTCCACGGTGCAGAGCGCCGTCAACTTCGCCTGGAGTCAGGGCGCGGTGCAGGTCGCCTCGGCCGGCAACAGCAACTCGTCGGGCGCGCAGTACCCGGCTTCGCTGAACCACGTCATCTCCGTCGGCGCCAACGACTCCGGCTCGGTGTTCGGTGGTGGCTCGGGTGACATCGACGGACGCGCGTCCTTCTCGCAGTACGGCACGAACGCCGTCGACGTCGTCGCACCCGGCACGCTGCTCGTCGGTGCATCGGTCGGCACCGTTGCTGGCGGCAACGCCGGTCAGGACTTCTGGATCCTCTCGTCGGGTACCTCGTTCTCGGGCCCGGTCGTGGCCGGCCTCGCTGGCCTGATCATTTCGCGTGCCAAGGACCTGGGCACCTCGCTCTCGGCCGATGACGTCGAAGCGATCATCCAGAACACGGCGAACGACATGCCCGACGACCCGAACGATTCGCCGAACGGCGGGTCGACGTGGGACAACTTCGGGCGTGTCGACTTCACGGCTGCCGTCAACGCGGTGCAGGGCGGCGGGCCGACGAACGACCCGCCGGTCGCCAACGCTGGCGCGAACAAGTCGGGCGAGGTGGGTGACACCTTCACGTTCAACGGCAGCGGTTCGTCGGACCCGAACGGTGACCCGCTCACCTACGCCTGGAACTTCGGTGACGGGGCGACGGACAACGGTGTCGTCGTCAGCCACTCCTACGCGAGTGCCGGCACATACACGGTGACGCTCACGGTCTCCGACGGCGCCCTCGGCGATTCGGACACGGCCTCCGTCACGGTGACGAACGCGCCGCCGCCGCCCACCGGTGGCGACTCTGTGCTCGTGATGGCGAGCAAGTCGACGAACACGATCCCGGGCATCGGCTCGGTTCGTAACGAAGACATCTTCACGTTCGACACCGACACCGGTTCCACGACGTTCTACTTCGACGGCTCCGACGTCGGGCTCGCCAGCGCTGCCATCGACGCACTCCACGTGCTCCCCGATGGCGACATCCTCATGAGTCTGACGGCTGCGTTCAGCATCCCGGGCCTCATCGGCGGACCCGGCGGCAGCACGACCGCCGACGACTCGGACATCATCCGCTTCTCGCCGTCGAACCTCGGTGCGGCAACGAACGGCGTGTTCGAGTTCTACTTCGACGGCTCTGACGTCGGCCTGACGACCAACGGCGAAGACATCGACGCCATCTCGTTCGACTCCGACGGCGACATGAACATCTCGACGACCGGCACGACAACGGCCAACGGTGTGTCCAGCGTACGCGACGAAGACGTGTTCTACTTCGTCGCCAGCTCGTTGGGCTCCGTCACGTCGGGAACGTTCGGTGTGTTCATGGACGGCTCGGACGTCGGGCTCGGTGGCGGTGGCTCCGAGGACGTCGACGCGCTGCACATCGGTCCGGGCAACACGCCCGACTACCTGTCGACGCTCGGAGACTTCTTCGTCACCGGCGTGAACGGTGGCGATGAGGACGTCTTCATGTTCCTTCCGACCTCACTCGGAACGGCGACGTCGGGTAGCTTCCAGAGTCTCTTCGACGGGAGTGCCGAAGCGATGCCGACGAACGTCGACATCTCGGGTCTCTGGATCGACGACTGACGAACTGAGTGTCGCTCGAGCATCACGCGGGCGCGGAGCCATCCCGGCTTCGCGTCCGCTGTTCGTGTCAGCGGCTCGTGAACAGCGGGGCGCTCGCGGGGTAGCCCCGAACGAGCACCGCAGCGATGGCGCGCCGACACGCTGCACCGACGAGCCGCTCGCCGGCCTCGTCGCCCTTGCGCGCCGCGCTCCAGGCGCGATGCCAGTCGGCACGTTGCTCGTCGGCGACCTCACCGACGACGCGCTTCCAGCGCGGCGGGATCTCGCCATCGCGGAACTCACCACGCCCACGGCCGTGGTGCGCGATCGCGAGGTAGGTCAAGCAGATGCGGACGAGGAGGTCGTCGAGGAAACCGGCCGACCACGTGGCGGTCGCCGTTCCACGCTCACCGTCGTCCTTGCGCACGATGCTGACGACGCGCTCGAGGCCCGCACCACCGAGCGCACCGGCGATCGCCCCGAGCACGGCACCACCGCCGAGCGTCAGTCCACCGGCAAGGACGTCGGCGCCGAGGCCGGTTGCCGCACCGCTCACGACGGCACCGACCAGCGTGCCGAAGCCCTTCCGTCGCACCAGGTCGCCGTCGACTTGAACGGCCGCCAGCGCATCGGCGAGCGTTTGTCGGCTGCGGCCGTCGAGTTCGTGTTCGCGGATCACCTCGGCGATGCAGCGCTGGAGTTGCTGCTCGAGGCGCGCACCCATCGTCTCGAACGCCTCGCGTGCCTTTGCGTCCTCGGGGCTCTGCGCGAGACCGAGCCGCCCCACAACGCGCTCCTTGACCCAACTGAGCGCGCCATCGAGCGAGTAGCGCGCCTCGTCGCGCGCCGCTGCGACGAGGACCTCCGACATCGCTGCGCACGACCGCTCGAAGACCTCGAGATTGCGGGCCGTCCAGCCGTCCGCCAGACGCGCCATCGCCTCGCGTTGCTCGCCCTCGACGAGACCGACCACGCGATCGAACAACGCCGACTCCTCGACCCAGCAGCGGCCGAAGGCGTCCAGCGGGATCACGCCGCGAACGATGTCCCACTCCCCGGCAAACTCCTCCCAGCGCGTCCGCAGTTGCGCGAGCTCGGCAGCCCGTTCGTGATCGAGGTCACCGGTCGCTGCACCGTCGGCGGGCGTCCCGACGGAGTCGGACGTGTAGTTCAGGAGGATCAACGCCGGCCGGTCGAGCCACGTCAGAAGCTCGAGTTCGTGACGGACATAGCCGGCGTCGTCGGGGTCCTGCGACGCGTCGACGAGGTACAGCACGGCGTCCGAGAGTTCCTTCACGGCGCGCACGGCCTCGGCGTTGAGTGCCAGCGTGCGCTCCTTCTCGTCGAGACGCTGGCGCAGCTTGTCGAGCAACCACGCGAGCGGGTTGGGCTCCTTGCGCAGACGCTCGAGCAGCCGCGCGGAGTTGCCGAAGCCCGGCGTGTCGTTGAGGACGAGGCGATCGTCAGCCAGCTCGAGCGCGACGTGTCCCTGGCTCTCGCGCGTGACATGCACGAGATCGAAGACTTCGCCGACGTCGCGCCGCAGCAGCGTCCGCATCAACGTCGTCTTGCCGACATTCGTGTGCGAAATGAGGCTCAAGCGGACATCCGTCACGCCGCGCCTCCCGGCCAGGTGGCTGCCGCGATCGCCATGACGGCGTCGTCGCTGACGCCGGTGTCGAGCTGAACATGGGCGCAGGTGATGCCGATGTCGCGCATGACTCCGTCCCACGCGCGACGTCGTTCGTCGTCACGCCCGGCCGCCGCGACACGGCGCACGAAGTCGGAACAGTCCACGACCACGACGAGTCGCTCACCGTCAGCGAGACTCCGGCGGGCCTCGTCGACGAACGCCGCATGCACTTCGCTTTCAGGCGACTGCGACAGCGAGAAGACGATCACGCGCGTGCGCCCCGACCCCTCGCTGTCGACCTCGCGCCACCCGTCGGGGAGCAGCGCTCCGTAGTCGAACGGATCACGGAGCGTGACTTCCGCGCGCACACCGAACGCGTGGTGGAGCAGAGCCTTGAGTCCGTCGACGACACGCGGGCTTGGGCTGTAGCTGTACGGCACGACGTCGACGGAGCTCGCCGACCCGGCCACGGGCGCGATGAGACGCCGCGCCCAGGGACTCGTCGTGTCGACGGCGAGGCTCGTCTCGCGTGCGCGCGCGCGCAGCATCTGGATGAGCCCGAGGATCCCGCGCGGGATGCCGACGTAAAGCACAGCCGCCATCGCGTAGAGATGGATCCAGGTGTTCGCGTCCCCGTGGCCGTCGGGGGCCTCGATCAGATCGACGGCCGGCACCTCCAAGCCGAGCACACGCGAAGGCAAGGCGAGCAGCGCGTCGAGCAACGACTGCACCGCGCCGGCCTGAAGGAACGTGCTCTCCCACGTGGCGCGATACTCGAACGCGATCCCGCGCAGATACATCCCGACGACGGCGCCGAACACCATCGCGAGCGCCGCGCCGTGCAGCGTGGCTGCGATCCGCAAGGTCGTCGTCGGGCGCATGGCCGTCGACCACAGCGACACGAAGCGCGCCGCGCCTTCGCTCACCACGACGCCATCGCGCTGCTTGAGCGCGACGATGCGCTTGCCCAAGCGCGACAGCCCTGACAGTGCCGCGCGCCAGATCCACCGAACCGGTCCGCTCGCCTCGCGTCCCTCGGCGAGGTCGAACTCGAGCGTTGGTGTCGGCGAGCTGCGCGGCGCCTGCGCGAGCGGCGCCGCCACGGGTGCGGAGCGCCGCCCACCCACCAAGAGCGAGACGACACAGAACACGACGACGCCGACGTTCCAGACAATCAGCCCGAGCAGCGGGAGCGCGAGCACGTTGATGCGTCGCTCAGGGCCGAGGGCGCTCGTGGCGAGACCGACGACGAGCGCGAGGAGGATCAGCGCCCACGCGAGCTTGCGCCCAGGGCGCGTGACGGCGAGCAGGTCGTCGACGCGACCGACACGCTCGCGGAGCAGCTCGATGATGGATGCCGCGTAGGCGCGAACGACGTCCTCGGGCGTCGGCGAGCCGCCCGACGCCTCGTCGACCTGGTCGCGAGCACGCGCCGCGCGCACTTCACGCTCCGAGAACGAGACGAGCGCGCCGCGCTCGTCGGCTTCCTCGAACGCTCTGACGAGCAACGCCTTCTGCACGTCGCCGTCAGGCACGAGCGCCCTCCGTGTGCGCCCGTGCGAGTTCGCGCGACGACGTGATCAACGCGTTCACCGCCACGCCGCGCCGATGGTTTCCGATCACGTCGAGCCGTGGGAGTTCGGCGAGCAGGGAATCGATGCGGTCTTGTCGGACGGGCTGGTCGAGGTCGTAGCGCGGAAGCGCCTGACACCAGCGGTCGATGCGCGTCCAGAGCGGCTTGGCGCCTTCGCGGATCTTCAACGGCGCCGCGACTTCGTTGCAGACCAGCTCCACGAGTTCGTCGTCGTCGAGGTCGGCCTGGCCGGGACGCCGCGCACCGCCGAGCATCGTACGCAGCACCACGCGGTCGGGCGCGCAGCGCTCGGGGATGATCGACGACGAAAAGAGCGTTCCGAGGTGCATGCGTCCGAGGATCGACGGGACGAGGTATCCGAAGCCGCCGAGGTCGTGTCCGATATCTTCGCGACGCCAGAGGTGGGCCACCGAGACGACCGTCTCACTGACCATCGAAGCGAGTTCTTGGGAAATGGCCGGCGAGACTTTCTCGAGCAACGTCGCGGCGGGCTGCACGGGGAGCGCGACGACGACACGCCGAGCGACCCTCGTCATCTCTCCCGCGGACGTTTTTGCCGCGACCCGCCAGCGGTCGCCGTCACGCTCGAGCGACATCGCGCGCGTGGCGAGCTTCAACCGATCTCCGAGGCTCGTCTGCACGGCCTCGGGAACGGACTGCATCCCGCCGCGCACGCTCAGCAGCGACAGGGCTTGCTTGGGCTTGCCGCTGCTCGCGCGCCGCTTGGCCTTCATGGCAGCGAAGATCGAGCCGTGATCGGCGGCCAGCTCGTGCAACCGCGGGAACGTGCCCTTCAGCGAGAGCTGGTCGGGCATCCCGGCGTAGATACCGCTGATGCCGGGGTCGACGAAGGTGCGCAGAACTTCTTCGCCGAGCCGGTGACGTACGAAGTCGGCGATAGACCCATCGAGTGCCACGCCCTTCTTGCGAAACGGTTCGCTGAGTACGCGGATCTTTCCGGGCCACGAGATGAGGCGCGTCGACAGGAACGACGTTGGCGACGTCGGCAGCTCGTCGAGTTCGTTGTCGGGGTGCAACAGGAACCGATGGCGCGCGGCCTCGTCGGCCTCGACGACGTCGAGTGACAGCTCGTCAAAAAACGCGCGCACTTCGGGTGCGTTGTTCTGGAGAGCCTCGGGGCCGGCTTCCACGTGAAACGGAGCCTCATCCTGTCCGTCGACCTGGAGTCCTTCGATGCGGTGCGTGCGCATGAGGCCGCCGACATGGTCAGCAGCGTCGATGACGACGACGTCCGACCCGGCACCGCGACCATGGGCGTAGGCCAACCCGGCGATGCCGCCGCCGATGACGAGCGTGTCGACCTCTTCGTCGTGACTCACTGGAGACCTCCGCGCGACGCGTGCCCGACCGACGACGTGCGCGTCAGCTCCGCGACGGAACCGGCTCGCGCGCGGCCTCGACGAACGCCGCCACTGCCTCTGGCTGGGTCCATTTCAACACACCGTGCCCCAAAGCGAGGATATGTCCCGGACGTCCGGCCGCCGCCGCCAGCACATCCTGCGTGCGGCGCTTGACGTCTTCGGGACGCCCGAGGAGCACCGTCGGGTCAAGATTGCCCTGGAGCGCGAGGCGATCGCCGAAGCGGTTGAAGGCGTCGTCGAGGTCGACGCGCCAGTCGAGAGCCATGCCTTCGGTTCCGAGCGCGGCCACCGAATCGAGCAGATGCATGCCAGCGCGAACGAAGGCGATGCGCGGCGCCTTGCCGACCGTGCTCTCGAGAGCGCGCCTGCTGAAGGGCGCGGCGAAGCGCTCGTAGTCGGCCCGATTGAGGTCGCCGGCCCACGTGTCGAACAGCACGACGGCCTCGGCGCCCGACGCCACCTGGTACTCGAGGTGCGCCGCGACGGCGTCGGCGAGCTTGCCCATCAGGCGCTCGAAGACCTCCGGCTCGCGGTGCATCAGCGTCCGCACCGTGCGCTGCTCTTTCGGATTGCCACCCTCGAGCGCGTAGCAGGCCAACGTGTACGGCGCGCCGCAGAAGCCCAACATCGTGACGTGGTCGGGCAACTCCGCCTTCACGCGCTCGATCGCCGCACCGACGAAGCCGAGGTCGGACGCCGGGTCGATCGCGCGCAGGGCGTCGATGTCACCGGCGCCACGCAGCGGGTTCGGGAAGATCGGTCCGCGCCCCTCTTCGAAGACGAGGTCCATGCCCATCGACGCGAGCGGCAGCAGGATGTCGCTGAAGAGGATCGCTGCGTCCATCCCGAAGCGACGGATCGGCTGCAACGTCACCTCGGCCGCGAGCGCCGGGTCGTGGCACATCTCGAGGAAGCCACCGGCGGCCGCACGCACCTCGCGGTACTCGGGGAGGTAGCGCCCGGCTTGGCGCATCAGCCAGACGGGCGGATGATCGAGCGGTTCGCGTCGCAGCGCGCGCAGCATGGGTTTGTCGGACACGGGAACTCCGGGTGGGCTCGGCGGCTGCTACGGCGTGAGGCGATAGCCGGTGCCGCGAACGGTGTGGATGTAGCGCGGGCTGCGCGCGTCGGGTTCGATGAGGCGGCGCAGGCGGACGATGAAGTTGTCGACGGTGCGGGAGGTCGGGAAGGCGTCGTAGCCCCAGACGGTGTCGAGGATCTCGGCGCGCGAGACGACGTCACCGGCGCGCTCGGCGAGGCAGCGCAGGATCATCGTCTCCTTCTCGGAGATCTGCTGCGTGCGGTCGCCGCGGGTGAGCGAGTAGCTGCGGAAGTCGAGCGTCACGTCGCCGAGCACCAGCGTGTCGCCGACGGGTGAGTCGGCCTGGAACCACTCCGTGCGACGCAGGATGGCCGCGACGCGCAGGATCAGCTCTTGGAGATCAAAGGGCTTGGCCAGGTAGTCGTCACCGCCGGCTTCAAGACCACGCACGCGATCGTCGGTCGAACCCTTGGCCGTGAGGAAGAGCACCGGCGTCTTGATGCCCTCGGCGCGCGCCGTCTCGCAGATCGTGAAGCCGTCGATCCCCGGGAGCATGACATCGAGGAGCACGAGGTCGTGACGGGCTTGCCGGATCGTCTCGAGCGCACGTTCACCGTGGTCGACGACTTCGACCTCATAGCCCTCGATCTCAAGGTTGTCGCTCACGACCTCGGCCAGGTGCGCCTCGTCTTCAACCACCAGCACTCGTGCCGCGCGTGCACTCATCGGGCCGCCCTCGGCGGGATCGACTCGATCGGGAGCGTGACGGTCACACGCGTGCCGCCCCCCGCGATGCCGTCTTCGATCTCGACCTGGCCGCCGTGCGCGCGCGCGCACTCGCTCACGATGAAGAGCCCCAGCCCGACACCCGTCTGCGTGCGGACGCGCTCTTCGCCGCCGCGTTCGAACGCGCGCAGCACGCGCGCGGGGTCGGCGCCCTGCAGCCCCGGACCGTGATCGCGCACGGTGAGGACGACCTGCCGTCCATGCACGGACAGCGACACATCGACGATCGGTTCGTCACCGCCGTACTTCACGCCGTTCGAGACGAGGTTGTTGACGATCTTCTCGACGGCTTCGGGATCGACGTATGCGCCGACGGTTTCGCTCGTCTGCAATGTGATGGTTGCGCCGACATCCGCGTTCAGCTCGCGGCAGCGCGTCACGATGCGTTCGACGAGCTCGGTCAGGTCGAGGTTGCGCGGCGTCACCTCGAGGCCGGACTCGCTGATCTTGCGCGCCTCGAGGAGGTCCTCGACCATGTCGCCGAGTCGGCGCAGGTCGTGGTGGGCGTTGCGGAGGTACCCTTCGCGCTTCGCCTCCGGCGTCCGGCCGAGGAGCAAGCTCTCGAGATACAGTCGCGCCGAGGCGATCGGGCTGCGCAACTCGTGCGTGACGGCCGCGAGGAAGTTGCGCTGCAAGCGGTTGGTCATGCGCTCGCGGTGCAACGCCCGCAGGACGAACACCATGCTGCCGAGCATCAGCAGCCCGATGAAGCCGCCCTCGAAGAGGAACATGCGAGCGGTCTCGTTGGCCTCCATCTGGAAAGCCTCGAGCTGTGCGGCGGTGAGTGAGACACCTGCCGAGTCGAGGCGCTCGACGATGCGCCGCCCCTGCGTCGAGAAGAAGTAGACCCACCACCCGATCAACGCCAGGTACGCCGTCACGATCACACCGTACGTGACGACACTGATGCGCAAACTCCGCATCGACGCCTCGCTGACCGGGCGCGAACGCACCGTGGCCTCAACCGGAGATCCGTCGCTCATCGACATCGATTCATCATGGCGGATCACGGCGCCCCGACGCACGTCAGGACTCCGCCGCGAGCTCCTTCAGGCTGTCGGTCAGCGCCTCGATGACGCTGTCGATCTGTTCGTCGCTGTGAGCCGTCGAGACGAACGTGACTTCGTAGGCCGAGGGCGCCATCCAGACGCCGCGCTCCATCATCTTGCGATGCAGCGAGCCGAAGAGCGTCGCGCCCGAAGCTTCGATGGCCGGGAACGTCGTCGGCGCCGGGCCGTCCTGGAGACAGAGCCAGAGGATCGACGCGACACGCGTCACGCTGCCGGGCAGGCCACTGGCCGCAAGTGCCGTGCGCCAGCCTTCCTGCAAGCGCGCCGCCGTGCGCTCGAGCTGCTCGTAGGTGCCCTCGCGCGCGAGGACGTCGAGCGTCGCGATGCCGGCCGCCATGCCGACAGGATTCCCCGACAGCGTGCCGGCCTGGTAGACCTTGCCGAGCGGTGCGACCTGGTCCATGAAGCGCGCCGGACCGAGGTAGGCGCCGACCGGCATGCCACCGCCGACGATCTTGCCGACCGTCACGAGGTCGGGCATCACGCGCGAAGCCTCGGACATTCCCGACGGTGCCACGCGGAAGCCCGAGATGACCTCGTCGAAGATGAGGAGCGCGCCGTGCTCGGTGCAGAGGCGCCGCAGACCTTCGAGGTACTCCTGCGTCTGCACGAGCAGCCCGGCGTTCGCGGGCAGCGGCTCGACGATGATCGCAGCGATCTCGGATCCACTGCGAGCCATGAGTTCCTCGACGGCGCCGAGGTCGCCGAGCGGGAGCACGTCGGTCAGCTTCGTGAAGTCGGCCGGCACACCCGCGGAACTGGGCGTCCCGAAGGTCGCCAATCCCGAACCGCCCTTCACGAGCAGCGCGTCGACGTGCCCGTGGTAGCAACCCTCGAACTTCACGATGCGGTCGCGCCCCGTGACGCCGCGCGCAAGACGCACGGCCGACATCACCGCCTCTGTCCCGCTGTTCACGAAACGCACGCGCTCGCAGAAGCAGTAGCGATCGAGGATGCGCTCGGCGAGTCGGACTTCGTCTTCGCAGGTCGCACCGAAGGTGAGTCCGCGGCGCACGGCCGCCTCGACGGCCTCGACGACGGCCGGATGAGCGTGGCCGAGAATCAAAGGTCCCCACGAACACACGAGGTCGATGTAGGTGCGCCCCTTGCGGTCGGTGATCGTCGCGCCCTTGCCGCTCGCGACGAACGGCGGATCGCCGTCGACGGAGTGGAAGGCGCGCACCGGACTCGAGACGCCACCAGGCATCACGCGTCGTGCACGTTCGAGTAGCGAGACGTCGGACGGTGTCGCGGCGTCGGAAGCGGTGGTCACGGCAGTCTCCTCAGGCGCTCGGCGCGTACAGCTTGATCAGCGCCGAAACGACGGCTTCGGGGCCCGAACCTTTCGGGCGAATGACATCGAGGTTCTCGTCGCCCAGTGAATCGCACGTTGCCGTTCCCATGCCGAGGCGGGCACAGGGCGGGGCGTTTTCCTCGAGGTGCATCGTCACGGCGGCCACCACCGCGGACGGACTCATATAGACGAGCGCGTCGACGTCACCAAGTGATTCGGGCGTACTGCTCGAGACAGTGCGGTAGAGCACGATCTTCTCGACCGTCACGCCGCGCGTATCGAGCTCGCGGATGAGGTCGTCGCGTGGCGATTCGGCACAGGGGAACAAGACGTGCGCGCCGCTCTCGACGGGCAGCTCGCGCGCCAACGACTTCGCGCCGCCGCGACCGATCAGCGTTGCCCGCAGCCCGACCGACGCCAGCGCGGACGCCGTCCCGGGCCCGACGGCCGCAAGCGCCACACCGCTCGGCACCGAGATGTTGCCCATGCGCCGCGCCGCTTCCTGACTCGTGACTGCGATCGCATCGCCCGCCTTGAGGCGCGCCGCGCGTCCGACGAGATCCGGTGCCCCGACGTCTTCGATGTCGAGCACACCGACGTTCGTGACCTCGGCCCCGAGCGCCACCAGACGCTGGCCGAGCACCAGGCCGCCCTCGGCACGCCCGACGAGCGCGATGCGCTTTCCGCCCAACGGCCCCGCGCCCGTGAACTCGCCCGACTCGAGATCGTCCCAGACGGCCCGGGCCGCGGCCTCGGGCGTCGCGGCGGTCTTCACGCCCCACCGTCGCGGCGCGCCCTCTTCGGGTTCGTTCGCACCGAGGAACGCATAGGCACGCCAAGCGTCGTCGACCTTCGACACCCAGGCCCCGAGCGGGAGATGACACCCGCCACCGCCCCACACGAGGAGGCGTCGTTCGGCGTCGATGGCAACCGCGGTGGCCTCGTGGTGAAGCACGGACTTCAGCAACGTCACCGTGTCGGCGTCGGCGCTGCGGCACTGGACCGCGAGCGCGCCCTGCGCCGGAGCAGGCACGAAGAGTTCGGCCTCGAGCGTGACGGCGCGCACTTCACCGAGCGGCAGCGACAGGCGGTCGAGCCCCGCGGCGGCAAGCATGATGGCGTCGTAGCGGCCGGTACGGAGCTTGTCGACGCGCGTGGGCACGTTGCCGCGCACGTCTTTGATCGTGAGGTCGGGGCGCAGGGCGAGAAGCTGCTCGGCGCGGCGCGGTGAGCTGGTTCCGACGACGCCGTCGCGCTTGACGGGCAGAACGCCGCGCGCCGAGCTGTAGGAGTCGGGGTGGACGAGGAGACGGTCGCGCGGGTCGGCGCGCTCGGGCACGGCCGCGATCACGAGCCCTTCGGGGCACGCCGTCGCGAGGTCCTTGTGGCTGTGCACGGCGATGTCGACGACGTCGTCGAGCAGCGCCCGCTCGATCTCGGCCGTGAATACCGACGAGCCCTCGACCTGGTTCAACGGTCGGTCGAGCACGCGGTCGCCGGTCGTCTTGATGACGATGATCTCGACCTCGGCATGCTCGGCGAGACGGCCCGCGATGTGCTCGGCCTGCCACAGCGCGAGCGCCGATCCGCGAGTTCCGAGGCGCAGCTGCGCGCGTGCCTCACTCACTGGCGAACTCCTTCGAAGGTGTCGTCGTTCATCTCGATGGCCATGCGCTTGAGGGCCGTCACGGGGAGATGCATCACGCGGCCGAACGTCGACCGCGCCCAGCGTTGCACGGCGCGCTGGTCTTTGTCATCGAGATGGGCGAGGCGCCCTGAGAGCAATCCGTCGAGTTCACGCGTCAAGATCTCCTCGGCTTCGGCGCGTAGGTTGCCGACGATCGTGGAAGCCCACCGTTCGCCGGTCCGGCGAGCATAGGTCTCCACCTTCTGTTCGACGAGTACTTCGGCCGCCGCGGCCGCTTCCGCCCTCAGGGCGTGGTGCTGGGCCGCGATCTCGCGCAGCGCGTCGAGGTCGACGACTTCTACGCTCGGCCCGGCGTCGGCCGCGAGATCTCGCGGCACGGCCAGGTCGATGCCGAAGAGGCCGCGACCGCCCGGAGCACGCTGGGCAAGCGCGTCGAGCGTCTGGCCGTCGAGCACGATTCCCGGCGCCGACGTGGCCGCGACGAGGACGTCGACGGGATACTCGCCGGCTCGCAGGGCGTCGAGCGTGCACGCCACGGCGCCGCACTCGTCGGCGACACCGCGCGCGCGGTCGACGTTGCGATTCGCGATCACGGTCGGCGCGAAGCCGGCCTTCGTGAGGACGCGCGCCAGGAGCTGCCCCATTTCCCCGGCACCGACGACCCCGACGGCAAGCTCGGCTGAGCCTTCGCGAGCGTCGAGCGCGTGCACCGCGAGGTTGACGACGGAGACGGGATGGCGCGCGAGGTCCGTCTCCGCGCGAACCTTCTTGCCGACTGCCAGAGCGTGGTGGAAAAGCGTGTCGAGCAGTGGCCCGACGAGCCCGATGTCGGCCGACACGCCGTAGGCATCGCGGACCTGCGCGATGATCTGGTCTTCCCCGAGCACGAGCGAGTCGAGCGACGAGGCGACGCGGAAGACGTGATGCACGGCATCGCGTCCGACGCGATGGATGAAGCTCGCCGCGATCGCCTCCTGGTCGACGCCCACATTCGCGAGGAACGGCACGAGCAGCGCCACGTCGTCGGCGCAGGGAGCGTCGCCCTCCTCGCGCGCATAGACGACCTCGACGCGGTTACACGTCGCGATCCAGACTACCTCCGAAGCGCCGAGCACGTCGGAAAGTTCACGGAGGAACGCCTCGAGCTCGTCCGACGAGGGCCGTCGGACAGACTCGAGACCATCCACGTCGGTTCCGTGGATCGAGAGACCCGCTGCGCCAATGCGTTGCATGAACGTTTTATAGGCGCTCAGCCGCGCTTGACTGTCATGACTCTGTCACGGAAAAGACGGAGCTGTCGGCGTGAAGAAGTTCGACGGACGCCATCGACGGGACGGGACCGGGGATACGGGGCGGCGCGCGCAAATGCCCTCCGTGAACGGGATCACGGATGAGCCCCCTGGAACACGCGCGACACCCCGCACCGCCCGATCGCCACCTCGAGGCGCATGCAGCCTCGATGCCTCGAGGGGGAGCACACACCAGTGCGATGACCGGACTCCGCCGCCCGTGCTCGAACGGGCGGCGGATGCCGACGGGGAGAAACCCCATCGACGGCGTCCACCGAACGAGATGTTGGTGGAAGGGTCGGAGGACGTCACCCGTGGAGCAGGCGAGTGACGCCCTCCTACTCACAGCGATCTGCTGCGACCGCGCGCCTGTGCTCTCGTGGCACGCTCGCGCGACGATCGTTGTGAGAAGTTCGGGCTAGCAGCGCGTTGAAAAACTCTTTCGGCGCGTAGCACGCGCCCAGTCGCCCTCGATCAGGCGCAGAAGCCTCGACGAATCCACCGATTCGCCTGCGTTTCCGCACCTGATCGAGAACAACTGATCACGCACTGCGCATCCGAAGCAGTTCTTCAACACGCTGCTCGTGGTGTGATTCAAAAGTTCGCGAAATGAGTTTTGGGTCATCGTCGTCGCTGGCGAGGCGCATCGCCGCAGGCGAATTGGTGGATTCGTGGAGGAGATGCAACACAGCCAGTGGCGAGGAGGGCGTGAACTTTTGAGCACACCACTAGTGATTGACCGGATCGTCGAACGTCGGGCCCGTGTCACCGCGCGAATCAGCGTCACGGTCGTCGGGCCGCCGCCGCCATCGCGGCCCGGGGGAGACATCGTCGGGCTCTGCGGTGTCCGTGCCGAGATCGACATCGGACGGTGTGGGGATGCAGAGGGCGCGACGAACCGCTGTGACGAGATCCGCGCTGGCAAACGGTTTGGCGAGGACGGACACGGCACCCCGCTCAAGAGCGGAGAGAAGCCGGGCATCCGTCGCCGACGCACCGGTCATGGCGATGATGGGAAGTCGGGGATGGGTCACGCTCATGCGGAGCGTGAGTTCGAGCCCGTCCATGCGAGGCATCTTCAGATCCGTGATGAGCAGATCGGCGCCGCGCGATTCGTGGAGGTCCCAGGCGCTCGTGCCGTCCTCGGCACATTGCACGGAGAAACCCGCTCGCGTGAGGTCGCGCTGCAGCGCACGCCGGGCGCGCGTGTCGTCGTCGACGAGCAGGATGCGCGGGACCTCGGAGTTCGTCCCAGCGACGCTCAGTACTGCGGGCGCGACGTCGACCATGGTCGTAACTCCTTCCGAGGACTCGAAGTCGTTCGCGGCACGATCATGCGTGACGCGCCGTGAACAGCGAGTGCATCGTCATCGCGCTGACATGACTTGACGCACGCGGCGTCCACGTCGACCCACAACATCTCAGCGCACGGCGGCGAGCAACTCACGAGCAGCGTTGCGGATGTCGTCGACGGCATGATCGACCTGTTCCTGGCGCGTTCGGAACGAAAGCACACAGATCCGTGCGTAATAGCAACCGGCCGTCGTGCAGCCCGTGATCATGACGCGGCCGCGTGCGTTGACACGATCGACGAGCGCGCGCGTGGCGCCATCATCGTCGTCGGGAGTCCAGCCGGGTGCGTGCAGGTGGAAGGGGAAGAGCGACAGCGCCGGTGCGGCGTCGATCACGAGACCGTCGATCTGTTCCAGGCGCGCAGCAATGTCGAGCGTGAGCGTGCGCTTCTCGGCGATGGCGGCGCGCAGGCGTTCGACGCCGTACATCTGCACGGTCAGCCAGACGCGCAGGCCGCGGAACGGGCGCGAGAGCTCGGGGCCGTACTGACTCGGGTCGTAGGTCTCGGCGTCGCCGGGTGGCGGAAGGTAACCGGCCGTCGCGGCGTGGGCGCTGCGCAGGTCTTCACCGTCGCGGACGAGCAGAGCGCCGGTGCCGTAGGGCAGGAAGAGTCCCTTGTGCGGATCGAGCGTCACCGAATCGGCATCCGAGAGACCGGCCAGCAGCGGGCGCAACTCGGGGACCATGTGGAAGAACGCGCCGTAGGCCCCGTCGACGTGATGCCAGAGCGACCGTTGCCGGCACAGCGCGCCGATCTCGACGAGCGGGTCGACGGCGCCGGTGTTCGTCGTGCCCGCCGACGAGACGACGAGGAACGGTCGCAGGCCCGCGGCGGTGTCGGCGTCGATGGCGACGGAGAGTGCCTCGACGTCCATCGCGAAGCTTTCGTCGACGCCGATCGTGCGCACCCGATCGGGAAGAATCCCCGCGAGCTGCGCCGACTTCGTCACGCAGTGGTGCACCTGTGACGAGGCGTACATGACGCCGTCGCGCAGGTGCTCGCCGAGCAGCTTCTCGCGCGCCGCGACGATCGCAGAGAAGTTCGCGAGCGAACCCCCGGTCGTGAACCAGCCGCGCGCCTCGGCCGGAAATCCCATCCACTCGCGGAGCCAGTCGAGTGCCGTGGCTTCCAGTTCGACGAGCGCAGGTGCTGCGACCTGCACACCCGTGTAGCGGTTCGTGGCGGCCGAGATGAAGTCGGCCAGTGCCGCCGAGAAGAGTCCGCCGCCGGGGATGAACGCGAGGTAGCCCGGGTGTGCGGTGCCGAACGAGCGGTGCACCCAGTCGTCGAAGAAGGGCGCGAGCACGCCTTCGAGTGACTGGGCCGAACGCGGGGCGGCGGCGCGCAGCTCGGCGCGGATGTCGTCGATCGACGTCTCGCCGAGCGCCGGGTGGTGGCCCAGCGACGCGATGTGCTGCACGACGCGCTCGACGACGCCCGCGGCCATCGCGCGCATCTCGGATGGCGGGATCTCGAGGCAGGCCGGATCGTCTGAGGGAGGCCAGTCGTTGCTCACGAAGTGCCCAGACCCTCCCAGAACGCCTTGACCACACTCTTCTTGTCGCGCGCCGCGGTCGGATACTGAGGCGCTTTACGAAGCGATGCATCGACACCGGCGTCCAGCGCGCGTCCGATCAAGAGCCACTCGTGGAGCTGCTGGTAGTACTCGGATTCGAGGATCAGGTTGAAGATCTCCGTGCGCGTGGCCATGTCGATCTTTTCCAGCGGTTGCTTGTAGAGCCAGGCCGACTGGTCGCGATGGTCGGCGAGGTCGAGCATCGCCACGGCGCCGAGCGCCTTCAGACGATCGGCGATGTCCGTGCGACCGAGCACGACAAGCACGTCGAGCAGCGGACTCTCCTCGAGTTCGTCGACGCTCGCGACGCCGCCGAGCGCGCGCGACATCAGCGCCGGGAGCGGTGCGCTCATCGGCATCCCGTGCGGCGGAACCGGCGCGTCCCACTGATAGCCCTCGAAGAAGCTCGAGTTCTCGCTCGCCGCCAGCTCGAGCATGAGGTGGAACGCGGCGCGGGCGTAGGCGCGGTCGCGCGGCATGAAGCTCTCGTGTTCGGCCATGAAGGCGAAGCTCGCCGGCGCCTCGCTGTCGCGGTCCGTCGCCAAGGTCGCCCAATGGCGCTGCGGACTGTTCGCCCGATGCGCCCACGGGTCACCCGTCTCGGAAACCGTGACGGCGAGATCTTCCGGCGGGCCCTTGGGAATGACCGGCGGTCGGTGCCCTTGAGGCACGAATCCCGACCACCCCGGACGCGACCAACCGGCGACGCGGCGCTCGTACCAGTCGCCCCCGACCCACGCCTCGCCGAAAGCTTGAATGTCGAGTTCGTCGATCAAGCCCTGGGCGAACCAAGGCGGCACCATGCCCCACGCGCCGCGGCGCAGGAGTCGGTTCGCGACGTTCGCGAGCACGTTGTAGGCCACGCCGTGACGCAGGAAGAACCCGCGATGCGTGTCGACCTGTGGATGGTCGAGGTTGAAGACCATCGCATCCCACGTGTTCACGGCGACCTGCGCGAGACGATCCTCTTGCCAGAGCGAACCGTTGGCGGTCGTCCACTGTCCCCAGCCTCCGTCGCACCAGTCGAGCAAGGCGACGAGTTCGGCATGCGAGGTTTGGTCGAGGCCGGTGTCGGACATCGTGAGGACGACGTGAAACGTCGGGGGCGTCATGTCGCCGAGGTGGCGTTCGAAGACGCCCGCGACCTTCTCGAGCGAGTCGCCGACGACGTCGAGCACGATCTGCGCGCGCGAGCCCGTCGGCTCGGTTTCCGCCTCGAGCTCCTTGCCGCGACTCGAGCGACTGGTCGTACGCTTCTTCGTCTTCTTCTTGTCCTTCTTGCCCGGAACCGCGTCCGCCCCTTCCATCTCCGCCTTGATGTCCTCGACGAGCGGCCACGGCAGGCCCTCGGCATCGAGGCCGTCGGCGTTCATGACCCAGAGTTCGAACGGACCGACGGTGCGGTGCAAGAACATCGGCTCGCCGAGCACGGCCTCGAAGACTTCGCGGCCATCCTCGAGGGGCTTGGTGGCGCGCGGGAGGTCGAGCTGGAGGCGTGCCGCGAGGCTGTCGATGACCTCGGCGCGCGGGCGGTCCTGGGCGAAGGGCAATGCGGCGAGCAGCACCAGCACTGCTGCTGTTCGGACGGCGTGGAAGCGTGTCATGTGGGGACTCCGGGATCGTCGGGCGATTCAGGCACCCGACCAAGCCGTGATGTTAGCAGGGATGACCGTCTCCGATCCGCCCCCCGACGTTGGCTGAAGCGGGGCCGCTCCAGCCACGAAACCCAGCGGGGAAGGCGCCCCCGAGAGAACGTGGCGGGTGTTCATGTCGAGTCGGAAACGGAGGCGATGAGCTCGCACGGACTTCGCAGTGATTCATGGACGATGATCGCGAGGGCTCCCGGGAAGGATTCAGATGCGACCGCAGCAGATCGTCCGTGAAGCATTCCGGTTAGCGTTGGCCGGAGCGCGCGTGACGCCCATGTCGAACGCCCGAGGCAGTCCGCCTGTTGGCAACGCGTCCGTGTGACGCACGTGCCGCTTGTGGCGCGTGGCGGATTCGGGACGCCGGTTGACAGATTCCCGGATCGCCCTCACGCTCTGTCCCCATGCTTCAGCGCTTCGCATAGATCAGATCCGGTGTGGCGCCGCACGCGCGCCCGCCCCCGTCGACGCACCACACCTGCGCCGACCACGCCTGAGTTCCGCTCGCTCTGATCTCACAGAAGCCGTCGCATGTCTTCCTCGAGTCGCGTCTTCCGACGCAACGCTCGGCGGCGGACGGACGAAGCGCTCTCCCACGCACGCCGCTCGCTGCGTGACCCACGCGCCCTGCATGCCTTCGACGACCTCGCGCTCGCCGCGCGACGCCGCTCGTGGCTCACGTTCCGTCCCCACGTCCGCCGCCATCGCCATCTCGGTGTCGAAGTGCTCACGCACCTCGCGCGCCATGCCCATGCCTTCGCCAACCCGCCGACCTCGTGGTCGACGGAGACGACATCGCCATGGGTGTTCGCCTCGTCCCTCGCCAATCACCTCTTCGGGCGGCACGACGTCCCGGTCTTTCTCTCCAAGGTCTGGTACGGCGCGGCCGTCGAAGACGCGGAGGCCGATCGCGCGCGCCGCTGGTTTGTCGACTTCGCCGCCGGTCGTCGTCTGCGCGACCTCGACCTGCCCATCATCCTGACGCGCCGCATGGAGCACGCATTCCTTCACTCGCCTGGTCACCTCAGCGTCTACGCGGCACTCCGGCGCGCCCAGCTCATCGCATTGGGTGCCGACGCGCCCTTGGTTGCCAACGTCTTGCGGACACCACTTCGATCGCCGCAGGCCGACGAAGCCTTCTGGCTGAACGTGATCCACTTCCTCGTACGCGAGCAGGAACGCGTCGACGACCGCAGCGTCTCTCGAATCGTCGAGTACATCGATCATGTCCGTCACGGCTGCACGACGACGCTCGAAGGGCGCGACGCCCCCGCCCTGCGGCCCGACTACTCGCTGAAGGGACGCACGCTGGCCTCGCTCCTGCGCGACATCGATGCGTGGGACGCAACAGTCGGGCGCTCCGGCGGCATGGACTGGCGCCCGTCACGCTACCGCCCGATGGACATCGTCGATACCGACGAAAGCTCTCCACGCTGGATCATCACGGAGCTGCGCACGGACGCCGACCTCTACGAAGAGGGCCGCCGGATGCACCATTGCGTGCACGACTACACCAACATCTGCAGGTCCGGCCGGTCGCAGATCTGGTCGCTCCGGCGCCTCAACGGTGACGGCACGTGGCGTCCGCTGGTGACGTTCGAGGTCTATCCGTTCGACAACTCCATCTTCACCATCAGCGCGCCCTGCAACCGCCAGCCTTCGCCTGAGCTCATGAGCATCATCACGCGCTGGGCCGAGCGCGAGGGGATCACCATGGACTGCTGAAACCGGCGGGATGGCGACTACCCTTCGACGAGCACGCCCTGGAACGTCGCGACGACGGCCTCCTGGTCGCGCGACCGCTTCGGATAGCGCTTCACCGAATCGAGCGCGGCCGCGGTGGCCTCGTCGAGCACCTCGCCGATCAGCTTCCAGTGGTGAAGCTGCTCGTAGTACTCGGCCTCGAGGAACAGGTTGAAGATCGCTCCGCGGTCGGCGGCGTTGAACTGCGAGCGCCCGTAGAGCCAGATCGACTGCGAGCGGTGGTCAGTCACGCGCAACGCGTCCTTTGCGCCGAGTGCCGTGAGACTGTCGGCGATGTCCGTGCGTCCGATCATCTCGAGGACTTCACCGAGCGGGAGTGCCGCGGCGTCTTCCACCGCCGGGATCCTGCCGAGCGAGTTGGCGAACACCGTCGTGAGCGGATCGGCGTCCGGCATGCCGTGCCGGGGCGTCCCCATCTTGCCCTCGTCGAGGAGTGTCAAGAGCGACATGTCGCCCTCGGGGATCATCGCGAGCAACATGTGCATGACGCAGCGGGCGTAGGCACGATCGCGCGGCAGAAAGCTCTCGTGCTCGGCCATGAAAGCAAAGCTCGCCGGCGCCTCCGACTTGCGATCCGTCACGAGATCTTTCCAGTGACGCTGTCCGCTGTTCGAGCGACGCGACCACGAATCGCCCGTCTTCCGCACCGTGACGGCCAGGTCGGCCGGTGGTCCGCGCACGGGCATGGGTGGACGCGACCCCTTCGGCACGAACCCCGACCAACCGGGGCGCGACCAGCCGGGTGTTTGGTGCTGGAACCATTCCCCTCCAACCCACGCTTCCCCGTACGCCTGGATGTCAAGTTCATCGATCAACCCCTGCGCAAGCCACGGCGGGACATTGCCCCACGCGCCGCGGCGCAGCAGGCGGTTCGCGATGTGCGCCGCCGTGTAGTAACCGAGACCATGGCTGAACCAGTCCTTGCGGCGGTCGGCGATCGTGGCGTGTGCGAGGTTGAAGACCTGCACTTCCCACGTGCGCGCCACCTCGGCGGCGCGATTCGCGGTCGTCCAGAACGGATTGATCGGCTTCCACTCCGAGAAGCCCTCGTCCTCGCAGCGGTCGACGAGTGCAAGGGCCTCGTCGAAGCTCGATTCGCCCTTTCCCGCCTCGGTGATGACGATCGGGAAGCGGCGCCCGGAGATCACACCCGCGTCACGCGAGAAGTAGCGCTCCATCACCGGCACGAGCGGCTCGAGACCCGCGATCGCATCCTTGACCACGCGCGCGGCCGTGCGCTCGGACTCGAGGCCGTCGGCGCGATAGACGTAGATGTCAAAGGGGCCGATCGCGCCGTGAGAAAAAGCCTCCGTCGCGACGACCTGCTCGAAGAGCTCGCGTCCGTTGCTCACGTTCGCAGCGACGCCAGCCGTTTCGAGCAGCTTCGTGACCGCCCGGTCGCGCGCCTCCTCGGCGGCACCGGCGGTCGTGGCCATGGTCAACACACATGCGCCGAGATACTTCAACGTCGTTGCTCTCATCGTCATTCCCCGTGATGCTCCGCGGCAACCGCCGCTCTCTCTCGCTGATCCAACTTCCGCCACTTCCAGCGGAACTGCCGTCCCGGACGAACCCGTGTACCGGGGTCGTCACAGGGACGCCCCGCTTTGGCACCGCGCGGCGTTGTGATCCCCATCCGCAACGCGCCGTGTTTCCCGGGCAGTTCTTCGCGGCGTCACGATTCCGCCTCATGTCCAACTCCGCACTGCATCTCAACGTGCAGCGCACTCGGACGACGACCAGGAGCCGCCCGTCTTACAGGAGGCGCTCGAGCACCCAGGCGTATTCCCGAGCGAGGCAATCCTCGACCGTGACGGCGCCGAGCTTTCGACGCCTGTGCTCGGGAATCATTCCGAAGGAATAGGTCTCGATCTCGAGATGCTGGCAGAGACTCGGGTTCGCCCGGACGATGCCGAGCAGCTCCTCGAGCTGGGAGCAAGTCGTGCCGAGGAGGCCGTCATCGTCGAGTGACTCGGCGAAGAGGGGCACGTGAAAATGGACACGCCACTCATCGGCATCGAGCAACGCGTGCTCGGTGAGGGCGACATCGAGGTCGGGTCGGATCGTGAGTTCATCACCGTGGCGGGCGACGACCTGGTGAAACCAGCGGTCCTCGGCGTAGGGCATCAGCGCGTTCGCGGCCGCCCGCGGTGACGTCGTGCGAATGGCGGACGACAGCTGGATCTTCGCGATCGGGATGCCCGCTGCGTCGAGCTTCCCGAGCGACGTGGCCATGTCCTCGAACTCGATCGCCTGGTGGCAGGTGTCGTAGCAAAGACCGAGATGCCGGCGCGCGCTCGCATCGCACGCCGCGACGTGCTCCCCGAAGAAGGCGATCACCTCATCGGTGGTCTCGAGGAACGAGAGCGGCTCGGGCTCCAGCGCGAGCACGATGCGACGTCCCGTGCGCTCCTCGAGTTCCGCAAGGCTCACACCGGCTGCCCGCAACCCGGCGGCGATGCGCACCGGCTCGATCGACTCGTCGGCCCACGGCTTGTAGCCGCCCGTGTGCGTGCTGATCGAACCCTGCGCTCCTTCGGGCATCAGCACGGCCAGCGCCTCGGCGGCGTCCATCGTGTAGGCGAGGCGCGCCATGTCGGACCATGCGGGCCGGAAGACGGCGTCCTTCACGCGGTCGGCGTGGAACTCACCGAACGGGAACGCGTTGAGTGTCACGACCTCGAGGCCGCCGTCCTGCAAGACCTGGCGCAGGGGCTCAGCGTTGGCCGCCAGCTGGAAGGCGATCTTGCCAGGGAACCAGAGCCCGACACCGAACGGTTCATCCGGCTTGCCGACCAGTTCACGCACGCGCGCCACGGGGCCGCGAAGGACGTCGATCAAGCCCTCGAGATCGTCGTAGGCGTGGACGTTCGTGCAGTAGCAGAGTTGCTGGCCGGTCGGCAGGCGCATGGAGGTCTCGGGAAGGGACGCGGGTGACGGCCTCAGCTGACATCGTCGTCGATTCCCCGTATCATGTCGCGACCGTTGCTGTGAACTCTTCGCGGCATGCCTCTCCCCTCCGTCGCCCGGTCGCTGCCATGGACTCCCGTCTCGTCGATCACATCGAGCGCGTCCGCGCAGCCTGCGAAGAGCGTCTTTCCGTCGCCGCCCGGGTCGAGAAGATCCACGCCTCGGCCTGCGATCTCGTCGCCTCGCCCGTTGAACTCCCGGACGTATGTCGCCAGCCGCCCAGCGAGGGCTACGGACGGCATCTGCTCTTCCGATGTCGCGAGCGCGGGTTCGCCGTGCTGGCTCTGGTGTGGCCTGAGGGCGCCGCGACACCCGCCCACGATCACGGGGCCTGGGGAATCGTCGCCGTGAGCGAAGGACGCGTGGAGGTCACCGAGTATCTGCGGGAGGACGACGGCACGTGCGAGGGCTACGCGCGTCTCATCGAGCGCGGGCGTCGGATGTTCGAGCCGGGCGACGCCGCGATCAGCTACCCGCCCCACGACGACGTGCATCGCATCGCCAACGCCGCGCCCGGCGTGACGATCACGATCCACACCTACGCCGTCGACATGAAGTCGTGCCGGATCTTCGATGTGGACGACCATCGCTCCGAGATCAAGCACCTGCGCTACGACACCGAGTTCGTCAGCGCCTGACGAAAGCGACTTGCCGCCCAGGCTGCTCGCCGGCTTTGAGTTCGTCGTCCGAGGCACCCACGACAAGAGCCCCCGCGATCGACGATCACGGGGGCTCTGAGCTTTTTCCTACCGCGCCTGTCGAGCGCTACATCCCGACCCAGACGCTCTTCGTCTCGAGGTAGTTGTCGAGCGCGTGGTGACCCATCTCGCGGCCGTAGCCACTCTGCTTGAAGCCACCGAACGGCGACGCGGCGTCGAACATGTTGAAGCAGTTGATCCAAACCGTTCCGGCTCGGATCAGCGACGCGAGTCGATGCGCCTTGCCGATGTCTTTCGTCCAGATCCCGGCGGCCAGGCCGTAGTTCGTGTTGTTGGCCTGGGCCGCGAGTTCTTCGACGTCGTCGAACGGCATCGCGCAGACGACGGGGCCGAAGATCTCCTCGCGCACGATGCTCATGTCGGGATTGACGTTCTTGAAGACCGTCGGACGGACGAAGTGCCCGCCCGCGAGATCGCCCTGCGGCAGGTCGCTGCCGACGATGCCGGTGCCACCTTCCTTGTGGCCGGCATCGATGTACCCGTTGACGCGCTCGCGCTGCTCGCTCGAGACGAGCGGACCCATCTGCGTGTCGAGTGCCATGCCCGGACCGAGCTTGATCTTCTTCGTGAGATCGCCGATGCGTTCGACGACTTCGTCGTACGCAGAGCCCTCGATGAACAAACGCGATCCCGCGCTGCAGACCTGGCCGTGGTTGAAGAAGATCGCGTTGAAGGCGCCGATCGCGGAAGTCTCGAGATCGGAGTCGGCGAAGACGACGTTGGGCGACTTGCCGCCGAGCTCGATCGTCACGCGCTTCAGGTTGCCCGCCGACGCCGCCACGATCTTGTGACCGACTTCCGTGCTGCCCGTGAAGGCGACCTTGTCGACGTCGTCGTGAGCCGCGAGGTGGGCACCGACGTCGCCGAAGCCCGTCACGATGTTGACGACACCGTTGGGGAAGCCGGCCTCCATGATGAGCTCACCAAGGCGGATCGCCGAAAGCGGCGTCTGCTCGGCGGGCTTGAGGATGACCGTGCAGCCCGCCGTGAGCGCGGCGCCCATCTTCCAGGCGGCCATGAGCAGCGGGAAGTTCCACGGGATGATCTGCCCGACGACACCGACCGGCTCGCGCACCGTGTAGTTGAGGTATTGCGCGCCCGGCGTGTAGGGCGGAGCAACGGGGATCGTCTCGCCCTCGATCTTGTCGGCCCAGCCGCCGTAGTAGCGGAAGTGCTCGGCAGTCAGCGCGACGTCCGCCGCGCGGGCGACCGTCACCGGCTTGCCGTTGTCGAGACTCTCGAGCTGTGCGAACTCCTCGGCGTGCTCCTCGATCAGGTCGGCGAGCTTGAACAGCAGACGCCCGCGCTCGCGGCCCGACATACGGCGCCACGGTCCGTCGTCGAACGCGCGGCGCGCCGCCTGCACGGCGAGGTCGATATCGTGCGTCGCACCCTTGCCGACGGCGGAGATCGTGCGCGCCGTCGCGGGGTCCTCGACGTTGAACGTCCCACCGCCGGCCTCGCGCCACTCACCGTCGATGAGGATCTTCTGGGTGCGGCTGAGAAACGCCGTGACGGCCGGGTGGATGTCGATCGGCTGGGAAGGTGCTTCGGTGGTCGTCATTTCGTCGAGACCTTGTCGGTGAAGGAAGGTTTGAGTTGAGGATCAGGCGCCGAGCGCGTGCTCACATGCGCTCGTATTCGATGCTGAACGAGAGCGCCTCGGTGCCGCCGAGGGGCGTCTGGAACATCTCGAACGTGTGGCGGTCGTTGCTGTGGATCGTCGTCACTTCGCGCATGAGCGAGGGGACGCCGGTCATCGGATCGGGCGCCGTCATCGAGACGACGATCGTCTTGCCGTCGGGGCTCGCCGTGCCGCGCGCGATCGGCGCCATGCCCGTGCTCATCGAGTCCATCCAGACAGCGACGTACTCGTTGGTCGCGTTGTCATAGCCCATGAACCCACGCCCGGAGAACGATTGGCCCATGACCTCGCTCTCGAAGTTCGTCGCGACGTAGCGACCGCCGAGGATCCACGCGTTGGTGCACGTGCCATGCGAGATCTCCGGCGGTGCACCCGGCGCAGTCACCATCGACATGGTCGCCTTGAAGGTGCCGATCATCGGTTCGAGCACGGCGTGCCCGGCACCGGGCTCGGCGTTCGCCATGTACGTCGCCATGGCAGCTTCCATGTCCATGTTGGACATGTCGTAGGACTCGTGGTCCGTGGATTGGCATCCGGCGAACGTGAGCGCGACGAGCGTGACAGCAGCAATACGAATGAGCATCAAATGAGTTCCTCGAAAACGGCGTGATGACGGGGACGGACCTTGAGCGCCCCATCATACGACGTGGCCAACCTCGCGCGTCAGGGGCCGGCCGGCCCTTCGTTGCGCGCTCGGTTGACGGCCTCCTCGTCGAAGAACGCCAGTCCGTGCCCCTCGCCGGCCAGCGCCTTGGCCATCCATGTGATCTGTCCGGTGTGCCAAGAGAAGTGCTCCACGACGTGGTAGACGGCCTCGAGGCCGCCAACCTCGAACCCCTGGATCCGGTGCTGGACGCCGAGCACATCGTCGCCGAACCCTGCGATCAGCGTGGCCGCCTCGTCCACCGTGGCACCGAGGGCGGCGAGGAGCTCGTCGCGACCGCCCCCTTCGCGCGCCGCGAACTCCGTGGCTCGCTCGCGGTCGTCAGCGGCCCCTCCGAGGCCCGAGAGGATCCACTGACGCACGTTTCCTTCGAGGTGGAGCAGGAGATTCCCGATGCTCGTCGTGCCCTCGTGTGGGCGCCACCACAGCCGTTCGTCGGGGATCTGAGCGAGGGCCTCACGGATGCGAGGGACGTACGTGTCGCGCAGGTAACCGGCCGAGATCGTCGCGAAGGAAGCCGCCATCTCCTTGACTCCGTGTGATCGAGGGGGGAACCGGGTACGATACCGGCTCTTAACCCGGATGATTCATGGACGATCGTCGCGAGGTCGCAGCTGGGCCTTGCTGGCAAGGCGAAGCGAGGTTCTGACCACAGTTTGGTCGTTGAGGATCAGAAGCGTCGCTTCAGTTCTGCCAGGAAGGATTCAGATGCGACCGCAGCAGATCGTCCGTGGGTAACCTGGGTAAGGCGGCGGCGTCTTCGACGCCATCGGGCCCATGTGGTGCCCGGAGGGAGACGCCACGCCGCGGTCGATTCGACCGCTCCTCACTGCACGCGAAGCTTTCATGTCTGACGCCTCATCCAACTCCGGCCGTTCGGGATCCAACCGCGGTCGACGCCCCACGGGCCGCCGCAGCCCACCGAACAAGAAGAAACAAAGCGACTCTTACGGCGAGTTCGTGGAAGAGAAGCCGGACAGCGGTGAAAACGCGATCCCGATCGAGGAGTGCAAGTTCGCGGAGTTCAACCTGCGCGAAGACCTGCTCGCCGCGATCGCGCGCGCGGGTTACCGCGAGCCCTCCCCGATCCAAGCCAAGGCGATTCCCGTCGCGCTGAAGGGCGGCGACGTCATCGGCAAGGCGCGCACCGGCACCGGCAAGACCTGCGCCTTCCTCGTGCCCGCGCTGCAGGCGCTGAGCGACGACCCCGGACCGCGCGTCCTGGTGGTGGTCCCCACGCGCGAACTGGCGCTGCAGTGTGTCCGCGAAGCGAAGAAGCTCGCCTATGGTCGCGACGTGCGTGTCACGGCGATCTACGGTGGCGCCCCGATCGAGACGCAACGCAAGGCACTGCAAGACGGCGCGCAGATCCTCGCGGGAACACCGGGACGTCTGCTCGACTTCATGGGCCGTGGCGACCTCAAGCCCGTCGGGCTCGACATGATGATCCTCGACGAAGCCGATCGGATGTTCGACCTCGGCTTCCGCGACGACATCGCGAAGATCATGAAGTACGCGACGAAGCGCAAGCAGACGATGCTCTTCTCGGCGACGATGTCCGAGGAAGTGCTCGAGATCTCGTCGAAGTACATGAACAACCCGACCGAGGTCTTCGTCAGCTCCGATACGGCCACGGTCGACACGGTCGAGCAGCTCTTCTACCCCGTCGCCCCGAACCGCAAGCGCTCGTTGCTTCTCGAGATCCTCAAGCGCCAAACGCCCGGACGCACGATCATCTTCACGCGCACGAAGGCCGGCGCCGACAAGCTCGCCGCCAAGTGCCGCGAGATGAAGTTCGCGGCCCACGAGATCCACTCCGACCTGCCGCAACGCAAGCGCGAGAAGATCCTCGAGGGCTTCCGCGACGGCACATTCCAGTTTCTGATCGCCACGGACGTCGCCGCTCGCGGGCTCGACATCCCCGACGTCAGCCACGTCATCAACTACGACATCCCCGAGCACGCCGAAGACTACGTCCACCGCGTGGGTCGCACGGCGCGCATGGGCAAGGACGGCTGGGCGGCCACGTTCGTCTGCGAGGACGACGGTCCGTGGCTGACCGCGATCGAGAAGCTGATCAACAAAGAGATCGAGTACCAGCGCCTCGAGGGTTTCGACCACGGGGTCACGCTGAAGGAGGCCACGCCTCCCGAGGATCTGCAGAAGAAGGCGGCCGGGCAGTACACGCGCACCCTGCACGGCTACCGCCGCACCAAGCCGCGGTACTGAGAACCGCATGAAGCATCGCGGCCTCGTCGTCTCGATCGGCTCGCGCTCCGCGCAGGTGTTCATCGATGGACTCGGCGAGCAGCGCTGTGTCGTGCGCGGGAACCTCTACAAGCAGAACACGATCGAGACGAAGCCCGTGGCCGTCGGCGATCACGTCGTCGTCGAGATCGGCTCGACAACGGCCGACGACGCAGCGATCGTCGAGATCGAGGAGCGCAAGAACCAGCTCGCCAGGCGCGCGGCCGGGTCGCGCAAGCACGTCGGGCGCGGCGTACACGGCGTGCAGGAGTTCGAAGGCGGTGCGAAGCGACGCGGAGGCGGACGCGGGCGTGCCGTGAAGCGCGGACGCGACGGCGCTCGTGGTACTCACGCGCGCGGCCGACGTCAGCAGCAGCCCGATGATGACGCGCTCAGCGATGACGGGAAGCTCTCCGATGCCAACGAACGCATCGTCGAAGGCGCCACGTCGGCGGCTGCGGGCATGGGCGGCGGGCGCGGCGGTGCGCGCGTCCGCGGTCAGGCACGCGTGCAGGTTCTCGCAGCGAACATCGATCGCCTCATCGTCGTCGCCGCCGCAGCCGACCCACCGTTCCGTCCCGGCCTCGTCGATCGCTTCCTCGTCGCAGCACGCGACGAAGGCATCGACGCGCTCGTCTGCGTCAACAAGATCGACCTCGAGGCCGAGATCCCCGAACTCCGGCGCGTCGCCAAGCCCTACCACGACGCCGGGGTCGCGGTGCTCGAAACGAGCATCGTCACGGGCGAGAACATCGACGCGCTACGCGACGTCATGAGCCAGGGCGTCAACTTGCTCGTAGGCCACTCGGGCGTCGGCAAGAGCAGCCTGCTCAATGCGGTGAGCCCTGAGCTCGCGCTCGAGGTCGGACGCGTCACCGACTACCACGGCCGCGGGCGCCACACGACGACGCGGGTCACGCTCCTTCCGCTCGACTCCGGCGGTTGGGTCATCGACAGCCCCGGCATCCGCGAGTTCGTGCTCGACAATCTCACGGCCACCGAAGTCGCACGCCTCTTCCCCGGCTTCAACGACCTCCCGCTCACGTGCCGCTTCAACGACTGCCTCCACCAGGAAGAGCCGGGCTGCGCGATCGTTGCAGCTGTCGAGAGCGACGACTTCGACTCCGAGCGGTACATCGACTATCTCCGCGTGCTCGAGGATCTTGCATGACGCGCGTGCCCGTCACCGTCCTCACCGGCTACCTCGGCGCCGGGAAGACGACGCTGCTCAACCACGTCCTGACGGCGCAGCACGGCCTGCACCTCGGCGTGATCATCAACGAGTTCGGTGAGATAGGGATCGACGACGCGCTCGTCATCGGAAGCGACGAAGACGTCATCGAGATGGGCAACGGCTGCGTGTGCTGCACGGTGCGCGGCGATCTCATGACGAGCGTGCGGGCATTGCTGGCGCGCCGCGACGATCTCGACGGGATCCTCATCGAGACGACCGGCCTCGCCGACCCCGGTCCGGTCGCGCAGACGTTCTACGCCGACCCCTACCTCGCAGAAGCCACGCGGCTCGACGCCATCATCACGCTCGTCGACGCGCTGCACGTCGAGCAGCACCTCGAAACGAGCCCCGAGTGCCGCAGCCAGGTCGCTTCGGCCGACGTCGTGCTGCTCAACAAGACCGACCTCGTCGAGCAGGGCGACCTCGAGCGCGTGCAGGCCCGGCTGCGCGACCTCAATCCGCTCGCCACGCTCCATGCCACCGAGCGAGCGACGATCGACGTCGCGCACGTGCTTTCGCTGGGCGCACTCGACCTCCACCGTCAGCACGGCCTGCTGCCCACCTCGGGGCCGTCCACCAGCGCTGCGCCCACGAGTCACGAGCACGCTCACGAGCACGGCATCGTCTCCGTCAGCCTCGACGAGCCGGGCGTCGTCGACAAGGAACGGGTCGACATGTGGCTGCAGTTCCTCGCGGCGATGCGTGCCCGCGACCTCTACCGACTCAAGGGCATCCTGCACGTCGTCGGCGACGACCACCGCTGGGTCGTCCAGGGCGTCCATCGCATCGTCGAAGGAACGCGCCAGCGCCCCTGGGCCCAAGGCGAAGAGCGCCGCTCCCGGATCGTCTTCATCGGGCGCAACCTCGACCGCGACGAGCTGCTGCGCGGCTTCAAGGCTTGCCTCGTGAGCCCCGACGGCGCCTGACCAACGACAAAGCCCCCGGGCAGCCGATGGGCCGCCCGAGGGCTTCGTGATGCGTCAGTCGGATAGCAGCCTGTTGAAGAACTGCTGCGAGTGCGACATGCGTGACCGAGTGTGCCTGTGCCCGTGTGGGAACGCAGGCGAATCGCGTGGATTCGTCGAGGCTCCCGCGCTCGTACAGGCGCGCTCGGGTACGTGCGGCGCGCCGGATGAGTTTTTCAACGGGCTGAAAGGCCTTACTCGGCGCTGTTCGTCATGTGCATGAGGTAGTGCTCGAGCGAGCGGATCTGCTCCTGCCAATCTTCGAACGCCGGCTCGTACTCGCCGTCGTAGTACTCGCCGAAGAAGGCCGGCATCTTCGTGCCAGGCTGGAACTCCGTGGGCTCCTTGAGCCAGTGCCCGATCCAACCGCTTTGGAGCCGGTCGGCTGCCATCGACAGGTCCGGACCCCAGTTGGCCTTGTCCTCGTTCGACGGCAGCTGGTCACCGGCCGGGTGGCACTGGTTGCAGCCGTAGTCACCGAAGATCGTCTCGCCCTTGACGTAGAGATCTTCGTCGAGCTCTGCGTGTTCTTCGTCGATGTAGAACGGCCAATCGGCACCGTCCTTCGCGGCGAACCAGTGCACGAGAGCACGCGACTCGTCCGGCGTGAACCCGAACGTCGGCATGCGCACCTCGAGGTGCGGACGCACGATGTACGGCTCGAGCAGGAAGTCGTAGAGCCAGTCGGGGCGGGTCTTCTCGCCTTGACGACGCAGCATCGGCGGACGGTAGGCACCCTCGTCGTAGTAGTGACCGATGGCGCCCTCTTGCGTGCCGTACACGGTGACGGGCGTGCCGACGAGCCCCTCCTCCTCGAGGAACTCGAGGAGGTCGTAGTCCTCCTCTTCCCACGGGTTGTAGAACTCGTCCGTCAGCCACTCGTTGGCACCGATGAGCGTCTCGCCGCCGTGCTCGAAGGCATGGGCCATCCAGACGCCCTCCTCGTAACCCTGCTCGATGAGGTCCTCGTCGAGGTTCATCGGCAGCGGGATCTGCCCCATCTTGTGGCAGCCCGTGCAGTTGTGCGCCGTGATGAGTCGCGAACCTTCCTCGACCAACTCCTCCTGCGGCGACAGCGTCTTCTTCATCGTCTCGTCGACGCCGACTTCACGCAGCCCCATGACGAACGTCACCACCTGGTGACGCTCTTCATCGGTGAGGTAGTAGTAAGGCATGCGCAGCTTGTCGAGCGGACGCTTCACCTTCTGCTCGTAGCGAGCCACCACCGCGCCGTCGTCGCCCTCTTCGACCACGGGGACGCGATCAAAGCGACGCGAGTCTTCGAGCTTGGCATCGATCCAGCCCCACACCGTGTGCTCGATGTCCGCGTGACGTTCCGGCGGGTCGTAGCCGTGGTGCGACTCGAAGCTGAAGTCGAACTTGGAGAGTTCCTTGAGCGCTTCCTTGGTGAGTTCGACACCGATACCCATGTCGTCGTAGTGACCGGGCACGAGGTGACAGCCTGAGCAACCGAAGCGTGCGAAGACCTTCTCGCCGACGAACAGCTCGACGAGCTCTAGGTCCTCTCTCTCGGCCCAAGCCTCGGCCTTGTGGAGCGACATCGAGCCCGACTTGAAGTCGGCGGCGACCTTGCGAAGCACCTCGTCGTTCGCCTGCGGCGGTTCGACGGCTTCCCACTCGGGATCCGTGAGCGTCAGCATGTAAGCCGTGATGTCGGCGCCCTCCTCGGGCGACAGACGCAGGCTCGGCATGACGGTGGTTTCGAAGTAGCGCTCCGGGTTCATGACCCACGAGTACAGCCAGTCGGCGTTGACCTTCGAGCCGACGGCACTCAGGTCGGGGCCGTGGTTGTTCTCGAGCCAGTCCTCGGATTCGATCGAGTGACACCCGAGACAGCCGCGCGACGCAACGAGCTCGCGCCCCGTGTCGACGTCACCGCCTTCCGGCACCGAGTCATTCTTGTAAGCGCTGACCGGTTCGTCGCCAGCAACCGCGTTCGTCGACTTGCTCAAGATGTACTTGGCGACAGCGCGCGCCTCGACCTGGTTGCGGACGCGCCAATCGTCGACGAACTTGTCGGAGTTGTTGTCCCACTCCATGTCGGCGTCGATCGGGAGTTCCGGCTGTCCCTCGAAGGCGAGCACGTCAGAGCCACCCGTGTTGGAAAGGTTCCAGAAGTGCGGCATCCGCGTGGTCTCGCGGAAGTCCTTGGGCGACATGAGCCACTTCTGGACCCACGTCTCGTCGGTTTTGGCGGCAAGATTCGTGAGGTCCGGGCCCGGCTTGCGCAGGTGCTCGAAGCCATCGATCTTGTGACACGAGTAGCAGCCGAGATCCTCGACGAGCTGGCGCGGTTCGTTGTACTCGGGAACGCCTTCGAGGCGGTCCGCCGAGTCGTGGCACTGGAAGCACGCGCTGTAGGCCATGTCCTTGGGGATCATCGGCCAGTCCCAATAATGCCGCGTCGGGTCGTAGCCGAAGTCGCGGACCCAGCGCTCGGTCTTCTCTTCCTTCGACTCGATCATGTTGCCCGCGAGGTCGAACTCGGGGGCCGGCATGTGGAACGTGCGCTCGAACTCGACGGCCTGACCGCGGCCCCAGTGACACGTCGTGCAGCCAAACGTGCGCGCGGGGTGCGGGCTGTTGTCGCCAACGTAGAGATCAAGACGTGGGTGGGCGTTGAGGACGACCTCACCGCGCGGATCAAGCGGTTCGAACTCCTCGGTGACCTCGTCGGGGCGCTTGTCTTCGGGGACGAACGGACCGACCATGCCGTCGATCGCCGTGACGTCGTGGTTCGTGTACGCCGGATTGTCGATCGCGATGTGGCAGGTCGTGCATCGATCGATGCGGTCGACCTCCATGAAGTTGTAGTCGTCGTGCAGACCGTCCAGCACGTACTGCTGGATCTTCAACGTCGGCGCCAGCATGTCGACGAGCGGCGCGTTGCGGATGTAGTCGTTGAAGAGGTTCGGGCCGACTGCCTCGCGCCGCGCTTCGAGCAGCGTCAGGTCGTTCGTGAGCCCGTCGATTTCCTTGGTCAGACGCGTCAGGTCGGCGTCGTGTCGAGCCAGTTCAGCCTTGGCGGCATCGAACTCTTCAACCGCACCGTCCCACTTGCGCTGGAGTTCGTCGTTGTCCGCCTTCAGTGCCAGGAGCGCTTCGGTGGATTCGGCCAGCGCGTCGGCCTCACCGCCGTGCTCGACGCGCGTGTGCTCGAACTTGTACTTCTCGGTGTCGTAGAACGACTTGTTCGTCTGGAATGCCGTCTTGGCCTTGTAGTGCTCACCATCGAGGCGCTCGACCTCGGCAACCAAGGCATCGCGCTCGGACGCCTTGCTCTCGAGGTCGGCCTTCACTCCAAGGAGTTCGTCCCGAAGGGCGGCCACGTTGGTTTCTGCGAGCTCGGTCTCGGCCGCCTCGATGCTCGCCTCGAGCATCTGGTAGTCGCGCTCCTGCTTGAGCTGCTGCCAGGGCTTCCAGTCGCGGTCGGCGTCACGAATCCACATGCCGATGGCACCGATGACGAGCAGGATGCCCGCCAGACTGAACCAACGCGTGAGCGTGGCCGCCCCGTACATGCGCTCGTCGCCGAACGACTTCTTCGTGATCGGCTGGACGGGCCAGATCTGCTTGCCGCCGCCCTTCGCCGTGCCCGACTTGGCCTTCGTGCGCGTGGTCGCCGCGGTCGTCGTCGTCGTGACGCCCGCATCGGCAGCCGCACCCTTGCCGGCATCCATCTTGGCCTTGAGAGCCGCGATGCGCGCCTGCATGTCGTCGCCACCACCGGCATCCCCACCACCGGCTGCCGCGGCTCCAGCCGCTGCCGGAGCGGAAGCCGCCGGAGGCGTCCCTGGGTCGTTGCCCTCGATCACGGCCCGCGCGCCACCTGCATTGCGAGCCTTGATGGCTGCGATGAGGGCGTCCTTGTCGCCGGACGGAACGAACACGTGGTCGGAACCACCGCCGCCTGCGCTCGCCGCGGGCGCATCGGCCTTGGCCGCGGGTTGGCTTTCGCCGCCCCCGGACGAGCCCTTTGCGAGTCGCGCCTTGATCGCGGCGATCTTGGCTGCCTGATCGTCGTTGTTCTGGTCGGTCATGTGTTCACTCGACTGACACGCACCGGCGAGACATCGCCGGTGAGCGCGTCAGATGTTGAAGAACCATTCGGGGATGGCGACGAAGTACTGCAGGTTCAGGGTCCATCGCATCACCATCTTGATGAGCAGCAGACCCATACCAAGCAGCAGCATCACGAGGACGCTGTAGCGCGCAAAGCCCATCTCGTTGAAGAGCTTCTTGAGCAGTGTCTTCGCGAGCAACGCCGGTGTGATGACGAAGTACGCGCCCAGGAGCAATAGCCCAGGGGCTTCACGGATCAGCGCGGCGTCGGGCAATCGGGTGTCGAGCATGCGCACCCAGAAGAGCTCCGACAGATTCACGTTCACCAGCGGCTCGATCTTGTGCGGATCCCAGAACTCGAAGGGTCCGAAGAAGTTCCAGTTCGGTCCGCGCAGGAAGGTGCCCAGGATGACGAGCGCCACCCAGAGGACGATGAACCCGAACATGAAGACCGTGATCGCGAACGGCCGCTCTTTGAACGTGTAGTAGCCGTTGCCCTTCGGGTTCGTGTCGATGTACGGGATCGCCATGAGGCCGACCACGATCAGGCCGGGGAAGACGACGCCCGCGAGCCACGGATCGAAGTACACGAGCATCTCCTGGAGACCCAGGAAGTACCACGGCGCCTTGGCCGGGTTCGGTGCTCGCGTGCCCGAGGCCGGCTCCTCGATCGGCGCCTCGACGGCGATCGACCAGAACACGAACAGGGCCCCGAGCAACACCGTGCAGATGAACTCGGGATAGATCAGGTCGGGCCAGACGAGGACCTTCTTGTTCGAGTCGAGCGCCTCGAGCGGCGGCTCGCCCTTTTCGATCCGCATGTCGTTCACAGACGCCTGGCGGAAGGCCAGCGAGCAGGTGAACAGGATCGAGAAGATCATGATCACGATGGGCATGTTGTCGCCCTTCGTGATGATCTTGAGAAAGTCCCCGTTCTGCGCACCGATGACGAAGAACGCAGTCGTCATGACCGCGAACGCCACCACCCAGCCAGGCCGGGAGAAGGTCCGCATCTTCCACAAGTAGAGGAAGAAGAGGGCGGTCACCAGGATCACGTACAGGGACGGACTGGCGAGCGCGTTGAAGATGCTCTCGAAGAGTTCCAAAAGAATCCGCTCCGCCCTACATGGGGCCCGAGATGCCGCCGTCCTTGCGGACGCGCCAGAAGTGCACGGCCATCAACAAACTGGCCACGAGGGGGAATGCCACGCAGTGCAGCACGTAGAAGCGCAGCAGCGCACCCGCACCGACGAACCGACCGGCGAGAAGGCCGAATCGGATGTCGCTCGCCGGGGTCACGAGGTTGACGTCTCCAACCGCCAGCAAGCTGGCACCGGGACCCTCGTGTCCGATCAACGGGTGAGCGCGCGCCATGTTGCTACCGACCGTGATGGCCCAGATCGCGAGCTGGTCCCACGGGAGCAGATACCCCGTGAACGACAACAGCAACGTGAGGAGCAGCAGGATGACGCCGACGTTCCAGTTGAACTCCCGAGGCGGCTTATAGCTGCCCGTCAGGAACACCCGGAGCATGTGTAGCCACACCGCCAGCACCATCATGTGAGCGCCCCAACGGTGCAGCTCACGCATGATTCCGAACGGCACGTGTTCGCGCATGGCGATCACGTCGTTGTAGGCGTACTCGATCGTCGGGCGGTAATAGAACATCAACAGCACGCCCGTGATCGTCTCCAGCAGGAACAGGAAGAACGTGATCCCGCCCATGCACCACGTGAACGACAATTTGATGCCGCTCTTGCGAGCTTTCACGGGATGCAGGTGAAGAAAGACGTTGGAAAGTGCGGCCAGCGCGCGGTTACGCGGCGTGCTGGGATACCCGTGACGGAAAATCGACCGCCAGATCTGGGTGTCCGCAATCTTCTCCTTGAGGCCCAAAGGACTGTTCTCCGGGAGTAGGCTTCGAGGACGTGGACGATATCGGAAGAAGAGGGCGGGCGCGACACAGCTGAGCTGTGTTCACCCCACAGTGAACGTCAAACGGGCAGGTAAGCCTCTGCACTCGTCCACTGGTTCTTCTCCCACTGGTACTTCTGATTCTTGTCGACGAGGATCTGCCCGTCGTCGGCGCGCACGATACGAAAGCGCTCGAGCGGACGGGGCGCAGGACCCTCGAAGTTCATGCCCGACATGCGGAAGCCGCTGCCGTGGCACGGGCACTTGAACTTGACGTCAGCCGACTGCCAGTTCGGGATGCATCCGAGGTGCGTGCAGGTCGTGCTGAGCGCGTACATGCCCTCGATGCCGGTCCGGTCGGAGAGCGGATCGCTCAACGTCCGCACGAGCCAGACGGCGTGCGAGCTCTTGAAGCTCTCGTCGACACCTTCGGCGTAGGCGCTAGGCACACCCGCCTTGAAGGACAACGGCGGCTCGAAGAGGACGTTCGGGAACAAGAAGCGCACCGCGCCGGCTCCGGCGAAGTGGACTCCTGCGAGAAAAATGGCCCAGGCCACGAAGAGGTTTCCGAAGAAACCTCGGCGCGTTGGCCCCTCTTCGGGGTTCATCTCGCGAATCGTTCGTTGCGATGCTTCAGTCGTCGCCAAGGCTTCGCCCTTTCTCTACTGCGACTTCTCGGAACCGCCCAGCGCGTCGAGCGCATGGATCGCGGCACTCTTCACTTTCGTCGATGCGTCGTCCTGGCGCAATCGCTGCAACGGCTCGATCAGCGATGCGTCGCCGAGACTTTCCGCTGCGCGGCACGCGTTGACAAGGAAGAGCTCGATCATGTTGCCCTGCCGAGCCTCTCGCGAGGCCTCGGAAAGCATGCCGAAGTCCTGGCCGAGAATGCTCGTGTCGCCTTCGTAGTCGGCGCGCGTCAGCATCGGAGCCAGCCATTCGGCGGCCCGGGCATCACCGGCCGCAGCCAGCGTGATGACCAGATTGCGGTATTCGAGGCCACTCTCGGTCTCGTCGAGGCGTGCGGCCAGGCCCGAGAGTGCCTCAGGACTGCCGATTTCGCCCAATGCCCCCATCGCGAGCCATTTCTCGTCCCAGGGCCCCTCGTCGAGGACCTCGAGCAGCGACGGAACGGACGTCGGGTCGCCCAGCGCGTAGAGCGCGTAGAGGGCCTGCTCGCGGACTTCCGGTGCGGTGTCGTCGGCCAGGGCCGTGAGGATCCGGTCGGTCGACTCGGAGCCCGCTTTGTAAGCCAGGACCGTGAGCAGGAAAATCTTCAGGTCCTGACTCTGAGGCGCCAGGTCGTCGTACAGACCGTGGACCGATGCCGCGTCGACGTCGTCGAGCGTCACCCGGCCCTGCCGCAGCGAGTCGGACAGGTTGTAGGCCGCCTGCCAGCGCGACTGGTCGCCCGGTGCCGAGCGCACGGCCTGGACGAGCTCCGTAGCTGACTGTGCCTCGATGCCGGACAGCATGCGCAGGAGCAGGTAGATCGCCGTCACCGTGATCACGAGAATCAGCGGGAAGACGAAAAACTGCGGCAACGCCGAGAGGAACGAGCCCGGCACATGCTCACCGGGCTCCTCATCGAAGCGTTCTTCGTCGGAAGGGTCGGGGAGTCCTGGAACCGGCGACATGCGTTCCTCATCGTGTCCGGGTTGCGATGCCGCCCCCGGCGAATCGAAGCCATCCGTTCCAGCGTCGTCTGCATGCTCCACGAGCGCCATCAAACGGCTGCTGGCGGGAACATACTGTGTGCGCGAGACTTCCACGGGAGTGCTTTTTCTCGGGGCGGTACGGACGTGATCTAGAGCATACGCAAACCGCTGCATGCGGAAAACACCAGCTCATCCCATTCTCCGATTCGGCCCGCCATGACGGCCCTTCGCATCACATCGATGTCCAAGAAATACGGTCGCGTCGAGGCCGTGCGCGACCTCTCCCTGACGGTTGACGAGGGCGATCTGTACGGACTCCTCGGCCCCAACGGCAGCGGCAAGACGACCACGTTGCGCTGCACGCTCGGACTGCTCCGTCCCGATTCGGGCTCCGTCGAGTTGCTCGGCATTCCCGCCGAGCGGATCCATGCGACGCACGGCCGCGTCGCGGTGGTGTTCGATCGCTCACACCTCGTCCCGCGACTGACCTGCGTCGAGAACCTGCACTACGCCGCAATGCTCCTCGGCCATGGCGGCGGACGTTCGATCAACGACGTGCTGACGCTCGTCGACCTCGACCACCGACGCGGTCACAAGTCGCACGAGTTGTCGCTCGGCCAACAGCGACGCCTCTCGATCGCGCGCGCACTGCTCGGCAAACCCGAATTGCTGATTCTCGACGAGCCGCTGTCGGGCCTCGACGCGATCGGCGTCGCCTCGATGCTCGAACTCTTCAAGACGCTCCGGAGCGAAGGCCTGACGACCGTGCTGTCGACACATCGCCTGCACGAGATGGAAGCCGTGATCTCGCGCGCCGGGATCTTGCTCGATGGCCGGATCGTGCGCGAGGACGACCGCGACGCACTGCTCGGCGGCGAGAAGCCCACGTGGCGCATCGACATCGGCGACCACGACCTCCCCCGCACCGAAGCCGCGCTCACCGACATCCTCCACGCAGCCTTCCGGCGCGGCACGAGCGGCACGCCGGGCATCGCGAGCCTGCACGTCACCCTGCCAGACGGTGTCGACGCCTCCGCCGCTGCGCGCGCACTCTTCGAGGCCGGCGTCGCCCTGCACGGCCTCGTGCCTGAGCGGCGTTCGCTGCAGCGAGTCTTCGAAGACCTCGTCGCCGAGCACCGCGCCCAGGGAGCGACGGCATGAATCACACCTGGAGGATCCTGCGCGCCGAGACCTATCGGCTCTGGCGCGGGCGCGTGTGGATGTGGGGCCTCGTGGCACTGGTGGCCGTGTCCGCACTGCGCGTCCTCGCTGAGCGCGCAGGCGCTGCCGCAACGCACGCGGCCGCGGTGCAGAAGGCCCTGTCGGCGGGGCGCCCCGCCCCCCAAGTGCCCGACGTCGCGAATGCCTACGGTCCCTTCGTCGACGGCTGGCTAGCCGGGCTCACGGTCGCGACGTTGCTGCTCCTGATCGCCTCGTCGCGCAGCCTCGCCGCGGATGCCAACTCCGGCATCCTGCGGCTCGCAACGACACGCAGCAGTCCGCGCGGTGCGCTCGTGACGGGACGTGCGCTGCTCGGCATCCCGCTGACCGTCGTCGCTGCCCTCATCAGCGGCCTGGCGTCATGGGCGACAGCCGAGCTGCTCTTCGAGTTCGGACCGATCGTCGAAGACGGATACGAGCTGATGAGTGTCGCCGAGATCCATGGCGAGATCGCGGCGGCGGCCATGTCTGTCCTGCCTGCGCTGTTCGCCGCCTGGTGCTTCGGTCTCTTCATCTCGTGCTGCTGTCGAACAGGTGCGGCGGCGGTGAGCGCCGGTCTCGGTGTCTTCCTCGCGTTCGACCTCTTCAAGGACGTGCTCGGCGAGGCCCGCTACTGGGTGTTCGCAGCCTTCACACCCTCGTTCGTCGACAGCTCGGCGATGGCCGAGGCGGCCCTCGCGGCGCGCGGATTCTCTGACGCCGGCTTCAGCGCCCACGTCGCCTCGCTGAGCACGGTCGTCCCCCTGCCGCAAGCTGCGCTGCTCATCGTCGCCGCCATCGTCGTGATCCGACGGCGCGGACTCTGACTCGAAAGACAACACACGATGCCCCTTCGTCATCTCCTCTCCGCCCCGCTGCTTCTCCTCGCGAGTTGCGTGAGTCAGCCCGAACGGGCGATCCCCGAGCCGTACGCCGAGACCCTGGCATGGGACGGCGCCGAGGAGGCCGGCGCCTTCGTCGGCCTGAAGACAGAGGAGAACGACAGCGACTCGCTCGAGGATCTCTTCTTCGATCCCGGCGTGCGCGTCGCCCAGGTGGCGGAAGGTTCCCCGGCTTTTCAGGCCGGCTTCGCGGTGGGTGACGTCGTGCTGTCCGTGAACGGCGAGAGTGTCGACGATCCCGGCGCGTTCGATCAGCTCGTGTCCACAGCAACGCAGAGCGACGACCTGACGTTCGAGACGCGCCGCGGTGACCACGTCTTCGACATCACCGTGCGACCGAGCGCCGCGCCGGGTGCCTCGGCAGCGCCGACGCCGCGCTACCTCGTCGAGCCTTCCCGCACGCGCGCGAGTTGGGCGACCGTCGCCGGCGGCGTCAGGCTCGTCGCCGCGCACGACGCCTCGCCGGTTCTGCGCGATGGCCTTGCCGTCGGCGACGTCGTGACATCCCTCGACGACACGGCGATGAACTCGGCGCGCGAGCTCGTGCGCACCGTGACGTCCCGCCCAGCAGGATCCAGGGTTGCGTTCACGCTTGCGGACGGCCGACGCATCACGGTCGAGCTACTCAGCGCACCCACACGCATCACGAGCGCCAAGATCCCGTTCGTCTGGGAGTACGAGGCCGCGGCCGACGGCAGCACCGAGAAGCTCGACGTGATCGACATCGTCATCCTGCGCTTGTTCCGCTTCGAGCGCGACGGAAACGAGCGCACGTGGTCGCTGCTCACGCTGTTCGGCTGGACGCCGTTCCAGTTCGGCACCGGCGTCGGGGAGCTGTCCTCGTGAGACGACTGTGCGTGATCGTCATTGCACTGGCAGCCAGTGCGAGCGCCGCCGAAGTCTCGTTCGTCGAGACGACCTTGCGAGTCGAAGGCGAGCTGCTCGACTGGGAACTCGCCGACATCGACGGCGACGGGCTCGACGACCTCGTCCTCGCCGTGCGTGGCAACCGCACCGACGGCAAGCGCGATCGAACGCTCCAGATCCACAGGATGACGGCCAGCGGCCCCGACGCCACGCCCGTCGTCGTCCCGATCCTCAGCGACGTCATCGCGTGGGCGGCCGCCGACGTGCGCGACGAACCGGGGCGTGAACTCGTCTTCATCACGAAGGGCGGCGCTTTCTCCTACTCCCCCACGATCGACCGCTACCGCGGCAACATCCGTCGTCTGGCGCGCTTCTCGTCACTGTTCGACATCGCCGCGCAGGACGAGCTCCCGCGGTGGAAGTACGTGCTCGACGTGGGGAGTGCGCGCGAGTCGTTGTTGTTCGCCGAGCGCGGCGGTTTCTCCCTCTGGACGCCTCGTACGGGCGGCGCCCCCGAGGGCGAGGAGGCCACCGACTACGCACGACGCGCCTCCTTCGGCGACACGGCAGACGACGGCTCGGCAACCTTCATCGCCCCCTCGAAGAACGACCAGGTCGCGTTTCGCAGCGGCGAGGCGACCGTGAGGTTCTCGACGTCGCTCGACTCGATCTTCCTCGACGAGAGCGTCGGCCTCTTCTCGTCGCTCATCACCACCGACAACGAGTACCGCTCGCCGGCGCTCGCGGACGTCGACGGTGACGGTCGGCGTGACGTCATCATGCGCGACGAGGACACCGTGACGATCTACAGGACGGGGTCGACCGGCCCGTCGGCGTCACCGACGCGCGTCGAAGAGCTGCCCGATTACCTTCAAGACGTCGATGAGCTCGACCTCACCCTCGACGACATCGACGGGGACGGCGACATCGATGTCGTCGCGCGGCGCACCAAGGAGGAGGCCGAGATGTTCGAGACGGCCACCACCGACTTCCTGCTCCTCCTCAACGACGGCAAGCGTCTCTTCCCCGACAAACCCGACCAGGTGCTGCGCTTCGAGGCATCACGCGTCTTCGGCACGTTCGACGACGTCGACGGCAACGGCCGCCCCGACTTCATCGTCGGCAAGGTCGTGCTCCCGTCGGTCACCGAACTCGTCACGGGCGGGAAGCTCACGCGCTCGGGCTACATCTACTTCGATGACGAGAGCAACATCGTCACCCGCAAGCCCGCCATCAGCGATGAATCGTCGTTCGACATCGAGCAGCTCACCGACGCCATCGTGCAGCGCAGCATCTCGCACGACATGGACGGTGACGGCAAAGCCGACCTCGTCGAAATCGACCTTCTCGGACGCGTCGCCGTGCGGCGGCTCGTCTTCGAGACCCACTTCTTCGGTCCCGACACGTGGTCGCTCGAATCGAGTCCCTGGAAGCTCTTCGAAGTTCCCGGAGTGCTCGGAACGATCTCCGTCCAAGACATCAACGGCGACGGCCTCGGCGACATCCTCGGCTCTGCCGGCGATCGCCTCGTGATCCAACTCTCGCGCCGCGGAGACCGCCGATGAGAACGCTCACCGCACTCTCACTCGCTGCGGCATGCGCCTTTCCGGCCGCTGCAACGAACGACGTCCTCGTCGAGAGCAACGTCGCGGTCGCATCCGCGACACGCTACGCGCTCCGCGACCTCGGCGGCTCGCCGGCCAAGGAGTTCGTCTCGATCGGCCCGCTCGGGATCGCCGTGTTCGAGTTCGACGAGGCCGGCGCGCTGTCGTCCACGGCGGCGTTTCGTATGCCGTGGCCCGCGCACGACCTCGCGTGGGACCTGACGGACGTCGACAACGACGGTGTCTTCGAGCTCCTCGCGTTGCTCGACGGCGCGGCGCTGCACATCTACTCCTGGAACGGCGACAAGCTCGTCGACCAGGGTGTCAGCCTCGAGACGCAAGACACGTACCTCCCGCCGGGCATCCGACACATCCGCATGGCGCGCGATGTCGACGACGACGGCACGCTCGACATCGTCCTGCCGTCCATCGACCGCTACCTCATCCACATCGCCACGGCACCGCGCGCCTGGCAACCGCCGCTCGGCGTGCGCTTCTCGCCCGACATCTCGATCGACGTCGGCGACCCGTCGAGTCTTGACGATGAGTTCGGCCAGAGCGTGCGCATTCCGTGGTTCCGCCTGCGCGACATCGACGGCGACGGGAAGGCCGACCTCGTCTCGGAGACCGACGACGACGTCACCTTCTACATCGCCGACGACAAGCTCCCGAGCCAGCCAACGTGGGTGCTCGACCTCGCGGCGTTGAAGGACACGAGCTCGGTTCGTGAACGCCTCGACCTCGACAACCTGCTCGCGATGCTCGGCGACCAGGTCAAATGGCGCGTGGCTGACATCGACGGCACGGGGGCGTGGGACCTGCTCATCCAGCAGGGCGGCACGACGCGTCTCTACCTCGATGGGTCGCGCGGTGCGGACATCTCGGCGCCGGATCAGGTGCTCAAGGCGAGCGGCAACGTCCTCTACGCGATGACGCGCGACGTCGATGGCGACGGTCGCGACGACCTCCAGATCGTGCGCACGGACGATCTCTCGGCGGCACGCGTGATCCGCTGGCTCGTCTTCGCGGGAAGCCTCGACCTCGACCTCTTCACGTATCGCAACGAAGGTCGCGGTTTCGCGCGCAAGCCGAGCCACCGATCGACACTGCGCCTGCAGATTCCGGCGATCCTGACCGCTCTCGACGAGTTCGAGGATGTCGACGATCGGATGGAATCGCGCACCGACGTGCCGACGCGCGCCATGGCGTTCGATTCCGACGGCGTCTTCGATGACATCGTAGATGTCCGCGAAGGGCGCGTTCTCGTTTTTCGAAACCTCGTCGACGGCGATGCGTCGCGGCTCGGGACGGACACCGCGGTGAAGAGCGTCGACGACCTCGAGTCGATCATCGAAGAAGTCTTGCTCAATGACCTCGACGCGCTCGAGGACGGGGGCGTCAAGACGATCGACCTTCTCGAGACCGATTCGCTCGTCACGAGCGTCGGTTGGGAACTGCGCCAGCGCACGCTCGGCCGCACGGCGTATGCATCGATCGCGCTCACCGCGGGCAATCGCATCACGCACATCGACCGCGAGGCCGTGATTCGCATCGACGACATCGACCGCGACGGACGCTCCGACATCATCATCACGGGCGAGAGTTCGGACGGCGACGAGCGGATCCGCATGCTCCTCAACCGGAATGACGGCTGAGTGCGCGCTCTTGCCATCGGAGTCGCGGCGTTCGTCCTCTGCGCGTGCGCGGAGCAACACGTGATCGACGATCCCGTCGAAGCGGCCGACACACACACTGTCGTCGTACGCCGTAACGGTGACACCACACGGCCCGTAAGCAGCATCCGCCAAGAGGATGTCCTCGCACTACTCGGCAGCACGACCGACCGCGAGCGCCGACGCGTCTCGCCGAGCGATTGGATCGACGCACGCGCGGCGCCGTGGAGCATCGAGCTCGTGCTGGACCAAGCCGTGGACATCGAGACGAACGGGCGCGGATCCGTCACGCTCGACGGTGCGCTGCTCGCGTTCGACCACGCGCGCTTCGATCGCCAGATCCTCGTTCGCAATGGCGAGACCTACCACTCGCCGTTCGCACAGCCCGACGAGAGCCTGTGGTCTGCACTTCGCGCGGCATTGATGAGCGACGCCGAACGCTGAACGTGTGTCAGCGTGCCTGGCGTGCCCGCGCGAGCACATCGCCGGGCGCGCCCGTCGTCTGGCAGGGCCACCCACGTCGGTATTCCATCCGAACGCTCGTCGCCGTCACGGCGATCAACGTCGAGCTGACAGAACGCGCGTCGTCTCGATGCATGCAGACGCTGAACGCGTCGCCGTCGGCGAGACCGGGCTCGTGGCCGCTGTGGAAGCGTTCGAGGGCGCCCATCCAAGACACGGCTCGCTCGCCCACCGTGCCCGACGCCGCGGGACACCGCGCAACCCAGTCGGCGAAGACCGACTCGCGCGCCGCCGTGACGTCCGCGCGACAGTACGTCGAAGAGACAGCCACGTGTGCGTCGCTCGTCGCGGCTGCCGTCAGCGCCTCGCCCGTCCACTCGACACGTTGGAGACGCGGACGCGGTGAAGGCTCGACCACAAGGAGCTTGAAGGGCCGCACGGCGCGCCCGTGGCCGTCGAGCACGGCTCGCACGACCGACTCGGCATCGACGTCCGACTGCCCCGCAATGGCCGCGGCCACGTCAGCGCAGACGAGCCCGCGACTCACCGGAGCGGCAACCTCGGGGCCGCGCGGGACATCGTCCCCGTTGAGCAGGCAGACGCTCTGGCCCGTGGCGAGCACGACCACCCATGTGCCGCCCGCCTCGGGGTCGCGTGGCGCGATGCCGTCGACGCCGCCGAAGGACGCGACCGCCGGCGGCAAAGCCGGCTCGCGCGCGGGGCGCTCGTCGCGATTCGTCGCGAGCAGGTAGCTGCCGTCGTCGGCGGGAAGGAACGTGACCGTGCACATGGGCGAGCGTCAGCTCAGGGACGTCTCGGCCTCGAGCTGCTTGCCGGCGTTGCGCCAGGCCGCCGTGCCACCGAGCACGTTCACGAGGTCGTCGTGTCCAGCCGCCGCCAGGAGACTCGCGGCGATCACCGAGCGATACCCCGACTCGCAGATCACAGCGAGCGGCCCGCGCGGTGCTTCGGCGAGACGAGCCGCGAGGCCGCGCAGGGGCAACGACACGGCGCCGGGCACGTGGCCATCGTGATGCTCAGCCGTCTGCCGGACGTCGAGCACGGTGAGTTCGTCGGAGCCCTCGATGTCATCGACCGTCACGGACGTGAGCGACGACGTCGGTTGCCCGGCGTCACGCCAGGCCGTCACTCCGTCCAACCAACCGCGCACGTCGTGGAGACCGACGCGGGCGAGCCGCAGCTTTGCCTCGCGCGCGCGCTCGTCGGATTCGGCGACCACGACGATCGGCACATCCATCGGAACGACAGCGCCGCACCACGACGCGAACTGGCCGTCGAGCCCGACCCAGACGGCTCCGGCAACGTGACACTCGCCGAAGGCCTCGCGAGCGCGGACGTCGAGCAAGACCGCGCCGTCACGACGCTGCGCGGCTGCGGCCTCGACATCGAGCAACTCGACAGCTTCATCGAGATCCGGAGCACCACGTCGATTCCAACCGACGTCGTGCGGGAAGTACGCCGGCGGCGCGTCGAGCCCGCCGGTCAGCGCTGCGACGAAGTCGTCCTTCGACTGCTCGGCGAAGGCCCAGTTGTTCGCCTTCTGCTTACCGATCGAGCACGACAGCGCGGAGCTCATGCTGCGCCCGCAGGCCGATCCGGCACCATGCCCCGGGAAGACCTCGCAGTCGTCGGGCAAGGTCGCGAGACGATCGCGCAGTGAATCGAACATCAGTGCCGCCATCTGCTCGGATGTGTAGCCCGCGCCGCCAGCGAGGTCGGGCCGACCGACGTCGCCGATGAAGAGCGTGTCGCCGGTGAGGACTCGACTCGGGGGGGCATCCCCCTCGGCGATCACGAAGCACATGGACTCCGGCGTGTGGCCGGGCGTCTCCCATGCCGTGATCGAAACGTCGCCGATGTCGATGACGTCGCCGTCGCGCAGCGCTCGATGGTCGTACTCGGCACCCGCGCGGTGGCTAATGGCGATCGTCGCGCCGGTTCTGCGCGCGAGCTCGAGGTGACCCGAGACGAAGTCGGCGTGGAGGTGCGTCTCGAGGATCCAGCGGATCGTGAGCCCGCGCTCGCGCGCAGCTTCGAGGTAGACGTCGACATCGCGCTGCGGATCGACGATCGCGCACTCGCCGGCTTCGTCGTCGCCGACGAGATACGACGCGTGCGCCAGACAGCTGAGATAGAACTGATGGAAGACGGCAGACATTCCTATGAGGATATCAAGGCCTGCGGCGGCGCGCCGCGCACGATCGGTATCATTCGCCGCCATGTCGAGAACGAGAGTCCCACTGACGGCGCGCGCGCTGCTCGCGCTCCTCTGCTACGCCTTCCTGCCCCTCGCCCCCGGGACGGCCGTCCACGCCCAGACGCCCGCCGCCGAGGACGTCGTGGCGCCCGCCGTGTTCGACAGCCCGCGGGCCGTCATCGAGACGTTCATCGCGGCCATGGTCGACGTCGAGCACGGCGACGCCGAACGCCTCGCCGATGCCGTCAGCTGCCTCGACCTCAGCGACCTCAGCGAGTTGCTGCGCGACGAGTCTGGAGGAGAGCTCGCCGTCAGCCTCAAGGAGGTGATGGACAAGCTGCACATCGTCGTGGTCGAACTGTTGCCCGGCGATTGGTGGGGCCAGGACGACTACATCTGGGACGACTCGCTCGAGAGCGGATCCATCGCCGTCGTCAAGACGGCCGACGGGGCGTGGCTGTTCTCGCGTGACACCGTGTCGGCGATCCCCGCCATGCTCAGCGAGGTCGCGACGCGCACACGACTCACCGGCGGCGAGACGACCGGCGAGGTGCTGCGACGCGTGGCTCCTGCGCGTTGGCTGCGAACGCAGATCTCAGAGCAGCCCGCAGCGTCGTGGCTGCTGAGCGGCAGCGTGCTCGGCCTCGAGAACTTCCAGTGGGTCGGGCTCGGCGCGTTGACACTGCTCGGCGTGCTCGTCGACTTCTTGCTCGTCCTCGTGCTCACGGTCGTCGTGCGCATGATCCTGCACTACCGCAAGCTGAAGGTGGAGATCTCGACACTGACGCGCGCCTTGCGCCCGTTCGGTTGGTCGATCATGGCGCTCGCGTGGAGCTACGGGCTGCCTTATCTCGGCCTGCCCCAGAGCCTGGCCGTGCCGCTGAAGGTGATCTTCGAGTTCATGATCGCGGCAACGTTCGTCTGGGGCACGTACCGCCTCGTCGACATCTTGCACGAGGCGCTCACGAGCTGGGCCGAAGGCACGAGCAACCGACTCGACGACTTGATGGTGCCGCTCGTCTGCAAGTCGCTCAAGGTGCTCGTCGTCGTCATCGGCGCCGTGTTCCTCGCGCACGAACTCACGTTCGACGTGCGCGGCCTGCTCACCGGCCTCGGGCTCGGCGGCCTCGCGTTCGCTCTCGCGGCGCAGGACGTCGTGAAGAACCTCTTCGGCTCGTTCACGGTGATCGCCGCGCGCACCTTCGAGGTCGGCGACTGGGTCGTGATCGGCGAGATCGAGGGAACTGTCGAGGCCGTGGGCTTTCGCAGCACGCAGATCCGCACGTTCTACAACTCGCTCATCTCGCTGCCCAACAGCGCCCTCATCACGACGGCCGTCGACAACCTCGGCAAGCGCTCGTTCCGTCGCTACAAGACGCGCCTCTCGCTCACCTACTCGACGCCTCCCGAGAAGATCTCCGCCTTCTGCGAGGGGGTCCGGGAACTCGTGCGACGCCATCCCTACACGCGCAAAGACTACTACCAGGTCTATCTCAACGACTTCTCGAGCGCGTCGCTCGACGTCCTGCTCTACATCTTCTTCGCGGCACCTGACTGGAGCACGGAGCTGCGCGAACGCGAGCGTCTGATGCTCGACATCCTGCGCCTCGCGCGACAGCTCGGCGTCGAGTTCGCCTTCCCGACGCAGACGCTCCACCTGCGGCGTGCGAGCGGCGAGGAGCCGTCGCCCGAACCGTGGGCGCCTCGCGACTCAGTCTCCGATGCCGCGCTCTCGGGACGCAGCACGGCGCGCTCGATCATCCGCGACTTCGAACTCGACGGTGAGCGGCCACCGCCGGTGGTCATCTCGAGCGACTCGGCGCTCCACGGCGGCGATGCAGGGGATGGTTGAAACGACACGTGGCCGTATCCGTTTCCGGATACGGCCACGTGAGGACGCTGAGAAGCGGTCGGGTCGAGAGCCGTTCAGCGCGGTTGAGACACTTCGATCACTGGATCTGCAACGAGTGCCCCGTTGCGTTCGATGAACACCTGGACGTCGACGTCGTCACCGTTCTTCGGCACATGCACGAGCACGCTGATGTCATCGCTCGTCGTTGACATGCCATTCGCCTCACCGTGAATCGAGACTTGCCCCTTCTGGCCGGCACTGCTGACGAGCTGCGGGCTTCCGATCACGGACGAGTCACCGTTCGCATCGACTTCTTCGATCACGACCTTCGTGAAGAAGCGGTTCGGCTGCGGGAGCGCGCGAACCGTGGCCGTCATGATGAAGTCGCCCATGATGATGGTCGACTCTTCGATGCTCGAGGAGGAACGCGAATCGTTGGACGTCGAAGCCTGCGCGACGGGGGCCCGATTGTTGTTGTCGTTGGAGCCGTTCCAGCTGTTGTCATACTGCACACTGGCCTGCGTCGCCGACCACTGGTCGACCTGAGCCTGCGTGTTGTTCGCCTGGACCTCACACTCGGTCGTCGCGCATTCGGACGCCTGGGACTGAGAAGACGAGTTGGTCGAACTCGAATTGAGACGCTGCGACGGTTGCGCGCAGCCCACCACGAGGCCCACCGTCACGGCGGCCAGCGCGGGCTTGATGAACATCTTGTTGTTGAGCACCTTCTCGGCTCCGAAAGGATTGTTGGAGATTCCAACCTTTCGGACCATGAACCTATGCGTCTTGAGCTTCAGACCAGGAACGTCGGGACGTGCTCCTCCGACAGTTCCGCGAGCAGCGGGGCTTCGGCGTCCTTGCCCGACAGGATCGGCTCGTTGGTGGGCCAATCGATGCCGATCGCAGGGTCGTCCCACCGCACACCGACCTCGTAGCCCGGATCGTAGAGGTCGGTACACTTGTACTCGACCTCGGCCGTCTCGCTGACGACGCAGAAACCGTGGAGGTAGCCCGGCGGAACGTAGATCTGCTTCGCGTTCTCATCCGTCAGCGTCACGCCGAACCACTGACCGTGCGTGGGAGAGCCACGGCGCATGTCGACGGCCACGTCGAAGATCTCGCCCTGCAGAACCCGCACGAGCTTGCCCTGCGGTTTGCGCCACTGAGCGTGCAGGCCGCGCAGGGTGCCGCGCGCGCTCTTGCTGTGGTTGTCCTGCACGAAGGGCAGCTCGATGCCCGCGTCGCGGTACTCGTCGACGTGATAGGACTGGAAGAAGAACCCGCGGTCGTCGCGGTGCACCTTCGGTTCGAGAACGATCACACCATCGAGGTGCGTGGTGGTGACGTCGACCAACGCTCGACTCCAAGCCAGGATCACATCGGGACGCCCCGGACGGCTCCGAGGCGGACGCTTCTTGTACGTGAGGCCGGCGTCCGCTGCCAGCGGCGAGCACGAGTGCCGAGCGACTTCTTCGGCTCACAGCCCTCTGGACGACATCGCGGAGCCCGTGAGCGCACTGGTATCCTTCGCCGCCATGGCTCACCCGTACCGCGTCACCTCATCGTTCACCGTGCGGTCCTACGAGACCGACTCTTACGCCCATCTCAACAACGGCGTCTACGTGAACTGGTTCGAGCACGGCCGGCTCGACTACCTTCGCGCGCTGGGCTTCAGCTATGACGGCTTCGCCGCGCGGTCGGAGTGGTTTGTCGTGGCCCGGACGGAGATCGACTTCCGGCGCGCGCTCGACGAAGGCGATGCGTCTGTGATGACGACGTGGATCGAGGGCTTCGGGCGGACATCCGTCCGCTTCCGCCAGCGGCTCGAGCTTCAAAGCGAGGGCGGCGGAATCGTCTCGGCGGAGGCCGCCACCGTGATGGCGTTCCGCGCGAACGACGGCGCGACGCCCGTCCCGGACGACTTCCGCTCAGCCGTCGAGGCAGCCAGCGACGCGGCCTGACGACTCGCTCTTCAAACGGGCGAGCTTCAAACGGGCGAGGGCGCCACGGCGAGTTGCCGTGACGCCCTCAACACCCCGTGCAGCGTGATCCCGCGAGATCAGCGCTCGCGCAGTGCGCGGCTTGACATCGACTCGAAGGCCGCGCCGTCGACGGCGTTCAACTCGGCTGCCGGCTCGAGGCCTTCACGCTGCATGCGAACCTGCATGCGGGCGATCTCCTCGTAGTCGGCCATGTCGTCGTTCGTCGACAGGAACTCGAGTTCGGCTTCCTGACGAGCACGCAGCTCCGAGAGGCGCGAGGTGAGCTGGTCGAGGCTCTTGACCTCGTAGCGGCTGCATTCCTCGATCGTCTCGTTGCGCTCTTCGATGAGCTCGATCAGACGGTCGTTGCGAGCGATCGCATCGACCTGACGCTCGAGCTGCGAGATCTGTGTCTGGAACTGCGACCGTTCGGCCTTGAGCTCGACGTGGAGCTTCTCGAGACGGTCGGCCTGTTGGACGAGATAGGTGAGATCACGCTCGGCATCCAGGGCCTGCATCGCGTACGAAACCTTCATTTGCTCGAGCTGGTCGGCACGCGTCAGGGCTTGCTTGACGCTGATCGTGCGGTTGTCGAAGCGGATGGTCTGGAAAGGCGACGAGGAGCTGTGCGAAGCGGCGGTCGCCTGAGCGAGCATCGGTTCGAGGACGCCGAGGTCGCGTTCTGCAAGAGCGACGACGCCGTGGGCGACATCACGCTCATCGCTGAGCTCGGCAATGTTGCGGTTCAGCTCCGCGAGATCAGACGAGACCTGTTGGATGCGCTCGGGGTACTCCGCTTCGAGCTGCTTGAGCTGTGCGCGGAGAGCGACCGGGTCTTCGATGTTCGCGTCGATCGCGCTGAGCACCGAGGTCTTGGCCTGCGTGAAGAGGGCCGACGCGCGTTCGGGGCCGGCCAGGGTGAGGGCTCCGGCAGCGGCAAGACCGCTGATGACGCCGAACCGGAGGAAGGACTTGAAGAAGCAAGCCATGGGTGTGTTCCTTTTACTTGGGATCTACTTGGGATCGTTGCTGGGGCCGGGGGTCGGCCCGGGGGTACGGCGGCCTCTATGGGAAGGCTGAGGCGCGAATTTCAGGTCTGAGCGTGAACGACCAGAAAAACCACGCGCTTCTCCATGGCCCTGCCGCGGCCCCGCCACGGTCCCGTCTCACCTCCGGGATCGCCGGATGGAATAGACTGTCAGGGCGCGCATCCGCGCTTCCGTCCCGTCTCACCCATGGTTGCCCACGCAATGCTCAGCAATCTGACCACGAACTTCATCGGGCGCCTGCGCGCCCGCGATCCCGCAGCGTGGTTCGAACTCTGGGAGACATTCGGCCCCATCCTGCGCGCCCAGCTCTCGAAGTGGGGCGGTGGACGCATCGGCGTCGAGACGGTTCAGGACCTCTCGCAAGAGACGATGGCAGCGCTTTCCACGGCCATCGATCGTCACGACCCCAGCAAGGGAGCGCGTTTCTCGACGTGGCTCCTCGCGATCGCGAAGCACACGTTGGGCGGCGAGATGGACCGCCGCATGGCTCTCAAGCGCGGCGCGGGCAAGAAGCCCATCGAACTCGATGAAGGCTGGATGGGCGAGTCGGGCTCGGGAGCACCGAGCAAGGGCTACGAAGAAGCCGTGTTCGCGGCGAAGGTCGAACTCGCCATCCGCACGGTCGAGCGCGAAGCCGAGTTCATGGACTTCCAGATCTACCGCATGCGCGTCTTCGACGGCACGTCGGGGAAGGCCGTTGCCGAGTCGGTCGGCGTCTCGGAACCCACCGTCAGCAGGCGTCTCACGAAGATCCGGAGCCTGCTGCACGCGACCCTCTCGGAGATCATCGCCAAGTATTCCTTCACGAAGGAAGAAATGGAGGAAGCGGCCCGAAAGGGCCTCGACCCCAATCCCAACAAGGCCGCCGACGCGCTTTTCGATGAAGCGCTCGCTGAGATTTATCACCGTCACATCCAGACGCGCGAAGGCCAACAGGCGTAACGCCGATCCCCTGGGTGACCGAGGAGCAGACGCTCATGTCCGGCGCCGCCGTCTTGCCACTCGCCATCATCATGTACTTGGCCCTCGTGGTCAGTGCTGTCTGGCTCATCGTCAAGCTCTTGATGGGCGTCGGCTGGGCCATCGGATCACTCTTCCGCGGCATCGGCTTCATCGTCGGACGCACCATCCGGTTCACGCGTGACGAGATCGTCGACACGATGTCCGGCGTGGGCGGCGCGATCACCTCGGTCTTCTTCCTGCCGCTGATCCTGCTGAACATCATCGTGGGACGCTGGTCGACAGCCAACCACTACGGACGCGCCCTCGAACGCGAGGTTCTGCGCGTCGGACGCTCTGCCTACCGCGTCGCGATCGGCAACCCGGCCCGTCTCTTCGGGCTGCACGGACTCACCGAGGGCATCGAGCACCGCGTCCCCGAAGCCATCGCCCAGGCACCCTCCACCCGCGGCCGCTCCTCGCACTTCGACGGCTACCGCGTGACGGGGACGCTGCAAGCCGGCGGCTCCGGCGCGAAGCTCTACTTGGCCGATCCATCCAAGGGCAAGCTGCGTGAGTTCGCAGCCCAGGGGCTGATGACGCCGAGCAAGGTCGTCATCAAGTCGTTCTCCCTCGACCAGGGCTCGACGCTGCCGCAGATCGTGCGTGAGAGCCGCGCGCTCGAGGCCGCCAAGTCGATGGGCATGGTGCTCGACCACGACATGAACCCGTCGCGTTTCTACTACGCGATGCCGTACGTGCCGGGCGAAGACCTCGGAATCGTCGGCGGCAAGCTGCACGGTCGTTCGGGCACGGCGGGTCTCTCGGACCAGTCGCTCAACGAGGCCCTCGGCTACGCGTCCGACCTGCTCGAGACGCTGGACCGCTTCCACACCGGCGGCCTGTGGCACAAGGACATCAAGCCCAACAACGTCATCGTCAGCGCTGGCCGAGCGCACCTCGTCGACTTCGGCCTGACGACGCCGCTGCAGTCGGCACTCACGCTCACGACGCACGGCACGGAGTACTTCCGTGACCCCGAGATGGTGCGCCTCGCGCTCAAGGGCGTGAAGGTGCACGAAGTCGACGGCGTGAAGTTCGACATCTACGGTGTCGGTGCCCTGCTCTTCTCGCTGCTCGAGAACAGCTTCCCGGCCCATGGCAGCCTCAGTCAGATCACGAAGCGCTGCCCCGACACGCTGCGTTGGATCGTCCGCCGCGCCATGGCCGACATGCAGAACCGCTACGGCAGCGCTCGCGAGATGCTCGCCGATCTCGAAACGGTCCTGGCTGCATCCGACCCGTTCAAGGTCAAGCCTGCCGAGCTGCCGTCCATGCGTGGTGGCGTCAAGGCCAGCACGATCAACCGCATCGAACGCGCCATCCCCTTCGCCGGCGCGCCGTCGCCCTGGCCGATCCCCGACGCGCCGAGCGACGATGTCTCCGCACGGCGTGTCGCTGCCTCGGCCGCGCTCACCACGGCCACGCCTCGCAACCGCACGGGCGTCCGCTGGGGTGTCCTCGCGGCCGTCGTCATGCTCACCGCATCCGCGGCCGGCTTCTTCGGCATGCTCTTCGTCGGCGGGACACGCATGGTCTCCAACACGTCGTCGACGGCGAGTGCACCGGTGCCGCCCGCGCCCCGCCCCGCCAGTGAGGCGAGCATCGGCTGGATCACCACGCAGAGCGACGATCTCGTCACGGCTCCACGCGCTCCGGCCAACGCCGGTCCGATCCTCGTCCTCACGGACCTCGGTGACGCGGGGCACGAGTCGGTCGCTTCGATGATCGTCAATGCCTTGGACGAGGTTGGTTACGACGTCGTCTGCGAGTCGAGTGAGTGTGGCGATCGGACGCCCTGCCAGCTCACGCTGCTCTCCAGCGCCGAGTACGTGATCCGCCAGCGCCCGCTCTCGGCGTCGCTCGACGAGAACTCGTCGCTCGGTGACGACCTCGCCCGCTTCCTCGACGGCAGCGAGGCGGAAGACCTCCACGCGATCCTGCTGCTGTCCTCGGACGGCAAGTCGCTCGACAAGCACCTGATCACGCGCTCCTCGCGCGACACGCAGGCGCTCATGCCGGTGCTCTCGAGCTCCGCCAAGCACCGCGGCAGCAAGTCGTACGCGCAAACCGTCAAGCGCACTCTCTGAATCGCGCGTGCGACGGGCAGTCGTCCCGCGCCGCAACGGTGACCTCCGAGCCCCACCGCAACTCTTGGCTCGGGTGCTAGTTTAGTGCCTCGCGCAATCGACGCACGGCGTCGGACGACCCCGCGACACTGACCCCACCCGAGACCGATCGATGACGTTGTGGCGCTGCTGGAGCTCACTGGCCCTCTGGGGGCTGATGGCCTGGGGCTGTACCCATCCTCAGGAAGCCCACACGATCGATGGGGACCGCAGCGGGGCCCTCTCCACCGTCGGCCTGGAGCGCGGTGAGCAGCGCCCCCGCGCCGACGCCAAGTTCGAGCCGCCCGCCGGACGCGTGCTCCATGCGATGGGCCAGTGGCGCAAGGGCAACGACGCCTTCATCGCGGCCATCAATGCCCCCGAACTCGCGCCCGCAGCCGCACTCACCCTCATCCACGTGGGCGACTGGGGCGCGCGCACCTGGGAGCGGCGCCTGCTCGGGGTGACGCGCGGCATCCAGCAAGAAGTGCAAGCCGGGCGCATCCTGAACGTCACGCTGCACCTCGCCGGCCTCGGGCCCGACAGCGAGACGATCGGCATCGACGAAGAAATCGCGGCCGACAGCGAGGATGGCAAGCGCTACGAGGAACGTATTCGTGATGTCGCTCGGGTCGTCTCGAAAGCTGGTGTTCCGGCATACATCCGGATCGGTGGCGAGATGTCCGGCTGGTGGGAAGACCAGACCCCATACGTCTTTCCGGTCGCCTACCGCCGCGTCGTCGACATGTTCCGGGAGGAGGGCGCGCACAACACGTCTTTCGTGTGGTGCTACATGCCGGCCGCGCCAGACGACTTCGACGACGTCTCAGCCGGACGTCCGAAGTGGTATCCCGGCGACGACGTCGTCGACTGGTTCAGCATCGACGTCTTCACTCAGGGAGACTTCACGGGGCCGCTCGGGCGCGGACGTCTCCGGACGCGCGCTGGACGCTCGGAGCGTTTCCTGGCCATGGCGCGCCATCGTGGAAAGCCCGTCCTCATCAACGAGGCGTCCGCCGTCGACGTCGCCCTGACGCCCGCCCGTGAAGATGGACAGCTCGACTGGGACGCCTGGTACAAGCCGTTCTTCGCGTGGCTCGACGCGCACCCAGAGATCAAGATCGTGCACTACTTGAACGTCGACTGGACGACGATCGGCAACGCGCAGGATCGCGGGTGGCTCAACGCCGACATCTCGACGAACAAACTCGTGCTCGATCGATTCGTCGACGAACTTCGCGATCCCAAGTGGATGCACGCGCACGAAGTTCATCTGCTCAAGGGCGCAGAGGACTTCTTCACGACGCCGAACCTCGACGCGGAGATCGCACGACTCGAACGCCTCCTCAGCGCTGGAGGAGAGCCGCGCCGTGGCCCTGCCCGCGGACGTTCGGCGACGGCGCCCGAGCGCGCGCGCAGTCCACGCTGACCGCAGCGTCGTCGGCTGGCGGGCTCGGTGGGTGAAAGACCGGTGAGGTCGTCGACGGGAGGACCACGCACCGAGTTGGCGCGGGACGTGCCGTGTACGTCGAGCGCAGCGAGTGGGCTCGGGGCGCGAAACGCCGGTCCGCGCCGCGCTCGCTCAGAGTGAGTCGAGCACCTCGCGCCAGCGACGCAACTCGGAGTCGACGTTCGTCCGCGATGTCCCGCCAATCGACGTGCGCGTGTCGAGCGCCGCGTCGATCGACAGCGCCTCGAACACGGTGGCGTCGAAGGCCGGGTGCAGTGAGACGAAAACGTCGAGCGGGAGGTCTTCGAGCGCCACACCTCGCTCCTCGGCCGCCGAAACCAGTCCACCGACGGCCTCGTGAGCTTCGCGGAACGAGACCCCGCGACGCACGAGCCAGTCGGCCGCCTCGGTGGCGAGCATATAGCCACTGGGGTCGCTCACAGCTGCGCGCATGCGCTCACCGTCGAAGTCGATGTCGCCGAGCATGGCGTCCGCCACTTCGAGCATCTGGGCCAGCGCGTCCTCGGCCTCGAAGACGGCGGGTTTGTCTTCCTGGAGGTCCTTCGAGTAGCCGATCGGCAGCGCACGCTGCATCTCGAAGAGACGCATGAGCGCGCCCGTGACGACAGTGGCCTTGGCTCGCAGCAGTTCGGCGCCGTCAGGATTGCGCTTCTGCGGCATGATCGAACTGCCCGTCGACACGGCATCGCCGAGGCGCGCAAAGCCGAACTCGCGGCTGCACCACAACACGAGGTCTGCGCCCAAGCGCGACAGCGTCGTCGCCGTGCACGCCATGGCTGAGACGAGCCGCGCTGCGTCCCGGCGAGATGACACCGACTCGAGGCTGTTGCGCGTCGGACGCGCGAAGCCCAGGGCGCTCGCCGTCATGCGTCGGTCGATCGGAAACGTCGTGCCGGTGCCGGCGCCCGCGCCGAGCGGACACTCGTCGCCGTCGGTGTGAAGGTCCGCGCGATCGCGCTCGAGCATCTCGATGTAGCCCAGCAGCACGTGGCCGAGAGCAACGGGCTGAGCGCGCTGGAGATGCGTGTAGAAGGGCATGACGAGGTGACCGTCACGCTCGGCGAGGGCCACGAGCCGCGCTTGGACGACGCGCACGCCGGCCGCCAGACGACGCGCACATCCGCGCAGGTAGAGCCGCAGGTCCGTCGCCACCTGATCGTTGCGACTTCGGCCCGTGTGCAGACGCTTGCCGTCCTCACCGACCAACTCGGTGAGTCGACGCTCGACCGCCATGTGGATGTCTTCGTCCTCGGGCAAGTCCACGAAGGTGCCTGCCGCGAACTCCGCCGCCACGTCAGCGAGACCCGCGAGGATGCGCTCGACAGCCGCAGTCTCGAGCACGCCGACGGCGCCAAGCATACGCGCGTGGGCGCGCGACCCTTCGATGTCTTCACGCCACAGGCGCTGGTCCACCTCGAACGAACGATTGATGCGGTCGAGCGCCGGGTGCACGCCGCCCGTGAAGCGCCCGCGCAGCAGGCCGTCGTCGGCAACAGTTCCCTGCTCGTTGCGTTCCTCGGTGGTCATGCTTGGCTCCCCTTTAGCGCGTCCCGCGCAGTCTTGCTTGATCCTTGTTCGGCGAGATACGCCGAGGTCACCTTGCGGTACGCATCGACTGCGGCTTCAACCTGGGACACGGCCACCCACTCGTCGGGTGCATGACTCGCCTTGCTGGTTCCGGGCCCCATCACGACGCCGCCGATGTTGCGGAGGTGGAAGAGATCCGACACGCCACCGAAGGCGCGGACCGCTCCCGTCGGACTCGCGGCTCTTGCAAGACGCACGATCTCGGCGTCGGGCTCGGCGACAACCGGAACGTAGCGGTCGCTGCGCACGTGGACCTCACCATGCACGACAGCCTTCAGTCGCGCGACCATCGTCTTGTTGTCACATGTCGGCGTCGGTCGTCCATCGAGCGAGATCGTGCACTCGCCTGGGATGACGTTTCGACGCGTGCCGCCCTCGATGACCGTGCATTGCAGCGTGGCAGGCCCGAGAAGTTCGTGCGGCTCGCCGAGGTCGAGTCCGTCGACGGCGAGGACGTCGCGGGCCGCGGCCGTGATCGCGTTGGCCCCTTCCCACGGACGCGAGGCATGGCACGACTGACCAGCAACCACGATCGACGCCGACAGCAGGCCGCGCTGACCACGGCAGACGTCGAGCTCCGTCGGCTCACCAACGACACACGCCGTTGCCGGCGGAAGGTCGTCGAGCATGATCTCGATGCCCTCGCCACCCGTCTCTTCGTCACACACGAGCGCGAGCACGACACGCCCGGCGATGCGCGCAGGGTCGAGGGACGCCGCCGCAACCATCATCGCCGCGATGCTCGACTTCGCATCGTTGCTGCCGCGACCGCGGATCAGGCCGTCCTCGAGCGCGGCGTCCCACGGGTCGCGCGTCCACCCGGGTCCCACAGGCACGACGTCGTAGTGCGAGCAGAAGACGAGCCCGCGCTCGTCGTCCGGACGCGGCGCCGTGCCCTCGATTACCGCGAGCACGTTGCGGCCGATGACGCGCGGCGCGATGCCATGGTCTTCGAGCCACGTCGCTACGTAGTCGCGGCAGGCCTCCTCTTCACCCGACACGGAGGGGATCGCGACCATCCCGCGCAGCAGGTCGATGACGTCACTCATGCTTCCGCTCCCTGTTTGGACTGGCCCTGCGATTCCCACGGCAACGTCGTCGGCGCGAGAGCCGCATCGGCGTCGTTCGTTGCCACGATCACCGTTCCGGCGCCGTCACGCGTGAAGAGTTCGAGCAGGAGCGCGCCCTCCTCGCGACCCGAGAGGATGTGCGCTCGCGGGACTCCGCCTTCGACGGCTTCGACGAGCGTCTGAACCTTGGGCCGCATGCCGCCACGCAACCAACCTCGGTCGACGACGCGCCGCGCCTGAGCAACGGTGAGCAGTGGAACGAGCGTTGAAGGATCGTCCTTGTCGAAAAGGAGGCCGGGCGCGCCCGTGAGCGAGATGAGCTTGTTCGCCGCGAGATCCTGCGCGATCACCGACGACACCGTGTCTGCATTGATGTTGAGGATGTTCCCCTCAGCGTCACTCCCGAGCGACGACAGCACGGGCACGTAACCCTCCGACATCAAGAGCGAGAGCACGTCGGTGTTGACGCTCGTGACGTCGCCGACGTGACCGAAATCCACGACGCGCTTGTGTCCCGTGTCTTCGTCCGTGATCTCCGTGGGCGCACGTCGCGAAGCATGGATGATGTCGGCCGCAACTCCCGACATTCCGACACCGCGCACACCGTGACGACGGAAGGCCGAGATGATGTCGATGTTGATCTTGCCCGCGAACACCATCTTCGCGACATCGAGGGTCTGCTCGTCGGTGACGCGCCGCCCTTGCACCATCTCGGGCTGCAACCCGAGCCGCCGCGAGAGCTCCGTCGCCTGGGGCCCGCCGCCATGCACGACCACACAACGAATGCCGACGTGCACGAGCAGCGAGACATCGGAGGCCAGCGAGTCGAGAGCATCGACGTTCGCCGCAATCTCGCCGCCGAGCTTGACCACCATGATGCGCCCCTTGTGCTGCCGCAGGTACGGCAACGCCTGCTTGAGCAACAGGATGTCCTTCAGCATGTCGTCTCCTCACTCGCTTGGGGCGCTGCACCGGCAGCCGGCGCAACGGCTGCGCCGACCACATGGCACAGCGTTGCCTTCTGGACGTCGAGGCGAGCAGCGGCCTGCTCGAAGATCAGCGACGTCGGCGACTCGAGGACGTCCGGAGTGACCACGAGCCCTCGTCGCACAGGCAGGCAGTGCATGAACGCTGCATCGGGACGCGCGGCCGCCATGGCAGCGGCATCGACGATCCACGAGCGGTGGTCGGCCAAGAACGCCGAGTTGGCGTCGGGCTCACCGTAGAGCCCCGCCGATCCCCACGACTTCGCGTAGACGACGTGGGCGCCTTCCGTCGATCGTTCGAGATCGTCGTGCGTCGTCACCGTCCCGCCCGCGGCACGGGCGAGTTCGGACGCCGAAGCCATCACGGATTCGTCGAGTGCGCATTCGGGTGGACGTGCAACCACGACATCGTGTCCCTCGCGCGCAAACGCGTAGAGCGCGGCGTTCGGAACGGCCATCGGCAGGGGTTTGACGTGCGGAGCCCAGCGGATCACGACGCGCACGCGCCGCCCGCCGAAGCGGCGCCGGACGGTGAGTGCATCGGCGAGTCCCTGGTGCGGATGATCGACGGCCGACTCGAGGTTCAGGATCGGCACGGACGAGGCCCGGGCGATCGCGGTGAGCACCGGCTCACGGAGATCGGCCTGCGCATCCACGAGACCGGCGAAGGCGCGCACGCCCAACGCATCGACCATGCGGCCGAGCACGCCGACGGCCTCGCGCACGTGCTCGGCGGCGCCGCCATCCATCACCACGTCGTCACGCGTCTCGAGGTCCCAGAGCCCTGCGCCCGGCTGGAGCGACACGCAGTGCGCACCCAGGTCGTAGCACGCGATCTCGAACGACGTACGCGTCCGCAGCGACGGGTTCATCATGAGCATCCCGAAGCGCCGCCCCGCGAGCGGAAGCGGTCCGATCCCGCGACGACCCTGCAGGCGCTCGGCGTCCTCGAGCAGCGCGTGCCACGTCGACGTGTCGATGTCGCGCAGTGAGAGCAGATGGTTCACGTCGCGGGCTCCGCGGCGAGGACCTGCGTGAGCGCCGTGACGAACTCCTGTGCGTGGTCTTCCGTGAGGACCAACGGAGCGAGCAGACGGAGCTGGCTGGGATCGCCTGGCGCGCCACCGGTGAGGATGGCGTGATCTTCGCGAAGCGTCTTCACGACAGAACGCGCGGGACGATCGAGGTTGACGCCGAGCAACAGCCCCGCACCCGTCACGGACACCACGCCGTGCACATCGGCGAGAGCGTCGACGATCCAACGGCCCACGCGTGCAGCGTTGGCCGGCAGGTCCTCGTCGACGATGATCCGCATCGTCGCCGCGATCGCTGCTGCGGCCAAGGGTCCCCCACCGAACGTCGTGCCATGCTCACCGGGCTTGATCGCGGCGGCGATCGATTCCTTCACGAGCACGAGCCCAGCCGGGACTCCGCTCGCGACGCCTTTCGCTGCCGTGATGAAGTCCGGCGTGACGTTGACGTCGCTGCGCATGCCGAAGAACGGCGCGCCCGTACGACCGAAGCCCGTCTGGACCTCGTCGAAGATGAGCAACGCGCCGGCTTCGTCGCAGGCGTCGCGCAAGGCGTGAAAGTAGGCCGGGTCGGCCATGCGGATTCCGCCCATCGACGGGATCGGCTCGAGCATCACCGCGGCGGCACCGCCTTCGATCGACGCGAGTGCCGACACGACAGCATCGGCGTCGCCATACTCGACATGCACATGTTCCGTCGGGATCGGATACGAGGCGTCCTTGTAACTTGCCGGCCCCGTCGGCCCGAGCGACCCAAGCGTGCGCCCATGGAATCCGTCGAGCATCGACACCACACCCCGACGTCCCGTCGCGCGACGAGCCATCTTCAGGGCCGTCTCGTTGGCCTCCGTTCCGCTGTTGCAGAAGAACACGCGCCGCAGCCCCACGGGTGCGAGCTCGGCAACGGCTTGGGCCGCGCGAGCACGCGCATCGCTGTAGGCGACGTTGCTGTAGAAGAGCAGACGACCGGCTTGTTCTCGGATCGCCTCCACGAGGGCGGGATGGCAGTGCCCCGTGAGCGCGACGCAGTGCCCACCGTACATGTCGAGGTAGCGACGACCGTCTGCGTCGATGACGTGACAGCCCGCACCTTCGACGAGCGCGATCGGGATCTTGGCGTAGGTCGGCACCTGCCAGGCATCTTCGACCTGCATGATCGAAGCGGTGTCGTCGCTCTGCGTCGTGAGGCTCACAGTCCGGCTCCGACGACATTCAGCCCGAGCGATTCGTCGAGACCGAACATCAGGTTCATGTTCTGCACGGCCGTCCCGGCCATGCCCTTGCCGAGGTTGTCGATCGCCACCATGACGCACGCGGTGTCGCCGTCGACGGCCCAGCCGATGTCGGCGAGATTCGTGCCAGCGACATGGCGAACTTCGGGCGTGCCGCTCGAGAGTCGCACGAAGGGCTCGTCGGCGTACGCCGCCTTGATGGCATCATCGACTTGCGTGGACGTCGTTCCGGCTCGGAGCGGAACGAAAGCGGTGACGTGGATGCCGCGCGAAATCGGCGCCGAGTGCGGCACGAAACTCAGCGCGACGTCGCCGCCGAGGGCGCGAATGATCTCGGGCTCGTGCTGGTGACGCAGCGGACGGTACGCCTTGAAGTTCCCGAAGCGCTCGGGGTGGTGCGTGCCCGCCGAGGGCGTCGACCCCGAGCCCGACGAGCCGGTCACCGACACGACCGAGACGCGTCCGGCGCAGAGCTGGGCCTGTGCGAGCGGCCAGATGGCGAGCAGCGTTGCCGTGGCATGACAGCCCGGGTTCGCGACGAGCGATGCGTCGGCGACCGCTGACCGCCCGCCGCACTCGGGAAGACCGTACGGCACACGCCCGAGCCACTCGCTCGATGCATGGTCGCGGCCGTAGTGCTCGCGGTACGCCGCGGCGTCGGCAAGGCGGAAGTCACCCGAGAGGTCGACGACGCGAGCTTGCGCCGAGACCGCGGGCGCATGCGCGGCAGAGACGCCGTGCGGCGTGGCGAAGAACACGACATCGCAGCGCTCTGCGACCTCCGCGGGTGAGGCGTTCTCGAACGCGAGATCCACGAAGCCGCGCAGGTGCGGATGCATGTCGGCGACGGGACCGGTGTGCGAGCGGCTCGTGATCGCCGTCAGCTCGACCTTCGGGTGCGTCGACAGCCAGCGCAGTAGTTCCATGCCGCCGTAGCCCGTCCCGCCGATGATCCCGGCGCGGATCATGACGCCTCTCCCGCGTGCCGATCCGGCGCCCCGCCGTCCGACTTACCCGACGCCAGCACGCGCGAGAACGCCGCCGCCTCGACGAGATCGACGAACACGTCGGGGTTCGTGCGCGCGTTCGCGGCCGCGAGTCCCAACTCGTCGGTGACGTAGCGCTCGCCGACCGAGTTGTCCGTCGCCGGACCGGCGACGACGTCGACACCGAGACCGCGCGCTTCGAGCCACTTTGTTCCGCCCCATGCAGCGACGAGGTCGTTCGCACACAGCACATGCGCGCGGATCAGCGGCTTGAACCGGTCGTCCTGAAGGATCGAATCGACCCCGTAGCAACCGATGATCCCGTCACCCATCTCGGCGACGATGACATCGAGTTCGCTGGCCGTCGTGTGCTCGACCGAGCGAAGCAACTTCAACGCCATCCCGCCGAGATCTGCGACGCCCGACGTGCTCGGCAAGCCGCAGTCGACGAACGACAAGCTCGCGGCCGCCCCGTGGTCCTCCATGTTCAAGAGGTCGCGTCGCGCCGCGACGCCCGTGAGCTTGACGCCGCCGACCGCGTAGCCTCGCTGCGTGAGCCCTGAGATCGCCTGGCACGCCGCGAGGGTCTTACCTGAGTTCATGCACGTGCCGGACACGACGATGACCGGCGGTGTCGACGTATCGCTCGGCGGCTCGGCCAACGCGGCGTCGGCGATGTTCACGCCGCGGCCACCCCGGACCACCATGCCGAGCACCTCGACGCGCAGCGGATGCCCGACGTCCTTGTTCTCGCTGACGACCTCGCCGAGCACGCCCCCGAGATTCAGCAGGTGCAGCGTGTCACCGGCCTTGATCGAGGCCGGAACACGCCCCACGAACCCGCGCAGTGCGTCGCGCCGACCGAGCGCGCCAACGAGGACGTCGCCCTTGCTGACGTGAGCCATGCGACCGGACGTCAGTTCGACGACGTCGTAGACGCGCTTCTCCTCGAGCGCCCGGACGACCAACACCTGGCCGACCTGCGCCTCGACGATGCGCGAGATCTCGACCGTTTGAGGGAGGTCGAGCCGCGCGACGACCGAGGCGATCTTATGTGTGCGAACCTTCACGACGCGCCCTCCGCGACGGTATTCGGAGTGGATGCCGAAGCGGCACCCTCGAGTGCGCGATTGCGGCGCGCCGAGAGGATCGACGACATGCCGTGCAGCCGCGCGAAGCCCGCAGCGTCGGCGCCCGAGAAGGCAACAGTGCCCTCGCCGTACGTCGCCACTTCGGGGTTCAGCAATGAGTGCTCCGAGCGCGCGCCGAGGACGCGGATCGAGCCGGCGTGCAGCTGCACGCGAACCTCACCGCTGACATCGGCGTTGGCGCTGTCGAGCAACGCCTCGAAGTCGCGCATCACGGGATCGTGATAGAGCCCCTCATGGAGCTGCATGCCGTAGAAGTTCCCGACCTGCTCGACCCAGTGCGCCTGCCACTTCGTATGCACGAGCTTGGCGAGTTCGCGTTGAGCGGCGATGAGGATCAATGCGGCGGGAGCCTCGAAGGCGATTCGGCCTTTGACCCCGAGGATCGTATCCCCGACATGCAGCCCGCGCCCGACACCGTGCGGACGGGCGCGCGCATTGAGCATCTCCACTGCCGCAACGCCTGAACACGCGACGCCGTCGATGCTCGTCGGGAGCCCTTCCTCGAAGCCGATGATGAGCTCCTCCGCCGCGGCTGTCACGGACGTGGGGTCCTCGGTCATCGTGTACGCCGACTGCGGCGGGACGCTCCACGAGTCGTGCGTCTCGGTTCCGCCGATCGTCGTGCCGAAGAGCCCTTCGTTGAGCGAGTACGCAACGGTCTGGCTGTCGACATCGACACCGCGCTCGACCAACCAGTCACGCTCCTGCTCGCGCGACCAGTTGAGCTCACGAATCGGAGCATGCACGGGCAACTCAGGCGCAAGCGTCGCCATGACGACGTCGAAGCGCACCTGATCGTTGCCCGCTCCGGTCGATCCGTGGGCGATTCCCGCGGCGCCGATCTCGAGCGCAGTGCGCGCTACGACTTCGGCCTGGGCGACACGTTCACAGCCGACCGACACGGGGTAGACCCCGCCGCGCAGCACGTGTCCCTTGATGAGATACGAGACGAAGCGATCGTAGACGTCCGCGCGCGCGTCGATCGTGCGGTGCTCCGTCACGCCGAGCGCGTGCGCGCGCGCCTCGATACCGGCGAGCTCCTCGGCGCTGAAGCCGCCTGTATCGACGGTGACGGTGACGACGTCGACACCCAGCGTCTCCCGCAGCCAGATGGCGCAGAAGGACGTGTCGAGCCCACCTGAAAAGGCCAGAACGATCGTGGTCATGGACAACTCCTGGGCAACGGGTGACCGTCACACACGACGGCCTACCCATGCACATATTACACGGCTTATGCGAATACTAATCTCGTCCGGCGAGAGCCGGCAAGGTCCCGGCCGGAAAATGGGGCGGCTAGAACGTGACCAGGGCGTGCCGGCTGAGACCGACACGCCCTGGAGAAGGGACCGAAGAGGTCGCTCTCGACTCGCTGTTAGCGGTCGGCCTTCGCCACGTAGTCGCGCTCGCCGTGACCCACGTAGTTGGCGCGCGGACGGATGAGGCGGTTGTCCGCGTGCTGCTCGAGCACGTGGGCCAACCAACCGCTCGTGCGCGACACGGCGAAGATCGGCGTGAAGATCTCGGGGTCAAGCTCGAGGGAGCCGTAGACGGACGCCGAGTAGAAGTCGACGTTCGGGAAGATCCCCTTCTTGTCCTTCACGCGGTTCTCGATCTTCACCGACATGTCGAACCACTTCGAGTTGCCGGTGCGATCCGTGAGTTCCTTCGCCATGCGGCGCAGGACCGTGGCACGTGGGTCTTCCACCTTGTAGACGCGGTGACCGAAGCCCATCACGCGCCCCTTGGGCTGGCTGAGAACGTCATCGACGAAGGCCTCGGCCTTGTCGACTTCGCCGACCTTCTCGAGCATGCGCATAACGCGCATGTTCGCGCCGCCATGCAGACGCCCGGCGAGCGTGCCGATGGCCGATGTGATGGCGCCGTAGATGTCGGCCTCCGTCGCCGCCGTGACGCGCGCCGAGAAGGTCGAGGCGTTGAATCCGTGGTCGGCGTGCAGCGTTAGCGCGGCATCGAAGATGCGCTCCTCGTACTCGCCCGGCTCTTCGCCCGTCACCATGTAGAGGAAGTTCGCGGCGTAAGTGAGGTCGTCGCGTGCGGCGATCGGCTTCTGGCCCTGCTTCAGACGGTAGATCCCCGCGACAAGCGTGGAGATCCGAGCCTGAAGACGATTCGCGATGCGTCGCTCGATCTCGTCGCGGCCATCGATGGCCTCGCGCGTGTCGGCAACTTCATCGTCGAACGCTGACATCGCCGAAACGGCGGTGCGCAGCAGGTCCATCTGCGTCGAGCCCTTCACGAGCGGACGTAGAACGTCCCAGATCTCGGAAGGAACCGTCGATTCGCGGCGCAGATCGGCCGTGAACGACTCGAGCTGTGCGGCGTTGGGTAGTTCGCCGTTCCAGAGGAGGTAGACACACTCCTCGAACGAACCTTCCTCAGCGAGCGGCTCGATCGGATAGCCACAGTAGAAAAGCTTGCCGTTGACACCATCCACACGGCTCTTCGTCGTATCGCCGGCGGTGATGCCCTCCAGGCCCTTGGGCGCGGAGGAGTCGGAAGCTGCGGGGGGCGTAGTCGGGGCCTGCGTCATCGTGCTAGCGCGGGTGTGAGGGGAAGGTGGCGGGGCCGCTCACGTGGGGCCTCGCAGTCAGTTTCTTTCCGTCGAGGGCACATAGCCCCGACCGGGCCACTGTACCGATTTTGACGCCGAACTCCACGATTCCGTATGTCCCCAGAGCGGGATCGGCCCAGGGCCGTGAGCGGACGTGCGGGTCACGAGCCCGTGGAGCCTGGGCGACCCGGTCCGTGGCCCTCGCGTCGACAACCGGCCCGCGAGTCAGGCTGGCCGGAGGGCGTCATTCATGACGTAGATCACGACGCCGGTCACAGAGACGTAGACCCAGATCGGCCATGTCCAGCGGGCCCAGCGCATGTGCGTCTCGCGTCGGTCGCGAAACGCTGCGATCACCGTCACGGCGATCATCGGCACCATGGCGGCGGCCAGGATCACGTGCGGGATCAGGATCACGAAGTAGACGACTTTCAGCCACCCGTCACCCCAGAAGGGCACGTGACCGACGCGTGCGTGATAGTCGAGGTAGCTGACGAGGAAGACGGTCGACGTCGTCAGCGCCGCGATCATGAGGTTGCGGTGGCGCACCTCGTCGCGCCCACGGGCGGCCTCCCACCCACGCCCCTTGATGGCCATCCAGGCCCAGACCAGGAAGATGAAGGCCGTACCGTTGAGGATCGCGTGGATCGCGGGGCGGGACAGGCTCACTGGGCCACGGACGCCAGGGCGTGGATGTCGCGTTCGAGACGCTCGAGTTCGAGGCGGTCGTCGTGACTGTAGAACCCGCGCACCCGCCCCAGCGTGTCGACCAACGCGAACTTGCCGCTGTGGAAGATCGAGGGCATCCCCTCCATCGCCTCGACGCGCCGCAGCTGGACCGGCAAGTGGAAGCCATCTTCCGAGAGGCCCTGGATCACCGATTCCTGGCCCGTGATGAGCGTCCAGAGGTCGGCCCTACCGCCGTACTTCTTGCGGTACATCTTGAGCTCGGCGGGTGAGTCATTGCTCGGGTCGACCGAGATCGAGAGGTACTTCGCGGGAAGCTCCTCGTCGGCCTGCATCTCGACGAGCGCCTGCGCCATCGGGATGCAGATCCCGGCGCAACGCGTGAACATGAAGTCGACAACCCACACGTCGCCCCTCATGTCCTCATTGCCGAACGCCTGCATGTCCTGATCGAACAGCGAGAAGGCCGGCACGTTGCCGTAGGACAACAGGCCCGTCCCGTCGTCGATCTCGACCGGAGCGGCCTCGTCCACCGGCATGATGCCCGGCGGCAAGTCGGCCGTATCGTCCTCGTCGAGCGAGACCACGGACACGCCCCCACCCTCCACGTCGCAGCATTCGTCCTCTTCGGCGACCGCCGCGAGTTCACCGCCCGGCGACGGGCGCGAGCAGGAGGTATCGAGCACGAGCGCGAGGAGGACGAACGGGAGGTAGAGCACCGACGCGCGAACCACGCCGCGTGCCTCGTCCCGCGCAGGGCGGGCTCGAAAGCGAAAAGCTGCCATGAGAAACACCAGGCCGAAGAGGGACGCCGTGGCGACGTAGGGCCACCGCGCGTCCGTGAGGAGGATGGGCAAGACTGACACGAGCACCACCGACATCACCTGCATCGGCAGGCTCCAGCGCAACAGCGCGTCGTCGGGGTCATCGCCCGAGAGCATGCGCATGCCCCCCGAGCGGTAGTCTTCGCGATACATCGACGCGATCGCGAAGAAATGCGGAAGCTGCCAGAGGAAGACGAGCACGAAGGCGATGACCGACGCCAAGGTGATTCCGCCACCCGCCGAGGCTCCGGCGAGAAGCGGCAGCGCACCGGGCAGCGCGCCGACCCAGGTGTTCGTCGACGTGCGCGACTTCATCGGCGTGTAGATGCCGAGGTAGACGAGTGCCGCCCCGAGCTGGATCGCCATCGCTTCGGCGCCACAGCCGACGAGCAACAGACCGAGCCCGACAACGAGCGACGTGAATCCGCCCAGGAGCACCTGCGCGGGTGTGAGCGCGCCAGTGACGAGCGGGCGCATGCGCGTGCGCTCCATCCGTGCGTCGGCGTCGCGCTCGATGTAGTGATTCAGCGAGCAGCCGGCCGCCGAGACGAACACCGTGCCGAAGATCAGCCACGGGATCGGTGCGAAGCTCGCCGGGTTGGCGAGGAAGAAACCGGCGAGGGTCTGCACGGCAACGAGAACGGTGATCCGCGGACGCAGCAACCCCGACAGTCCCGCCGCATCGAGCGACGGGCGCACGTCGACGACTTGCGCTTTCGATTCATCCATCTCGTCAGTTTCCAGTCACGCGCGACGCCGCCTCGCGAAAACGACAGCCGTCACAAGCAGCAGCCCGCTGAGCGCGACCTGCAGGGTCGGCGAAACAGGCATGGTCGTCCAGTCCGACACACCACGCAACACGGCGAGCGCCAGCACTCCGCCGAGATAGCCCCGTCGCAGCCACGCCGCCCGTCGACCCAGACACCATCTCGAAAAGCCGAGAAGCAGCACCGAAGAGACGAGCCCGAGCGTCGCGACTCCGGGCACATCGGCGTTCCGCCCGACCGCCGCGACACACGCGTCGACACCGACGACGAGCGCGAGAAATACGCCCCGTCGCGAGACGTCATGCGCGCCGCCGCCAACCGACGCCGACCAGGCTGACGTAGCCAGGACCGCCCACCCGAAGAATGCGTGCACGACCGCCTCGCCGACACGCATCGGCAGCGGGTTGATTCGAGCAGCCATGACCGCCATGCCGACGAGCAGCGCCACGCTGACCCATGTCGCGAGACGTGCAGCCCGCGAGGCTCCACGCGCCGAATGCATGCTGGCAACGACAAGCGCCACCGCAACGGCGAGCAATCCCGCCGTGCGGTGGCGCCATGCCACGGTGACCTCACCCGACCCCGACGACCAGAGCTCGCCGTACGTCAGAGGGAAGTCAGGAATGCTCGAACCCGCATCGCGCTCCGTCACGTGCGCGCCGGTCACGATCGCAGCCAACACGATCACGACGAGCGCGACTCCGCCGGCGCGCGCCATGCGGACTCGGCCTTCCATGGGGTTCAGCCGCCGAAGGCGTGCTCGAACTTGCCTGCGCCGCCCTTCACCGTGACCTTGCCCTCAGCATCACCGAGCTTCGGATGCCAGAGCGTCACGCCGTACTCACCGTCGGGAAGATCGTCCGTCGGAAGGGTGAACGTGCCGTCAGCAGTGGTCGTGGCAAAGTAGGGGTGCTCGATCACGAAGCAGTAAGCCTTCATCCACGGATGCACATCGCACTTGATGAGCACCGCGTCTTCGGCCTTCTTGAACTTCTTCTTGATCGTCTGGCCCTTCGTGGGCATGCCGTTGTTGAACTCTTTGTTCCGCTTCGGCACCGCGTGAACGTTGTGGAGCGTGTCGTCACTGTTCACGATCTGGATGTCCTGCTTGACCATCACGCCGAACACGAACGGGTGGTAGCGGCAGCCCTTCTGATCGAGGACGGCAGCATCCTTCGGGGCCTTGTACTTTTCATCCGGCACGCCGGTGAGCTGAATGAAGACGTCCGCGAGGCCGCCCTTTTCGCTGACCGTGAGAGTGCGATCAAAGAGACCGTCGGGGTTGCCATCGACGCAGACCGGGTCGGCCTTGATGTCGAGGCGCTTTGCATCGGCCTTCTCACCGCGGAACGAAATCGTTCCGGTCACACCGGCGACAGCGGCCACAGGCTCAGCCGTCGGTTCGGTGGTGGTGACTCCGGCGCTCAGCGTGGCGCCGAGGGTGGCGAGGGCGAGGAACGTCGCACGGAGATCCATGTCGCGTCATCCAAGAAGCAGGGGAGGTTGTTCTCGACGTGGGGTGGCCGAGATTGTGTTTTTCAGGCATCGATCCGACACCTGGTCAGAGAATACGAAGTCGGGGGACCGAGCCGCCAGCGAGACCCGAGGTCGGATCGCACCTGGCGAGGACAAGGCCGTCCCTTTTGCGAAGAGAGGCCCCCAGACGCGCGCCGAACGGGAGATTCGAATCCCTGACGGAACCGTGAGGAAGTGCTGAAAACGCGACGACCCGCGCCGGAGAAACCTCCGCCGCGGGCCGTCGTGAAAAGCGCGTTTCAGTGCCGAAAACGGCTTAGTACATGTCGTCCATACCCGGAGCTGCCGCAGCGGGCTTCTTCTCCGGGATCTCGGCGACGAGCGCGTCGGTGGTAAGCAGCAGCGACGCGATGGAAGCCGCGTTCTGGAGTGCCGTGCGCGTCACCTTGGCCGGATCGATGATGCCGGTCTTGACCATGTCCGTCATCTCGCCCTTCGCGGCGTCGAAGCCGGCCGTGAAGGCCTTCGCCTCCTTGACCTGGTTGACGACGATCGAGGCGTCGAAACCGGCGTTGTCGGCGATCTGGCGGCACGGCACCTGCATGGCCGCGCGCACGATGTCGATGCCGAGCTTCTCGTCACCGACGACGCTGATCTTGTCGAGGATCGCCGTCAGCTTCACGAGTGCGGTCCCGCCGCCCGGGAGAATGCCCTCTTCGACGGCCGCACGCGTGGCGTGCAACGCATCTTCGACGCGAGCCTTCTTCTCCTTCATCTCGACCTCGGTGGCAGCACCGACGTTGATCTGAGCAACACCACCCGACAGCTTCGCGAGGCGCTCCTGGAGCTTCTCGCGGTCGTAGTCGGACGAGGCGCGATCCGATTCGGCGCGGATCTGCGCGATGCGGCCCTGGATCTCGCCCTTCTTGCCGGCGCCTTCGACGATCGTCGTCTCGTCCTTCGTGACGACGACCTTCTTGGCCTGACCGAGAATCGACGTGTCGGCCGTCTCGAGGTTGATGCCGAGGTCTTCCATGATCGCCGTGGCACCCGTGAGGATCGCGATGTCCTCGAGCATGGCCTTGCGGCGGTCACCGAAGCCGGGCGCCTTGACGGCGACGGCCGGGAAGACACCGCGGAGCTTGTTCACGACGAGCGTGGCAAGCGCCTCACCGTCGATGTCCTCGGCGAGCACGACGAGCGGACGACCGCTCTTGGCCACGGCCTCGAGAATCGGCAGCAGGTCCTTGATGCTCGAGATCTTCTTCTCGTGCACGAGGATGAAGGGGTTGTCGAGCTCGACTTCCATCTTCTCGGTGTTCGTGACGAAGTGCGGCGACAGGTAGCCCTTGTCGAACTGCATGCCTTCGACCCACGTGATCTCGGTGGCGAGGCTCTTGCCTTCTTCCACCGTGATGACGCCATCCTTGCCCACGCGCTCCATGGCGTCGGCGATGCGCTCACCGATCTCGTCGTCGCTGTTTGCAGCGATCGTCGCGACCTGCTTGATGTCCGTGCGCGTCTTGACGGGCGTCGACTTCTTGCCGATCTCGTCGACGATGGCCTTCACGGCCTTCTCGATGCCGCGCTTGAGTTCGAGCGGGTTGGCACCGGCCGTGACGACCTTGAGCCCCTGCTCGAAGATGGCCTCGGCGAGCACCGTGGCCGTCGTCGTGCCGTCACCAGCGACGTCAGAGGTCTTGGATGCGACCTCCTTCACCATCTGGGCACCCATGTTCTCGTAGGTGTTCTCGAGCTCGACTTCCTTCGCGACGGTGACGCCGTCCTTCGTCACGGTCGGCGAACCGAACGAACGCTGGATGACCACGTTGCGGCCGCGCGGGCCGAGCGTGACTTTCACTGCCCTGGCAAGTTTGTTGACGCCCGCGCGAATGAGGTCGCGAGCTTCGATGTCGTAAGCGATCTTCTTGGCAGCCATGCCGGTCGATCTCCTTGAATGTCTGAATGCGGTTGGATTGGGGTGAGACGAGCGTCAGCCGACGATGGCGAGGATCTCGTCTTCGCGGACGATCAGGTACTCGTGGCCGTCGTGCTTGATCTCGCTGCCGGCGTACGACGAGAAGATCACGCGATCGCCCGTGGACACCTGGAGATCGGAACGGTTGCCGTCATCACCGAGGCGGCCATCGCCAACGGCGATCACCATGCCTTCGCGCGGCTTTTCCTTGGCGCTCTCGGGCAGCACGATGCCACCGGCCGTCTTGGTCTCGGCCTTGACGCGCTCGATCAGCACGTGGTCGCCGAGCGGCTTGATGCCGACCTTGCTCTTGCTCTTCTTGGCCGTCTTGGTAGCCATGATCTCTCCTCTTGTCGTAGGCCTCGCAGGCGAGGCGTTGGGATTCGGATGTGTGGAAGTTCGAGTTGGGACGTCGCTCACGCGACTCCGAGCAGACGATCCATCGCGCGCCGCATGTCGTTGGCACCGAAGGGCTTGTCCAGCAACGTCCAGCCCTTCGAGTCGCAGTCCTGATGCATTTGCGGCGTCGCGTCACCCGACATGAAAATCGTCGGGACGACGGACCGGCGCTCGCGTCGGGCTGGCGCTCGACGAGCCTCCACGATCCACGACCCCTCACGATAGGTTTCGACGACGTCGAAGCCGGTCATGTCAGGAAGGTGGACGTCGAGGATCGTGAGTTGGATCCGCTCGGTTCGGAGGACGGTGAGCGCTTCAGTTCCCGATCGCGCCGTGAAGATGCGGTGCCCGCGACCCTCCACAATCTCGACCACGCACGACAAAACGCTCGCGTCGTCGTCGGTGATCAAGACTGAGATGTCTGAGGCAGGAGCCATCGAATGGGCGACCGGGGGGAGAGAAACGCTCCGCGGGCGAGAAGCAAAGGCGGTGCCAATGCATGGAGAACGACCTGCGGACTCGTTTTCGGACCCCCGATGTCATTCTGGCAGAGACGTGGGAGCCTCCCAGCGGGCTCGGCGATGCCGATTTGACAGGATAGTCCCCACACTCCGAGCCCACTCCGATGCCCCTTCTCGATCACGTCGCCCTCTACCTCATCGCAACCACCCCGCCAGCAGGCCCCAACGCGGCCTGGTTCGAGCGGATCGTGGCCGCCGTGCGCGGAGGCGTCCAGGCCGTCCAGCTCCGTGACAAGCCCGGCTCGACCGAGTCGAGGCGTGCCGCGCTTGCCCAGCTCCGCGAACTCATCGACGGTCGCGCCCTCCTGCTCGTCAATGACGACCTCGACGCCGTCTGGAGCCCCGAGAGTGGCCGGCTTGCCGACGGTGTCCACCTCGGTCGCAGCGATGCCCTCACCTTGTCGCGGCTCCCCGAGCCCAGTCAGGGCGACGGACTGCGCGAGGCGCGCGCCCGGCTCGGCCATGACATCGCACTCGGAACTTCGACGAGGACTCACGCGGAAGTGGACGCCGCCTTCGCCTGCGGTGTCGATCACGTGGGCTTCGGTGCCATGTTCCCCACGACGACGAAGAGCAACACGACCCGCGCCGATCCCAATGTCCTCGCCGAATGCACGCGGAGCGCACCCGGGCCCATCTTCCCGATCGGCGGCATCGGCCCAGCGGAGATCCGCGCGCTCGGCCTACGCCGCGCCGCTGTCGGCGGTGCCATCTTGGATGTCAAAGATCCGAGCGCCGCAGCTGCAGCCTGCCGTCGCGCCCTGGAAGCCTGACGCGCCAAGCCTCACTGCGTTTCAGCGCATTTTTCTCGATCGCCGCATGTCACACGGAGACCCACAGCCCGACTCCCCTTCCGACAAGTGAACGTCAGGGCGTCCACACAGCTGCCGTCCTGCCGTGTGAGGACGCGACATTGAACGCGTCGAGAGAAGCGAGGAGACGAGATGGGAATCGAACCGCCAACAGGGGAAGTCCGTCGACACCGACGGGTTGTCCATGCGTTCATGGCCGCGACCCTGACGTTGTCTCTTGCAAGTTGTGGAGGAGGTGGCGGAGGCGAGCCGGGGCCATCGGAAACGGTTGCCTTCGAAGGCTTCTCGTTCCGTATCGCCGACGATGTGACGCTCACGACGCCGCCAACGGAACAGCTAGGAAGTGGAACGCTGTCGCTCGGCGCTCCCCTCAACACGGTGATCGTCTTTCGCTTCGATGGCGTCCCGGAAGGACCGTTCAACTCCGCGACCCTTCCTGTGTACACCACATCCGCGTGGATCACGCCGGACATCCCGACCGTCCCTGGCACCACGATCCACGCAAAAGGCGCGTATGTCGCGGTGGGCAAGACCGTCGAGTTTCGGCCATTCGTCCCCACCGCTCCGATCACGCTGTCGCTCAGCGCCGAGCCGGCGGGGGTTCCCGGCCTATTCCCCGCCAGCACCTATGCCGTCGAAGTTTCCACGACCGCGGGGAGCTCCATCGGAAACCTCATCGGTGACGGAGGTTCGGCGACCTTCGACACGACATCCGTCGCAGCCGCCTACTACCCGCCGAGCGTCGATCCGTTCGGTGCGCCGAAGCTCGTGAGCGCTACGGGCAGTGTCGTATCCACCGGCATCCACGACGAAACCCCCTACAACTTCGCGCCCACTGTCGGCTCGGGCGACGCCACGATCGAGCTCACTTACGACCGCGCTCTGATGCCGACAGCGACAAACCTCGAGGGAAGTGACGTTGATGGTGACGGTTGGGTCGAACCGACGTGGACGCTACGCAGCCCGTCATCCGCGATCCTCGTAGGCCACGTCGTGCCTGCGGGTTCGTCCTTAGGGAACGGCACGGAGTTCGCTGCGCTTTCCGCTCTGACGCCCGACTCGTCGCCACAGGCCAACGGCGCCGACATCGTGTTCGGGGAAGACACCCCTGCGCCGTGGAGTGTCCCGCTCTCCATGACGTTTGACAGATCGGGTGCACTGCTCTTCGCGCTCCTCGAAGCGGAAGAGCCGAGCGCACCGCAGCGACTCACCGTCATTGATCATGCCACCGGTGACGCGACGCATGCACGCCTCGCCAACGAGCCTGTTGGCCTGGGCGGCATCACCCTCACCGGACTCACGACCACGGCCAACGGCGCGGTCCTCGGCGTTGATCGCAGCGAGCGACGCATCGTGGAGCTGAAGCCGACGGTACGACGGACGCTCCCCCATGGCACTCCCGTCCTCGAGGCCCTCAGCGTCGGACCCGAGGGCGGGGCCTTCGCCGGTTCGCCGTGGCCCACGAAACACGACGTCATCGACCTCATCAGCACGGCGAGCGGAGACATCTGGGCCCTTGTCTCGGACGGCAACGGGCTCCCCCAACGCCTCGTGATGACGACGGGCTTCGACCTCGCTGCCAACGGAACGCCGAAGTCCGACGCTTGCTGGCCCACGAACGACACTGTGCTCGATGGGCTCTCGCAAGGCGTCGTCGATGTCGAGTACGAGTCGGTGACGTCGGTGCTCGCGCTCGACGTCGACCTCGACGCGATCGTTCGGATCGACCTCCTCGATGGACACGTCACGCCACTCGTCATGGATGTCGCGAGCTTCGGGGCCACGCCATCGAACGGAGCGCGCTGCTTGGCACGCGCCACGGCGCACTTTGATGTCAACGTGACGGTGCTGGCGAACGAGTCCGAGCATGCGCTCGTCGAGCTCCGTCCGCGGGGCATGCTTCCCATCGGCGCCCCCGTCGACGTCATGCAGGCCCTCGCGCTCACGTCACTCCTCGGCGCGAACGACATCAACACACCCAGCGCTGCGCCGCGTCATCGGCTTGGGCGCAAGCGCGTTCACACCGTGACGACTGCCGCAACCACGTCATCACCCGACACACCGATTCACGACGTCTTCCTCGAGAGCTTCGACGACACCCAGTGGCTCGACGCGATGCCACCCGACCTCACGACGATGGCACTTTGGGCCGACGCGCTCCCTGACGGTTCGCCATCGAGCGCCCTCCAAGCGCTCGGAGGACCGACCGTGCCCGAGTCACTCGGTGACTTTCGGCCCCTGCCTTCGCCGCTCTTCGACTCCGCGCTGGAGTTCTCGAACGACCCCGAGATGCTCGCCGAGGCCAACCTGAAGTACATCTACCTCGACACAGCGAGCCAGAGCTTCCCGCTCGTCGGGGGCGCCACGCCCGACATCACCGCAGCGACGACGATTGCCAACGGGAACTTCGTGTTCGACGACTTCGTGGTGCCTGAGGGCGTGATCCTGAAGATCGTCGGACCCAACGCCTGCAACATCACGGCGACCGGAGACGTGCTGATCGAGGGCGTCATCGACATCTCCGGGTCTGACGGACTCGGCGACGACACCTTCGACACCGGCTTCTATCCCGTCCCCGGCGGCACCGGCGGCCCCGGCGCCGGGCGAGGCGGCAACGGTCACCCCACCCTCTGGGACACGGCGGGCAATGGCACCCAAGACCAGTACGTCACGCCTGAAACAGGCGAACAGGGATACGGACCGAAGGTTTCGCCGACCGGCACGATCACCATGAGCCAGATCGGCGGGATCGGTGGCCTCTCGACGCTCGGATACGACCCCGACGCCCAGGGCTATCCACGCGTGCCGGTCCAGTCGACGCAGCTCACGGCCTACAACGGCAACGAGCATCACCGTCCGCCCGGCGGCGGGGGCGGCAGCTTCGGTGTCGTTGGTCGACAGGCTCACGAAGGAACAGGCGCCTACCTGGTCCAGAGCAACAGCACCTGGTATCCGTTCACGCGCTGCCAGTTCGACGACGGCCAGCGTGACGCCCTGTACGGCAACGAGGCGAACGCGGCCCTCGGGCTCCTGCCGTCCCAACCGCTGCAGTGCGTCTACCTCGATGGAACGATCGAAGCCCCGAACCGGAAGAAACCGGGTGGACTGCCCGGTGAGCGAATCTTCGAAGACGGCGACGCGTCGAACGACTACATCGGCGTGGGCGGCGAGCTCACAGTGCTGATCGGCGGTCAGGGAGGCGGCGCGGGCGGAAGTCGTGTCGACAGCATGGATCACCAACAGTGGTCGATCGACAAACTCGGAAGCCCCCTGCCTTTCGGGCTCCCCTATCCGAAGCTGTCCTTGAACGGACCGAAGTCACCGGCACTCTACGACGCCAAGGGGGGCGCAGGCGGCGGCGGCGGCGGCTCGATCAGGATCCGAGCCTTCGGCGACATCCGCGTGGCTCGCACGGGCCGGATCGACGCCAGTGGTGGCGACGGCGGTGGAGGCGAGATCGTTCAGGCCAGCTCGTGGGCCGGCGGTGGCGGAGGCGGAAGCGGAGGCGCCGTGATCCTCACAGCCAAGGGAGACATCGTTCTCGAGGCCGACCCCGACAATCGCCTACCGACCGTCCCCGACAGCAACGGGGCACGCGGCGCGACCATTGACGTCAGCGGCGGGCTCGGCAAGGACGCACGCACATCTCCCAAGTACCACACTCAGAAACTGCCGGGATCCCTGCACGCGTCTCGCAGCGACGGAGGCCAGGGCGGTTTCGGCATCGTGCAACTGAAGTCGGGAGATGGGCTCCCGCGCATTGAACAAGGCGCCTTCGTCCATGCCCGCGTGCGCGCGATGGCGAAGCTGGGTGCGTGGACCGACCCACTCGACAAGAGCAAGGGATCGCCGTTCTCGAAGGCTGGCAACGACCCGTCAGCCTCCGACCATCCCTTCGACAAGGCGCCCAATCCGAAGGAGTTGTGGTTCTACGACCTGTTGCATTATCGCGGCTTCGCCTACGAGGACGGCGGCACGCGTGTCCCTGATCTGATTCTCAACGGCACCGACCCGGCGATCATCACCGCGCACCCCACGATCGCTCCGGGGAGTTACCAGCTCGACACCCCGATGATGAGCTACCTCGGCGGCCGCTTCGTGCGCGAGCCGCAACCGCAGTTCCTCTTCAAGACCTGGTACGGCATCGAGGACGACGCGGAGATCGTGGTCGACCCCGATGGCGACGGGCCGCTGCCGGCCGTTCCCGGCACCCTCTATGGCGCCGGCGACGTCGTCCCCTTGAGTATCGATCTCGTCGAGCCCGCGGGCACCCCGATCACCGAGCTTGTCGATGGCGAGGAACGCTTCGTGCTCGACAACCTCGTCCCCCGCCTTCCGTTGGTTCACCCAAACATGCTGCCGCTCGACCTCGGGTTCATCAGCGAGGGACGTTCGCGCTGGCTCGACTTCCACGGTGTCACCCTGCGGATGCGCAACGCCAATGGCCGGACGCCCCCTTTCTTCTCGCCCGTGCATGGCACTCACGACAGCGACGGCTCGGGATGGTTGGAAGGAGAAGTCGAGACATCCTCACCCGTGCCCGGCAGCCCCGCCCTGTTCGTGAAGAACACGCCCGGAGCACCTTTCGATCCGAGCCTTCACGTGGATGGAATCCCGACGCAAGAACCCTTCAACGACATCAAACTGGATGCCGTCGAGATCGGTGTCGACAACGCCGTGAGTCTCGCGGCCCAGGTGCGGTGGCTCTTCCAGGGTGCGTTTGGAACACGTCACGGTTCGTCCGTTCCCGACCCCGACACGCTCACCGAGTGGACGGGCGACCTCGAGTCGATCAGTGGCTATCCACTCGTGCGCTTCCGGGTCGTCTTCGACATCGACGCGACGTCGGAGCTCATCAACAACGACGCGACATTCCCGCGCCCGGTCGTCGATTCGCTGCGCCTTCGCATGACGTACTGACGCACCGAGCCCGGCGGCGGATGGACACTCGCTGCCGGGCTCGGAGGGTCGGGCGATCAATCAGCAACTCACGTCGCCGGGGCCTTCTGCCCGTCGAGAATGGCGCGAACTTCGCCATCCTCGGGGAAGCGGCCCGTGGCAAGCTTCGAATACACGAGCGTGCCGTTCTTCGTCACCTCGAAGCATCCTCCATCCGAGGGCTCGAGGGAGAGGGAGTCGATCGTGCGCTTGTAACTCTTGAGCAGTTCCTCCGTCAGACCGACGGCTCGAGGCTCGTAGTTTCAAACAGCGCAGTAGCGGATCTCGATCTTCATCGACGTCTCCAAAGGCGAGGGGTGGCAGAACGGTACCAGTCGGCATCCGGGCGATGCGACTCGAGGGTCGGACGGCACCAACACTCGATGTCGGATGCCGAGGAGCGTCTCAACGTTCCACGAGAAGTGCGAGGAACTCGGCCTCCGTGAGGATCTCGATCCCGAGTTCCTCGGCCTTCTTCTTCTTACTCCCCGGCTTGTCGCCAACGACGAGAACGTCGAGGTTCTTGCTGACGCCCGACAGGATCTTGCCGCCCGCCGCCTTCACGATCGCGGATGCCTCGCGTCGCGACATGTCCTGAAGGCTGCCTGTAAAAAGAAAGGTCCGCCCCGCGAGCGGCGAAGTTCCGTCCGACGACACAGCCGCCGGCGGCGTCGGCGCCACGCCGAGTTCGAGCATGCGGTCGAGATCACGACGCTCCTCCTCGTCGACCAACCAGGCCGTGAATGACGCCGCAACCACGGGGCCGATCTCGTCGAGGTCGACGAGCGCCTCCTCGTCAGCGGTGCGCAGGGCGTCGATGGATCTCCAGTGTCTCGCGAGCACCTCGGCGACGTGCTCGCCGACGTGCCGGATCCCGAGTCCGAAGAGGAACTTCGACAGCACCTGTGTCTTGCTGCGTTCGATCGCCGCGAGGAGGTTCGCAGCAGACGTCTCGCCCATGCGATCGAGCCCCTCGAGCGTCTCGGTGTCGAGGGTGTAGAGGTCGGAGAGCCGTGCCACGTGTCCCTCGGTGACGAGTTGGTCGACGAGCTTGACGCCCAGCCCTTCGATGTCGACCGCTCCACGCGAGGCATAGTGCTGGATGCGACGCCGGATCACGGCCGGACAACGCGGGTTCGGACACCGCACGACGACCTCGTCCTCCGGCGATTCGGCCTCCGTCCCACACACCGGGCAACTCGTCGGCATGACGAACGGCGCCCCACCGCCGTCCTCCGTCACGGCCACGATCTTCGGGATCACGTCGCCAGCTCGCTCGACGAGCACACGATCGCCGACCTTCACCCCCAGGCGCTCGATCTCGTCGGCGTTGTGAAGCGTGACGTGCTCGATCGTCACCCCGCCCACGTACACCGGTTCGATCACAGCCCGGGGCGTGAGAGCGCCCGTGCGCCCGGTGAGGACTTCGATCTCACGCACGACGCTCGTGCCTTGCTGCGCGGGGAACTTGAACGCGATCGCCCAGCGCGGGGAACGGCTGCGCTGTCCGAGTCGCGTCTGAAGAGCCACGTCATCGAGCTTGATGACGGCGCCGTCCACGTCGAAGGGCAACTCGGCGCGGCCAGCGAGCAAGCTGTCGTAGTGATCGAGCACGGAGTCGAGATCACCGCGCCCCGTCCACGCGAGTGACGTTGGGAGCCCGAACCCTTCGAGCTTCGCGAGCATCTCGCTGTGACTCGTCGGCTCGAATCCCTCGGTAGCACCAAGCCCGTAGCAGATGACATCGAGTGGGCGCGCGGCAGCGCTCTTGGGGTCGAGCATCTTCAGCGTGCCCGAGGCCAGGTTGCGCGGGTTGATGAACTCGGGCTCGTCCTGTTCGCGCCGGTTTGCGTTGACGCGCTCGAAGTTCTTGCGCGTCATGATGACTTCGCCACGCACTTCGAGCCGCTTCGGCGCATCCCCCTCGAGCACGAGCGGGAGCCCGCGAATCGTGCGCGCCGTATGCGTAACGTCATCGCCAACTCGACCGTCACCGCGCGTGATCGCACGCACGAAACGCCCCTCTTCAAAGACGAGCTCGACTGCGAGGCCATCAAGTTTCGGCTCACACGTAAGCGTGAGCGCCGCGTCGGGGTTGTCGCCGTCGTCCTCTTCCTCTTCCTCGTCCTCTTCCTCGGCGCCCTCGCGCTTCGCCGAACGCAGCCCGAGGAAGTCCAGCGTGCTTCGGTACCACTCGGCGACTTCCTCGCGCGAGTACGTGTTCGCGAGCGAGAGCATCGGCTGGCGATGTTCCACCGAGACGAGGTGACTGACGGCCTCGCCGCCAACGCGCTGCGTCGGTGAATCGTCGCGGAGGAGCTCGGGATGTTCGGCCTCGAGCGCCTGCAGCTCGGCGAGCAACGCGTCGTACTCGGCGTCGGCGATCACTGCGGCGTCGTCGACGTAGTAGAGACGGTCGTGACGCCGAATCTCGTCACTCAACTCGGCAATGCGTTGCGCGGTTCGCGACTTCGATGAGGCCATGACGGTCGGGGCTTCCGGTGGTGCGGGACGATGACCATAGCAGTCGTCCGTCGATCAGATCAGCAGCATCGCGTCGCCGTACGAGAACAGCCGGTACTCGTGGGACACGGCGTGCTCGTATGCCGTTCGGATGATCTCGCGGCTTGCGAAGGCACTCACCAGAACGAGCAGCGTCGAGCGCGGTTGGTGGAAGTTGGTGACGAGCGCGTCGACGGCGGCAAACCGCGCGCCGGGACGCAGGAACAGCTCCGTGGCGCCGTCGCCCGGAGCGAGCTCTCGACCGCCGCTTCGAACGGCGCTTTCAAGCGTGCGGACGACCGTGGTTCCGACACCGACGACGCGCCCGCCGCGCGCCCGCGTCGCAGCGAACGCCTCCGCCGTGGCGATCGAGACGTGGTATGTCTCGCGGTGCATCTCGTGGCCGTCGAGCGTCGCGCTGCGCATCGGTCGGAACGTTCCTTCGCCGACATCGAGCCGAACCGTCGCGATCTCGACCCCGCGCGCTCTCAGTCCCTCGAACTGCGCGTCCGTGAAGTGCAGGCCGGCCGTCGGCGCCGCCACGGCGCCAAAGTGTGCGCCGCGCCTTCGACTCGCGAAGGCCGTCTGATATCGCTCGCGATCGAGCGGGTCGCGCTCATCCGCGACAGGGTCGCGCGCGATGTACGGCGGCAAGGGCATGCGCCCGTCACGATCGAGCGTCGCGCGAATCGCCGCGCCGCGGACGTCTTCGACCGTGAAGCGCCCTTCGCCAAGCGCATCGGTGATCCTCCAGCGCGTCTCGCCGACGTCGAGCTCCTCGCCGACGACGAGCTTCCCGCGTGCGCCGAGCAGCACCGTGCCGCGCGCGCCGTCGGCCTCGATGACGAGCACGCGCACGCGCCCTCCCGTCGACCGCACGGCCGCCAGCTTGGCCGCCTCGACCCACGCGTTGTTGACGACGAGGAGATCACCGTCGTCGAGCCAATCACCAAGCCGCGCAATCGAGGAGTCGATCAAGTCGCCGCCAACGCGCGGCACGACGAGCATGCGCGAGGCTCCGCGCTCAGCCGGCGGGGTCTGTGCCGCGAGGTGCTCGGGATATGTGTAGTCGTAGTCGTCGACGTCGTTCACGCCGACACGATCGCATCGACGCGCCGCTCACACCAACCGCGTCCACCGATCGGCCTCCTGATCGGCCCGTTCGATGTCGCCGACACGCACGAGCGTCGCGATGTGCGACAGGCTGATGTCGAGACCCAGCGGGTCGAGCTCGGAGGCGAGGTCGAGAGCTCGCGCCCGGGCTCGCAGCGAGTGCGGCGGCCGGTCGATGAGCGCGAAGACCTCGGGCCACGGCGCCCCGGCGACCTCCTCGGCGCCCCACGCCACCACGAGCCGCTCCCGATCGCGCTCCCGCTCTTCCCGCAGCCGCGGGGCCTTGCCCTCCACCACGGCCAGCAGGTCACGAGCAAACCGCGCGGCAAGCTCCCGGCCGAGCGCGCGCGCCGCGATCCCGTCGAGCGAGTCACGCGGCGCCTCCGCGACCCCGTCGCGCACCACCGTGTCCAGCCAAGAGCGAACGTCGGCCACCTCGTCCACGAACGCCTGACAGGACGCGCACTCGCGCACGTGGTGCGTCACCGCCAGCACGTCGGGCGGCTCGAGACCCACCGCCAAACGGCAGAGCTGCGCCTCCGTCTCGAGACACACCGCCTCCTCGTCATTCTGGTCATCCATCATCAGGCTCCTCGGTCACTGATTCCGACGCGATCCGCCCCGGCGCTGCCGCCAGAGCTCGCTCGGGGGGGACTGCCCGTACCCGCAGCACTTGACGCCGCCCCCTGCCCGGGAATCACATCTCGGCGAGGTTGCGAGCGGCCCGGGGCGCCCTCCGACGCTATCTCGTCAGTCACAGGGTCGTCGCACGCCCTGCGCTGTCGCACCATCCGACCGATCGAGTAACATGCGGAGCTTGCCTCGCCCGTCCCCCGAGGCCCCAGGAGACACATCGTGACCGAAACGAACGAGCCGACACTGCGCCTGAAGACCGGCCTTGCCGAGATGCTGAAGGGTGGCGTCATCATGGACGTCACGAACGTCGAGCAGGCCAAGATCGCTGTGGATGCCGGGGCCTGTGCCGTCATGGCGCTCGAACGCGTCCCGAGCGATATCCGCAAAGAAGGCGGCGTCGCGCGGATGGCGCGCATCGACATCATCGAGGCGATCATGCAGACCGTCTCGATCCCCGTGATGGCCAAGTGCCGCATCGGGCATTTCGCCGAGGCGCGCGTGCTCCAGCAGCTCGGGGTCGACTACATCGACGAGTCCGAAGTGCTCACGCCAGCCGACGAGCACTACCACGTCGACAAGCACGCCTTCGACGTGCCGTTCGTCTGCGGTGCGCGCAACCTCGGTGAGGCCCTGCGCCGCATCGGTGAGGGTGCCGCCATGATCCGCACGAAGGGAGAAGCCGGCTCGGGGAACATCGTCGAGGCCGTGCGCCACATGCGCGAAGTGCGCAAGAACATGCGTGACCTCACGGTTGCCGGCGAGGAAGAACTCATGACGGTCGCGCGCGACCTCGGCGCGCCGTACGAGCTCGTTCGTATGGTCGCCAAGACGGGCGAGCTGCCGGTGCCGAACTTCGCTGCCGGCGGCGTGGCCACGCCCGCCGACGCCGCGCTCATGATGAGCCTCGGTGCACAAGCCGTCTTCGTCGGCTCGGGCATCTTCAAGAGTTCCGACCCGGCCACGTTCGCCACCGCCATCGTCAAGGCGACGACGCATTGGGACGACCCGTCGCAGGTGCTCGCCGCGTGCAAGGCGATCGAGGCCAGCGCCATGGAAGGCCTGCGTATCGATCAGCTCGACCAGAGCGAGCTGCTCCAGACGCGCGGATGGTGAGGGCCGCGAGGGCTCGGCGATGACAGTCGGCGTCCTGGCGATCCAAGGTGACTATGCGGCACACCAGCGCGCGCTCAGCGCTCTCGGGAGAGAGTCCGTACGCGTGAAGACGCCTGCGCACCTCGAGGGTGTCGACGCCCTGATCCTGCCCGGCGGCGAGAGCACGACGATGCTCAAGCTGCTGGAGAACGAGGCGCTGTTCGAGCCGCTCGCTGCTGCGTGTCGCTCAGGGATGCCCGTTCTCGGTACGTGTGCAGGAGCCATCCTGCTCGCCAAGCATGTCTCGAACCCCGAGCAATCGTCGCTCGGCGTTCTCGACATCTCCGTCGAGCGCAACGCCTACGGCCGGCAGCTCGACTCCTTCGTGACGACGCTCTCGAGCGACGGCAGCTTCGACGGCGTCGAGGCCGTCTTCATCCGCGCTCCGGTGATCCGCAGCACGGGGCCCGACGTCGAGATCGTGCTCGAGCACGAAGGCGATCCCGTCCTCGTGCGCTGCGGCCCCGTCTGGGCTGCGACCTTCCACCCCGAGATGACGAGCGACACGCGCATCCTCAGTGCGGTGCTGACGGCATGAGCGCTGCGAGCGGGAAGAAGCGCGCCACGACGAAGAAGAAGGCCGCGCGCAAGCCGGCCGCGAAGAAGAAGGCCGCGAAGAGAAAGCGCGCGGTGCGTCGCAAGCGCGTCGACCCCGAGTGGCGTGACACCGTCCTCGCGCGCCTCGCCGACTGGCTACCCCACGCCGAGTGCGCCCTCGACCACAGCAACCCGTTCGAACTCACAGCCGCCACGATCCTCTCGGCCCAGTGCACGGACGAGCGCGTGAACATGGTGACGCCGGCCCTCTTCGCGCGGTATCCCACACCCGAAGAGCTCGCGAGCTCCGAGCAGGAAGACGTCGAAGAGATCGTCCGCTCCACGGGCTTCTTCCGGAACAAAGCCAAGAACCTGCGCGGAATGGCCCAGCGCGTCGTCGACGCCTACGACGGCCAAATCCCGCGCGAGATGGACGACCTTCTCACGCTCCCCGGCGTCGCGCGCAAGACGGCCAACGTCGTCCGCGGCGTCTGCTGGGGCCTGGCCGACGGCGTCGTCGTCGACACACACGTCAAACGCATCTCGCGGCGTCTGGGATTCACGAACAAGACCGACCCCGTCCAGGTCGAACGTGACCTCGTCGCGCTGCTCCCCCAAGAGGCGTGGATCGACTACAGCCACCGCATCATCCACCTCGGCCGCCGCATCTGCGATGCACGCAAGCCGCTGTGTGACGAGTGCTTCCTGGCCGACGGCTGTCCGCGCGTCGACGTCTGATCGACGCGCGCTTGCTTCGACTGCTATCGTCTCGGGCCGTGGAAACCCCCACCGAACACGTCCCGCTCTTTCCCCTCCCGCATGGGGTGTTGCTGCCGCTCGAGCTGCTGCGTCTGCACGTCTTCGAGCCGCGCTATCGCCGCATGATGGAAGTGGTGCGCGAACGTGATCGACTGATCGCGATCGCCACGCTCGTCCCGGGCTACGAGAACACCGAGGACCCGCGCCCGGTCGGGAGCGTGGTCGGGCTCGGCCGGGTCGTCAAAGATCGCATCAACCCGGATGGCACATCCGACATCACGGTGCACGGCCTCATGCGCGGCCTGATCACCGAAGAGGTTTCGCTCGACGAGCCGTTCCGCGAAGTCGTCGTGAAGCCGCAACCCGAGAAGGACGGTCACCCCGTCGAAGCGTTCCGTGAAGCGCGACGATTGCTGACGTATCTGGCGCAGCGCATTCGCACGCCTCGGTTCAGCTACGACCTCACGCAGGCCATCGAGGTCGGCACACTCGTCGACCGGATCGCCGGTGGACTCGAACTGCGTCCCGAGCAACGCGTCGGCATCCTGCAGGCGATCGACACCCCCGAACGCGTCGACGAACTGATCGAGATCCTGCGCGACCGTCGCCACAGCGAGCGCCTCATGCAACTCATCCCCGAGCTCGGCACGTTCTCGCTGTCACTCGACGGCGGAGACGTCACGCCGTGAAGGCCATCGTCACCGCCCTCGCGGCGGCGACTCGCGCGACGCTGTCGCTCACGACGGCGGTCCTCGCGCTATGGATTGGCGTGTTGCTCGTCAGCCGTGCACTCGTGCTGCCGTGGGAACAAGCCTTCGAGTCCTTCCTCTCTGGCGCACCCGACGCACGCCTCTGGCTCACCGACTGGCACCCGCGCATCGTCGATGAGTTCTTCGCCGTCGAACGGCTGCGCGTGCAGCTCGGTGTCGACCTCGCGCAACGTGCCGCACTTCCCTGGATCCTCGCCTGGACGTTCCTCGCGGGTGGGCTCGTCGCGAGCGTCGCGACGAACGAACGCGAACGCGGCTTCTGGAGTGACTGCGGCCACTACGCCCACCGCTTCCTCTGGCTGTTCGTGATGACGGCCGTCGCGCTCGCGTCCTTGGCGTTCGTCAACGCGCTGATCGGCGGCGCCATCTCGACGTCCGGTTGGCTCGACCCGATGCGCGATGCGGCGTGGGTGAACGCCGTGCTCGTCGCGAAAACCGCCGTCATGTCGCTCGCGGTCTGCCTCGTCCTCTTCACGCAACGCCTGGCACGTGTTCGCACCGTGCTCCTCGGCGAGCGCTTCGCGCCGGCGTCCTGGCTCTTCACCGCGCGCACGGTGTTCACAAAACTCCCGCTCAGCATCTTCGTCATCGTCGTCTCGAGCCTCCCGCTCGCCGTGACGGCGTTCGGGATGTGGAAGACGCTGCCGCCGCTGCTCGAAGGCGGATCGAGCGGTTGGTTCGTCCTGCGCACGCACGTCTGGCTCGTCCCGCTGATCGGGAGCATCGTGTTTCGGACGGCCGCCGAGGCACACCTGTGGCCGCTGTTCGAGCGGGTGTGGACCCGACCGACTGCAGCGCGCTCGTCGACCGCCACGGTGGCGGGTGTCGTCGTGGCGTGCCTGCTCATCGCCGCGAACGGTGCGCGCCGCGACGCCGCGCACATCGTCACCCTGGAGGTGCTCGATGACGCCGTCAGCGCCCACCATGAACTGCATCTCGACGTGCTCCCGGGTGTCACCGTCGAGACGCTCACGTTCGACGTCGACGGTTCGACCGACGTGATCGCGGTGTCGCTCGCCGAACACCCGCTCGACGAGACCACGCCTCCGAGCGCCGCACCGGCGGGCACAGCCGCGACCCTCGCCCACTCGCGCGCCGGCGACGAGCTCACCGTGACGCTGCCGTCCGCCCTTCGGAGCGGTGAGCGCGTAAGGCTCCACGTCCGCCTCGCCAGCGATCGCGCGCGCGTCGCCAACCATGCCTCCGAGATCCTCTCGCCCGCCTCCTTCGCTGTCTCTGCGGCGTCACGAAGCTCCGTGCAACTCGCTCACGGCGGGGCGAGTCGGATCGTGACCTGGTCGGCTGACGACGTCGTCGTCGAGGCCACGGGGCTCGCCGGCGTCGTGGGCACGGATGGCAACGGCCGCGCACACGCGACATTCGAGTGCGCTCAACCGCGTGCCGTAGGAGCCGTCGCGCTCGAGCGCGGACGCAGGACGTCGGCGAGCTGGACGAAGCCAGACGGTGCACCCCTCGTGATCACACTCGTCGGACACGACGGCATCCTGCGCGCCCATCGGTCGGCCGTTCTCGACGGCGTGCAGAGAGCGCTGACGAAGCTCGCCGAGCTCGGACGCACCTACGAGCACGCGAACCTGACCGTCGTCCTCGACGCCAGCCCCACGCCACGCCTCGCGACCGCGTCCACGTGGTGCATCGTCGGCGTCGACGCCCATTACGCCGACTCGGCCGGCCACTGGGCCACGCCGCTGGCACGCGCGCTCGTCGCCATCACGGGAGCGCCGTCCGACGAACTCGCCGCGCGCCTCGTCGAGCAACTCGTCGCGCCGGGCCTGACGCCGGCAACACACCACGCGCTTCGAGAGCTGCTCGCAACGTCGGCAGCGGCGGGAAGCTGGTCGCTCCGGATCCCGTGGCTCGGACGCTCTGCCGGCCTCGTCGATGTCGTCGGTTGGTGGTCGAGCCCATACCAACGGCCGACGCCGCAGCACGCATCGCTGCGTGGGCACGCAGATGCCCTCGAGGCGTTGCTCGACGAACTCCGCGCCGCCGCCCCCGATGCGTGGCTCTCGCGCATGACCGAACGCAGCCGTACGTCTGCGAACGCCTCGATCGCAGCCGCCACCACGACCCCGCAGCGACGCGCGTCCGAGCCCTCCTGGACTCATCGCATCGACGTTCAACGCACGGCTGGCAGCGCGCTCGCTCCGCGCCTCGAACTCTTCTTCGCCGACGGGCTCCAGCACTCCGAAGCCTGGCGCGAACCGCTCGACACCTGGAGCATCGAGCTTCGCAGCGACGCGCCTCTCGTCAGCGCATCGTTGGAGAACGAAACGATCGCCGACGCCTTCAGCTACGACGACGCGCGTCTCGCGGCACCGGATGCCGAGCCGGCCCGTGCCCTCACCGGCCTGGCGACGTGGTGGACACAGCTGTCACTGTGGAGCTGGGCCGCGGCTTTCTAGTGCAGCTGTCCCGGCTTGGCGCCGGCCCTACGGGCGACTCATGACGCGCGCGACGGGCCACGGCGTGCCAGGCGCAAGCAGTTCGTCAACGAAGCCGCAGGCCGCGAGACCGTCATCGGACTGAGCCTCGAGCAAGTAGAGCGCAAGCGTGCCGAGCGGCTGGGCCATGTCGACGAATGCCCAGCGCTCGAGCTCGCTCGGCAGCGTGTCCGACGCCGTGACCTCGACGCCGATGTCGATCACCTCGTGTCCGAGGTAGGCATCGCGTGACCGGTTCACCGACGTGATCATCGTCGATTCCACGACCACGTCGCCGAGGTTGCGCGCGCCGCTTCCCGACACGACGACGATGCCGTGTCGCCGCAGCAGAGCCACGACGTCAGCCTCGCTCGGATCGATGAGATAGCCGCGCGGACGTCCCACGACGACGGTCGGCGCAAAGCGGTCCTCGTGAATCACGACGTAGTCACGCTCGACACCTGTCGACGTCGCACGCCCGCGGCCATCGACACGTTCTTCCCATCCGCGAATCGTCGCCGGATGCTCCGACGCCACGCGCGCAAAGCGAATGCCCACGCCGTCGCTCCCGTCGCCACGCCGCCCGGCCGCCGTCACCTCCGCGCGCCCGGCTTCAACGAGCGCACGCACCTCGGACGCCTGACGCGCGACGCTGAGCAACGTCGTGCGGACGAAGTCGCGCGTGCACAGGACGCGCTCTTCGTACGGCGCTTTGCTGTAGGCCTCCGAGAGGATCGAAAGGTGTCCGCGCAAGCCGTGACACTGCGCACCGAAACGCGGCAGCGCCGAGTACGTGCCCCACACGCCGTGTTCGTCTTCGAAGTTGCCGTAATAGAACGTGCGCCATCCGAAGCGCTGCTCGAGTGTCGTCGTCACCTCCGGGAGGAGTTCGTCGCGGACGAACTCGATCGGACCGCTTGGACCGGCGGGGTTGAGCGGCGGCGCATACGTCAGGTGATAGCGGTGAAGCGAGCCGTTCGTGGTGTGGAGGTCGAAGACGAGGTGCGGGTCCCACGCCGTGAGGAACGCGGCCAGCGCCTGGGACTCGGGAGCCTCGAGCTTCATCGCGTCGCGATTGAGGTCGAGGTCCTGGGCGTTGCGCCGGATGCCCATGCCCTCTTCGGGGCCGAGCTGGCCGGGACGGTTGTCGGGCGCGAAGCGCTCGTTGCCGTCGGCGTTGTAGATCGGCGCGAAGACGAGCACGCAACGCTCGAGAAGCGCGCGGTGTTCGGGCGCGTCGGGCGACATGAGAATGTCGCGCGCGAGCATCGGCAGCGCCTCCTTGCCGCAGACTTCGCCGGCATGGATGTTCGCGAAGGCAAGGACGATCACGCGCCCTTCGGCGTCGGCAAGTGCGCGCGCCGCGGCCGCGTCGGCAACCGGCGGATCGCTGAGGATCATGAGCGGAAGCTCGCGCCCTTCGAACGACGTACCGAGCGTCGCACGCGTGGCGTATGGCGAGAGATCGACGAGCCGGTCGACGAGCTCGACAACGTCAGCATGGCGCGCCGTGGCCTTGAAGCCACTGCGCTCGGCAACGGTGAGGAGGTCGGCGGGGATGTCTTGCGCGGGTGCCATGCTGGTGAGAACGAGTGCGGTCAGTGCGAGCTGGATCAGCATGTCACTGCTCGTCCGGGCACTCACCGTCGCTGATGTGCTGGAGCGCCGTCACGGGCAGGTAGCCCATCAGCGCGAGGTCGTTGTTGCGCTTCTCCTGGGCGTTCAACTCCTCAGCCTTCTCACGCTCGATCCCGGGCCACGAGAGTTCCTTCTCGTGACTCGGGTCGTCCAGCCACTCGTCCAAGGCCGTGCGCAGCGGCCCGAACTCGCCGGGCAAGCCACTCACGTTGGCGAGCGTTGCGGGCGCGTAGGCCTGCAAGATGTCGTTCTGCTGGAGATAGTCGTTCGCGAGGTCGTAACCCTCGTAGCAGCGGATCATGTACGACTGATCGGTCCCGAAGAACGGCGGCTTCATCAGACGCGCGTGATCGGGGTTGTGGATGTACGAGTAGCGCCCGTCCGTCGCGCCGAACACGATGTCCTTCCACTCCACGAACGCAAAGGGACGCACCTCGTCGCTCCTCCCGTGGAGAGCGTCGACAAGACTGAAGCCTTCGATGTCCGCTGGCTGCGGGAGCCCGGCGAGATCGTAGATCGTGGCCGTGACGTCCATGTTCAACACGGGCATCGAGCGCCGCGCCGCCTCGGGGAGACCAGGACCTGCGATCACGAGCGGCACACCGACGACGCCGTTGTAGACGCTGTTGCCGTGATAGAAGTACCGGTTGTGATCGAAGAGTTCCTCACCGTGATCGGCCGTCACGATGATGTATGTGTTCTCACGCTCGCCGATCTCGTCAAGCTTGGCGAGGATGCGCGCGATCCGGTCGTCGGTCGCCGTGACGGTGCCGTCGTACAACCCGAAGATGCGCTGCAGCTCGTCGTCGGGAACATCGCGATCGCTGAGCGTGATCTCGTCGATGTGGCGCTCGATGTCCAACGCCGGCGGACCCTGCGTGTGTTCGAGCGCTTCCGGCATTCCGGCGTACTTGCCGTAGCGGTCGTAACCGGCCGGCGGGTTGAACGGCTTGTGCACATCGTAGAAGTGCACATACGACGCGAACGGACGCGCTGTGTCGACCTTGTCGAGGAAGTCGATCGCGGCCTCCTCGACGGTTTGGTCCCACTGAGCCTGCGCGATGATCTGCGGCTCGGGTGCGCGCTGTGACGAATGCCCCGTCGAGCCGCCGCGCTGCACATCGGCGCCGCGATAGATCCAGTTGGCACCGCGCTTCGTCTCCTCGAAGTTCGAAACGAAGACGCCCGTCTGGTGGCCGCCGGCCTGCAGCCGCTGCATGAACGTGATGTGCTCGTCGAGCAACATGAAGCCGTTCTCGCGCACGCCCGTCGTGATCGGGTACTTGCCCGAGAAGAGCGCCGCGATCGACGGGCGCGTCTGGCCGCGTGGCACGAGCGCTTGATCGAACGTCACACCCTCGGCACCGAGCGCATCGATCGTCGGCGAAGGCGAAACATCCCAGTCGTCGTTCCCGTACAGACCCAGTCGATCGGCGCGCAGCGTGTCGACGGACAGGATCAGGATGTTCACGTCCTTCGTCTGCGGGACGCCGTCAGAGCAACCGCAGAGTGTGGTGAGGAGCATCGCTGCCGCAGCAGCACAGCGGCGCTTCGAATGAGGCAGCGACGACATCGGCAGGTCCAGGGAGCGGGGAAAACGCGCGAGTACAACGGCTCGTGCGCCGAGAGCGTTGGCCGCGGCGCGTTCGCAGGATACCCGTTCGCGGGCTCAACGCGACGCGGGCGCCGCAACTCGTGTGAGTCGCGACGCCCGCGTGGGACTTCTTTGGAACCGGGCTTCGGGTCAGATCAGAAGACCGTGACCTCGGTGCCCTTCGAACCGTAGACGCCCGACGTCTCCGTGACAGCCGGGTCGGTGACGAACGACTGAGCGTAGAACGTCATGCCGACGAGCGCGGGGTTCTTCGGGAAGGCGATCTGCACGTTGCCGACACCGAAGGAATCCGTCGAGCCGAAGAGCACGAGGAACATCGAATCGATGTCGATGTTCATCGGGATCGGGTAGCGGATGTCGGGAAGCGGCGAACCATCGTCCGAATCGAACGAGAAGGCCGTGACGAGCGCCTGGCTGGCCGTAGCGTCTGCGACACCGACGAGCCAGTTCGGGTGAGCGATGGCGGCCGGCGACTGAGCCAGGACCGTCATCTCCGTGCCACCACCGTTGAGCTGACCGACACCGAAGATCGGGTTCGGCGCGCCGAGCTCACTGCGGAGCGTCGGACGGTCGAACGGGAACTGACGGTTCTCGACGCGCGGGTCCGTCATGCCTTCTTCGATGAAGAAGACGAGATCGTCGATCTCCTGTTCCGTGAGGTTGAGCGGCACGATCTCGGGGTCGAGGTTCGGACCCGGGAAGTCGCTGCCGTTGTTGTAGAACTCGACCACGTCACGGACGGTCTGCTTGCCACCGTTGTGGAAGAGCGGCACGCGCAGCTTGGCGTTACGGACGTTCGGCGTCTTGAACTTCGCGACGTCGTCCGGGTTGGCCGTGAAGTCCATGCGGCCACCATCCTCGGAGTCCGGGCGGACACCGATGTTGTGGAAGTTGCCGTTGGTGGTGTTCGGGAAGACGTGGCACGACGTGCAGTTGGCGGTGTTCTGAAACAGCTCGGCGCCGGACGCGAACTCAGGCGGGAACTCGGTGATCTCGTTCTTGAGGAACTGGTCGAGGACCGTCTCGTCCGAGACAAGCGTGCGCTCGTAGTTCGCGATGGCGAACAGGATCTTCGTCGGCGTGACTTCGTCAGTGCCGTAGACCGCCTCGAACATGTCGGGGTAGGACGCGTGCTGCGACATGAAGTCGGCCATGTCGGGCGGGATGTCCGTGGCGAGGGCCATCGGGCGAACCTGCGCGATCTTGTTGGCGATGTCGGCCCAGCCGAAACCGGGGCCACCCATCTCGACGTCCGAGAGCGGCGGGCCAGCAGCCTGGCTCTCGAGAGCACCACCGAACTCGATCGCGATGGCGTCGGTGAGCGGATCACGGAACTCGCCCTGCGCGCGACCATCCCAGAAGAGTTCGGAGAAGGAACCGGCGTTGATCGCGGACGGCGTCTTACGCCCCGTCGCCTGCACGTTCGGGAAGAACACACCTTCGTGCGAGAAGTTGCCGAACACCTGAGCCACGACGCCAGGCGAACCAGCGACATCGTCCGTCGTGCCGAAGAGTCCATCCGCACCGGGCGCGGTGCCCATGACGGCGCGGGGATCGGAACCACCAGCCTCGTGGATATGACACGTGGCACACGCCATCGTGTTGTCGATGCTCATTTGCTCCTCCCAGAAGAGAAGCTTTCCGAGAGTCGTCTGCCCGGGAAGGACAGGGTTTTCATCGGGAGAGAACGACGGGTTTGCCATCGCGGCGTCCGCCTGAGCGAAGGCAGACGGAGCGCTGAGCCCCATCACCACCGCGGCGGGAAGCGCCAGGCGAGCAAATCGGAGAGGTGCCATGAGGGTCCTCGGAACGAACGGGAAGGAAACGGACAACGGGCGGAGCGGGAGTAAGATCCCGAATGACGAAGTCTACTCCGAGTTTCCGAGAACTGTCAACGCATGGAGAGAATCTCTAAGTGCCTGCAGTTTCGTTACTTACAACGCGCGTACATTATTTTAATGAATAGTCATACACTCCTGATTCACGCCATTCTCTGAACGAAACTGCGCCCTGCGATGCCCCCCTCGACCGACCTCGACGCGTGGAAACAATCGGCCGAACGCTGGGTGCGAGATGCCGATCACATCGAAAAAGCGACAGAAGAGGCCACTGAGGCACTCTTGGCGGCACTGTGCCCGAAAGTTGGACAGACCGTGCTCGACGTGGCGTGCGGCCCGGGCGACCCGTCGCTACGCATCGCCGAGCGGGTCGGACCGAGCGGTCGGGTCGAGGCGACCGATGGCGTGGGCGCGATGATCGAGGCGCTCATCCAGCGCGCCGCGGCGCGTGGCATCGAGAACGTGCACGGTCACGTCATGGAGGCCGAGGAGCTGACGCTCGCCGATGACCTCGCCGATTGCGCCTGCTGCCGCTTCGGCACGATGTTCTTCGCCGACCCGCAGGCCGCGCTCACGAACATGGGCCGCATCGTCAGACCCGGCGGACGCATCGTGCTCGTCGTCTGGGGTCCTGGCACGGAGAACCCCTTCTTCCTCACGGTGGGGCAAGCGCTCGACGACGCCGGCGCGCCCGCGCTGCCCGAGACCTTCGGGACACGCACCGTCTTCGAGTACGCCGAGCCCGGCGTGCTCGCCGCGATGGCGCGGTCCGTCGGTTGGACCGACGTCACCGACACGCACGTCGACATCACGATGACGGAGCAGGGCGTGACACCCGAGAACCTTCTCGAGACACGCCGCGAGGCTTCAGACCGCGTCGCCTGGCGCCTCGATCGTCTCGCACCCGAGACCCGTGAGGCCGTGCGCGCTGCCGTCGCAACCGCGGTCGCGCCCTACGCGCGCGGCGCCGACCTGGCCTTCCCCGCATCGATCCGCGTGGTTGCCGGCCGCGCTCCGTGAGCAGGCTGCGCAGATTCGCTCTGCGTCACCTGCTCACGTCAGCGAACGCTTACTTGTCGGCGTCCTTCGACTTGCTCGAGCCGCCGAGCAGGAGCTTCGTCATCGCATCGATGTCGAGCACGATCGGCACGCGCGGATCGTTACTGTTCAGCACGATCTTCGGCATCCTCAGATTCGATGCTGCTTCCAGCGCGAGGAAGATGTCACCGCCACGACTGTTGAGGATGTCATTGCGCAACTCGTTGCGCAGCGCCTCGGCCTGATCGATCGCGAGCTGTCCTTCGGCCTCATGGGACACCTGCGTCGCTTCGGCTGCGGCACGCACCTGCGCTTCGTACTTTGCTGCCTCGGCGTGAATCTCGGCGATCAGCACCTCGTACTTGCTCTTCTCCTCCTGGATCTTCAGATCCCAGTCGGCGTTCTGTCGCTTCTCTTCGGCACCGATCTGTCGCTCGATCGAGTTCGTGACCTGCTCTTCATTCGCCTGAAGTGCCTGGGCACCATCGAGCTCCGCGAGCTGCGTGATGTACTGCTTCGACTGCAGCTTCTGCTCGTACTCGGGCGGGAAGGACACGCGGCGAATCAGGATCCGTTCGGCGACACAGTGATACTCCGCGAGTCGCACGTTCAGTTCGGGCAACAGTTCTTCGACGCGAGCCAGGCGCATATCGGTGCTCTGGAGATCTTCACTCGAGAGTTCCGAGAGCTCGGTACGCAGCTCCGAGAGGACCGTCGACTCGACGCGACTGCGGTAGGCGTTTCGGTAGCCGTCCTTCAAGATCATGTGCGCCTTGCCCGGAATGATCCGGTACGGCACGGTCACCTCGATCGTCGTCTGGTTCTGGTCCTTCGTGCGCAGCTCGAGCGGAGCAGCCCACGTCGTCGTGTTGCGCGGGCCCGTGGGCGTTCGTGACCCGCGCGCTCCGGTGTCCGCGTTGAAGTGCAGGAAGTGCGTCGTCCGTGGCAGCGTGTACCAACGGTGGTAGCCGACGATGTCGATGTGAAAGCCCGTCGTGAAGTCCGTGAACTCGATACCACCACCGCCCCAGCGCGCCTGACGAACGCCGATGTCCATCGGATGGATGCGGATGAAGAAGAGCTGGAAGACGATCGGGAGACCGATCACGACCACCGCGAGTGCGGCGATGACTCTGCGATTCATCACTTGCCTCCCTCCAAAAGGGCTTCGGCGCCTTCGAGTTGTACGCGGTCCGGTGCCGGATCACGCGTGTAGGGGACGAGTTCGAACGACATCTCGGACAGCCGCTGTGCGAGTCGTTCGCGCACGAGCACTTCGCCCTGCTTCTCGAGCGCGGCGATCTTCGCGCTGAGCCCCTCGGCTTCCTTGCGCGCCTTGTCTGCCATGCCACGCGCCTCTTCGGTGAGACGTGACCGTCGCGCTTCACCTTCAGCCACGGTGCCACGCGAGTATGCGTCCGCTGAGCGTTCGACGCGCACGCGTTCGCGGTCGGCATCGACACGGCTCTTCTCGAGTTCGCCTTTCAACACCTCGAACTCGACGGCGCGTTCGGCATCGATACTCGCGAGACGACGATCACGCTCCTGCTTGAGCTGCTGCGCCTTCGTGCGCATGCGCTCGACTTCCTGGTTCGCGAGCTTGCGATCCTCGATCGCCTTCTCGTAGGCCGCGTCGAACTTCGGCTTCGGCGTGACGATCTGGATGATCTTGACGCCGTGCGGCTCGAGCATCTCGTTGAGCTTCGCGCGCACCTCGGCCGTGGCTGTTCCATAGACCGTCGGGTCGGCGACCTGGGTGGCAGAGAACTTGCCGAACTCGTCGCGCAGGATCGACCGCGCGAACGAGCGGATCCACTCGAGCTTGAAAGAGTCGCCGGGACCGGAGTCGTAGAGCACGTCACCGGCCTTCGACGGGATCAGCTCGTACTGGATCTCGACTTCCTCGAAGAACAGGTTCGACCCGTCGCTCGCGCGCACCGTGAGCTTCGTCACGTGGTTCTCGCTCCGGTCTTCGTTGCCCTGCATGAAGAACTTCTGCGGGCTCTTGTCGAACAGGAAGGCCTGCTTCACGAACGGCAGAAAGATCTGGTAGCCCGGCTGCTCGAAGAGTTCGACCTCGCCATTGAGGTAGTTCACGACCACCGCGACCTGCGCATCTTCGATCTCGACGATCCCGCCGCGCCCCGTGATGAACGCGAGTAGGAGCACGGCCATCACCACGAAACCGATCACGGGCCCGCCCCAGCGTCTGGGGCCTTCGCCGAATCCACTCCGTCCCTTGTTGCCGCTACGTGGCGGCTCCGAAGAGTCGAAGGCTTGTTCGAAATCAGATGACGACATTTATGGGTACTCCCTGGGGATACCGGTCAAGTCTCGATCGTAGCGGTACCGATGCCACGACCGCACGACATGCATCGGCGTAACTCGACACGCGCCGTTGTTGAGATCTCACGCTTGGCGGTTTCGTAGCAGAACGCGACGAGGCGCTCCGAGAAACCGGAACGCCTCGCGCGGAATGGTGAACGTCGTCGAGACGACGGCGGCGCTGCCGACGCTCGCTCAGGTGATGCCGGGCAGGTTCAGCCCCTTGGCCTTCGCGGTGTCGATCGCGATGTCATAACCCGCGTGGGCATGACGCATGACACCCGTGCCGCAATCGTTCGTCAGCACGTTCTCCAACCGACGCGCCGCAGCGTCCGTGCCGTCCGCGACGATCACCTGGCCTGCGTGCTGGCTGTAACCGATGCCGACGCCGCCGCCGTTGTGAATCGACACCCACGTCGCGCCGGACGCCGTGTTCAGCAGCGCGTTGAGCAACGGCCAGTCGGCAATCGCATCCGTGCCGTCCTTCATTCCCTCGGTCTCGCGGTTCGGTGAGGCGACCGATCCGGTGTCGAGGTGGTCACGCCCGATCGCGAGGGGCGCACTCAAGCGGCCGTCGGCCACCATCGCGTTGAACGCGAGACCCGCACGCGCGCGGTCGCCTTGTCCGAGCCAGCAGATCCGACACGGCAAGCCTTGGAACTCGATGCGTTCCTGCGCCATGTGGATCCAGCGCGCGAGTGCTTTGTCTTCCGGGAAGAGTCGCAAGATCGCTTCGTCCGTGCGGAAGATGTCCTCGGGGTCGCCGCTCAGCGCGGCCCAACGGAACGGCCCCTTGCCCTCGCAGAACAGCGGACGGATGTACTCGGGCACGAAGCCGGGGATCTTGAACGCGTCCGTCGCGCCGGCCGTCTCGGCGTAGCCGCGCAGGTTGTTGCCGTAGTCGAACGTGATGGCACCGCGGTCCTGCAGCGTGCGCATCGCGCGGATGTGATCGACCATCGTCTGCAGCGAACGTTCCCGATACTGGTCGGGATCGCTGCTACGGAGGGCGACGGCGTCCTCGAAGGCCATGTCGCGCGGCACGTAGCCGTTGAGCGGATCGTGTGCCGAGGTCTGGTCGGTGAGGATGTCGGGCACGAGGTCGCGCTCGATCATCCGCTCGAGCAACTCCACCTGGTTGCCGACCCAGCCGATCGACTTCGCGGTGCCGGCGGCCTTCCACTCGAGCGCGCGATCGATGGCCTTGTCGAGATCGTCGTCCATCTCGTCGATGTAGCGCGTCGCGAGACGCTTCTCGATGCGCTTGGCGTCGACGTCCGCCGACAGGAACGACGCACCCGCCATCACGGCCGCCAACGGCTGGGCGCCGCCCATGCCACCCAAGCCGCCCGTCACGACGAGCCGCTTCTCGAGCGATCCGTCGAAGTGCCGATTCGCCGCGGCCGCGAACGTTTCGTACGTGCCTTGGACGATCCCCTGGCTGCCGATGTAGATCCAGCTGCCGGCCGTCATCTGGCCGTACATGATGAGCCCTTGCTTCTCGAGCTCGTTGAAGTGCTCCCAGTTCGACCACTGGCCGACGAGGTTGCTGTTCGCGATGAGGACGCGCGGCGCGTCAGTGTGTGTGCGGAAGATCCCCACCGGACGCCCCGACTGCATGAGCAGCGTCTCGTCATCTTCGAGATCCCGGAGTGCCGCCACGATCGCGTCGTAGTCTTCCCAGCTGCGCGCCGCCTTCCCGGAACCGCCGTAGACGACGAGCTTCTCGGGCTCCTCGGCCACCTCGGGGTCGAGGTTGTTCATCAACATGCGGAGCGCTGCCTCGGTCTGCCAGCTCTTGCAGGAGAGCGTGTTGCCGTGGGGTGCGCGAACGGGTGTGTAGGGGCGGCTGGCCATGGGACGTGTCGTGCCGATCGGGGTACGGGAGCGATCGACCTTTATGCCACAGCCCGCCGGCTACGTCATGAGTCTGCGCGGGCGCGCCGCGTGAAGACGAGCTGCTCAACGGCGCTCAGCGTGACCCAGACGGCGCCCAGGAGCTCGAGACTCTCCTCGGCGAGGCGCTTGCCCATGCTGCCGTACTCGGGACGGATGATGTGTTCCCAGGCGTCGCGTTGGCCGAGAAGTTGCGCGAACCCGAGGGCCGTGAGGGCGCCGATGGTGAGGAGTGCGCGGGGCAGCGGGGCCAGGGGCTCGGCGCGCGCTGGGCCAAGCCACATGCCACGCACGACGAGAATGACGGCGAGCAGGGCGAGACCACGAAACAGCATGCCCTGCACGTCCGACCCGACGAAGCCCTCCAGGAAGCGGTCGAGCTCGCGCACCGTCATGGCGAGCAGGGCGCACCCGACACCCTTCTGGATCACCCCGCGTCCGAAGATCAGCAGCGCCCATCCCGACGCCGCGTAGAGCCCGGCCTGCGCCCACTCGACGCGTCCGTCTTCGCCGAGCAGCGCCTGGTAGGCCTCGCCATCCGGCGGGTCGACCCCTGCCATCGCCTTCACGACAGCGTGCAGCACCGCGGCCGCCACGAAGACATAGACGACCACCCGCAACCGCCGCCAGCTCGTCACCGAAACGCTGCCCTCCATCATGTCACCATGCCCGACCGTTGCGATGTCGACTCGACGCCGTTCATCATAGGTAGACACCTTCTACATGGGCTGGCATCGACATCCCATCGGTTGTCTGAAATCAGGAGCGTGTCGAGGATCTCATTCGGCGCGCGGCACTCACCTGCCCGGGTTGTTCATGGACGATTGTCGCGAGGTCGCAGCGGGGCTTTGCTGGCGCGGCGAAGTGAGGTGTCTGATCGGAAGCGGCCTGTTCTGGCCGGTGAGGATCAGAAACATCGCTTCGATGCTGCCAGGAAGAATTAGATGCGACCGCAGCAGATCGTCCATGAGTAACCCCGCTGAGTCGCCCTCGTCGGGACGGGAAGCCTCGACGAGTCCTGCGCGTCGCCGCTCATCAGAAGCAGATCATCAATACGCTCCAGGGGAATGACACTGCGCATCTACGCTGCTGTCTTCGTTGTGCTCGGCCTCGCGGCACACGGATTGATGGAGGAAGAACTCGTCGCGCGTGTCGACCTACTGGGTTGGATGCGAGCCGAGCGCCTCGTCGTGGAGTCGGAGTGTTGGGACGCGCGCAATCTCGTGGCGTTGCTCGACGATGACCCGACATCGATCGCCGCGGCCGCTGACACCGCCCCGGCGCGGTGGACGTTGGCGTTCGACACGCCGTGCGTCGTGCGACATGTCGGCCTCGTCCTCGACAACGCGGCGAGCGTCTCCCTCACCGTCGTCGAAGCCGGCGGAGCGCGCTTCGCCGCCGGTGACGTCGACGTCGCAGCCGGCGCACGCGCTGCATTCACGTTGCGCGACGTGCCCGTTGATTCGCTCGAGTTCGCAGTGGTGGTCGCCGACGCGACGCCACTCGTCGTTACGGCCTTCGACGTCCACGCCACGATGACGATCGTCGCTCTGGATCTCGTCGAGGCACCCACCTCACTGCCCGAGCGCGGCTCGTTTCCCGTCATCATCCGCGGAACCGACTCGCGCGGCGGACGCACCGACCTCACCGAACTCGCCAGCGTCGTCGTGAGCCCGCAACGCGCCCTCACGCTCACGGACGACGGTCGAGCCGTGGCGCGCGTGGGCGGACCCGTGACGCTGATGCCGACGCTCGGCACGCTGACGGGGCCGCGCGTGTCGCTGCTGGTCGCGCCGCTCGCAGCAACACCGCGGGCGCCACTCGTCGAGGCGCTCGGCGCACGCGCGACCGTCGAGATGACGGGCACGCCGCCCTTCGAGGTCCTCCGTCGGACGGCCGGCGAGAAGGAGCCCGAGAGCCTCGCGACAACCGTCTCGACACGTTGGCACGACACCGGCGTCGACCCCGGCTCGGCGTACCTCTACGCCTTCCGCTCCATCGACGCGTTCGGCAACCCCACGAGTCCGATCTCGCCGTTCACCCGCGCGCGCATCCCGGCCCGCCGCGCCGAGGAGGTCCGCTCCACGCACCGCCTCCCGATCCTCGTCACGCTCTTCGCCGACGACAGCGCCGAGTCGCTCGACGACGTTCGCGCCGCACTCGACGCAGCGCGCATGTTCGTCTTTCGCCACACGCGCGGGCAGGCACTCCTCGACATCGACGTCATCACCCTCGCCGGCCCCACGCCCGACCTCACCGGCCCCTCGATGGCCCTCGTCGAGCGACGACTGCGCAGCTCCGGTGTGCGCGAGGCACACTACGCGTTCGTCTACGCCATCTCTGACCGGGCCGACGGCGCCTACTCCGGATTCGAGCTGCTCGACGACACGCCCGCCGGTTTCGGCCCCACGCGCGGCGCGCTCCCCGCCACACCGCGCGACACGCTTGGACCGCTGCCGTTCGTCACGTGGACGTTCCTGCACGAGTTCAACCACGCGCTCGAGCTCTCGATCGGTCCGGCGGCCGGCGTCACCATGCATCCGAGCCACCACGTCGAGCAGGACATCCCCGCCGGACGGCTCGGCGCCTACGTCGGTCGCGCCTTCGATGCCGGCGAGGGCTGGGACGGCCTGGCTCACGTGTACGCGCTGTTCCCCGACTGGACGGCCGTGCCGCCGCGCTACGCGGACATCGAGCTCTTCGTCGACACCGATGGTGACGGTCTCGCCGACGACGCACCCCGTCTGCCTGTGGACGAGCGACGCTTCGGCGCGGATGCCACGCGCATCGACTCCGACGACGACGGGCTCGATGACTTCGCCGAGTGGTGCGCCGGCCTCTACGCGGGGTCGTCCCCCGTGCTCGCCGACACCGACGGCGATGGCCTCCGTGACGGCGACGACCCGCACCCGCTCGCGAACGTCGCAGCGACGCTGCCGCATGGTGTCGAACCGCAGCGCATCGCATCCGGTCCGACGGGCAGAGCATCGATCCTGCTGGACGCGAGCTGGACACCCGACGCCCTGCACCTCGCGATCACGACGTCGACGCCGAGCGATATCTTCATCGACCTCGACGGAAGCGGTGCCCTCGGGCGGTGGGAGAGCGACGTGCGGGTCGGCGGTACGTCCGACGTCTGGGCCGGACCAGCGCGCCTCGCCCTGCGCGCGCACAGCGATCCGCGCGGCGTGTTCGTCGGCGATCGCCTCCTCGAAGGCGTCGCGCTCGCCACGAGCGCCACGGCCGACGGACGCGTGGTCATCCGCGTCTCGTTGCCTGCGACGCTGGGCCCCGGCGCCGCCGACGTCTTCGTCCCCGCCGAGGCGCCGAGCATCCCCGGCCTGCGCCTCGCCCCCGGCACCGTCCTCGGCCTCGCGTTCACCGTGCGCCCGTCGATCGCCGATGACCCCACGCCCTTCGACACCTTCGCGGCCAACCGCCCCTGGACGAGCCTCTTCGCGCTGCACCGGCTCGTCGACATCACCCTCGGCGCCCCCTGACACGACATCACCCCGCCGAGCGTCGCCCGGCGGGGTGATGAAGGCACGTCAGCGCCGAAGCGCGAACGTCAGGGGTAGTAACGCATCGCGTCGTCGCCACCCGGGTCGAACGTGAAGACGCCGAGGATGAAGTCGATGGCTTCACCGGGGCTGACCTGCACGTCGAGATGACCGAAGGCGCCGATCGTGCCGCGCACGAACAGCCAGTGGAGCGGGTTCGAGGGGAGGTTGTGCATCGCCCCGTAATCACCGTAGACGGTGTCGAACTCGCGTCCGGTCAGGTCGTCGGTGTAAGTCTCGCGACCACCGAGGACAAAGCCGAGCGCCTGCACGTGCTCTTCCCAGGTGCCGTAGATGCGCTCACCGGGAACCGGCATCGTCCAACCCAGCGCCGTGGCGTGGCCGCTGTCGTAGTAGCCGAGGTGCACGAGGGGCGTCACCTCGAGCTTCACACCGCCGCCCGAGCCGAAACCAACGTGCGGCTGCACGATGTCGGCGAGGTCGTTGGTGCGATGCTGCATGTACTCCGTAAAGCAGACGCAGGACGGAAGGGATGTCGCCAAGACAACAGCGAGAACCGCGAAGGTCTTTCTCATGGATGTTTCACCCAATCAGCGCTGTCGACATCGTCGCCAGCAGGATCGAACTGGAAGATGCCCGCGACGAAGTCGAGGAACTCGCCAACTTTCAGTTCTAGGTCGATTCCGAGGAACAACATAAGCGTTCCACGGACGGTAAGAAGGTCGAGCTGGTTGAGCGGGGCGGCCTCTTCGAAACCACCGGGCCCGGGCTCGTGGAATAGCCAGCCGTAGCTGCCGCTGAACTGGCCGATGCGAGTGGTGTCACGTTCGTCGTGGTAGCCAAAGAGCAGGCCCCACGTGCACGCGGACGTGCGCCAGGTCGCGAGCTCGCGATTCGCAAGACCGGCGGCACCGGCGTCCGAGTAGTGACCCAGACCGAGGTGCAGCAAACGCGTGACTTCGAGTTTCGCCACGGCGCCCTTTCCGGCCAGGAACTGGACCTGCACGACGTCGGCGAGGTCACCGCCGCGATTGATGAGGTAGTTACCGCGCGACGCACATCCGGACAGGATGGCGGCGAGCAGGGTGAGGGAAAGGATCAGCGGAGTGCGCTTCATTTCGACATGCCAAGAGCAGACGTGGGGGCATTTCGGGTGATACCAGCTCGATCCGAGCCATTCCAGGGTCATCCGGATTGAGACCCCCACCCATCAAGATCCATCGCCACAAAAAGACCGAGCCTGGCGAAAACCTCAAAGATTGGCCTTGGACCGGGGATTTGGCTGGTTACGCTCGTTCCCGTCGCCGGAAGAGTGCCGGCGCCCTGACATTAAACGCATCCGCGCGTCGTCGCCGCGACGGTCGCGCCGGGGAGAGCCAAATGGCCGACAATGAATCCCTCGTCATCGGCAGCAAGATCAAGGCCTACATCAAGACGAAGGGTCTGATGTGCTCAGGTGATCTCGCCGAAGCCGTCTCAAACCTCGTTCGCGAGGCCCTCGATAAGGCTGCAGAGCGTACTCAGTCGAACAAGCGTTCGACGGTGCGTCCGCACGACCTCTAAGAGCGCTGCACCCGGGGCGTCGTTCGCGACGCCCCGGGTGGCTCGTTCCAACGTTGCGGGCTGAAGGCACACGATGTCGCAGTTTCGGTTCTTCACGCCCACGCTCGATCCCGCCATCACCCTGTGTGTTGATGGGGTCGTTGATGGTTATCGATGCCTGAGCCATTGGCCGGGCAACGACACGCCCGAGGCGTTGAAGCACGATCTCAGCACGGGAATCGTGCTTGCCTGGGCCAAGCTCGCGCCGGCTGAGCGTGCGGCGCTGACGGGTTCGTTCGACGTCGTCACGAACCATCACTACGACACGGACGGTGTCCTGTCCGCGTTCGTGGCGCTGCGCCCCGAGGAGGCACTGAGCCGCGAGGACGCCCTGCTCGCTGCCGCCGCCACCGGTGACTTCGGCGTCTGGCGTGGCCCCGACGCCCTCGCGATCGAACTCACCGTCATGGCTCTGTCGCGGCCCGACGACCCACGTTCGCCGCTCCACGGGGCGCTGTCGTCAGTCTCATCGAACAGCGAACGCTGGGAGCAGGCGTACCGCTGGCTCATCGACGAGTTGCCGGATCTGCTCGACGCGCCGGATCGGCTCGCGTTCCTCTGGGAAGACCGGCACGAAGCCGTCGCTCGGGAGATCGCCGCACTCGGGCAGGGCGGCGATGCCGCCGTCGAGCACCACGCCGACCTGGATCTCGCCGTCGTCACGCGAACGGCGCCGATCACGAAGTACGGCCTGCATGCACTTGCCGCCGATCGCTCGCGTGTCCTGCTCGTCACGCCGGATGCCGGCGGCTGGCGCTACCGCTTCCTCTTCCGCGTCGAGTCGTGGTTCGACCTCGCGCGTCCGAGCCCTCCGCCGCGCATCTCGCTGACCGCTGCCATGCAGACGCTTCAGGCGCACGAGACAAGCAAGGCGGGCACGTGGTGGGCCACGCCGCTCGACACGCCCGTCGCGGCGGCCGGCTTCGGGGCCGCGTCACGCGCGAGCGAAGTCTTCTTCGACGACCCCGACGTGGCGAACGACGCGATCAGCGCGATCGAGCCCGCGCAGGTCGTGGACGTGCTGGCAGACGCCCTCGCGGGCTGAGCGCCCAAAGGCTCGGGCTCGAGTGTCCATGTGCGCGGACGACGTGTCACGAAGTGGCACCACCTTCGCTCCAGAAGCCTGAGCTAGAACGGCAGGTCGTCTTCCACGACATCGTCGCTGAAGCCCGGCGGCGGCTCGGGCTCGGGGACGTCGTCATCCTCCGCGACTCCAGCGCTGTCACCCGCCGACGCCTCCGCAGCCGTGCGCTTTTCCTCGGTTGCGAGTTCAGCCACCACAGCCGTGACCTCGTGCCGCGCCGACGAGAGCTTCTCGCGACACGTGCGGATCAGGCCGGCTGCCTCCTTCACCCGCGCCGCGAGTTCATCGATGTCGCCCGTGTCGGACTCGAGCTCGTCGAGGATCTCGTCGAGCCGCTCGCGCGCCTGACGGAATGAGGGCTGCTCCGGCTTCTTCTTACGCGTCGCCAACGGGGCTCTCCTCGGACGGCGGTTCTTCGAGTTCATCCCACAGCGTGGGTTCGGGTGCGCGACGTCCGCGCTTGGCCTTCACGTCGATGTCACCATCGCGGAAGACGATCGTGAGGTCCTGCCCCGCGCGCACGGCCACGGCATCCTTGACCACCTCGCCACCGCGCTTCACGTAGGCATAGCCGCGCTCGAGCACCGTCGAGGGATCGAGCAGACGGACGCGCTCGGCATCGAGCGAGACGCGTTGCTCGTGCTTCGCGAGGGTCGCCGTGGCAACGTGGCCGAGGCGTTCGGCAATGGACGCGAGACGGCGATCGTGCTCGCCGAGAGCGTCGACGTGGCGCCCCGTGACGAGGCGCGACGCAAAGCGATCGACGCGCCGTTGCTCACCGTCGACGAGCTGTCGTGCGGCGGCGCGCAGACGCGTGGAAACGTCCGTGAGCACGGCGCGCTCGCGACCATCCCAGATGCTCGCAGCCTGGCGCGTACGCCGGCACACGTCGAGCAGGCGCGCCTGGGCCTCGTCGAGCCCGACGCCCGTCAGATGCAGGATACGCTCGAAGCTGCCTTCCAGCTCGAGGGCGACGTTGCTGACACGCTCGACGAGAAACTCGGCGGCGCCAGTCGGCGTCTTGAACGAGCTGTGCGCGACGATGTCGGCAACCGACGTGTCGATCTCGTGCCCGATGCCGGTCAGCACGGGCACCGAACACGAGGCGATCGCGCGCGCGACGTCCTCCTTGTCGAACCACGAGAGGTCGAGCCGCGACCCACCGCCGCGCGCCACGATGATGACGTCGGGTGCGAGCCGCTCGAGCGAGGCGATCGCACCGCGCACCGTGCGCGTCGTGTCGGCGCCCTGCATGCGCGCGTCGCAGAAGAGCACCTCGAAGCCGAGCCCGCTGTTCGTGAGGCCTTCCATGACATCGTGATGCGCTGCGCTTCCCTGCGACGTGATGACGCCGATACGCAGGGGAACGTCCGCGAGCGCGACGGCCTTGTTCCACTCGTGGGCCCCTTCGCGCTCGAGCCGTGCGAGCACTTCGCGTCGTTCGCGGTCGAGCGAACCGAGCGTGAAAGACGGGTCGACGTCTTGGATAACGAAGTTGAGCTTGCCGTGTGGCGCGTAGAAGTCGGGCTTGACGAGGACGCGCCAGACGACGCCGTCACCGGGTTCAAAGCCCGAGCGCGCGAGGCGTCCGCGCTTGCCGAACAGACCGTCGACGGTGCGCTTCCACATGATCGCGTTGAGAGAGGCGCGTTGTGCGCCACTGCCTTCGTTATCGACGAGGCTGAAGTACCAGTGGCCGCCGCGGGATCGCAGCGTGCGCTCGAGGCCCGAGGTTTCGCCGACCAGCCAGAAGGGCTCGGGGAACTCGCGCGAGAGCAGCGCGCTCATGCGGGCGGCGACATCGGGCACGGTGAGCGTTTCGGGTGCCTCGTCCTCGTCGGGCTCGTCGTCCTCCGCTGCGGGCCCCTCGCGAACGGCGGCCGGACGACGCTTGGCGCCGCGCTTTCCGGGGCGCGCCGGCGGTTCGTCCCACCAGCCCGAACCCGAACCGGTGTCGCCGGCATCCCATCCGAACATGTCTCGTTCACCCGTGCTCACGGGCGCGATCTTAGCAGGCTCACGCAGCTCTCGGCGCCCACGAAGCGAGACGTCGCGGGGCGGACGACGTCTCTGCTAGAGTCACGCGCCCGCTGTCCCGTCACCCGCCGGTCCTCCGGCACGTTGGAGTGCATCTCATGGCCCACAAGCTCGTCATCATCGGCTCCGGTCCCGCCGGGTACACGGCCGCGCTCTACGCCGCGCGCGCCGACCTCGCGCCCGTCCAGTACGAGGGCCTCCAGCCCGGCGGACAGCTCACGATCACCACCGACGTCGAGAACTTCCCCGGCTTCCCGGAGGGCATCATGGGCCCCGCGCTCATGGAGAACTGCCGCAAGCAGGTTGTGCGCTTCGGCACCGACCTGCGCTCCGGGCGCATCGATTCGGTCGACTTCTCGCAGCGCCCGTTCAAGATGCGCGACTCGAGCGGCAACGACATCGAGGCCGAGTCGGTGATCATCTCGACGGGTGCGACGGCGCGCCTGCTCGGCGTTCCCGGCGAGGATCACCTCATGGGTTACGGCGTGTCGGCTTGCGCAACGTGCGACGCGGCGTTCTTCCGCGATGTGCACGTCGCCGTGATCGGCGGCGGTGACAGCGCGATGGAAGAGGGCAACTACCTCACGAAGTTCGCCTCGAAGGTGTCGATCATCCATCGCCGCGAAGAGTTCCGGGCCAGCGCCATCATGCTCAAGCGTGCGCAGGACAACCCGAAGATCGAGTTCGTCACGAACACGGTCGTCGAGGAGATGCTGCCGCGCGACGCAGACACGCGTCGGCTCGGGAGTCTCAAGCTCAAGAACACCGTGTCGGGTGAAGCGTCGAACATGCCGATCGACGGCTGCTTCGTCGCGATCGGCCACAAGCCGAACACCGAGCTCTTCAAGGGTCAGCTCGACATGCACGACACCGGCTACCTCAAGGTCGAAGCGGGAACGACGCGCACGAACGTCGAAGGCGTCTTCGCCGCCGGCGACGTCGCCGATTCGGTCTACCGCCAGGCGATCACGGCCGCCGGCACGGGCTGCATGGCCGCCCTCGACGCCGAGAGGTGGCTCGAAGCGCAGGAGTGAGCGCGGGGGGAGCGCGTCACGCACGGACGAGGTCCTCGCTGCGACGCTCGAACAACCTCGCGGGTGAGGCCTGCGTCGCATGGGCGAGCTCGGTACGGAGTTCCCTACCGCAACGAGAGCGCATTGGCTCACGACGTGGTCGCACACCTCGACACGGTCCACGCCAATCGCTGTCTTGAGGAAGCGTCGGCAACGTTCGATGTCCTGACGGCCCTGGGCGCCGACGAACAACTGGCAGAGTTCCGGCCTCGCGCGCGTGCACCCCTCGCCGAACTCGCCGTCACGCGCCCCACAAGGACGTCACGACCTTCGAACGTACGATCGCCGATGCCCGTGAAGAGCGCGACGACATGGTCGGGACGTTCTATGTACACGACGATGTCTTCAGCGATGCCGTGGCGCTCATGCGGAGAGTCGGAGTGCCCCCGGCGGTCGACATCGCGTCCGTGCGACGCGGCGCAGAACTCGCGCGACGCGCACGCATGCGACACCACTCGCTTGTCACCGCCGCCCAGCCCGAACTCGACGCGTGGCCCGGTGCCGCCACGTCGGAGCTGCGACGCATCGTGCAGCACCGCGTCGCCCTTGCTGCGCTCCTTGTCGGCCTCATCACGGTCATCGCCGTCATCCACTGAGCCTACGTTGGACGACGCAACGTAGCCCCCATCAACGCAGCGCGGGGCCGACCCGTTTTCAGGCCGACCCCGCGGTGTTTCGAACGTCTCGCTCTGCGTCAGGTCGCCGTGCGTACCGGCATCAGCGTCAGGCGGAAGTCGGTGAGGTGTTCGAAGCCGACGTTCTCGTAGGCCTTGCGCGCGGCCTTGTTCTTCTCGTCGACGTGCAGCCCGATGAACGGGATCTCGCCGCGACCGAGGAGATCGCGACAGAGCGTCCAGATCGCGCGCGTAGCGACGCCGCTCTTGCGCTCGTCCTTCACCGTGTAGACGCCCTCGAGCAGCCCGCCGTCCGCGCCGAGCTCGGCGAAGTCGCACTTGAAGACAGCCTTGTTCTCGTTGTCACGGCAGAGGAACGCGCGACCGTCCATGACCTTCTCGGTCATGCGCAGCCGATAGTGGCGACGATCGATACGCGACTCGTCAAGCCTGAGATCCTCGGCGACCATCTCGCATGCGAGGTCCGCGAGTTCCTCGATCGAATCGAGGCTCGCCTGCTCCATGTCGATCTCTTTGAGACCCTTCTTCACGATGTTCTTGCTGTCGAGAATATAGAAGGGCTGCTTGCGATCGAGCACCGGCTTGGGACCACCGGCGCGCTTGTACTCCGCCATGAACTCGCGACTGCCGTCGTTGTCGCCGATCAGCAGCGTGAACAAGAAACCGCGGTCGAAGATCGGACGTGCGAACGTCGACGCCACCCAAGGCTCGTCGACACTCAGCACGAGCAACCCACCGTTGCCGAGGAACGCAAGGCCGCGCAGCGACTCGTCGTCGTCGAACGCGCCGAGGAACATGCCGGAGCCAGGATCACGGGGGTTCTCACCACGGCCCTTGCGGACGCGCGAGATGAGGAACACGTTCTCACGCGCGTCGGCGCGGAGGAATGCCAGCGCCACAGCGTGCGGCACATGGTCGGTGATCCGCAGTGTGTGCGGCTTTTCGATGATGCTCATGAGTGATCCCCCCCCACCTGTCGCGTGGGAAATGCCCGCCAAAGCCCGATCATCAGGCGCTCTTTGCGGTCCAGCTTACAGGACGGGGGATTCTTGAGGGGGTGCTCACGGAGAGACCCCGAGGATGGATAGGACGACGCCGATGTCACCGACGCCGTATTGGTTAGTGAGAAGAAGTCTTGAGGTCACTAGCGCGATTCTGGGCCGTGGCGAACAGAGTTGCGCGTCGCGACGGGGTCTCAGGCGCCGACCGGGGCGTCGCCGATCATCGCGCGCAGGCGTTCATGCCGCTGATCGCGCTCGTCGACGAAGCGCTGGATGCCCTCGCGCTGGCTCGCAGCGTCGAGATGCGACTCAGCCACGATCTGACTCACCGTTCCGCCGGTACGCCACTGATCGTCGAAGTCGGGCGACATGACGTAATCCCTGGCGACCGCGTGCGGGATCCAGTTCGAGACGTTCCAGCGCGCCGTGTTCGTGATCACCATCGAGTCGGACCACTCAGCCGCCGGCAGAACGCTCTCGCGATACTCGTCCGACTGCAAGCGGAACAACGCGTGCGAGATCGCAGCCACGACCTTGACGTTCGGACCGTCACCGTCGAACCACGACATGTTCTTGACGAGTTCGGCCGTGGACGACGTCCCGCGCACGATCACGACACCATCCTTCGGACGGTCGGGATCGAACTGGCGCAGGACGTAGGCACCCTTCGCCGCGGCGAAGTGGCTGTCCATGCCGAGTGCTGCACGATCGGGAATGTCGATCGGCGGACGCGTCAGGTGTAGACAGATGATGGGAATCCCGGAGCCGAGCGCAGCCGCGAGCACGACCGGCACTTCGTTGGCCTCCCACGGATGGAGGTTCACCACATGACCCCGCGGGAAGAGCGACGTCACACCCGGCGCGAAGATGCCGAAGTGCGTGCGGCTGTCTTCCGCCGTCTCGGGACCACTGTGCCCTGCCACCCAGATGACGCGCCCGAGTTTGATCTGACTGTCCTGGCACATCTGACTCCACAGGCGCATCGGCCCGTACTTCAGATAGCTGAACGAGCCGTACGTCGAGCAGGCCGCGAAGTAGCCCTTGTAGTCGTCGAACGGGTTCTCGGAGAGGTTGATCGACGCCATGCCGCAGACGAGTCCGGAGTTCGTGAACTCCGTGATCTCCTGCGGAAGGATCGTGCCGGACCTGTTCGTGTCGCGGTGGTACCAGCCAGCACCCTTGGTCTCGCCGTGGTCCTTGCCGAAGCCCGAGATGTTCGTGGAGTCGGCGAGGTCAGCGGCACAGACGAGGAACAGCGGGCGGCCGTAGTCGGTCTTGCCGACGGCGTTCGCGTAGGCGCCGAACTTGGCGAACCCGGCGCGGTTGGGAGCCTTCTCGCCGGGCTTGAAGAAGAGGTCGTCGGGCAGCGCCGCGGGGTCGGTCAGCTTGCTGTCGTCGAGCGGGTTCTTCGAGGTGTCCCAGGTGAACGTCGGGATCTCGCGCGGGACCTCGTCGCCGAGATCGGCGAGACGATCCGAGATCGCGTCGACCCAGGCCTCGTCGCTCTTCATGACGTCGAGCACCGTGTCGAGCACTCCACGCGTCTGCGCGACGCGACCTTCGCGATCGTCGGGGCCGGCGCTGTCCTGGTCGATGAACGAGACGCCGTGACGCTCGCCGAACTCGCGGCGCAGCTGCCAGAAGTTCTCGTCGTTGTACTTGTGCGGCGCACCGTGCGACTTGTTGTCGTACTTGAGGTAGCCGCGACCCTTGCGCGTGCGCAGCCAGATGCAGGCCGGCGTGTCGGCATCGCGCACCGACAGCACCTCGTGGAAGGCGTCGACGACCTCGCCGAAGTCGGAACCGTTCTCGGCACCGGCGACGCGCCAGCCGTAGCTCTCGAACCACGACTGCGGCGTGCCGTGCACGACACTGGAGATGCGGTGATCGTCGATGCCGCAGTCGTTCCAGTCGAGCATGTAGACGAGGTTGCCCAAGCCGAGCCCCCACGCCGTGTTCTTCGTCTCGTGATGCGCGCCGGCCGTGTGGCCGCCCTCGCCCTCGACGGCGAACACACGCACTTCGCCCGCGCCGGCATGCTTGAGCGCCATGGCTTCCCCGGCCGCGATCGGAGCGCCGTGCCCCGTCGGCCCCGTGTTGGCCTTGAAGAAAAGCGTCTTGCCCTCCATCTCGGCGTGACCGGGCAGTCCGCCGTTCTGACGCAGCGTCAACAGGTCGGAAGGCACGAGCGTGAACTCGGGACCGAGCGGCGCCGCGAAGCGCGCATCACCGGTGCGCTCGTGGCGCAGGCGCATGGCCTCATTGAGTACGGCAAGCGTCGCGTAGACGACCGGGTTCGTGTGGCCCGCGATGAGCACGAAGCGATCCGCAAAGCGCATCTGCGGCTGGCCGATGTTCCAGCGCATCGCGCCGGACAGCATCATCGTCACCATCCCGTGCACCTTGGAGCGACTACCGCCCGGATGCCCGCTCTGCGAAAGATTGAGCGCCAAATCGATGCATTGATCGATCAGGTCGGCGGTCTTTTCCCAATGAGGACGTTCTGCGCGGAGTTCTTCGAGCGGTCGCATGGCAGCTTTCTGTTGAAGTGCGGATGAACCGGGTGATTATAGGTCTCTGAGGTGTTTTGGGGACCCCCGGCTCAGATGCTCTGACAGCAGCGTCACTGACGCGCCGCCCAACGCGGCTCGCTCGACCCCGTGCTGTGTGTCTCGCCTCGCTCCTTGCCCCCGCATTCGCCCCCTTCGTCCGGAGATCTCCATGGACACGATCAGCCTCGAACTCGCCGTCGTCGACTGGATCTCCCTCGCTCTGATCATTCTCGGGCTCGTCTTCGGGCTCATGCGCGGGCTCGGAACGGCCTTTGCGGCCCTGTTGTGGGTCGTTGCGGCGCTCTGGCTGGGCTCCAACCTCGCGCCGACCGTTCTGGGATGGATGCCGAACACCGCCGAGCTGGACGACTCTCGGGCGCTGAAGACGACCTGGGGCGTGATCGCGGCCGTGATCGTGATCCTGCCTCTGATCGGGAAGTTGGTCGGCGGGTCGCTGGGGCGCAAGGCCGACGACCACATCACGCACAACCGCTACATGGGCGGTCTCGTGGGCCTGCTGCTGGCGATCCTCGTGACCACGGCCGCGACGATCTTCGCGCCGCGCCTCGAGGTCACGGCCGGCGGATTCGGGAGCGCCTTCGCCCCCGAGGTCGCGACGACGGTCTCCGACCAGGCGCGCTTTCTCTACCCCGAACACTTCCGCGACGAGCTGCGTCACGAAATCGGGATCGGCGGCGTGATCCGCGAGGCCGAGGAGACGCTCGAGAACGTCGGCGAGTCACTCGAGAACGTCGGCGAGTCACTCGAGGAGGCGGGCGACGAAGCCGTCGAGGCGATCGAAGAAGTCTTCGAACCCGTCATCGACGAGTCGCAGGACCCCAGCTCGGATGGCTGATCGACGCGAGATCATGCGCGCGCCGCGACGGTAGGGACGCAAAGAGACCCGATATCCTCGGGCTCGCCCCTTTCCGGAGTTCACCCATGTCGCTCGCGTCCCGTTGCATCGTCCTCACCGCGTCGCTCGCATTGGTCACCTCGCAAGTCGCCGCCGACGTCATCGTCGTCGACGCCTCGGGTGGCGGCGAGACGACGAACCTCCCGACGGCTGTGGCCTTGGCCGCAAGCGGAGACGTCCTCATCGTCCGCGCCGGCAACTACGCGTCCGGCGTCAACGGTGGCAGCCTCGGGATCGTCGCCAAGAGCCTCTCGATCATCGCCGACGGTGCCGTCACGACAGGGCCCATCAGCGTCCGGGACCTCGGCCAAGACGACGCCGTCCTGCTGCGTGGACTCCGGGCGATCGTCAACCTCAACGCGGTCGGTCCCGGTCTCGAGGTGAGCAACAGCGCCGGTCAGGTGTGGGTCGAAGACTGCGACCTCACGGGCGACGACGGATTTTTCACGCTCACTGCGTTCCCCGGGGAACCCGGAGCGCTCGTCTCGAACTCGACGCACGTCGCTTTCGCGCGGTCGCTGCTGAGAGGCGGTGTCGGCGAGGACTCCTTCTTCCCCTACGCGCCGCTCCCGAGCGAGGGCGGCCCCGGACTCGAGGTGACAAACTCCAGCGTGTCGCTGCACGACTGCACGGTCACCGGCGCGGCCGCCGGGAACTTCGTCGGCTTCGCCGGCGCTCCCGGGCCGGGTGCCAACGGCGGCGCTGGGATCAGTGGCAACGATGCCGACGTCTACGTCTCCGGCAACGTGATCGTCGGCGGCCCAGCGGGCTCCGGCGACGAGCTCGTCCCCAGCTCGGGCTTCTACCGCGGCGGCGACGCGATCGAGCTCACCGGCGACGCCAGCCTGCGCGAGCTGATCGGCAACGTGCTCGTCGGCGGTGCCGGCGGACTCGACGGCACGGGCACACCCGGCCCCCACGGCGTCGAGCGCGACATCCCCGCGGGATCGCAGAAGGTCTATCTCGCGACCGCGAGAAGCTTCTCGGTCAGCGGACCCACGCGCGAAGGCACCAGCGTCACCGTGAACTACCAGGGCAAGCCCAACGACCTCTTCGCCGTCTACGTCGCCCTCGCCCCGGGGGCCTTTCCGCTCAACTCCGCGAAGGGCACCTGGCTGCTCGGCTCGCCGCTCGTCGCCTCGTTCGTGCTCGGCAGCGCTGACGCCAACGGCGCCTACACTCTCGTCGCCCCGCTGCCCGACTTCGGTCTCGGCCCCGACGACGCGATCATCCTCTACGAGCAGGTCTTCGCCCTCGGCACGAGCGACGGAAAGGTCCTGAGCGCCCCGAGCGCTCACGTGATCATCGACGACAGTCTGTAAGAGCAGTAGCAGACCGGGCGGGCACCGAATGGCTCGGGACCGACAGTCCATCGTCGCCGCCGGCGTGATTGGCCCATTGTTACCCGCGAGAGGAACTTCTCTAGGTTCCGTGAAACCACGGGCTCCACAACGACGCCCACCGGTTGAAACCTTGGGAGGTACATCCGTGACAAGACTAATTCTCGTAGCGGCCCTCGCGGCCATCCTTGCTGCACCTGCGCTCGCCGACGTGTTCGTCGTCGACAAGTCAGGCGCGGGCGACTTCACGCAGACGTTCCAAGCCGTGACGAGCGTCAGCAGTGGCGACACGCTCGTGGTCCGAAGTGGTGACTATGGACAGGCGGCAACCATCAGCGCCATCCGCCGGGGGATGACGATCGTCGCGGACGGCGACGTCACCGACATGCGCGTCGTCATCATCGACTTGCCCGCCGGCGAGCAGGTGATCATCCGCGGCATCGACTTCAGCGCTGCGAGCGCATCCCACGCCACGCTCGAGATCACCGACTGTGCGGGGGACGTGTGGATCGAAGACTGCACCTTCGAGAACACGGCTGCAGCTCTCAGCGACGGCGGGCAGGCGGGCGCCGCGATCGTCAACTCGGCCAACGTCCTCTTCTCGCGCTGCTCGTTTCGCGCGAGCGATGGCCTCGACACCTTGACCTTCCCTCCGATCCCGGCCTCGGATGGCGGCATCGCCCTCGACGTGAAGGGCGCAAACGTCTCGCTCTATGAGTGCGAGATGATCGGCGGCCGTGGAGGCGACCACGAGTTCGCGACTCTGACGACCTCCGGCGGCTGGGGCGGTGCAGGACTCAAAGCTCTCGATGCGGACGTGCTTCTCGCGGGGAGTCGTGTCGTGGGCGGTGACGGCGGAGACAGCGTCGCGACGTCCACCCGACTGTCATCACCCGCCTGGGGTGGCGACGCCGTCATGTTCCAGGGCATCGGGAAGAAGCTCCGGATGACCACCGACGTCGTCCTCGAACCCGGGTTCGGAGGCGTCAACGACTCGGGGGAAATCGGCCCGAATGGACAGCTTTTCGACGTGACGTCGGGAGCCGACGCCCAGATCTACGCGGGCGACACACGTGCCTTGAGCGTCACGCCGCTCGCACGCGAGGGCGAGATTGTCACGCTCAGCTACATCGGAAAGGGACCCGACGTGGTCGGTCTCCTCGTCTCGCTGACCTACGACTACACGCCGTTCTCGGGCGCCAAAGGCACGCTCGTTCCCGGCGCACCCTTCCTGCAGTCGTTCATCTTGGGAATCCCCGGTCCGGACGGAACACTCGATGTGTCCTTCGCGATTCCCGACCTGGGTTTCGGCGCCGACGATGCGATCGTCCTGTTCCACCAGGCCTACTCGAACACGTTTGGCGACGGGAAGATGCTCAGCGTTCCGAGCGCCCACGTGATCATCGACGACAGTCTGTAGCCACGAAGGCGTCTCGGCGAGACGGCGACGGAGGACGACAACCGGACTTGCTGATCGAGTGCAGCTGCTACTCCGAGCGGCCGAAGGTTGCATTCAGCCACACGATGCGCTCCTCGAAGTCCGCCCGCGCGCTACAGCGCTCGATGACGACCGCCGCTTGCTCATGCATGCTTTGAATCTCGCGGGGCGACGGGCACAGCTCCAGCGCCCGCTCGTACGCACGGAAGCCCGGGCGCCAGCGCGCAAGATAGAAGCACGCCTCGCCCTCCGTCGCACGAGACCAATGGTCGGTCGGCGCTGATTGACAGTAGTCGAGCACATCACTGGCTACGGCCCGCGCGGCTTCGAGGTCGTCGATGAAGCAGGCGGTCATGAACGCCACGTTGATGCCGTGATAGAAAGCCTGAGACCAGTCGCCTGAACCAACGGCCCGCGCGTAGGCATCGGAGTACAACGACAGCGCACCGTCACCGTCGGTCGCCTGACCGTCCTGCAGCCACCGACGTTTCAGGCGCCCGGCGCGGACGCCCTGTGCGTCCGTCCCCACGCGTCCCGCCCGCTCGAGCACCTCGATCGCTTCGGCGCCACGACCGAGACCGTCGAGCGCAAGCGCGAGCGTGACGAGGCGCTGATCGTCGAGACCGTGGCTCTTCGGGAGAAGGTGATCGACGACCGCTTGGAAGTCGCGCATCTCGAGAGCGAGTCGAGCCGAACTCCATGGACCTCTTGGTGCCGCCACACCTTGAATCCCGGTGACAACGACCTGGACGGCAAGGGCATCGCGGTGGTCAGGCTTCACCATGGTGAGGTGGTTGCCGACAACAACGCCCGTCTGTTCCTCCGAGAAGGGCGCGAGGGCTGATCTGGGCGGAACAAACTGATCCTCGTCGCCAGCGCAGGCGCGAAGCGTGAACGCGGGCTTCGCGTACCGGCGCGACCAGTCCTCGCGAAGCGTCGTGATGAAATCGCCCTCTCGGGCCATGTCACGCACCTGACGTTTCAAGCGCTGGAACCACGAGGCTTTCGCGAGTCCATCGCTGGGCGTCCCGAACATGAACACGTGTGATGTGCGCTGCTCCAACTCGGGAGAATCCAACAACGCACGCTGCACCACGAGTCCGCCCATACTGTGAGCCACGAGAGCCAACGCTCGGTAGCCGCGAAGACCGCCCGACTTGGCGATCTCGCCTAGCAAACCACCAAGGGTCCGAAGGGACGGACTCCCCGTCCACAATCCCTCGAACAACCCGGGCGTAAGACTCGTCCGATACCCCAGCGATGCGACATCCCATTCGCGAAGGGCGTCCGCCTCCATCAAGAGCTCCGGGAAGCGCCCCCAAGTCGCGATCGCATCGCCCCCGAACCCATGGACGAAGACGATCGCCGTCGCTCCATGCGGTTCTTTTCGGTGCCATACAAGCCCCGGCATCGACTCCGTCATCTGGCCTCCCCATGGCATGACAAACGCCCGGCGGAAGACGAGATCCCACCGAGCGCCGAGAGTATCAGAGACGTGCGACCCCGCAGACACCGACGTCCTCGGCGGCGCCCGACGTCACCCTGCTCGAGCCTCTGAGCGTCACGCTCGCGACAACGCACGACGCCCGGTGGAATCGCGTGATTCCACCGGGCGTCGTTTGCTTCGTCACTCAGCTGCCTAGTGGTGTGATTCAAAAGTTCGCGAAATTAGTTTTGGGTCATCGTCGTCGCTGGCAAGGCGCATCGCCGCAGACGAATTGGTGGATTCGTCGAGGAGATGCAACACAGCCAGCGGCGAGGAGGGCGCGAAACAAATGACGCGAACTCTTGAATCACACCACTAGCGACTCAGGCGCCGATCAGAACAGCGTGTAGATGAACGGCGAGAGGACCGGCGAGGCGGCTGCGGCGGCGAGGAGCAGGCCGATCGTCAGCATGATGAAGACACACGGCAGCAGGAACCAGTTGCCGCGGTCCCAGGTGCTGAGGATGACGGCGCCAACCGTCGAGACCTTGCCGATCGCGTGCTTGATGACGAGCCCGATCACGACGACCGCGAGGCCCATCATGATGTAGTAGAGCACCGGTGCACGCACGCTCTCCTCGGTGGGCTGGCTGATGATCCCCCACGTCAGCGCCTCGGAACCCGGCACCTTGAACGTCGCCCAGCGCGCGAGCGCGATGATGCTGTAGATGAACGTGAGCAACAGGCCGACCTTGACCACCGAGCCGACCGGGTTCTCCTGCTTCTTGTGGTTCAGCCAGTAGAGGATCGACATCACGATCCACAGGCCGATGAAGACCTGCTCGAGCGTACCGAGAGCATTCACGAGATCATCTCCACGACGCGGTCACCCTCGTGCCGCAGCATGAACGGCGTGTCGTCGATGATCTTCTTGGCGCCCTTATCGACGATGTAGTTGTTCAGGTAGAGGACGTCCATCTCACTGCGGCTGAACGTGTTGAACGCCTGGGCCGGCGTCTCGACAATCGGCTCGCCCTTGAGGTTGAAGGACGTGTTGAGCACGACGTGCACGCCGGTTTTCTCGCCGAAGCGTTCGATCATGCGGTGATAACCCGGGTTCCACTTCTTCATGACCGTCTGCAGACGACCCGAGCCGTCGACATGCGTGATCGCGGGGATCACATCGCGCTTCTCTTCGCGCACCGGCACGACGTAGAGCATGAAGCGTGCAGGCCACTGCTCGCCCTTGCCGTCGTTCGGCATCTCGAAGTACTCGTTCGCCTTCTCGGCGAGGACGCTCGGAGCGAAGGGCCTGAACGCCTCGCGGAACTTGATCTTCGCGTTGACGATCTCCTTCATCTCGGTCGAGCGCGCGTCGGCGATGATCGAACGCGCACCGAGGGCACGCGGGCCCCACTCGAAGCGCCCGCGGAACCAGCCGCCGACCTTGCCCGCGATCATGTCGTCGGACACGCGGTCGTAGAACGCCTCGTCGTCGTCGATCTTCGTGAACTCGATGTCATTCGTGAGCAGGAACTGCTCGATCGAGTCGTCGCTGTGCTCACTGCCGAGGTAGGCGTGCTCGAGCGGACCGGTGCGCGGCTTGCCGAGCACGTGGTGGTAGGCCCAGAGCGCCGCGCCGACACAGCAGCCGTCATCGCCAGCCGCCGGGTGGATGTAGAGTTCTTCGACGGCCGTGTTGTTGACGATCTTGCCGTTCGCCACGGAGTTCAGCGCCACGCCGCCGGCGAGACAGAGGTTCGTCGACCCCGTCTCCTTCACGATGTGGTCTGCCATCTTCATGACGATGTTCTCGGTGACCTTCTGGATCGACATCGCGACGTCGCAGTAGAAGGGATCGAGACTCTTGTCTTCGAGTGCCGGGTCGCGCGCGGGGCGCCCCATGACCTCTTCGAAGGCCGGCGTGAAGCTGTTCGTCGCCGAGTGGTGGTAGGCGAAGTACTTCATGTCCTGCCACAGCGATCCGTCGTCGCCGATCTTGATCATCTTCATGATCCGATCGACGTACTTGGGCTCGCCGTAGGGCGCCATGCCCATGAGCTTGTACTCGCCCTCGTTGACCTCGAAGCCGCAGTAGGCCGTGAAGGACGAGTACAGCAGCCCGACCGAGTGCGGGAAGCGCATCTCCTTGCGCACTTCGAGCCGCGTGCCGTCGCCGTAGCCCATCGTCGCCGTCGTCCACTCGCCGGCACCGTCGAGGGTCATGACGGCCGACTTGTCGAACGGCGAGCAGTAGAACGAGGCCGCGGCGTGGCTGACGTGGTGATCGGCGAAGAGCAGCTTGTCCTTCGAGATCCCCAGCTCGTCGAGCATCAGGCTGCGCACCCAGAGCTTCTTCTGGAGCCACGTGAGCATCGACTCGCGGAACACCTTCAGCGAGCGCGGGAACGTCGAGAAGGCCGTGAGGAGCAAGCGCTCGAACTTCACGAAGGGCTTCTCGTAGAACACCACGTACTCGACGTCGTCGATCGTGATGCCGGCCGTGTCGAGGCAGAACTGGATCGCCTGCTTCGGGTAGCCCGGGTCGTGCTTGCGGCGGGTGAAACGTTCTTCTTCACCCGCAGCCACGACTTGGCCGTCCTTGATCAGGGCAGCTGAGCCGTCGTGGTAGAAGAAGGAGAGTCCGAGGATGTACATGGCCCGGGTCCGATCAGGGGTGAAGGGGACAGGCGCGCGCGGGACGTTCAGTCCTGACGGCGCGCATCCTCCAGCGTCTCGTTGACTTGCGACCACTCGCGGAAGGTGCTTTCCGGCTGGCTCTTGGTGAGGAGCGGGTCGGCGACGAGCTTGTAGACGATCGCCACCGGCGCCACGGCGACGATGTAGATCAGCGTCATCACGAGGCGCCCGACGACCGTGCCGAAGCGTTCCAGGAAGACGAGGATGGGTTGGAACATGGAGGTCGTCGCGGGGAGGAACGTCGTTCCTCAGGGAAGGGAAGCGGACGTGTAGAGCAGAGGTCGCCGGAGTCTATCTGGCCCCCTTGCCGGCGGCAAGAAAACGGACGGCTGCGGGGCTCATCAAGACGAAACACCGCCCTCGATGGCCGCGCGAAGCGCTCGCTTGACGTACACGGGGACCATCTCGCGTCGATACGTGGCGTCCCCGTCGATGTTCGACAGCGGATGGCACTGACCGAAGCAGGCCGCGCCGATTTCCTCGAAGAGCCCCTCGTCGGGCGCACGCCCCTCGGCCAGCTCGGTGACGTTCCGCATGCGCTGAGGCACCGCGGCCAGGGCTGAGACGACGATCGCGAGGTCGTGGACCGCTCCGTCCCGAAGTGCGAACGCCACGGCGACAGACAGGCGCGGGAAGTCGATCGAATCCCGAACGCGGAGCTTCATGTAGGCGCCGTGGAGCCCCGCAGCGGGCGCGGGCAGCTCGACGCGCAGCAGCATCTCATCGGCCTCCAGCACCTTGTTCTGCACGCCGTCACGCTGGAAGAAGTCGTCGATCCCGACGATCCGCTCGCCGCGCGCCTGGCTCGTGAGGACGAGCCGGGCCCCGAGCGTCATGAGCACAGGCGCCGAGTCGTTGCTCGCCGCGGCCACGCAGCGCTTTCCGCCCTTCACCACGTGGCAGGCCGAGCCGTCCTTCTTGAGGCAGTAGCCGAGCGACTCGCGCCAGAAGTGCGTCTGGTTGATGTAGACGCAGCGGGTATTGAGGCAGACATTCCCCCCCAGCGTGCCCATCCGGCGGTGATGTGGACCGGCAACGAGCCCGACGGCCTGGGCCAGCGACGGGTAGCGCGCGCGCACCGTCGGGTGGCTCGCGAGCGTCTCGAGCGTCATCATCGCGCCGATCGACACGCCGCCGTCGGGAAGCTCCGCGAGCGCCGAGAGGCCTGGCAGCCGGCTCAGCGAGACGACGATGTCGGCCTCCTCGATGCCGTGCTTCATGTTCGGCAGCAGATCGGTGCCGCCAGCCACGAGCCGTGCGCGCCCGGGGTTGTCGGCCAGCAGCGCGAGGACCTCGTCGATCGTCGCCGGCGACTCGTAGGTGAAGGTCGGGAGACGCAGCATCAGGACTTGCCTTTCTTCGCGGCCGCGAGACGTGCGCGGATCGCTTCGACACTCGTGTCGGCCGAGGCCTTGCCGTTCGGCGACGGCGCGCTGGTCTCGCCCTGCTTGGCGCGCAGCGCTGCGAGCACCTTGCCCGGCGAGAACGGCAGCTCGGTGAGCCAGATCCCGCAGGCGTCGTAGATGGCGTTGGCGACGGCCGGGATCGAGCCGTGCAGCGGGCCCTCGCCGGCTTCCTTGGCGCCGTAGGGTCCCTCGGGGTCGATCGACTCGACGATCCGCGCGTCGATCTCCGGCGTGTCGAGCGAAGTCGGGATCGTGTACTCGAGCAGCGACGGTCGGCGATGCAGCCCGGCTTCGACGTGACTCTCGTCGGAGTAGACGTCGTGACTCTCGAGCACGACCTCGGCCGCGCCCATATACGTGCTGCCCTCGATCTGCCCCTCCACCTGCACGGGACTGATCGCGCGCCCGCAGTCGTGGGCGACCCAGAACTTCTCGATCTTGATCTCGCCCGTCTCGGTGTCGACGGAGACCTCGGCCGCGTGGGCCGTGAACGAGTAGGCCGGCGAGGCGCCGATCGTGCCGCCGCGGTAGTCGCCGCCGCGATCGGGCGTGTTGTAGCTGCCCGTCGCCGCGAGCGTCTCGAACTTCGTTTCCGTGAGTTCGAAGGCCTGTTGCGACGTGATACGGCGCTCGCCGTCCTCGCGATCGAAGGCGAAGCCCTCGGCGAGCATGACCTGCTGGGGCGGGATGTCGAAGTGCTCGCCGACCGCCGCCTGCACCTGCTTGCGCAGCTTGCGCCCCGCGTCCACCGAGGCATTTCCGGCCATCAGCGTGATGCGCGACGAGTAGGCGCCGAGGTCGACGGGCGTGAGGTCGGTGTCGGCCGCGATCACGCGCACCTGGTCGAGCCGCAGCCCGAGCTCCTCGGCCACGAGCGTCGCCATCACGGACGAGCTGCCCTGACCGATGTCGGACGTGCCCGTGTACACCTGCGCGAGCCCCGAGCGATCCAGCTTCACGAGGATGCCAGCCTGGGGCATGTCGTTCGGATACACGGCGTAGTTCGTACCCGAGATGTACATCGAGCCGGCCATACCGACGCCGCGCCCGAAGGGCAGCTTGCCGCGCTTGTCCTTCCAGCCCGACGCCTCTTCGACGACGTCGAGACACTCGAGGTATCCGTTCGACGTGATCGTCTGGCCGTTCACCGTCTGGCTGTTCTCGGCCTGGAGGTTTCTGCGCCGGAACTCGATCGGGTCGAGGCCGACCTTCGTCGCGAGTCGGTCGAGTTGGATCTCGAGGGCGAAGCGCGGCTGCACCGAACCGTGACCGCGCTTCGGGCCACACGGCGGCTTGTTCGTGAAGACGCGCGTGGAGTCGAAGCGGTACGTCGGGAAGTGGCACGGCCCCGTGAGGAGCTGCCCCGAGTAGTACGTGGTGACGAGCCCGAACGACGAATACGACCCACCGTCGATGAGGATCTTGCTGTCGACGCCCGTCACCCTGCCTTCCGCGTCACACGCCGTGCGGAAGTGCATCTCCATCGGGTGACGTCCGCGGTGCGTGTAGAACGTTTCCTCGCGCGTGTAGAGCATCTTCACCGGGCGCTTGCTCTTCATCGCGAGTTTGCAGACGCAGAACTCGAGGCTGAACGGGTCGCTCTTGCCGCCGAAGGCCCCGCCGAGGTGCGGCTGGATCACGCGGATGCGATGCGCCGGCATCTCGAGCACGCGCGCGAGGGCGCGGTGGACGTAGTGCGGGATCTGCGTCGACGACCAGAGCGTGAGCACCCCATCGCTGCCGAAGCGGGCGACCGCGCAGTGTGGTTCGATCGGCGCGTGGGCCGTGCCGTGGAAGACGTAGTCGTCCTCGACGACGTGCGCCGCGCCGTCGATTGCCGCGTCGACTTCGCCGAACTCGAGCAGCACGTTCTTCGAGATGTTGCCCTTCTTGTAGGGCTGGCCGCGAGCGTCGGTCTCGTGGATCTGCGGCTCGCTCTGGACCAGCGACTTGTGCGGATCGAAGAACGGTTCGAGCAGCTCGTACTCGACGTCGATCAACGCGAGCGCTGCGTTGGCCGTGTCTTCGTCGATGGCGGCCACGGCCGCGACCTCGTCACCGATGAAGCGCACCTTGTCGGTGGCGAGCGCGTTCTCGTCGGGCGTCCACGGGATGACGCCGTACTTGACCGGCATCTCCGAACCGACGACGACGGCGTGCACGCCGGCGAGCGCGAGCGCGCGCGAGGTGTCGATCGAGAGGATCTTCGCGTGGGCGTGCGGGCTGCGCAGCGTCTTGGCGTGGAGCATGCCCGGCAGCACGATGTCGTCGGTGTAGACGGCCTCGCCGGTGGCCTTGCCGATGCCGTCGATCTTGCGCGCTCGTTGACCGACACGCGTGAAGTCACCGTGCGGGGCGTCGGGCCCGTGCGTGGTGTTGATGACCTTCCGTTCGATCCCACCGGCCATCAGCTCGCCTCCCCGGCCGGCTGCTCGTCGAGCTTGGCCATCCCGCCGACACCGTTGCGATGCGCCCGCGGTTCGGCGCCGCCCGCCGGTCCTTCCGGCGAATCGACCGACGCCAACGTGCGCCGGCAGGCGTCCTCGACGGCGTCGTAGATCTTCGTGTAGCCCGTGCAGCGGCAGAGGTTCGACGACAGCGCGTCGCGGATCTCGTCGCGGCTGGCCTGCGGGTTCTCGGTGACGAGCTGGCGCGCCGCCATGATCATCCCGGGCTGGCAGAACCCGCACTGCAGGCACCCGGCCTCGTCGAAGCTGTCCTGGACGACATCGGGCCCGGCCTCACTCACGAGCCCCTCGATCGTCGTGACCTCACGACCCACGACCTCGCCGGCCAGAGTGAGACACGACAGCACGGACTTGCCGTCGACGTGCAACGTGCAGGCGCCGCAGTCGCCCTTGTCGCAGCCCTGTTTGCTCCCCGTCAGCCCCGCGCGGTAGCGCAGGACCTCGAGCAGAGTCCAGTGGTCGGGGGCGGCGATGTGGACGTCGTCGCCGTTGAGTCGGAAAGAAAGGACGCGCAACGCAGGAACTCCTCAAAAGTCGCGCGCAGGATAGCAGACGGCCATGGGCGGCTGGGGACGTGGACCCTCTCGATCCGGGCGAACGCGTTCGCCGTCCCCGTCCCCCTCAACGAGCAGCGCCGGGCGCCCCCGTGCGGGAGGCGACCGGCGCCGGATCGTGCGTTGGGCCGTCGGGCTGCGTCGTCACTTGGCGAGCGGCGGGACCTTGCTCGCAGTGATCGTGCGGCACTTCATGCGGCAGCTCCCCGTGCCTTCACGAGAGGCCGCCTCGGACAGTGCCACCTCCGACTCGATGGTCATGCCTCCGAGCTGCTTGAGCGAGGCGCTCTTGACCTCGTCGCCCTTCATCTTCGTGGACACGAGGCCGTTGGTGTAGGCACTGGCTTCGCCCACAACGACGAGGCCCTCGCCCTGCTTCTCAATGATCGGAAGCGCCAAGATCATGATGTACACGTTGCCCACCGTCGCGAGCTGAGCCTCGCCGACTGCCTCGAGTCCACTTCCGAGGTCGGTGTACATCGTCACCGCATACCCGGCCTCTCCCTCGGGCTCGCCGAAGCCGACGAACTGGCCGTACATCGTCGTCTTGACCGAGCGGATCTCCGACTTCTCGAAGACGACCGTTTCGCCGCCATCGATGGCCTGGTACTCGGCGACCCGGGCGGACACGACGAACTTGGCCCACATGCCGTCGAGCTCCTGCCCGGCGCTGTTCGACGCAAGGCTCGCCAGCGTGATTGCGGTGGACAGGATCAGTCGTGGCATCGTCGAAATCATCTTCATCGGTCTTCTCCGAGTTGGGGAGCGCACTGCACTCCGGACACGACATCAAGCGCCGCAACAGCACCGGTCGAAGCCCCCTCACTGATGCGTCACACGCCGCGCAGCTTTGCGCGACCACAGATGCAACTTCGCTCCAACGAGCAGCGCCGGTCGCTCCCCGAGGGGTGGCGACCGGCGCGAGGTGGTGCTCGGAACGAGCGGGTCTTGGTGTCATTCGGCGAGCGGCGGGACCTTGCTCGCGGCGATCATGCGGCCCTTGACCCGGCACGTCCCCAAGCCGAGGCGCTCGGCTCCTTCAGCGGTCTCGATCTCAGCGCCGAGGGACATGCCACCAAGCTGCTTGAACGCCGCGCTCTTGAGCTCGCCGTCCTTCACCTTCCGCGCGACGATGCCGTTGATATACGCATAGGAGTAGCCGACGGATTCCAGCTTTCCGTCGCGCTTCTCGAGGATCGGCATGATGAGCAACCCGAGGTACGTGTCCGCCTGGATCGAGATGTAGCCTTCGCCGACGACCTCGAGGCCGTTACCGAGGTCGGCGTACATCATCGCGACGTGCGACTCGGAGTTCGAACCGGCGTCGATCGGCTCGCCCATGAGGTGAGCGTAGACGGTCGACTTCACGGAGCGCATCTCGGCCTTCTCGAGGATCACCGATTCGCCGTCCTGGATCTCGGCGTACTCCGCGATCCGGCTCGATACCGTGAACTTGACCCACTTGTCCGACAGCCCCGGGAGCTCGACGTCCGTGGCGGCACCGTTCGTGGCGAGCACAGCCATGCTCAGTGCGGCGGACAGGATCATGCGGGACAGCATCGAAATCGTCTTCATCGGTCACCTCCGAGTTGGGGAGCGCGGGTGCGCCCCGGACACGAAGAGAAGCGCGACGATCGGCCCGCGCGAAGCCCGCTCACGATCACGTCACAAGCGACAGCCGCCCGCCCACACAAAGTGCAGGCGGGCGGCTTCGGTCGGGCAACCAAGCCCCTTCCTCATGTGCCTTGCGGGACCTACAGGATGGCAGGCACCTTGTCGGCCGGCACGCGCTGGGCCTTCAGCTTCGCGCCACCCACGAGCCAGCCAGCCGTGGCGTCACCGAGCAGCACTGAACCCTCCTGCATCGTCCCGCCGAGCGACGTCAGCGTGGCCTTCACGAGTTCGCCGTCCTTGGTCTTCGTCTTGATCTTCCCGCAGGTCTGAACGCTCACGAGTCCGATCTTGGTCATGACTCCATCGATCTTCTTCGTGACCGGCATGCCGAAGTGTAAGTCGACGAAGACGTTGTTCATGACCGACATCTCAGTCTCGACGAGCAACGAGAGCCCGCCCTGGCCGAGGCCGGTGTAGATCGAAACGATGTGATCGCCGTCGTCGCCACTCTCCTCGAGATGCATCCAGAACGTCGCCTTGAGCGTCTTGGTGGCCGCGCCGTCGACGAAGACGGGCTCGTCTTGTTCCGTCTGTGACGCGAAGTGCGTGGCCTTGACGACGAGCTTCGCCTTGAACCACTGGTTGTCGAGGTCGCCTGCGTGGAGTGCGTGGGTGATCAGGAGGAGTGTGAGCGCGATACGAATCGTGAGAGTCTTCATTGGTACGTCTCTTAATGGTCTTGTCCAAGAGGTCTCGGGTGCCTCTGGTCCGCATAAAGGCGCGAGTGCGCACGGCGGTGTGCAACGCAACTTCGTGGCGCATCGATGAAGTGAGCCGAGAGCGAAGCGACCGAGTGCCGCGGCCCCGGAACGCACAACGCCGCCCGCCCCTAACATCCGTTGAAAAACTCATCCGGCGCGCCGCACGCACCCGAGCGCGCCTGTGCGAGAGCGGGAGCCTCGACGAATCCACTGATTCGCCTGCGTTCCCGCACGTGCACAGGCACACTCGGTCACGCACGTCGCACTCGGAGCAGTTCTTCAACAGGCTGCTCGTGGTGTGATTCAAAAGTTCGCGAAACTAGTTTTGGGTCATCGTCGTCGCTGGCAAGGCGCATCGCCGCAGGCGAATGGGTGGATTCGTCGAGGAGATGCAACACAGCCAGCGGCGAGGAGGGCGTGAAACAAATGACGCCAACTTTTGAATCACACCACTAGGGCATC
>JAJDEO010000018.1 GCA_029259745.1 Planctomycetota bacterium
CGCGGAGACCACCACACACGACAGCGCTGCCGCCATGCGCTCCGCCGGCGGGCATGCCGGGGGTTGGGGGGTGGGAGGGGGTCGCTGGAATCCAGAGACTTGATGACGGCCCGCGGCGACCACTACGCACGAAGGCGCTTCCGGCATGGGCTCCGCCGGCGTGCGTGACGGGGGGTGGTGGGTGGTCGTGCTCTTGAGGGGCCGCTGGAACCCAGGGACTTGATGACGGCCCGCGGCGACCACCACACACGAAAGCGCTTCCGGCATGGGCTCCGCCGGCGTGCGGGTGGTTGGCTTTCGAACGCCTTGCGGGCAGGGTGGGGGGCGACAGGTTCAGGGAATCGCCTGGGTTCTGGGGGCTTTGGTGACGGCCCAGCGGCGACCACCATTGCTCACCGACAGAAGTGAGAGTGGGCCGCGGGGCCGCCATTTCGTATGCCATGGGGACGTGCCGCGGCCCGATGAGGCGGCCGGGCGTCGAATCTCACCTCGTTCGAAGCGGAGGGCAGCATGGCCAACAAGAAGATCCAAGAAGTCGAGGGCATCGGCCCGACCTACGGCGAGAAGCTCGTCGGCTGCGGTATCGGTGACACGGACACGCTGCTCGAGAAGGGCTGCACGGCGAAGGGCCGCAAGACGCTTGCCACCGAGTCCGGCCTCAGCGAGAAACAGATCCTGAAGTGGGTCAACATGTGTGATCTCTTTCGCGTCAAGGGCGTCGGTTCGGAGTACGCCGAGCTGCTCGAGTGCGCGGGTGTCGACACGGTGAAGGAGCTTCAGCACCGCGTTCCGGCGAACCTCGTCGTCAAGATGGCCGAGGTCAACGCGGAGAAGAAGCTGACGCGTCGTCTGCCCACGGAGAAGGACGTCGAGGGCTGGGTCGCCCAGGCGAAGGAACTCCCGCCGACAGTCACGCACTGAGCCGGCAGGAACGTTCAGCGACAGCACAGGCGGCGGTGGTGAGACGCGATGTCTCGCCGCCGCCGTCGTCGTTGATGCCACCCGTTTCGGGCGGCTCGCGCGCCGGTCCACCGCAGGGGAGGTCCGCCTATGCAGCCGCTCATCCGCGAGGTCGAGGCGCGGCGCCCGGCAAAGTCTTCTGCCGGCAAGGGGCTCGACCTCGCGTCAGGGCCGACGAACGCGCCAAGCTTGGTGACCGCGAGGCGACGGACGATGCCCCGGTCCTCGCCGGACGCGCGCGCGAACTCACTCCCCACTCATGGGAGGAAGTCGATCTGCGGAGTGAAAAGTCGTGACGCGTCTCGTCTCATCTCACTCACTTCGTGCCGGTCCCGCGTCGACCCATGCCTACGTGGGACATACGAACGCATCGAAATATGTAGGGTCCGGAGCGCGTTTCGGGTCCTGCGCAAGCGACGAAGGAAGTTTTTCCCACAATTCGTGCTCCCCCGAGCCCTCACGTGTACCACCGAGGCTGCTCACTACATCTTGTGCTCGGGTGTGCGAATGCGGACGACGCGGCCGACCGCGCTGGGGAGACGCGTCGTTAGAAGAACACGTCTCGAGAGTCGGTGGGGTGCAGAACGCGTTTTGTGCCAACGTCGTTTCCGTGGGTGTGCAGCAATGAATCTTGACCTCTGTCTTTCCCTGTCGACGGCCTGTCCCCTGCGGGCCATCGACCACCGCCTCGGCGGCTTCTGCGAGGTGCTTTCGTGACGATGATGCCCAGTGTGTCACTGAGCCTGGCCCTCGAGCCGATGAGTTCGCCTCTCGAGGCCTCGACGAGTCCGACGGTGCTCTGCGTCGCCGACCGCGCCGTCGCTCTCCCTGCCGCGTGGACAGTTTCGTCGTCGTCCAGCGTCGACGACGCCCTCGACCGCAAGGCGTGCTTGACTCCGGATGCCATCGTGCTCGAGGAGTCGATCATCGACGGGCTCTGCGATGCCTTGCGCCTGACGAAGGACTACCCGGACGTTCCCGTCGTCGTCATCGCAGGTGACGAGCCCGATCACTTCGTCCGCCGTGTGGCTTCCGAGCTGATCGCTCCCGACGACTGCTCGACGCTGATGCTCGGCATGATGGTGACGCATGTCATCGAGCAGCAGCGTCTGCGGCGCGAAGCCGACCTCGCGAAACTGCGGATCCAAGAACTCAACGATGACCTGCGCTCGGCCCGCGCGAAGCTGCGCGACAGTGCGAACATCGACTCGCTCACCGAACTCCTGAACCGCCGCGGACTGCATGCCGGTCTTGCGCGCCAGTTGAGTTCGATTCGTCAACCCGACGAGGGCATGCTCGCGATCCTGCTCGACCTCGACGGGTTCAAGGCGATCAACGAGAAGCTCGGTGATGCCAGTGGAAACGTCGTGCTGCGTGAGGTGGGGCGTCGCATCCGCGATGCGCTTCGCGACAACGACTGCGCCTCACGCGTCGGCGGCGACGAGTTCCTGATCGTGCTTCCCAACACAGGCTGGAGTGAAGGGCTGCAGATCGCCGACCGCATCCGTCTCGCGGTCAGTGCGACGCCCGTCCTCGAGGCTCAAGGGCCGATCATGATCACGGCGAGCCTCGGTCTCGCGTACATCCCCGACACGCAAACGGCGATCGACGATCTTCTCGACGTCACGCGCATCGCGCTCAAGCGCAGCAAGCAAGCGGGCAAGAACTGCGTCGGGATCCAAGGTGACTACGGCGACATCGCGATCTCGCGCTCGCTCGACACGGAGTTCGGCGACTCGGTCGACGCGCTTCGTAACGGCGAGGGTCTCTACGCCGCGCGGCACGAGATCATGTCGCTCGCCAGCGAACGCGTTCTCGGCTACGAGTACCTCTCGCGCTGCTCGCTCCCGGTCTTCGACGGGCCCACCGACTTCTTCCGCGTGGCGGCCGAGGCGGGCAGTCTCGCGGCCGTCGACGTCCGTTGCTTCGAGACCTGCGCGGCTTCGAGCCAGGGCGTCGAGGGAGTCTGGCACCACCTCAACCTCTATCCGTCGACGCTCATGGACGCCGATCCCGAGCGACTGCTGGCACTGCTGCCCGGCGATCCGAAGCGCTACTGCATCGAGATCAACGAACAGCAGATCCTCGGTGATCCGTCGGAGCTGCTCGATGCCGTGTCTGTCTTCCGCGACGCCGGCGTTCGGATCGCGATGGACGATGTCGGCTTCGGTCGAAGCTGCATGGAGAGCTTGATCGTGCTCGAGCCAGACGTGGTGAAGATCGACCGCACGTTTGTCACCGGCATCACGGGTTGCACGAAGCGTGTGCACTCACTCAAGCGCCTGCTCGCTCTGCTCGAGAGCCTCGGTGCCGAAGTCATCGCAGAAGGGATCGAGACCCAGGCCGACCGCAAGGCGCTGATGGAACTCGGTGTCGTCTACGGTCAGGGCTACCTCTGGGGCATGCCCTCGGTCGGTGATCGTCCGGTCGTCCAGGTGGCCTGACCCGAGCAGCCTGACCCGAGCAGCCTGACCCGAGCGGTGAGCTTGCTATCCTCCTCGTGCCATCCGGTCGTGTCGGCCGGGGCGGTCAACGATGCGAGGTGGGCATGAGCGAGCCGAAGAACCCACGCCGACGAACAGTCCTGCGCGGGATGGCCGTGACGGCCGCCGCCCTGCTCGGCTTGCGTGTCGCTCTTCCGCGTCTCGTGCGCGTCGGCCCGATCGGTGACTACGACGACGAGACGGCGGCGTTCGTGAAACGTTGCTACGAGGGTCTCGACACCTCGCGCATCGTCGACGTCCACACGCACGTCGTCGGCCTCGGCTACGACGACTCGGGCTGCTGGGTGAATCCGGCGTTGCGCAGCGTGTGGCACCCCGTGCGCAACCTCCAGTTCGACATGTACCTCGCGGGCGCGGGAATCGACGACGACGAGACGGCCGATCGTCGCTACCTCGAGCGTCTCCTCGAGCTGCATCGGCACGCGAACCCGGCGGGTCGCATCACGCTCTTCGCATTCGACTACCACGTCAACGAAGACGGCAGCGTCGCCCGTGAGAAGTCGACGTTCTTCACACCGAACGAGTACGTGCTTAGGCTCGCACGCGAGCATCCCGACGTCATCCCATGCGCGTCGGTGCATCCGTATCGCCTCGATGCGCTCGACCGTCTCGAAGCCGCGATCGAGGCCGGGGCGCAGGCCGTCAAGTGGCTGCCGAATGCGATGGGGATCGACCCGGCATCGCCGCGGTGCGACGCGTACTACGAGATCCTCGCGCGACGCGGCATCCCGCTCATCAGCCACGGCGGACATGAGTCGGCCGTCGATGCTGCCGAGCTCCAGGAGTTCGGCAACCCGCTGCGCATGCGACGGCCGCTCGATGCCGGTGTGCGCGTCTGCCTGGCACACTGCGGAAGTCTCGGCCAGTGCCTCGACTTCGATCTGCCCGAGCTGTCTCGTGGGTCGGCCGAGGCATTCGATCTCTTCAAGCGACTCGCCGTCGAGCCGCGCGCCGCCGACCTGCTCTTCGCGGACACCTCCGCGATCACGTTCGTGAACCGAGCCGGCGAGGTGCTCCCGTCGGTGCTGTCTGACGCACAGCTGCAGGCGCGACTCGTGCACGGCACCGACTATCCCGTCATCGGCGTCGATCCGGTGCTCTCGACGCGCTTGCTCGTCTGGCGCGATCTCCTCGACCAAGCCTCGGCGCGTCTCTGCGAGAAGGTCTTCGACGTCAATCCGCTTCAGTTCGACTTCGTCGTCAAGCGCTCACTGCGCGTGATCGAGGGTGACGAGCAACGTGGCTTCGGCGACTCGGTCTTCGAGTCGGCGCGGCTCTTCGACACGGCCTGAGCTGCGAGTCATCGAAGGGGCGCGGCGTTTCAGTAAGATCCCGACGGACCTGCTGAGGCTCGACTCGATGGAGACACCGACGCGTTGCGAGTGATGCGATGAGGGCAAAGTTGTTCGACGACGAAGCGGTGCAGCAGTGGATGCGCACGTTCGTCGCCAAGTACGTGGACGAGGCCGCCGATCGCGAGTTGTCGGTGGCGTATCCGGCGGCGGGCAACAAGACGCCGCTCGCGATCGTCACGACGTCAGCCGGGCGACGGTTCGTCGTGCGCCTCGTGAACAGCGTGTCGGGGCACGTGAAGCTCGTCTCGATCCAGCGCCAGCTCATGGCTTGGGATCTCCCCGTTCCGGCGGTGGTGGGGGTGTCGGTGCGTTCGATCATCGGGCCTCCGCGCCATGCAGCGATCCTCGAGACGGCCGTGCCCGGTGCGCCGTGGCTCGACGGCAACAAGGAGCAGCGCGGGGCTGCGTTGGCACCGATCGCGGCGACGCTCGCGCGCTTTCACGCCATCCCGCGGGCGAGCTGTCGGTCTTGGGTGCTGTCGGGGCGCCGGCGGGCAGCGCGGCCGGTGCTCGCGCGCGCACGCGAACGGCTCGGCCGACTGCGCACGCTCATCGGTGACGAGACCACGAGCACGATTCGCGCGGGCCTTGCGCGGGCGGGCGAGTCGGCGCGCACGGTCGCGGCCGACGTCCTGATCCACGGGCGCGTGAACAACAACAACTTCCTCATCGAGGACGGCCGCGTGCATGTCGTCGACCTCGACGCCGTCACGTTCGGCCATGCCGCCCAGGATCTCGTGCGCGCTGTGCACCGCCTGGGCCGCGCCGGCCCGCACCACCGCGAGATCTTCTGCAACGCCTATCGCGAGCACGCGCAGATCGACGAGCAGGCCCTGGCGCGCACGTGGCCTCTCTACGAGGCCGACATGTTCCTCTCGCGCGCCGTGGGCCACGCACGCGAGCATGAAAAGAGCGCGCTCACGACCGAAGAGCGTGATGCTTCGATCGCGAGCGAGCTCGAGCGCGTGCGGGCAGCTCTCGCAGGAGAGCGTTCACCCCTCACGGCAGACTGACGACGACGTTACGGCGCGGGGGTGTCGAGGCCTTCTTCGACCTGCTCCTCCTCGTCTTCTTCGTCCTCCTCGTCATCGTCATCCATGCCCATCTTCTTCCGACCTTCGGGCGAGATCATCTCCGGACCCCACGGCGGATCCCAGACGACGTTCACGGTGACGTCTTCGCCGACACCGTCGACGAGGCGCACCTTTTTCTCGCACTCGGCCGGAATCTGCTCGGCCGAAGGACAGCTCGGGGACGTCAGGCTCATGATGACGTTGACGTTGTTGTCCTCGAGGATGTCCACGCCGTAGATGAGGCCGAGGTTGACGATGTCGACCGGGATCTCGGGGTCGTAGATCGTCGACAGGCTGTCCATGATCTGCTTTTGCAGGATGCCCTTCTCGGTCATGTGATCTCCTTGCTCATTGGGTGGGCGCCGGGGGGTGCCCACGACGGGACAGCTTTTAGCATGTCCAGCAGGCCGAGGCGCGAAAACAGCTCCTCGGCGAAGGGGCGGTCGCCGCCGCGCCAGCGCATGTCGACGGAGCGTACCTTTGCGGGCGCGTCACGTCGCAGGGTCGCCAGACGTTGAAAGAGCCGCAGCTCCTCGATGTCGGTTTCGAGACGCTTCGCGATGGCCTTCGCCCCGCGGATGTGCGCGTGATGGCAGAGGTCGGGTTCGGCGACGAGGCGCTCGATCGAGCCGGCGCGCTTGAGCAGCTTCGCGGCCGTCTTGCGACCGACGCCGCGCAGGCCCGGGAAGTGGTCGGTCGAGTCGCCGGCGAGGGCCAGCATGTCGGCGAGCTGGTCGGGTCGGACGCCGTAGCGCTTCAAGACGTCGGGCTCGCGATACGTCTCGTTGCGGACGCACTCCCAGAGTGTCACACGCTCCGTGACGAGCTGCGCGAGATCCTTGTCGGCGCTCACGACGATGACGCTCCAACCGGACTTCTCGGCGCGGCTCGCCAGCGTGGCGAGCACGTCGTCGGCCTCGAACCCGGGCAGGCTCTCCACCGACATCCCGAGCGCGCGGCAGACGTCGGGTGCGAGGCGCGACTGGACCTTGAAGTCTTCGGGTGTGGTTCGTCGATCCGACTTGTAGGGCGGGTAGAGCTCGTGGCGGAACGTCGGGACCGGCACATCGAAGGCGACGCAGGCGTGGGTCGGGTTGACCTGGCGCAGCAGCCGGGACATGAGCCGCCCGAATCCGCTCAGCGCGTGAACGGGTGTCCCGTCGGGCGCGCTCCGCTCGGGGTACGCGAAGTAGCTCCGATAGAGATACGCCGTACCGTCGATCAGCAGGACCTGGGCCATCGTGCGCGCGCTTCCGGGGTGAGGCCGACGCCCGTTCGCCGACCCCGCGATCGTACGTCGCGGTCCGGTCCAGCGGCCAGTCGTCGACAAGCTCGACTTCTGCCTGAGTTCTCCGTGCGAGACGTCGATGAACTGATTGCGCCTTTTCTTGCCCGTCTCGGGGCACGGCGCTAGCCTGCCCTTCTCACGAAGATCTCCTGCGCGGCGCCTGAGCCAGCAGGGCCTGGACCGAGCGACGCCTCCGATGCTCGACGAAGTGTCTGCGTCGCGAAACGCCGCGTCTCCTGCCCTGCACACTCAGTCATGCCTTCGTGGCGATCTGCGCGAGAACGGCAGGCGAGCCTGCCCAGTCACCTCTGCGAGACACACCACATGGCGGACCGTCAGCCGTTTCTCGAAGCCGTGCGCGACCGTGTCGTTCTCGGCGATGGCGGCATGGGCAGTGAGATCTACGCCCGCGGCGTGTTCATCAACAAGTGTTGGGACGAGCTGAACCTCTCCAACCCGAAGTTGATCAGCGGGATCCATCGCGATTTCGTGCGCGTCGGTTCGGAGGTGATCGAGACGAACACGTACGGCGCGAACGCGCCGAAGCTCTCCGAGCACGGGCTCGAGTCGAGTCTCGCGGAGATCATCGCGGCCGGCGTGACGCTGGCGCGCGAGCAGGCCGGTGCGGCGGCTTACGTGGCCGGAAGCATCGGGCCGCTCGGTTCGGCCGCCAAGCAGCTCGGCATGAGCGACGACGACCAGCGCGCGGCCTACGCCGACGTCGCGACGTTCCTCGCCGACGCCGGCTCCGACATCCTCTACCTCGACACGTTCACGAGCGTGCACGATTTGCGACGCGCGGTGCAGGCCTGTCGCGCGGCAGCCGGTGACATTCCCATCGCTGCGTCGTTCTCGTTCCACCGCGGCTTCGTCATGGGCAGTGAGGACTTCCTCGTCCAGCCCGAGGACGTCGCGTGGGTGGCCGAGCAGTCCGGCGCCGACATCGTCGGTGCGAACTGCGGCGACGGTCCGCTGCCCACGCTCGAGATCGTCGAGCACCTCGGCAAGCACACCAAGCTGCCCGTGTCGGCCTTCCCGAACGTCGGCGGCCCGGCACTCATCGACGGTCGACAGGTGTATCTCTCGAGCGCCGAGTACCTCGCGGAGTACGGCCGGCGCTACGTGCAGAAGGGCGCGCGGCTGATCGGCGGATGCTGTGGCGTGACGCCGAAGCAGATCAACGAAGTGCGCTCGTTCCTTACGTCGATCCAACCGCGTGCCGTGAAGGTCGCGGTGCGGCAGCCCGAGGAGGAAGAGGCCGAGTGTTGCGAGCCGACGCCCATCGCCGAACGCAGTCCGTGGGGCGCGAAGCTCGGCACGGAGTTCATGGTGTCTGTCGAACTCGATCCGCCGCACGGGCTCGAGTCGCCGACGAAGAGTCTCGCGGCCGCTGCGTTCTTGAAGGACAACGGCATCGACGCCGTGAACATCGCCGACGGTCCGCGTGCCATGGCGCGCATGAGCCCGACCGCGATGGCCGTGCTCGTCAAACAGCACTGCGGCATGGAGACGATCATCCACTACTGCTGTCGCGACCGGAACGTGCTCGCGATGCAGATGGACTTGATCGGCGCGAACAACCTCGGCTTGAAGAACCTGATGCTCATCACCGGCGACCCGCCGAAGATGGGCAACTTCCCCGATGCGACGGCCGTCTTCGACGTCGACTCGATCGGGCTCATCTCCTTCGCCAACAAGCTCAACCACGGCCAGGACCTGTCCGGTAAGTACATGTCGGGTGAGCACACCGACTTCGTGATCGGGACGGGCTGCAACCCCGGCGCCGTCGATCTCGAACTCGAGGCACGGCGGTTCGAGGAGAAGGTCGAGGCGGGCGCCGACTACGTCTTCAGTCAGCCCGTCTACGACATCAAGCATCTGCATCGCTTCCTCGACGCCACGGCGCACGTCAAGCCGATCCCGTTCTTCGTCGGGATCCTGCCGCTCGCGAGTCTCAAGAACGCCGAGTTCCTCACGCGCGAGGTGCCGGGCATGGAAGTGCCCGAGGCGATCCTCGATCAGCTCCGCGATGCGCGAACGAAGGAGGCCCAGCGCGAGATCGGTATCTCCGTGGCGGCGCAGAACCTCGAAGCTGCGGCCGACCACAGCCGCGTGCGCGGCACGTACGTCTTCCCGCCGTTCGGGAACTACGAGGCGATCCTGCGCGTTCTGCGCGATGCGGGCGTTCGCAAGTAGGCGTCGCTCGTCATCGACGCGTCACCGAAGAGGCGATGGTCGGACGGCGTGGTCTGGTCGACAATGGCGACGACCCTGCCAGGAGGACGTGATGTTCAAACGCATCTCGACGTGCCGCCGTCTGCGCGACGACCCCGAGGCCGAGAACACGATCACGCAGGCCGTGATCTGGGCGATCGCGATCATCTCGACAGCGTGGATCCTCGGCGACAGTGAGCACGCGTCCACCGTGAACATGATGCTCGTGGGTTTCGCGGCAGCCTCGGTGGTCTCGCGGTCCAACTGCCGCCGCCCGGGCGCCTGAGCGCGGCGTGGGACCGGCTGCGAAAACCGTGATCTTCTCGGTGCTCGTCCCGGGGTCGGCGGCTCTCTGGGTGCCGCTGTTCCTCATGCGTGACCGCGCGTTCGCTTCCCACTCATCGTTGCGCGTGCTCGCCGCATCGCTCGTCGTCGCAGGAGTCGCGATCTATGTGCGCTGCGCCTACGACTTCGTCAAGTCGGGCCGCGGGACACCGTCGCCTGACGACCCGCCGCGCAAGCTCGTCACCCGAGGGCTCTTCGAGGTCGTGCGCAACCCGATGTATGTCGGCATCGTCACGACGCTGGTGGGCTGGGCGCTCGCCGACCCGACGGGCAAACTCGCCGCGTATGCCGGCGTGATCGCGCTCGCCTTCCACTTGCGCGTGCGATTCTACGAAGAGCCGGTGCTCGAGCGCCTCTTCGGGGCCGACTACCGCAACTACTGCGCGCGCGTGAACCGCTGGTGGCCGCGCTGGAGAAGCTCGTCATGATGACCTGCCCGATCTGTGGGGGAGCGGCGAAGACGCTCGTGCAGTGGTGCCGCGATCACGTTCGCGCTGTTGCTGACGCCGTCCGTGCGATCTTCGTTCGCCAAGCCCGACGCCACGTGACGCGGGTCTCCTCATCCCCTTGCCTCAGAGCCCACTGATATGAACCTCCATGACTTCCTCGACGTCGGTTTCCACGAAGGTGGTCTCGACGAGCTGGCGCGGCGTATCGACGCCGGCGCCGATCTCGAGCAACGTCTCGGGCTACTCCGGGAGACGCCGCTTCATGTCGCCACGCGTCGACGGCGCCTCGACGCCGTGACGATGCTCGCCGACCGCGGCGCCGAACTCGACGCACTCAACGCCGATGGGAAGACGGCCTATGCGCACGCGTTGCGCCGCACGTTCGACGAGGTCGCCGAGTTCCTCGCCGCGCGCGGTGCCGACACGACGCTGCCGCCGTCCGATCGCTTCGCACGCCTTGTCGCCACAGGCGACCTCGACGCGGCACGCGCGATGCTCGGTGACGATCCATCGCTGGCGCGCACCGGCAAGCCCGAGGAAGATCGTCTGCTCGCCGACATGGCCGGTCGCAACGACACGGCACCCGTGGCGCTTCTCATCGACGCGGGCGCCGACCTGGCAGCCCCTGCACTCGACGGCGGTTCTGCGTTGCACCAGGCCGCCTGGTTCGGCCAGCCCGCCAACGCGCGCCAGCTCATCGACGCCGGAGCGCCGCTGCACGTGCGCTGCGAGGCCCACGACCTCACGCCGCTCGGCTGGGCCGCTCACGGCTCGCGCTACTCGGGCGGCGCCGACGAGCGCATCGAGCACTACCTCGAGATCGCACGCATGCTCATCGATGCCGGCGGTGCGCCCGACCCGTCCACGGATGCAGGCCGCAACGATATCGCGGAGCTCTTTCGGGACAGCGGCCCGCCCATGCACGCACTGCTGCGCGACGCCGGCTTCGAACCCACCGCGTGAGCGTCCCTCAAACGTGCGACGCCATGCACACCGCTCGGCGTGCATGGCGTCGTTGAAGCAAAGATCGACACACGTGGGGATCGGTCAGCGCTGGCCGGCAATCACCTCGGGCGTCGAGCCTCCTGTTGTGCGACTCAGCCGTCGCAGCCGATGGCTTCGACGGGGCACTGCTCCATCGCCTCGATGCAAAGCGCGATGTCTTCGTCGGACGTCGGCTGCGTGTGGACGTAGTCGTGATCACCGTCCTCGGACTCCTTGAAGTACGCCGGAGCGATGTCGGAGCAAAGGTGGCAGAGGATGCACTGCTTGTCGACGTAGAACGGGCCGTCGACGTTGTCAGCGTACTTTTCGGCGACGTTGGCCATGATCAGAAGCTCACTGGCTTGGAGGCGAGGCGGGGTGTGCGCTCGCATCCGGAGGACTCGGGTCGTCTGCCCGTAAACGGACAAACTTCGGGCGAAACGGAGAGGAATGGTAGGTCCATTTATAGGGTCGGTCCAGTGCTTCGGGTGTGAAAACACACGACTGAAACGGATCTCAAACCATCCCTTTGTCGGAAGACGTTGCGTTGTTCAGGGTATGTGCGTCAGGTCGAGCCACACGGCGAGTTCGTGCACGCCGGCGGCTTCGAGGCGAATCGCGCGCAACGATTCACCGAGTCGTTCGCGAACGAGGTCGAGCGCACCGGCGTCGAAGCCCTCGCTGAAGATCACGACTTGGTCGTCTTCGAAGTTCAATCGCTGTGCGCTCAAGGCGAGATGGCTGGCCCGAAGCGCCTCCAGACGCGCGTTGAGCATGTCGGGTTCGGGAACGATCGCCTCGCTCGCCAACCAGAAAAAGCCCACGTCGCGCCCGAAGTAGACGCGGGCGTGTCCCTGACGCACCTCGGTGACGAAGCCGCGTCGATCGGCGATGCCGAGGGCGCCGTTGGTGCGCATGCGACGGGCGCGAACGGCCGTGCTGGGAAGCCACCCGGCGTCGTTGACTGGTCGTTCTGTTCCTGGAAAACGTGCCATCGCGGGTCAGCTTCTCATCCACGCCACACAGCGCGCCATCTCTTCGCGCGTCGTGCCGGCGGCGAGTTGGCGGCGGTGGCCGTGGCCCGGGAGCACCCATTCGAAGTTGCGCTCGACGAGCTTCTCCATGCTCGCGACTTGCACGTCCCAGTCGTACCAGCAGGCCGTGCGGAACGCGTAGAGCTGCTCGAGGCGCGCGCTCCACGCGAGGTGATCGCCCGTGAAGAGGTAGCGGTCGTGGTGCAGGCAGGCTGAACCGCGCGTGTGTCCCGGCGTGGGAATCACGACGAGATCATCGCTGAGGGCGACGTCGTCGCCACCCGTGATCACGTGTTCGACGTCGCGCGTTCCCGCGCTGAGGTCGTCCTCGTGGAGGACGCGCGTGCAGCCGAAGTGGGCGGCGAACTTCTCGTGGTCGGCGACGTCGTCGCGGTGCGTGAGGAAGAGCCAGGAGAGGCCACCGAACTCTTCGAGCTTGCGCACGAGGGGCGCGGTGAAGCGCGGCGAGTCGACGAGGACGTTGCCGCCGGCGCGGCGGACGACGTACGCGGCGGCCCCGAAGCTGCTCTCGGCGTGGAAGCCGCAGTGTGCGACGGGGCCGTCGACCGGGAGCGGGAAGTCGTCGATGGCCGCGCCGACGGCGGAGCGGTCTGCGCTTCCGATCGAGAAGGTCGGACACGCGAGCAGCGCTTGGGCGGCCCGGCGCACGGCCTCGTCACTCGTCGGCTGGGTGTGTACGCGCGACTGCGAGCCCGCGCGGTCGAATGTCTCGGGCGCCATCCAGCGGCACGTGTCGCAGTCGATGCAGGTGCTGTCGACGAAGAAGCTGCCGCTGACGTTCTCGGCGCGTCGCTTGGCTTTCGATCCCATGTCGGTGAGATGAGACGTCGGGGAGCCGCGTTACGCAGCCGTCTTGGGCGGCAGCGGGTCGACCTTCAGCGCGAGCAGTCCGCCGATGATCAGCGCCACGCCGATACCGGGGTAGAGGATCCCGATCACCCAGGCCTTGATCGCCGGGTCGTAGGGGGCGAGGCGCAGCGCCAGTCCGGCGCCGACCATGATCAGCACGAGCAGCACCATGACCGGCGAGAACACGGTCAGCGGCGAGGCCGTCTCGCCCTTGGCGACGATGTGTGTCACGGCGCGCCTGGCGCCCTTCTTCAGCGCCGACATGCCCTTTCCGATCCCGACGATCACGCCCAAGCCGAGAGCGATCCAGGAGTTGGTGCCCGACAGCACGTGCTCGCCGAGGGTGGCCTGCACGTCGGCGTCGGCGCGCAGGCCGGCGTAGGGCAGTCCGCGCCAGATCAGCATCACGCCGACGGCCACCCAGACGATGCAGACGATCATGCGACGACCTTGGATGCTCATGTTCGTGCTCTCGGAAAGAGGAAGGGGATGTGCAGGGGAATAGGGTCAGGTACCGAGCCAGAGGACGGCAACGAGTGTCACCGCACCGATAGCGCCCGCGCGCAACCAAGCCGTGCGGATCGTCGACGGGGCGTCGGGATCGTGTCGTGCGTTGAGCCCCACGCCAAGGGTCAGCGTCGTGACGAAGGCGAGGCCGAAGGGCAGGAAGGGAACCTCGCGATAGCCCTCCGTGCCGAAGCGCAAGTAGAGCCAGAGCGCGAGCAGGTTGAAGCCGGCGTACATCAGCAGGCGCGAGAGCTGGAACAGGGCCGGGAGGGCTTCACGTTCGGCGTCCTCGACGAGCGCATCCATCTCGGGCGTGTCGGGCTTGGCGACGCTGTGAGTCTCTGCCAGCTCGTCCATGAGCGCCGAGTTACGGATCATCATCGGCGGAATCGTGAGCCAGGCGCCGATCAGGCCCAGGATGCTGAGGGTGACGAGCGAGGGGTGCCAGAACGAGGCCACACGCCCGGTTTCGACGAGTCCGCCCGTGATCGCAGCGGCCGCCGGAAGCGCCGCAGCGATGTACATGAGCTTGTAGCCCGTCCCCTTCATCCACTCGGCGTGGCGGACCGACCAGCTCTCGTCGGCGCCCGATGCCTTCACGAAGGCCTTCACCCAGAATCCCGTACCGAGGAAGTATGCGAACGGCACGGACTGCACCAGCACCCCCAGCAGCGAGGCCACCAGCCCGACGCGGAGGTGCCAGGTGAGCGCTTCGGGATGCTGCCCGGCGGACAGACCCGTCGTGACGGTGTATCCGAACACGAGGAGCGCGGAAAGGAGCAGGCTGCGGTAGATCGTGGCCATGGCGTCGTGGGTGGCTATGCTGCGGGGAATCGCTTTGGTGGCGCGTGGGAGAACCCGTTCCGTGCGCTGTGGTCAGCAACCCCGCATTGTCACAAAGGAGATCGGTGATGAGCCAGATCCTCATCTCGGAAGAGGCTCTTCATTGGAAGGAAGTTGCGCATCAGGTGGCCGAGGAAGTCGTCCGCCCGATCGCGAAGGAGTACGACGAACGCCAGGAATACCCCGATGAAGTGCGTCAGGCCTTCGCCGAGAAGGGGCTCCTGGGGGTCTGGATCCCCAAGGAGTACGGGGGCCACGGCGCCGGAATCGTTGCGCTCTGCCTCGTCATCGAGGAACTCAGCCGAGCCTGCGGTGGCGTGGGTGTGGCCTACGCGGTCAACGCCCTAGGCTCCTTTCCGATCCTCGTCGGTGGCACCGAAGAGCAGAAGAAGCTCTGGCTCGCGGAGGTCGCGAGCGGCGAGAAGATGATCGCGTTCTGCCTCAGCGAGAAGTTCGCGGGCAGTGACGCTGGCGGGATGCGCTGCGAGGCGCGCCTCGAGGGCGACGAGTACGTCATCAACGGCGAGAAGAAGTGGACGACGAACGGCGGCATCGCCACGTTGCACACGGTCTTTGCCGTCACGGACCGGAACTCCAAGAGCCGCCGCATCTCGGGCATCGTCGTCGAGAAGGGCACGCCTGGTTTCACGGTCGAGAAGGTCGAGGACAAGATGGGAATCCGCGCCGTGCCGGTCGTGGAGACGCACTTCAACAACGTGCGCGTGCCCGTCGGCAACTTGCTCGGCGGACGCCCGGGCATGGGCTTCAAGCACGCCATGCAGACGCTCGACTACGCGCGTCCCGGTGTCGCGGCCCAGGGCATCGGGCTCGCACAGGGCGCGCTCGAGTACGCCGTCACCTACGCGCTGCGCCGCAAGCAGTTCGGTCAGAACCTCGCGTCGATGGGGGTCATCCAGGACATGCTCGGCCGGATGGCCGCGAAGGTGGAAGCCGGTCGTAGTCTCGTGCTACGCGCCGCCTCGGCCGTCGATGCCGGTGACAAGGCCGTCGTCAACCGACTCGCCGCGATGGCGAAGAGCTTCTCGACGGACATCGCGATGGAGGTCACGACCGACGCCGTGCAGATCTTCGGAGGCTACGGCTACATGAAGGACTACCCCGTCGAGAAGTACATGCGCGACGCGAAGATCACGCAGATCTACGAGGGCACGAACCAGATCCAGCGCATGGTCATCGCACGCAACTTGATGAAGGAGGCGCAGTCGTTCAGTCACCTCGCCGACTACATCCCCGTCGAGACGTACGAGGGCTACGACAGCGAACCTGTCGACTGAGCTGCGCTCGCTGCGGTCGAGTGATCAGCTCGACAACGACGACGCCTCGGCGAATCGATGGATTCGTCGGGGCGTTCGTCGGCGATCAGGTACGCCCCGGCGCGCGTGCTCACGCCGCTTGAGCTCTCCAGCCCGCGTCCAAGCAGGGGTTCCGATCCCCGTGAAGCGCCTGGGCTAACCGCCGAAGAGACCCTTGCCCTTCTTCTTCTTTCCTGCGGGCTTCTTCTTCTTCTTCGGCGGCGCCTTCTTGCCCTTGCCAGCACCCGCCTTCGCCTTGCCCATCGCCTTGTTCACGGCCTTCTGGACCTGAGCTTTCAGCGACTTGATCGCCTGCATCTGTTCGGGGCTCGGCGGGGCGTCGAGTCCACGCAGCGGGCTGTGATCGGGGCGTGCCGAGGCGAGCAACTGCAGGAGCTCTTGCTGCTGCTCGAGAACTCCCCAGACGTTCGCCTTGCCTTCGCGCGCTCGCTCTTCCATGGCCTCGATCGTGTCGCGTCGGCGCACGAAGGCCGCCGCGCGGTAGCCGATGTCGAGCATGCGCCGTTCGATGAGAGTCCGCTGGAGCGCAATCGTCTCGAGGGCCTTCTCAGGATCGGGTTCGGTCGTTCGCCACTGCTGCTTGAGACGCGCCATCTCGCGCTCGATCTCCTTGCGCTTCAGCGTCATCTTGTGCCGGTCGGCGGGGTCGAGCTTGTCGTTCGTGTCGAGCTTGGTCTGCAGCTCGGCGCGCTTCTGTTCTGCTTCGATGAACGCCGTGACCGTCTCGGCGAGACCGGCCTGGGCGATGAGCGTGGCGCGCGCGAACGTGACCTTGTCGCTGAGCTCCGACTCCGGCGGCGGAGGCGGGGCGACGGGCGCCATCGTGCCGAGCACGCTGAGCACCTCGGTGAGCACCTGCGTGCGCACGTCGGGGTTCGTGAGGGTCAGCTTGACGTAGTCGGAGCTGTCGTCGCGTGACGACGGCGAGATCTCGTCGAGCGCCTTGATCATCTCGTTGCGCAGCGCCTTTGTGCCGGTGCCGGCCGCGATGTCCTCGGACTGGTCGAAGAGCCGCGTGAAGACGAACTCCTGTTCGATCAGCGACTCACGCAGCTGCACGGCGCGATCACGTCGTGCCCAGTCGCCGCTCTTGAGGAAGTCGGTGTTCGCCGACTCCCACTGATTGAGCTTGCTGAGGCGGCGGGTCGACTCGTGGGCGCGTTTGAGACGCTCGAGCAACGCCAGGTCGGGCGCCGAGAGACGCTGACCGCGGCCCGGCTTCGGTGCTCCGAGGGCGAACAGCGGGAGCTTGCGGCCGAGCTTCTTCTTGAACTTGCGGTCCTGCTGGATGCGAGCGAAACGCTTGGCCTTGTAGCCGCTGAGCGTCGCCGGGTCGGCCGATGCGAGCGGCATCTGACGTTCGTGGTCTTGGACGTGGAGTTCCTGGGCGACGACCTGCCGCAGCAGCTTCGCGAAGGCCAGCGAGTCGGGCGTGGCGTCGGGGCTGTCCTGTCCGAGGAGTTTTTGCAGCGCTGAGGCGTCGGTCTTGGCTCGCGCCGGCTGGGTGGCGGGTGCGCCCTCAGGAGTGTCGACCCGCGGCTGGCGGCGCTCTGGATTCTGACCGGGCTTTCGATCTCCCGGCTTTTCGTCGTGCAGGCCTTCGGGCGTCTGGCGCTCTGCCTTCGCCGGCTGCTTGCCTCTCTGGGCACTCTGCTGGGCACTCTGCTGGGCATTCTGGGCGCGGCGTGCGGCTCGGGCGGCGCCTTCGTCGCCTTGACGCGCGTTTCCCGGGACCTTGGCTCCGGTTGCATCTGAGCCTGAGGTATCGACGGGCGTTGATGCTTCTGTCTCGTCTCGAGGCGCAGCTTGGGGCGCGTCGGCGGTGTCGTCGGCAGGCTCCTGGGCCGTCAGGCAGACTCCCAGCAGCAAGACGAGAGCGAAGGCCTTGGCAAACCGGGCGGCATTCGAGACAATCCCCGGCTTCGACCGAGACACCGCATCGACGAGTCGCGAACCGACCGATCGCTGCGCCCCGACGCACGGAGCACCCCGATGGCTGCCAACAACCGCAAGATCAAGAAGGCGAATCACGGCAAGCGTCCAATGTGTCGTCGTCTGCGCCGCAAGCAGCGGAAGGCGCGCATCCGCACCTGATCGCAGTATCCATGGTGTCTGTCGTCCGGCAGCGCCATATGTCTTGACGTTGCTGACGTGCGTCTGTGACGCACGAACCGTCAAATCGCGGCCAGGTTGCGTTCTCATCCGCGCCGGTGCGATTTTGCGATTTCCCAGTAGTGCTCCGCATGGCCGACGAACTCGGCCGCCTGTTCGTCGGTGATTTCGCGGATCACCTTCCCGGGAACGCCCGTCACCAGCGAGCGCGGCGGGATCACGGCGCCCTCCTTCACCACGGCGCCGGCGGCGATGATGCAGTCCTCGCCGATCTCGGACCACCCGAGCACGACCGCACCGATCCCGATCAGCGTCCGGTCGCCCACGCGCCGCCCGTGGACCATCGCGTTGTGGCCGATCGTCACATAGGCCCCGATGTCGTTGGGGACGTCGGTGTCGGCGTGGATCACGGCGCCGTCCTGCACATTGCTGCACTCGCCGATCGTGATCGCCGCGCAGTCGCCCCGCACGACACACCCGTACCAGACGCTCGAACGCGCTCCGAGGGTCACCTTGCCGCAGACCACGGCATTGTGGGCGACAAGCGCCTCGCCCAGCGGCAGCAGGTGCGCGGCGGACGTGTCGTAACTGGCCGTCATGTCAGAGTCTCAGGGACAAAGGTGAGCAGCAGGAGCTGCAGCGTGTTGTGCAGAACGTGTACGACGATCGGTAGCACGAGGCTGCGCGTCCGTTCGTAGAGCAATCCGAGCAGGAAACCAAGCGCGGCGACGGGCAGCATCGACGCCGCATCGTGAAGGCTCCCGAAAACGAGGGCCGCCATGGCCGCGGCAACGGACGGCGGCATCCAGCGACGCAGGCCACCCTGGAGCGCACCGCGGAAGAGCACTTCCTCGCCGATCGGAATGACGACGGCGGCCGACAGCCAGACGATCGGCTGGGCGCGTCCGGCAGCGTCGGCGAGGAACGACTGGACGATGAGCTGCGTGTCATTCACCTCGAGGCCGAGGACCTCGATGAACGCCGTGTTGACGGTTGCCGCGATGAAGATCACGGGAACCCAGCCGACCCACGCCGCGATCGCCGTGAGGACGGGCAGCGGCCCGGAGTGGGGCCGCAACCCGAGCTGACCGCGCACGCCGCGCGGCAGCGTGCGCGCCATCATCACCATCACCGCCACGGCCACGATCATCGACGCCGACTGCAGGCCGAGCGCGCCGGGCAGGTTGCTGTACGGGTTCGTCGACGCCTCGTCGCGTGACACGAACAAAGGCGCCAGCGTCGCGGCCGAGAGAAGCATCGCGAGGTACCCGAGCGAAAAGAGCAACGCGCCGTGAGTCGTTGTGTCGTCGTCCCTCAGAGGCTCGCAGTCGCGCAGGAGACGCAGGGCGACGACAGCGCCGATCGGGAAGAGAAAGAGGAGTTCGAACGGCATCAGTGCAGGGCCTCGAGAGTGCGTTCGACCTCCGCGGCGACGTTCCAACCGTGCGGCGAGAAGCGCACGCCACCGCCGCGCGGGGTCAGGCTGATCTTGCGCTGTTCGAGTTCGTGCACGACGTCGTGGGCGTCGCGGCCGCCGGGTGGCACGGCGACGAGAATGCCCGAGCGATTCGCCGCGTCGACGTCGGGAGTCGAGACGTGCCAGCCGCGCGTTGTCAGGCCCGTCCTCAGCTGCTGCGTGAGGTCGAGGATCTGCGCGCCGATGCGCTCGACGCCCGTGTCGAGCAGCAGCTTCAAGCTCGCGCCGAGACCGAAGATCTCCATCGTCGGCATGGCTCCATACTCGAAGCGGCGCGTGCCGGCGAGGAGCGGTTTTCCGGGGACGTAGGGCTCGAAGGGTTCCTCGACGGACAGCCACGATTCGAACGGCGGGTCGAGGCGCTCGAGCACGTCGGCGCGGCAGTAGAGCAGGCCGATGCCCTCGACGCCGAGCATCCACTTGTGCGAGTCGGCCGAGAGGACGTCGATGTGCGCTGCCATGACGTCAATCGGGAAGGCGCCCACGCCTTGGATCGCGTCGACGCAGTAGAGGGCCGGATGGTCGATGAGGCCCGCGCCGATCTGGGCGATGTCGAGTCGGTAGCCGGAGTCGAAGAGCACCCACGGGACGGCGACGACGCGCGTGCGCTCCGTGACGGCGGTGAGGATGTCCGCGGCGGGGACCGTGCCGTCGTCGCGGCGCGGGACGGTGACGACGCGCGCGCCACGGCGGCGTGCCTGGCGGTGCCACGGGATCAGGTTCGCGGGGAAGTCGCGCTCGACGACGACGATTTCGTCGCCCGGCGCAAAGTCGACGCCCTCGGCGACGGTGATGATGCCTTGGGACGTGCTGGTCAGGAAGCCGACTTCTTCGACGTCGGCCGCGCCGAGCAACCGGGCCGCCGATGCACGCACGGATTCGCGCTGTGCGATCCAGCTTTCCCAGCCCGTCGAACCGTGGTCAGTGGCTTCGTCGACGAAGGCGCGGATGGCGGCGCGGGTCGGCGCCGGGATCGGGCAGACGGCCGCGTGGTTGAAGTAGACCCAGTGGTCGGCGACCGGGAACGCGTCGCGCAGGGTTTTGAGAGCGTCGTCGGGCACGGGCGGGCCGGGGCGAGGAAAAGAGTCAGGTCACGTGGGGGCGATCGTCGCGTCTTGGCTTGCATGGGGAAAGGCGAGAAACGTGACGAGGCCGAGGTGTTCGGGGTGCTCCTGCTGTGTCTCGGGCTCATGGCCGCAGGCCGCGCGGCAGGGCGCCTCTGCCCTCCGGCAGATCCGATGGTGCTCGGCCAGCGGCTCACGCTCGACCCGCGCATGCTCCGTGGTGAGACGTGGCGGCTGCTGCCGGGTGTCGGGCCGGCGCTCGCCGAGCGTCTCGAGCTGGCGCGTCGCGAGGCCGGCGGGGCGCTCGAACGTGCAGACCTGGGCGATGTGCCGGGGGTCGGTCCCACGCATCTCGAACGTTGGCGCGGGCTCTGGGGGGTCGCTGGCAACGAGCCGGTGCGTTAACGTGCGGTCCGCTTCCGACGACATGCGCTACGCCCTTCCCGCGAGGATCTGGCCGATGGACCCCCGTCTCGACACCGACGCGCTGCTCCGCTTTGCCTTGGCGGAAGACCTCGGCGAGGCCGGTGATGTCACCAGCGCCTTCGCTCTCGGCGGACGCGGACGCAGAGGACACGGGCGGATTCTCGCCAAGGCTCACGGCTGGCTCTCGGGTGTGGCACTCGCGGTGCGCGTCTTCGAGCTCGTCGACCCGTCGATCGAGATGGTCGTGCACAAGGGCGACGGCGAAGAGGTCGTGCCGAAGGATCTCGTGCTCGAGATGACGGGGCCTGCGGCGTCGTTGCTCGAGGCCGAGCGCACGGCGCTGAACGTCATGCAGCAATGGTCGGGCGTCGCGTCGCTGACGGCGCAGTTCGTCGCCAAGACGGAGGGCACGAAGGCGCGCATCGTCGACACGCGCAAGACGCCGCCGTGCTGGCGCGCCCAGGCCAAGGCCGCCGTGCTCCATGGCGGCGGCATGAACCATCGGATCGGACTCTACGACCAGGTGCTGCTCAAGGAGAACCACTTCGCGACGGCCGAGGGCACGCATCGCGAGGTCGTCGAGAACGTCAAGGCGGAGGCGCCGGACGGCATGGTGATCATCGCCGAGGCTCAGAATCTCGAAGAGGCTCAGCAGATCGCCGACGGCGGTGCCGACGTCATCCTGCTCGACAACTTCACCGTCGATCAGCTGCGCGATGCCGTGCTCGCCTTCGAGCGCCATCCGCGTCGCCGCGACCTCGAGCTCGAGGCCTCGGGCGGTGTGAATCTCGGCACCGTGGCTGCGATCGCGCGCACAGGCGTCGACCGCATCTCGGTCGGTGCGCTGACGCACTCGGCGCCGGCCCTCGACCTGTCCATGTTGCTGGATATCGATCCGTGACACTCGGGGCCTCGGTGCACTACCGCGTCATGCTGGACGGCACGCCCGTGCCGGTGCGGTCGTTGCGCACGATGGTCGACAGCTTCCTCGCGGATCGCGGGGTCAGCGAAGAGGCGCGCCGGGCCGTCGTGCTCGCATTCAGTGAGGCACTCGACAACGCCTGGGAGCATGGCTCACTCGAGCACGGCGCCGTCGAGGTGCGGCTGCGCTACTCGCCACGCTTCGTGTTCGTGTCGGTTCGCGACATGGGCGGCAATCGCTCGCCGCTGGGCACGGCCGTGCTTCCCAAGGATGACAGCGAGCGCGGGCGTGGCGTCTTGCTCATGCGCAAGCTGATGGATGACGTGCGCATTCGGAACATGGCCTCGGGCGGAACGTGCGTGTCGATGATGCGCAAGTTCGAGCGCGCGTGAGTGAGACGGCGCGTCGCCACGGGCTCGCCGAGCTCTGGGGGCTGCTGACGTGGCGCGCCTTTGCCGTGCCCGCGTTGGTCGTGTGGACCGTCACGGTCTTCATGCTCTTGACGGCCGAGCCGACGTCGACGCGCCCGTGGGCCGCGTGGGAGCTGCTCCTTGCGAACGCGGGACACGCACCGATCTTCGGCTTGCAGTCGCTGTTGCTCGTCCACGTTTTGGCACCGAAGGAGGGCGGGCGGGAGCGGCGCGCGTTTGTCATCGCAGCCTGCACGTGCGTGGTCTACGGCGCCGGTCTCGAATGGTGGCAGGGACAGGTCGGACGCACGTCGTCACTCGCCGACTGTTTCACGAATGCGGTGGGTGCTTTCGGAGTTCCGTGGGCCCTCGCGTCCGGGCGGGTCTTCGGCCCACGGACGTTGGTCGTGATCGCGGCCTCGCTCGTGACGGCGGGTTGGGCGATGGTCGAACCCGTCAGCACGGTTTGACGCGATGCTGGACGACTCGGGTTCCGTGGCTCAGGCTGCGTGCTCTGCCCGCGCCTCCCGGAACTGATCGATGATCCTCTCGACGCTCGCCGCACTTGCCTTGTTCGCACCCGTCGACGAGGCGTTACCCGATGACGTCGCGGCGGCCGTGAAGCGCGGCGCCGAGATCCTCGTCGAGCGCCAAGAGAACTACGAGCCCGACCCGCCCGTCGGCCGCTTGGAAGACGCGGATCTCGCGCCGTGGCAAGTTGACGAGGAAGCGCGGCTCGCGAAGCTGCGGTCCAAGGCGCGCAAGCCCGCCGAGTGGCCCTACGAGGGTGTCTACCGCGTGGCCGGGGGTGTGATCCCGGCCGGGTATCGCGTGGGCGGTACGGCGATCGCCTGCGAGGCGCTTCTGGCAGCACCGGATTTCGACGAGTCGAAGGAGCAGCGAGCCGCGGTCGAGCGGGCCGTCGTCTTCATCCTCGACGAACTTCGCGACAACCGCGCGCTCGAGGCCGGGCCGAAGGTGGGCTACGACGTCCGCGGCTGGGGACACGCCTACGCCCTGCGCACGCTGCTCCTGGTCGTGGAACGTGGCGCCGTCGACGGCCACATCGAGAAGCGCATCGTCAAGGCCATCCCGGACCTCATCGAACGCATCGAGGTCAACGCGGTGCCCGACGGCGGGTGGAACTACGCCAACCAACGGACGAGCCCCTTCATGACCGGCTCGACCTTGCTCACGCTCTACCTCGCGCGGTCGCATGGCTACGACGTCGACGCGACCATCGTCGAGAAGGCTCTCGACGGCCTCGAGCGCGGGCGAACCGAGCGCGGGTCGTTCGCCTACTCCGGCGCACTCCGCGGCGCCGTCGCCATGCCGGGATCGTCGGCTCGCTCGTCCGTCGCTGAACTCGCGCTGTATCTCGCGGGGCGCAGCTCGCAGGACGAACTCGAAGCCGCCGTCGAAGGCTTCTTCGTCGGCTGGGTCGACCTGCTCACGCGCAAGAGCCGCCAAGGCACGCACGTCGGGCAGTACGCCATCGCGCCGTACTATTTCTTCTTCGGCCACTCCTATGCCGGTCTGGCCATCGAACAGCTCCCCGTCGAGGCGCGCGACGACTACCGTGGCCGCCTGCACCGCGTGCTCTGGGCGACGCGCGAACCGGACGGCCGTTGGAACGACCGCGTCTTCCCGCGCACGTCGGCCTACGGGACGTCGATGGCGATGCTGGCCTTCGCGGCACCGATGCGTCGCGCGTTCCCGGCGTGGGCGTCGACTGAAGTGAAGTGACGCGTGCGGAAACTGCCGCTCGACGAGGTGGCAGCTGCGAGAGCCGTTCGCGGCGAATGACGGCGCAGACGGTCACGCCCGCGATGCCGCTGCCCGCGGTAGCTCCCTCGCCCACACGTCTCACGACGAGCGTCGCGAGGGTGCGCGGAGCCTGCAGAGCAACGAAAATCGACATCTATCGACGCGGAGGCGGGGTATCGCCCCGTTGAGCATCGAAAGTGGCGTTCGACACAGCCATGCCTGGCTCAGGCGCGTCCGCAGTAGCTCGTCGTGAGACGTGGGCTCGCTGTCATGCGCTGACAACAAAGCGACGGGCGAGCTGAGGTCGCGTGTTCGTCGGCCAACGATGAGGTGCGCTTGCGCGGCTCGGGGCCCATCGCCGCGTGTGCAGGCTCCCGCTCGGCCCCGTCGGCGCGAGGGGGCGGGCCCGCTCACCGCGATTGCTATCGTGTCGCGCATGGACGATCCCGCCGACAACTACCGCTCGCCGCTCGCCTCACGCTATGCCAGCGAGGCCATGCGCCGCACGTTCTCCGACCGCCACCGCTTCGGACTCTGGCGCCGCCTCTGGCACGCGCTGGCCGTCTGCGAGAAAGACCTCGGGCTCGACATCACCGATGCCCAGGTCGCGCAGATCGCCGAGCATCTCGACGACGTCGATCTCGAGGCCGCGGGCGAGTACGAGCGCAAGCTGCGTCACGACGTCATGGCCCACGTCCACGCACTCGGCGACCAGGCGCCCGACGCCCGCGCCGTCCTGCATCTCGGCGCGACGAGCTGCTTCATCACCGACAACTCCGAGCTCATCCAGCAGCGCGACGCCCTCGACGTCCTGCGCCCGTACCTGCTCGCATCGATCCGCGCCCTCGCCGACTTCGCGCGCAAGCACAAGGACCTCCCGACGCTCGGCTACACGCACTTCCAACCCGCCCAGCCGACCACGGTTGGCAAGCGCGCCTGCCTGTGGCTGCAAGACTTCGTCTACGACCTGCACCAACTCGACCGCGTGCGCAAAGACCTCGCCTTCCGCGGCGTGAAGGGGACGACCGGCACGCAGGCGAGTTTCCTCCAGCTCTTCGACGGCGACCACGACAAGGTGCGCAAGCTCGATCGCATGGTGACGGAGCGCATGGGCTTCGCGCGCTGTTGGACCGTCACCGGACAGACCTACACGCGCAAGAGCGACTTCACGGTGCTCGCGATGCTCGCGGGCATCGGCCAGAGCGCCGCGAAGATGGCCAACGACCTGCGCCTGCTCGCACACCTCAAGGAAGTCGAAGAGCCGTACGGAAAGTCGCAGATCGGTAGCTCGGCGATGCCCTACAAGCGCAACCCGATGCGCAGCGAACGCATGTGCGCCCTCGCGCGGTTCTTGCAGACGCTCGTCCTCAACCCGGCCGAGACGGCGAGCACCCAGTGGCTCGAGCGCACACTCGACGACTCGGCCAACCGACGGCTCGCGATCTCGGAGGCCTTCCTCGCTACCGACGCGATTCTGCAGCTCGTGCTCGACGTCTCATCGGGTCTTGTCGTGCACCCGAAGGTCGTCGAGAAGCATCTGCGCGAAGAGCTGCCGTTCATGGCCAGCGAGTCGATCCTCATGGCGGCCGTCAAGGCGGGTGGCGACCGCCAGACGCTGCACGAGGCGATCCGCAAGCACAGCGTCGACGCCGGTGCGCGGGTCAAAGAGCACGGCGAGTCGAACGACATGCTCGACCGCATCGCAGCCGATCCGGCTTTCGCGGCCGTGGCGGGGCAGCTCGACGAGCTCATCGATCCGCGGCTGTTCGTCGGCCGCGCGCCGCAGCAGGTCGAAGAGTTCCTGGCCGAAGAGGTCGAGCCGCTGCTCGCCGACGTCGCCGGCCTGGAAGAGTTGCGCGGGGCCGTGACGGTTTAGGTGTGCTGGCGCTCGTTGTGCTGGCGCGAGCGTCGGGCCTTGCCGGCAACCATACGGCGTTTGCGTGGTGACTCTCGCCTGACCGGCGGGGTCATCTCGTCGACACCCGGATGGAGCACCTCGATGAACACCCACCAAGCCCTGTGTGTCGATGCGTCCGCCGACGCCGACCATTGGCTCGCCGAAGCTCGGCGCCTTTGCCGTGCGACGTGGATCCGCGTCGGCCGCCGCTACGCGCGTCGTCTCGCGCTTCAACACCTCGTGCGCAGCGCCGAAGACGACGTCATCACGCTCGCCGCGCGCCGGCTCGTGCCCCAGGCGCGGCTCGTCCAGCGTCCGCTCGCGATGCCGCGGCTCGGTCGCGGTGCCCGCGCGTTCAACACGCTCGACGTCGTCGACCGTGCGATCCTGCGCGGCGTCACGCACGTCGACCCGCGTCCCGGACCGCGCGCCGAACACGCCGCGTCGGCGCTCCTGCGCCTCGTGCGCGAACATGCGCGACACCGAGAGCGGGTCCGCCATCGCGTCGCGTCGTAGCCTTGCCGGCAAGGCGAAGCGAGGTTGCGTCGCTTCAACGCTGCCCGGAAGGACTCAGTGGCGACCGCAGCAGATCGTCCGCGGGCTCGCGAACTGAAGCGAGCGCTGCGTGTCGGCGGCGCGGCATGGCGCGAGGGCGCCACCGCGTTCGTCGCGGTGACGCCCTCGTGGGTGTTGATGACGTGCGTCGGCCTGCGACTCAGACGTCGCTGCCGGTGCTCTTCTTCAAGTCGTGATCCTCGTGGACATCGACGTGCACGTCGACATCGGCGCCGTCATGACCGTGGGTCCACTCGTGCAGCGACGAGCCGTCGTGCATGTGGAGCTCGAGGCCTTCGATGTCACCGAGTTCATCGAGTGTCATCGTCTCGACGTTGCCGTCGCGATCGACGGTCACGTCGTCGCCATCGATGATGATCTTCAGCGTCGACGTCTTGATGTCTCCGGCGTCGGCGTGACCGCGCAGCAGACGATCGATCGTGCCGCTTGTCGAGTCCGTCTTGCCGAGGCGGATGACGTTCTTGTCCGCGCTCATGGCCTTCTCGATGATGGCCTTGATGTCGCCTTCGATCTCGACATCGCCGTCGCCGCCGAAGATCCAGGAGTGACCGTTGCCGCTACCGATCTTCTTGATGATGGCCTCGATGTCGGCGTGTTCGTGGGGGCCGTCACCATCGTGCTTGAAGTGCAGAGCGCCGCTGTCGCCGCCCTTGCCCTTGCCGATGCGAATGACCTTCTTTGCACCCTTCTTGCCGTCGTCGCTCTCGATGATCCAGGCGTTGCCACCGTCGCCCTTGGCTTTCTCGATGATGGTCTCGACGTCGCCGTCGAGGTGGAGTCCATCGCCGTCATGCTTGAAGTGGAACGCGCCGCCTTGGCCGCCCGCCTTCTCGATGAGCGCTTTGATGTCGCCGTCGAACTCGATGTCTTCGCCGTCGCTCTTGAAGAGGAAGCGCTTGGCTTTGCCGTCGTCGCTCTTCCACTCGAAGACCTGGCCGTCGCCGAGCTTTTCGGTGTTGAACCGCAAGCCCTTGGGGAACGGCGCGTTCCCGTCGAACTCGAAGATTCCTTCGTCGGGCTGGAACCAGCGCATGCCTTGACCGTTTGGCTGCAGACCGAACGGACCGGCCGGACCACGCTGTCCGAGGCGTGCGCGCAGCTTCTGCGTCTCGCCCTCGCGCTTGATCTCGATCTTCACGAATTCGCCGGCCTTGCGCGACGAGATCGCGCTGACGACGTCGTCGGGATCGCTGACGCTTTTGCCGTCGATCGCAACGATGACATCGCCGTCGTCGATGCCGGCGTACCAGGCCGAGCTGGCCGGGACGATGCTCTCGACCGAGACGCCGCCGCTGTCGCTCTCGCCGAGCGTCACGCCGAGGAAACCGCCCTGGAAGCCCGCGGCCGAAGCGTCGGGCTTGCGTTCGAAGAAGTTGCCGCCCGCGCCGCCGCCGCGTCGGATCTCGAGTTTCGGTTCCGGCTTCGGCTTCGGCTTGGCCGTGGAGGCCGTCAGTCCGACGAGTCCTTCGCCGGGGCGGATCACCGTGAGGTTGACCTTGCCGCCCGCGGGCGTCTCGGCGAGTGCCGCCGCCACGTCGTCAGCCGACTCGATGCGCGCGCCGTTCACGCGGAAGATGACGTCACCGGACTGAACGCCGGCGGCTTCGGCCAGGCTCTTCTCGATGACGCTGTCGACGGTGATTCCGTCGTCCGTGATGTCGATGTACACGCCCAGTCGCGGCGGGTCGTCGACCTGAAGCGACGCCAGAAGCGCCAGAGCGGGTGGCGCAGCGGTCGTGGCCACGCCATCGTCGAGCGTCGACTGGCAGGCCGTGGGAGCGCTCGCAGGGCAGGCGCTGCTGCACGCCGCGTCCTGGGCCGCGAGGCCCGAGGGTAGAGCAACCGCGGCAAGCGCCACGGCGAGGGACGAGATCGAGTGCACCTTCATCGGTATTCTCCTGGGGCCGTACGAAATGGCGGTCAGGCCCAGCACGTAGATCGACCGGAGCCTGTTGGACAAACCCTCACAACAAGGACACGACGTGATCCTCGGCACAGGATGCCTCGGCGATTTGGCCCTCGATGGTGATGCGATTCGCGCCGCTCTGGCAGCCGTGAGGCTTGATCAGGTGCTGCTCGTGGCCGCTCCTGGGACGCAGGCGCGTTCGCTCTCGGGATTGTCGGCGCCGGCGGTACGTGTGGGCTGGGACGACGTGAACCATGGCGTCTCCGTGGCAGCGGCGGCAGGCTCGAGAACCCTCGTTGTGTCCCTACCCGACGACGCCGACCTCGACGACGCCTGTCGCGGGATCCACAGCCTGTCGCGCTCGACGCCGGGATTGACGATCGCGGTCCTGACGCCGTCCACCGGACCGCTTGCCGTTCCGCGTACGCTGCGGCTCCTCTTCGAGGACCTCGCGGCACTCGAGGTCCGCTACTGGCACCGTCCGTCGCTGGCCTTCCTCGCCGGCGAGGCACCGGTCGAGACCTGGCTCGACGAACTCTCGCGTTGGCTGTCGGGAATCTCGCTCGACGACGTGGCGGACGGTGAGGCGGGTTTGCCGCCGGGCCTTGGTCAGCTCGACCTGCGCCAGCTCGCCGCGCTCAGCGCCCGCGCGATCCCCGTGGCGCTCGACGTCGACCCCATTCCCGACGTCGCCCTCCTTCGCATGACGATCGACACTCTCATCACGGCCGGCTTTTCATGACCGACTCACGCCCACGGCGTCCACCCATTCCGCTCTCCATCGCCGGTTCCGACCCGAGTGGAGGAGCGGGGCTCCAGGCTGACATGAAGACCTTCCTGCGCTTCGGCCTCTCGGGCGCCGGGGTGCCGACGGCGCTGACGATCCAGTCGCCGGCTGGCGTGCGCGATGTCGAGCCGATCGACGCCAAGCTCGTGCGTCGTCAGCTCGCGACGTTGCTCGAGGACGTGCGCCCGGCCGCCGTGAAGATCGGCCTGCTGCCGAACGCCGAGGTCGTGCGCGTCGTCGCGCGCGTGCTCGGTCCGCTCGCGCGACGCGGGATCCCGATCATCATCGACCCCGTGCTCGCGTCGAGTTCGGGGAGACGCTTCCTGCCCGTCGACGACGTCCAGACGTTCATGCGTCTGCTCGTGCCGCTGGCAACGCTGCTCACACCCAACCTCGACGAGGCCGCCGAGCTCACGGGTGTCGAGGTCGACGAGGCGAAGAACAACCTCGAGGACGTCGTGCGCACGTTGCTGCGCAAGGGGGCGCACAACGTCGTCGTGAAGGGCGGGCACATGCGTGGCGCCGAAGCCGTCGACGTGCTCGGCACGCCCGACGAAATCATCATGTTCTCGGCACCGCGCGTGAAGCGCCGCCGCCAGGTCCAAGGAACGGGTTGCATGTTCTCGTCCGCGATCGCAGCCTCGATGGCGCTGGGCGCATCGCTCGAAGACTCCATCGGTCGCGCCAAGCAACTCGTCACGCAGGCCATCGAAGACGCCCGCCAGGTCGGACGCGGCGCCCGCCAACTCGACTTCCTCGCCGAGATGTGAGTGGCGCGTCCTGTTCGTCGGCATGCATTGATCGGCGTGTCGACGAAGGGCGGCGATGTGTCGCAGCTCGACGCGGGAGCGGTTCTTTGGTCGGCGTCAGCTTGCTCGACCACCTCGACGTCCTCACGACCGCGAGCGCCGGTGCGCGTTTCGCCCATGCGCCTCCTGCACCTCCCGGCCACCGGAAGCGCCGCCGTGCTGTCTCACGTCCGAGCCTCGCTCACACCCGTCGCCGGCGGGACCCGCGCGCAGCGCCGGGGAGTGTCGGGGACCGGCCCGGCTATCCGTCGCGGAGTCGGCCGAACCAGGTGCTGAGCAGCTCCGTCGTGCCTTCGAGGTCGGCGTAGAGCAGCCCGCAGTGGCCGCCGCCAGAGAGGCGGAGCGTGCCGACGAGCGGGTTGTCGCGGGCCAGCTCGGTGGCGTCGTCGAGATGGCTGATCGAGACGAGCGGGTCGTCGGCGGAGTGCACGAGCAGCGTCGGGACGGCGAGTTTGTCGAGGACCCCGGGCTGGGTGGAGCGGGCCTCGCCGAGGAAGCTGCCCACGAGCGGCGGAGTATCGGGGTAGGCCGGGAGGACAACTTCGCGTATATAGCCCGCAAACGACTCGGAAGCCGTCGGGTTTGACGACTGCTGCCGTCCTCGGAGTCGGAGTTGTCGACGCACCACGGCCGAGATCTGGCCGGCGATGCGGCGCTGGAGGAAGGAGCTACCGCGGGGCAGCTCGGACGGGTCGTCGAGATGTCCGACGGCGCGCGTGGTGTTCAGTGGCGCTCCGACGGACAGCACGCCACCGCGCAGGACCTCCTCTTCGCCGGCCAGCGTCGCCTCGTGCGCGGCCCGCACGGCGCACTGCCCGCCATACGAGAGGCCCAGGATCCCGACGGACACACTCTCCTGGCGCGTGAGCATCTTCGCGGCCGCGAGCAGGTCGCGTCCCTCGTAGAGACCCATCGACGGCGGGGGGCCGACGCCGAGCCGCTGTCCATGCCCGCGCATGTCGAGCGCCAAGACGTGGAAGCCCCAGCGCCGCAGCCCCTCGGACAGTTCGACCACGTAGCGCGCGGTGTGGCTGTCGAACATCCCGTGCACGACCATCACGATCGGCGCGCCCGGGGCCCCGGTGGAGCGTCGCCCGGTCAGGACGACGTCGTCGCCGATGGGGAGCTCGACGGGCTGAAAGGCCGGGTAGTCGGCGAAGGTCGGCGTGCGTCCTGCGAGTTCGGGGTTCTGGTCGGCCTCCGAGCGGATGAGGTCGCGCGCGCCCATGCCCCAGATGAGACGGAATCCGTCGAGGCTGCCCCCGGGTGTCCCGGCCTTCGGGAAGCGCGTCGCCAAGGCCTCCTCGATCACGGCGGCGCCGCGTCCGGCGAGGTCGGGGATCCCGCTCGGGTCGACGAGTTCGGGCCACTCCGCGGCGAGCGGATCGGACAGTTTCGGTGCAGCAAGACTCGCGAACCACGTCAGCATGACGCGCAATGTAGCAGTCGCGGGCCTGGAACGGTTCGTTGCTTCGCGACCTGATCCTTGACGGACCCGGGCGCTGGCGTGTATCTCATGCGTTCCCCAAGCGAGCGGGTGTAGCTCAGGGGTAGAGCATCACGTTGCCAACGTGATTGTCGACGGTTCGAATCCGTTCACCCGCTCCATTTTCCTCCGTGCGCCGCTGGCCCCTGCCGAGCCGCACGTCGAGCCGCCTCCGAGCGAGCTGCCGTGGACGACCCGATCGAAGCTCGGCTGGTCCACGAGGCGCTGCATCGCCTCGCCGAAGACGCGCGCAGCGGTCAGCTCGGGTCTGTCGACGATTACGTGGCCGCCTTCCCGGCGATCGCCGAGCGAGTGCGTGCCGAGTACGCCGATTTGATGTCCGATCGGGCCTCCGGTTCGGCGGGGGACGAGGCCGGCGCGGTGCCGATCGACGGCACGTGCGTGGGGCCGTATCGCATCCAGCGCGAGCTGGGGCGCGGCGGGCAGGGCGTGGTGTACCTCGCCGAGGACGTGCGTCACGGGCGGCGCGTGGCGTTGAAGGTGCTCCCGACGCCGCTCGGGCTGCAGTCGGCCCGCGTGCGCCGCGAGATCGATGCCATCGCGCGCCTCGACCACCCCGGCCTGTGCGTCGTCTACGACGCGGGCGAGGCCGACGGACGCGCGTATGTCGCGATGCGCCATGTCCAGGGCGAGGCGCTCGACGTGCGCGTGCGCGAGTGGAGCGCGGTGGGCAAATCGGGTGTGGCGAGCGGGTCGCGCGGGCGGTCGGACGTGGTCGAGCGAGTGGAGCTGATCGAGAAGGTCGCGCGCGCGCTGCACGCCGCGCACGAGGTGGGCGTCACGCACCGCGACGTCAAGCCCGCCAACATCCTCGTGCGCGACGACGGCGATCCCGTCCTGCTCGACTTCGGCCTCGCGCGGCTCGACGACAGCGAACCGAACCTCACGCGCAGCGGCGAGCTCGTCGGGACCCTGCCGTACATGGCGCCCGAGCGCCTCGCCGGTGGGGCGGGCGACACACCGGTCGGCGACGTCTGGTCGCTCGGAGTGACGTTGTACGAGGTCCTCGCGGCGAAGCGGCCCTTCGAAGGCCCGACGCTCGACGCCGTGGCGCGCCGCATCGAGCGCGACGAACCGACGGACCTGCGGCGCCTCGCGGCCGCGGTGCCGCGCGACCTCGCGGTCATCGTCGCGACGGCGTTGAGCAAGGATCCCTTCCGTCGCTATCCCACGGCGGCCGCCTTCGCCGACGACCTCGAGCGTTGGCGTGCAGGTCGACCGATCGACGCGCGTCCCGTCGGGCCGCTCGGACGTGTCGTGCGCTGGGCGCGCCGCAATCCCGCGGCGGCCGCGCTCGGCGTCGTGCTTGTTGTGGCGCTGATCGCGGCGCTGCTCGCAGCCAACCGGCTCTCCGACCTCGCCGAGCGCGAGAGCCGCGCGAACGAACTCGCCCAGCAGCGTCTCGAGAGCGAAGGCCGCGCGCGACAGCTCGCGCAGGCGATGCTCACGCGCGGGTCGTTCGACCAGGCCCGCCTGGAGCTGCGTGCGGGCCATGGGCCGCGGGCCGCCGAACTCGCAGATCGCGCGACGTCGACCTGGACGCTGCTCGGCGAGCGCAGCGATGACGGCAACGACTCCGACCTCGATGTCGCGTTCGAGAACTTGCCCACGCCGGCCGAGATGCGCGGGCTCCACGCCGAACTTGCAGGCGTGATCGACATCCGGCCGCTGCATGTCGTGCAGCGCAGCACGTTCAGCTCGGGCGCGCTGTCGGCCGACGCGAGCGTGCTCGTGCAGGGCTGGATCAACGCCGACATGTCGTCCTACGGCCTGCGCACCGTCGACGTGGCGAGCGGCGAGGAGCTCGCGCGTCTGACCGACTACGACCTCATGTCGACGCGCTTCGCGCTCGCCGTCACGAACGACGGCAACTGGTGCGTCGCGCCGCGGCGTGACCTCTCGGCGCTCGGCCTGTGGTCGTTGCGGACGGGGCGCTGCGAAGCGTGGCTCGACGTGCCGACCGAAGTCGTCGACCTCGAGCAAGGTGGGTCATGGAAGCTTGCGTTCGCCGACGATGGAACCGCGGTCGTCGGCGTGTTGACGTCGCAGCAGGGGCGTGACGCGGTCGTCGTCTGGCGCCATGGCATCGCGTCGGAGATCTGGCGCGATCCTGCGCGCAGCCGGTTGCCTTACGCGCCGGCGGATTCGCTGACGCTTCCGACGATTGCACCTGAGTCCGTCGATCTCGCTGCCATCGACTCTGATGCCTGGTTCGCGCTGACGCCCGATCGTCAGGAGATCTTCACGCCGGGAGCGGTGGGCACGGTCACGCGTCGCAACCTCGTGACGGGCCACGTGGAAAGCTGGAACGTGCCGAACGACATAACCATCGGAGCGCATGTGCCAGGGCTCGACGCGCTCCTCGTGGCGTCGCCGAGCGGCCGCGTGTCGCTCGTCACTGCCGGGCGCACGCTGACCGAGTTCAACCTCGGCATCGGGCTGCGGCGCGTACTCGGCGTCCACCCCGAACGGCCCATCGTCGCCGTCGTCGACACCGATCTCGCGCTGCGCCTCGTGCACCTGCACACGGGCGAGCAGCTCGCGCGCGTCGGTTCCGCGCTCGAGGAGACGCAGAACGTCGACGAGCTGCGCTTCACGCCCGAGGGCGCACAGCTCGTGAGTCATCCGAGCCGCGGTGCGACGACAGTCTGGTCGCTCGATCTCGAGCGCGGATGGCGTGGCACGCCGCTCGCTCGCCCGGCGGTGGGCGCGCTGTCGTGGGCATGGAGTGCGAGCGGGACGGAGGTCGCCGAGATTCACGACGGAGTCGCGATCGCGCGGGCGGTCGACGGAGCGGCGACGCGGCTCGACGAGGCGCTCTGGACAACCGTCGATGCCTCCGACGGCGCGTGGGTGTTGACGGACGCCGAGGCCGGGCGCGCCGCGCGGGTTGCCTGGCCGCGCGACGACACGCCGACGCTCAGCGTTCACATCGGCGACGAGCGCGAGCTGATCGCCGCGGTTGCGCTGACGAACGGCCTGCGCGTCTTCGCTCGTGCGAGCGGCGGCGTCTTCGTCGGCGACGCGACCGTCGACGACCCGACGCTGCACTGGCATGCGCTCGAGACGCCCGACGCCTGCGCACTCGTGCCCTCGCCATCAGCGCGCCTGTGTGCCGTGATCCCGCTGACCGGCGCGCGGTTCCCGAGCAGGCTCTCCACGGGCGAGGTTGTTGTGCACGGGCTCGACGACCACACGACGATGTCGCTCGAGGGGCTCGGCGTCGGGTTCCGCGACGTCAAGCGTGCCACGATCTCCGCCGATGACCGCTGGCTCGCCGCGCACGTCTTCCGCCCCGCGCCCGTCGACGAACTCGAGGCCGGCGACGACTGGTTCAGCGGGCTCTGGGACCTCGCTGCCGACGGCGCGCTCGTCGCAAGTCGTCCGAGTGTGAGCACGATCGGCGCGTCTGCTTCGGCGTATGTCGACGACCGCTGGCTGGCCGTCGCGGGCGTGCACGGCGACGTGGCGCTCTACGATCTCGCATCGCCTTCCGATGACGCCTGGCTGACGTGGCGAGCGCTCGACGACGACGTCGTCCCGCGTCTCGCGTCTGCCGCCGGAAGCCTGATCGCCTGGCCGCCGGGGGCACCCGAACGCGCACGGCGCTTCGACGTCACGCGCCTCTACGACGACCTCGCCGCCCGCGGCCTCGCCGCATCGCGCTGAGCTGCGAATGGGCCGCGACGGCCGAGAAGTCTCGGTCGCCGCGGCCGCTCAACATCCGCCTCCCGCCTCGCGTCAGGAGCCGGCAATCAGTACCCAGCGCGTGCAGAACTCCCCGCTGATCGTCTGGACGAGCAGCTCGCCTTCGACGACCGCCTGCACCGTGCCGGTGACGGTCCCGGTCAGCCAACCCGAGTTCGCGCTGTCTTTGTCGTTCGAGACGATCGTGACCGCGACTGTGGGCATCAGCGTCTTCGGATCGATCGCCGCGCCCCACTGCGAGTTGTCGGTGAGCGACAGCGTGAACGACTGGAGGGTGTTGGCCCCGAGGATGTTCTCGAGGACCGCGGGACCCTGCGTGCGCGGGTCGTAGCTCGAGAGCCACGTGATGCCCTCGATCAGCGGTCCGCCGGGATCGCCGAACGCCGAGTTGCCGACGCCGAACGCCGAGCCGCCGATGGCGGGCGTGACGACCGTGTCGCCGCGTCCGAAGTCGAAACCACCCGTGATCGAGGTGCTCAACGTGCCGCCCGGCTCGCACTCACCGACGGGCAGCGGCGGCTCTACGGTCGGCGAGACGATCGTGCCGAAGACCTCAGTGGTGGCAGGGCCGTCGCCGGTCAACTTCTCGAGTGTGCCGCAGACCGCGAGCACGATCTCCTCGGCATCGAGGTCGATCGAGACGACGTCGATCGACCACCCGCTGTCGGGCGAGAACCAGGCCGAGTCGGCACCCTTGATCGTCTCGGTGTAGACGATCCGGGCCGGGTCGCTGTTGAAGCTGTCGCCTTCCTCGATGTCTTCGAGGTTGGCGGGGATCGTCACGGCGAGCACGCGCGGGCTCTTCTTGCTGCCACCGAGAGCTGCAACGTCGAACGAAGATGTCGCCAGGTCGATGTCGATCGAAGTGAACTTGGGCTTCAGCGGTTTGAGGTCGCTGAGCGTGATCTTCGTGTCGATCTTCTTGGAGGGCACGACGCCGTCGGCGTCGGGGATCGAGATCGCGTTCTTCAGGATGCCGTCGCCGAGTGGTGTCTTGACGACGAGCGGCCACGTGCCGGCGGCCACCTTCGGGACGCGGATCGTCATCGTCGTGATGCCGTCGACGTCGGGTTCACCCGTGGCCACGATCTTGGCCTTCTTGCCGGCGATGAATGCGAAGTAGCGCTTCGTGCCGAGGTTGTCGACGCGCACGTCGACCTCATCGTTCGGCGCTGCGGTGCCGGGCGTGACATCGAGCGGCTCGGGCGGCGCGGCGGTGAATGTCTCGACCGACTCGCCGACGAGGTCCTTCTTGTCCTTGAAGGCGATCGTGAAGGTGCCTGGCACGGCCTTCTTCACTTCGATCTGCATCGAAGTCGGCGACTCGCTGCCCTTCACGGCGCGCAGCTTCGTCTTCTTGACGGCCTCGCCGTCGGCCACGAGCACGGGCTTGAGCTTCTTGGCGTCGAGGCCAGTGCCTTCGATGGTGAGGATCGTGCCCATCGCTCCCTCAGAGGGAGTGATCGACGTGACGGACTGTCCGAGTGCGGGAGTCGCGGTGAGCGCGACCGCGACGAGCGGCGCGAGGAGCGAGGTGAGTTTCATGTTGGTGTTCCGGTTCAAGCGCGAGGGAACCCTGCGTAGCCGCGGGGTCTATCAGGCCGCTGAAGAAGTCATCCACCCACGCTGCACGCGCTCGAGGACGCGTCAGTTCGCGCGGAAGCCGCGACGAATCCATCGATTCGCCTGCGTTTCGGCGCTGCCCGACGCGTGCTCGATCACGCACATCGCGGGCGGAGCACTCCTTCAACAACCTGCTGTGAGGGGCTTTGCCCTCCTTCCGCCGAACGGGACACGAAACTCCGAGATTCCCGATCCGAGGCGCAATCGGGCTTCAGTCGGCGTCCCAGAGCGTGCGCGCCGACGGCAGCGTCGAGAGGCGCTCGCGCAGGCGCAGCCAGCGCTTCTTGGCCGTTTCCTCGGGGACGTCGAGCAGCCGTCCGACGTCGCGGTGGGAGAGGCCCTCGAGCCCGCGATACATGAGCAGGCGGCGCTCGTCGTCGTCGAGCTCCTCGAGGCGGCGGACGAAGGTCGCGAGGCCTTCATCGCGTGCCACACGGCGGCTGATCGTGGTGGCTTCGTCGGGGACGCGGTGGGCGCGGCTGGCGAGGGGCTCGGCCTGGTCGCCGCGCGCGTGGCGGCGAGCGGTCGTCCGCAGGAGCATCTGGACGACATTGTGGGCGACGCCGAAGAGCCAGCTGCGGAAGGGCGCGCGCTCGGGGTCGAACGTCGGGAAGCTGCGGTAGGCCTGGACGCAGGCTTCCTGCACGAGGTCGTCGGCGTCGATGACGGATGAAAGCACGCCACGCACCTGGAGGCGCGACCACGCGTGCAGCGCGGGTGCGATGGGCGCGTACAGACGAGCGAAATCGGTGTGCGTGGCCGAGTCGCTGTCCTGCCCGGGATCATCGGGGGCCGAAGACGACATCGTCCCATCCTAACCCGGGCTCTTCAGGGACGATCTGCTGTGGTGGCCTCTGGCTCCTTCTTCGGCTCCTTCTTCGCGGCCTTGAAGCGACGTGTGTGGTCCTTACGTCAAAAACGGGTCGGAAACGTCGCGTTGGCTCGCCAGCACGTCCCCGCTGCGACCGCGCGACGGTCCCATTGGCAGCGCGGGCGAGACCGACGGCCGGGTCTGTCTCCGTGACATGCCGAGCCGCATGAGTGGATTGATTGCCCCGCGAACGGCCGCGGATGTGGATGATCGGACGTCAGACCCTCGGAGTTCCGCTCGCGTGTTGGACATCAGCGACTTCCTCTTGGGCGCACTGAGCTACACGCTCGTCGTCGCCATGGTGCTGCTCGTGCTCATCCGAAAGCGCGAGCCGTCGGCGGCGCTCGGGTGGGGCGTGACGGTCGTGGCACTGCCTGTGGTCGGCGCGGCGCTGTTCCTGTTCTTCGGTCTCAACGCCCTTCCACGGCGACTGCGCAACAAGCGTGCGCACCGCGACGACTACGCCGAACCGAACTGCGTCGACGACGTCTGCGAGATGCCCGAAGTCGCCGAGCCGGTGAGTTCGGTGGCCCGCTCGGTGGCGCGCGTGTCGGCAGCTCTGGGCGAACCGCCATCGATCGGCGGCAACGACGTCGAGATTCTCGAACTCGGTGAAGAAGCCTTCGACGAGATCTTCGAGGCCATCCGTGGCGCGCGTCACCACATCCACATCGAGAAGTTCATCTTCAAGATCGACAAGCTCGGCGCACCGTTGCTCGAGCTGCTCGTCGCGAAGGCACGCGCAGGAATCGAGGTGCGCGTCATCGTCGACGCCGTCGGCACTCCGCGCAGTTCGCGGTTGTTCACCGAGCTCCGTGTCGCCGGCGGTGAAGGCTCCGTGTTCATGCCGATGCTGCCCTTCGGAACGCGCCCGCTCTCGTGGCTCAAGCGCTTCCGCCCGAATCTCCGCAACCATCGCAAGATCATCGTCGTGGATGGCGAAGTCGGGTTCGTCGGTGGGCTCAACGTGGGCGAGGAGTATCTCGGCGGCGTGCTGCGCACGGCGCAGGGCAACGACTGGTGTGACCTGCACGTGCGCATCTCCGGGCCGGCGGTTTCCTCGATCCAGAAGGTGTTCGCCGAAGATTGGGACTTCTGCACGCGCGAGCGTCTCGAGGGCCAGGACTACTTCCCGGCTGTGACTGACGTCATGCGCGGCACGTCGCGTGTCGGCATTCTCAGCGGTGGCCCGGACCGCGACGTCAATCCGATCCGCAAGGCGATCATGCTCGCGATCAACGACGCCGAGGAGCGGGTCGTGATCGCGAGTCCGTACGTCGTGCCCGACGCGGGTCTCCGCGACGCGCTCAAGCTCGCGGCGCTCTGCGGTGTCGAGGTGTCGATCGTGACGCAGAGTTGGCCGCCCGAGCAGATCACGACGTATCTCTGCGGGTCCTACTTCTACCGCGAGCTGCTCGATGCCGGCGTGCGCATCTTCGAATACCTTCCCGGCATGATCCACGCGAAGGCCGTCGTGGTGGACAACGTCTGGGCGATCGTCGGGTCGGCGAACTTCGACAACCGTTCCTTGCACCTGAACTTCGAGATCATGGCCGTGCTCGAGACGGCGAGCGACGTTGCCGTCGTCTCCGAACGCCTCGACAGCGTGCTCGAGGACAGCTGCGAAGTCACGCCCGAGGCGTACGAGGCTCGGTCGTGGAAGCGTCAGCTCGGCGAGTCGCTGGCGCGCTTGCTTGCACCGGTGCTCTAGTGGTGTGATTCACTCGGCGTACGGCGAGCACCCAGTCGTCCGCAACGCACCGGCCATCCGAAGCAGTTCTTCAACACACCACGGATTTCGCCGACCTGCCGAAAGATGCCGTGTCTCCTTGTCCTGGAGACGCAATTTGCGTCATTTGTTTCGCGCCCTCCTCGCCGCTGGCTGTGTTGCTACGCCTTGCCAGCTAATCTCGCGAACTTTCAGCGGCGCGACACGTACCAGGCGTACATCTCGATCCAGTGCTCGGGTGCTGCGAGGTCCTCGGGTGCGAGGCGATCGCCGAAGCGCTCGGCGAGTTCTTCGAGCGGGTCGTGTAAGGGACGCGTGCGAACCCAGACCTTCCACTCGCGCTCGAGCAACTCGAAGTCGATGTCTGCGTCCGCGAAGACCTCACGCGTCGCCGTCTCGGGGTCGATGCCATCGATGAGGCCCTTGAGGATCGCAGGGACGATCGCACGCCGCCGGGGCTCTTCGTGATGCACGAGGAAGTGCGTGAATGCCCACGACATCGCGTAGGCGAGCTGCGGGTCGCGAGCGAAGTCGCGCGCATCGAAGTAGATGAGCGCGCGCAACGCGATCGTGTCGCGCTCGATCACGGCGCGCCGGACGTCGCGCAGGCGATGGACATTGAGTTGCTCGGCGTCGAGCGGTGCCGGAGCGTCGCTGCCGAGCGGACGCGCGGGCGCGAAGACGTCGGCGAGTCCTTCGTCGAGCCAGAGCGGGATGGGGCGTCCGTTGCTGACGGCATTGAAGTAGAGGTGCCAGACCTCGTGGCCGAGTGAGTCGGCGAGGTCGTGGACATACGCGTCCGTGATGTCCTCGAAGAGCGTCTCGATGGCCGCGCGCTCGTCAGGCATGAGGACGACACTCGCGCGCGGAGCAAAGCGGATGCGCGCGGGGATGTCGCGCTGGGCGAGGAGCCGGCCGCCGTCGTAGGCGACGATCTCGGGCACGGACAGGTCTGCGTAGGCGAGGACGCCGGGCACGCGCCGCCCGTAGTTCTCGAACGAGGTCTGGTCCTCGAAGAGCTTCACCACAAGGTTGCGCGGGGCGTGACGGGCCGGGAGCACGGACGCGTAGAGGCCCACCATGGCCTCGACGTGCTCCACGAGCCGGTTCGTCTTGGCTTGCGAGATCTGGCTCTGCACGTGCAGGCGGTCGGTCTCGACGATATTCCAGCCCTCCGGCCCTTCGCGCGGCTTCCAGGCACCGGGCGCAACCAGCTCGTCCGCCTCGAATGTCGCATCCGCGAGCACCAGGGCCGCCGCGAGGGCCACGGCGCCGATGGGCTTGAAAGGCATGAAGTGCACGAACGGGCTCCTGGAGGCGAGCGTGAAGGGCATTTCCGAGGCTACAATCCGCGGTTCGCCGACCGGCGAGACAACCCTTCGGATGTGACGTGATGTCGAACGCAGAGCAAGCCGGCTGGACAAGTGAACGCAGCGCCGAGTTGTACAACCTCGACGGCTGGGGGCAACCGTACTTCGATGTGACGCCGCGCGGCGATCTGATCGTACGGCCAAGTGGTGATGACGGGCCGGCGGTCGAGCTGCGTGACGTCATCGCAGCGGCGCGCGCGGAAGGATCGTCGCTGCCGCTGTTGCTGCGTTTCGACGGCATCCTGCGGCATCGCGTCGACGCGCTCTACGGGGCGTTCCAGGCGGCGCGTCGCGAAGGCGGTTACGAAGGGCGCTATCGCCCCGTGTATCCGATCAAGGTCAACCAGCAACGCCACGTCGTCGAGAAACTGCTCGAGGCCGGTCGACATGTCGGACTCGGACTCGAGGTGGGCTCGAAGCCCGAGCTGATGGCAGTCGTCGCGCTGCTCGATCGTCCGAGTTTGATGATCTGCAACGGCTACAAGGACGAGACCTACCTCGAGATGGCGTGCCTTGCGACGCGACTCGGTCACGAAGTCGTCATCGTGATCGAGAAGCCGTCGGAGGTGGAGACGGTGCGGCGCGTCGTCGAGCGCGAAGGTCGGGAGGCGGCGCCGTGGCTCGGGATCCGTGCGCGCATGGCTGTGCGCGGAGCCGGGCGCTGGGAGCGGTCGTCGGGCGACGGCGCGAAGTTCGGCTTGGCGGCCGGAGAGATCGTCGATGCCATCCGGCGACTCGAAGAGGTGGGCTTGCTCGACAGGTTGCGCCTGTTGCACTTTCACATCGGGAGCCAGATCGGCGGGATCCAGCCCGTCAAGGCCGCGCTCAAGGAAGCGGGACGACTGTATGTCGAGATGGTGAAACTCGGCTGTCCGATGAACGTGTTCGACGTCGGCGGTGGCTTGGCCGTCGACTACGAGGGTTCGCGCGGCGCGGGCGGCTCGTCGCGCAGCTACTCCGAGCAGGAGTACGCGAACGACGTCGTTTGGCACATCAAGGCGGCTTGCGACAAGGCGGGCTTGCCGGTGCCCGATATCGTCACGGAGTCGGGGCGCGCGTTGGTCGCGCACCACGCGATGCTTGCCGTGGACGTGGTGGGGGCATCGAGTCTCTCACGCGCGGGCATGGTCGGGCGTGCAAGCGACGACGAACACGAACTCGTCACGCAGATGCGCGACAACGTCGAGCATCTCTCGCGCCGCACGATGCTCGAGGTCTATCACGATGCCGTGGCGCTGCGCGACGAGATGCTGACGCGCTTCGGCCTCGGCCTCGTCGACCTCGAAACCCGCGCCCACTGCGAGAGCCTCTTCTACGCGACGCTCGATCACGTGGCGCGCCTGTCGCGCACGTTCGATTTCATCCCCGACGAACTCACGTCGCTCCGCTCGATCCTCGCCGACACCTACTTCTGCAACTTCTCGGTGTTCCAGTCGGTGCCCGATCACTGGGCGATCCGGCAGGTTTTTCCCGTGCTGCCGATTCAGCGCCTCAACGAGCGCCCCACGGTCAGTGCCGTGTTGGGTGACATGACCTGCGACAGCGATGGTCGCATGGATCTCTTCCAGGAACGCGGGACACACGGCGTCTTGTCGGTGCATCCATTGCGCCGCGACGAACCGTACGTGATCGGTGTCTTCCTCGTCGGCGCGTACCAGGAAATCCTCGGCGACTTGCACAACCTGTTCGGTGACACCGACGCCGTGCATGTCGAGGTCGACCCCGATGGGACGATCAGCATCGACCACAGCATCACCGGTGAGTGCGTGGCCGAGGTGCTGGAGTACGTGCAGTACGACGAGGCGTGGCTTGTCGAACGATACGAGGCACTGCTCGCGCGGCTCGTCGAGTCGGGCGGGCTGACAGAGGACGAATCGGCCGAGGTTCGCACCGATCTGTTCGCCTATCTGCGCTCGATGACATACCTGACGCATCGCTCGGTGAAAGTTGCACGCGCCGACGACCTTGCCACCGAGCGACTGCAGGACGAGGCGATCGGCGAGTCGAGATCGTGATGACGGAAGCGGAGGCTCGGCGCCTGCCAAAGGTCGAGTTGCACTGCCATGTCGACGGGGCTGTGCGGCCGGCGACGCTGCTCGACCTCGCGGCCAAGGGCGGGATCACGCTGCCGGCGACGGACGCCGAGTCGCTTCGCCCATACGTGCAGGTGTCGCCCGAGTGCCGCACGCTGCGCGACTTCCTCACCACGTTCGAGACGTTCTACCCCGTGCTCGAGGTGGCGGGCGCCATGGAGCGCGCGGCCTTCGAGCTCGTCGAAGACATGGCGGCCGATGGGGTCGTCCACCTCGAGGCGCGCTTCTGTCCGGCGCTCCAGGCCAACGATCGACAGAGTGCCGAGGACGTGCTCCGTGCGACGCTCGCGGGGCTCGAGCAGGGCGCGCGTGCGACGGGCATCTCGGTGGGTGCGATCGTGTGTCTGTACCGCCCGCTGAGTCATGCCGTGAACAGCGAGCTGGCCCGACTCGCGATCACGCACGCCGACCGGGGTGTCGTCGGAGTCGATCTCGCGGGTCCCGAAGACCTGCCCGGTGCGCCGTTCGCCGAGGCGTTCGAGATCGTGCGTGAGGGCGGGTTGCCACTCACGATCCACGCCGGCGAAGCGATGGGACCCGAGTCGATCGTCGAGGCCGTCGACACGCTCGTGGCCACGCGCATCGGGCACGGCGTGGCGCTGCGCGACGACGCCGAGCTTGCCGCGCGCGTCGCCGATCTCGGCGTCACGATCGAGTGCTGCCTGACGTCCAATCTCCACACGGGTGCCGTCGCGTCACTCGACGAGCATCCTTTCGACGCGCTCCGGCGCGCCGGCCAGGCCGTGACGCTCAACACCGACGACCCGGCCGTGAGCGGTATCACGCTGTCACACGAACTCGCACTCGCGGCCGACACGTGGGATTACGGTCTCGACGATCTCGAGCAGATCGTGCTCGCTGGCGCGGACGGCGCTTTCCTTGACGAGGACGGACAACGCGTCTTGCGCGAGCGCGTCACGGCGGGCTTCGAGGCAGCGCGCGCGCGATGACGCCCGCGAGCGTCTTCATCGACACCGAGCACTTGCCGTGGCGCGAGTTGCCGGTGACAGGCATCACCTGGAAGAAGCTGCGCTTCGACCCCGCGAGCGGCGCGTCGACGGTGTTGCTGAAGTTCGCGCCCGGCGCGCGCTATCTTGCCCATGCTCATCCAGCGGGCGAGGAATACTACGTACTCGAGGGCACGCTGCGCGACGGTGCGAACACGTGGGGCGCGGGTGCCTATGTCCGCCATCCGCCCGGTTCTCGACACGCACCGTCGTCCGACGATGGCTGCCTCGTGCTCGTCATCCTCCCCGCGCCGATCGAGGTTCTCGAGGTCGGCTAACGGGATCGCGTCACGGTGTCCCGCGGCGGGTTCGTCTCCGAGCGAGCAGGAAAGTGGCGGCGATCGGCGATGCACTGCGTGTGATATGAAGGAGTGATCACATGCGAGGAGAGCGCGAGATGATGACACGGGAAGTGTGGCGGGCGTGGTTGGCCGTGGTGGTGATCTGCCTCGGCGCGGTGGGTTGCAAGGCGCCGTTCGACGAGGGCGTGCTGCCGCACATCGTGATGTTCGACGAGGACGGCGACGCCATCGACGCGGCCGATCCGGGGGGCGGTCGCTATGCAGCCTACGATCGTCTCGGTGACGCGGAGTACGCGGCTCGCGTGAAGGACACCGTCGACTCCATCAAGGCGTCCGGCCTCGATCGCGTCTTGATCTTCGTGCACGGCGGCCTCAACGAGCAGCCTTCGACGATCGACCGCGCCGTCGACCTGTACGGCGACATCCTCGAGAGCGGCTCGTTCCCGATCTTCGTGAACTGGCAGTCGAATCTCATCAGCTCGTACGGCGATCACCTGTTCCACGTTCGTCAGGGCCGAAAGTACAAGATCACCGCAACTCCGCTGTTTCCCTTCTACCTGCTCGGTGACGTCGGACGGTCTGCGATGCGCTTGCCGGTCGTCTCGGTGGGACAGGCTCGGGAGGCGGGACAGTCGGTGGGGTGTTGGGAACTCGAGGATCGCGAGGCGCTCACGAAGGCCCTCGGTGAACTCGAGCGTGCAAGGCGACGCGATCCGGCGACGGCGATCCGCATCGACCGCGGCACCGGAACCGGCGACTGGTTCGACCTCGCGACCGTGTGGTCGTGGATCACGATTCCGGCGAAAATCGTCAGCGGCTTCATCATCGACACGGCGGGCACGGGGTCGTGGGCGATCATGAAGCGGCGCGTGAATCTGTTGTTCGAGCAGGCGTCGGATTTCGACGGAACGCGTTCGGAGCGCGAGGCGCGTGGCCTCGTCCTGCTGATGGAGGAGCTCGCGAAGCTCGACATCGCGGTCGACCTCGTCTCCCACAGCACCGGTGCGCTCGTCGTCGACCGTCTGCTGGTCGAGGCCAGCCAGCGTCACCACGACAACGGTGCGCCGTTCCCGGCGTTCCGTCACATCGTGTACCTGGCAGCGGCCGATTCGATCCGCCGCAACTTCGATGCGACCTTCGGCTACCTCAGCCACGACGAACGCGCGCGCGTCTTCCACGTCATGCTGCACGAAGACGCCGAGCTCGCCGAGGCGAACAAGCTCGACCTCGCGCCGCGCGGTTCGTTGCTCGTGTGGGTTGACGACTTCCTCGATCGTCCCTCGTCGCTACTCGAACGCACGGCGGGCCGCGCCGACAATCTCATCGCCGCGCTCTTCCTCGTGCCGCAGGAGTTCCGCTCGCGCGTTCACGTCCGCATCCTCGACGAGAAATCGGACGACATGCCGACGAAGCACGCTGAGTTCTCACACCCCTGCCCGACGGGCGGCGGCTTCCAGTTCTGGGAGAAGACCGACTGGTGGCGTTGGTGGGACCCCCAGGGAATGCCGCTGCCACAGCCCGTAGGACCCTGAGCTCGCAGGCGCCGGCTGCGGTTTTTCCTTTCGTGCGCATGCCCGGTTCGACGCTTCGAAAGGCGGTGGGCTCCTCGGAGCTACGGGCGCGTTTGGCTCCCGGTGGACTCCGGCAGGATGTCCGGTGTGCCGGTACCATCGAGGTGTCGAACGGGCTTGCCGGTTCGGCTTCCGGCGCGACGAGTAGGTCACGCTGCGGGAAGCCGGTCAGACCGCATGGGCTCTGCCACGCACGCCGCGATTCGATAACCAAGTCTCTCTCGAGAGGGGTTCGCCATGCGCACACTCTTTGCGTTGATCATCATTCTGCTCGCTACCTCGTTGGCGACAGCGCAGCAACTCCTGCTCGACATCAACACCGAGCCTGTCGTCGACGAACCTGTCGCGTCACCGAAGGAACTGACGACCGTCGACGGCATCACGTACTTCTCGGCCGACACGATCTATCTCGAACAAGGACGCGAGTTGTGGCGTACGGACGGCACGGACGTCGGCACGTGGCTCGTCGCCGACATCGCGCCGGGCTCGGAGAGCAGCAACCCGAAGGACATCGTCGACCTGGGCGACGGCACGTTGATCTTCGCGGCGACGACGGCGCTCGGCACGGAGCTCTGGCGTTCGGACGGCACGGCGGCCGGAACGATGCTGGTGCGCGACATCGCCGCCGGTGCGGATTCGTCGTCTCCGTCGAAGCTCGTCGCGTTCCAGGGCAAGGTCTACTTCTTCGCGACCGACGGCGTCACGGGCCAGGAACTCTGGACGACGGACGGCACGATGTCCGGCACGCAGCTCGTACTCGACACCCAGCCGGGCTCGTCGGGCTTCGTCGGCCGCGTCATCGCCACGCCGAACACGCTCTTCGTCGCCTCGCGCGACCCCGTCAGCTTCTCGCAGTTCCGTGTCCAGGCGTCCACGGACGGAGTCAACTTCACGTCGCTCTTCGTCGGTGGTCCCGCGATCATCATCGACTCGCTCGACTTCGTGCCCTTCGGTGATCTCCTCTACTTCCGCGGCGGCGCTCTCCCGTGGATCTCGGACGGCACGGTCGCCGGCACCTACTCGATCTGCGACTGCGAGTTCGCCCAAGACGCGACGGCCGCGGGCGATGTCGTCTTCTTCGTCGCCAGCACGCCGGCGACGGGTTACGAGCTGTGGGTCACGGACGGCTCGGAGGCTGGCACGCATCTCGTCGAGGAAGTCGATCCGGGCACCGGCAACGGCGTGATCATCACGGCGATGCTTCCGATCGGTCCCGGTGAGATCGTCTTCGCCGGTGAGCGTCCCGACGTCGGACGAGAGCTGTTCGTCGCGGACACGACGTCGGTGTCGCTCTACGCCGACGTCCTGCCCGGACCGTTCTCCTCGCGTCCGCTGCCCTTCTCGACCGTGGGCTCGAGCTTCGTCTTCTCGACCGATCCGAGCGGAGGTCCGCGGGAACTCTACGCGTCGAACGGAACGCCGGGCCAGTTCGACGCACTCTTGAACGTCGAGGGTTTCATTCCATCGTTCTCGCTGAACGGCAGCACGCTCATCTTCGCCGCCGACACGACGTCCGAGGGCGAGCAGCTCTACTCCACCGACGGCACCGCCCTCGGCACCGGCGTCGTGGCCGACATCACACCCGAACCGACGCAGAGCTCGCTGCCTTCGCGCCTCGTCCAAGCGGGCGACCTCGGGTTCTTCTTCGCGACGGCACCCGCAACGGGACGCGAACTCTACGTCACCGACGGCACCACGGCCGGCACGCAGCTCGTCGCTGACCTCGTGCCGGGGCCCGACAGCAGCGTGCGGGCCGAGTCGAAGCTCGTCGCGACGGGCGACAAGGTCGTCTTCATGGTGGACGCCACGCCGCTCGCCGCGCCGTACGTCAGCGATGGCACGGCGGCCGGCACCTTCCCGCTCGCGACGCCGAGCGCAGACACGCTCATCTCGGACATCGACGTGCTCGACGACGTGGCGTACTTCTTCCACGCCGACGCGGCCTTCGGTCGCCAGCTCTGGAAGTCGGACGGCACGATCGCCGGAACCGGGATGGTCGCCGACATCTCGCCGGGCGTGAACGGCGTCTCGGCGGGCGAGATCGTGGCGGTCGGCGATCGCATCTACTTCACGCCGATCGTCGGAGGCGTCGGCGTCGAGCCCTGGGTCACCGACGGCACTGCGGTCGGAACGATGCTCCTCATGGACATCGGGTCCGGAATCGCGTCGTCGTATCCCGAAGGCTTCGCGACGTTCGGCGACAAGGTCGTGTTCAGCGCATCGATCGTCAGCGTCGGACGCGAACTCTGGGTGTCCGACGGAACGCCCGCGGGCACATCGCTCGCCTATGACGTTTTCCCCGGAAGCACGTCCGGCGACCCGGACGAGTTCACGGAGCTCGGTGAGCTGCTCTTCTTCAACGCCCGGATGATGGACGAGCGACGTCTGTTCGTCACCGACGCGACGTTCTCCTCGCTCACGGAACTCTACGCCTGGCCCTCGGCCCTGAGTCAACCGCTCGTCGCACTCGGCGACCGTGTCGTCTTCCTGTCCATCATCGGCAGCGAGAAGGGTGTGTGGACCACGGACGGAACCGTGGCCGGGACGACGTTGATCGTCGCTGAGGACACGGTCTGGCCGTCGGCACCCCTGGGGCGACCCGGTACCAATGACCTGCTCGCCTTCTCCGGCTTCGTCCCGCCCTACACGGGGAGCTTCCAGCGCAGGCTCTGGGTGACGGACGGCACGCTTGCCGGAACACAGCTCGTGCCCCAAGACGTCACGAGTCCCGTGTCAACTCCCGCGACCCTCTCGCGCCTCGGAAACCAGACGACGGTCACCGCCTACGTCCCGCTCGTCGGAACGGAGCTCTTCACGCTGCCGCTGGTCGACACGGGCGCCTACGTCGTCGAGACGGTTGGCGTCGGGTGCGCGGGCACCGGCGGCGTCCCCGCGATGGTGACGAGCGGCGCGGCCGCTGATGGCGAACTCTTCACGATCGGGCTTGAGGATGCCTTCCCGAACTCGCTCAGCTATCTCGTCGTCTCGACGTCGGTCGGCAGCATCGCGCCCAGCGGTTGTGCGCTCGTTCCCGACCCGCCGATCCTCCTGCCGCTGAGCACGGACGCCCAAGGGGGCGTGTCCATTCCGTTCGTGCCGGACGCTTCGTTCATCGGTCTGCGCGTTCTCGCGCAGTGGGCGACACTCGACCCCGAAGGCGAGTTCCTCAACAAGGCGAGCCTGAGCCCGGGGCTCGAGGTCGTGTTCGGTCCGTGACGCGTGTCAACTCGCCGGAGCCCCCGCGCAGAGCTTCTCGAGGGCGTCCAACCCGCGCGTGATCTCTGCGAGGCTCGGGCCGAAACTCAGCCGCACGTAGTGGTGCAGACGCGACGGGATGCCGCGTCGTCGCTGACCCGGGTTCACGTCGAAGAAGCGCCCGGGCACGGTGATGACGCGGTGCTCGAGCGCAGCCTCGAAGAAGTCCATGCCGTTGCGCAGTGAAGGGTCGAGGTTCTCGAGACTCGCGAAGCAGTAGAACCCGCCGCGTGGCTCGTGGTTGATCACGAAGCCCATGGCGCGCAGGCGATCGATCATGAGGCGGCGCTTCGTCTTGAAGGCCGCGTGGATGGCGCTCGCCTCGGCGTCGGCGACCTCGGGGGCGAGCAGCGGGATGGCGGCGTTCTGCACGGGGTGCGGCGCGCCGCCGTCGAGGAAGGAGCCAGCCGAGGTGACGGCAGCCACGACGTCCGCGGGGCCGAGCGTCCAGGCCAGACGCAGTCCCGGGTAGCGCCAGTTCTTCGTCAAGCCATCGACGATCATGACCGGGTCTTCGTTGACGTCGTAGACGTGCGCGGCTGCACTGTTCGCGCCGACGGCCGAGCGCGCATCGCCATAGATGTAGTGCGAGTAGAACTCGTCGAAGATGAACGCGCAGCGCGTCTCGCGCGCCGTCGCGACCCACGCCTCGAGGTCGTCGCCCGCCACGATGTCGCCGGTCGGGTTGCAGGGATTCGAGAGCAGCAAGGCGCCGAGTCCGCGGCCGACGATCTCGTTGCCCAGCCGTTCGGGGCTCGGGAGCCGCAGGTCGGGGTTGAGGATCGGGATGGGGACGAAGTCGCGGAAGATGTCGAGCAGCTCTTCGTACGCCGTGTAGTCGGGCAGGAAGTGACCGAGGTTGACGCGATCGAGAACCGCCGCGAGGCGCGTCAGTCCGGCCCGTCCACCCGACGAGATGACGACGTTCTCGGGACCGTACTGCGAGCGCTTGCCGCGCCGGAAGCGTTCGTTGTAGAGGTTCGCGACGGCTGCGCGCAGGGCGGGGACGCCGCCGACGGGCGCGTACTCACACGTCGCGGCCTGCACGGGGATCGACGTGAGGCGCGCCGGCGATCCTGGCAGCTCGCCGGTCTCCGGCGCTCCCTGGCCCAGGTTCGCCCATTCGTCGGAGTTCTGTCCGAAGCCGAGCGACGCGGCTCTCTCCATGACGTAGATCACGCCCGTGCGCGGGACTGGAGTGAAGCTGTTCACGACGGACATGGGTGATTCTCGTGGGGCGGGGTCAGCTGAGGAGCGTACGGAAGGCTTCGTCGAGTGCGCGCAGGGTGCGGTCGACATCGTGGCGGTCGATGACCATCGGTGGCTTGATCTTGATGACGTTGCCGAGCGGGCCGTCGGTGCTGAGGAGGAATCCGCGTTGGCGCATGGCATTCACGACGGACGTGGCCTCCTCGCGCGCCGGCGTGAGTGCCGCGCGGTCCGTGACGAGTTCGACGCCGAGGAACAGACCGACCCCGCGGACGTCACCGATGATCTCATGGCGCTTGGCGAGTTGTTCGAGGCCGTGCTTGAAGTGCGACCCGACGTCGAGCGCGTGCTGCTGGAGCCCCTCGGATTCGATGACGTCGAGCACGGCCATGCCGATCGCGCACGACACGGGGTTGCCGCCGAACGTTGCGAAGAACTCCATGCCGTTGTCGAACGAATCCGCGATGGCGCGGCGCGTGACGACGGCGGCCATCGGGTGTCCGTTCCCGATCGGCTTGCCCATCACGACGATGTCGGGCACGACGGTCTGCTGTTCGAATGCCCACATGTGCGTGCCGACGCGACCGAAGCCCACCTGGACCTCGTCGGCGATGAAGAGCCCGCCGGCGGCGCGTACATGTTCGACGGCTCGCGCGAAGTAGCCGGGCGGCGGGACGACCTGCCCGCCGCAACCCAGAAGCGACTCGCTGATGAATCCGGCGATCGGACGGCCGGCCTCGGCGATCACGCGCCCGACCTCGTCGCCGTAGCGCACGCCCGTGGCTTCGTCAGCGCCCTTGAACGCACCGCGGTAGCCGTCGGCGACGGGCACGACGTGCACCCAGTCGTCGGCGCGCCCGCTCCCGCCGCGGCCCATGAACTTGTACGGGCTGATCGCGATCAATGCCGACGTGTGTCCGTGGTAGGCGCCGTCGACGACGAGCATGTCGTCACGTCCGGTGTGCGTCTTCGCGAGGCGCAGCGCGAGTTCGTTGGCCTCGCTGCCCGAGTTCACGAAGAAGCACGTGTCGAGTTCGTCGGGGAGCGTGGCGCAGAGGCGCTCGGCGTAGTCGGTGAGCTGGTCGTAGAGGTAGCGCGAGTTCGTGTTGAGCTGCGCCATCTGGAGCTGACCGGCCGCGACGACGTGGGGGTGACAGTGGCCCACGTGGCAGACGTTGTTGACGAGGTCGAGGAAGGGGCGTCCGCGGTGGTCGAAGAGGTGCGCGCCGCGACCGCGCACGATCTTGAGCGGCTCGTCGTAGGCCAGCGACAAGGCCGGGTTGAGGCGCCGTCGGCGCACTTCGCGCAGGGCGTCCGGCGAGGGGCCGGTCTTCGCGGGCACGATGTCCGTGGCGGCGCACAGGCGCTCGGTGGCGTCGGCGGGTGAGACGTCGATGAGCGCGAGAAGCAGCTCCCACGCGGGCTTCTCGGACACGAACCAGCTGGCGCGCGATGCGTCGAGGGTGCGGCGCTCGGCGCAGGTCGCCACGGTGACGGCGAGGCGTCCGAGGATCAGCGGGAAGAGGACGTCGACCTCGTCGCGGAGCAGCGCGCGCCGCTCGTGGTACCCGGCGATCACGTCGGCCGCGCGTTCGAAGGGCGCCGCCGAACGCTGCATGACATACGACAGTGTGATCGCGAGTTCACACACGAACGGGTTGCGGAGGCAGTCACCGAAGTCGAGGACGCCGACGATGTCGACCGCGCCGACGAGGATGTTCTCGTCGTTCGCGTCACCGTGGATGAGGCCCTGCGGCAGCCCTGCGAGGAACGGTGCGTAGGCCGTGAAGAGCGCGAAGGCCTCGTCGAGCGCGCGTCGCCGCGCCGGCGAGTCGATCAGCGCTGTGAGTGCGCGATGCTGCGCGGCGCGTGCGAGGTCCCAGCGATGCGTGCGTGTGGCGTTCGGATGGTCGACGCCCTGCAGCGCTGCGGCCATGCCTGCGAGGAGTGATCCGAGTGAGCGACAACGCGCGCTGCTCGGTTCGCCTGCATCGCCCCAGGGTGTTCCGTCGACGAACTCGAGCAGTTGCGCGGCGTGCCCTTCGGCGCTCCAGGCCACGAGGTCGCCCGAGGTCGTCGGCACGACGGTGGGGAGCGTGAGCGAGGGTTCGGCGGCGGCGAGTGCCGCGATGGCCGCGTGTTCGAGTTCGAGGTCGCCGGCCGTCGTCGACGGCATCACCTTCAAGACGAAGCGTCGACCGTCATCCGTCTCGACGAGCACGTTGTCGTTCTCGCCGGGGAGCTTCGTGAGCTCGCCGGCGAGATCGAACGCCTCGAGGAGGAGGCGCGCGTGAGCTTCCATGAAACGACGTCAATCGAGGACGGGCAGGTTGTCGGGGTCGAGCCCGACGATGTCTGGCAGGTTGCGGAAGCGGCCGTTGTAGTCGAGCCCGTACCCGACGATGAACAGGTCGGGGATCTCGAACCCGCAGAAATCGGCCTCGATGTCGGCGACCCTTCGCGAAGGCTTGTCGACGAGCGCGCAGACCTTCACGGAGGCCGGGTCGAGCTCGCTGATGACGTCGCGGATGCGGTGCAGCGTGCGTCCGGTGTCGAGGATGTCGTCGACGACGAGCACGTGGCGCCCGGCGATGTCGAGCTTGTTGTCGAGGCGCACGTTGAGCTGACCAGGCGTCGTCGCGGCACCGTGGTAGCTGCTCGCGACGATGGCCGTGAGGTGCATCGGCATGTCCATCTGACGCATGAGGTCGGCGACGAAGACGAGCGCGCCGTGCAGCACGGCGACGACGGTGACTTCACGCCCCGCGTAGTGTGCCTCGATCTCGCGGCCCATCTCGGAGACCTTCGTGGCGATCTGCTGGCCGGTGAAGAGAGTGTCGCAGTGCTCGGGATAGATCGTCTTCACGGGAGCCCTTCAAGATCGGATGCCGAGTGTTGCTGCGATGCGCGGCAACGCCCCGGCGAGGAGTGTTTGTAGAGTTTGTGCGTTGCGTGCGCTGTGACGCAGGACGTCGTCGTGGTGGAGCTCTTCGTCACCGACACCGGCGGCGAGGTTCGTCACCGTGGCGACGCCGACCACGCGCATGCCGCGCTGACGTGCGACGAGAACCTCGGGAACCATCGACATCGAGACGACGCGTGCGCCGAGCGTCCCCGCCATGATGACTTCCGACGGCGTCTCGTACGACGGGCCACGGAAGTGCGCCAACACACCGCGACCGTGGGGCAGGGCGGCCTGCGTCGCGACGCTCTCGACGATCTCGCTGAGCTCTCGGTCGTAAGCACGCGTGAGATCCGGGAACTGCGGGCCGAAGCGCGGGTCGTAGTGACCGGCGAGGACGTTCGTGCCGGCGAGGTTGATGTGATCGTCGACGATCATGAGGTGCCCGGGCGGCAGGTCGGGGTCGATCGACCCGACGGCCGACGTGATCACGAGGGCCTTCACACCCAGCAGGCTCAGCAGCCGCACCGGCGCGGCGACGTCGGACATCGGCCGCCCCTCATAGGTGTGGATGCGCCCGCACATCGCCAGCACGGGGACGTCGCCGATGAGCCCGTGCAGAAGCGCGCCGCGGTGCCCAGCGATGGATGTGTTCGGCATCCCCGGAATCTTCGAATAGGACATGAAGCGCGAATGGGCCACCGTGTCGAGCGCCTCCGAGAGGCCCGACCCGAGCACGACGCCGAGCGGCGCACGTCCCAACTGATGCGCGACCGCATTGGCGGCCTTCATCAGCTCGTCCCACTGGTTGTTCACGTTCGGAGTTCCTCGGGTTGCGGGCTCGTCTTCCCGAGACCGCGGGCGGGCATCATACCCACTGGCTATGCTCTTGCGGCCCGCACCCGCCCGCCTCCTTCTGCCCCGGACTGGCCTGTTGACCCCGCGACCCGACCTCCGCACCTTCATCGAAGCCCTCGACCGCGCCGGAGAGCTGCTCCGTGTCACCCAGGAGGTCGATCCCGACCAGGAGATCGCCGCGATCGCCGACCGCGCGAGCCGTGCGCTCGGTGACGCCAACAAGGCGCTGCTCTTCGAGAACGTCAAGGGATCGAAGTTCCCCGTGCTGATCAACGCGATGGGCTCGCACCGGCGCATGGAGATCGCGCTGGGGGTCGAAGGCTTCGATGCGATGGAGCACCTCGTCGGAGATTTCCTCGAGCAGCTCGAGCGTCCACGTACGACCATCGCCGAGAAGTTCGGCGCCTTGCCGCTGCTCGGCCGCCTCTCGAAGCTGTTCCCGCGGACGCGCAACAGCGGGCCGTGCCAGGAGGTCGTGCACGAGGGCGACGACATCGACCTCTTCGAGATCCCGGTCCTGAAGACCTGGCCCGAGGACGGCGGGCCGATGGTGACGCTGCCGCTCGTCTTCACGAAGGACCCCGAGACGGGCGCGCGCAACTGCGGGATGTATCGCCTGCAGCGCTACGACGAGAAGTCGCTCGGCTTCCACGTCCACACGCATCACACCGGTGCCGACCACCTGCGCAAGAACCGTGCGATGGGACGCGAGGCGATGGAGGTGGCCGTGGCGATTGGCGCCAGCCCAGCCGTCGTGTTCTCGGCCGTCTCTCCGTTGCCGCCGGGCGTCGATGAGATGTTGTTCGCGGCGTTCCTGCAGAAGCGTCCCGTCGAACTCGTGAAGTGTCGCACCGTGAACCTCGAAGTTCCCGCCGAGGCCGAGTTCGTCATCGAGGGGTACGTGCCCGTCGACGAGCTGCGACGCGAGGGCCCGTTCGGCGATCACACGGGCTTCTACAGCCTTGCCGACGACTACCACGTGCTGCACGTCACGGCGATCACGCACCGCAAGAACGCCGTGTGGCACACGACGGTCGTCGGTCCGCCCCCGCAGGAAGACTGCTACATGGCGGCCGCGATCGAGCGCTTGTTCCTGCCGCTGCAGCGCAAGGTCATGCCCGAGTTGATCGACATGCACATGCCGTTCGCGGGCGTCTTTCACAACTTGATGATCCTGAAGATCAAGAAGGACTACCCGGGGCAAGCGCGCAAGGTCGCGCACACGGTCTGGGGACTCGGGCAGGCGATGTTCACGAAGGTGGTCATCGTCGTCGATGAGCACGCGCCCGATCTCACGGACGACGCTGCGCTGACGAAGTTGTTCTTCGAACGGCTCGATGCGTCGCGCGATCTCGAGGTTGTCTTCGGTCCTACCGAAACGCTCGATCACGCGAGTCGCGCGTTGCACTTCGGCTCGAAGATCTCGATCGATCTCACCACGGCGATGGATGTCGAAGGTGAGCGACGGTGTGAGGCGCCGGAACGCGATGAACCTCTGGACGTCGCAGCCGTCGAACGTGCCGTCGCCGACATGCCCGGCGTCGAGACCGCGCGCGTCGTGGCTGATGCGTGCATCGCTGTCACTGTCGACAAGGTGATGCCGAGTGTTCCGCGCGTGACGATGGAGCAGATCTGGGACGTCGGCGATCGCGAGAACTGGGGCGTCGTCACCGACCGCATTCTGGTTCTCGACAAGGGTGAACGCCTCGACGACGACGCGCGACTCATGTGGCTCTGTCTGGCGCACATCGATCCCGAGCGCGACATCCAACGCAGCGGGAATCCAACGCAGGATGGTTCACTTCGTCACCGTCGCAACTGGCATCCACGCCGCATCGGTGTCGATGCGACGACGAAGGGCGAGGCCGACGGTTTCATGCGCGACTGGCCAACTGAACAGGTTCATCCCAAGCCGGTCCTCGATCGGGTCGCAGGGGCATGGCAGGCCATGGGTTTTCCAGGGGAATGCCCGAGGTGAGCGCGGCGCGGTGAAGGCTCGAGCTCCGCGGCGGCCGACTCATTGTGAGTCGTCGAGGTCGAGGTGAGACCTCATCTCATTGACACGATGATTCAGTAGGGCTACGGTGCGATCCGATTGAGGGAGTGAGGGGGCGCTGGCTGGAATCATCCTCTCATGCGTAGGGAGGGGTCGTATGCCATCGGGTATTCGGGGCTGATTTGGTCGCGTCGCGGAGAACGCAGCGAGGGAGCAGCAGAGCCAACCGCGCGGCCAAGTGGATGGTCCGTGCGGCAGGCGTTGCCCTCTTTGCGCTGGGTGTCGCGCTCGCGACCTGGCTCACGAACGAGCAGTCGCAACCGTCCGACGTCCATCCCGACCCAACCGTGATCGGGGCTACCAACGACCCTGCTCCCGCGGTCTCGCGTCCGGTGCGCGTTGTCGAGGAAGCGCCACGTCAGGTCACGCAAGCTCCGAGTAAACTCGAAGACGAGAGCCGCACTGCACCGCCCCATGCTTCGCTGACCTTCGGGTTGTCGGGGCGCTGCATCGAGGGTGTCGATTACAAGGTGTCGCTAACTCCCCTCGACGTGGATCAGGCGGCACTTCACGTGCCGCGTAGCAAGAGCGTCGAGCCGGATTCGACCATCACGTTCGATCAGCTCGAACTGGTTCCTGTGCGGTACGTGCTCACCGTGCAGGGTCAGTACCTTGCGATGGGGACGGTCGACGTGGGGTTGGGGGAGCAACGCGTCGACTGCGATTGCGCTGATCTTCCCGGGCTCGAGATCCTTGTCGAAGACGACGAGGGTGCACCGGTCGTCGGTGCTGACGTGACCGTCGGGATGATGAACGCGCGGCTCGGCGTGCTGCACTTCAAGTCCGACGCGAGTGGCTATGTCTTCGCCGGGCCCTTGCCTGCACACGGCGACTATCTCATCAGCGCTGATGCTGAGGGTCTCGCGCCCGCGCGTGTCGGTCCCGTTGGGATCTCGACGGCAACGGCCGGCGCGGTCACGCGCGTGAGGCTCGAGCGCGGTGGGGTGATCACCGGCCACGTCAAATGCACGACGGGGCTACCCGTCGCGAAGACGAGCGTCGTTGCGCAGTCGGGTTCGACGCAGCGCACGACCATCACGGACGATGAAGGCAACTTCATGTTCGACGGTCTCGCCTACTCACCGACGAGCGTGCGCGTTGCACCTGCGGGGTGGGCGGCCACGGCGTGCCTGGTCACACCGAGCCGGCCCTCGGCAACCGATCCGTGCGCCGTGACGTTGACGGTGCGGCCCGTCGCGTCGGTCAGTGGGCACGTGCGTTACACGGACGGACAGCCGGCTGGCGACGCCGTCTTGCACGTCATCTCCGCCAATCGCGACGAAGCTCGCGGTATGGGGGGATATCCCGTCACGGTGCAGTCGGACGGTTCCTTCGTCGCGGGGCCGCTGCCAGAGGGTGTCGTGAGCATCTACGCTCTTGGGTTTCCGGGCGTCGAGGTCACCGTGCCCACGGGTGCGGGTGCCGAACTCGTGCTGCCCGCTCGCGAGCGGCGCACGCTCGATGTGCATCTCCGCGACGAACTCGGAGAAGCCGTCCGCGGTGAGGTCTGCTACACGGTCCTCGACGGCACGACGACGATCGGCCCCGTGACGGCCACGGCAAGTAACGACGGTGTGATCTCGATCAGGACGCGTACAGCATCGCGCTCGGTCGGGCTCGATCTGGCCGTCACAGGCTACCAGCGCACGATTCATCCCGCCGTTCCCATGGATGGCAGCGACGTCGAACTCCTGGTGATGAGAAGGCCGCCCTACGAGATCCTCGTGACCTGTTCCGACAGGATCCCGATCGCGGGCGCGCAGATGGTCGTCCGCTGGACGGAGAGTGACGGTGCCGGCGGGCGCAGGACCGGTCCCTTCGAAAATGTCACTCGCTATGTGACTTCTGACGGCCTGCGTTGTCAGCAGGTTGTGCCGCCTCTCTCCGACGGAACGTTCGTCGTCGATGCGTTCGGGCGTCCCGGCCTGACATTCACAGTGTCAGCTCCGGGGTTCCTGCCTGCGTCAGGTGAAGTCGGGAGAAGCGCCGAAGTGGTGGTTCTCGAACGTCACGCGATCGTGGCGTTCCGGTGAGCGAGGCTGTTCTCACGCACCAGCACCGCCACGAGAAAGTAGGACGTTACTAACAAGAAGTCCGGCCCGGGAGAGGCCGGTGGGAGCTGGAGGGGGCCGTGAATCGACGCGTCGTCGACGTGTCGCGAAGTCCGACACGGCAACCCAAAGTGTCTCGAGTGTTACTCGATGTCTTGTGCGGAGTTCGCGCTCCGTTTCATGACTGTGATTGGAAGGGGAAATGTCATGTCTCTAATCAAGTATCTCGTCATCGTGAGCTTGTTCTCATTCACGCCGATGGATGAAAGCCCATGCCAGGCGAAGGTCACGGAGAAGCCCGACGGGAGTTGGGAGGTTTCGTGTTTCGGGGGCTGCGCGTCGGGTGTCATTTGCGTGAAGGAAAGTCTCCAGGCGACGAGTGGGTTCAAGTGGACGTCGTGTCTTTGTGGTGGTGAATGGTCCGCCCAGAACTGTTCGTCTGCATTGCGTGAGGGCAACGGAACGAGTGGGGACGTCTACTGCCTGCGCGGAAACTGCCCCTCGGGCACCGAGTGCTCGAAGGTCGAGACCTCCGCGCCGGACGGAAGCACGATCACGACCTGCACATGCATGTAGCGTCGGTCGAGGCCATCTTGGCGTGACGGTCACTGACGGGAAGTTCAAGGCCCGGCCATGACACTCGGCGACCGCTCCGCGCCCTTGCCGCGTGACGCACGCGTTGCTTGGCTCCTGTTCGCGCGCCAGCGGCCGCGGGGCGTCTCCGAGACGACGTCCATGCGACGAGTCGTATGAGTGAGAAGGGGAGATTTGATGATGAGGATCCACCTGCGCACGTGGGACCGAGAGGTCCGTGCGAGCGGACGACCTCGCGTCGCCGTTGAGCTCGGTCTGCTCCTGATGCTCGGCGCCTGTTCGGACGCTCCCGCGACGGCGCTCCACGAAGATCCCGTAGCCGGCGAACGGGCCGCCATGCTCCAGCGTCACCATGCCGACGGGGCGGCATGGTTGCAGTCGCTTGGTGGATACTTCCGTGACGTGGGGCCCGAGATCCCCTGCGTCGGTGCCTACGTTCTCGAGTTTCGATACGTCGCGCTCGAGGAGTCCGACGACGATGAGGTCGTCGTCATCGACCCGTCCTACTTCGTCGATCGTGATGCCGTGAGCGAGCAGTTCACCGGCGCGATGGTGCAATCGCAGCAGCTCTTCGAAACCTCGAGCCTGGCCGTGATCGTCGATGCAGAGGGGTCGGCCGAGATTCGCGCATACGGTGCTCCGCCGACAGCTGAGAACGGCGTGCGTACGCGGCGTGACGAGTTTGCGATGAGCCATGTGCTCACGGCTGTCGCAATCCACGACGAGCACACGGGCCGCGCACTCATCAGCGGAGCGTACTCACCGGCGGACGTCGGTGCGATGAGTGTGACGTTCGAAGGGGTCGTCGAAGATCAGTCGGGTTTCATGCGGTTGTCCGTCGACGCTTCGCGCGGGCACACGATCCTGCTCCACGTGGCCGGCGACGGGACGTGGACATTCCTCCCCGGCCGGGCCGACGGACCGTGATCTCCGCGCGTCCGTCGTCGGATGAGCGCATCGATCACCGGCACCACAGCGCTCGGCCGGGGCGCCCTGAGCGGCGCGTTGAAAACCCACTCGGCGTGCGGCGCGAACCCGCGCCCTCATCGGGGCGCGGAAGCCTCGACGAATCCTCTGCTTCGCGTCGCGTTTCCACGCCCCGACGAGAAGAGCTCGTCACGCAGTCCTCATCCGGAGCAGGTCTTCGACACGCTCTGCGGTGCCGCTCACTGGGCCGACAGGACGTGGATCGCGTCGTACAGCGCGGCGACCTCGTCTTGGCTCTCGTGATCGAAGAACCCGCGCACGTGCCCCTGCCGGTCGACGAGGGCGAAGCGGCCGCTGTGGAAGATCGATGGCATGCCTTCCATCGGAACGCTCTCGCGCCGCACCTGCACGGGAAGCGTGAAGCCGCCCTCCGAGAGCCCCGTGATGAGGTCGTCGTCGCCGGTGAGGAGCTGCCAGCGCTGTTCGTCGCCGCCGCGCGCCTTGCGGTAGGCGTGAAGCACGTCGGGTGTATCGTTCTTCGGGTCGACGCTGATCGACAGGTAGCGCGCGGGCAGCTCGGCGCGCTGCATCTCGACGAGCGTGCGCGTCATCGGGACGCAGATCCCTGCGCAGCGCGTGAACATGAAGTCGACGACCCAGACGTCGCCGAGCATGTCGGTGTGTGCGAACGGGACGCCGTCCTGGTCCGTGAGAGTGAACTCGGGGACTTCGCCGTAGGACGGAAGGCCGGTTTCGTCGTCGACAGCCTCGGGGGCGCGTGTCGCCACGGGACGGACGCCGAACGGGACGACCTCCGCCGCGACCCCGCGCGTGGAGCGCTCGACGTTCTCGACCGTGCCGAACGAGGGCGCCTCGTCGTGCGGGTCGAAGATGATCGGCAGCGCCGACGACGCCGCCGGCTCACCGACGCGCGGCGCGGGCTCTTCACCGCAACCCGCGACGACACCCAGCACACAGAGCGCCGCGGCGATCACGCGCACGCGAGTCACTTGACGTATCCCAGGTCGCGCAGGCGCTGCTGCATCTCGGCATCGACGGGCACGCGGCTCGACTCGGGCACGGTCCGCGCGGGCACCGCGACGAGCGCGGCCTGGAGCAGATCGTCGATCAGCGC
>JAJDEO010000019.1 GCA_029259745.1 Planctomycetota bacterium
ACTTCACGGCGCCGCACAAAACGCCACGCGATCCCCTGATCGCCAAGAGCCGTGCCCGAGCCGCGACGTCGTCGTCGACGCGCAACGGCGCACAAGCACAAAAGACCACCTGAACCGAACGCCCAACCGGCACCACCCGTCCCCGAGGATCAACGATCCCACGCGCCCTCCAGGTCACAACGACCGAACCTCCGCCCCAAGCACAACTCCCCCACACCCACCGCCCGAAGAGCCCCCCCGTCCCCGCCCGGCCCCCCCCGAGCCGGGGGTCGTCGACGACCCGCGGCGGACAAGCACAGCCCCCCGTGCCAGCCTTCACCCCTCCTTCGCCGCCCCCTCCTTCGTCATCTCCTCGTCCCGCAGCTCACGCCGCAACGTCTTCATCATCGCGCTCTTCGGCAACGATTCGCGAAACTCGATCGCGCGCGGCACCTTGTATGCCGCGAGGCGTTCCTTGCACCACGCGCGCAGCTCCTTGTCGCTGACGGTCTTGCCTTTGCACAGCACCACGAACGCCTTGACCGTCTCGCCGAGACGCCGGTCGGGGAGCCCGATCGTGCAAGCTTCATCGACGGCATCGTGCTCCATCAAGACGTCGTCGACCTCGTCGGGATAGACGTTGTAACCACCCGTCACGATCATGTCCTTCTTGCGCCCGACGATCGCGAAGTAGCCGTCCTCGTCCATGACCGCCAGGTCGCCGGTATGCAGCCAACCGTCGCGCAGACAGTTCGCCGTCTCGTCGTCGCGGCCGAGGTAGCCGGCCATCACCTGCGGGCCGCGGATGAGCAGCTCGCCTTCGCTGCCCGGCTCCACCTCCGTGTTCGGGTCGTCGATCCCCACGATGCGGCAGTCAGTCTGGGAGACGGGCATGCCGATCGAGCCTTCCTTCTTCCTGCCGCCGAAGGGATTGCAGTGCGTGACCGGCGAGGTCTCGGTGAGCCCGAAGCCTTCGATGATCGTTGCACCCGTGAGCTCTTGGAAGCGCCGCGCCGTATCGGTGGGCAGCGGCGCCGATCCCGAAAAGCAGCCCTTCACGCTCGTGATGTCGACCGAGTCGATTCCAGGGTGCGTGTTGATCGCGTGGAACATCGCGGGCACAGCCGGCAGGATCGACACGCGGTTCTTCGCGATCACGCCGATCATGGCCCCCGTGTCGCGCGGGTTGGGGACGATCGCGATCGCGGCGCCGACAGACACCGAGAAGTTGATGCAGACGGAGAGCCCGAAGACGTGGAAGAACGGCAGGGCGGCGAGGATCACCTCCTTGCCAGGCTCGACGATGTGCAACCACGCGCGCAGCTGCTGGATGTTCGCGGAGATGTTGCCGTGCGTCAGCATCGCGCCCTTGCTCACGCCCGTCGTTCCGCCGGTGTACTGCACGACCGCGACGTCCTCGGGTGACACATCGGCCATCGCAGCGGTTGCGCCCGTTGCCACGATGTCGGCGAAGCGGTGCACGTCACTCGCCGCGGGAACATCAGCGACGAGAGGCGGCGTCTGACGCTTGAGCTTCCAACGTGCCGGAATCCGCAGGTACCAGGGCAGCGCATCGGGGATCGACGCGACGATCACGTGCTTGATCGGCACGCGATCGCGCACGCCGGCGACCTTGTGGTAGAGGAAGTCGGTCGTGACGACGACCTCGCAGTTCGAGTCCGTCCATTGATGCTCGATCTCGCGCGCGGTGTAGAGCGGATTCGTCATCACGACCTGGGCACCGACCCACATCGCCCCGTAGAACGCGATCACGGCCTGCGGCAAGTTCGGCATCTGGATCGCGATGCGCGTGCCCTTCGTCACACCGAGTTTCGTGAGCCCGGCCGCGAAAGCCTGCACCTGCGCACCGAGCTCGGCGTAGCTCGTGGTGACACCCTGGAAGATGATCGCCGGACGCTCGGCGTAGCGCTGCATGCCCTGTTCGAGGTAGCGCGCCAGGGGCTGGATCTCGAACTCGAGACTCGGTGACACCTCGGAGTCGTAGTGCGCGTGCCAGGGTCTGCCGTCCATCGTGTCTTCTCGGAAGAATCGAGTGTGTGAGCGTGCCGCTTCAGGTGAGGCGCTCGAAGATGCCTGCGGCGCCCATTCCTCCACCGACGCACATCGACACGACGCCGTGCTTGGCGCCGCGCCGCGTCATCTCCGCGAGGAGCGAGACGCTGAGCCGCGCGCCCGTCGCGCCGAGCGGGTGACCGAGGGCGATTGCCCCGCCGTTGACGTTGAGCTTGTCGTCGGGGATCTGGAGTTCACGCGCGACCGGGATCGCCTGGGCTGCGAACGCCTCGTTGATCTCGAAGAGGTCGACCTGGCCGAGGTGGAGTCCGTTGCGCCCGAGCGCCGTGGGGATCGCGTCGATCGGCCCGATGCCCATGATCTCCGGCGGCACACCGATGACGGCGTAGCCCACGAAGCGCGCGATCGGCTCGAGCCCCATGCTCTTCGCACGCCCCGCCTCCATGACGACCACCGCGGCCGCCCCGTCACTGGTCTGCGACGAGTTGCCGGCCGTCACCGTCCCACCAGCGCGGAACGCCGGGCGTAGCTTGCCGAGCGCCTCGATCGACGTGTCCGCGCGCGGACCTTCGTCGGCCGCAACCGTACGCCGCGCCGTCACGAAGGCGCCGACCTTGCGTGGGTCGGGCTGCGTCACCTTGACCTCGATGGGAACGATCTCTTCGTCAAAACGACCTTCACGCTGCGCGTCGAGCGCTCGCTGGTGACTGCGCAACGCGAACGCGTCCTGCTCCTCGCGCGCGATCTTGTACTGCTTCGCGACGCGCTCGGCCGTGTGTCCCATCGCGATCGCGACTTCGGGCGACTCGGCGACGAGGGTCGGGTTGGGACGGAAGACGTTGCCGGTCATCGGGACCATGCTCATCGACTCGAGCCCGCCGGCGACGACGACGTCGATCCCGCCGCTGCGAATGCGGTCGGCCGCGATCGCGATGGCCTCGAGGCCGCTGGCGCAGAAGCGGTTCACGGTCATGCCAGGGACGCGCGCCGAAAGGCCGGCGCCGAGCGCGACCATGCGTGCGACGTTCGTGCCCTGTTGCGCTTCGGGGAATGCGCAGCCGAGCACGACGTCGTCGACGTGGTGGGCTTCGAGCCCCTCGGCGCGCTGCATGGCGGCTTGCACGGCGGCGATGGCGAGGTCGTCGGGGCGCGTCGTGGCGAAGGCGCCGCGATGGCTGCGCGCGACGGGCGTGCGCGCGATGCTGACGATGACGGCGTCTCTCATGACGCAACTCCGGGGTTGTGTGCGTGCGTGATCATCAGTTGCGTAGCGGCTTGCCGGTTTTCAGCAGATGTTCCATGCGCTCCTGGGTCGCTTCCTCACCGCAGAGGGCCAGGAACGATTCGCGCTCGAGTTCGAGCAGGTGCTGCTCCGAGACGCGCCCGCCGGCCGACAGCGAGCCGCCGCAGAGCACGTGCCCGAGGTGCGTCCCGACGACGGTGTCGTGCTTCGACACCTGGCGTCCCTCGGCCATGTTCCAGAGCCCGACGCGCAGTGCAGCCTCGCCGGGTTCCCCGAGCACGCGGATGTCGCGCCGCGCGTCCGGCGGGCGATAGCCGAGCTCGTCGAGCATGACGACGAGCGTGCGCGCGTCATGCAGCAGGTGATCAGTGTTCATGACGACGCGATCGTGCGGCGCGAGGAAGCCGAGCTGGCGAGCCTCGACGGCGCTGGTCGCGACGCGCCCCATGCCCACGACGCCGAAGATCTCCTGCAACACCGGCAGCAGATCGATGCCCTGCGTGCGCGGGAGCCGCTCGTCGTAGCGCCGCAACATCTCCTTGCAGCCGCCGCCCGCCGGGATCAGCCCGGCGCCCACCTCGACGAGGCCGATGTAGGTTTCAGCGGCCGCGCAGATCGCGTCGCCGGCCAGGGAGATCTCGCAACCACCTCCCAGCGTGCGACCGCGCGGCGCAACCACGACCGGCACGCTCGCGAAGCGCAGCCGCTGGTTGAGGTCCTGAAAGCCCTTCACCATCGCGTCGACCTGGTCGAACGCGCCTTGCTTGATCGCACCGAGCACCATGTGCAGGTTCGCACCGGCGCTGAAGTCGGCTTCTTCGTTGCCGATCACGAGACCGCGGTAGCGCTGCTCGACGAGTTCGATGCTGCGCAGCAAGCCGTCGGCGACACCGCCGGTGATCGTGTTCATCTTCGTTCGGAAGGCGAAGCAGGCGACGCCGTCACCGAGATCGTGGAGCGCCGCGTCAGGCGTCTCGAAGATGACGGGGCAATCGCCGAGTTGCAGCGTGCGTGCGCGGGGAGCGACGGGCGTTCGAGCAGCGGCCGCGACCGAGTAGGCGAGACGCGTGCCGTCACTGTCGCGAGTCTCGAACGACTCGGCGCCGGACGCGAGCAGCGCCCGCACGACAGCGGGCACGTCGCGCCCTTCGCTGCGCAACCGCGTGACGCAGTCCTTCACGCCGAGGATGTCCCAGAGTTCGAAGGGTCCGTGTTCCCAACCGAAGCCCCAGCGCATGGCACGGTCGACGGCCACGACGTCATCCGCGATGTCGGTCAACACGTCAGCCGCGTAGACCATCGACGCCGAGAGCACACCCCACACGACGTCGCTCGCGAAGGCCGCCTCGCGCACGTCGGGCGTCTTGCCTTCGGGCCACCCCTCGCCCCAGACGAGTGCGCGCAGCCGCGACACCGTGTCGGGCAGCGCCTGCACGCCTGCAAACACGCTGGCACCGCGCACCGGCGGCGCCGGACGATGGGCCAGTCCGGCGACGTCGAGTTCGAGAATCATGCGCGAGCCATCGGCCTGGTCGACCTTGCGGTAGAAACCCTGGCCGGTCTTCTCGCCGAGCAGCTTGCGCTCGAGCATCGCGCCGAGGAACGCCGGCGGGTCGAGCGAGGCACGCGCGGGGTCGTCGGGCAGCGAGTTGCGCAGGTTGTCGACGACGTGCATGAGGACGTCGAGACCGACGAGGTCGGCCGTGCGGAACGTGGCGCTGCGCTGGCGCCCGATCAGCGGCCCCGTCCACGTGTCGACCTCGGTGACGGAGAGCCCGTGGCGCTCCATGACCTCGAGTGTCTGCAGGAACCCCACGATGCCGATGCGGTTCGCGATGAAGTTCGGCGTGTCCTTGGCGACCACCACGCCTTTGCCCAGGCGACGCTCGCAGACCTCCGTGATCCGCTCGACGACGGCAGGCGTCGTGTCTGGTCCGGCCACGATCTCGAGCAGGTGCAGGTAGCGCGGCGGGTTGAAGAAGTGCGTGACGACGAAGCGACTGCGCAGAGCCTCGGGCAAGGCGGCCGAGAGCGCCGCGGCCGAGAGGCCCGACGTGTTGCTCGAGACGATCGCGTGCGCACCGAGGTGCTCGCCGACGCGCGCGAACAACGAACGCTTGATGTCGATGTCCTCGACGACGGCCTCGATGACCCAGTCGCACTGCGCGATCTTCGGGAGGTCGTCGTCTAAGTTCCCGATCACGATGCGTGAAGCGTCGTCGGGCACGAAGAACGCTGCCGGAAGGCGTCGGTTCGGGTTCTGGAGAAGCGCGCCGATGGCCCCTGCCGCGCGGCGGCTGGCGACGCGCGGATCGTCCGCCGTCACGCCCGCGGCGGCTTCGGCGTCGCGCACCTCGTCCGACTTCATGTCGAGGAGGAGCACGGCGAAGCCCGCGTTCGCAAGGTGAGCGGCGATGCCGGCGCCCATGACGCCTGCTCCGAGCACCGCAACGCGGCGCATCGGTGTGGTCGTGTCGGCCATCTCGAGATCCTGTCGGCTGCTGTGAGGGTTCGGGGACGCATCGTAATGACGCGCCGCACCGATACGAGACATCAACGGCGTCGCCGACGCTTCGGAGGCGCAGGCTCGGCGGCGAAGAACGACGTGTGGCGCACGTTCTCATCGACAGTGAAGCCCTGCTGCATGGGAGGAAACGCCCGCTGACTGCACTCGATCCGCTCACAGAGGCGGCACGTGGTGCCGATCGGCTCGGCCGCCACGCCGTCCCTCAGGTCGACGCCGTCGGCATAGACCAGCTTGCTCGCGTGCTCGATTCCGCAGCCAAGGCCGAGCGCGAAGCGCGTCTGGGCGCGCCCGTAGCCGCCCCCCTCGCGCCGAATGGTGCGCGCGATGCAGAAGAAGCGGTCCCCGTTGTCCATCTGCGAGAGCTGCGTCTGGATGAACCCCGGCTGCAGGAACGACGAGAAGACGTTCCAGCGCGGACAGGCACCCCCGAAGCGCGCGAACTGGATCCCCGAGCCGCTGAAGCGCTTCGAGATGTTTCCGGCGATGTCGACGCGGATCATGTGGAACGGCACGCCCTTGTGACCCCGGCGGCTCAGGGTCGTGAGGCGGTGGCAGACCTGCTCGAAGCTCGTGCGGAAGCGGTGACCGAGGCGCTCGACGTCGTAACGCATCGCCTCGGCGGCATCGAGAAACGGCTCGTAGGGCATGAGGACCGCGCCGGCGAAGGCGTTGGCGAGCGCCACGCGTCCGAGCGCACGTGCCTCGGGCGTCGACAGCTCGGCGACGAGATCGTCGAAGAGATCACCGTGAGCGAGGAGCCCGAGCTGGTGCGCGAGTTGGAAGTTGCGGCTGCGCGGGGCGAGCGACTCGGAGAGCAGCAGCCGCCGCTTCTTCGGATCGTAGCGACGCATCGGCGCGTGGCCCGAGTCGTCGGAGACCACTTCCGTCTCGACGCCGAAGCGCGCCGAGAGCGCCGTGCGGAGTCCGCCTCCGAGCCCTCCGCTGTCGAGCTCATCGCCCCAATCCTCGGCCGCCGTCTCGATCTTCGGGAAGTGATTCTTCGCGGCCTGAATGAAGTCGGAGACCTCTTCGGTCGGTCCCCGAATCGAAGGTGGGGCGAACTCGCTGTCGCCGTGTCGGCGCTCGGCCAGCTCGCGCGCGCGGTCGCGTTGATCGCGGAAGGCGCGGTAGAGCTTGAGGACGGCGCGCGCAAACACGGGTGACGTCTGCACCGCGTCGTCGACCTCGTCGCGCGTCACACCGTCGCCGTCGAAGAGCATGTCGCCGAAGACCTCGCTGAGCTCCGTGGTGAGCCGCTGGTCGTCGGTGGCGAGGGCCTGGACCTCGTCTCCGAAGAGCTGACTGAGCTTGAGCAGCACGGGCACAGTCAGCGCCCGCTGGTTGTGCTCGATGAGGTTCAGGTAGCTGGGCGAAATCTCGAGGCGAGACGCAAGTTCGGCCTGGCTCAAGCCATGGCGCTTGCGAAGACGACGAATGCGAGGGCCGACGAGGGTTTTGCGTGCCATGCGTGCGCACTCTCCGGGGCGAGGAGGCCATCTGGTCGGAACACGCACCGCGTGCTCTTCACATTATTTACAACATCACAACTTACACCAAGAACCTCCGATACATCGTTACACCTTTATTTGCAGAGCTTTGTTGACGATTCGCGGGAATGTTGAAGACTTCGTTCTTGTGAAGCGTGCAATCCCGAGAGGCCTCCACGGTCTCAGCTCGAGCCACTTGGAACACTCATGACGGATGTCACGCTGGGGCCCCGCGCCCCCGATCTTGGCGATGGAATCGAACTCCGCGGCCCATGGACGCCCGCGGCCGAACGTGTGCTCACGCCCGAAGCCGTGGCGCTGCTGGCCGCGCTCCAACGCCGCTTCAACGCACGCCGCCTCGAGCTGCTCGAGCGTCGACGCGCCATGCAAGCCAAGCTCGACGCAGGCGAGCGCCCCGATTTCCTCGCGGAGACGGCCGACGTCCGCGCCGACGACTGGACCGTCGCCCCGCTGCCCGACGACCTCCTCGACCGACGCGTCGAGATCACGGGCCCGGTCGACCGCAAGATGGTCATCAACGCGCTCAACTCGGGCGCAAGCACGTTCATGGCCGACTTCGAAGATTCCAGCGCCCCGACGTGGGACAACTGTCTCGAGGGTCAGGTCAACCTCGCCGACGCCGTCGCCGGCACGATCGAGTTCACGAACGCGGGCAACGGCAAGCACTATGCGCTGAACGACGACCCGGCCGTGCTCCTCGTGCGGCCGCGCGGCTGGCACCTCGACGAGAAGCACCTGTTCGTCGACGGCGCACCGATGTCCGCGTCGCTCTTCGACTTCGGACTCTACATGGTGCACTCGGCCCGCGCCGCGATCGCCAAGGGCAGTGGCCCATACTTCTACCTGCCGAAGATGGAGAGCCATCTCGAGGCGCGCCTGTGGAACGACGCGTTCGTCTTCACACAGGACGAACTCGGCATCGCGCAGGGCACGATCAAGGCCACGGTGCTGATCGAAACGATCATGGCGTCGTTCGAGATGGACGAGATCCTCTACGAGTTGCGCGACCACAGCGCCGGTCTGAACTGCGGCCGTTGGGACTACATCTTCTCGACGATCAAGCGCTTCGCCGCGCACGCCGACTTCATGCTTCCCGACCGCGGGCTCGTCGGCATGACGGCGCACTTCCTGCGCTCGTACTCGCTGCTGCTGATCAAGACGTGTCACCGTCGCGGCGTCCACGCGATGGGCGGCATGGCGGCGCAGATTCCGATCAAGGGTGACGACGCGGCCAACGCCGCCGCCATGGAGAAGGTGCGCGCCGACAAGCAACGCGAGGTCGGCGACGGACACGACGGCACTTGGGTGGCACACCCCGCGCTCGTCCCGCTCGCGCGTGACATCTTCGACGCCGGCATGCGAGGAGCGAACCAGATCGACAACGCGCGTGAAGACGTCGAAGTCGATGCCGACGACCTCCTCGAGATGCCGAGCGGACCGATCACCGAAGCCGGCCTGCGACAGAATGCCAACGTCGGCGTGCTGTATCTCGAGGCCTGGCTCGGAGGCACGGGCTGCGTGCCGCTCTACAACCTCATGGAAGACGCCGCGACGGCCGAGATCTCGCGCACGCAGATCTGGCAGTGGATCCGGCATGGCGCGCAGCTCGACGACGGCCGGGCCGTCACGCGCGAACTCTTCACGGCGATCCTGGCCGAGGAGGTCGCGTCGATCCGTGCCGAGCGCGGCGACAGCGCCGTCCCCCATCTCGACGAAGCGGCACGGATGTTCGGCGAACTCAGCACCGCCGACACGCTCGCCGAGTTCATCACCCTCCCTGCGTATGACTGGATCGTCGCGCACGGCGCCTGATCCGCGCACCCAACTCACTCTCTCTCTCCATCTCCCCCAAGCACCATCGAGGACGCACCATGACGGGCACGAACAACGGCAACGGACACGTCGACGAGACAAGCGACTGGAGCGCAGAGCGCTGGACCGGCATCAAGCGCGATTACCCGCGCACGGAAGTCGAGAAGCTGCGCGGGTCGCTGCCCGTCGAACACACGCTCGCGAAGGTCGGCGCGCGTCGCCTCTGGAATCTGCTGAACACCGAGGACTACGTGCACAGCCTCGGCGCGCTCACGGGCAACCAGGCCATGCAGCAGGTGCGCGCGGGCCTGAAGGCGATCTACCTCTCAGGTTGGCAGGTTGCTGCCGATGCGAACAACGCGGGGCAGATGTACCCCGACCAATCGCTCTACCCGGTCAGCTCGGTGCCCGACGTCGTGCGTCGCATCAACCGCACACTGCAGCGCGCCGATCAGATCGACCACATGGAAGGCGGGTCGGACACGCACTGGTTCGCGCCGATCATCGCCGACGCCGAGGCTGGTTTCGGTGGACCGCTCAACGCGTTCGAGCTCATGAAGGCCATGGTCGAAGCGGGCGCCTCGGGCGTGCACTTCGAAGACCAGCTCGCGTCGGAGAAGAAGTGCGGTCACCTCGGTGGCAAAGTGCTCGTGCCGACGCAGTCGTTCATCCGCACGCTCAACGCCGCGCGCCTCGCGGCTGACGTCTCGGGCACGTCGACAGTCCTCATCGCACGCACGGACGCGCACAGCGCCAAGCTGCTCACGAGCGACGTCGACGAGCGCGACCGTCCCTTCATCACCGGCGAGCGCACGCCCGAAGGCTTCTTCCGCATTCACGGCGGTCTCGACTGCGCCATCGCGCGCGGCAAGAGCTACGCGCCCTACGCCGATCTCATCTGGTGCGAGACGTCGACGCCCGACCTCGCCGAGGCCAAGCGCTTCGCCGAGGAAGTCCGCGCCGACCACCCCGGCAAGCTGCTCGCCTACAACTGCAGCCCGTCGTTCAACTGGACCGCGAAGCTCGACGCCAACACGATCGCGAGCTTCCAGCGCGAGCTCGGCGCGATGGGCTACAAGTTCCAGTTCGTCACGCTGGCCGGCTTCCACAACCTCAACTTCGGCATGTTCGAACTGGCGCGGAAGTACCGCGACGCCGGCATGGCGGCCTACTCGGAGATGCAGGACGCCGAGTTCGCGGCCGAGGTCGTCGGCTACACGGCCACGCGCCACCAGCACGAGGTCGGCACGAGCTACTTCGACGCCGTGAGCAACGCCGTCTCGGCCGGCACGTCGTCGACGACGGCCATGGCCGAATCGACGGAAACCGCTCAGTTCTGAGCCGCCGGGCCGAACGGCCGTGCCTCTGAGCACCCCGACGCCCCCACCGAGCCCGCGCGCTCGGTGGGGGCGTCGGGCCGTCTACGGGCGATCGACGTGCACTCACCGGGCTGCGACCGAAGCCTGCCGGCAGCACGACGGGCCGTGGTCGTGTTGGCACCCCACAGCCGGCGACTGATAACGTAGAGACCACGACCCGAATCGCCCTCCCCACAGGTCACCGACCACCACGCACGGGGACGATTGCGGGTCGTGAACGTTTCCTCGGAGCCTTTCGATGTCCCGCGCACTCCCCCTTCTCGCTGCCGCGCTGCTCGGTGCCGCGATCCTTCCCCCTGCTGCCACGGCGCAAGACGCCAACGCCACGCAGGACGCCGCCGCCACCGCGACGCTGCCCGGCGATCCGATCCCCGCCGGGGCGAAGATCCAGACGACGAAGTCGGGGTTGCAGTACGTCGTGCTGAAAGCCGGACCCGAGGACGCCAAGAGCCCCAAGTCGATCCTCGACAACTTCAGCGCCCACTACACCGGCTGGCTGAAGTCGAACGGCCAGAAGTTCGACTCCTCATACGACCGCGGTCGCCCGCTCGAGATGAGTGTCGGCGGCGTCATCCCGGGCTGGAGCGAAGGCCTGCAGCTCATGAAGGTGGGCTCGAAGTACAAGTTCATCATCCCGTCCAACATCGGCTACGGCGCGCAGGGATCACCGCCGGTGATCCCCGGAAACGCGGACCTCGTCTTCGACGTCGAGTTGCTCGACTGCACGATCGTCGAGGTGCCGGACTTCAAGCTCCCCACCGAAGGCATGGTCAACTGCTCCGTCGAAGAAGGCGGCCTGCTCGTCGAGGAGGTCAAGAGCGGCACGGGCGACCCCGTCAACGGAGTCGACCGGGTGACGCTCGACTACACGATGTGGCTGCCGGACGGCACGCTCGTCGACACCTCGCTGCGCAACCCTCGTGACACGGTCTTCGACATGCGTCAGATCGCCGTCGAGGGCATGGCACTCGCCCTCAAGCTCATGCGCGCAGGCGGCACCACGAACGTACTCATTCCCGCTTCGCTCGCCTTCGGTGACCAGCAGCGCGGGATGATCCCGGCCAACTCCGACATCGTCTGCCGACTGCACGTCAAGGCGATCGAGCGCGGCGACCCGCCGCTGCCCAAGCCGGACTTCCGCATGCCGGACTCGACCGCGCTCACCACGACGAGCTCGGGCCTCCAGTACACGGTCATCGACGCCGGCTCGGGCACCTCGCCCTCGGCCTCCGACACCGTCACCGTTCACTACGCAGGTTGGCTCACGGACGGAACGCCGTTCGACGACAGCTACTCCCGCGGCCAGCCGTCGTCATTCCCGCTCAACCGCGTGATCTCGGGCTGGACCGAGGGCCTGCAACTCATGAAGCCGGGCGCGACGTACATCTTCGTGATCCCCGGCGACCTCGCCTACGGCTCGCGCGGGTCCCCGCCGGTCATCCCGCCGAACGCCACGCTCGTCTTCCACGTCGAGCTCCTGCGTCTCGGCGACTGATCGATCGCGATGTCATTCCTCAAGAAACTCTTCGGGCGTAAGCAAAAGATGGACACTCCTCCCTTCCGCATGCCCGCCGACGACGAACTCACCACGACGTCGTCCGGCCTCAAGTACGTGATCGACGAAGCCGGCGACGGCAAGGCTCCCGCCGCGTCGGACAAGGTCACGGTGCACTACGCCGGCTGGCTCCCCGACGGGACGCTCTTCGACGCAAGCTATCGCCGCGGCGAGCCGATCGCCTTCGGCCTCAACCAGGTGATCGCGGGGTGGACCGAAGGCGTGCAGCTGCTCAAGCCCGGTGGCAGGGGCACGTTCGTGATCCCCGCCGACCTCGGCTACGGCGACCGCGGCGCCCCGCCGGTGATCCCGCCGGGAGCCACGCTCGTCTTCCATGTCGAGCTGCTTCAGATCGGATGATCGCGCCCTGCTCGCACCGCAGGGCGTCGGTGAACAACCCAGGCTCGCTCAGGGTTCGCCGACGTCCTCCGGGGCGACCATGACACCGTGGATCGCGTTCGAGGCACAGTAGCCCTCGGGCGCCGCCGGGTCCGTGATCCAGGCCTGGACGAAGACCTCGAACCCGATCGGCGCGTCTTCATCCCACGAGTAGCCGAACGTCGTCTCGCCCGTCGGCGTGGTCGTGAAGAGCACGGAGGCCTCGAGCGGGACGAAGGCGAGCGTCCCGCCCTTGTAGGGCATCGGATCCTCCGCGAGCCCGACGAGCAGCACGCCGGCGCGGTGACCGGGCGCGGCCTCGACCTTGATCGAGCCTTCGGCCCCCGCCTGCATGAGGCCGAGACCGAACAGCTCGGGGGGCTCGAAGAGCGCACCCTCGAGTCCGTATCCGATCGACTCCCAGTCGCTGACGATCTCGCCTGCGGGCGCGATGAGGTCGAGGCTGAAGGCCGACACGAACGCGTCGCTGACGAAGCCGGGGAAGCCGCCGAACGTGTCGTCCGGTCCGTCGCCGACGAAGGGGAAGTCGCTCGAGAACGTCGCGCCGCCGATCACGGCGAGGTTCGTCGCGGGCTGCATGACGACACTCTCGCCCTGCTCGGAACTCGAGCCGCCGATGTACGCCGCGTAGAGGAACACGCTGGCCTCGGGGTCGACGATGAACGTCATGACGTCCGACGTTCCGTCGAGCGTCGTGTCGAGTGCGTCGAGCGTCACCGGCAGGTCGCTGGAGTACGTGTAGCCGACCACCACGATGCGGCCTTCGCCGTCGATCAGCGCAGCGCGCGCGATGTCGTCGCCGCTGCCGCCGAGGAACGTGGAGTAGTCGACCGTGGATCCGTCGACGGAGACAATCGACACGAAGCCGTCGCCGAAGAAGAAGCCGCCGCCGTTGTAGCTCGGGCTCGGAGCCGTTGCCGTGGTCGGGAAGTCGGGCGAGTGGGTGTTGCCCGTGACGACGGCGCGGTCGTCGTCGTCGAGCTCGAGGCCGCTCACGGCGTCGTCGCCCACGCCGCCCAGCAGCGTCGACGAGACGAGCTCCGTGCCGTCCGCCGACATGCGCAGCACGAAGCCGTCCGATGTGCCGGCAAAGACGGTGTCGTGCGCGCCTTCCGTCGTGGGAAAGGCCGCCGAGGACGTCCAGCCTGCCGCGACGATGCGTTCGTCTGCATCGAGGGCGATGCCGGCGACGAGTTCGTCGCCCGAACCCGGCACGTACGAACCGACGACGAGCGTCGTTCCGTCGGCCGAGACGCGGGCGATGAAGCCGTCACCGCCGTTCACGCTGCCGCCGAGGAAGGTGTCGAAGGCCGCGCCTTCCGACGTCGGCCACTCCGTCGAGGAGGTCTTGCCGCCGACGACGATGTCGCCGTTGGGCGCCATCGCGACACACAGCGCGATGTCGTCGGACGTACCGCCGAGGTAGGTCGAGGCGAGCAGCGTCGTGCCGTCGGCGGACAGCCGCGTCGCGAAGGCGTCACTGTTGAGGTTCGCGCCGCCGAACGTGCCAGCGTCGAAGGTCATGTCGAAGGCGTCCGCGGTGCGCGGAAAGTTCGATGAGGCCGTGTAGCCGGCGAGTCCGATCGAGCCGTCAACGCCGACCGCGACGTCGCGGACTTCCTCGCCGCCACCGCCGCCGATCACGGTCGACCACTGCACGGTCGTCCCGTCGGCGCTGAGCTTCGTGACGAAGCCGTCGCGTCCGTTGAGCGTCTGGTCGAACCCGCCGCCGAGCAGCGGGAAGTCGCTCGACTTGGTCATGCCGGCGAGGATCAGGCCGCCGTCCTCCGCGACATCCATCGCGAAGATGAGGTCGTTGTTGTTCCCGCCCAGGAAAGTCGACCACTCGAACACGGGGTCGACGACGAGCGGCAGCGCGGCGCGGCGCGTCGGGGCGACGAATCCGAACGATCGCTCGTCGATCAGTCGAAACGCGGACGCGACGTGTTCGCGCTCGCCGCTCGGCAGGGCGTGCCAGCTGACCGGTGCGCGCTGGACGATCTCACCGACGGACGTCGCCATACGCAGCGTCCCCTCGGTGTCGACGCGCAGGTCGTCGGCGCCTTCGACAGCGAAGGAGACGCGGTCGAGACGCGCGCCGGAGTCGAGGCGGACGTCGTACTCGACGCGCCCACCGGCGTCGCGGACGACGAGGTCGATGCCGTCGTAGAGATCTTCGACGACGAGCGACTCAAAGGTCGCGGCGCCGTGGACCCAGGCGCTCGGGTCATCGCCATGGAGGAAGCTGCGACGCTCGACGCGCGGCGTCACGCCGGCGTATGTCGCACCCTTGCCGAGCCGCGCCGTCTCGCCGAACGAGAGGCGGACGGAGTCACGCGCGCCGGCGTCGTCTTCGAGTGACAGCAGGATTCCGTCGTCGTCGAACCAGACCGTGAGCGGCCCCGTGCGGGCCGCGTAGGCCACGTGGGCCGGCCACTGACCGTTGTTCTCGACGAACACCGCGCGCGGCGACGATCCGCCCGCCCCACTGCTCCATACGTCTCCGCTCTGGGCAGAGACGAACGAGGAGAGGGCGACGAGCGCTGAGGCAATGAGTCGATTTCGGTGAGTGAGCGTCATGATGAGTCTCTTGATCGGCGCGGGCCGGAGGCGACGTGAACGGGAGGCGTGACTGCCACTCATCGGCCGCGCGACGTGCCACGCTCCTGCCCCACATCGAGAAGTCTCGACCGGTGGTGCCAGCGCTACACTTGGCACATGTCCGATCTCGCGACGCTCTTGGCGTGCCCCTGCTGTGGGCTCGTCCACACGGTGCCCGCGGCGCGTGGCCAGGCCCTGCGCTGTGTGCGCTGTCACACGCGTCTGCGCGCACGTGGCCGGCGTGCCCAGGCCACTGCGGCCCTCGCCCTCGCGGCGCTGATCCTGCTGCCGCTCGCGGTCCTGCTGCCCGTGCTGCGCGTCGAGAAGCTCGGCGCGGCACACGAGTCGAGCATCCTCGGCGGCGGTGTCACATTGATCCAGGAGGGACAGGCCTTCGTGGGTTTCGTCGTGCTGCTCTGCTCCGTCGTGCTCCCCGCCACGAAGCTCGCCGCGCTCTTCGTGCTCTCGGCCGGCGCGCGCTCGCTCGGGCATCGCGGCAAGGCGTTCACCTGGCACATCGTCGAGTGGACGGGGCGTTGGGGCATGCTCGATGTCTTGCTCGTCGCGCTCCTCGTCGCCACGCTGAAGCTCGGCGACCTCGTCGAGATCCATGCCGGACTCGGCGCCCTCGCCTTCACGGTCTGCGTGGTCCTGAACCTCGCCGCAAGCGCCGCGTTCCACCCCCACGACCTCTGGACGTCCGAACGATGACCGCTGACACCGCGCAACCACCGCTGGCCGAAATCGAACCGGCGCGCTCGGGGCTCTCCTGGATGTGGCTCGTGCCGCTGGCGGCGATCGCGTTCGCGGGCTGGCTCGGATGGCAGGCCTGGGGCGCGCGCGGTGCCACCGTGACGATCCAGATGACGAACGGCCATGGCCTCGTGCCCGGCTCGGCCGTGCGCTTCCGCGGCATCGACGTCGGCGTCACGGAGAATGTCGAGCTGCTTACGAATGAGGAAGGTGTCGTCGCGACGGTGCGACTGGCCGCGCACGCCACGAGCATCGCGCGCGTCGGCAGTCGCTTCTGGGTGGTTCGCCCGCGCGTCGGCTGGGACGGAATCGGCGGGCTCGACACCTTGATCGGGCGTCGCTACCTCGCCGTGCTCCCGGGCTCGGGCGCGCCGCAACGACACTTCATCGCGCTCGAGCAGGCGCCGCTCGGCGACTCCCTCGCGCCAGGCCTCGACATCACGCTGCTCGCGAACCGGCGCGACGGTCTGGCCGCCGGGTCACCGCTGCGCTTCCGCGGCGTGCGCATCGGCACGGTGATCACGGTGGGCATGTCGTCGGACGCCGCGCGCGTCACGGTCGCCGCGCGGATCCGCCACGAGTACGCGGCGCTGATCCGCGAAGAGACACACTTCTGGACGGCGAGCGGGCTGCGCTTCGATGCCGGGTTCACGGGTGTCACGCTCGACATCGAAACTCTCGAGTCGCTCGTCCTCGGTGGCATCAGTCTGGCCGTGCCACCGAACGCGGGTGCCGCGGTCACGCCGGGTCATCGCTTCGTGCTGCACGAGCGCGCCGAGGACGAATGGCTCGATTGGGCCCCGCCGCTCTCGCTCGGTAGCTCGCTGCTGCCGGCCGGCGTCGCGGCCCCGGCGCCTCAACGTGCCGTGCTCGACTGGTCGGAGGGACGCTTCATCACCACCGAGGAGTCGCGCAGCGGCTGGGTGATCGCGACATCGGCGGGGTGGCTCGCGCCGCGCGATCTGCTCGTACCGCCGGACAAGGCCGACGACGGCAGCGCCACGCTCGACATCGCCGGCGAGCGACTCGACCTCGCGGCAGCACTCGTCGACATCCCCGACAGCGGCCTCGCCCTACGCCCGGCCACGATCCCGCAGCGTGCGTGGGTCGTCGGGAACTGGCGCGCCCCGGACGCCCCCGAGGACTGCGCGATCGTCGGCGACGCGGCCTTCGAGCCATTGGCGCTGAGCCCGGGACGGTTCGTCGACGGTTGGCACCTCGAGCCCGCCCTCTCGCTGTCCCGCGAACTGCATGGCGCGCCTGTCGTCGCGCGTGCCGACGGCGCCTGGATCGGCGTGCTCATCATCGACCGCGACGGCGCGGCATCCGTCGCCCCGCTGCCCGGCACGCTCGGTGAGATCCTCGCCGGCGCGTGAGGTTCGGCAAGCCTGGGTTGTTCGCGGGGCCGTCGCGAGGTCAGCGCGGCACTCGCGCGCCGCGCGTCGCGAGCTGTGCCAAGGCCCACTCGAGTCGTTTGTCGAGCTCGGCGAAAGCTGGCATGCGCAGGAGTTGCCCCATCTCGGCCGAGCGCGTCGCCATGGCATCGACCATGCCGTGGAACATGAACTGCGCCCAGCGATTCGTCGAACGCACGCCGTCGTCAACGAGCGGGAGCACGCCCCATGGCAACAGCACGATCGCACTGAGTTCGGGAAGACGCGCAAGAGTCTTCTCCATCCACGCCTCGGTGTCGTCACGATCGTGGTGCAAGTGGTAGTGCAGCCAGAAGGTCGCGTAGTCGATCGGTGAGCGGTCCGTGACGAAGCCGTCTGGACAAGCCCGTTCGCGCTCGCACTGTTCTTCCCACAGCTCGACCAGCAGCGCGCGCATACCGTCGTGGTCGAGATGGTGGATGTCGAGACCGGCGCGCAGTCGTTCGCGCATCGTCTCGTCGAGGTACGGAAGGTCGAGCGCATCGGCGAGTCGACGTCCGAGTGTCGACTTGCCCACCCCGGCCGACCCACACATCGCGATCCGAGGCGGCCCGTCGACACTCGCCGTTGTCACCCGCCGCGTCTGGGTCGACGCAGCGCGCGACGGATCACCGACCTCGCGCGCCGACACCCACGGACGCTCCCCGAGCGCGTTGACGACCGCGCCGGCCTCGGCCAGCAGCAACGACGAATGACTCGCCGCCGAGGGCGCGAAGCGCAACGCCTCGCCGAGTTTGACGCCGAGGAACGAACACAGCAGCGTTCGCAGCACACCGATGTGCGTCACGAGCAAGACGCGCCGCCCCGTCCACCTGGGAACCTGACTCGCCCAGTACGCGTGCACGCGGCGCGAGAGGTCGCGGAACGACTCCCCGCCCGGCGGACGCGCGTCGACGTAGTCGTTCCACCACGCGGTCACCGCCGCGCCGTCCTGGCGTGTGAGATCAGCCCACGTCTTGCCCTCCCACTCGCCCATGTCCTGCTCGCGCAGCCGATCCGTGTACACGGGCTCGATGCCGAGTCGCTCGCCGCACCGACGCGCGAGGTCGGCGCAACGTGAGAGGTCGGACGACACGATCACGTCGGGTTTCTCTTCGACGCGCGCGAGCCACTCCGCGAGGGCTTCGTGCTGCTCGAGTCCGCGCTCCGACAACGGCGTGTCGTCATGACCACGCACTCGTCGCTCGCGGAAGCCGGCCACTTCGCCGTGCCGCAACATGTGCAGCGACAGCACGTCACCGGACGGCATGATCGCGCGCGTCGAGGCGTCGAACTGCCCTGTCACCGCCTGTCCCTCACTCATGTGAGTCCTCCAGGGAGCGCCACGGCAAGACCACCGGCACACCGTCGACGCGCCCGACGTGCAGGCGCGGACCATAGACAGGCTCGAGCACCTCGAGACGCAGCATCTCGTCGACGGACCCCGACCCCACGATGGTGCCGTCGTCCATGAGCACGATGCGCTGGGCGAACTGCGCGGCGAGATTGAGGTCGTGGGTGACGACGAGCACGCCGCGTCCGCGTTCCAGCACGAGCGTTGACAGCAACTCGAACACGGCGAGCTGGTGGCGCGGGTCGAGCGCGGCCGTGGGTTCGTCGACGAGCAGCATCGGCGCCTGCTGGGCCAGGGCGCGCGCGATCAGGACGCGTTGACGTTGGCCGCCCGAGAGTTCGGAGAGCTGGCGCGCGGCGAGGTGTGTGACGTCAGCCGCGGCGAGAGCAGCGACGACGGCTTCCCGATCGATGTCGGTGGCACCGCGCCAACGTGACACATGGGCGTAGCGCCCCGCGAACACGAAGCGCTCGACGGACACGGCCGGGATCGAGTCGAGGTTCTGCGGGACGTGTGCGAGCGAGCGCGCGCGGGCCTTGGCCGACAGGCTTACGAGCGAGACGCCGTCGAACTCGACACGCCCCGCGTCGGGCGCACGGACGCCGCCGAGCACGTCGATCAGCGTTGACTTGCCCGCGCCGTTCGGCCCGACCACGGCCACGAGTTCATGATCGTGCAACTCGATGGACACCGACCGGAGCGCGTCGACGCCGTTGCGATACGTCAACGCGACATCGTGCGCCGTGAGCGTCGTCATGCCTCCTCCAGCTGCTGGCGCTGACGCAGGAGCAGCAGCAGGAAGAGCGGCCCGCCGACGAGCGACATCACGACGCCGGGCTGCAGCGCGGCGGCTCCGAGCGCGAGCACTTGCACGGTGTCGAGCAAGACGAGGAAGAGCGCGCCGCCGAGCAACGACGCGGGAAGGAGACGACGGTGACTCGTCGTTCCCGTCAGGCGCACCATGTGCGGGACGACGAGCCCGACGAACGCGATCTGACCGGCGACGGCCACGGCCGACGCAGCCGCCAACGACGACGCGATCACGACGATGACGCGCACGCGCGTCGTCGCGACGCCGAGCGCGCGTGCGTCGCGCTCGCCCGTCTGGACGAGATCGAGTTCCCACGCGACGAACGGCGCCGCCGCGGCAGCGATGGCGAGTCCGCCCCAGACCGTCAGCGCGTGCGCGGCCGTGCGATCGTCGAGCGTCCCGAACGTCCACGACAAGATCGAGCGCGACACGTCCCAGTCGGCCAGCACGAGCCACGAGATCAGTGACAGCACACCGCCGATGCAAGTGTTCACGGCGATGCCTGTCAGCAGCAGCGTCGGCACCGACACGCGTCCGCCCGGCGAACCGAGCGCCACGACGATCGACACGGCGCCGATCGCGCCGACGGCGCCGAAGAGCGGGATGACATACGTCGCGCGCCCGAGATCCTCGGTGAGCAGAAGCGACGGGCCGTAGCCGGCGAGGAGCAGGATCGCGATGACCGCGCCGAGGCTCGCGCCGCTCGTCACGCCGAGGATCGACGGAGCGGCGAGGCCGTTGCGGAAGAGGCCTTGAACGTAGGCCCCCGAAAGCGCCAGGGCACCGCCCACGCCAGCCGTGGTCAACGCTCGCCACAAACGCAACTCGACGATCGTCTGGCGTGTTCCATTGAGCGGCTCGCCCCAGCCGCAGGCCGCGAGCACGCCGCGCCAGGTGTCGCCCCATCCGAGCGAGCCCGTCACGCCGACCGTCGCCGACCAGAGGATGGCCACGGGAAGTACGAGCGCCAGCACCACGAGCAACCCCGAGGAGGGCGCGCGCGCTACTGCCAGTCGTGAATCGTCAGACGCTCGAGCTGCGGTTTCCATACCTCGACGAGCCGAACATGGTCGGGGTGTTCGAGGTAGGCACGGTAGCCCTCGACGTCGGCGAAGGCCACGACGAGTCCGAGGTCGAAGTCGAGATCGATGCCAGCGCGCCCCATGTCGAACGGCTGACCGATGTCGTAGGCGACGACGCTCGGAATGCCAGCGAGCCAGCGATCGCAATCGGCGATGAGGGCCTCGACGTCGCCGGCGTCGACCAGATCGAAGAGGACGACATGGGTGATCACGCCGGGGTCATGCAATGAGGCGGGCCCCGCCTCGCGCTCCGGAACGGAACACGAGACGAGGCCCGTCAAGATCAGCACTGCGAGAGGACGCGACGTGATGGCTGTCACCCGAGACGAATCCTCGCAAGCTTCACGATCAAGGGGCGGTGCCCTTGAGCGCGTTCGACAGCGCGACGTTGAACGTCGCACCGGCATCCTGGATCGCGTACTGGAAGAACAGCTCCGTACCCGACGGGACACCCGACGGCCACGTGAACGGCAACGCGATGTTGCCGGCCGCGGTCGTCGTGAGGTTGACGCTGAGCACGATCGGGATCGTGACGAGCGTGCCACCCTTGAACGGCACCGGCGTCTCGGCCGTCGAGACGAAGAGCACCGCGAGCGCGCTACCTGCTGCGTCCGTGAGGTTGATCTCGCCCGCCGAACCCGACGTCAGATCGCCGATACCCCAGAGGGTCGGATCACCGTTCGTGCCGGCCTTTGCAAAGCCACGACCTTCGAACGCCGTGCCGTTGTCGACGCGGTAGATGTTCCCGGTCTGCTCAACGATGAAGACGCGACCGTCGAGGTCCTGACCGAAGGACGTGATCTGGTTCAGCGTGAAGCCCGAGCTACCTTCGAGTTCGGCGTTGCGCTGCACTTCGGTGGCACCCGGGCCGTCGAGCGTCCAGGTCTGGTCCGAGCAGTAGTCGGCGTAGAAGTACTGACCGTCGAGGTCCGGGATCTCCTTGCCGCGATAGACGTAGCCGCCCGTGATCGAGCAGCGACCACCAGCGTGGTTGTAGTCGAGGATCGGATCGGTGAGCGTCGGGTCGGCACACGTGCAACCGGACAGACCGGTGCACGAGAAGCCTTCCTTGCAGCGCCAGCCGAAGTTCAGACCCGCAACCGGCGAGCCGGCGTCGTACTCGACGAAGTCGACCTCTTCGATCGCGAACTGACCCACGTCGCCGATCCACAGGTCGCCCGTCTCCATGTCGAAGGAGAAGCGCCACGGGTTACGAAGACCGTAGTGGTAGATCGCATCGTCGAAACCATCGCCGGCAGCCGCGAACGGGTTGTCGCCCGGAATCGAGCCGTCATCGTTGACGCGCAGCATCTTGCCGAGCTGGTTGGCGCCAGACTGCGCGTTCCCACCTGCGACGTGACCCGAGCCCGAGTCGTTGGCGTTGCCGCCGTCACCCATGCCCACGTAGAGCTTGCCGTCGGGGCCGAATGCGATCATGCCGCCGTTGTGGTTGCTCTGCGGCTGGTTGATCGGACCGACGATCGTCAGGGCGCTGCCCGGATCGGCCGTGGTCGGAGAAGACGCCGTGTAGCGAGCGACGATGGTGTCGCCGCCGCCTGCCGACGCCGTGTAGTTGACGTAGAAGTAGCCGTTGTTGGCGTAATCGGGATGGAAGGCCATCCCGAGCAGACCCTGCTCGTTGCCGCCACTCGCCACCAGGGCGGTGAGGTCGAGGAACGTGCCGCCGACGGTGTAGGTGTCGGTGCCTGCGTCGTAGTTGAGGATCTCGATGTCGGCCTGGTTCTGTTCGACGACGAACAGGCGCGACGAGTCGGTGGGGTCAGGCAGGATCAGGACAGCACGAGCAAAGTCGGCGCTGGTCGAAACCTGCTTGAGCGTGAGCGGAGTGGGTGTCTGGGCGATGGAGTCGACGCTGAACGCGCCGAGGGCCAATGCCGTCAGAGCCAGAAAACGCCTCATGGGCTCGTTCTCCAGGCAGAATCGGGGAGGGAGGAGGGAGAGTTGCAGGCGCCACCGAGCGGCCGGTGGAGTGCTGGATCGGGTTCGCTGGACGCACGCCTGCTTCACGGATGTGAGCCTCTGAGGATACCACGGGTTCGGGAAACAGCGCGGTCTCCCGACTTTCGTTCCAGACGGTGCAAGCGGGCGAGGAGCGGCGGCGGCTCGACGCCCGACGCGGTCAGAGCGGGCAGCGGTCAAGTCAGACGCGCCGGCCGGCCGATCGAGAGGGCATGAATCCGCCACTCCGCAAGCTCGCCCGCTCGACCGCCCTCGCGCTCCTCGCTCTGACCGTCTCGGCGGTGTCTCAGGCCGATCCAGGCTTCGAGACCGCCACCTGGCGCGGTCAAGACGTTGTCAGCGGAGAGGTTCTCGTCCAGTTCACGGACACCACGACTCAGCAGGCTCAGGACGAGGTCCACGAGCGCCTGGGCGGCGTGCGGCTGACCACGCTCACGAGCCAGCTCGGCGTCGTGCGCGCACCCACGGCCGTGCCGCTCGACCTCACGCTGGAGCGCTACGCCGCCGACCCGGCCGTCGCCTTCGCCTACCCCAACACGATCCACCGCGCCCTCGAGCCGGCCGTCACGCCGACCGACGACCCGATGCTGGCGAGCCAGTGGGGACTCGTGTCGGTGCGCGCCTTCGAGGCCTGGACGATCGAGAGCGGCTCGTCCGACGTCGTGATCGCGATCATCGACTCGGGACTCGACCGCGATCACCCCGACCTCGCCGACCACTACGCCTGGGGACTCGACACCTACGGCGCCGACACGGACCCCGACGACTACGACGGTCACGGGACGCACTGCGCCGGCATCGCCGCCGCGGTGACGGGCAACGCCACGGGCGTCGCCGGCATCGCACGCGACTGTCGCGTCGCGGGGTACCGCTGCGGCAACTCATCGTTTCCGTCGTCGACGCTGATCGCCGCGATCCACGATGCGCGCACGCGCGGCGCGCACGTGCTCTCGATGTCGTGGGGCTCGTACGGATCGAACCCCGCGATCCGTTCGGCGCTCGACGATGCGCTCGCCGACGGCTGCGTGCTCGTTGCCGCGGCGGGCAACGACGGAACGCAACAGAAGCTCTACCCCGCCGCACTCGACACGGTGATCGCCGTCGGCGCGACAAAGCAGGGGGACGTCCGCGCGTCGTTCTCGAACCACGGCTCGTGGGTCTCGGTCGCCGCGCCGGGACAGCAGATCACGTCGACGTACAAGAACGGTCTCTACGCCACGCTCAGCGGCACGTCGATGGCAACGCCGCTCGTCGCCGGCGCGGCGGCGCTGGTCTACTCGCGCCTCGGCGGCGTGCGCAGTCCGTCCAACGCGGCTGCCGTGCGCGCGGCGCTCGAAGACTCGGCCGTCGACATCGGCGGTTGGCTCGCGCACGGTCGGATCGACGTCGTTGCAGCGCTCGGCGAAGTCGACCCACCGGGACAGAGCGACATCGTGCCGGTGATCGCGTCGGTGTCTCCGCCGAGCTGGCCGGCGCTCGGCGGCACGCACGTCACGCTCACGGGCACGGGCTTCCTCGGTGTCGACACGATCACCGTCGGCGGCGCGTCCGTCCTCGCGTCGTCGCAAGGTGTCGTCTCCGACACCGAGTACGTCTTCACGACGTCCGACGCATCGGCGCTCGGGAGCACGGCGATCGTGCTCGCGAAGGGCCCGCTCACGAGCGCGCCGTTCGCCGGCACCGTCACCGAGACGACGCCGCCGCGCCTCGAGATCCCGTCGGCGATCGCCACGGGCGTCGGCTTCGAGTGGCGCATGGGCGGCGCCGTCGACTCCCCGGCCCTGCTCATCATGTCGCTCGGTTCCGACACGTTCATGTACCGCGGCTTTCCCGTGCTCATTCAGATGACCGTCTTGTGGAGCGACCAGCTCGACGGCACGGGTCTGGCGACCTTGGGAGCAATTTGCCCGCCGGGCTTCAACGGACTGACTTTCCACAGCCAGCTCGCCACGATCGACCACGGCTCGTTCGGCGCCTCGACCGTGCGCACCACGACGATCAACCAATAAGCGGACCGCGCGCCCGTCTGCTGAACAGCTACGGGCTCGTGATGAGGAGCGTGTTGCTCGCCGAGAATCCCGCCGGCCCTCCCGCGTCGGCGACCCAGAGCTGCAGTCCGACCTGAGCACCGGGTGGGACGGTCACGGGCCACGTCCCGCCGATGTCCAGCATCCCGCCCGCGTCGGTGGCAAGCGGCAACACCACGTCGGGCGTCGGGACGAGCACGCCACCGAACACGGGTTGCGGAGTGGTCGCTCTGCCGAGGACGAGGAATGCCGGAGCGCTCGGCAGCGTGCGGCTCGCCAACACGTCCACGGGCTGGTCGACAGCCACGGTTCCCCAGAGATCGAGGCGCGGTGTTCCGAACGCCCCCGCGAGGCCGCCGTGGAGATCGACGACAGCTGCGTCGTCCTCGAACCATCCGAGCACTTCCTCGCCCTCGTCGTTGCCGATGAGGCACACCACGCGAGAGCCAGAAGGCACGACGCCGAAGTGGCCCGCGATGCCGGCGACACGCTCGTCGCCCGGTTGATCCCGCAGCGCGACGGCTGCACCGCACGCCGCCGGCCCGCGATGCGTTCCGGAACGTCGCCAAACTCCGCGCGAGGCGTGCCGCCGATGAGGCGCGGACGACGTCAGTCTTCGCGCACCGCCACCCAGAGGCCGTCGCCGACGGGAACGATCACGCCGTGCAGTCCCGTCTGCTTCGCCATGTGATCGTTGAACGCCTTCACGGCGCCGACCTCGGGATCCGTCGGACGCTCGTCGAACAGCTGGCCGAAGGCAAACGCGTTGTCGACCATGATCAGGCCGCCACGCCGAACCAGGCGCCGCGCGTGCTCGAGGTACGTCGGGTAGTTCGACTTGTCGGCATCGAGGAACGCGGCGTCGAAGACCTCGTCGGCGAGCGTCGGGAGGACGTCGGCGCCCTTGCCGCGCAGCACCTCGACGCGCCCCGCGACGTCCGACTTCGCAACCCATTCCTCCGTGAAGTCGGCATGGTGGTCGGAGAGCTCGATCGTCTGCACACGGCCGTCGCTCGGCAAGGCGCGCGCCATCGTGATTGCGGAGTAGCCCGCGAGCGTCCCGACTTCGACCACTGTTTCGGCGCGCACGAGCTTCAGCAGGATCTGCATGAAGCTGGCCTGCTCGGGCGAGATCCAGATCGGCGGAATGCCTGCCTCGTGCGCCGCAGCCTTGAGGTCGACGAGGAAGTCGTCCTCGGGTCGCGTGCGTTCTGCGAGGTAGGCGAAGTGCTGCGCCGTCACGAGCGTGGGGTTGGCGGACATCGGGTTCTCTCTGGAGTCGGTGCGCGCGATCGTCAACGCTGGACCCCGTGCATGCAAGCGATGCGCGCGCGGACGTGCCGACGTTTCACGAGGCCCGGCTATACATCCGTCGATCAGACACGGACAATCCGCACTCACCCATTCAGCACCGCCAGGAGACCGTTCCCATGTCCAAGACCGCCTACCAAGACGTCGAACGACGCTTCGCCGAGATCGTCGACCTCTCGAGCGGGGTCGAGATCCTGAGCTGGGATCAGGAAGTCATGATGCCGCCGGGCGGGGCCGAGACACGGGCCCAGACGATGGCGACCCTGCAAGGCGTGATCCACGAGCGCATGACGTCGCCCGACCTCGTCTCGACCGTGCGCACGGCCCAGCGTGGGCGTGCCAAGCTCACACCGCGCCAGCGTCGCGGTCTCGAGCTCGTGCGCCGCTCCGTCGACAAGGCCACCTGCGTGCCGGCCGACCTCGCGCGCGAGCTGTCGCTGGCCCAGAGCCGCGGACTCGAGGCGTGGCGTGTCGCCCGGACGAACTCCGACTTCGGCGCCTTCGTGCCGGCGCTCGAGACGATCGTCGACCTCGTGCGCCGCAAGGCACAGCTGCGCGCCGGCAAGAACGGCGCGCTCTACGACGCACTCCTCGACGACTACGAGCCCGGCATGACGACGGAGCGTCTCGACGAGCTGCTCGACGAACTCGAGGCGATCACGGTGCCGCTCGTGCGCAAGGTCGTGCAGAGCGACGTGCGCGTCGACGTGCGGCCGTTCGTCGGCAAGTTCAAGATCGATGCGCAGCGTGACTTCGCACGCCAGGTTTCCGAGGCCATGGGGATCCGCTTCGACCAAGGGCGTCTCGATCTCTCGACGCATCCCTTCTGCGGCGGCACGGGCCCCGGCGACGTGCGCATGACGTCACGCTACGACGAGAACGACATGCGCGGCGGGCTCTTCGGTGTGATCCACGAGTCGGGCCACGGCCTCTACGAACAGGGGCGCGACCCGAACAAGCGTCGCACGCCACTCGGCGGTGCGATTTCGATGGGCATCCACGAGAGTCAGTCGCGTCTGTGGGAGAACAACGTCGCGCGCGGCAAGCCCTTCTGGGAAGCCTGGTACGACCGTTTCATCGATGCCCATCCCAAGCTGCGCAAGTTCGACGTCGACGCCATCTGGCGCGCCGCGAACATCGTCGAGCCGTCGATGATCCGCGTCGAAGCCGACGAGCTCACGTACAACCTGCACATCATTCTGCGCACGCGCATCGAGCGCGATCTCATCAGCGGAGAGATCGACGTCACCGACCTGCCAGCGCGCTGGAACGAGTCGATGCAGTCGATGCTCGGCATCACACCGGCCGACGATGCCGAGGGAGTCTTGCAGGACATCCACTGGGCCATGGGCGCGATCGGATACTTCCCGACCTACAGCCTCGGCAACCTCTACGCCGCGCAGTTCATGGAAGCGGCGCGCAGCTCGATCCGCGGCCTCGACCGCAAGATCGCGAAGGGTGACATGCTCACCCTGCGCACGTGGCTGGCCGACAACATCCATCGCCACGACCAGACGTTCACGGCCGAGAAGATCGTCAAGCGTGTCACCGGCAAGCCGCTCGGCACGGAGGCCTTTGCGCGTCACATCCGCAAGAAGGTCAAGGCGATCTACGGCTGACGTGGTTCGGCGAGCGCGAGGAGATGGCTTCCGAAGGGAAGCGCCACGCGCGCGCCGAGCGCGTTCTCGACCGTCAGGACGCGGCGCACGATGCGTGCGAGCCTTCCTGTGGGCGGACGCAGTGCCCGGCGCCAGAACGTGAGAGCGTCGGGCAGCTCGGCGGGGATCGTCGAGCGGCGCGCGCCCCACCACGCGAGCGGCGTGATGGCGGCATGGAAGGGCGTGAGGGCGACGAGCTCGAGGTCGGCGGCGTCGAGTGATGCGCGGAGCGTGCGTTTCGCGTAACGGCGCTTGTGGCCGCTCATGACGTCTTCGAGCGACCACAGCGCCATGCGCGCAGGCACGGTGACGAGCACGAGCCCGCCGGGGCGCAGGGCGTCGCGTGCGCCGCGCAACAGCTCCACGTCGTCATCGACATGCTCGATCACGTCGCAGAGCGCCACGAGATCGACAGGGTCGGCAAGCGGAACGCGCGGGCTGCCCGTGCGGATCAGCGCCGACGACGTGCGCCGCCGCGCCTCGACGAGCCCCTCGCGTTGCATGTCGACGCCCACCATGGACAGCCCGAACGTCTGCTCGAGATGGCGCAGCACGAAGCCGGTCCCGCAGCCCACCTCGACGCCGCTGCGCAGCGCCCGTGTCGCGACGTGCGGCCGCAGCGCGCGGGCGATGACGTCGTTGCGCGAGGCGTGCCACCAGTGGGTCTCTTCGACTTCCGCGACGAGCGCGTAGATCTCCGGCGGGTAGTCGCCGCTGCCGACCGCGTCGTCGAGGTCGAGGATCCCGTCGCACACGTCGACCCCCGCGCCGCACTGGTCGCAGCTCCAGTGCTGGGTCTCGGTCATCCACCGCTCGACGCGCCGCGGCGCGCCGCAGGTGGTGCAGGTGATGGTGACGTGATCGGCACTCAACGCAGCACTCACAGCGAAGACGGACTCGCGGGAACGCGCTCGCAGCCGAGCGCCGAAGCCGTCATCATCACTTCGTGCCCGACTCGCCACCAGCCCCCCCGTCCGACGTCGACCTCACGATCGTCGTACCGCTCTACAACGAGGGCAAAACCCTCGGCGCCAGCCTCGCCACGCTGGCCGACGCCGCCGGCGCCTCGCCGTGGCGCTGGGAGATGGTGCTCGTCGACGACGGAAGCGTCGATGGCTCGCGCGCGATCGCCGACAGCTTCGCTGCACAGCGCGGGGCCCACGTGCGCAGCGCCCATCACGCGCGCAATCGCGGTCGCGGTGCAGCCGTGCGCACCGGACTCGCTTCGGCGCGCGGCACCTATGCGGGCTTCCTCGACATCGACCTCGAAGTCGGCGCCGAGGCGATGGTGTCCTGCGTGCAGGCACTCGTGAACGGAGCCGACGTCGCCATCGGCGATCGCAGCTACGAACTCGCCGCGCGTTCGTGGCTGCGCCACGTGCTCAGTCGCGGCTACGCGTTCCTCGTACGTGGCCTCCTCGCCACGCGCGTGCGCGACACCGAGTCGGGCTGCAAGTGGTTCCGCGTCGATGCGATCCGCGGCGTGCTCGACCAAGCAACCAGCGACGGGTGGTTCTTCGACACCGAGATCATGATCGCCGCCGAGCACGCGGGGCTCACGATCGCGCAGGTGCCGGTCGTGTTCCGGCGACGCTTCGACAAGGCCTCGACGGTGCGCCCTCTCGCCGACGCGATCGACTACTGGCAGCACCTCCTCGCGTTCCGACGCACGCTCGCCCGTGCCCCTCGCGTCCTCCGCGACGACACGGCTCAGGACGACGACTGACCGCGTCGAGCGGCCACGGTCCCGACCACGTCGGCAGGCTGCCCGCGCACGATGTCACCCGGTGCCACGTCGCGCGTGACGATCGCGCCTGCCGCGACGAACGCCTCGGAACCGATCGTCACGCCCGGCAGGACGAGGGCGCGTGCGCCGAGATAGGCGCCGCGCTCGATCACGACCGGCGCCTGACTCGGCGGGAAGACGTCCTGCAAAGGATGGTTCGCGTAGCCGACGTTGGTGTGCGTCAGGATCAGGACTTCGTCGCCCAGCGTGACATGGTCAGCGAGTGTGACGCGCTCGGCGAGGTCGAGACGCACGCCGCGGCCGAGATAGCACGAGGCGCCCACGCGCAGCCCCGCGAGACCCGTGCGGTCGGCATTCGTGAAGCGGACGTCCATCAGTAGTGAATCGGTGCCGATCGACGCGCCGAGCAGGCGCAGCCAGACGGCGCGCGCGGGCGGGAAGAGCAACGCCCGCTCCACGAGCAACGCGATCTCGAGCCACGCATAGCGCAGCGCGCGTCGCCAGCCGATCTCACTCAGCGCACGTCCCATACCCCCGTCCTACCGCGCCGCCGCGCGATTTGCGAGCCTTGCACTCCCGTGGTCACGCCTCCACCCAGCGATCCGAAGCCATCTGCCGCCACGCGCGCCCTGCTGTTCGTGGTGTGCGTGGCGTTCGTCGTGCTCACGGCACGCACGTCGTGGGTGCTGCCGCTGTTCGAGGTGCCCGACGAGTTCGAGCACTACGAGGTCGCGGCACATTACGCGCGCGAGGCCTGGTTGCCGGACCTCACGGCGATGCCGAGGCACGCGCTCGACGAGGGTGTCCAGCCGCCGCTCGCGTACATCGGTTTCGCGCTCGGCATCCACGCCCTCGACCTCGTGGACGTCGATGTCTTCGGCCGCCGCGTCCCCGCTGATATCGCGCGGCGCGCCCGCGACGTGGCCCTGTTCCAGCACGGCCCTGACGAAGCCCGCCCCTATCACGACGTCGCCTGGAGGCTCCACGTCTTGCGCCTGCTGAACATCGCGCCGGGCCTCGCGACGATCCTTCTCACGTTCCTTCTCGCGCGCCGCGTCGCGCCGCACCGCGAGGGCCTCGCCCTCGGCGCCGCGTCGCTCGTCGCGCTCAATCCGCAGTTCGGTTCGCTCTGTGGAGGCATCACGAACGACCCGCTCGCGATCGCACTCTGCACGGGCGCGCTGTGCCAGATCGTGACGTGGTGCCGGACGGAAGTCCCGAGCGACCGGCAGCTCGTCACCCTCGGCCTCACGATCGGCGCGGCGCTGATCGCGAAGCTCTCGGCGACGTTCCTGATCCCGACGGTCGGCGTCGCGCTGCTGCTGCGCAAGACACCCACGACGGCGCGCGCCTTCACGGAGATCTACCTCATCGCGATCGGCGTGCTGCTCGTGAGCGGCCCGTGGTTCGTCTGGAACACGATGACGTACGGCGACCCGCTGGCCTGGGAACTCGGCGTCTCGAAGTTCGGGCTCGATCGCCGCGAGCTCACCGAGGCGCCGACGTGGCGACTGCTCACGATGCGCTACGTGCCGCGCATGGCGTCGACGTACGCGGCGCGCTTCGGTGCAACCGGCCCCGGTGGTGCGTGGCTTTCGGCGGTGTGGCTCGTCACCGCGGGCGCCGCGTCCGTCGGCCTCGCGCTGGGCGCCGTGTCTTCGCGCGTGCGCCGGCGCATCATCCCGGCGAGGCACGGACAACGCTACGCGCTCTTGGCCGCAGCGCTCGCCGCCAACCTCCTCGCGAGCGTCACCTTCTATCTCTCGTTCAACCAGGCCCAAGGGCGCTACCTCTTTCCGACGATCGCGCCGACGGCCGTGGTCGCCGCGCTGCTGTGCGCCACGTGGTGGCGGCCGCTCTGGGCCACGGCGGGCTTGGCGACGCTCGGAATCTCGCTGTGGCATGCGCAGACCGGCGCACTCACCGCGGCGTTCTGGCCGCTCAACCGTGGGCACGACGAGACGTTCGCGCTCGCCACGCCGCACCAACCCGGCGTCCCCGAAACGTCCCTCGCGTGGCTCGCCGACGGGACGACGATCGAGAGCGTCGAGTCGCCGGAGCTGCGCTGGCACCCGCCTTCACCGAGCGATCGGTTCACGGTACGGCTGTGGTCGCGAGGCTTTGCTCCGCTCGTCGACATGTGGCGCGACTCAGGCACGACGGCGCACGATCGCTACACGCCACCCGACGACCTCTGGCGTCAGCTGCCGCCCGACGTCCCGCTGCTCGCGCAGGTGCAACGGCTCGCGACGTCGAGCGAACGCAGCGCCGGTCTCGTCGGCGCCGTGACGCCGGTGCGCACGCTGAAACGACGCGCCGGCGTTGCGCCGCGTGACGACACGAGCGCGGCCACGCTGCTGCCCGCCGCCGCGCCCGAACCCGACCGCTTCGAAGGCGAAGAGCACGTGCCGGGCATTCGACTGCGCGTGCGTGACGGGGACGTCGTCATGGATGTCGATGACGGAGGCGTCGGCGGCCCGCCCGTCGTCTGTCTGCACGGACGCGACTCCACCCTCGACGACTGGGTCGCCGCCACGCGCGACCTCCGTCGCCAGCGGCGTGTCGTCCACATCGGACTCGACCACGACGTCGAGCTCGACGAACTCGCACGGCGCGTCCGCATCGCGCTCGAAACGCTCCTCGTCCGCGACGCCGTCCTCGTGGGCGACGAACGCGGCGCCGACGTCGCGCTCACCCTCGTCGACCAGCTCGCCGACGAGGCTCGCCGCGAACGCGAGATGCGCGGCCCGAACGCGCCGCCATCCGAGCGCTCACCGGTGGCCATGCTCGTGCTGACGGCCACGCCGGACCGACGGCCCGCCGGCCTGCCCGTGCTCGTGGTCGCGCCACCCGCCCTCGAGGAACGAGCCGGGCGCGCGTTCGGTCGGCGCCTCCTCGAGGCTCTCGACGACCGCTGACCTCGCAGCCCGAGGTGTGAAAATGGAGGCGGCACCCGGATTCGAACCGGGGAATGACGGATTTGCAATCCGTTGCCTTACCACTTGGCCATGCCGCCTCTGGGCCGCCGAAACGGCCAGGGGCGGGACGATAACAGCCTGACCAACGGGGCGCCAGAACGAGAGGTCGCACGCGACGCGGCGGCGCTCCGTGGCGATTCGCCGCGGTGTCGAGACGCATTCCACCGCCTCGCGGGGCCACCAGGGCCGGGAATGACTTTTGTCACGAGCCGCCCGGCCTGCTATGAAGCGGAAACCATGAATCGCATCCCGCACCAGCACAAGCGCCCCGAGAGGCCCAATGCGCTCTTCGGGGTCGGCCTCGACGGGGCCGGTCTCGGCCCGGAATCGAACGACGGACAAACCCGCGTCACGCGCGGCGAGGATTATCTGCTCGTCGGCGGAAGCGAGCCGCTGCACGAGGCGATGCAGGATGTCGCCGAGACGATTTCGGACGCGTGTCGCAGCGAGGGCACGACGCTCGGTGCCGCGCCGCCGGAGCTGCTGCGCGAGATCGTCGAGGATCTCGGCCGAGACGACGACGACGCTTGAGCGGTCCGCGCGAGGCGCTCTTCGCCGGTGAGCCACGCGTCGCGCCCGTTGCTGCTTGCGATCACTACGCCGGCACCGAGCGTCGCATGACGAAGGCGCTGGCGCTCCAGGCCGAGCACGGCGGCACGTTCGACGTCACGCTCGACCTCGAAGACGGCGCGCCGGCCGGGCGCGAAGCCGAGCATCGCGAACTCGTCGTCGAGATGCTGCGCGCCCATGGCCATCAGGCCGGCGCCATCGGCGTGCGCGTACACGACATCTCGACGCCCCACTGGCGTGACGATATCGACTTCGTCGTGGCGAACGCCGGCGCGCACATCGCGCATGTCACCTTTCCCAAGGCGACGTCGGCGCGTCAGGTGCAGGCGATGATCACGCAGCTCCAGGCCGCATGCGCGCGCGCCGGACTCGAGCGCGAGATCGCCGTGCATGTGCTCGTGGAAACGCACGGGCTGCTCGCCGAAGTCCAGCTGGCCGCCGGGCTGCCTTGGGTGGCCGTGTTCGACTTCGGACTCATGGACTTCGTCAGCGCGCACCACGGCGCGATCCCCGCCTTGGCACTGCGCTCGCCGGGTCAGTTCGATCACGCCCTCGTGCGTCGCGCGAAGGTCGAACTCGTGGCGGCCGCGCTCGCACACGGCGTCGTGCCGGCACACAACGTCACCGTGGCCTTCGATGACGTCGAGCAGACGCGCGCCGACGCCCTCCGCGCGCGCGACGAGTTCGGCTTCCTGCGCATGTGGTCGATCCACCCCGCGCAGATCGCCCCGATCCTCGAGGTCTTCGCCCCCGACGCGCACGACGTCGCCACGGGCATCGACGTCCTGCGCGCCGGCGCGGCCGCGAGCTGGGCGCCGATCCGCCACGCCGAGCAACTCCACGACCGCGCGAGCTACCGCTTCTTCTGGCACGTCCTCGAACGCGCCCACGCCGCCGGCTTCGCGCTCCCCGACGACGTCCTCACCTGGCTCGGCGACTGATCGTCGACGGTGCGACGCCCGAGTGACACCACCTCCACGTGGAACGACATCGGCGAGTGACAACCCGCCGTCGAAGCCGCTGCGCTCCCTTACTGGAGCTCAAATGACTCGTGGCTGCGTGGAACCCCTCGACTCTCGGAGCCGAGAGGCCGCTGCGGTCCGGCGCATCCGAAATGGATGCCCGAACCAGGAGGAGCGATGACCTTCGCCGTGCGTTCCAGATCGACTTCACGGACGCCAATGACTTCGTGCGCCTCGTCAACGAAGCACATCGAACGCTTCGGTGATCACGTCGACAAAGCCTCACCAGGTCGGTGAACCGCGCTTCGCAATGCCATGCTCGCCCCCGGCCCGTCCGCCCCGCCAAGGCCACCTGCAGAGCCCGCCCCATCTCGCACCCACCCGTCCCCGAGGATCAACGATCCCACGTGCCCTCCGGATCGCGACGACCGAACCTCCGTCCCGAGCACAACCACCCCCACCCCCCCATCCGGCGCGGCCCGCCTCCAGCTCGCAACCACTGAGCCGTCATCGGTCGACGGGGACGCCGTCAGCGACTTCACGTCGTCGCAACCCTCGCCACGCGATCCCACCGACGCCGCCTTGGGTGCCAGAGCGAGGGCGTCCCGGTCGCCCGATGTCGGCGGTCAAGCACTAACGCCGCCCGCAAAGCCCCACCCCCTTAAGCCGCTGCCTTCAGCGAGTCGAGCGACGTGCGGATGCCTTCGATCTCAGGCCACTGGAACGCGGCGATCTCGAGGTAGAGCACGACGTCTTCGCGCTCGAACTTCTCGACGAGTTCGTCGACGGCCGCGGGCACCTTGTCGGCAGCCGGCTCGGAGTCGTCTTCGATCTGCCCCTCTTCGTGCGGGACACCCGTGGCGTCGAGGAACGCCGCCACGAGATCCTTGCGCGGACCGAGGAAGTACGTGCGCATGATGTCGCCGGCGAGGTCTTCATCGCGACGTTTCACCATGAAGCTCCGCAGAGCCTTGATGCGCATGGGCAACGGGCGCTTGCGGATGGTCTGCGGGCGACTATTCAGGGCCTGGGCCGCCGCGTTGTCAAGCGCCGCGCGAACCTGGTTAGGCAGCGTCTCGACGACGGCCTGGAGCCGCTCGAGGGACATGTCGAGAACGAGTTCGAGCATCATCGTGGATCAGCCCCAGTTCGCGATCATGTCGTAGACGAGGCGGACGCCGTAGCCCGTCGCCCAGCCGTCTTCGTTGTAGTCGCGCTTCGGGCCGTTCCAGGCCGTGCCCGCGATGTCGATGTGCGCGTGCGGGATGCCGTTCGTGAACTCGAACAGGAACGCCGCCGCCGTCGACGAACCGCCTTCGCGCCCGGCCGAGTTGCTGATGTCGCCGAACTTGCTCTTGATGGCCTGGGTGTAGACGTCGTAGGTCGGCATGCGCCAGAGGCGCTCACCCGTACGCTCGGCCGATTCCTGCAGACGCGCGGCGAGCTTGTCGTCGCGGCAGAAGAGGCCGGCCGCTTCCGAGCCGATCGCGATCAGGATCGCGCCCGTGAGCGTCGCCATGTCGACGATCGCGTCGGGCTTGTGCTTCGTGGCGTGGTGCAGGCAGTCGGACAGAACGACGCGTCCTTCGGCGTCTGTGTTGATGACCTCGATCGTCTTGCCCGAACCCGTCTTGACGACGTCGCCCGGCTTGTAGGCCGACGGCCCCGGCATGTTGTCGGTGGTGCCGACGATGGCGATGACGCGCGTGTTCTTCGGCTTCAGCGTCGCCACGGCATGCATGAGACCGATCGTCGCGCCGGCGCCGCACATGTCGTACTTCATCTCCTCCATCTTCGCCGACGGCTTCAGCGAGATGCCGCCCGAGTCGAAGGTGAGGCCCTTGCCGACGACACAGATCGTGTGCTTCGCCTTGCCGGGGTTGTAGTCCATCTCGACGAGATAGGGCATCTCGGAGGTGCCCTGGTTGACGGCCAAGATGCCGCCGTACCCGGCCTTCTCGAGCGCCTTGCGATCCATCGCGCGGAACTTCAACTCGCCCTTCTTGGCGATCGCCTGGGCGCGCGTCTTGAGGTGACGCGGCGTGGCGACGTTGCCCGGCATGTCGCCGAGGTCGCGCGCGATGTTCGCGCCTTCACCGAGCGCCATCGCCGTCTTGAGCACGGAGGCCGCGCCCTTCACGTCGGAGACGATACCGACCGACTTCGCCGGAGCCGAGGTGGGTTTCTTCTGGCTGTAGCGGTAACCCGCGAGGACGGCTCCTTCACCGAAGGCCTGGAGCGATTCGGCGCTGAAAGCCGCCTTGCCGCCCGTGCCGACGATAACCTTGTCGGCCTTGAGCTTGGCTGCTTCCTTGATGGCGATCGCACCGGCGCGACGGAAGTCGTCGGGCGTGGCCTCGCGTGCCGCACCGACACCGATCAGCAGCAGGGCGCGCGGCCCGCTGCGATCCTCGGCGTGCAGTACGAGCGTCTCGCGCATGCCGGCCTCGAAGACCTTGCGTCCCATCAGAGCCAGGGCGCGCTCACCGAGCGTTCCACCGGGAAGAGACGTGGTCTTGCCCGCGGTGACCAGCAGGACGACCAGGGGGACGTTGCTGTCGAGGGCGTTGGACTTCGCGGCTGTCAGGCGCATCGCGACGGGCTCCTGCGAATGAGGACGGGGGGTGCTGCAGTGCGTCGTGACGTCGCACCAGCAAGCCGGGAACGGTATCACAACGATATCCCCCACTCCCAGCGGATCAGACGACCGTGACTCGCACGCCTCGCTGCCTCGTGGACGACGTCGACGCGCCCACCCCGAACGTCGACGCCGACATGCGCCGACACCTCGAACGCTCGCTCCGTATGCGCGACGGCGAGAGCGTCGAACTGGTCGACGGTCGCGGCGGCTGGGCCCGCGCGACCTGGCAGCGCGGAGGCACGCCCGTGGTCGTCGACCGCGCTCCTCGAGCGCCGTGCCCCGCCGACACGATCAGCCTCGCCATCGGCGCGCCGCGCCTGCCGCGCCTCGAGTGGCTCGTCGAGAAGGCGGCCGAGCTGGGTGTCGCGGACGTCATCCCGATCGAGACAGAACACGCCGAACGTACGCCCGGAAGGGGACGCCTCGAGCGCCTGCGACGCAAGGCCGCCTCGGCGCTCCTGCAGTCGCGCGGGCTGCATGCGCTCGCCATCTCCGAGGCCACGAGCCTCGACGCGGCACTCGCCCGCGGCTGGGACACGATCTGGCTTGGGTCGACACCGGACGACGCCGCCACGCCCCCGCCGCCAGCGCGCGGTCGGCTGCTGATCGTGGTGGGCCCCGAGGGCGGCTTGACGAGCGAGGAGCACGCCGCCGTCGAGACCGCGGGCGGACAGGGCGTCACGATCGGGCCGGCCGTGCTACGCGTCGAGACCGCCGCGATCGCCCTCGCCGCGCTGTCGTATCACCTGCGCTGACGTCGTCGGGTGACGCATGTCCCCTCGCCAGCCCCCTCCGAAGCTGTCGCCGAGCCTGCTATGGTCGCGGCCATGACGTCCCCACCCGAGCGTTTTCTCCGATCACTGCGCGCCGCTGGCGTTCGGAGGGTGCCGCGTGGACACATCGAGGCGGCCGCGCATGTTCACGCTGCGCCCGCTGCCCCGGTCGTCGCGCAACCGGCCGACGTCGCCGCCCCCGCGCGCCCCGATTCCGCCGCCGCCCTGGCCGCCATCGCCACCGAAGTCGCCGCCTGCACGCGCTGCGGTCTCTGCGAGAAGCGCACGCTGACCGTGCCCGGTGAAGGCTCACCGACGGCCGACATCGTGTTCATCGGCGAGGGCCCCGGCGCAGACGAAGATCGCACCGGGCGCCCTTTCGTGGGAGCCGCCGGCCAGCTGCTCGACAAGATCATCACGGCGGGCATGAAGCTGCGTCGCGAGGACGTCTTCATCGGCAACGTCGTCAAGTGCCGCCCGCCGGGAAACCGCAACCCCACGCCCGACGAAACCGCGGCCTGCGCCGACTACCTCGCGCGCCAGATTGACGCCCTCGCGCCGATGGTCCTCTGCGCGCTCGGCAAGGTCGCGGCCCACCAGCTCCTCGACACGACGCTGTCGATGGCGCGCCTGCGCGGTCGAGTGCACGAATATCGAGGAATCCCTGTCATCCCGACGTACCATCCGGCCTACCTGTTGCGGAACCCGGCCGCGAAGGTCGAGACGTGGCAGGACATCCAGAAGGTGATGGAGATCGCGGCTTCATGATGGGCTTCGGTGAAACAGCTTTCGGGATCGACGTGGGTGACGGCACGCTGAAGGTCGTCAAGCTCACGCGTCGCGGCGGTCGCGTGAAGCTCACCCGGACCTGGCGGCTGCCGTACTACCTCTCGCCCGGCAACATCGCCGACGCGGCCATCGAGGCACTCGAAGAGATCCGCCCGCACATCGACAGCGCGGCACGCATCGTCGTCGCGGCGCCGAATCAAAGCGCGAGCGTTCACACGTACACGGTTCCGACGCTCGAGAGCGAACGGTCCGAGGATCTGGCGCGCTACGAAGTGCTGCGCGACGTCGACGTTCCCGTCGAAGATCTGCTGATCCGCCACCGCATCCGCAAGGGCACCGTCGAACAACAGGTGCACACCTTTGCGCTGCAACGCACGCACGTCGCTCGCTGGACGTCCGCACTGCATGCCCGCGGGATCCCTTGCGACGACGTGCAGGTCGTCGGCGCCGCACTCGCTTCGTTCATCGAGGCCGAACGCCCCTGGGGCAAGGACCGCGTGCTGCTCGCCGTCGGCGCCATCGCGACCGAGCTGGTGCTCTTGACCGAAGGCGGAATCTGGACGCGTCACCTGCCGTTCGGTGTCGCCGACGAAGAAGATCTCGAGCACCTCGCACTGCGCCTCAGCGGTGAGATCGGTGCCGCCGTCACGAAGCTGCTTCCCAACGACCGGCCCTTCGAGCCGAAGGACATCGTGCTCACGGAGGAAGGCGCGCTGCAGAGCGGGTTGATCACGGCGCTCGAAGCGGCCACGGGTCGCGACGTCACGCGCATCTCGGAACTCACGCGCGTCGCGACGGGCAAGATGGACTGGGATCGTCGCTCGCCTGCCGAGACGCTCGCGATGGGCAAGGCCTTCGGGCTCGCGATGGCCGGCTTCGGAACTGGGCGCTTCTGGGCTCCGATGCTCGACGGCAATCCGCAGCGCGAAGCCGCGCGACGTGTGCCACTCGCCACGGCCGCCGTGTTCATCTCGGCACTCGGGATCTTCGCCGTGACGGAACAATCGCGTCGCCACGTCGCCGAGATCAACAACACGTTGCCCGTGCAGTTGTCGGGCAACTACCAGGATCTCTCGAACAGCTGGCGACAGATCATCGCCGAGCGCGACACCGCGCGCACGGAGGCCAACGCTCTGCTCGACATCGGAAAGCGCCGCACGGAAACGTTCGCCGTCCGACGCGCGCTCGACATCATGTCGCCGATGCTCTCGATGCGCGGCGGCTCGCAGCTGCACGTCGAGAAAGTCTGGCTCTCGACGTCGCGCCCCGGTCTTCCCGGCACGCTGACGCTCACGATTCACGCCGACCCGCGCTTCGACGAAGAACTGGGCGACAAGCTTCAGCGCGCCTATCGCCCCGCATTCCAGACCGTGCGTGTGCGCGGCCCCGACGCAGCACCGCTCGAGGGTCTGTCGCGCTTCCTCGTCGAGATCACCCTGCCATGAGAATGCTCCTCGTGGCGACGATCGTCCTGGCCGTGGCCGTCGGCGATTTCCTGATCCGCGGTCGCGGCTATCTCGACCAGCAGCAGAGCGCCGAGGCGGCACTCGCCGAGCGCGTCGAGTCGATGAAGGCACTGCAACGCGAGCTGCCCGTCATCAGTCGCGCCGAACATGCAGCGGCTGTCGACGAACGTGATGCCTGGTCCGAGCACGTGACGCGTCGGTATGGGTTGTTGACGCAGATCGAAGGCGCGCTCGTCGTGCCCTCGCTGAAAGTGCAGATCGAGTCGACGCGTCTGGCGGGTCTGCAACCGGGTCAGCCGGCGCGGCTCGCGATCCAGAAACAAGCGCAGCGCTCGGCACTCGTCGAGGGCGTGCTCACGCGCCTGCTCGACCACATCCAGCGCAGCGGGATCGTGCAGGTCGAGGAGATCACGGTCCTCGGGTCGGGCGACCTGACGAGTGTTCCCGGCATCGCGGGCCTCGCGAGCGTCGAGGTCCAGGTCGTCGTGCACTCTGGTCTGGGCGAGATCGTCACCTGCCTCGAGACGCTCGTGCCCGGTGCGACGCGGCCCACCTTGTCCATCCGGACGGCGAGCATCCAGCGTGTGGGCCGCGAACGCTGGCTCGGCCTCCCCATCGATCGCATGGTCGGCCCGCCGGTTCGCCTGACCGCGACGATCACGGCGTTCTACCCCGACAACACCGACGGAGCGAACGGATGACTCGCGGCGTCGTGTTGACAGGGCTCGTGGGATCGCTTATCTTCTTCGCCCTTGCACTCTTCATCCTTAACCCACTGCGGGAAAAGGACTTAGAGCAAGCAAGAGGCGTAGAAGGTCAGCTACGCCAACGGATGACAGCTCCCCTCTCCACCCCGAATGGAGAGGGCTCTCTTCGCGATGGAAAGGCCCCCGTGGGTGGGGCCCGCCCGAGCGGAGGGGCCTTGCCCGTTGGCGCAGACCCTCTGGAGATCGCGTTGGCTAACCAAGCGGCGGTGCTCGAGGTGGATTCGTCCACACTGTACGAGTCCGTCGAGGCTCGCGCCTTCGAGATCGCCCAGCTGGAGCGCCAGCTTCCCGGAACTGGGAGCGCGGCCCGTCTCTCGCCCCCCCAGCGCCTGCGCCCGATCTACGTTCGGGGCGCCGTCGACATCGCCTGGGCGCCGGGGCTTCCCAACATCGAACTCAACAAGGCCCTGCGCGCCGGGAAAACCGACGATCTGCGCCTGGCCTACCGCGTGTACCGCGGAAACCGGGGCGCAACGCCGCAACTGCTCGCCACCCTGGAGTTTGGCACCGAGTCGCTGCGCGACACCGATGTGCTGCTTGCGGCGGGTTCTTTTTCATACGAAGTGTGGGCTGTGCTGCTGCGTGGTTCCGGCGACGACGAGGTTCTCGTGGCCGCAGAACGCAGCGATCGTGTCACCGTCACCACTCCCGAGCACTTCACCATAGTGCTGCTGTCCGGTAGCGCCGAGTCGGCGTCCTTCTTGATCACGGCCACTGCTGGCGATCGGGCAGGCACAGTGACTAGGCTGTCCGTCGCGCCAAACGACGAGCTCGTGGTCGAGGAGCCCACGGGTGAAAAAGAGAAGACAGGACTGACGTTGACATCGCTCGTCGTCGCGGATGATCCGCGCCTCGAGCAGCGTGAACGCCTGGCTTTGACGTCCGATGGCTCGCTGATCCTCGAACCTGGTACCCGGCGTCCGCAGACGATGCAGACGCCTGTCCTGATGAATGTCACGCGACTGCAAGCCACCCTCGTGAACGAGGCTGGTGAGCCGCGCATCTTGGAGGTCGATCTCCCGTGAACCCTTTCTCGCGGACCCGAGGTCTCGTGCTTGTTTCCGCCGCAGCCGCTGCGCTCATTTCGAGTTGTGGCAGCCCCGACGCTTCGTCGGGCGGCGCAGGTAGTGAGCCCTTTGCCGATTCATCGGCCTGGCAGGATCCCAACGCGCCCGCGCCGGGCTCCGATGAGTGGATCGACTCGTTCGAACAGCAGGTCAACGCGATCGGTCAGGGTCAACCTGCACCGAGCGGCGCTGCCCAAGACGCGTTCAACGACTGGAACGACACGAGCTGGACGGAGACCAACCCGGTCTCGACGCCCGCGCCCGTGACCTCCACGCCTACCCCGTCGAACCCGCCCGTCGCGATGACGGACGATCTCGACGAGATCGTCCAGGCCTCGCGTGAGCGCGCCGCGCTCATCGATGGCCGCGTCGCCACGCTTGTCGGCAAGTTCGTCGACGACGGCATGGTCGCCCTCGAAAACGGTGACATCGCCGCCGCGCGGACGTCTTTCGGCCACGCGATCGAGCTCGATCCTGGTGACCCGGCGATCCGCGCCCTCTATCAGAGGACGGGTGCGCTGCTCGGCGACTCGACGGCCGAGCTCGGTGTCGCTGCCCGCGACGCCCAGGATCGCTACACCCTCAAGCAGCAGCAGGCGTTGTCGCTCGTCCAGCACAACGTCAGCCGTGGTCGTGCCGCACTCGCGGCTGCGAACCCCGACGCTGCCATCACGCACTTCGAAGATGCCCTGACCCTTTTGCGACGCCACCCCGACATCGCCAACTCGACCCTCCGTGAGGACGACCTGCGCGCCCTCGTGGACCAGGCCGAGTCCGAAGCCGGGCGGCTCGACGAGAAGCGTCGGGCTGAACTCGCCGATCGCGTCCGCCAGGCCGAGTTCGACTTCGAGACGCAGGAGGCCTCGAAGTTCGAGCGTCGCCTGCGCACGATGCTCGACCTCGCCGACGACCAGTTCCTCGCCGACCGCTTCCTCGAGGCCGAGGCCACGCTGTCCGAGATCCTGAAGCTCGACCCGGGCAACATCGAGGCCGAGCGTCTGCTCGAGATCACACAGCGCGCTCGCTACGGGCAGACGGCCCGCCGCAACCGCGAGCAGTACCGTCGCGAGTGGCAGCGCACGTTCGACGAGCTCGAGAACGACATGATGCCGCCCGCCGGCCTCATCAACTTCCCGGCCGACGACGAGTGGCGCAACAAGATCGCCGACGGCAGCAAGTCGTTCGGTGGCGCGCGTCGCAACGAGACGGCTGCTGACACGGCGGTGCGTCGTCGCCTCAACGACACGCGCATCCCGACGGCGTACGAAGATGCGAGCCTCGAAGAGGTCATCGACAACCTCAGCCAGATCACGGGCGTCAACTTCCTCTACTCGCAGCTCGTCCAAGACGAGCTCGACAGCCTCTCGCCCTACACGCTGCAGGATCGCGTCGACCAGCCCGTCGCGCGCGTGCTCAAGATCCTCCTCGAGGACCTCACGAGCCCGCCGATGTCTTACGAGATCCGTGACGGTGTCGTCCGCATCATCCTCGCCGAGGAAGAGCGCAACGACTACCTGCTCGAGTTCTACGACATCCGCGATCTGACGGTCGTCCCGACCGACTACTCCTCGCAGGATTTCAACCTCCTGCCGTCAGCCGTCGACGCCGAGTCGTTCGCCGGCAACGTCGAAGACGACGAGCCGCTTCCGTTCATCGGCGAGGACAGCCTGCTCTCGCTGATCACGGACAACCTCGCCGTCGACTCGTGGAGCGACGATCCAAACCGCACGATCCAGCTCATGCCCGGCATGCTCGTCGTGCGCCAGACGCCGGACGTCCACGGTCAGATCCGCGACCTGCTTTCCGACCTCCGCCGCAACACCACCACGATGATCCGCGTCGAGACGCGCTTCCTCGAGGTCGAAGACTCGTTCCTCGAAGACATCGGTGTCGACCTGCGCGGCCTCGACAACAGCATCCTCGAAGACTTCGGCACCTCGGGTGTCGGCTTCGGTACGCCGCAGGCCCCGAGTGGCATCGGTTCCGACAACGAGTCGGGCTTCTTCTACGACGGCACGAACGGCGACTTGAAGGGGCGCGTCGAGAACCTGTTCGACGTCATGCTCGGAGACGAAGGCACGCTGGTTGGTAGCGGCGGCCTGTCGCTGCAAGCGCTGTTCCTCGACGACGTCGACGTCAACGCGGTGCTGCGCGCCGTCACGAAGTACGAGACAAGCAACGTCGTCAACGCTCCGTCGCTCACACTTCGCAGTGGCCAGCGCGGTGTCGTCGAAGCACTTACGACGCGCACCTATGTCCGCGACTTCGAACCTGAGATCGCCCAGGCGGCCGTCATCGCCCAGCCTGAGCTCGACAACGTCAGCGAAGGCATCGTGCTCGATGTCCGCGCCGTCGCCTCGCAGGACCGTCGTTTCGTCACCCTCGAGATCCGCCCCACGCTCGCCGAGCTCGTGCCCGGCGAAAACGGCGACCCGCTTCCGACGGAAACCGTGTCGGTGGCCGGCGGTAACGCGAGTGATGTCACGATCCAGCTTCCGCAACTCCGCATCCAGCGCCTGCGCACCACGGCGACGATCCCTGACGGCGCAACGCTGCTCCTCGGTGGTCTCAAGAAGTCGGTCCAGCAGGATCTCCAGTCGGGCGTGCCGTTCCTGAGCGACATCCCGATCCTGAGTTTCATGTTCTCGCGTAAGGGTGAGTACGTCTCGCAGCAGAAGATCTTGATCCTGCTGACCGCGCGCGTGCTCGTCCCCGAAGAGTTCGAGCCCGAGCTCAACAACTACTGACGTCGGCAGACCACCGCGTCGGCAGGACGGCCTGTGAACGGCCGTCCGCGCCGGTGCTGTGCCCCTCGACAACTCCGATCCCGGAACAGAGCACGATGAAGAGCGCTCCGATCCTCTTGGCCCTGTCGGCCGCCCTCGCCCCCACGCTTGCGGCTGCCGACGAAGACGCCCTCGTCACCGACGACATCAAGTTCGCCGAGAACCTGGCTCGCTACCAGTACTTCGGTCTAGCTCTCGATGTCGTGCAGGATGTCCAGTCGACAACGTCATTGTCGAACGACCTGGAAGGCGACGCGGTTCTCACCGAGGCGCGCATCTACAAGCGCTACTCGCAGGCCACGGCCAACGAAGACGAAATCGCAAGCAACCAGGACAAGGCGATCGAGCTGCTCTACGACTGGCGCCAGGCGGGCAGCAGCTTTGCCTTCCATCCGCGCCGTCCCGATGCGCTGCAGGACCTCGCCGAGCTGCTGCGTGAACGCGGTGTCCGCTTCAAGGAGACAGCCGAGTCGCGCGGCGATCCCGAGGCCGCGCTCGACCAGGCGCGTTCCGACTTCAAGGACGCCGACGAGGTCTACGAGACCCTGCGCCGCGAGGCCGAGGACCGCGCCGAGCAGCTCACGGACGAGGGCCAGACCGACCGCGCCGCCGACTTCCTCACGATCGCCCTGAACACCGAGCTCTACCGCGCGATCAACTTCATCGAGTGGGCCGACATCGCGTCGGATGCCGAGTTCAAGCTCGAGAACGCCATCGAGGCCGGTGACACGTTCCTCTGGGAGCTGCCCGAGCAGGGCATGCTCATCAGCTACGTCGGGCTGCAGCACACCGCCCGCGCCCTGCAGAAGCTCGGTGCGCTGACGAACGACGAGGAGCCCATCGTCGAGGCCATCGAGATCTACGATCAGTGCGTCGAAGAGCTCACCGAGTACTTCTGGGAAGCCGAGGGCGTCGACAACAACGGCAAGTCGTTCAAGCTCTGGGAGGGCCTCGGCCCCGGACAGCGCGCGCAGGTCGCAGGCGTCACGTCCGACACGTTCGGGATGAAGGCCAGCCTCTTCGTCGACCTCGGCCGCATCGACGACAGCGTCGCGACGATCGGCGAACTCACAGCGCTGCACGACAAGCACCAGCAACCCCTCGGCCGTGAAGGTCACCAGGCGCTCCTCGCCTGGGTCGAGGCGCTCGACCAAGCCGGACACGCGGCCAAGGGCCTCGACGTCGTCAAGCGTGTCGCCCAGGAAGGTGCGGGCACGGCCGAAGGCGAACGCGCCGCGCGGATGCTCAGCAACCTCGATCCCGGCGTACTCGCCAGCGCGGCCTCGCCCGACGTGCTCATGACGTTGGCGTCGACCTACCGCAAGGACAAGCGCTACGACGACGCTGCCTTCACGTACCTCAAGGTCGCCAACACGGACCTGGCGTCAGCCGACGCGGACAAATACCTCATCGAGTCGTGGCTCGGTGCAGCCTCGGCGCTGCGCAGCTCCGGCCGCTACCTCGAGGCCGGCCTCGCCTACGAGCAGGCACTCGAGCAACTCGACGGCACGGACAACAACGACGAGCTTCGCATCCGTCAGCTCGAGAGCGCCTCGGGTGGTCTCTACCGCAGCTACGATCTCAACTACAAGCAGACGGCCCACGCCTTCGACAAGAAGCTGCGCGATGACGCGCGCGAGAAGCTCATCAACATGGGCCTCGCCGACGCCGACCTGCAGTTCAACGCAGCCAAGGAAGCGTTCGACGAAGCCGAGCTGATGAGCCGCACGATCACCGACGCGTCGAGCGCCGACGACAAGCAGGAGGTCGCCGACGCCTACGCGACCGCGATCACGGAACTCGAGTCGGTCGACCCGGCCGCGCCGAGCTTCGAGCGTGCACTCGTCTCGATCGGCCGTGCCCACCGCGGCAAAGGCGACTCGGCCACGGCCATCGAGTTCTTCGATCGGATGCTCGCACGCATCGACGACAGCTCGCTGACCCCCACCGACCCCAAGGGTCGCAGTCGTCGCGAGCAGGCCACGGCCGAGGCGCGCTACTACAAGGCCAAGACGCAGTTCGATGATCTCGGCGATGCCCGGGCCGCCCTCGCGACGCTCAAGGAGCTCGAGCAGGACGTCCCGAACCAGTCGAGCTTCCACGAGCTCGCCAAGTACCAGCGCGTGCTCCTGCACGCCTCGCTCGGTGAAGCCGAAGAGGCCCAGGCCGCACTCAACGATCTCGAGGAGAACTTCTCCGAGAGCAACAGCATCGGTGGCGCGGCTTTCTACCTCGCGGCGGCACTCTACGATCAGTCCGAAGCTGCGACGGATCCCGCTGTGGCTCGCGACCTCAAGAGCCGTGCTGCCGACGAGATGTGGAAGTACGCCGAGTCGCTCAACTTCTCGAGCTTCTCGAACGCTCTCAATGCCGCCGACTGGTACGTCGATGTCGGTCGCTACGACGACGCCCGCGCGGCCTACGAGAAGATCCTCGCGGTCTTCGACGGGCGTGAGTCGGTCGATCGTCTCGATGACGCCCGCATCGGCCTCGCCACGGTCATGAACGGCCAACGCAGCTTCGGTGAAGCCCGTCAGCTCTGGAAGGACCTCGTCGCACGCCACGCGCGCAGTCCGCGCGTCCTCTCCGGCGCGGCCCGCAGCTACGGTGGCTGGCTCGAGATGGACGACGCGGGCAACATCGTCGAGATCTCCGGTTCCGGTGACTACGAAGACGCCTTCACGATCTGGTCCGAGCTCAAGCGCGGCTACGACCGCTCGGCGAAGTACGAGCAGCCCTGGTGGGAAGCCAAGCTGCTTGCCATCTACACGCAGTACCGCCTCGGTTCGTCGGATCCCAAGGGACTGAAGAACGCCCGCGCCGTCCTCGACAACCAGCGCATCTCCACGGCTGAGTACGACCGGGACACGATGAGCAACCTCGAAGAAGACAAGCGCTACGAGGATCTCCTCCGCCCCTACTTCAAGTACCTCGAACGCAAGATCCCGTCGAACTGATCGACGAGTTGTTCTCGCCCTTTCACGCACGTTGAACGCCTCATAGAGGTCGCCTAGAATGCGCCGCTCCGCTGCTCCCCGATCGCGATTCCAACCGGAGTCCCGCATGGCCACCGGCCTTGCTCCGCGTGCCCTCTGGGCCACTGCTGCCGTTCTCGCACTCTCGGTGTCCGCGATCGCCCAAAAGGTGACGATCGAGTATTACCGTGACGGCGCCCCGCGCACCGTGGCGGCTCCGCTCGTCAGCGAGACCATGGAGGGCGTGACGTACCAGCAAGGCAACACCGAGCGCACGATCAAGCTCGCGGACGTCATCGACATCGTCTACGGACGCGGGCCGGCGAACTTCGAGGCCGGACTGGTGGCCCTCGCCGACGGCGACGCCATCAACGCGATGACGCAGTTCGGGGCCGCCGCCGAGACGAGTGACCCCGTCTGGGTCGCCCCGCTGGCACTGCTGCGTCAGGCCGAGGCGAGCCTGCTGCGCGGAGCGTCGGGCCGCTCGGGCGCCGACGGTGCCATCGACGACTTCCGCTCGCGCTTCCCCGATCACCGCCTCACCCCCGAGGCCCTGATGCTCAAGGCGCGCGCAGCCCTGGCGGCCGACGACGTCGCGAGCGCCATCCCCCACCTCGACGCCATCATCGCGCTCGTCGACCAGGGTAAGGCCACGGCCGACTGGCAGCCCCGCGCCTTGATCGAGAAGGGCGATGCGCTGCTCGAGTCGGACGACATTCGCTCGGCCCGCGAGGCCTACGACGAGGCCGCCCGTGCCGCCGATGGCGCCCAGCGCGTCGTCAGCGAGCAGCCGCACCTCGGGCCGGTGATCCAATCGCTCGGCCTGCGCGCCCGCGCCGGCTCCGGCAGCTGCCTGCTGGCTCAAGGCGACCTTTCCGGGGCCCGCAGCTTCTACCAGGGCCTGCTCCGCGACGGTGAAAACGACCCGTCCGTCCGAGCCGCGGCCAGAAACGGCTTGGCCGAATGTGACTTCCGCGACCAGGGCAAGCTCAAGGAAGCCCAGGTCGGATTTGCACGCGTCGCCTTGACGGGGGTTGCCACCCCGGAGGAGCATGCGCGGGCACTTTACTTCCTCGGAGAGACACTGACGGCGCTCGGCAAGTCCGGCCAGGAGCAGGGCTGGCGACCGCGCGCGACTCAGTACTACCAGGAAGTGCAAGAGCGCTACCCGAACTCTCGCTGGGCGCGTCTGGCGCGCGACGCGAACCGCTGAACCAACTTTCTCGGTCACCGGCAGTGTGCACCCGTCGCCGGCGGCCCCCCGAACTTCGATCACACGCTTACCAGGATCTCCCGAACGATGAAGCTCAAGTCGCTCTACTTCGCGCTGGCCGCGTTCAGTTTCTCGCCCTTGTCGATGGCTCTCCAGGAGGACGCGGCTCCGGCCGCTGATGCCGGTGCTGACGGCGGCGGTGCGCTCGGCGAGTTCTTCGCGAACGCCGGTACGATCGGTATGGCCATCATCGGCCTCTCGATCGTCGCCCTGACGCTGATCGTGAAGAACATCATGGACCTGCGTAAGGACCAGCTCGCTCCGCCGGAACTCGTCGACGAACTCGAAGCGCTGCTCGAGGCCGAGGAGTACCAGGAAGCGATCGAGCTCTGCGAGACCGAGCCCTGCTACTTCACGAACATCGTGGCGGCCGGCCTTCCGAAGCTCAACTCGTCCTTCGAGGCGATGGAGAAGTCGCTCGAGGAGATGGTCGAGGAGGAAACGATCAAGCTCCACGCGCGCCTCTCGTGGCTTTCGCTGATCGCTGGTGTGGCCCCGATGATGGGCCTCATGGGTACGGTCAACGGTATGATCGGCGCCTTCAACACGATCGCCGACTCGAAGGGTCAGGCGACGCCCGACGTTCTTGCCGGCGACATCTCGGGTGCTCTCATCACGACGCTGCTCGGCCTCATCGTGGCCGTGCCCGTGACGACCGCATTCGTCTTCCTGCGTAACCGCGTCGTGTCGTACTCGCTCGAGATCTCGGCTGTCGTCGAAGACCTCTTCGAGCGCTTCCGTCCGCGCAGCACCTGATTGCCGCGTCGGGCGCCCGCGGCAGCAGCGGGTGCCCCTCCCCTCCCCTTCACTGACGCACCCACGGAACGCGACGAATGGCATCGAGTCCTGACGCAGGCACCGAGGTCAAGATGGACATGACGCCGATGATCGACGTCGTGTTCCTGATGATCATCTTCTTCATGATCGTGTCTGACCTCAGTCAGCAGGATCTCGCCGAGCTCACGCTTCCGGTCGCCGAGACGGCCTCCGAAGACAAGACCGAGGAAGGGCGCATGATCGTCAACATCCTCGGGGCGGAGATGAAGGGGCAGATCGAGATCAAGCGCAAGAACTGGGGCTCGCTCGACGGGAGCGACGCCGTCTCTGTTCTGCGGAACTACCTCTTCGTCGAGGCCCAGTCGGGCGAACGTGAAGAGGGCACGGGTGCTTCCGAGCGTCCGCTGCTGATCCGCTGCGACAAGGCCACCGAGTTCAAGCACGTGCAGAAGGTCATGCGGATCTGCGGTGAAGATGGCATCCGGATCTACAAGATCCAGCTTGCAGCCGCCCAGAACGAGCAACCCTGAGGAGTCGTCCCGATGGCCAAGAAGAAGCAAGAAATCGAGGACGTGGAGCTCGAGCTGACGCCGATGATCGACGTCACGTTCCTGCTGCTGATTTTCTTCATCTGCACGATGAAGTTCAAAGTGCTCGAAGGAAAGCTCGAGACGCAGCTGCCGAAGGACGTGGGCGTCAACAGCTCGCCGGTCGATGACATCCTCGAGAAGGTCGAGGTCGACATCGTGCGTGATCCGTCGCGTCCCGGCGGTTTGCGCGTGGCGATCAACGGTCAGGCCATGCCCAACCTCGACACGTTCCGCAGCCGCATGAACCAGTTCGTGCAGAACGACCCCGAAACGCGCTGCACGCTGTATCCGCGCGACGGGGTCACCTATGAGCAGGTCGTGAAGGTCGTCGACCAGCTGCTGATGGTGAAGCTCACCGACATTACGTTTGCAGGCGTGTCGTTCGACGCCTGACTCAATCAAACCACCCGCCCGACGAAACACACACATTGGGTACGCTGCTCGAGGAGAGAGAGTTGCTGAAGATCGGCAACTCGAGGCGTGCGCCAGGAGGTTCCAGATGAAGCGTTGGATTCCGATCGCATTCGCGGTCTTCATTTCGTCGGGCGTGATCGCCGCCCAAGACGTGCCTGACAGCGCGACGCAAGCCGAGCGCGAACGCCTCGAGCTGCTGCGCGAAAAGACGCAGGTGCTCGTCGACAACTACCTCCAGAACGCCTCGGCGTTCGAGGCGAGCCTCGACTACGAGCGCGCCGAGCAGGAGCTGATCCGGGCTCGCGACCTCGACCCGACCAACTCCACGGTCACCACGCGCTTGGCAACGCTTCAGGCGCTGCTCGGTCGTGAGGTCGGTATCGGCCCGGGTGCCGCGACCACGGCTGCCGAGCGCGCCGAGGCGCGCCGCAAGCAACTTCGCATCTCTGCGCTGCAGGACCTCGCGAACGGTCGCGAAGCCCTCAACCGCGGCGACTACAAGCGCGCCGTGCTGCTTGCTCGCAACGTCTCCACGACGGTGAAGTCCCAGCCGAACCTCGCCTGGGGCACGATCGCGTCGGACGCCGAAGCGCTGCTCGCCGATGCCGAGACGAGTCAGTCGCTCGACAACAACGACGAGCGCCGCCGTCGCGAGCGGGCTGCATACCTCGAGATGGAAGAGATCCAGCGCCGCGATGCCCAGCAGACGCAGGCCAAGGTCACGGCGCTCATGCGCTCGGCCACGGACGCCTTCCTTGCCAACGAGTTCGAGACGGCCGAAGAGCTCGGCCGCGCCGTCCTCGCCGCGGACCCGACGAACACGAAGGCCATCGAGCTCATCGACAGCTCGGTGGATGCTGCCCGCGGGCACCTTCGCGACGTCGCCCTGCAGCAGCGCCGCAAGCGCATGCACGAGTGGCGCGCGTCGATGGAAGAGGTGCGCATCCCGTTCTCCGACATCTTCGTCGGCCCGGACCCGGAGCGTTGGGCCGAGATCACGAAGAAGCGCGGCGGTCGCAACGAAGTCGGCCTTGGCGACCTCGACCCCGAGGAGGTCACCCTCCGCTCGCGCCTTGCATCGACGAAGATGGACGCCGACTTCGACGACATGACGATGCAGCAGGTCGCGAACAACATCTACTTCACGACGCAGGTCCCCGTCTCGGTCGACCCCGAGGTCGCGATCGAACTCGATGACGCCGGTGAGACGGTGACGCTGACGGGCCTGCGCAACCTGCCCGTCGAGTCGATCCTGAACATCATCACCGAGCAGGTCGGCGACGAGCTGGCCTGGACGGTGCGCAACGGTCGCGTCTACATCACGAAGCTCGAAAAGGCCGGCGGTGAAGTCGCCATCCGGATCCACAACATCCAGGACATCACCTTCCCGCTCACCGACTTCAAGGGCGTCAACATCCGCGACATCCCGCTCCCCAACGAGGCGGGCGATGACGCTGAGACGACGATCTTCAACAGTGAGCTCGAGCGCGTGCGGCTCGTCGAGCCTGACGAGATCGAGAACCTCATCCGCGAGAACATCGCACGCGAGTCGTGGGACCTCTCCGACGCCTACAGCCTGCAGTTCGTCGACAGCAACAACCTGCTCGTCGTACACACGCCGGGTGTGCATCAGGAGATCGCCGACTTCCTGAACAACCTGCGCGCCTACTCGACCAGCATGGTGACGCTCGAGTCGCGCTTCATCGCGATCACGGACGCCTTCATCGAAGAGATCGGCACGGACCTGCGCGGCCTCGGCCCGTCGGGTGACGCCGGCACGGAGTTCTCGCTCGACGACATCGATGACCCGCTCGCGACCGAGGGTCTCGACAACAGCGGCACGGGCTCCGAGCCCCCGTCGGCCGGCGTACTGTTCAACAACGGCTCCGATTCGAACTACGCCGCGTCGACGAACAACTTCTTCGGCAACCCGCTGGGCAAGCTTCTCTCGACCGTCGGCGGCGGCTCGTTCCAGTACACGCTGCTCAAGGACACGCAGGTCAACTTCGTGATCCGCGCGGTGCAGAAGAGCCTCAACGCCTTCGAGATCACGGCTCCGGTCGTCTCGGTGTTCAACACGCAGCGCGCGTTCGTCACCGTCGTCAACCAGATCTCGTTCATCCAGGGCTTCGAGGTGGACGTCGCCAACGCGGCGCGTATCGCCGACCCGATCATCGGTGTGCTTCAGGAGGGCATCGTGCTCGACGTGCGCCCGACGATCTCCTACGACCGCAAGTACATCACGCTCGACGTCCAGACGACGGTCGCCGACGTGGAGAACTTCGAGAGGTTCGAGACCAACCTCGGTTCGGACATCGGTGGTTCGGTCGAGTTCTCCCTCCCCACCCTCAAGGTCCAGGACGCCCGCACGACGGTCGTCGTCCCTGACGGTGGCTCGGTCGTCCTCGCCGGCTTCAAGAACATCACCTACCGCAACCGTACGGCCGAGGTGCCGTGGCTCTCGCAGATCCCGGTTGTCGGCTTCTTCTTCCGCGAAAAAGGCCTGGCCGATGAGATGCAGGACCTGATCATCATCATCCGCGCCGAGATCACGGACTTCACCGAGTTCCAGACGATGCCTGTCAGCGAGAACTGATCACGAACCCGGAACACGAAGCCACCCCGGCCGGTGCCCGCGATTGCAGGCGCCGGCCGGGGTCGTTTTTTGGACTGGGGTGCTCTTGGACTCGGGGCCAGTGTCCGCTGCCGCATGCGCCGGCCGGGGGCGCTCTCGCGCTAAGGAGCCGGACCTCGAACGAGGGCACCGGCTGAGTCGTTTCCGGGCTCCTGAGCACGGTGAGCACGCGCGGCCCGGGCCGGGGGCGTTTCCGGGATCCGGGCCGGTTCCCTTGATCGCACACGTCGCGACCTTGAGAATCAGGGCGTGCCTCCCCTACGCGCTCTTCTTTTCGACGTCGACGACACCCTTTACTCGACCACCCAGTTCGCCGCGCTCGCGCGACGACGCGCCGTTGAGGCGATGGTTGCCCAGGGAATCGACCTTCCGCCCGAGGCCGTCGAGCGCGAGCTGCTCGAAGTGATCGCCGAGTTCACGAGCAACTACTCGCACCACTTCGACAAGCTCCTCCTGCGTCTGCCGCAACACTCGTGGGACGGCATCAATCGAGCAATCCTCATCGCCGCCGGCGTGACGGCCTATCACGCGACGAAGAGCGAGCTCACCCCGTACCCCGACGTGCTCCCCTTCTTCGAGGCCGTCTCGTCGCAGACCGATCTCGTCCTCGGCATCATCACGCACGGCCTCGAGATCAAGCAGGCCGAAAAGCTGCTGCTGCTCGGCGTCGTGCCTTGGCTCGACCGACGCGCGATCTTCATCTCCGACCAGGTCGGGATCGCGAAGCCCAACCCGAAGCTGTACGCGCGAGCGCTGCACTCGCTCGGGCTCACGCCGGGCGAGGCGCTGTACGTCGGCGACAACCCGATGCATGACGTCGACCCGGCCAACGAGGTCGGGATGCACACGGCACGCATCCATCATGAGAACCGCTTCAAGGGCATCTGCGGGCGCTCGAAGCCCGACTACGACATCCAAGCGCTGAGCGATCTCGTGCCCGTCCTCGCGCGCGACTTCGACATCTCGGTGCGGCTCTAGGCCGTGGCCCGCATGGCCCGAGACTTGCGCGGGTGGGCCGCTGCCGCCGTCGTCGCCGTACTGGCGGCACTCGTCATCGCGAGCCATCAGGGCACGCAGTGGGAGCGCGCCGACTTTGCCTTCTGCAATCAGCAGGAGATCTCGTCGCTCGACCCGGCAATCGCGACGGGCGTGCCCGAAGGACGCATCTTGCGCGCCGTCTTCGAGGGGCTCACGCGACGTCACCCCGAAACGCTCGAGGCGTTGCCGGGCATCGCGACGTCGTGGACGACGAGCGACGACGGGCTCGTCTACACGTTCACACTGCGCGACGACAGCCTGTGGACGAACGGCGACCCGGTGACGGCCCACGACTTCGAGTACTCGTTCTTGCGGCTGCTGACACCCACAACGGCCGCGGCCTACGCCTACCTCGGGTGGATCATTGCCGGCGGCCGCGAGCTCACGGAGGCACAAGCGAACCCGCCGCCCCTGGGCGTCGTCGCGACTTCGGCTCACGAGTTGGTCATCACGCTCGCCCAGCCCGCGCCCTACCTGCCGCGTCTGCTCAGCTACTACCCGTTCATGCCCGTGCACCGCGGCTGCCTCGAGGAACACGGCTCGACGTGGGTGAAGGCAGACCGCATCGTCACGAACGGCCCGTTCAAGATCGTCGAGCGGCGCGTGCGTGATCGCATTCGGCTCGCGAAGTTCGAGGGTTACTGGGGTGCCGACGAGGTCGCTCTCGAAACCATCGACGCCTTCGCGGCCGACGGCATCACGACGCAACTCAACATGTTCCTGACGGGTCAGGTCGACTGGATGATTCGTCCACCGCCGAACCTCTTCGAGGAGCTCCGCGATCGCCCCGAGATGCGCACGAGCGTCCAGGCCGGCGTGACGTTCCTGCGCTTCAACACGTCGCGCGAACCGTTCGGTGACCCGCGTGTGCGCCGCGCTCTCGCGCTGTCACTCGACCGCGAAGGCCTGGCGCGCGACGTCATGCGCGGCGGTGAAACGGCAAGCAGGTCGTTCGTCCCCGAGGGCTTCGCGGGGTACGTGCCGGCCGAACTCGCGGCGCGCGATGTCGAGCGCGCACGGGCGTTGTTGGCAGAGGCCGGCTACCCCGGCGGCGAGGGCCTGCCGATGTTCGAGCTGCTCTACCCGCACAACCAGATCACGCGTGACTTCTGCCAGGCGGTCGCCGACCAGTGGCGCACGCAACTCGGCATCCGCATCAAGCTCGTCAACGAGACGTGGAAGGTGTATCTCGACAGCCAGAAGCAGGGGCTCTACGACGCCTCGTGGAGCGCGTGGATCGCCGACTACCTCGACCCGTCGACATTCCTCGACCTCTTCACGTCGACGAGTGCGAACAACCGCACCAAATGGGCCAGCGCCGAGTACGACACCACGATCGAGCGCGCCGGAGCCGAGCCGGACCCGGCTCGCCGCGATGCGCTCTACCGGCAAGCCGAAGAACTCCTGCTCGAGGCCCTGCCGATCGCCCCGATCTATCAGCGCGTCAGCTCGAATCTCGTCGGCTCGCACGTGCGCGGCTTCCACGACAACCTGCTCGACATCCATCCGCTGCGTGACATCGCCGTCGAACGCACCGAGCCCGTGCGATGATCGGCACGTTGCTCCAGCGTCTCGCCTGGCTCGCCGTCGTGATGTTCGGCGTGATCACGGTGTCGTTCTTCCTGATCCGCGCAGCGCCGTACGGCCCGTTCGACAGCGACCATCCGCCACCGCCGGCGATCCAGAAGAACCTCCTCGCCGCCTACGACCTCGACGCGCCGGTGATCGAGCAGTACGGCCGCTACCTGAAGCGCGCGGTGTTCGACTTCGACCTCGGCCCGTCGCTCAAGTACCGCGACTACACGGTGACGGAGATCCTCTCCGAGGGCCTGCCGGTTTCGGTGACGCTCGGGGCCTGCGCGCTCGTCGTGGCGCTCATCATCGGACTCAGCGCTGGGGCGATCGCCGCGATGCGTCCGCGCTCGTGGATCGACACGGCCGTGATGTCGGCAGCAACACTCGGGATCGCGCTGCCGAACTTCGTGATCGCCGGTGTGCTGATCCTGATCTTCGTCTTCCACTGGCAGCTCTTCCCCGTGGCCGGCTACGGCACGCTCGGACACCTCGTGCTGCCGTCGATCGCGCTCGGACTCCCGTTCGCTGCCTCGATCGCGCGCCTGTTCCGTGCGGGCTTGCTCGAAACGCTGTCCGAGGATCACATCCGCACAGCGCGCTCCAAGGGGCTCTCGCCGCTCGCTGTGATCGTGCGCCATGCCGCACGCCAGGCAATGCTGCCCGTGGTGTCGTTCCTCGGCCCCGCGACGGCCGGGATCCTGTCCGGCTCGCTGGTCGTGGAACGCGTCTTCGCCATCTCCGGGATCGGCTCGCACTTCGTTGAGTCGGCCTTCAACGCCGACTACAACCTCGCGATGGGCGTGATCATCCTCTACACGTTCCTCGTCTCGGTGCTGAACCTCGTCGTCGACGTCATGTACTCGTTGCTCGACCCGCGGATCGAGCTGTCATGAGCGCGACGGGAACGCGACCGAACGCGTGGAAGCGGTTCTGGCGACGGCGCGGAACGGGCATCGCCACGAGCGTGCTCGTCATCGTCGTGGCGTTGGCACTCGCGGCCCCGAGTCTGCCGCTTCCGACACCGTCAGGACTGGCGCCCGAGCTCGCGAGTCAGTCGCCGTCAGCCACGTGGACGACCACCGACGGTGAGACCCTCACGAACCTGCGCGAAGACTGGCCGCGCGCAACGTCGCTGCGCGAGATGGTCTTCGATGACAGCGAGTGGTCGGGCGTGCTGGGAACCGACGCGCTTGGGCGCGACGTGCTCAGTCGCATCGTCTGGGGCGCGCGGGTCTCGCTGGCGGTCGGGTTGGTGGCGACGCTCGTGTCAGTGCTGATCGGCGTCGTCTGGGGCGCGACGGCGGGCTTCGTCGGCGGGCGGGTCGACGCGATCCTGATGCGCATCGTCGACGCCATGTACTCCGTCCCGCTGCTCTTCCTCGTGATCCTCGTCGTGGCGCTGCTCCGCAAGCAGGAGAACCTCGACATCGACCGGCTCACCGTGCTCTTCGTCGTCATCGGTGCCGTGAGTTGGCTGACGATGGCACGCGTCGTGCGCGGGCAAGTGCTGACGCTGCGCGAGCGCGAGTTCGTCGTGGCGTCGCGGGCGCTGGGGAGCAAGCCGGCGGCCACGCTGCGGCGACACATCCTGCCGAACCTCTGGGGACTGGTGGCCGTCTACCTGACGCTGACGATCCCGCGCGTGGTGCTGTTCGAGGCGTTCCTGAGCTTCCTCGGTCTCGGCGTGGAGCCGCCCGGCGTGAGCTGGGGGATCCTCGCGAGCGAGGGGCTCGAGAGTCTGTCGGCCGTGAGCACGACGTGGTGGCTGATCGTCTTCCCGGGGCTCGCACTCGTCGTGACACTCAGCGCGCTCAACACGCTCGGCGATGCGTTGCGCGACGCGCTCGATCCACGGACGTCGCGCTGATGGCGTCGGCGCGAGGTTGGCTGCTCGGCGCAGCGATCGTCGTGGTCGGCGGCGTGATCGCGGCTGCCGTCTGGCTGCTCGGTGACGCCGGCACCCGGGCGGACAGCGAGATCACGCTGCCCCAAAGCAACGCTCCGGCCCCGGCCGGTGCAGGCGCGCCCGTCCCCGAGACCGTGCCCCCCGTGGATCCCACCCCCCGCGCGCCATCCCTCGCCGACCTCGTCGCCTGGTCCGTCTCGGGCAGCGTGACGTTCGAGACGCTCCTGGGCGGCCTGCAAGCCACGGCCTCGGCCTTGAACGGCGAGGACGTCGAATCCCTCGAGCTGCGCGACGGAGGCATCCAGCTCGCTGCGACGCGTGCTGACGGCACGGAAGTCGTCTACTCGCTCACGGCCTCGGCAGCCCCACAGCACCGGCGCTCGCGCCCGACGGCCGCGGACATCCCGGACACCCTTCCGTGGACCGAAGCCCTCGAGACCCTCCCCGTCCAGCGCCCCGCCCCAGCGCCAGCGCCGCTCGACACCGTCGCCCTGACGCTCAACCTCCCCGCCGACACGCCCCCGCCCGCACCCTGGACGGCCCTCCGCGCCAGCCAGTCCCTGCGTCTCTCGATCACGCGCGACGCCGAGGGCCAACTCAGCGGTCACGTGGAAGGCGTCCTGACGCCGCTGCCGAGTCCGGAGCTCGAACAAGCACTTCGCGCCGCGTCACCACCGGGACGGCTGCGCACGGGCACGCGCTACGAGTGGTCGTCCGAGACCTCTCTTCGCGCTCGCGTCGTCCATGCCGCCTCCGAGCAAGGCCGCACGATTCCCTACCGCCTCGACACGACGACGCACCCCGAACTCCCGCGCCCCGAGCTGATCCGTTCGGCAGCGCGCGCGCTCTTCGAAGTCGGTGAGACAGCCCGGGCCAGCCGATGATGAGGCCGTGGCGCAGGGTCCGCGTCCTCACGGCGCATTGTCTCGACCGAAGAACGTGGCACAATCAGCAGCACACACTCTTGGAAGGGAGAGACCCATGACTCGCACGATCTTGACGCTCTGTCTCGCGGCCATGCTCGGGAGCTGCACGCTCCGCCACGGCGACTTCACCTTGATGGCGACCCGCAACATCGACGTCTCGCGTATCGGCGAGTTCGAGCGCGGCCCGCGTGTCGAAGGTGAGAACATGTCGCACATCATCGTGTTCATTCCCACGGTCCTGCAGCCGAACATCGAGGATGCGATCGAGAATGCGATCGACAAGGTGCCCGGTGCCGTCGGCCTCACGGACGTCGTTGTCCGGCAGCGCGCGTTCTGGTTCATCTATGGTCAGGCCGGCTGGCTCGTCGAAGGAACGGCACTGGTCGACCCGAGGATGACTGGACTCGCTCAGCCCTAAGCACGAAGGCTCACCGCCCGCTGCGTGACGTCCGTCTGCAATCATGCCCGCGCCGTGCCTGGGATCTTCACGCCTGACGCTACGATCGGGCGCGTGTCCCGGGCACCCGTGACACGTCCCGACCACCGTCACGAGTCGTGCCCGATGTTCGCGATCACGCAACAGACCGATGAGCGCGCTCTGATCCCTGAAACCGCAAGGGCGCTTGTCGCACGCTTCACAGGCTGGCTCGAGACGATCGGCCCCTGGCCCACGGCCGTGCTCATCGTTGTCGCAGCGATCATCGCGGCCCGCCTTGTCGACTCGCTCGTCCAAGCGCTGGTGCGCGTGGCCGCATCTCACACACGCACGGACATCGACGACGAGCTGCTCGAGTGTCTCCATGGCCCCGTCGTGAAGACGGTGGTTTTCATCGGCCTTTGGAAGGCCTGCGACGTGCTCACGCGCGACGGCGCCCCGGCGCTCTGGATCCACCGCACGATCATGACGCTTGCGATCCTCGTCTGGTCGGTCGCGATGATGCGGGTGACGAACATCGTGCTGCGTGGCATGTCGCGTCACCACTCGAAGTTCATCGCCGTCGAGGCGCGCACGCTGCCGTTGTTCGACAACCTCGCGAAGGTCGCCCTGCTCGCGTTCGGTTCCTACCTCGTCATCATGGTTTGGGACCTCGACGCGACGGGCTGGCTGGCGTCGGCCGGCGTTGCCGGCATCGCACTCGGCTTCGCAGCGAAGGACAGCCTTGCCAACCTTTTCGCCGGCGTGCTCATCATCGCCGACGCCCCATACCGCGTGGGCGACTACGTCGTGCTCGACTCGGGGTACCGCGGAAAAGTCGTCAACATCGGCCTGCGCTCGACGCGCATCCTCACGCGCGACGACATCGAGATCACGATCCCGAACTCCGTGATCGGAAACGGAGCCATCGTCAACGAGACGTCCGGAGCGCCCAGGTATCGGTTGCGCGTGAAAGTCGGCGCCGCGTACGGAAGCGACGTCGACCGAGTCCGCGAGGTTATGCTCGAAGCCGCCGACTCGGTATCCGACGTCATGCGAGCACCAGCCCCCCGCGTCCGTTTCCGCCTCTTCGGCGAGTCGGCCCTCGAGTTCGAACTCCTCGGCTGGATCCGCGACCCCGAACTCCGCGGACGTACGCTCGACGCCCTCAACACGGAGGTTTATCGACGCTTCGCCAGCGCCGGCATCGAGATTGCGTTCCCACAAACCGATCTTCACGTGCGCACATGGCCCAGCGACTGGAAGGCCAATCCGCCGAGCGACAACGAAGCATAGGAAGCTGGGAAATCGCTACTTCACGGTCGGAAAGAACGCCGAAGAGCCCCGCTCGAACGCCGTACGCCGCGCTCCGCCTGAGCTCCGCAAGGGCTCCACTCCGCACGGCTGCCCGACGAGTAACGACGCGTCAGGCCGCGCTCGCCAGCCCCAAACCGCCCGCCGACTCACCAACCACGGAAGAGCCACCTGCAAAGCCCGTCAGCCTCGCACCCCGACGTCCCCGAGGATCAACGAGCCCGCGTGCCCTCCAGCACGCCGCGACCGAACCTCCGCCCCGAGCACCACTCTCTCCAACGCCCCAACGGGGCCGGTCATCCGCACGTCCGGCACCCACCGAGCTGGACGCTGGCGACGGGGGCGGCGGCAGCGCCATCACGCCCCCCCAGCCACCCACACCCCATCCCACACACCCCCACACGCCGGCCCGAGCG
>JAJDEO010000020.1 GCA_029259745.1 Planctomycetota bacterium
AGCCGCCGAGCAGGGCCGCATCGAGACGCTGTTGCTCCGGTGCGACGGGCTCTCCCGCGTGGGGGAGACGGCGCCGGAGGTGCAGCGTGACCGCCTCGATCTGGCTCTGCACCGCGCCCTAGCGACCGGCGCCAAGGTCGAACCGATCCGCGAGGGCGAACTCGATGGCACGGAGCTTTGCGCGCTCTTGCGGTACTGACGCATTCGGCGACCGCGCCGGCGATCGTCTTCGCGTTGATGCGGCCGCCGCGGGAGGCGGTTGCGCGAGGTGGTCATCCGCGGCCGATGATCGAGCGGTGAGCGAGGTGACGCACGTCGCCGACGGTGCGGGGACAGGTATCAAAGAACCTCCACCCGCGCCGCTTTTCCACACCGTTCGTGAACAGTTCTCCCACCGCGGTTCGGTGCTTTTGGACCGCTCTGTGAGGCGGGCACGTACCACCTCGGTGTCTCTCGAACGCGGGCGCTCGATTCGGGCCTGGCGAGGCAGTAGCGTGGTTCACGGCACGGCGGTTGGGAACTCTCGTGCTGATCAGCCCGCACGTCTTCGGAGGTTGCCGGGCGCGCATCGTCTCACCAGGGCACGTGTCGGGCTCTGACGCCTGCGGTTCGCCGCGTGCGTTGGCGCATGGGGCGGGTGTCTCGATTCGAGCGCGACCGTCGGTTCGAGCCTTCGAGGTCTGCGGGGACCCATGCGGTGCCAGGGCGTCCCGAATCGGGATCGCGCCCCTTCCGGTCTGCTGAACGACCGTTTTCTCAGCTTGGTCGCTCGAAAACCGGATGCCGCACGTTACGCTACATCTGGTTGGTGGAGGTTGACGACCCACTACGTCTAGCATATTGGCCGTGGATCCATGGATTCTTGGCCTCCGAGTGTTCCGCCTGGCAGCGGGGGCTCGGATCGCATGACGGTGGGCGTCACCACGGTGCTCGAGAGATCAGCCCCCGGAGCGGGGGAGGCTCGCGGTATCGCCCACCAAGTCGCCCCGTTTCGGGGGCTTGGGTTTGCGCCCCGGCCCCTTCGTTCGCCGGCTCGACCCGCCCTGGGTCCGGCCATGCAGGAGAGTCACGTGCCCCGACCCATCGCACCGGCCCCCGGTGCCCCGACGTCCACCGCCGCATCCGCAGGAGGACAGTCGACCGGCAACGACGTGCCGCCCACGCGCATGCGCGTGACGAAGCGCAGCGGACACACCGAGCCGGTTGACGTGAACAAGATCGTGCGGGCCGTGGAACGGTCGGCGGGCGGGCTTGTCGACGTCGATCCGATGCGCGTGGCGACGCGCACGATCAGCGGCCTCTACGACGGGGCGACGACACAGGAACTCGACATCCTCTCGATCCAGACGGCGGCGTCGCTGATCGCCGAGGAGCCGCAGTACTCGCGCCTGGCCGCGCGGCTGCTGGCCGTCTACATCCGCAAGGAGGTCCGCAACCAGGACATCCAGTCGTTCTCGCAGTCGATCAAGGTCGGCGTCGACAAGGGGCTCATCGCCCCGGCAGTCGGTGAGTTCGTCGCGAAGAACTGCCGCAAGCTCGACGACGCGATCGACGGCGAGCGCACGGACGAGTTCGAGTACTTCGGGCTGCGTACCGTCTACGACCGCTACCTGCTCGTCGACCCCGAGTCGCGCAACGCGACCGAGACGCCGCAGTACTTCTTCATGCGCGTCGCCTGCGGCCTCTCGCAGTCGCCAAGCGAGGCGATCGCGTTCTACAAGCTCATCTCGTCGCTGCGCTACATGCCCAGCTCGCCGACGCTCTTCAACTCCGGCAGCCTGCGCAGCCAGCTCTCGTCGTGCTACCTGCTCGACTCGCCGGCCGACGACCTCACGGCGATCTACCAGCGCTACAACGACGTCGCGCAGCTCAGCAAGTTCGCCGGCGGCATCGGTCTCGCCTACCACCGCGTGCGCGCGAAGGGTTCGCTCATCCGCGGCACGAACGGCCACAGCAACGGCATCGTGCCGTGGCTCAAGACGCTCGACTCGTCGGTCGCTGCCGTCAACCAGGGCGGCCGTCGCAAGGGCGCCTGCTGTGTCTACCTCGAAACCTGGCACGCCGACATCGACGAGTTCCTCGAGCTGCGTGACAACACCGGCGACGACTCGCGCCGCACGCACAACCTCAACCTCGCCAACTGGGTGCCCGACCTCTTCATGGAGCGCGTCGAGGCCGACGCCGAGTGGTCGCTGTTCGATCCGAAGGTCGTCCCGCACTTCACGGACCTCTTCGGTGACGAGTTCCGCGCGGCCTACGAAGACGCCGAGAAGGCCGGCAAGTTCCTGCGTCAGGTCAAGGCGCGCGACCTCTACGCGCGCATGATGCGCGCCCTCGCCCAGACCGGCAACGGCTGGATGACGTTCAAGGACCACAGCAACAACAAGTGCAACCAGACGGCCGAGCCCGGCAACGTGGTGCACCTGTCGAACCTGTGCACCGAGATCCTCGAGGTCACGTCGCAGGACGAAACCGCCGTCTGCAACCTCGGCTCGATCAACCTCGGCCGCTTCGTACTCGACGACGGCACGTTCGACTTCGAGTCGCTCGGCAAGGTCGCGCGCACGGCCGTGACGTTCCTCGACCGCGTGATCGATATCAACTATTACCCGACCGACGCGGCGGCGTCCTCGAACAGCGCCTGGCGCCCGGTGGGCCTCGGTGTCATGGGCCTGCAGGATGTCTTCTTCAAGCTGCGCCTTCCGTTCGACTCGCCCGAGGCGCTCGAGCTGTCCACGCGCATCCAGGAGGAGGTCTACCTCAACGCCGTCACGCGTTCGTGCGACCTCGCCGAAGACAGCGGCGCCCATCCGAACTTCAGCAAGACGCGCGCGGCTCGCGGCGATCTGCAGTTCGACCTCTGGGGCGTCACGCCAACGCAGACGAAGCGTTGGGCGAAGCTCAAGAAGCGCATCGCCGAGAACGGCCTGCGCAACTCGCTGCTGCTCGCGATCGCGCCCACCGCCACGATCGGCTCGATCACGGGCGCGTACGAGTGCATCGAGCCGCAGGTCAGCAACCTCTTCAAGCGTGAGACGCTGTCCGGCGACTTCCTGCAGATCAACCGCTACCTCGTGCGTGACCTCAAGGAGCGCGGGATGTGGACGGACGACGTGCGCAACGAGATCAAGAAGGCCGAGGGTTCGGTGCAGAACGTCGCCGTGATCCCGGCCGAGCTGAAGGTGCTCTACCGCACGGCGTGGGAGCTGCCGCAGAAAGCGCTGATCGACCTCGCCGCTGCGCGCGGCCCCTACATCGACCAGAGCCAGTCGCTGAACCTGTTCATCGAGAACCCCGTGATCGGGAAGCTCTCGTCGATGTACATGTACGCCTGGAAGAAGGGCGTCAAGACCACGTACTACCTGCGCTCGCGTCCCGCCACGCGCATCCGTCAGACGACCACGGGCGGATCCGGCGAAGCATCCACCACCGACGCCGACGCCGTCGCCTGTTCACTCGAGAACCCCGAGTCCTGTGAGAGCTGTCAGTAGATGATCCGCTACGACCCCGAGAAGACGCCGGCCGCCGCGCCGGCACCCGCCATCGATCCCACGATCGATCCCCACGCCGGTCCTGTCGACCGTGGGCTGGGTGGCTCGCCTGAAGATGCGATCTCGGCCGGCAACCGCCTGCCGGTCGACAAGGAACTCGTCGAGGGCGACAAGTCGTCGCAGGGCGAAAGCCGCCGGGACGGGCAGGCGCTGCTCGATCCGGGGATGGACCTCACGCTGCGTCCGATGCGCTACCCGGTCTTCTACGAGATGTACCGCGACGCCATCAAGAACACCTGGACGGTGGAGGAGGTCGACTTCTCAACCGACCTCGTCGACCTCCAGAGCCGTTTGCAGTCGGCCGAGAAGCACCTCGTCAGCCGGCTCGTGGCGTTCTTCGCGACGGGTGATTCGATCGTCGCGAATAACCTCGTGCTGAACCTCTACAAGCACATCAACGCGCCCGAGGCGCGGATGTACCTGTCGCGGCAGCTCTACGAGGAAGCGCTGCACGTGCAGTTCTATCTCACGCTGCTCGACAACTACATCCCTGACGTCGCCGAGCGCGAACAGGCCTTCGCGGCCATCCACAACGTGCCGTCGATCGCGCGCAAGGGCGAGTTCTGCCTCAAGTGGATCGACTCGATCGACGAGCTCGACGTGGTCGACACGAAGGCCAAGCGTCGGCAGTTCCTGCTGAACATGATCTGCTTCGGGTCGTGCATCGAAGGGCTGTTCTTCTACGCGGCCTTCGCCTACGTCTACTTCATGCGCAGCAAGGGTCTGCTGGCCGGCCTCGCCTCGGGCACCAACTGGGTCTTCCGCGACGAATCGATGCACATGGCGTTCTCGCTGCAGGTCATCGAGACCGTGCGCAAGGAAGAGCCCGACCTCTTCGACGATGAACTCGAGTCGCAGGTCGAGCAGATGATCGCCGAGGCGATCGACTGCGAAGTGGCCTTTGCCGAAGACGTGCTCGGCGGCGGCGTGTCAGGCATGTCCACGAAGGACATGCGCACGTACCTCCAGTTCGTGGCCGACCAACGCTTCGAGAACCTCGGCTACAAGAAGCGCTACAACGTGAAGAACCCCTTCGGCTTCATGGAGCTCCAGGACGTCCAAGAGCTCGCAAACTTCTTCGAGCGCCGCGTCTCGGCCTACCAGCACGGCGTCACGGGCGAAGTGTCCTTCGACGAGGACTTCTAAGCCCGGCGAAGCTGCCTGACCGCGAAGTCAGCCGCGCCCCCGCCGAGAGATCGGCGGGGGCGCGGTGCGTTGGGGGGGCGGCGTTTGTCGACGGTTCGCCGCGGCCGGGCTTCGCTGAAGTGACCTAGACGATTCGCCTTCGGCCGTGCCGGGCGGGGGCGGCGGGCCACGCCGCAGCCTCATCGTCCATGACGTCCACCACCTGCTCACGGGCTACGGCACTGACTTCCTCGGCGAACTCGAACTCGCGGGCTGGGAGCTGGGTAGCGGTGGGTGCTCGTGGAGCTTCGTGTTCTGGGCCGACCGGACGGTTGCGGCACTCATCGGGCTCGTCGTTTCGCCGAAGCGCGTCTTTGCGGCGATCCGGCGCGGTCGGACTTGCCGGAATCTGTTCGGGCGCGACACGGACGAGGTGTTGGGTCTCGACTTCGAGGTGTTGAAGCGCGGCGTGCTGGGCTGACGCCGCGTCGGCCGTGTCGGCCGTTGTCGCGCTGGCGTTGATTGCCGCGCGACCGCGCCGTGCGAGAGGCCGTCAACGTGGGGTCATGAAGTCGACACGCGCTCGCGTTCCCGAAGCACGAGGCGCGCGCGGCAGACGTCATCCGGCTGACACAGCCCGCGTGGTGTGGCTCGTTCGGTGGCGTTGCAAGTCGTTTCGTGAGTTGAGCGGTCGCGGAACAGAGCACTTCTTAAAAGTGCTTCAGAGATTCGAGCCGCTTACTCAGTGCGTGCTCATGCTCTGACTTCGTCCCGGCCAGGAATGAAGTGCGCGTGGTTGTCGTCCACACACCTCACTCCTCGAAAGGGCACGACGATGAACATGGGCATTCGGACAACGAAGCGAAGCTGCATTCGATGGGGGATCGGCCTTTCACTCGTCGCGACTGTGGCGATCGGCGCCAGCTCTGGCTCGCAGGCTTCCGACGAAGATTCACTGCATGGCGAGCTCTTCAGGCAACTCGACGCCGACTATGGGCGGCACGACGAGTCACGCGAGAGCTGGCCGATGATCCAGCAAGTCGTTGCAGCTGTCGGCGAAGATGTCCTGCGGAGTGATGCTTACTACGACGCGGTGGAGGCCGAGCCGGGTGACGCGCACTGGGACGAAGCGCTCGCCCTGTATGCACGCCATCGCACGGCCGTCGAGGTCGCTGTGGAGGCGGGGCGGCGCGAGCGGCTTGGTCGCCCTTACTCCGCGCGGGCGCTCGACGTCAGCTGGATGGAGCACTTCACAACGGCGGGCGACATTCCCCGCGCGTGGAAGTACGCAGTACGCGTCGTTCGGGCCGAGGCCGATCCGGGCCCCTTCCCCGACATCTCGTACATGGAGTTCATCGACATGCTCCACGTCGCAAGCTTGGTCCGCATGAGTGCGCGCGTCGCGGAGGCTGAAGGGGACGTCCGCGTGGCGTTCGAGCGGCTCGATGCCACGGCCGGACTCGCGCGGCAGATGGTCGAACGCGGGCTCGTGATCGAGCGCGCGATCGGCACGTCGCTGAGTGTGATGGCTCAGCGAGCGCTACGCCCGTTTCTTGTGCGTCATCGTGCGACGTGGGACGCGGACGAGCTTGCGCGATTCGCAGACTCGCACATCTGCCGGCTCGAGCTTGCGACCTTGGAGGACACGATGGAGTGCGAGTGGCGGATGATCGAGGCGACAGCCGGCGCGTTCTTCAGCGACGACGGTCGCGGAGATGGCGAGATCTTGGTCGGTGAAGCGCAGGCGTTCCTAACGTCCAGCGTGTTGAGCTCGGAGGACTTCGCGGAGATCACGTCCGCCCACGCAGGCCGCCGGGAAACGCTCGAGCGGATTCGGAAACTCTACGACGCATCGATCCGTGCCGCTGCCGACCCCGCGCTGGCGACCGTCATCAGCGACCTCGAAGGTGCACTCGAACCGACGCGCCACCAGCTCGGGAAGTTATGCGCGACGGACTTCTCCTCGACGAGGGTGCATGACGCCCTGGCGCGGGCCCACGTCGAACAGGAAGCAACGGTTGCGACGATTGAGCTCCTGCGCTTCCGCGCCGAGCACGGCACCTGGCCGTCGTCCTTCGCTGAGCTCATGGGCATCACCGATCCCGGCGCGACATCACTGCGCTTCGACGGCGTCATCGACGGGGACATGCCGCGCATCGTCAGCTCGTCGTACGACCTGTCCTCATACCCCTGATGCTGCGCGACGACGGTGCGGGGTGATCCACGCGTGGGCAAGACCGGCGTCGTCCCCTACGAGGCGTTGCGTCTCTCGATCCCTCGGACGAGCAAGTGCCCGAGCACAGCCGGCGGGCTCCATCCGAAGGCATCGAGCGCCTGGGTGTAGAACACAGTGGCCTCGGTCATGCCGGGGAGCGTGTTGATCTCGATGAGGACGAGGCTGTCGTCGGATGTGTCGAGGAAGGCGTCGATGCGGGCGAAGCCAGCGACGTCGGCGGCGTTGGCGATCGACTCGACGCGGCGGCGGACGGCATCGAGTCGCTGCGCGTCGATGTAGTTGTTCAAGAGCAGGTTCGCGCCGACGCCCTGCTGGAACTTCTCTTCGAGGGAGAGCTCGCTGTCGGCGGCGATCGTGATCGACGGCGTGGCGCAGACGATCTTGCCGTCGCGCTCGATGACGGCGCAGGTGAGCTCGACGTAGCGGCGGGCGGCGAACCACTCCTTGCTGCCGATCTTCTCGTTTTCGGCAAGCGGCGTGTCGAGCAGCGCCTCCTCGACGAGCCAGGCGTCGGGCATCGGGCGCGGGAGTTTGATCTCGCGGGAGTTCTTGTAGAACGCGCCCTGTGGGACGGCCGCACGCAGCTCGACGATCGCGCGCAGGAACGTCGCGAGCTCGGCGCCGCTGCGCACGAGCTTGACGCCCGTCGAGCAACCGTCGGCGCGAGGTTTGACGATGAGGGCCTCGGCGCCGCCCACGGCCGCGCGGAGGTCGTCGAAGGCCACCCCGGCGTCGCGCGCCAGCAGCGTCACCATCTCCATCCGGCTCAGCGCTCGGCGGCGCGGTGTGCGGACGCCGTCGAGGTTCGCGGCATCGATGGCGTCGTTGAGGTCGCCCTTGTCGGCACACAGGCGCGAGGCGGCCGGGCCGCAGCCGTTGTACGGCTTGCCGAGAATGTCGAGGGCCGACTGGATCGTGCCGTCTTCGCCGGGGCCGCCGTGCAGGGCGAGGAAGACAGAGTCGGCGTCGCGCACGGCGCCGGCGAGGTCGGTTGTCGGCCCGACATGGAGCTTGAGGTTCACGGCGTCGGCATCGAGGTGCAGCTCGGCGGCGATCTCGTGCGCGAGCGCGGCGATGTCGGCGCGGCGGGCGGGATCGTCGATGAGCGCTTCGATCTCGGCGACCTCGTGGTGCAGCGCGTAGAAGAGCCCGATCTCGGTGAAGCGATGCGCCGTATCCATGAGGTGGAAGTGCACGTCGTAGCCGGCCGCGATGAGGCACAGGCCCGCGAAGATGCCCGACTGCCGTGACACGGTGCGCTCCGACGTCGCGCCGCCGAAGAGGAGGTGCACGCGGCTGCGATGGGCGTCGTCGGCGGGCGCGGGCAGGCTGCGACCGAGCGCGCGCTCGACGAGACGCAGGACGAGCTCGCGATGCGAGAGCCCGACCATGCTCGTCTGCAGGAAGACGAAGCTCGAAAAGCCCATGCCGCTGATGCCGTTGGCGTCGGTGACGAAGATCGTGCCGTCGTCGCCGAGAAAGCCGTCGATGCGCGCGATCTGCGACATACCGAGCGCGCGGTAGGCGCGGGCCGCGGCCTGGCGCACGCGCTCGATGTGCGTGGCCGCGCGCAGCGGCGTGTGCAGGACGGAGTCCTCGCCGTGCAGGTACTTTGCGCGGCGGTCGTAGGTGACGCCCGTCTTGCAGACCTCGGTCGGTGCCAGTGCGTGGGCTGCGTCGTCGTCGCCGTCGAGCACGAGCGCCGAGAACTCCGTGCCGACGAGCACTTGTTCGACGAGGGCGCGCGCGTCGTGCTTGCGGGCCGACGCGAGGGCCGTCGTGATCTCGTCGACGTCGTCGCGCACGAGCGAGACGCCGTTCGACGAGCCGGCGCGCAGCGGCTTGATCGCGCAGAGCCAGCGCGCGTTGCCGATCGTCACCGGCGCGCATTCGCTCCGGGCCCACGCGAGCACATCCGCGGCCGCGGCGTCGCGCTCGAACACCGCGTGTCTCGGCGTGGGCATGTCGACCGCCGCGAGCGCCGCGTAGGTTGCCGCCTTGTCGATGCTCGCCGCGAGGGCCGCCGGGCTGCTGAAGACATACGGCACGCCGAGCTCATCGAGCCGCGCCTGGATCTCTCCGTCCTCGCCGAACTCGCCGTGGACGATCGGCACGACGAGGTCGTACCCGGCCAAGAGCGCGTCGAGGGCGTCGTCGTCCAGCGCGTCTTCGTCCTGCAGCTCGACCTCGAAGTCGGAACAGGTGTTCGTGAAGTCGAAACGCGGGTCGAGCACGAAGCCGCGCCGCTGACGGTCGATGAACACGACCGTCAGCGCGACGCCGGGGCGCCCGCGCAGGTACGTCACCCAGGGCTTGATCGACCCGGCCGAGATGTCGCGCTCGTCACTCGGGCCGCCGAAGAGGATCGCGATTTGCTCTTCTCTAGAGTTCATGGCCGCGGATCGCGAGGCGGGATGGCGGTGTGATCGAGCGTGTCGTGGGCATGTCGCTTACCAGAGAACCGTCCTCTACGAAGTGAGCCGGGTGGACCAGAACGCGCCCCCTCACGGGGCACGCAACGCATAACGGCTCGAATCCGAGATCTCCATGATCGATGAGGCACACCTGCCGTGCAACGAGGGAGGCAGGGTCGCTGCGCATGAGGAATACGCGACAGGTGATCGTCTCAAGGGGGCCGATGACAACAGACAGTTCTACGTCTGCGCCCTGTGGCAGCTCAACGCCCGAAGCATCTCGAATCGTACCGACGATCATGCGCAGGGCGCTCACGTTTCGTCTTTCCACGGAGCGACTCGCCACCGGTTTCCGAGTGGGTGACGCATCAAGACGCGCTTTGAAGCGAGCTCGGGGTGCCCCCCGAAGGCAGCCCGGTCTTGCGACACGATGTCGTGCTGACTGGCGGTGAGGTCATCGTCCTCAAGCGCGACGAAACCGAGTTCGGCGTACATAGGGCCGTTCCACGCCACATCGCTGAAGGTCATCAGTGTGACAGCGTCAGCTTGCGCGGCACCTCCAACAGTCAGGACGTGGCGGATGAGCATGCGCCCCAAGCGCTGGCCCGTCAGCTCCGGCAACATCGAGACTTGCTCAAGGTGAAGTGTCGGACCATTCCAATGACACGCTGCGAAGCCTACGAGAACATCATCCTTGGAGCGCGGTGGCGCATCCGCCGTGCGTGGTCCGCGGGGGCGATAGGTCTGGTAGATGCCGAAGAGGAGGCCTTTGCTGAGTTGATCCGAGAGATACTCGTGGGACAGTGCCGGCTTCTCGCGCAGCACTTGTACGGCGCGGCGGCCGAAGAGTTCTCGGGAACGGCGCTGGATTCGCTGGACGTCGTCGACATCGCCACGAAAGGCCTTCACCTTGTAGTCATGGGCCCAGTCGAAGTAGACGCCGCTCCCCGCAGCCAAGACCGCGAGCGAGGCGTGCGCCACGATGGTTCCATCAGAGTGGTACTCGAAGTGCCACTGCCGCTCGGCGACGGCGCCCTGGTCGATCGAGCCGGCGAAGCCGTAGCACTCCACCGCGTCCAGCGGGACGGGCGGCTTGAAGGTGATCATGGCTCCGCCGGAGATGTCGTATCCATCGAACTTGACGAAGAGGTGGTCGACGTCTAGGCGCTGCGGCGACGTGATGCGCACCGTCACGCGGACACGCTCCCCGGCCGGCACGTCGACATCGAAGTACGCGCGCAGGACACCGGTGTCTTCCGTGCGGAACGTTCCGACCGAGTTCAGGCACTCGTTCTCGGACTTGATCTCGACATCTGCTCGCAGTGCTCGCTCGGTGATGAACTGCTCGAACGAGTCACCTGTGAGGATGTCGCGCAAGCCAAGCATCTCTTCCCGATAGATGCACGTCGCGTCGCGGAACTCCGATTGGAGCTGGTCTTCGTCGCAGACGAAGCTGACACAGAGCGGCCCTTCGGGAAGGACGCCGTCCCAGCTGACCGTGGAGTGCTGTAGACGGAATCCGGGTGTGTCTGGACCTGTGGGCGCTGTGACGCACTTGTATTCAAGATTGTCGCGGATTAGCGCGGGGTTCGCGTACTGGCGGCTGATCCGACGGAGCCCGTAGTCGATCGTCTTCTTGTAGTGCACGGGTTGTCCGACCTTCCACTGCAGCGCATCCTTCAGGTTTTCGTCGACGTCATATGCATCGAGGAGTGCCGCGCCGAAGTGCGGGTGATCTGACAGAAGCTTGTCCACGCCGGTCTTCAGCGCGTTGGGTGGTGAAGTAAGGTTCTTCACGATCGTCTCGACAAGCAAGCGAACCAGTGGGCGACTCGATCCCTTGATCCACCGCGACGGAGTCGAGGCGTCCTTAACACTTGCCAGCTCAGCGACGGCTGCGTTCGTTCCGACGTAGTCCTTGAGCAACTTGATGAGTTCGTTGAACGGGCGATCCTTCAGGTCATCCATCATTAATTTTCCCTTGAGTGTGCGCCCTCCCCAGGGCTGCCTAGGACTCTAGCGCGTCCTTCGGTTCAGGTGTCGCTTCAGGGGTCGGCCCGCCTCGTGCGGACCTTGCACGCAGTGACCAAGGTGATGCGCGACATGTTCAAGCGGACGTCAACTGCCATCCATGTGGGTGCTACCCACCGGTCAACATGAGGGATCGCGTGCTCTCGACGACCCGACGTGCCGGCCCGATTTGCGCGTTGTGCGCCTGATCCTTTAACGCGGCTCGCTCGGTCATAGAGTGGTGTGCTCATGACTCACCTGTTCCAAGACGACGCGCAAGAGACCTTCGGCCTCGCTCTCGGTCACCGAGTTCGGGTCGAGTATGGAACTTCGAAGCGCCTCCTGGCGAGTGTTCGTAAAGAGCAGGGCGGCACATGCTCCCACGTAGAGCTGCACGCGGTTTTCCGTCACGCACCCGCGGAGATCGTGCAGGCGCTGACGTGCTGGTTGGTAACGGGCACGTTGAGCGATGGACTTCGCGCGTGGGCGGACGACGAGCTCCGGAAATTCGTGCGATCGCGGACCCGAGTTGCTTGTCGAACGGAGGGAGAGCACAACCTCTCCGATGTCGCTGACCGTGTTCTCAAGCTCCACTTTCGCAAGCAGTTCAGCGATGCCCCGGCGATGACCTGGGGCCAACGATCGAGGCCGGGTTGGAAGACAATTCGACTCGGGAGCTACGACAGCGCCGGCCATCTCGTACGCGTTCACCCGGCTCTTGACCAACCAAGTGTTCCAGTGCGCTTTGTTGAGTTCGTCGTGTTCCACGAGCTGCTTCACGCGCTCATCGAACCCGAAGGTGGTGTTGCGCATCCGCCAGCCTTCCGCATACGCGAGCGCGAACATCCCGACTATCGCTGGGCGACAACGTGGCTGTCGGGACATGTTCGCGGACTGATTGAGTCTGGATGGAAGGTGGCACCTTCAGTGCATGGCTTGGCGTCACAGTGCACGCTCTTCCCGCAGTAAGCACACGTGTGTTCGGCTTCTTCGTCTTGTGGTGTTGTGAGACAAGTCGGGCGCTTCATGCGCGACGTTGTGCAGTCGCACGGCTTCGACAGAGCTGCCCGGGGCAGGGATCATCTGGACGTTCGTTGCGCGTCGCTGTCCCGTGAGCGTCTAGAGATGTGAGCCCTCATGTGAGGGTGCGATCGAGCGGAAACGGTAGCGGCGCGCGCCTCGTTCGGGAGCTCGTTCAACATGAGTGCACGAAAGACCTCGTACCGAGAGTCCCTCGGTTGCTGGACTTCCATATCCGTGATCCTGGGGACCGTGCTTGCGGCCGTCTGTGGCGCGGCACAGCTCTATTCGATCATTGCGGTCAGCGATCTCGACCATCCCGTTGTTGTCCTTGTCTCCTTAGCCGTCCTCGCATTCGCTGGCGGGTGGATCCTCGGTAGTCGTCGAGCGTTGGGCTCGCGTGGGGCGGGCTATGCAACGGAGCCATCGTCCGAACCCTGACCTTGCTGCCCGCGATCAAGGGCGCGCCGTGAGGTCATGCGCAGGGGCGGACCGAGTGGCGTCCGGCGAGGGCCTGTTGGACGGCGTCGTAGGGGCAGTGGCGACACGTGCAGCCGCAGCATTCGCCTTGTGCGCGTAACGTCGCCTCGGTGAGCACGTCGTACCCAGTGGCGGGATCGACGTAGGTGGCCGCTCCAACGGCCACAGCGGCGTCGTGCAGGCGGATCGCGTCGACGGGGATCGCCGGGTCGCCGTGTCCGTAGGTCATGGTGAGGGGAGTCGGTGGTGGGACGGGGATCGAGGAAGATAGAGGCCGCTGTGCGGATTGTGGAGGTTCAAGCGCGCGCTTTTCGGGTGCCCGGCGGCTCGCTGTGCGGAGGTGAGACACGCGCGGTGCGAGAAGAGGGGCGATCCGCTATTCTCGGGCGTTCGCCCGACCCCGGAAGTTGGTGTGTCTTGGCACACCGCCCCGTCGTTGCTGAGAGCTGCCATGGCTACTTCGTCCGCACCACCGTCCTCGTCGCCCGTCGACGAGCCTTTCCGCCTCGCCCACCCTGTGCGCATCGTCACGGCGGCGTCGCTCTTCGACGGTCATGATGCGGCGATCAACGTCATGCGGCGCATCCTGCAGAGCTCCGGCGCGGAGGTTATTCACCTCGGCCACAACCGCTCGGTGGCCGAGATCGTCGACTGCGCGATCCAGGAAGACGTCCAGGCCATCGCGATCACGTCGTACCAGGGCGGGCATGTCGAGTTCTTCAAGTACATGCACGACCTACTCGAGGAACGCGGCGCAGGGCACATCAAGCTCTTCGGCGGCGGCGGGGGCACGATCCTCCCGTCCGAGATCGAAGAGCTACACGCCTACGGGATCGACCGCATCTATTCGCCCGACGATGGGCGGTCGATGGGGCTGCAGGGGATGATCGACGATCTCCTCTCACAGTGCGCCGCGCCCGATCCTGGTGGTCAGTCGGATGCCATCGACGCGCTTGCGGCGAAGCGGCCGCAGGTGATCGCCAAGCTCATCACGTCGGCTGAGAACGACCCCGAGGGCTTCGAGCCGATCGACGTCGCTCTGCGCGATCTGCTCGGCGCTCGCTCCACCGTGCCCGTGCTCGGCGTCACGGGCACCGGCGGTGCGGGCAAGTCGTCGCTCGTCGACGAACTCGTGCGGCGTTTCCTGATCGACTTCAGCGAAAAGACGGTCGCGATCATCTCCGTCGACCCGTCGAAGCGGAAGTCGGGCGGGGCGCTGCTCGGCGACCGCATCCGCATGAACGCGATCGACGACCCGCGCGTCTACATGCGCTCGCTCGCCACGCGTCAGAGCAACCTCGCGCTGAGCCGGCACGTGCAGGAATCGATCGACATCTGCAAGGCGGCAGGCTTCGATCTCGTGATCGTGGAAACCTCCGGCATCGGCCAGTCGGACACGGAGATCGTCGAGCACAGCGACGTCTCGCTCTACGTCATGACGTCCGAGTACGGCGCCGCGACGCAGCTCGAGAAGATCGACATGCTCGACTTCGCGGACGTCATCGCGATCAACAAGTTCGACAAGCGCGGCTCGCTCGACGCGTTGCGCGACGTCCGCAAGCAGTATCGCCGCAACCACACACGGTTCGACGGCGACGACGAGGCGCTTCCTATTCACGGGACGATCGCCTCGCAGTTCAACGACCCGGGGATGAACGGCCTCTACCGCGAGCTCATCGCGAAGATCAGCGAGAAGACGGGCGTGGCGCTCAGCTCGTCGCTCGCGGCCGCCGACCGCAAGGGCGAGCTGCGTTACGTGATCCCGCCGGCCCGGACGCGCTACCTTGCGGAGATCGCCGAGAGTCGCGACCAGCACGAAGCCTGGATCGCGGAGCAGGCCGTACTCGCACGTCAGATGTACCAGGTGCGCGGTGCCGTCGAGGCGCTCGGCGTGGCCACCGAGGATGTCCAGCCGGGCGACGCGCTCGAGCACCGGGATGGCGAGTCGGCGGCGATCGCCGAGCTCGTCGACGTCCACAACACCTTCTCCGAGCGGCTCGACCATGCGTGCCGCGAGCTGCTGCGCGGTTGGCCGAAGCTGCAGGCGACGTTCGCCGACGACGTCTACCGCTTCAAGGTGCGTGACAAGGTGCTCGAGCAGCCGCTGTTCACGACGTCGCTGTCGGGCCTGCGCATCCCGCGCGTGAGCCTGCCGCGCTACCACGACTGGGGCGATCTTCTCACGTGGCAGCTCCGCGAGAACGTCCCCGGCGCCTTCCCCTTCGCAGCCGGCGTCTTCCCGCTCAAGCGTCAGGGCGAAGATCCGGCGCGCATGTTCGCCGGCGAGGGCGGCCCCGAGCGGACAAACAAGCGCTTCCACTACGTCTCGCTCGGTCAGCCGGCCAAGCGTCTGTCGACGGCTTTCGACTCCGTCACGCTGTACGGTGAGGATCCCGACGTTCGGCCCGACATCTACGGCAAGGTCGGCAACTCGGGTGTGTCGATCTGCACCGTCGACGATGCGAAGCGGCTCTACTCGGGCTTCGACCTCGCCGATCCGAAGACGTCCGTGTCGATGACGATCAACGGCCCGGCGCCGATGCTGCTGGCGTTCTTCATGAACGCCGCGATCGACCAAGGCTGCGAGAAATACATCCGCGCCGAGGGGCTCGTCGACGAGGTCGAGGCCAAGATCAAGGCGAAGTACGACGCACTGGGCATCGAGCGTCCGCGGTATCGCGGCGAACTCCCCGAGGGCAACGACGGCCTCGGCCTAGCGCTGCTCGGTGTGAGCGGCGACGAGGTACTCCCGGCCGACGTCTACGAGCGCATCAAGGCCGAGACGATGTCGGCCGTGCGCGGCACGGTGCAGGCCGACATCCTCAAGGAGGATCAGGCCCAGAACACGTGCATCTTCAGCACCGAGTTCGCGCTGCGGATGATGGGCGACATCCAGCAGTCGTTCATCGACCGAGCTGTGCGCAACTTCTACTCCGTGTCGATCTCGGGTTATCACATCGCGGAGGCCGGGGCGAACCCGATCACGCAGCTCGCCTTCACGCTGAGCAACGGGTTCACGTACGTCGAGTACTACCTGTCGCGCGGCATGCACATCGACGACTTCGCGCCGAACCTGTCGTTCTTCTTCAGCAACGGCATCGACCCCGAGTACTCGGTGATCGGACGCGTCGCGCGTCGCATCTGGGCGCGGGCGATCCGCAACGTCTATCGCGGCGGCGAGCGCAGCCAGAAGCTCAAGTACCACATTCAGACGTCGGGTCGGTCGCTGCACGCCCAGGAGATCGGCTTCAACGACATCCGCACCACGCTGCAGGCGCTGTACGCCATCTACGACAACTGCAACTCGCTGCACACGAACGCCTACGACGAGGCGATCACGACGCCCACCGAGGAGTCGGTGCGGCGCGCGATGGCGATCCAGCACATCATCAACAAGGAGCTCGGTCTCGCGAAGAACGAGAACCCGCAGCAGGGTGCGTTCATCATCGAGGACCTCACCGACCTCGTCGAGGAGGCCGTGATGGCGGAGTTCCGCAGCATCTCCGAGCGCGGCGGCGTGCTCGGGGCGATGGAGCGCATGTACCAGCGCAGCAAGATCCAGGACGAGTCGCTGCACTACGAGACGCTGAAGCACACCGGCGAGATGCCGATCGTGGGCGTCAACACGTTCCTCGATCCGAACGGCTCGCCGACGATCATTCCCGAGGAGGTCATCCGCGCGACCACCGAGGAGAAGCAGGACGCAATCGATGCGCGCACGGCGTTCCAGAAGCGCTGCGAGGGTGCGACCGGGGCCGCGCTGTCGGCGCTGCAGAAGACAGCGATCGAGCACGGCAACGTCTTCGAGTCGTTGCTCGAAGCCGCGAAGGTCGCGACGCTGGGGCAGATGAGTGGCGCACTCTACGCCGTCGGCGGGCAGTACCGACGCAACATGTGAACGGGCGCGGCTCGCAACAGCGATCGAACATCAGGAAGGCTTCGGCGGCGTCGACGAGCGCAGCGCGAACAGCGCTGACTTGAGCCATTGCCGCGGTGCGCAGCGCTGCCGTGCTGCGTTGTGCTGCCGTGCTGCGTTGTGCTGCCGCGCTTCGGGAGCGCCGTGCTCAGCGTCGCGTCGCGCTGAGGCCACTTCGCGCATGGGCGGTGCGGACCGCGTGGAGATCGATATTCCGGGCCGGGCGGTGAGGGTGGGTGCGACGAGCACGTCGTCGATGCCGTCCTTCGGCAGGCGTGCATCGTTCGGCGACGCCTGTCGCGGCGCGTGGTTCGACGCGCACCCCCGTCGCCAGCGACTCTCGCCGGATCGCAGGGCGCAGCACTCTCAGCGCGCCGTTCGCAGCTGCCCGCAGGCCGCCATGACGTCGTCACCCTTCGTGATGCGGCGGCGCACGGCGAGGCCGTTCTCGCGTAGCCAGGCGATGAAGCGCGTGACCTCGTGCTCGCGCGGTGCGCGCGTGAGCGGCTCGGTGCCCGGGTTGTAGGGGATCAGGTGGACCCACGCGCGTCCGAGCGGTTCGCAGAAGGCGGCGACGGCGCGGGCGTCGGCGCGGGTGTCGTTGATGCCGGGCAGCAAGCAGTAGTGGATGCCGAGCACTTGGTTGCTGCGGCGACGAAAGCGCTGGAGTGCGGCCTGCACCTCGGCGAGGGGCCAGCGGTGGGCGACCGGCATGATCTCGGCGCGCAGGGTGTCGTCGGCGGCGTTGAGACTCAGGGCGACGTTGAGACGGCGGGGGGCGCGGGCGCGGAGGGTGTCGAGCCCGGGGACGTGGCCGACCGTGCAGACGGTGATCGCGTCGTGGCGCAGGGCCGGGCCGCGGCGGTCGACGAAGACGTCGATGGCATCGGCGACGGCGTCGACGTTGTCAAGCGGCTCGCCCATGCCCATGAACACGACGGTCGACGGGCGCCAGGCGAGCTGCGTGCGCGCGACGACGAGCTGCGCGACGATCTCATCGGCGGTGAGCTGGCGGACGAGGCCCATGCGCGCCGTCTCGCAGAAGGCACAGGCCCGCGCGCAGCCGACCTGACTCGAGAGGCAGAGCGACTCGCGGCCGCGCCCGAGCGGGATACGCACGCACTCGACGCTGCGGCCGTCCGCGAAGCGCAGCGCGGCCTTGGCGACGTCGCCGGCCGCCGCGACGTCGGTGTGCGCGACGTCGGTGTGCGCGACGTCGGGCAGCGCGATGTCGAACGCGTCGTGCCAGCGATGCGCAGCCGCGGGGCCGAGGTTGCAGGCTTCCGGTGCGAGCGCACCCGTCGCGAACGCGTGGCGGTACACCGCGGCCGCTTCCCCGGAGCCGCGGCCGACGTGACGCCGTGCATGCTCCCGGACCTGGTCGAAGGTCGCGCCGAGGATCGAGACGCGCCTCACCCGTCATGCCCCGGCTCGGGTTGCTCCGGCTTGGGCTCGGTGTCGACGTCGTCTCCCTGCTCGTCACCAGCGGATTCGTCCGTGACCTCGTCGGCGTATCCGAGCGCCTTGAGCTTCTCGAAGAGATCGCCGCCCGCGCTGTTCGACTCGCGTCCGGCTTCGGGGTCGGGCAGACGTTCGCGGCTCGCGCGGGCCCACCGCGTGGACGAGCGGATCATGTCGCGCAGCACGCGCGGATAGACCTCCGTGACGTCCTCGCCCGTGTCGGTGCGGAACAGACCCCACGTCCCGTCATCGTGACGCTCGGCGCGCAGGTCGTCGCGCAACACGGCGAGCTGGCCGGACAGCGCCGTGGCTCCGGGCAGAGCCTTGTACGAGACGTACTCGCGCCCGCGCTGGGCATCGCGCAGCGGCAAGCCATCGATGTCGTCGGGCAGCTCGGCGTCGGCGGTCTCCATCAGCGTCGTGAAGATGTCGACGAGCCCGACGCGCGCCGAGACGCGCCCGTGCTCGCGTCCGTCGTGCACCACCAGCGGGACGTGCAGCAGCTCGGGCCCCATGCCCCAGCCGTGCGTGTAGCGATTCGACGGCCCCTCGCCGAAGGCCTCGCCGTGGTCGGCCGTGAGTACGGTGAGGACGTCACGCCCGCCCAGGTGCTTGGCGACCATCTTGCGCAGGCGCTGGAGCTGGTCGTCCATGCGTCGGATCTCGCCGTCGTAGAGGCCGATGAGCTGCTCGCGGTCGCCGGCGGCGAGGCGCTCGTCGACGTTGTCACCCTTCAGCGCGCCGAAGGCCGCGCCGCGCCCGTCGAACGGGCCGTCGTAATCCGGCGGACACCACGACCGATACTCGGCCGGCGGGTCGTAGGGGATGTGCGGCTCCATGAGGTGCACGTAGAGGAAGACCGGCCGGTCGTCATCGAGTGGCGGTGCGGTCAACGCACCCTCGAGATCCGTCAGCAGGCCCTCGGCCGCGATGAGGTGCTTCCAGTGTCCGGGCTGGGCGCGATCGAACTCCGTGTGCACATGCCGGTCGAAGCCGCGCGACCCGCCGAAGTCTGCGCCGAGGAAGAGGTTCGCCGTGGCGGCGACGGTTTCGTAGCCGGCCTCCTGGAGCAGCTCGGGCAACCAGTGGACGTCAGTCCGCCAGCGGTCGCCGGGATGGAAGATCTGATCCGCGATCGGGTGGCGGCCCGTGAAGAGCGACTGGATCGACGGGCGGGTCCAGTTGCTGGGCGCGGTGGCCTCGTCGTAGACCATCCCCGTCGAGGCCCAGCCGCGCAGCAACGGAGCCGTGCTGCGCGCGTAGCCGTGCAGGTCGAGATGATCGGCGCGCAGCGTGTCGCAGACGATGAGCACGATGTGCGGGCGGCGATCCGCCGAGGCGGGCGCGCGCTCTTCGCTGTCACCGTCGCTGGGTGCCGGCGAGCACGCCGCAATCAGGGCGACGAGAACGGCGGCGATCGACGAGGGCATGCGCATCGCAGGCATGATATCCGCGCACATCGTCGCGCCAGGGTCTTTCATCGACGATCGTGGCGAGGCTTCTCTCGACCGGCCCGCGAAGTCACGCTTCGGCGAGCACACGCGCCGAGTCCTCCGACAATGCCCTGCGGTTGCAGGGGATGATCCATGCGTCATCCAGGCTCGACGTCGTGCCGTTCAGAACGTGACGTTGAAGACGTTCCGGAGCCCGAACGCCGCCACGATCGAGACGATCAGTACGACGATCATCAACCCCGCCTCGCCGCCGGGCATCCACCCGAGATCACGCTGCGGATAGCCCGCCGTCGTGGAGGGCGTCGCGAACTTGGCCGACATCACAGGCGAGTCGCTGGGAAGCGTCTCCTCGCCCGGATAGAGCATGAGGTCGAACCAGTCCTTGCTGCGCAGCACGGGGACCTTGCGCGGCTCGCCGCCGACGGCGAGACCCTTGTTGATGACCTGATCGCCGACACGGATGCCGAGCAGGTGGTCACCGTTGGCATCCGCGCGCAGACGCCAGGCGATCTTTCCGTCGGGCGTGCGCACCGGGCCGGCCTCGACGACGACGCCCTCGGGGACCTCGAGCGCGACGCTCTTCGTGTCGATCGTCGTGTGCTCCTTGTCGAGCTCGACCTTCAACATCGTGGCCGTGCCCACCTCCATCGGTGCCAGCGCGTAGTGCGACACCATGTTCGAGAAGAGCATCACGAACGGGATCATCATCACGGCCATCGGCAGCAGGTTGTTGCCGACATACAGGAAGTTCTTCCAGAGGATCTTCCCGGTGGAGACGAGCACGCCGAGGATGTCCTCCTGGAACAACCGGATCTCGAGCAGATGAACGCTGATGCCGTTCTTCGCCCACGCGATGGCGCCCTGGTTGCTGCAGTACTTGAAGGCCAGCAGCGCCGCGACGCCGAAGGCGAGCGACCAGAAGATCACCGAGATCCAGACGTGCCAGTTTGCCGACCCGCCGAACGGGAAGAAGAGCACGTCGAAGAGGTTGGTGCTGATGTTGGTGAAGAGGCTCATGCGTCGTCGGGCGCGAATGGGGGCGTCGTCACCGACGCACGGTCATGGATCGGCACGACCGTGCGCCGATTGGATACTTCGAGAACTGCGGTCCAGCAGCCTGTCGGGAGGAATGACTCTTCCCGCGGGCTGCGCTACGAGATGTAGCCGAGGCCGCGCAGCTTGTTCTTGATGTCCTCGTCGCTCTCGTCGCCTTCGAAGTTGGCGAGTTCCTTCTCGAGGATGTGCGTGATGAACTCCTCGACGGTGGCGTAGCCGGCCGTGTCGGAGACGCGCTTCAGGCGCGAGATCAGGTCCTTGTCGAGTCGGACTTTCGTGCCGCCAAACATGTCGTTTCTCCAGGAGTCGGTGGGTGCCACCATCGGCAGCACTCAGGGTTCATCAAGTCTATCGGGTGGCTGTCAGCGCGAGCCGAAGTCGATCGGCTCGCCGATCATGCCCTTGGCCGGCTCGATGCCGTAGTGGTCAAGCAGTGTGGCCGTCAGGTCGGTGAGGTCATAGCCCTCGCCGGCGATCGGAATGTTCGTGAGCAGAACGCCCGGCACCACGGAGGGGTCCATGAGGTGGTTGCCCGACCAGCGGCCGACGTTGTCCCACATGATCCCGGGGGGCACTTCTCCGAGCGTGGACTCGTTGGAGCAGCCGAAGAGGCGGTCGTAGCCGATCACGAGGTCGGGGGCCTCCGGGAGGCGCGTGCCCTCGTAGGCCTCGGCGGCCGTGTAGACCTTTTTCACGGGGTTCGTGCCGATGCCCTCGTCCATGAAGGCCTCGAGCTTGGCCGCGATCTCGGCGCCGAGGGCGTCGATCTCGTCCGGCGGGACGATGCCCTTGTCCTCGCGGCCCTCGACGTTGAAGTACAGGGCGTTGAAGCCGACGCCGAAGGCCCGCGTGTGGGTCCAGTCGACGTCGAAGAGCGCTTCGCGCGACGTGAACCTCTCCCAGCGCGAGCGCTCGTCGGACCAGCGCGCGACATCGCCGTTGGCGACAGCCTCGAGCAGCGCGGGGTTGCTCTTCGCGATGAGCTGCTGCGTCCAGTCGGCGAGCAGCGCCTTGGCGTCGTGGCCTTCGATCTTCAGGAACGTGCTCGTGAGCACGGGGCGCGGGTCTGGGCGGTAGCCGGGACGCGGGCGCGGCGGGGGAGGCAGCGTGTCTCGCCAAGCGCTGTAATCGGAAGCCATCGTGCCCGGCACCCAACCGCTCTGGTCGACGGCCTGGCTCAGCGTGGCCTCGTCGGCTTCCTGCAGCACGAGGTAGCCCTCGTCGCGCAGCCACGAGTTCAGGTGCATCTCGCGGACGTACGGCTGGAAGCCGTGGTCGGACATGACCATGACGAGCGTGTCTTCGGGCACCGTCGCGCGGACGTGGCCGAGGATGCGGTCGACGCCGCGATAGAAGTCTTCGATCGCGTTGGAGTTGCGGTCGCCGATCGCCGGATCCTTCGCGGGGTGGCGCGGCATGTCGTCGAACTTCGGGTCCTTCAGGCGCCACAGCATGTGGCACTGGAGGTCGATGTCCGAGAGGTAGAAGAAGGTCATGTCGCCGCGCTCGAAGCGCGACAGGGCGTAGTCGAGGAGGCGCTCGCCGTCGGCGTGCACCTGCTTGACCTGGCTGATGTAGTCGTCGTCGCTGAACGTGCCGTCCTTCAGCGCGTCCGTCTCTTCCGGCATGCCCTGGGTGTAGATCGGGCCGATGGCGTCATCGATCTCGGCGGCCGCGTCGTCGGGCGTGGTGATGGCCGCGACGGGTGCGGACGTCAGGAAGTTGATCGGCGAGGCGTAGAGCTTGAACGTCGGGCGGGCTTCCTTGAGGTAGAAGCGCACCTGTCCCGTCATGGCCGGCAGCACGCCCATCGGCGCGACGTCGAACGAGACTTCGAGCCAGTCGCTCCACTCACCCTGGGAGATCACCGTCTCGGCGCCGCCGCACTTGATCCAGACCGCGTCGTTCTCGCCGTCGACGTGAACCGTCATCGGCACGGTCAGCGGGCCCGGCGCGGGTTCACCCTCGATGGGGCGCTTGAGCGGATGGTCGGGGCCGGTGAGCTTCGTGAGCACCGTGTCGCCGACGCCGTCGAGGTCCGTGTCGTCCACCGTGACAACGAAGAGGTCACCCTTGAGGTGCCCGGTTTCCTGCGGCGGGTCGTTCGTGAACCACTGGTAGACGCCGAAGCCGCCGCGCAGGTCGGGCGTGCCCATGCCGGACAGCGTGAGCGCCTCCGACTCCGTCACCGGGAAGTTGCCGGGGATGCGGTAGACCTCCGTGTTCACGCCGGCGCCGTGCAGGATGTCCCAGAAGGGCGTGCCCGAGCGGTTGTTGCCGGCCTCACCGCCGCCCATCGGCAGCGAATAGCCGAAGAGGTCGAGGTAGCCGGGCTCGTCGTCGGGGTCGAGCACCGTTGTCGCCGAGCTGATCGGCTGGTACGTGTGCGGGTCGCGGTGGACGAAGTCGTAGATGCCGTGTCCGCCGGGGTTCATGCCCGTGACGAAGTTCGACCAGGCGACGGGGCTCTGCGGCGGGTTCGCCGTGCCGAGGCTCTGGAAGGCGCCCTCGCCAGCGAGCTGGGCGAAGTTCGGCATGATGCCCTTGCTGATGTACCGGCGCAGGATGACCGGGTCCATGCCGTCGATGCCGAGCACGAGAACGCCGGGCTTGTCGATCGGGGCAGGGTCAGCGGCGGGCACCGGCGCGGGCACGAAGCTCGCGCGGGCGACGGGCAGCGAGTTGACCTCGTTGCTCGACGGGTTGGAGAAGAGGGCCACGGCGGTGATCGCCGTGGCGGCAGCGCATGCGAGGGCGAGGCGCGTCATGAGTCGCCGTTCTCCTTGGCGGCCGGCACGCCGTCGGGCGTGACCGACCCGGCCGGAGCCGAGTGCTTGTCGGGGAAGATGAGGGCGCCCGGTGCCGAACCCGACTGGCTCATCACCGTCGGGTCGACCGGGCCGCGGACGTCGTTGCTCTCGCCGGGCTCGGCGAAGACCGCCTTGCCCTGCATGTACTTCGGGACGTCCTGACCGAACAGACGCAGCACCGTCGGTGCCATGTCCAAGAGGTTCGGTTCTTCGAGCTTGATCGGGCGGTTGCTGAAGAAGACGCCCGGCACGATGCGCGGGTCGACACAGTGGTCGCCGGACCAGCTCTTCTTGTTGTCTGTGAACGTGTCTTCGGTGACCGAGCCCGTGGCGCACTCCCACGAGTTCCGGTAGCCGCCGTCGTAGCCGACGATGAGGTCCGGCGCGTCGAAGCGGTACGGGCCGTCGAAGAAGTCGGTCGCCGCGAACACGTCGATGACGGCCTTGCGTTCCTCCTTCTCGTCGTACAGCTCACGCAGCTTCTCGATGAGCTCGTTCTTGAGCGCGTCGTACTCCTCGCCCTCCTCGACGATGCCCGACGACTCGCGGCCCTTACGGTTGATGAAGATGCCGGTGAGTCCGAGCGCAAACGCCTTCGTGCGCGACCAGTCGATGTCGGCGAACCAGTCGCCCGACGTGCGCTTGTCGTCCTTGATGAAGAGGTAGCCGTTGTCACGCAGCCACGAGTTCAGGTTCACACCGCGGCGGAAGTTCGTGAAGCCGTGGTCGGAGATGACCATGAGCGCCGTGTCGGGATCCTCGACGAGCTCGTCCCACATGTCCCCGAGCATCGAGTCCATCTTCTGGTACGTGCGCTCGATCGCGTCGGCCCACTCGGTGGTGTCCTTGCCTTCGTTCGCCGGGTGCGTCGGGTCGAGGTAGCGGTAGAACATGTGCTGCACGCGGTCGGTGGTGTCGAAGACACACGTGACGAGGCCCTTTTTCGTGCGCTGGAGAGCGTCCTTGAACTGCAGGCGCCGCTCTTCGCTGATGAGCATGGCCTGGTCGAAGAAGGCCTTCTCGTCGATGACGCGCTCGTTGAGCGCCCACGTGTCCTCTGCGAGGCCGAGCGTGGCGAAGCGACCGAGCTTCTTCGCGAGGTAGACCGAGTACGCCGTGGGATGCGCGATCGGCATCACCGGGTTCTCGGGGTCGATGTGGATTGGCGTCATGTAGACGTTGACGTCCGGGTCGACCGACGTGACGTAGAAGCGTGCGATGCCGTGGACCTTCGCGCCGATGCCGGCCTTGAACGTGAGGTCGATCCACTCGCTGTACTCGCCGACCTTGATCGTGAAGGCGTCGCAGCCGTCGATCTCGAACGTGCAGTCCTTCTGGTCGTCCGAGATGATCAGCGTGAAGGGCAGCGTCATGAAGTCTTCGTCGGTCCGCATCGAGTTCTCGGGACCGAGGATGCGCGAGCGGATGACGTTGCTGCCGGGCTTGCGCCGCAGCACCGTTTGCTCACCGCCCGTGAAGGCCGCCTGACCGTCCTCGCCGCTCGCCGTGCTGAAGAAGCTGAACGTGCCCTGGCTACCGCGCAGGTCGGGCACGCACATGCCCGACAGCAGCAGCCCGTTGAACTTCACGGGCGGGAACGTGATCGGCACGCGCTGGATGATCGAGAAGATGTGCTTCTCGCCGAGCAGCTTCCAGAAGGCCTGGCTCTTCTGCAGCAGCTTGATGCGGGGCTTCCCGATCGGGATGACGTACTTCCCGATGTTGAGCACCTTGGACGCGTTGCCGATGTCCGTCGAAGACAGCATCGGCATGTACGTGCAGGGGTCACGCGTGAGGAAGTCGTAGATGTTGTGGCGCGAGGGGTCGACACCCGTCGTGAACGACGACCAGGCAACCGGCGACATCGAGGGGTAACTCGTGCCGAGCGGCCGGAAGACGCCCTTGTCGGCGAGCTTCTGGAAGTGGGGCAGCTTCCCCTCGCGCATGAACTTCGTGGCAAGACCGGGGTCCATGCCGTCGAGCCCGAGGATCACCACCCGCTTGACCTGCGCGTTCTTGAACGGGTTGCCGACCACGATCGTCCGCCAAAGCAGACGGATCGGCCAGATCAACATCGTGCCGAACGCGAGCAGGATCGTGGTGAGCAGCAGGAACGCCGAGCTGGCGAACGCGATTCCGGCACCGGGGCCGATGTACGCGTGCGCTTGTTCGGACGCGAAGAGCGTCCAGACGGCGAGAAGGGCGGCGATGCGGAGGGTGCGACGCATGGGGAGTGGCCTGCGGTGCGGTTCAGTTCAAACCATTGTTCAAACCAACGAGACTCAGCTCACGAAGGAGAGCTCACGCAGACGCGCGAGGATCTTCTCTTCTTCTTCAGCCGAGATGTCGCCACCGGGAGCGGCGGGGATGAGCCCGCGCTGCTCGAGGTAACGCATGATCTTGTCGGTGCTCTGCTCGATCGCTTCGGTTTCGGTGTCGACGTAGACCTCGGGATTCTCGGGTGCTTCATAGGGATCGTCCACACCCGTGAAGCCCTTAATCTCGCCGGCGAGGGCCTTCTTGTAGAGCCCCTTGACGTCGCGCTCGGTGAGCGTTTCGAGCGAGCACGCCGTGTAGACCTCGACGAAGTTGTCGTGCAGCCCGCGGATCTCGTCACGAATCTCGCTGTAAGGCGAGATGGCGGCAGCGATCGACACGGCGCCATTGCGCGCCAGCAGGTTCGCGACGAAGCCGATGCGGCGGACGTTCGTGTCGCGGTCTTCCTTGCTGAAGCCGAGGCCCTTGGAGAGGTTCGTGCGGACGACGTCACCGTCGAGCAGCTCGACGTTGAGGTCGCGCATGAGCAGCTCGCGCTGGACCTTCTTGGCGAGTGTCGTCTTCCCCGAGCCTGACAGGCCGGTGAACCAAAGGGTGAATCCGGGCGTTTCCATCTTGGATTGGAGTTTCCGAGGGGTGCTGAGGTTTCCGCCTCATCGCGAGAAGCGAAGCTGCCTTACGGCAAGCAAAGCGGACGTGTGGGTTTGAGTTGTCAGATGTTCCGGACTGCGCTGCGACGGATGTCTCAACTCAGCCCTGAGCTGGCCGGAGCGAAGGTGCTTTCGTTCGTGGTGGTGTCCGACGAGTCGAGATCAAGGCGCCGAACCGGAGGCGAATCAAGGATTCGTTGAGGATTCGGCAACGCAGAGCTCGGCCCGTCGGGCGCCGCCCCGCGCGGAATGACCTTCGCTTTGGCTAGCGGATTTTTCCTTCCATGAAGGGCACTTCCATGACCTTGTCGTGCAGGATCGGGCCGTGGCCGAAGTAGCCCGACTCACCGAAGAGCTCGCCGTGGTCGGCGGTCACGGTGATCCAGGTGTTCTTCGGGACCATGTCGTAGAGGGCCGGGAAGACCTCCTGGTCGAGGTAGCGGACCGTGTTGATCTGCATCTCGCGCAGCTCGTCCAGCTTGCTCTGGTCGAAGAACTTCGGTGCGTTCTCGTCCGTGATCAACTTGCCGTCCTTGACGTGCTTGTCGAGGTGCTTGAACACCCCGTGCACGCCACTGATGCGCGGCCAGTCGCTCGGGTCTTGATCCGGCGTGACGAACGGGTAGTGCGTCTCGCCGACGTTGAGCATGTAGAAGGCCGGACGATCGTCGCTGAACTCCATCGTCTTCAGCATCGCCTTCATGTCGTTGTGGCTGTCCATGAGCTTGAACGAGTCAAAGCCCCGGTTGACACCCGTGGTGCTGTTGAGCACCGGCAGCGACACGCGTGCGTGCGTCGTGTACCCGAGTTCGTTCTGCAGGTACGTCGGCATCCACATCGTCGGCACGAGCTTGCCGAAGTCCATCCCCTCAGTGCCGAAGCGCTGGTTGTAGTTGAGGAAGTCTTCCTTGTAGTACTCAGACGCGAAGACGTTCTGAGGACTCTCGTGCGGAAGCAAGCCGCTGAGCAGGTTGTAATGGCTCGGTGCCGTCCACGTGGCGTAGCTGTAACGCTTCTGAACCTTCCCGCCCATGATGCGCGGGATGTTCTTCGGCTCGGCGGCCATGAACGAGTCGTAGCGGCACGAGTCGAGCGTGATGACGATGTAGTTGTTCTTCGCCTTCGGGTCCGGGCGCTGCGGACCGGCCGACACCCGCACGGGGGCCTGGACGTTACGCGGCGGCGGCTTGAAGAGCTTGTCGAAGATGCCCATGGGTTCTTCTCGACGAGAGGGGAGAAGCTGCGGAGACGGAAGCGGCGGTCAGACGGACGCTTTGCTCGCCATCGAATCGATGAGGATGTCGGCGACCTCGGGACGCGTGAACTCGATCGGCGGGCGTTCACCCTTGACGAGCATCTCGCGGACCTTGGTGCCCGACAGGAAGACCTTGTCGGACGGGTCGGTGGCAGCGGCCGTCTTGTTCGACGCCATGGCACCAGCGATCTTGTCCCAGAACGCGTGCTCGAAGTTGAGCGTCTTGATCGCGATTTCGTCGGGACCGAACGTGTCGAAGATCGCCTGCGCGTCGTAGGTGCCGTAGTAGTCACCCACACCGGCGTGGTCGCGACCGACGATGAAGTGCGTGCAGCCGTAGTTCTGGCGCAGGATGGCGTGGAAGACAGCTTCGCGCGGGCCGGCGTAGCGCATGGCCTGCGGGTAGACGGCGAGCACGACGCGATCGTCGGGGTAGTACTTGTCGAGCAGCGTTTCGTAGCACTTCATGCGCACTTCGGCGGAGATGTCGTCGCTCTTCGTCTCACCCACGAGCGGGTGGATCATGAGGCCGTCGACGATCTCGAGCGCACACTTCGTGAGGTATTCGTGGGCGCGGTGGATCGGGTTGCGCGTCTGGAAGGCGACGATCGTGTCCCAGCCCTTGGCCTTGAAGAGCACGCGCGTCTCGCGCGGCGTCAGGCGGTAGTTCGTGGCGAGGGTGTGCTTGGGCATGTTCAGCACCCACGTCGTACCGGCGAGGTATTCGTCGCCGATCGACTTCAGGTACTTCACGCCGGGGTGGGCGTCGTCGTCGGTGCCGAGGCAGCCGCGGGCTTCTTCGCTCTTGTCGAACGAGTAGCGCTCGGAGAGCTCGAGCAGGCCGAGCAGCTCGTCGTTCTCGTCGACGAGCGCGATGTCTTCGCCGATCTTCGCGTCGACACCCTTGTTGGAGAGCGTCACGGCCATCGGCCAGACGGTTCCGTTGGCGAGGCGGCAGTTGTTGACCACGCTGCCGAGGTCGTAGCTGCCCATGAAGCCTTCGAGCGGGCTCATGGCGCCAATGCCGATCATCTCCAGGTCAGAGACCTCGCGGGCGTTGAGCGTCAGGCGCGGGGCCTTCTTCGCGCGTGCGAGCAAGTCGTCGCGCAGAGCGCCTTCGGCAATGCGGTTCACCAGGCGTCCACCGTGGGCGGCAATCATCATGTTCTCCAGGTTTGCTACGTGCGGGAATGGATTGGGGGGAGTCGGCGGACGGACTTACAGGTACCCGAGGTTCTCGAGCTTGCGCCGGATGTCGTCGATCTCGTCGTTCGTCGCGGCGCGTGCGCCTTTCTCCGGCTCGGTCTTCTCCAGCGCCCTGTCACCCACGAGATCGCGGAGGACGAAGACGACGAAGTCGGTCGGCGAGCTGAAACCAGAGTCCTCGATCACCTGCTGGATCCGCTCGTAGAGGGGGCGAGGGATCTTGACGGTCACCTTGGGGTTCATCCTGGCCTCGGGTCCGGAGTAAGACGGACTTGCCTGCATCGGCAGTGTGGGGTGCTCGACTGGAGGCCTTGTCGGGCTCCGGTTGCACTCCAATGACACTCCGATTGGAGTGCGGAGGGTACACGCTCCGGAGTGTCATGCAAGGGATCGGTCGAGAAATGCCGATTGGAGGGCTTCCCAGTGACTCGAAACGGTGCACCGAACGGAGCCTCACGAGCCGATCGTATCGATTCGCGGGAATATCCTCACGATGTCGTGGCCAACGCCTGCCGGTCGAGAACGGTATGCTTCCTGCCCTTCACGGTTGTCCGCCGAACGGATGACCCTTCCTTGGAGTCTTCCGATGCGCTTTACCGCCCTTGCCGCCCTGATCCTCACGCTTCTCACCGTCGGCTGCGGCTCGGCGTCCATGGAAGACCTGAAGGCCGATGCCACCGCCGCGATCCAATCCGGCGACTACCAGGCCGCTCTCGATGCCGCGGTGAAGGGTCTCGAGGCCGCCAAGGCCGCTGGCGCCGACAAGGTCGCCACCTGGAATCTCGAAGACCTGCGCCTCAAGGCTCTCGCCGGTCTCGGTGATGCCGAAGAGGCGCTCTACCAGCTCGAGCGCCTCGCCAAGGATTTTCCGGCCCAGATCGATTGCGACCGATACATCCAGGTCGCTCACTCGATCAAGGAGTCGGATGCGCCGGAGAAGTGGGATGCGGCGATCGACGTCGCCGAGCGGGCCAAGGAGCTCTTCGTTGCCAACACCGACAAGCTCGACGCGATGATGAAGGAGCTCTCTGCTGAGGCGCTCGCCAACGCGAGCCCCGACGTCATCGCCCGTCTCAAGAGCCTCGGCTACCTGTAAGCGCTGTTGTGACGCGCTCGGCGCTCGGCTTCGTGGCAACCCTCGTGGGCTTCGCGCTCCTGACGGGTTGTCACGGCGCCGGAGATCCGCCGACGCGGATGTCCTACGCGTCCGCGTGGGACGCCGCGACCGCTGCCCATGAGCGCGGCGAGCTGTCGGCGGCGTTCGAAATCTGCGACGTACACCTCACGGGGGATATCAACGATCCCGCGGCGCAGCGTCTCGAAGAGCTGCGGCTGAGCCTTGCGGCGGAGCTATGCGACGCCGAAGAGTGTCTCGTCAGCCTCGAACGGCTTTCCGGCATGGATCGCGCCCAGGACGCCGCCCGCTTTGTCGAGATGGCTCTCGTTATCTCTGAGAGTGGCGATTGGCGTGGCGCTGTTGATGTCCTCGACTGGGCGGCGCATGCCTACCCGGAGCGGGCTCGGGCCATCGAAGAAGGGCGGACTGCGCTCAAGCCATTCATCGAGAAGGCGCTGAGTGAAAGAGTGAATACCTGGGCTCGGATCACGACTCTCGACGACCTCAGACGTGTAAGCGACGGCTGAGTCGGTGCCCCCTTGCACGCAGCGACCGTCCCGACGACCCTCTCTGTCTTCGCGCAGAACGACCTCGAGGCTCTCTCGACGGCTCGTCCTTTCGCCGAGACCCAGGAATCCCCGATCCCTTGTCCACCAACCCCAGCAAGACCCTCGAGACGTTCCCGAACCCGAAGCCCGAGCGTGACTACTCGATCGAGTTCGAATGCCCCGAGTTTACCTGCGTCTGCCCGAAGACGGGCCAGCCCGACTTCGCGACGATCAAGATCCGCTACGTGCCCGACGAACTCTGCGTCGAGCTGAAGTCGCTCAAGCTCTACCTCTGGTCGTTCCGCGACGAGGGGCACTACCATGAGAAGGTCACGAACATGTTGCTCGACGATCTCGTCGCGGCGATCGACCCGCGCTACATGGAGATCGAGGCCGACTTCTTCGTGCGCGGTGGCAGCCACACCGTCGTCAACGTGGATCACCTGAAGGACGGGTTCGAGGTCGACGACGACTGAGCTCGTCGCCGGCAGGAGGTGCGCGGGATGAGCTTGGAACTCTGGACGACCATCTTCGGATGGATGGCGCTGATCAACGGCGTGCTGCTCGTTGTCTCTTCGCTCGCGATCGTGACGATGCGCGGCTCCATCGTGGGTATCCATCGCAAGATGTTCGGCGCGCTGAGCGACGCAGACCTCGAGCGCGCGTACTTCCGCTATCTCGCGACGTTCAAGATCGCCTACATCGTCTTCAACCTCACGCCGTACATCGCACTGTGCATGGTGGACGCGTGACATGGACGTCGTCGTTGTCGGTGGGGGCATCGTCGGTTGGTCCTCGGCGGCGGAGCTGGCGCGCGACGGTCACGACGTCCTCGTCGTGCAGCGCGATGATGCACTCGACGCGACATCGAGCTGGGTGGCCGGCGGGCTGCTCACGCCGTCGACGCCGTGGCGCTACCCCGCGCCGCTGATCGAGTTGTGCCAGGCGTCCGAGGCGCTCTACCCGGCGTTCGTCGACGCGCTTGCCGAGCACGGTGACGCGGAGCTCGAGGTCGCCGGTGTGCTCTATCCGGCCGGGCTGGCCGTGAGCGACGACGAGATCGCCGAGGCCGGGCGTCGCCGGCGGGCGCTGGGCTTCGATGTCGAGGAACTCGACCGCGCCGGGCTCGATGCGCTCCAGCCGGGCCTGAGTGCCGACATCACGACGGCGGGCTGGCAGCCGGACGCTGCGCGCGTGCGTCCGCCACGCCTGCTCGCTGGGCTGAAGCGTCAGGCTGCGACGCTCGGAGTGACGGGTCGGATCGCCGAGGTCGACGCGCTCGACGTCGGCGCTGGCGCGCGCATCGCCGGCGTGACGTTGCGCGGTGGCGAGCGCCTCGCGGCCGACGTCATCGTGCTCGCTGCGGGCGCGTGGTCGGCGCAGCTCGCGCGCGCGATCGACGTTCCGCTCGCGGTCGGGCCCGTGCGCGGTCAGATGCTCCTGCTGCGCGGCGCGCCGGGTCTGCTCGGACCGACGGTCATCGACGGCGACAGCTACCTCATCCCGCGTCGCGACGGTCGCGTGCTCGTCGGCTCGACGATGGAGCACGTCGGCTTCGACGCCGTTACAACGGCCGAGGCCCTCGACGAGCTGCGCGTCTTCGCACGGCGGCTCTTCCCGGCCGTCGACACGATGGCGGAGGAACGCGCCTGGGCCGGCCTGCGCCCCGGCACGCCCGACCGACTCCCGTACCTCGGCGCCGTCGAAGATCTCGACGGCCTCGTCGTCGCCACGGGCCATTACCGCAACGGCATCCTGCTCGCGCCCGTCACCGCGCGCATCGTCGCCGACATCGTTGCAGGCCGCACGCCGCCCTTCGACCTCACGCCCTTCACGGCGCGGCGTCCCGTCGACTCGGCCTGGCAGGCGTCATGAAGCGCATCGCGGCCGCACTCGCTGTCGTCGTCGCGGCCTGCTCGCCGCTCGGCATCTCCACCGAGGATCGTCGGACGCGCCTCGACGCCGCCGACCGTGCGCTCGCCGACGAGATCCTCGCCAAGCCGCTCGACATCCAGCTCGACATCGCGCCGGCGGAGCTGGTCTTCGACGCCGAGGGTCGGGCCGTTCTCGACGCGCGTGAACTCGAGTGGGCGTTCCAGGGTGAGGCCAAGGATCCGGCCGAGGAAGCGCCGATGACGCGCTTGATGGGCATCGACTTCGATGCGCTCGCCGAGGACGCGGCCTTGGTTGCCGCCGGCGATGTCATGATGTTCGAGACCGACCTCACGCCGCTCTACTCGCTCTCGGTGGGTGGGCGCTGGACAACCACATTCGACGTGACCAAACCCGTCACGGCGGCATTGCTGCTCGAGACGGTTGTCGACGACAGCCCGGTCGTGGAGTTCCTGCTCGACGGCGAGCGCGTCGGGCCGATGCGTGACATGTGGCGACCTTCGGAGCGTGCGCTGAAGATCGAGCTCGGCGTGCACTTTCTTGCGCCCGGTCTGCACGTGTTCGACGTCGTGTTCCTCGAAGACGTGGCTGCCGGCTTCGACCTCGACACGATCACCTTCGAGCGTCGACCGTGACGCTCGCCATCCCGCGCGGCGGCCAGCCCTTCGACTCGCGTGAGCCAAACCCACCGCGAGCCACGCAGGAGCGCCGGGTCGAGGTGCTCGACGTCTTGCCCGACTCGCCGGAGTTCGTCGAGTGCGTGGGCATGCTGCGCAGCGGTCGCTGCGATGTCGTCGAGGCCGAGGCCCACGGCGACGGCGTCTGCATCGTGCACGACGACCAGCCGCTCGTCGCCGTGCTCGGTGAGCCGGGCGCGCGCGCGATTCGCTACGCACTCGCTTCGCTCGGCGACGACGCCGAACTCATCGCGCTGAACGACAATGTCGAGCATGTGCAGGAGGCCTTGCCGACGTGGGTGCCCGAAGCCGCCGTCATCCACGCGCTGCCGGACGCGAAGTACGACGCGCTGCGCTGGAGAGCTGACGAGCTGTTCGACGGGCGACGGCCCGCACACGCCGAACCGCGCGCCGGCGTCCTCTGCCGCGACGATTTGCCGAGCCTCCGCGCCTTGCCCTTCAGTCTCGGTGACGAGCTACGTGAGGCGATCAAACATCACGCGGTCAGCGCCGTCTGGCCGACTTCGGATGTCTCACCTGGCGCGCCCGGGCCGGTCGCTTTCTGCTATGCGCACCACGCGACGCCCACCTTGTGGGACGTCTCCGTCGACTGCCACGTCCCGTTCCGGCGCAAGGGCTTCGCGACGGCGGCGTTCCTGCATCAGCTCAAGCGCCTTCATCCGCACGGACTCCGGCCCGTGTGGGGAGCGCTGCTCAGCAACCGGGCGTCACTGACGTTCGCCGACCGCCTCGGCTTCGAGCCTGTCGGACGCCTGTACGTGTTCACGCGCGCAGAAGACTGAGCGGGCTTCAGTCGTCGTCATCGTCGTCGGCGGCGGCGACATCGTGCGCGATCGGCTCGCCGTCTTTGTCGACCGTCCCGGCCCACATCGCCTCGTGCTTGGAAAACGTCTCTGCCGAAGGGCGCCACTCCGCGTCGACGCGTGCGATGACGGGTGTGAAGATCCATGTCAGCGGCGGGAATGCGAACCAGTAGTTCGTCGAGCCGCCCTGGACGACGCGCACATGGTTGCCGCCCTGCTCCGCGATGTGAGCCGTGACGTCCTCGATCAGGCCGGCCATGTTGGAGTTCCCGATGAACGGGATCGCGACGAACAGCTTGATGGCTGGGCGATTGGTTGACGTGAAGAAGATGGGCTTGTCGTCGATACCGACGAGCCCGTTCCAGCGGTATGCCGTGCGATGGCTGGCGCAACTCGCGAACGAGAGCGCGATAACTGTCAGCAGGAAGATCGACGTGCAGCGTTTCATGAGCCCTTCTTGAGCAATCCGACGATGACGAGGAGGACGACCGCGCCGCCCGCTGAGGTGAGAATACTGCCGAGCGTGCCGTCGATCGACAAGGGAGGAACTCCGTGGTGCTGCGCCGCGCTGAGGGGCCGGCTTGTGATGCGAACGGACGCGCCACCCTCGTGGTTCCGAGAGGGTGGCGCGTCGTCGTGTTGCAGACCGGTACGTCACAGATCGTCCGTGAATGATCCGGGTCTAGAAGAGCGTCGTACCCGTCAGTCCAGGGCTGCCCGCGAAGCCGTGGTTGCCCGTCGCGTCCACGACCCACGCCTGGAAGAACAACGTGGCCGGCGGGAACGTGACGGGGTACGTGCCCGCGAGTTCGAGCTCACCGGCGGCGTCGGTGATGAGCGGACCGATGACGGCGTCGGGCGTGGGGACGAGGGTGCCGCCCTTGAAAGGTACGAGCGCCTCGCTGGCACCGATGATGAGCCAAGTCGGCGCGGCCGCGGCAGCTCCGGTGATGTCGAGCGAGATCGTGTTGCCGCCCGACAGAGCGCCGGCACCACCGAGAAGCACATAGCCGTTCTCGCCGAGCGGGCCGCTCGGGAAGCCGGCCGTCCAGCACGCGCCGCTCGCGACGTCGAAGCTGTAAGCCGCACCGGGCTGGAAGTTCTGGTGTCCGGAGGCTCCGACGACGGCGACGCCGTTGGCGATGGTCACCGACCTCCCGGCGCGGTTGTTGGCGCTACCGAACAACGACGGTGTGAGCTTGCTGACCTGATCGAGTGTCGCAGCGTCGAACCAGAAGGCGGTGCCCTTCGCGAAGAAGTTGTTGCCGGGTGCGCCGACGACGACAGCCGTGCCGTCGTAGGCGATCGACGCTCCGAAGGCGTCGAAGCCGAAGCCATTCTCGATGTCGGGCGTGAGTTTCCCTACCTCGAGGCCCGTCGTCGTGTCGAACTTGTAGGCCGCACCCGAGACTTCACCGTTGCCGGGGTCGAGCGTTGCGCCGGCGAAGAGCGTCGTGCCGAGCAGCGCGACCGACGCTCCGAGTTCCGGCGTCGAGCCGCCCGCCGCCGGGGGCGTGAACTTGTCGATCTGCTCGCCGGTCGTGACGTCGTAGAGGAAGACGCTGCCGCGCCCGCCGTTGTCGCGCGGTGATCCGATTGCCACTCTCGTGCCGTCGAGCGACAGCGACCGCCCGAAGAAGTTCGTGACGGGGTCGAAGGGGCCGACCTTGAGTTTGAACAGCTGCGTACCCGTCGTGGCATCGAAGACATAGGCTGCCCCGGCGTTGAACGCCACGTCGTCGTCGCCCGGTGCGCCGATGACGATGTGGTCGCCATTCATCGCGATCGCCGCACCGAAGCTGTTCGTCGCAGGGGCCGGCTGGGGGACGAGCTTGTCGATCTGCAAGCCTGTCGTGACGTCGAAGAGATAGACGGCGCCCGAGCCCCCTGTGTTCACGCGTGTCGCGCCGACCGCTGCCACGTTGCCGTGGATCGCGACGGCCGAGCCGAACTCATCGAGCGGGCCTCCGTCGCTTGCCGTGAGTTTGAAGAGTTCGTCGCCGCTGGCGAGGTCGAAGACGAACGCCGCGCCCGCGTTCGCGTAGGGTGCCCCGACGACCGCGACTGTTCCGTTCGACGCAACGGAAGTTCCGATCGAAGCGCCGTTCTGGGCCGACGGTACGACGTACTCCCTGAGATCGTCACAGACCTGGGCGAACGTGGTGGCACACAGCGCGAGTGTGATGATGAGACTGCGCATGATGTTGCTCCTCTGTTTGGCTTCTGGCTCTCTGTGGTACGAGAACCGGGTCTGCCCACCACGAGACAGAGTACGCGCGGAACGCGTTCTTGTGGTGGACTTCGATGCGTCAAAAGCCGAGATGGCGTGCCGCAGCTGGCGGACGCCGGGAGCTCTCGCGTCGAGTCTCGTGCACCATGGAGCCGCGCGAACTCGCGCTACAGCTCTGCCGCGCGGGTGGCATTCGCGTGGTCGCACGACGTCGGCGAACCGCGGAGTCGTCGCCGCCCGAGCGCGCGACGCCGGCCGGCTCGTCGCAACGAAACTTGCCTCCGGCGCGTGAATCCGCCGTCGGCCCAGCGCTACCCTGCACAGCTCAGAGCGATGTGATGTTGTAGCCCGAGTCGACGTGCAGCGTCGTTCCGGTGATGCCTCGTGACATGTCGGAGAGCAGGAACACCGTCGCATCGGCGACCTCGGCGATGTTCGTGTTGCGCTTCAGCGGCGAGCGTTCCTTCATGACGTCGAGCATCGTGTTGAAGCCCGCGATCCCCGCAGCGGCGAGCGTTCGCACGGGCCCGGCCGAGATCGCGTTGACGCGGATGTTCTGCGGGCCGAGGTCGTAGGCGAGGTAGCGCACGGAGGCCTCGAGCGCTGCCTTCGCAGGTCCCATGACGTTGTAGTGCGGCACGACCTTCTCGGCGCCCATGTAGGACATCGTCACGATCGAACCGCCGTCCCTCATCATCGGCACGATGCGCTGCGTGAGTCCGGCGAGTGACCAGCTCGAGATCTCGAGCGCGCGTGCGAACCCGGCACGCGACGTCTCGAGGAACTGCCCGTCGAGTTCGGCGCGGTCGGCGTAGGCGATCGAGTGGACGGCGAAGTCGAGGTGGTCGAAGTGCTTGCGCACTTCTTCGAAGCACGCGTCGATGCCTTCGTCCGAGCCGACGTCGCAGGGGACGGCGATCGCTTCGTGGGGCAGGGCGTCGGCGAGCTTCTTGACACCGTCGGCGAGGCGCTCGCCCTGGTAGGTCAGGATCACCTTGGCGCCCGCGGCCGACGCCGCTTGGGCACAGCCGTACGCGATGCTCCGTTTGTTGGCGACGCCGAAAATGATTCCGGCTTTGTCTTCGAGCAGCATTGGGGCGCTTCCGTGTGGGAAGGGCGCCATTCTTCGCCGCGCGCGCGGTCGATTCAACACGTCGCGCGCGGGAGGCGCATCGTTCTGATCCGTGCGATGGCTTGTACGCGCGGGGATCGGCTGGTGTGAAGCTCGCCGCATGGGAGCGCGTAGGTTCGTTTCGCTGTGCGACCGCGGTGAGTTGGGAGCGGCGCTCGGGCGCGTCGTGACCGTATCGCTCGGTTCCACGGCCCGGTGTGTGGGTCACTCGCGCTCTTCGGGGTCTGTGCGCCCCGCGGGTGAGTCTCTGATACTTGTAAGTGATGACAGGGTCATCGGTTGACCGTCTTTCCGGGAGACTCCGTGCATAATCCATGGGTATGCGCAGCGGTCCGGGGAAGGTTCGGTTGGCCCGGCCCGGGGTGACGCCAGCGCGCGGCAATCGCGCTCTGCTGATGAGCACGTTGCCCTGCGTTTCGCGACGAGCTGCGTTTCGCGACGAAACGTGAGCATCGCTGAGATGACGTCCGACCTACGGCTAGCAGTGTGTTGAAGAACTGCTTCGGATGCGGAGTGCGTGACAAGTTGTTCTCGATCAGGTGCGGAAACGCAGGCGAATCGATGGATTCGTCGAGGCATGTGCGCCTGATCGAGGGCAACTGGGCGCGTGCTACGCGTCGAATGAGTTTTTCAACGCGCTGCTAGGCTTCGATTGCCGTGATGGTGAGTGGCACATCGCCGGCCAACACCTCCGTGCCCGTCTTCCAGTATGCGCGTCCGACGTAGGCCAAGGCCCGCGTGACATCCGCGGCCGGGTCGCGGGCCACAGACGTGACCGTGCCGGCCTTCTTGCCCGCGCGCTCGCCGGTGCCTGTCAGCGCGTCGCCAGCGGCGAGCGCAGCGTCGGCGGCCCCTTCGAGTCGCACGAGCTTGCGAGCGACCTGTCCGAGGTTCGTGATGCGTGCGATCACTTCCTGTCCCGGGTAGCAGCCCTTCGTGATCGACACCCAATCGTCGAGCACGGCCTCGAGCGGGATGACGCCGTCGGCCATCTCGCTCGCGAACCACGGCACGCCGGCCTCGATGCGCGCGACGTCCAGCGCTTCGAGCGAGACGTGCGGCAGTCCTTTCGAGGACAGCTCGTGCGTGATGGCCTCGAGTGCGTCGGGCTGGACGAAGATGTCGACGCCGTCGAGACCCGCAATCTTCGACTCGACGATCGTGACGACGCCGGCGGGCAGCGCGTCACCCACGAGCGCCGCGCCGCTCTCGGGCAGCGGCCAGTCGAGCGCGCCGAGCGAGGCGCGTGCGTCGGGGCCGATCACCGACAGCGCTCGTGTCGTGTCCGCGAGGTCGGCAAGCACGACGTCTTCCTTGATGATGAACATGTCGAGGACGCGTAACAGCGCCTCGCGATGACTGGCCGGGATGTCGAGCAGCACGTCATCGGCGCGCGTGAACATGCGCAGGTCGGCGCGCATCTTGCCCTTGCCGTCCATGAACGTCGCGAGCACGCAGCGGCCGACGGGTTCGTCGCGCACCGGGTTCGACATGAGGCGATCGAGCCAGTCGCGGTGGTCGCGGCCGGAGACGGCGACCAGTGTGCGGAGGTCGTGCACGCAGAAGGCGGACTCGGTGCGCAGAGCCGTGAGTTCGTCGACGAGAGTCATCGTGGAGGTCGAAGTGGTGTCAGGAGGCGAAGAGCGACGGAGCGTTCTTCGTCAGGATGCGTTTGCTGGCGGTCGTGAGCGGCTGGTCGACGTCGTCGATGCGGCACCAGGCGAAGGGTGCGACGGGGCGGCGGCGCGTGCTGGCGGCTGTCTCGATCGGCCAGACGGTGATGCGATAGCGCGTGATGCTGTGCTTGTGTGCGGTGAGGGTGACGCCCGGGGTGAGCGCAAGTCCAGCGGCGCTGGCGACCTCGTTGCATGCGTCGCTGATCTGGGCGGCGGTGGGCGGCATTGCCGTGGTCTCGACGACGCGCTGGGGCAGTTCGAGGAAGCCGGCGTTTGGCGACTCGCTGCGGCGCTCGAGCAGGACGCGGCCGTCGGGGCGGCGCGCGAGGATGCCGACCTTCGTGACGGGCGTCGGCTTGGCGCGCGGCGGCGTCTCGGGGTAGCGCTGCGGCTCGCCGGCGGCACGCGCGCGGCAGCTCGGCGCGAGAGGACAGCGCGGGCAGTCGGGCGAGCGTGGCTTGCAGATCGTGGCGCCGAGCTCCATGACGGCCTGGTTGTGATCGCCGGGCCGCGTCTGCGAAAGCCAGGCGTCGGCGGCAGCGCGAATCGCCTTCTTGGCCACAGACTTCTTCGGGTCGCCGCCAATGGCTCGCCAGCGCGACACGACGCGCTCGACGTTGCCGTCCACGGCTGCGACGGGTTCGTCATGCGCGATCGACGCGACGGCCGCGGCCGTGTAGTCGCCGACGCCGCGCAGCTCGCGCAGCTTCTCGGACGTGCGCGGCAACGCTCCGTCGTGGCTCTCGGCGACGGCCAGCGCCGTGTCCATGAGCAGGTGCGCGCGGCGGTAGTAGCCGAGCCCGGCCCACTCGGCGAGCAGCTCATCGCGCTCGGCCCGGGCGAGGTCGTGCGGCGTCGGCCAGCGCGCCATGAAGCGCTCCCAGTAGGGCCGTGCCGCGACGACGGTCGTCTGCTGAAGCATCACCTCGCTGACGAGGATGGCCCACGCGTCCTTCGTCCCTCGCCAAGGGAGCTCGCGACGGTTGCGGTCGTACCAAGCAAGCAGCGCCCGGCCGGACTCGGCCAGCAGCTTGCGATCGGGATCGTCGGGTGTGTGGCGCGGCATCGACGCATTGTGCCGATTCCGGGCGCCACGGTGAGATCGGCGACCATCGGTTACGGTCTGGCGAGCGGGCGCCAGCTCCACGACCCCGCGCCTCGAGGAGACCCGATGAACATCGCCACGTTGTGCGCGCCCTTGCTGGGGGCCCTCGCCGCAGCACCGCTCGCGGCCCAGGACGACGACTACTTCATCTCTGCGCCCGCCGGCGGCGGGATCTACCGACTCGACGCCGAGACCGGCGCCTTGACTCCCTTCGCGCTCGGCTTCGAGATTCCCTTCTACGGCGTCTGGGCCACGGACGGGAACCTCTACATCCCCGACCAAGACCTCGGCGCGGTCTTCAAGATCGACTCGGCCGGCGTGATCAAGCCATTCGCCGCCGGCGGCTTCCTCAGCACGCCTGTCACCGTCGCCCAGGGGCCCGGCGGAGACATCTTCGTCTCCGACCTCTTCACGGGCGTGATCGTGCGCGTCGAGCCTGACGGCACGCAGCATCTCGTCGCCGACCAGGCCGCCTCGAACGGCGTGATCGACGGTCCGGGCGGCATCGGCTTCGACCTCGACGGCATCCTCTACATCTCGAACAACATCAACGCCACGATCGCGGCCGTCGACCCGGACACGGGCGACACGTGGCTCGTGTCCGACGGCGGCGGGCTGCTGAACCAACCCGGCGGAGTGGCGCTCGACGGCGGCGGCAACCTCTTCGTCACGAACTACGCGACGAACCGCATCGTGCGCATCGACGTGGCCACGGGCGAGGCCGAGATCTTCATCGACGACCCGTCCATCGTCAGCCCGAACGACATCAAGCTCTCGCGCAAGGGCCGGCTACTCGTCACCACGAAGAACAGCAAGCTCATCGAGCTCGACCCGACGGGCGCGATGAACGTCATCGCCCAAGACCAGACCATCGGCCCGTGGGACGGCGTGGCCGTCATGACCGACCATCCGCCGTGCACGGGGCGTTTCCTCGCCTACGGGACGGGCACGCCCGGCGCCGGCGACATCACGCCCAGCCTCGGCGGCATCTTCTCGCCCTGCGCCGGAGCGACAGCCGCGCTCGAGTTCGAGGGTTTCAACGGTGGGGCGCTCGGATCGCTGTTCTATGGCATCGCGCCCGGCGCGATCCCGTTCAAGGACGGCACGCTACTGGTTGATGTCACGGCGCCCTTCGGCCAGATCCCGCTTGTCTTCCCAGGCGTCGGAGCGGGCAACGGCGAAGTCACCCTGACCTTCACCTACCCCGACGACGCGTCGTTGGCCGGCGTGAGTCTCTACGTCCAGGCCCTCGCCGCCGACCCGGCCGCACCACGCGGCATCTCGATGTCGAACGGCCTCGAGGAGCGCATCGGCTTCTGATTGCCGCCTGACGCCCGGCGTGATCGACGCGACGCTGTTTTGATACAGGGCCCGCTGTGACGCAGGGCAGGGAGATCGGCATCTTTCGACGGGTCGGCGAGGTCACGCTTCGTCAAGCACGAGAGAAGTGTCGCTCGACACAGCCCTGCCGGCGTAGACGCGGCCGCAGGAGATCGCCCGTGAATCATCCCGGGTTCAGCGGACGCGGGTTGCGGATGGCACGCAACGGGGATACACCTTGGCGGTCTTCCCGCCTTGGAGTTCGCGATGTCGTTTGTGCTGTGGATCATCGCAGTTGTTGGTCTGATTCTCGCGTACCTCGCTGGTCGCAAGGCGACGGCGTTGCAGGAGCGCATCGACGGCATGGTGCGCGAGCACAGCGTCAAGGCCGCCGAGATGGAGGAGCTCAAGCCGCAGCTCGACCAGCTCCGCAAGCTCATCGGTCTCATCGCGGGCGGGCACGACGTCGATCCCGCGATGGTGCGGGACGGGCGCCTCTACCAGAACGTCTCCACGGCCGAGCTCGACCGACGCCTGGCGGCCGAAGTGCCCGACGGCGAGCGCGACCCGGCCGTGATCGACGTGCGCTCCCAGCGCGAGTGGGCCGGTGGACACATTCCCGGCGCAGTGCACATCCCGGTCGAGGAGATCGAGGAGCGCATGCGCGAGGTGCCGCGCGATGGGCGCCCGCTGTACGTCGTCTGTGCAGGTGGCGGGCGCAGCGCCTCGGCGTCCGACTTCCTCGCCGGGCGTGGCTACCTGCGTGTCCACAACGTCGAGGGCGGCATGAACTCTTGGAAGGGCGCCGTCACACAAGACTGAGCGCCGATCGGAGCGACACCATGGTCACCACGAGTGACGCCATCCGCGACGTGCGTCGCGACCTGTCGGCCGCTGGTGTCGACCTGCCTTCTGCGCCGCGCGCAGCGAAGGCCGCAACCGGCACGCCGGTCAACCTCGCGGCTTACATCGACCACACGCTGCTCAAGCCCGACGCCACGGCGATGGCCGTCGAGACCCTGTGTGACCAGGCGCTCGAGCACGGCTTCGCGTCGGTCTGCGTGAACCCGACGTGGGTTTCGCTGTGTGCCAAACGGCTTGCCGGCCGGATTGCGGTCTGCACGGTGATCGGCTTTCCGCTCGGCGCAAACCTTTCGGTCGTCAAGGCCGACGAGGCCAAGCGTGCTGTGGGGGACGGGGCCACCGAGGTGGACATGGTGCTCGCCATCGGCGCGCTGCGCAGCGCCTATCCCGAGCGCAAGGGCTCGGCCGTCGACGCCAAGCAGCTGCGCGCCGTGCACGCCGACATCCGCGGTGTCGTGCGCGCGGCGTCCGGGCGCGGGCGCGGCGACGCGGCCATCACGAAGGTGATCCTGGAAACCTGCCTGCTCGGCAAGCGTCAGAAGATCGCGGCGAGCCTGCTCTCGGCAGCGGCCGGGGCGCACTTCGTCAAGACGTCCACGGGCTTCTCGACGGGCGGCGCCACGACGGCCGACGTGTCGTTGATGCGCGCCGTGGTCGGCAAGTCGATCGGCGTCAAGGCGTCGGGCGGGATCCGCGATCGCGCAGGCGCGCTGAAGATGGTGCGCGCCGGTGCGAGCCGCCTGGGATGTTCGGCGTCGATCGCGATCTGCTCGTAGTCGGCAGCTCGCCTCGAGACGTCCGCGCGGGAACGAACGCGGGGCAGGTGCGCGGCCTCACGCGCACCTGCCCCGAATCTTCGTGTCCCTCTTGCTGCCTTACTCGATGACGAAGTCGACGAGGTTCGAGAGGTCGCACTTGTCGCCCTGCGGAACCTGCAGGAAGTGCATGAACGTCTCGAGCCCAACCGCGCTCGGTGAACTCGTGGGGAACGGGAAGACCGCGTCGAACTGACCGATCGCGTCGTAGGACAGGATCGACAGCGGGAAGATCGCGCCGGTCAGACTCCAGGGCCCGAACTTCGTCGGCAGGGCGACCGGGAGCGTGTCGAAGGCGACGAAGATCTGGAACGTCACGCCGGGCGTGCCGAACGCGCGCATCGGCACGCTGACGCCTTCGACGACCGCACCGGGCATGTGCGCCCAGTGGCAGGCGCCCTTGAGCATGTACGTCGTGCCGGCGTCAGCGGTGCCGCCGGGGTCGGTCTGACGCGCGCCGAACAAGACGTCGTCGAACCCGTCGTTGTCGTAGTCACCGCCGATGCAGACGCCGGATCCGACGAGGTCCTGCGCGCCGATGCCGTCGAGCATGACGCCCAGTGCGCCGAGGTTGCCGAGGTCGAGCGTCGAGGGCAGCGACGTGCCGCCGTAGATGATCGCGACCTGGCCGGCGTTGGCCGTCGAGCTGGGATCGGAGGTCTGGATGCCGATGGCGATGTCGTCAAAGCCGTCGCGGTTGACGTCGCCGTTGCACGCCACCGCGGACCCGGCGTTGTCATCTGCGGCGGCGCCGTCGATGACGATGCCAGCCGAGCCGAGCGACCCGAGGTCGACGGTGCCCGAGGCTCCGGCCGAGCCGAAGTAGACGTAGACGCGGCCGGAGTCGATCCCGTTGGTGGTGTCGATCGTGGACGAGCCGAAGACGATGTCATCGAAGCCGTCGTCGTTGATGTCGCCGGCACCGCCGAGCTGGTCGCTCGTCGCGTTGCCCGCGGCCGCGCCGTTGAGCGTGATGCCGGCGGGGCCCAGAGTGAGCATGTCGATCGTGTCGGGCAGCGAGCTGCCGCCGAAGACGACGTAGACGCGCCCGGCATTCGCCTTGCCGTTCGGATCGGAGTCGGGTGCGCCGGCGAGGACGTCACCGAAGCCGTCGTTGTTGACGTCACCCGCGAAACCGCACTGCTCGCCGAGCTTGTCGGACGCCGCGCCGCCTTCGAGCGCCACACCGAGGCCGCTCATCGTGAGCAGGTCACCGAGCTGGAACGTCGAGGGGAGCGTGTCGCTGCCGTAGACGATGTAGACGTAGCCGGAGTTGCTGCCGTTCGGATCGGCGCCGCGCGCGCCGATGATGAGGTCGTCGAACCCGTCGCCGTTGACGTCACCGCCACCGCCGACGCTCTGGCCGGTGAGGTCGCCGCCCGCCGCGCCCGCGAAGACGACGCCGTTGCTGCCGAGGCTCGCCGTATCGATGACGCTGGGCAGCGTGTCGCTGCCGTAGATCAGGTAGGCGATGCCGGAATCGGTGCCGTTGGGGTCGGCGCGCGGTGAGCCGATGATGACGTCGTCGAAGCCGTCGTTGTCGACATCGCCGGCGGCCGAGGCCGCAAGTCCGAGCTGCGGGCCGGTGAAGCCGCCCGTTTGCGTCGTGTCGGCCAGGATCTCGATGATGCTCGCATCCGAGACGTCCTTCGACGTGCCGGCGAGGTCGCTTGCACCGAACGCGATCCAGGCCCGGCCCGTGTTGATGTTGCCGCCGATCTCGCGCCGCCAGGCCGTGATGACGAAGTCGTCGAAGCCGTCGCCGTTCATGTCACCGGCGTTGGTGATGACGTCACCGGTCCCGTCGCTGGCGACGTCGCCGTTGATGGTTGCCCCCTGACCGCGCATCCACTCGATGTCGTAGTGGCGGTTCTGGGCGGCGGCGGGCGTGACAAGCGGCGCGGCGAGCAACGCCACGGCCAACGAGGGGATGATGTGCGTGCGCATCGAACTTCTCCGGGGGTCGATCGAGGGAGCAGTGTTCGGCGCATCGGGGCTTCAGACGCGCAGGCGCGCGAATGATTTCTCTGGCGTCCTACCGCAGGCTGGGCCTGCGATCATCGGGTGACGCTGAGCCCCCTTCAGCGCCGAAACACGAGCCTTCGCGAGACCTAGCGGTGAAACGAGTTGTGCGGGCACATGGAGTCGGGAAGATTCCGAGATGCGCCATGTCGACGGGCGTCGGCCGTCGCGGTCGGCTATCGACGATCCGTCCTGCCGTGAGGCCCTTGCGGCCTCGCATGTGACGGCGTCTATGCGTCGTGTCACTTGTTCCGTATCTCGGATCTTCCACCATGCCCACGTTCGAGTTGTCCAGCACTGCCGGCACACTCGCCGCGCGTCACGATCCGCCCCCGGGCAAGCCCGCCACGCGCGGCCCGCGTGCAGCCGTCGTGTGCCATCCGCATCCCGTGGCGGGGGGGACGATGGACAACAAGGTCACGTTCACCGTCGCGAAGGCGCTGCGTGAGGCCGGGCTGCATGTCGTGCGCTTCAACTTCCGTGGCTTCGGAGGCAGCGAGGGCGTGCACGACGAGGGCCTCGGCGAGCAGGACGACGTGCGCGCCGCGCTCGATGCCGCGGCGAGCTTCGTCGAGGAGGGCGCGCCGCTGCTCGTGGCCGGCTTTTCGTTCGGCTCGTGGGTCGGCACGACGGTTGGTCTCGCGGACGACCGCGTGACGGCGCTGATGGCGATTGCCCCGCCGGTGACGAAATACGACTACGCGCCGCTGGCCGCGACTGCCAAGGACCTCGCCGTCGTCTATGCATGCGACGACGAACTCGTCCCGGCAGCGGACGTCGAGCGCTGGTTGGCGACGTGTGTGCATCCGCCGCGAATCACGCCCGTGGTGGGCGCGACGCACCTCTTTCACGGCAAGCTCAAGCCGATCTCCGCGGCCACGACGTCGTTCGTCGAGGCCCTGGCGGCGGACGGCTGACGCGTGTCGATGCTCGCGACATGGCGCGCACGCAAGGCGCTCCTCGGGCGCACCCCGCCGACGCCGATCGACGCGGCCCGGGCGCCGGAGCTGGTTGCCTTCGTCGACGCCCTCGGCGCCGCGCTCGACGCCACGACGCCGATCCTCGACGCCGTCGTCCATGTGCGTCGCGAGGGAAGGCTGCAGATCATCGGCCTCGACGCGCGCCGCCGTTCGCGCTCTGACATCCGTCAGCGCGTTCTGCGCGTGGCGCACGAGATGCACCTCGCGCACATCGACGCCGCGCGTCGGCGTGTCTTGGCCGTGGTCCTCCGCGACGGCGAGGCCGACGAGCTCCGCGCGTGGAGTCGCGCGCTCGTCGACGAGTCGGGCGACGGGAAGCGTGCCGAGCGCGACTGGCGTCACGCGCGCAGGCAGATCGCGCTGCTCGTCATCGATCCATCTGGTCGCTACGAACTCAATGGCGGCGACCACGACGTCGAGCGGGCTGTCCGGAAGATGTGCGTTCCGGGCTGAGGCACCGCTCGACGTCGTCGCGTTGCGATGATTACAGCCGGCCGGTCAGGAGCATGATGAGCAGGACGAGCAAGACCAGCCCGCCGATGCCGCCGATGGCGACGCTCTTCATGAGAGCGGAGGCGACGAGGAGCACGAGGATGACTGTGAGAAGTGTGTAAAGCATGGGATCAACCGGGGAATGAGGGGGCGACGATGAATGGCGAGAGCGATCAGTCCGACGTGACGGTCGTGCTGTGTGCGACGGCGCGGGTGGCGACGATGCGATCCACCGAACACGCCCCGAGGACACCACCGCCAAGACAAGCCGCGAGCGCCACGGCACCCGCGAGGAACGCGATCCAGAGCACGGTTTCGACGTAGTCAGCAGCCGTCTCCGCGGCTGCGGCAACCTCGGCTCGCAGCTCGTTGACCTGCTGCTCGACCTTGCGCGAAGCGCTGGCGACGAGCGTGTCGATCTGAGCCTCCGAGAGCGATGTGTCGCGAGCAACGACATCCTTCGCACCTTCGGGACGCCCGGCGATCATCTCGCTTGCGGCTTCCCGGAGCGTGTCGGTGTCGAGCTGTTCGATCGCCTTCGCGAACTCGGCCTCGCTACCTTCGAACTCGGCTGCGAGCAGTTCCGACGCTTCGCGCTTGATGACGACCTCGACGCGTCGGCTTGCCTGACGCACGAGAGGCCCGAGCTCGCCGCTCTCGAGATCGACGTCACCGCCGCCGAGGAGCGTGCTTGCGACCGCCGCGCTCTGCGCCGCCGACGAACCCTGTTGAATGACTGTCGTGCCCGACGAGAGCAGGCCCGTCACGCCGACCGTGCCGAGCGCGAGGGCGACCGTGCTCGCGAGTCCCCAGAGCGTCAAGCCGTGCAGCATGCCGACGTCCGACTCGGGCGAGCCTGCAAGGCGCGCCGTCACGAGGGCGCCGACGAAGTACGCGATGAGCCAGCTCACCACCATCCACAGCGTGGTCCCGAGGCCGAGGCCGTCACCCATGGCTTCGAGATCGGTGCTGTCGGCGATGGTGAAACCGAGTGCGCTACCGAGCAGCATCAACAGCCAACCGAGCGCCGTCAGAACGACGAGGCCTCCAAACAATGCGCCCCAGCGAATCGGCGAACGCGGTGGACCCGCGACGACGACGTCCTGCTCTTCGAATGTGTTCAATGTTCTGTCCCTTGAATGATGTATGCACGTGCCGCGCAACAGAGGCGGTCACATCAGGGGACAGCAAAGGCCGTGCCAGCATGGAGCACGGCTGTCGGACCCAGCTCAGAGGCTCGCAGAGCTCTCGAACGAGCGGGTCACGACCCGTTTTTCGCGTCGGTGCCGAAGGCGTTGTGGAACGGGTGTGCGCCGCGTCGCGTAGTGGCCTTTGTACAACTGGGAGTCGAACGCGACGCGCGGACGTGACTTACTTTCCTTACTTCGGACGCCCGCGCATGCGTTTGGCGGCGTCCCACTCGGCCTGGGCCTCGTCGCTCTCGATCACGAGCGGCTCGATCACGGGGATCGGCTTGAGGTTCGCGTCGACGGCCACCATCGTGAAGTAGCCGGCCGTGGCAAGCGTGCGGTGGGTGGCGAGCGCACCTTCGCAGAACAGCTCCACCTTCACGACGATCGACGTGCGCCCCGTGTAGACGACGCGCGCGACGAACTCGATGATCGCGCCCTGCGGGATCGGGACCGTGAAGTTCGTGCGGTCGGACGACGCCGTCACGACGGGGTGGTGGCAGTAGCGCGTTGCCGCGACCCCGGCGGCCTTGTCCATGAGCTGCAGCGCTCGACCACCGAACATCGTGTTGTGCGGGTTCGTGTCCTCGGGGAACACGATCTCGCACATGCGCGTCTCGCCGCAGAAACAGGGGGTGTCGGGGGTCTCGGACATCGATCGGGGCGTCGCGGCGGGAAGTGGGGTGGACGAGGCACAGAGGTGCGCGATGGTACACTGCGCCGATGCTGTCGAGACATGCGCACACCGAGCCGTTCGACGTGACGAACCGGCGTCATGTGCGCGCGTTGGCCTTCGATCTCGTGGGCCGCGCGCCCTACGCCGACAACGTCGAACTCGCCGCGGCCAGTCGGCTCGACGTCCTTCTGGCGCGCACGACGCGCACACGCGAGTTCTGGGAGCACTGGTACTCCGAGGAACTCTTCTACTTCCTCCTCATCGACAACGCGCGTCCCGAGGACATCACGACGATCCCGCGGCGGCTCCACGAGGGCGAGCTCACGGTGCCCGACGCCGTGCGTCAGGTTGTCGCGAGTCAGGCCTTCCACCGCGCCAACCCCGGTCCCGATACCTTCGTGAGCGTCGTTCTCGAGCAGCTGCTGGGGATCACGGTGCAGCGCAACGCCACGCTGCTCGAGGCTGGCAAGAAGATGTACGACGGGCACAGCGCGCGGCTCTTCGGGCAGACCGGTGCGGGGCAGGCCGACCTCGTGCGGATCGTGACGTCACAGCCCGACTTCACGACTCGGCTCGTCGAGCGCAGCTACCGGCGTCTCGTGCGGGCCGAGCCGACGCGCGACGAACTCGAGGCCTGGTCGACGCGGCTCGACGCCGAGCCCGATACGTTTGTGACGCTGGTGCGCGAGTGGATCGCGTCGCCCGCCTACGCAACGCGCCTCGCCACGCTGCATCCGAAGTCGAATCGTCAGTTCGTGCGAGGTCTCTACGTCGATCTGCTCGGTCGCCTGCCGGACGAGGTGGCGATGCAGCGGTTGCGCGGGGCCCTCGCGGTGCTCTCCGACGCGGCCCCGCTGCGGGCCCTCGTCGCCCGCTCGTTGATCGATGAGCATGCCGATTCCATGCCGCGCAAGCAGCTCGTCCCCGATGGCGGCGTCTTCATTAAATCCCAGTTCCGGCGCTTCCTGGGGCGCGAACCAGGGCCCGAGGAGTTTCAGATCTTCGAACTCGCTTGGGAGCAGCAGGGCGCCGACCCCAGGACGGTCATCCGGGCCCTGGTGACCCATTGGGAATATCAACACTACTGAGCAACACCGCTGAGACGTGGGGCTGGTCCTGCCGATGAAGGAACGGTCCTGTATCCTCGACGCGGTGAAACTCGCCTTGGGAGTCCCGAGATGAACACGAACGACTTTTCCCGCCGCGACGTCCTGCGGCTCGGTGGTGGCCTCGCGGCCGCGTCGATGCTGCCGACGTCCGCGCTCGCTCGTTCGCTCTGGACGCCGGATGCCTTCTTGCCGGGTGCTTCCAAGACGAAGCGCGTCGTGCTCGTCGTGTTCGGTGGCGGCGTGCGGTCGCGCGAGACGCTGCAGAGCGACAACGTGCCGAACCTCTCGCAGCTCGCGGCCGAGGGTGTGCTCTACACACGCGCCGACGTGCGCAACAACGGGCACTATGGCTCCGCGACGAACATCTTCACGGGCGCCTTCGAGAGCTACGGAATCCGCGAGAACGCGCGGACGCCGTATCCGACACTCTTCGAGTACATCCGGCGCGACGCGGAGCTGCCGGCCTCGGAGGTCTGGCTGTCGACGTCGGGGTCCGACCAGGAGACGAACTACGCATTCAGCTCCGACGCGACCTACGGCTCGCGCTACGGTGCCAACCTCATCGGTGGCGAGGGCATCTTCAACGCCGAGCTGCGCGAGGTGCTGCTCGGGTCGGGGATGTCGAACCGCGAGAGTTCCGACGAGCGGGCGACGTACGAGGCGCTGCGCGGTGCGATCCGGACGCCGATGAACGTGTCGGGCGAGACGGCGCTGAACGATCCCGAAGCTGCTCAACGCATCGAGCAGTACATCACCGACGAACTGCGCGGCGGTGTCTCCGACATCACCGGTCTGGGCGCCAACGACGCCAAGGCGCTGCGTGTCGCGCGGAACCTGTTGGGTGTCTTCAAGCCGAAACTGCTCGCCGTGACGTTGCGCAACGCCGACGTCGCGCACGGATCGTTCAACGACTACGTCACGGTGATCCGCCGCGCCGACTCGGAGCTCGGTTCGCTCATGACGGCGATTCGCGGTGATCCCGAGCTCGCCGACTCGACGGCCGTGTTCGTCCTGCCGGAGTTCGGGCGCGATCGCGATCTCAACGCGCGCCGCGGACTCGACCACGGCGACGCCAGCGACGAGTTGCATAAGGTCTCGCTCGTCGCCTGGGGCCCCGACTTCCGTCGCGGCAAGACGGTTTCTCGCGACGTGCAGTCGATCGACGTCACGCCGACGATCGCGAAGATGTTCGGTGCACGCACGCCGAAGTCGCGCGGCTCGACGCTGCCGCAGCTCTTCGCCTGACGCCCGTGCGACATCTCGCTTCGCTGTCGGGGCTGCTCATCGTCTGGGTGCTGAGCGCCACGGCGGCGTTCGGTCAGGCAACCGGCGCCGGGAGCAACGGCGTCGACACGGGGTGCATGTCGTGCCACGCCGGCACCGAGCAGATGCACCCTTGGCTGCCGCTGTCGTGCACGGACTGCCACGGCGGTGATGGCCTCGCGATGACGATCGACGACGCGCACGTCACGCCGCGCATCGGCTGGCCGAGCGACGAGCGCGTGCTGCCCGAAGGCTTCGACGCCGCCGCGCTGCGTTTCAGGAATCCCGGCGACCTGCGCATCGTCGACAGCACCTGCGGCCGCTGCCACGGCCAGCTGAGCGCGCACCTCGAGAAAAGCCTGCACGGCACGACGGCCGGTCATCTCTGCGATGGGCTCTATGAGAACGGTGTCGTCTCGACGCGCGAGTCGCGCTACGGCGTGTTCGCGGTGACTGACGACGACGGTGCGCACGGGTCCCACGGCCTGGCGTCGCTCGAGGCGATCAGTTCGCTGCGGATCCCGTCGCGCCCCGACACGATCGGCGACCACTTCATCGACCTGCCGCGCAAGCAATGCATGCAGTGCCACCTCTACTCCGAGGGGCTCGCCGTGCGCGGACGACTCGGGCACGACGGCCTGCATCGCGGCGAGGGCTGTGCGGCTTGTCACGTCGTCTACGCCGAGAACGGCCTCACGCAGACCGCCGACCCGACGGTCGACAGGCTCGAGCCGGGGCACCCGTTCAAGCACGCGCTCGTCTCGGCGCCGCCGAAGTCGACGTGTCTGTCCTGTCACGTCGGCGACGCGTCGATCGGCAACGGGTTCCGCGGCTTCGCTCAGCTCTATCCCAACCAGCCCGCCGGCCCCGACATCCCCGGCACGACGGATCGGCTGATCGCCAACCAGTTCTTCGTCGACGACCCGCTGCTCACGCCGCCCGACGTCCACCACAGCGCGGGCATGCACTGCATCGACTGCCACGACGTCACGGACGTGATGGGCGACGGCAACATCTACGGTGCGATGGAGGACGCGGTCGGCATCGAGTGCGTCGACTGCCACGGCAGCATCACGAGCGAGGCGCGGCTGCTCAATCAGCGCGGCGTGTCCCTGCCGCACGTCGAACGCCAGGGCGACTTCGTCGTGCTGCGCGGCAAGGTCGACGGCAAGCGGCGGCGCGTCAAGCAGGTGCGCGACGTCATCGACCCCGAGCACCTCGACTACAACGAGCGCGCGGCACGGGCCATGACCGTGAACCACGACGGGCTCGAGTGCTACGCGTGTCACTCGGGCTGGAACACGAACTTCTTCGGCTTCCACTTCGACCGCAACCTCGCGTTCAGTCAGCTCGACCTCATGAAGGGACGCCGCACCGACGGACGCGTGACGACACAGGAGCGCGTCTTCGCGACGCTGCGCCACTTCACGCTCGGCGTGAACAGCGAGGGCATGATCGCGCCGTACATGGTCGGCTTCTCGACCATGGGGACCGTGCGCGGCGAGGATGGCAAGCCGCTTCCCGGTCTCGACCAGGCGCTGCCCGAGACGGCGGCCGGCATGTCGGGCATGTCGATGATCCACCACCAGACGCACACCACGCAGCGCGCGGCGCGGTCGTGTATCGAGTGTCATCGCAGCCCGACGACGTGGGGCCTCGGCACGGGCGACGCGAACACGTCGAGCTTCGCGCTGGCACGCGGCTACGCCTTCGCCGTCGGTGAGGCGGGGCTCGACGTCGTGTTGCTCGACCGCGAGACTCCTGAGAACAGCGCCTACGTGGCACGCCTCCCGCTCGGTGGTGCGCGGCGCGTCGTGCTCGACAGCGACATCATCACGGGCCACGCGAAGACGGCGTTCGTCGTCATCGAAGGCGCGGGCGTGACGCTCGTCGACGTGCGCAATCCGGCGTTCCCCAAGGTCCGCGCGTTCGTCGCTGCCGGTGACGCCAAGGACGTCGTGCTCGCCGGCGAGCTACTCGTGATCGCCAACGGTCGCCACGGACTGCGCATCGTCGACGTCACCGATCGTGACGCGCCGCGACTCCTCTCGGACCTCGAGACGGTCGATGCGCGCGGGCTCGCCGTGCAGTGGCCGCGCGTGCTCGTCGCCGACGGCGCCAACGGACTCGTGATCGCCGACCTTTCCACGCCGGGCTACCCGCGCATCGCGGGGCGCGTCTCCACGGCGCCGACCGTCGGCGAGAACCGCCAGGAGGGCGACGCCGAGGCCGTGGCGGCGATCTTCCAGTACGGCCGTCCGCAGGGGCACGACGCGCGCACTCAGGCGCGGGCGCTGGCCGTCGTGGCCAATGGCCGCTACGGCGTGGCGGTCGTCGACGTCACGCACCCCGAGCGCGCGCGCGTGCTCGGCGGCATCGCGGGGGCCTACCGCAACGGGGCGCGCGCCGTCGACGTCGCGTTGGGCGGACGCTTCGAACTCGGTGACACGGTGGGCCTGCGTCCGACGATCGAACGCGATGTCGCGTACATGCTGCTCGCGCGTGACGGTGTCGCTCGCGGCCAGCTGCTCGTGATCGACGTGACCGACCCCGAGAACCTCGAGCGTCTTTCCGACCCGGATTTCAACGGCACGGCCGGCGGACTCACGATCGCGCGCTCGTTCAACGCGCCGCAGCTCGTCACGCGCGTGCTCATGGCGCGCGACGACGGCCTCGTGTTCTTCGATGCGACGCAGTCGACGGACGCCGGCGCCGGCGCGACGCTCGGTGGGGCGTCCGAGCTGCGCGACATCGCCGTGGAGGCCTTCGCGTTCGACCGCGTCATCGACGAGACGGGACGTCAGCTCAAGGACATCAGCCACGAAGGCGCGCGCTACCTCACGCCGCAGGAGATCCACCGCGTCCTCTCCGTCCCGCGCGAGCTGCTCATCGAGAACCGCGGCACCGACGCGCGACTCACCGGAACCCCGAGCGCCGGTGGAGGCATCGTCGCCGGCGGCCGCTTGGAGGCTGGCTTCAGCGATGACGAGAGCGAGGACGACCGGCGCGACCGACGCCTGCGCGGCTACCGCCTCGCACCCGACGAAGATCTCGCGCGGCTGCTGCGTCCCGTCGCCACGCTCAGCTTCGACAGCAACAACGACCGCTTCATCAGCACCGGCGAGCTGACGGCGATGCTGTTCGACGTGCTCGATGCCAATGGCGACGGCGAGCTCGGCCCGCTCGAGTGGCCGCGTCATCCGTACCTCGATCCGAGCGAACTCGACCGCAACGACGACGGGGTCGTGTCGTCGCGCGAGATGCGGCTCGAGAGCGACGTCATGGCCGAGCTGGATGTCGACGGTGACGGTCGCGCCTCGCTCGCCGAGTGGCCGTGGGCCGTCGACGATGTGCCCTGGCCGTCGCTGATGTACACCTCGCTCGAGTACCTGCTTACACTGCAACGCGACTCGCGCTTCGACGGGCGCCGGCCCGGTTTCTGGGATTCCTTCGGCGTCGACCGCGACCAGGAGGGGACGTTGAACGAGCAGCAGCTACAGCGTCGCATCGACCTGGCGCTCGCCGCGCCGATCATCGACGTACGCGGCGTGCGCGCCGTGGGCGGGTTTATCGAGCGTTGGGACGTCGATGGCGATGGCGCCGTCGAGCCGGCCGAGTATGCGCCCTTCGCACGCGTCGCCGAACGCTGCGATACGAACCGCGATGGCCGCATCGATCGGCGCGACGCCAAATGAAGGCGCTGCTCGTCACGCTCGTTGCCAACACGCTGCTCGCCGCCTGCACCGAGGCGCCACGCGACACCGCGTCGCAGTCGTCCGGCGTTGTTGCCGAGGCGCCCTCTGCCGGCGATGTGCGCGACGGCATGGCGTGGGTCCCGTCTGGCACGTACCTCATGGGCTCGGAGGACGCCACGTGGGCGCGACCCGACGAGGGCCCGGCGCACATCGTCGACGTCGACGGTTTCTGGATGGACGTCACGGAGGTGACGGTCGCGCAGTTCGCCGAGTTCGTCGAGGCCACGGGTTACCTCACGACGGCCGAGCGTCCGACGCGTTGGGAGGACCTCGCTGCGCAGCTTCCGCCGGGCACACCGAAGCCGGGTCCCGAGGCCTTCGAGCCCGGCGCGCTCGTCTTCACGGCTCCAAGCGGAACGAACGGCTTGTCCGACGTAGGCCAGTGGTGGAACTGGACGCCGGGCGCGAGCTGGCGTGCTCCCGAGGGCCCAGGCAGTTCGCTCGACGGACGCGACGACGAGCCCGTCGTGCAGGTGAGTTGGGACGACGCCATCGCCTACTGCGAATGGGCGGGCAAGCGCCTGCCGACGGAGGCCGAGTGGGAGTGGGCCGCCCGCGGCGGTCTCGACGCGCCGACCTATCCCTGGGGCAACGAACGCATCGACACCGGCGACGTCAAAGCCAACTCATGGCAGGGCCGTTTCCCCGTCCGCAACGACGCCCGCGACGGCTTCCCCGGCGTGGCACCCGTCGCGAGCTTCGCGCCGAACGGCTACGGCCTGCACGACATGGCCGGCAATGTCTGGGAGTGGTGCGCCGACTTCTACCGTCACGACGCCTACGCCACAGCGGCCCGTGACAACCCCCAAGGCCCGGCCACGAGCCTCGACCCCGCCGAACCCCACATCCCCAAGCGCGTCCAACGCGGAGGCTCCTTCCTCTGCCACGACGGCTACTGCTCCGGCTACCGCGTCACGGCCCGCATGAAGACGAGCCCCGACACGGGCCTCTCGCACGCCGGATTCCGCTGCGTGCGGGATGAGTAGGTCAGTTCAGGCGATGGCGACTCCGGCCAACTGGTTCCCGCAGCATTTGCACGAAGACATCGCGCAGCGCGTGTTGTTCGTCTGTCTCGTACTTACCAATCTCGTCGATGAGGCGCGTCAGGCGAGACGTCGTCTCCCGATCCCCTTGGAGTGCGAGGACTTCACTCCTCAGGTGTCCAAGTTCGGTGTCCTTCTGGCGACAGAGCGATGCAAGGTCTTCGATCTCAACTCGTAGGCTGCGGTTCATGGTAACGAGGTCGCTTGACGACTCGCGTTGAAGGCGCTCAATCGTGATTTGCCGGTCATGCAGTTGCGATTTCAGCCCGTCGATCTGTGACGAGAGGTTCGAGACGGTGCTCTTGAAGAGGAATGCTGTTGCGGCAAGCGCCAAGCCGACAAAGCCCACCAATACGCTCAGAAGATTTGTATAGATGTTCATAGGCTAGAGGTACCGGCCGAGTCGCTCGTCGATCTTGGGTAGGAAGTTCTGGAGTCCGGTGGCAAGTCCAGGCTCCATGTCGGAGATGAGGTCGGTCATTGAACGGCCACCGATCGCGACATTGTCCTTCTCTCGTTCAGCACGGAGTTCCGCCGAGCGTGTGTATCCATGCGTTTCTCTATAGAGATGGCACCGAGCGGCGACGAGGTCGAGGGTGATGTTGTGGTTGCGTGCGATCGATGTTGTTGGGATCCAAATACCTCGCTCAACCTCATCGTGAAGGAAGTCGTCCGGGATCAGAATGGCGAGGGCGAGAACATCCGCTTCAACTTCCTGGTCCTGTGCGTAGATCATCTGCTCCAGGCGACCGTTCGGATGCGTGGTCTCCGAGAAGCCAGCGGCGGCGAATCCCGGAGAATCTAGGTGCCCGCGTACGATGTGAGCGATCTCATGCGCTAGGACGAAGCTGTACTGAGGGTTGTCGCTGTGCCGTAGATCCGGGGAAAGAACAATGAACGGCTTTCCTTGGACGTCGATGCTTGCTCCGAGGCGCTTTCCAGGAAGCTCCTCATATGCGATGCGGATCTTCTGGCGAGCGCACCAGCGTGAAAGTTGTGGCGCCGTCTTAGGAGCGTTTCCGGCAATGAGTGACTTTACTCCGGTGTCGCGTTGCGAGAGCTCTTTGAGGGCGATGTGAAAGGTACGCACCGCTCGATGTGCTGGGTACCTCATTCCTGGTCTCCGCGCGACTGGATATAGACGAGCTTCTCGTAGAGTCGCTTGAACTCACCGAACTGGGCGCGTGAGGGGCTGTCGACTCCCATCGCGGAGAAGTACGTGGTCGCTCGTAGTTCAAGCGCTTCGCGCGAGATTCCGAAGAGAAACCAAATGCTCCAGCGCATGCCGCGGCGAATCGCATCGATCTCAGCTGCGCTCGGCATTTCACCGTTGGCGATGATGCGCACGCGATCCTGGTCGATGCCGGTGGCCAGTGAGAAATTTTCTATGGACTCCCTTGGTCCATTGCCTCGGTCACCTTCGACCTTGAGATGCCAGAAGATGATCTGGGAAGGACGTGGATGCTCAATCTGATATCGACGATCCCAGTATTCCTCCTCTTGACGCCTCATCGGACGGCTCCACGTGGAGAGTGAGGAGTTGGCTGAGTGCGACAATAACTGCTACCCGCTTTCCTTCGTTGAATCTTGCGATGAATGCGCATAGTTCCTGGAACTCCGGGAGTGGCATGAGAGAGGTCACATCGCTCTCAGGCGAGCTGTCGAGGGCGTCGCGCGGAAGAAGCTGCGCCGGAGTGATGGCGTAGGCACGACAGATCAAGAGCAGTCGGTCGGAAGGGACGGCCGTCGTCCCTCGCTCGTAGTTCAGGAGCGTGGACTTACTCACGCGGAACCCGAGGAGGTCGGTCGCTGCATCGAGTGAGATGCCGCGACGAAGTCGCTCTTCCCGAAGCCGGTCGGCGATGTACCGGCGGACCCGTTCTTGGTCGTCTGCTGACGGGGTCGGTGGCGAAGGAGTGTCTTTGGTGGCCAGTGTCATTGCTCTTCCGGTGGCGGGGTCATGGATCAGCGAACACGCTGTTCAAAAAACTGTCAAGCGCGAAGCCGTATTGTCAAAATATCGAACGCCAGGGGCGGTGGCTGATTATGCGTGAAGGTAGATGCGTGCCTGTGGAATGGGCGTTCCACGGTGATTAGTGCTTCGGTAGTGGGGTACGGGCTCCGAGAGATGCTGGGGTTGTTCCGGCACGTAGCGCCCCCCTCGCCGCGGTTTGAGTTGCAGCAGGCATTTGAAATGTGCACTTCGCGCGCAATCTGGGGCTCTCGCGGCCATCCTCGGAGCCGCTCTGTGCGCCCGGGCCACCCATGGAACGCTTACCTTGCCGCGCGTTATGATGACGGGCTGTCCCGAGGGCGCTTAGCGGCAACCTCGGGCAGCGTCGGTGGCGTGCTATGGAGCGCCTCCGACACCCAGCCCGGAGCACCTCGTGGACGACATCACCGACACCGACCAGCACACCGACGAGGCCCCGGCCTCCGCGGCAGCCGTGCGTCGGACGCGCACCGGGCCGCTGGGCCCGAAGCCGGAGTGGCTGAAGATCCGCGTGCCGTCGGGCGAGAACTACACGCGCATCAAGGGCGCCCTGCGCGAGCGCGGGCTCCACACGGTCTGCGAAGAGGCCCGCTGCCCGAACGTCGAGGAGTGCTGGGGTGGGGGCACGGCGACGCTGATGCTCATGGGCGACACCTGCACGCGCGGGTGCTCGTTCTGCGCCGTGAAAACAGCGCGCAAGGGCCAGCCGCTGGATGTCGACGAGCCGGCCAAGTCGGCCGAGCAGGTGGCGTTGATGGAGCTGGAGTACGTCGTGCTGACGTCGGTCGACCGCGATGATCTCGACGACGGCGGGGCCTCGCACTTCGCCGAGACGGTACGCGCCGTCCGCGAGCGCAACCCCGAGACGCTGATCGAGGTCTTGATCCCCGACTTCGCTGGCAGCGCCGAGGCGCTCGAGGTGCTCGTCGATTCCAAGCCCGACGTCGTCGCCCAGAACCTCGAAACCGTCGAGCGCCTGACGCACCCCGTGCGCGACCCGCGCGCCGGCTACCAGAGCACGCTCGACGTGCTGCGGCGCGTCAAGGAGATCGACGCGACGCGCATGACGAAGTCGTCGATCATGCTCGGTCTCGGTGAGCGCCCCGACGAAGTGCGCGCCGCCATGCGCGACCTGCGCGCCGCCGCCGTCGACTTCCTGACCTTTGGCCAGTACCTCGCGCCGTCGCGGCGCCACCACCCGGTGATCGACTACGTCACGCCTGATGCCTTCGACGCCTGGCGTGTCGAGGGCGAGGAGCTCGGCTTCCGCTACGTCGCCTCGGGCCCGCTCGTGCGCAGCAGCTACCGCGCCGGCGAGTTCGCGATCCGCGCTGTCTTTGCAGAGCGCGACGCACACAAAACACAAGCAACTGACTCGGAACTTCGGAGACCTGCATGACCGCCACGGAAATGCTTCAGATCATCGGCGAGAGCGGACAGACGGTCGGTGATCATGAAACCGACCTGACGCCCGATGAACTCGTGGCGATGTACGAGGCCATGGTGCGCACGCGCGGCCTCGACGAGCGCATGATCAACTTGCAGCGCCAAGGGCGCATCGGTTTCTACGTGCCGTCGACGGGCGAAGAAGCTGCGCAGGTCGGGTCGGGCACGGTGCTCCTCAAGGACGACTGGCTCTATCCGTCGTATCGCATGCCCGGCACGTTGCTCATGCGCGGCGTCCCGCTGCGCGACATGATCGCGAACTGCTACGGCAACGAGGCCGACAACTGCTTCGGTCGCCAGATGCCCGTGCACTACTCGTTCGCCAAGCAGAACATCGTCTCGATCAGCAGCCCGATCGGCACGCACATCATCCAGGCGACCGGCACGGCGATGGCGCAGAAGCTGCGCGGCACGAAGGAGATCACCGCGGCGTTCTTCGGTGACGGCGGCACCTCGAGCAACGACTTCCACAGCGGTCTTAACTTCGCCGGCGTCTGGAAGGTCCCGTGTCTGTTCATCTGCTCGAACAACCAGTGGGCCATCTCGGTGCCGATCGAGAAGCAGACGGCCTCGGAGACGCTTGCGCAGAAGGCGGTGGCCTATGGCATGCCCGGCGTGCGCGTCGATGGCAACGATGTGCTCGCGGTCTACAAGGCCGTCAAGGAAGCCGCCGAGCTGGCACGCAGCGGCGGCGGGCCTTCGCTGCTCGAGCTCATGACCTACCGGCGCGGACCGCACTCGTCTTCCGACGATCCGACGCGCTACCGCGGGAACCAGGCCGACGAGTGGCTGACGCGCGATCCGATCCTGCGCTTCCGCAAGTACCTCGAGCGCCAGGATCTCTGGACGGACAAGAAGGAGAAGGAGGCGACCGAGCGCATCAAGAACGAGTGCAACGCGTTGGTGAAGGAGATCGAGAAGCTCCCGAACCCAACGACCGAGTCGCTCTTCACGGACGTCTACGCCAACGTGCCTCCGCACCTCCGCGAGCAGTACAAGCACCTCGTCGAGACCGAGGGCGAAGGCCACGAGCCCGATCCGGACGCCGCCTTTCCGCTCTGAGCACCCCATGTCACCGGTCATTCCGCGCAGCGCAGCCCCCGCCGAGCCGATCTCGGCGTTGCCAGGCCTCGACGGGGACTTCACCTCGCCTGCGACCTGGCGTCTTGATCTCGACTCGGCGGGAACCACGCTGCACGAAAGCACCGGCGACATGAGCCGCTCCGAGCGGCCGGCACCAACGAAACAACCAACCTAACTCTGCGCTCTGCAGCGCCAGCACCAACGAACCACAGGAACCCCATGGCTGAGATCACGATCGTTCAGGCCGTCAACGACGCCCTGAAGGAGGAGATGACCCGGGACGACGATGTCGTCGTGCTCGGTGAGGATGTCGGTGTCAACGGCGGCGTGTTCCGCTGCACGGCTGACTTGCACGAGATGTTCGGGGACGACCGCGTCATCGACACGCCGCTGTCCGAGTCGGGCATCATCGGCGCGGCGATCGGCATGTCGCTGTACGGCCTGAAGGCCGTCCCCGAGATCCAGTTCTCCGACTTCATCTGGCCTGCGTTCGACCAGATCACGTCAGAGCTCGCGAAGTTCCGCTACCGCTCGGGCGGGCAGTTCACCTGCCCCGTCGTCATCCGCACGCCCTACGGCGGCGGCATTCGCGGCGGTCACTATCACAGCCAGAGCCCGGAGGTGTACTTCACGCACACGTCCGGTCTCGTGGTCGTGGTTCCGAGCGACGCCTACGACGCCAAGGGCCTGCTGAAAGCCGCCATCCGCAGCCCCGATCCGGTGCTCTTCCTCGAGCCGAAGAAGATCTATCGCGCGCCGAAGATGGAAGTGCCGGACGACGATTACGTCGTCGAGATCGGCAAGGCTGCCGTGCGCCGCGAAGGCACCGACTTCACGATCACCGCGTACGGCGCGATGGTGGAAGTTGCCATGGCCGCGTGCGAGAAGGCCGCCGAGAAGGGTTGGAACGGCGAGGTCCTCGACCTGCGCACGCTCGTCCCGCTCGACGAAGAGTCGCTGATCGCGTCGGTCACGAAGACGGGCCGACTCGTCACGCTGCAAGAGGCGCCGAAGTTCTGCGGCTTCTCGAGCGAGCTCTCGGCGATCGTCGCGGAGAAGGCCATCGACGTCATGGAGGCGCCGATCAAGCGCGTCGCCGGCTTCGACACGCCGTTCCCGTACACGCTCGAGCACGTCTACATGCCGCACGCTGATCGCGTGCTGAACGCGATCACCGAGGTCATGACGTACTGAATCGTTGCCGCGCGAACGCGACGCCTTCGGGCGACGCTGCGCGGCATCCATGAACTGCACGGCGTTCGCGGCGCGAGACGCGGGCGAGCCGAAGAGACACGAGAGAGCCCGGCGAAGTCATGCGCGGGCGAAAGGACGAAGAGATGTCAGCGATCGAGTTCAAGCTCCCCGACATCGGCGAAGGTGTGGCCGAGGGCGAGATCACGAGCTGGAAGGTGTCCGTCGGTGATGAACTCACCGAAGATCAGGTGATGGTCGAGGTCATGACCGACAAGGCGACGGTCGAGATCGGTTCGCCGGTCGACGGTCGCGTCGCGGAGATCCGCGCCGGTGAAGGCGACGTGGTCCCGGTCGGTTCCGTGATCATCGTGCTCGAAGACGGCGGCGGTGGTGCGAGCGCTGCCCCGGCATCGACAGCCAAGGCGGCGTCGAGCGGTGGCGCCGCGAGCGGCTCGTCGGCAGGTACGGCCGTGGCGTCGAAGGCTGCCGCTCCGAGCGGCGGTGGCGACGGACTCGAAGAGATCGACTTCGCCCTGCCCGACATCGGTGAGGGTGTTGCCGAGGGCGAGATCACGAAATGGATCGTCGCCGAGGGGGACTCGGTGCACGAAGACCAGCCGATGCTCGAGGTGATGACGGACAAGGCGACGGTCGAGATCGGTTCGCCCGTCGACGGCAAGGTCCTCAAGCTGTTGCACGACGAAGGCGCCACGGTGCCGGTCGGTGAGATCTTGCTCGTGCTCGGCTCGTCGAGCGGCGCGCCGAAGATGCACTCGGATCACGGCGCCCAGGCTGCACCGAAGAAGGAAGATCGCGTCGAGGCCGACGTCGAGGTCAAGCCGTCGACGAACGGATCGACGAACGGCACGTCGGCTCCGGCCGCGCCCCTCGCGGCGACGGGCCTTCCCGCGCGCAGCGACGGCACGCGTCGCGTTCGCGCGGCACCGGCCGTGCGTCGCCTCGCGCGCGAACTCGATGTCGACATCAGCCGCCTGAACGGCACGGGCCCGAACTCGCGCGTGACGATGGACGACGTGCGTCGCGCCGAAGGTGGCGCACCGGTACCGGCTGCTGCACCGGCGCGTTCGGCTCCGTCGGCCGCGCCTGCGGCGGGTGTTGCCATCGGCGGAATCACCGCGCCGGCACCGCACGACCTGCCCGGCGACCGTCGCGAGCCGCTGCGCGGTCTGCGTCGTCGCATCGCCACGCAGATGCGCACGGCGAAGCAGGTGGCCGCGCACTTCAGCTACATCGAAGAGATCGACGTCACCGAGCTTGTTGCGATGCGCAAGTCGGCGAAGCCGGCGGCGGCCGCGAAGGGCGTCAAGCTGACGTACATGCCCTTCATCGTGAAGGCTGTCACCCAGGCACTCCCCGAGTTCCCGCTGCTCAACGCGTCGCTCGACGAAGCCGCGCAGGAGGTCGTCTACCACAGCCAGCTCAACATCGGCTTTGCGGTCGACACGCCGAACGGTCTCATCGTTCCGGTGCTCAAGGACGCGGGCTCGAAGTCGGGTCTGCAGATTGCACGCGAGATCGCCGAGAAGGCCGAGCGCGCGCGCGACGGCAAGACGCAGCCCGACGATCTCGGCGGTGGCACCTTCACGATCACGAACGCGGGCAACATCGGCGGGCTGCTGGCCACGCCGGTGATCAACGTGCCCGAGGTCGCGATCATGGGTGTGCACGCGATCCGTCGGAAGCCGTGGATCGTCAACGACGAGATCGTCCCGCGCGACATCATGTACCTCTCGCTGAGTCTCGATCACCGCGTGGTCGACGGCGCCGTGGGTGCGTACTTCATGAACCGCATCAAGGAGCTGCTCGAGAACCCCGCGCTGATGGTGCTTGGGGAGGCGTGACGTGACCGACGTGCTGCAAGTCCTCTCAGAGCAGGGCGACATCGACAATTCGCTGATCCCCGACCTCACCGAGGAGCGGATGGTCGAGCTGTACCGGCAGATGCTCACGGTGCGCCAGCTCGACACGCGCATGCTGAACCTGCAGCGTCAGGGGCGCATCGGGTTCTACGGCACGTGCAAGGGCCAGGAGGCGGCGACGGTGGGTAGCGGTGCCGCCGTCGGTCCCGACGACTGGGTCTTCCCGGCGCTGCGCGAAGGTGGCGTGCTGCTGCTGCGCGGCTTCGATCTCGACAAGTACACGGCGCAGCTCGTGGGCTGCGCGCTCGACCCGACGCATGGTCGGCAGATGCCGTGTCACTTCAGTTCCGCCGAGCACAACTACGTCTCGCTCAGCTCCGTGATCGGCACGCAGATCAACCAGGCGATGGGTGTCGGCTGGGCCATGAAGATCAAGGGCGACAAAAACGTCTGCCTCGGCTACATGGGCGACGGCGCGACGTCGAGCACCGACTTCCATGCCGCGTTGACGTTCGCGGCCGTGCACAAGGTGCCGACGGTCTTCGTCTGCCAGAACAACCAGTTCGCGATCTCGGTGCCGTTCAGCAAGCAGACGGCGTCGAACGGCATCGCCATCAAGGCGCACGCGTACGGCATGCCGGGCGTGGCTGTGGACGGCAACGATGTCCTCGCCGTCTACAAGGCCACGCAGGACGCCGTGGCGCGCGCGCGTGCCGGCGACGGGCCGACGCTCATCGAGGCGATCACGTACCGCATCGAGGGGCACAGTTCGTCCGACGACGCGTCGCGCTACCGCGATGACGCCGAGGTCGAGATGTGGAAGAAGCGCGATCCGATCGAGCGCTTCCGCCGCTACCTCACGGCTGCCGGACTCGTCGACGACAGTGTCGTCGAGGAGATTGCGACGAAGGTGAAGAACGACGTCGACGCGGCGATCAAGGCGGCCGAGGCCTCGCCGATGCCGTCGGTCGAGACGATCTTCACGGACGTCTACGCCGAGATGCCGGCGCACTTGCGCGAGCAGCGCGACCAAACGCTGAACGAATCCGGCGGCGGCGAGAACGAAGGCGCGTTCCCGCTCTGACGGTTCGCGCATCGAAGAGTTGATTCCGCGCGCCGTCATGGCGTGCGTTCCATCCCAACATTCCGAGGGCCGGCGACCGCGTCGGTGTCCACGAACCATGAGCAAGACCAAGACGGCCGACCTCGTTGTGATCGGCGCAGGACCCGGTGGTTACGTCGCGGCGATCCGCGCTGCCCAGGCCGACCTCACCGTGATCTGCATCGACAAGGAGTTCCTCGGCGGTGTCTGCCTGAACTGGGGCTGCATTCCTTCGAAGGCCATGATCCACGCCTCGTCCACGGTGGAGGCGATGTCGAAGGCGTCCGAGATGGGCATCACGGTCACGGGTGTCGACATCGACATGCCGAAACTCAAGGCCTGGAAAGACACGGTCGTCAAGCGCCTTGTCGGCGGCATCGCCGAGCTGTTCAAACGCAACGGCGTCGAAGCGGTGTTCGGCGAGGCCACGTTCGTCGACGGCAACACGATCAAGGTCGAGGGCAAGGACGGCCCGCTCACGATCAAGGCGAAGCGCACGATCATCGCGACGGGCTGTCGCGTCGTGCAGCTGCCCGGCATGGAGGTGGACGGCGAGAACTTCCTCTCGGCGCGCGAGGCGCTCGATCTCACGGAGATCCCGAAGCGCTTCCTCGTGATCGGTGGCGGCATCGTCGGCGCCGAGATCGGCACGTACATGCGCAAGCTCGGCTCGGAGGTGACGATCGTCGAACTCGCGCCGAACCTGCTCAACGGTATCGACGCCGAGTGCGTGAAGGTCGTCGAGCGCGGCATGAAGAAGCGCAAGATGACCGTGATGACGAAGAGCAAGGTGAAGACCGTCGAGCAGAAGAAGGACGGGCTGCACTGCATCATCGAGACGCCCAAGGGCGACAAGACCGTCGTCGTCGACAAGGTGCTCGTGGCTGTCGGCTTCCGCCCGAACACCGAGTCGCTGGGCCTCGACAAGGCCGGCGTCAAGACCGACGAGCGCGGCCACGTCATCGTCGACGAGCGTTTGGAGACGTCGAACAAGTCGGTCATGGCGATCGGCGATGTCATCGGTCCTCCGTACCTCGCGCACAAGGCGTCGAAGGAAGGACTCGTCGCGGCCGAGGTCGCGTCGGGCGCCAAGTCGATCCTCGACGTGAAGGCCATGCCGTCGGCGATCTTCACCGACCCCGAGATCGCGACGGTCGGGCTCACCGAGGAGGAAGCCAAGGACGCCGGTCACGACGTGCGCACCGCGAACTTCCCGCTCGCCGCGAACGGCAAGTCGCTCGCCTCGCAGCATCCCGAGGGCTTCGTGAAGTTCGTCATCGACAACAAGGACGAGACGGTCCTCGGCTGTCACGTCGTCGGACACGAAGCCTCGAACATCATCAGCGAAGTCGCGCTCGGCATCGAGATGGGCGCAACCATCGGCGACATCGGCCTGACCGTGCACCCGCACCCGACCGTCAGCGAAGCCATCATGGAAGCCGCCCACGTCGCCGAAGGTCACGCGATCCACATCTTCGTGCCTAAGGCGTGACCTCCGCGGGTGTTCCGCCGCGTGGTGCGGCGCTCGGGACGTCCCTCGCTGCGTTGGCTGTCCTCGACGGGGCCGGTGACCCCGCCTGCGGGAGCCGCCTTGCGAAGAACGCCCCGAGCACCACTCCACACGACGGACCACCCGCTCCGGCCACGCTGGGGCGTGATGGTGGCCGGTTGGAGCATGGCCGACTCGCGGCTGCGGCGTTGGTTGTCCTCGACGGGGCCGGTGGCCCCGCCTGCGGGAACCGCCTTGCGACGCACACGCCGGACACCACCCCACGCGAAAGCCCATCCGCTCCGGCCACGCTGGTGAGGGGGTAGGAGGGGAAGGGGAGGTGTGCTCGCGCGGGAGTCGCTCGTCGTGGCGGTCCGTGCGGGTGGCTTGGGGATGTCGGTCGCGATATTTTCGTCGGGGCAGGTGGGGACGCGTTGGTGAGGGAGACGAATGAGGAGGTGAGTGGATGAAGACCGTCGCGATCGCTTTGCTGTTGATGCTCGCTGCGTGTTCGGGAGACGTGCCGGTCACGGCCGAGGATGAGCGGGCTGTGATGGAAGTGATGCTCGGGCAGTACGCGCCGCCGGGAGCGCCTGTGCGGATCTCGGATCGCGCGTTGCCGTACTGGGAGCCGGCGGGCGGGGCGCTGCAGTCGAACGAAGAGCTTCGGGCGGGGCTTGTCGACGACTTCCTCGCCGTGAATCGCGACGGGCCTCTGCACGACGGGTGGGTGGGCGAGTGGGGACTGGGGTTCGTCGACCTCGAGGAGTTCTTCGTGGCCGCCGATCAACTCGAGGACGGCTACGAGCGCCTGCTCCGCGGACCGCCCGAGTGCGACGGCTTCGTGCGCATCTCGAAACCCGGCTTCAGTGACGACGGCCGCCAGGCGCTCGTCGACGTGTCGAAGCAATCGGGACCCGAGGACGGCAACGGTGCCGTGTATCTCCTCGAACGCACCGAGAACGGCTGGCGTGTGGTGGAGCAGCTGGTGACCTGGGTGAGCTGAGGAGGGTGGTGACGACGACGCGACCTGCGTGAGGCGCGGTCGGTGCGAGCCGACGGTCGAACTCGCCGCGCAGCGACCGGTGGTCTGTCGCACTGCGAGATCACTTCGACGTCTCGGCCGGTACCCCAGGGCCGTCACGCTCGCGGACGTCGACGGCGACGGTCTGCTCGACATCATCGTCGCGAATGCCGACTCCGACGACGTCACGGTGCTCGTGAACCAGCTCGCGAAGTGATGGCAGGACGCTGGAGACGTTATGCGGGAGTTGCCTGTGGTTCTGCAGGTGCCTGTGTTTCCGCGAGTGAAGGGGTAATCTCGGGCTCAGCCGAGTCCGCTTTCCCCGACGTCGACGTCCGCATGCATTTCCAGGTCCGTCATCTCGAACGCATCGCCTACCGCGAGGCGTGGGCGCTCCAGAAGGAGCTCGTCGACGCCCGTGCGCGCGACGAGATCGGCGATGTTCTGCTCGTCGTCGAGCATGCGCCTGTCGTGACAACGGGGCGCAAGACGCCGGACAGCTTCCTCGTCGGCGCCGAGCCGGGAGACTCGCACGGTGTCTTTCCCGACGGCACGCGCTTCGAGGTCGTCGACGTCGAGCGCGGCGGGGAGGCGACGTACCACGGGCCGGGGCAGGTTGTCGTCTACCCGATCTGCAAGCTGGCGGACGACAAGCACGACCTGCACGGCTGGATGCGGGCGTTGGAGCAGGCCGGGATCGATGCGCTCGCGGCGTGCGGGTTCGAGGCCGGGCGCCGCGAGGGAGCGACAGGGATCTGGACGGCCGACGGCGCACGCAAGCTGGCGTCGATCGGCGTCGCGGCGCGGCGCTGGGTGACGTACCACGGCATGGCGCTGAACTTCTCGACGGACCTCAGTCACTTCGCTGCGATCCAACCGTGCGGCTTCGAGGCCTCGGTGATGACGTCGGTGCACGCCGAGATGGAAGCACCGCCGACCCGCGAGGCGTTCGTCGAGCGGCTGGTAGCGGCGTTGGTCGCGCAGCTCGCGGGGTTTCGATCCTGACGGTAGGTCGTGTTGATCGAACAGTGTTTGCGCAGCGGTCATCACGAGGGCCGGGCCCACAACTCGGGGAGCGAGCCACCGGCATCCACCCCGCGTCAGGTTCCAGAGAAGAACACGGCCTCGACGGTCGACAGTACGCAAACAAGCACCAGTGCGCCGCCCCAGACCCAGTCGAGGGCGTTTAGGGTTCGTCCGCTTGCATGAGTCCACGAACTCCTCGTTTTGGCGAGCAGCTCGCGCGCTGCCTGAGCGGTTTCATCCGACGTCCGGCACGGTTCGAGCGACGCGAGTTGGCGAATCTGCCAGCGTTGCATCGGCGTGGCCATCGAGCGTAGTTCGTCGAGCCGTTGCGGCTCGACCTTCTCGCCGCAGCCCAGTGCGCTGCGCATCCGCACGAGTTCGCGGTCGACGGTCGTGAGTGGGAGCTCGTCAGCGCATCTCTCGGCGTCTTCTTCGAGTCCGCACGCGCAGGAAAGGGCGAGGCGAGAGGTGTCCAGCGCACCGGACCATCGCGCTCCCGCCGCCATGAGCACACCGTGGTGGTCGGAGATTGTCCCGACGATGCCGTCGGCGTCAGGGATCCAGAGCATCGCTTCGAGCGCAAAGGCGAGACTTGCGGTGTCACGTGGATTCGACGTGAGCAAGTCGAGGCAGTTGTCGCGCGTGCTTTCGAACTCGCCCTGCGCTATCCCGAGGGCTAAGGGAGCCTGCTTTCGTAGCGACTCGCGAGTGTCGCTCGAGAGTGAGTCGAGCAGCTCCAGGCCCAACTCGCTCTTCCCCTCCAGCAGATGCTGCGTGCTCTGGTCGAGGACATCGATCATGGAGGCGAACGAGTTCGGGACGCAGAGTGACGAACGTCGGGCGAGCGTTCGTGCTCGCGCAGTGTTCTCGACACGCATCGCGACATGCGTTCGGCGAAGGAGCACGAACGGGATCCACGCGAAGACGAGGCCGACGAAAGCGCTCACGGGCGGCGACCAGGCTGGTGAAGCGAACCAGACCCAAGCGAGTGCAACAGCGAGGATCACGAGAAGGGGGCGCGCGGGACGCAGCGGGCCGTCTCCTGATCCGGCGGCCAAGGCGGCGAACAGGAACACGAGGATCCAGGTGAAGACACCCATCGCCCACGCCAGCACCACATCCAACGTCTCGAACATTGCATCCACGTCTCGCCCCTCTGTTCGTGCACATTCTCTCGTTGGTGACCCGTCGTGTCACGTGCGACTGTTCGCGTGTTCGTCTCCGTGAGTCGGCGGTCTGCGGTTCAGTCGCCGGCAGCGGACTTTGTTCTGGCGTCAGCCCTCACTTCAGCCACACCAACAACCGCTGGCCGCCGGCGCGCTCTTCGTCGAACAGCAGGCCGACTGGTTCGTCGAGCAGCTGATCGGCCGTGATGCCGAGGTCGTCGATACCGGCTTGGTCGGCGACGAGGTCGATGGCGGGAGCTTTCATGGCGACGAACCAGAGCGGGACCTCGGCCTCGGCGAGGCGTTCGTGTTCAGGGGTGTAGACGGCGAGGCAGACGTGCGTGGGCTCGGGGCCGTCGCGCGCTTCGGTGGCGGCGAGGCGCGTGAGTGTGCCGGACGAGTCGCGTTGTAGCCGCGGTGGGGTGTCGCCGATTGCAGCGCGCAGGGACGCGAAGCGCGCGGCTGCCTGCGAGGGCGTCGCCGACTCGACGTCGACGGTGTTCCAAACCGTCACGCCAAAGATCGTGAGGCCGAAGAGCGCCGCGACGACAGCGATGAGCAGCAAGCGTGAAATCTTCATGACAGCCCTCCGAAGCCGTCACGGTACGCCAATCCGCCGGGCCGCCCGTGGCAACCGGGTGACGTCCTGCGTACGTTGGCCGGACACGATGACGATGCGCCCCGGAGACCTGCCGATGACCACGCCCTGGACGAGCCGCGACCACGCCGCGATGGCGCAGGAACTCGGTGCGCAACGCAGCGCGGCCGAAACCACCGCCGCGGCGCGCCTGATCGAACTCCTGGGCGTGATCTACCGTCTGCGCGACGACGACGGGTGTCCGTGGGATCGCAAGCAGACCCTCGCCTCGATGTCGAAGAACCTCGTCGAGGAAGTCTTCGAAACGACCGAAGCCATTGCCGAGCGTGACGACGCCCACACCTGCGAAGAGCTCGGCGACGTGCTCATGAACGTCGTGTTGATGGCGCGCATCGCCGAGCAAGAAGGCCGCTTTGCGCTCGCCGACGTCGCCGCCGGCATCGCCGAAAAGCTCGTGCGTCGTCACCCGCACGTCTTCGGCGACGTGTCCGCAGACGACGCCGACGCGGCGCTGGCAACGTGGAACGACTCGAAGGCCAAGGAGCGCGCGGGTCAGAAGGCGTCGGCGCTGGGCGACGTCCCATCCGACCTCCCGGCGCTCGCCACGGCCGTCAAGATCGGCAAGCGCGCCGCCGACACGGGCTTCGACTGGCCCGACATCAGCGGCGCACTCGACAAGCTCGACGAGGAGGCCAGCGAACTCCGCGAGGCCTGCGCGACGAACAACGCCGACCGCATCGAAGACGAACTCGGCGACGTCCTCTTCGCGGCCACGAACGTGGCACGCTTCGCCGGTCTCGACCCCGAACTCGCGCTCCGTCGCACGCTCGCAAAGTTCCGCCGCCGCTTCGCCGCCATCGAAGCCGAGTTCGGCGACGAGCTGCAGCGCACGTCACTCGACGACATGGAACGCGTCTGGCGCGAGGCGGCCACGCGCGAAGGCTAGTGGTGTGAGTCGAACGTTCGCAGCACGAGTTTCGCGCCCTCGACGAATCCGCCAGCGTCGATGCGCATTGCCAGCGACGGCGATGACATGAATCTCGTGGCGCGAGCTTGGTTCACACCGCGCGCAGCTCGCGCGCGGTCAACTCACTCCTTCGATTCGAACGTCTTCGCGACGAACTTGCCGTCTTCAATCGTGCCGCTGGCTTCGCAGCTGCCGTGGTCCTGGCCGCACCATTCCATCGGGCCGAGGCCGTGGGCCTTACCGTTCGAGATCTCGACGAACTCGCCGCCGATCTCGATGTAGTTGCCGCAGTGACCGACCTCGTCGATCTTGCAGCCACACTTGGTCGTGTAGGTGTCCAGGGCGACGACCGTGGCGTCGATCGATGCCGCCGAGTCGGTGGTGGACGTGGAGGCCGAATCGCCGGCGCAGGCAGCGAGGGCGAGGCAGAGAACGGCGAGGCTGAGCAGGCGGAGCATCGTGATGAGGCCGATCGGGGGCGGGACGGGAAGGGAGGCACGTGAACTGTGTGTAGCGTGACTGGGCAGCAGTGCACTGTCTACCGATTCTACAGTGCGTCGCGATCGTGTACGCGCCCGCGCGCGCAGCGAGGTGAAAACGGGCGGTAGACCGTGATTCCGTCGGCACGAGGTTTGCATACATTCCGTGATCTCCTCATGAACATGCCCGGTCCTTCCCCGAGAGTTGTCATGCGTCTTGCTCGCCACCTGATTGGCTGTTTCCTCGTCGCCGCATCGGTTGCCCAAGCTGGCGAAGCGACGATCCCGAAAGCGGGCGAGACAGTGACGTGGTCGCTCAGCGAGTCGCCGATCATGATCTCGGGGCAATCGACGATTCCCGTCGGTGGCAGCGTGGTTGTCGAGCCGGGCGTCACGATCGACTTCGCGCCACTTTCGCGACTGTTCGTGGAGGGTGAGTTGTCCGCGATCGGGACGTCGCTCGAGCGGATCACGATCGCGGGACAGGTGAGCGGCTGGCTCGTCGTGCGCGGACACGTCGAACTCGTCGAGTGTCAGATCGACAACACGATCGCGCAGTCGTCGGGCGGGTTGCTCGAGATCAGCGACAGCGCGTTCGGCGTCTCCAGCGCGACGGTGACTGACATCGTCAAGGCGCCGACCGTGGCGCTCATCGACCGCACCTCGATCGCGACGCCGTTCTTCAGCCTTGTCGGTCAGGTCCGCTTGCGTGATGTCGCCATCGCGAGCGAGACGTTTCGACTCAGCGGAGCGATGGTGCTCGAGAACGTCACGTCGCAAGGGACGCCGCTCGAGTTCTGGCGCGAGTACCAGAAGACGTTCGTCGACGGCGTCAGCGTGACGGGTGCGCCGGGCCCGGGACTGATCCTCAATGGCGGAAGCGACTTCCTCATCGACAGCTCCGTCGTGCTGAGTGGGAACGAGTATCCCGTGCAGACGAAGGGCTCAGGCCTCGTACCGGGGAGTGTCATTCCGCTGTCGGGCAACACGAACAACGCGGTTCTCGGGTTCGAAGGCAACACGGTGCACAGCAATGCCGTCGTGACGATGCCCGACATCGGTCTGCCGTATCACTTTCTCGAGGGTCCCGAGTTTGCCGACGTCGTCGACGTGCATCCCGGCGTCACCGTGAAGCTCGGTCCGGCGGGACGCTTCGCGCTGCGAGGCAACATGTTCCGGCGCAGTGTCGACGTGCGCGGCGAGCCGTCGGCGCCGATCGTCTTCGAGCGCTTGAACGCCTCGCAACCGTGGTTGTCGCTGAACGGCATCGGCGTCAATTCGCTGTTCGAACACGTCGTGGTCGACGGCGCCGCGGTCGGAGTGGCGTCGGCGCAGTCGAGCATCTGGCTTTCGGAGGCAACGATCCGCAACAGCGACGTCGGCCTGCGTCCGTCGGGGCTCGGACAGATCCACGCGCGCGGCGTGCAGTTCCGCGACAACGTCACGGGCGCCGAGACGGACACCTCGATCGTTTCCAGTGGGGGGCTCGATCTCGACGGCACGGAGCGGCCGAACATCTTCGAGGGCAACGTCCTGGCCTTCGACAAGACGAACACCACGAGCACGGTGACGTTCGCGGAGAACAACTGGTGGGGTGCGACCAGCGGCCCGTTCCAAGCGTCGGGCAACCCGACCGGGCAAGGTGATCCCGTCGACACGAACATCGACTTCACGCCGTGGCTGACGTCCGAGCCCGACCTCTCGAACACGCCTCCTGTCGTGCGCGTCGACGATCCTTTCTTTCTCGTCGACCCAGGCGAGACGCTGATCGTTCAGTGGACGTCGAGCGACGACGATGGCGTCGTCGCGCACGACATCCTGCTCGACACGAGTGGCGGTGGCCCGCTCGCCTTCGCTCCGGTGGTGAGCGACCTTCCAGGTGATATGACGAGCTTTGCGTTCGTGATGCCCGACCCGGGTTTCAACGTCTTCGCGCGCCCCGCGCTGCTGCGCGTCGTCGCGACCGACTCGCTCGGACAGACGTCGTTCGACGAGATCACACTGCACGTCAGCTCGGCCGACTACAGCGGAACCTTCGCGTTCGACAACGACCTCTCAGGTGTGTTCGAACATCTCGATCAGTTCCCCGTTTGCTGGAGCGCATTCGGCACGTCGGGCAGCCTGCGCGCGTATCTGTTCCTCGATGGCGATGAACGACGAAAGCTCGGCCCCGCGGGCAATACCGGTTCGGCGTGCTCCTTCTCGAACCTCATCATGCCCGCTGTCAGCACCGACACGGCGCGCATCGGCGTGCACTCGGACGGCAACGGCAACGACCAAGAGTGGTTCTTCAGCGACGAGTTCACGATCCGAAACTCACCGCTGCTCGGCGACGAAGCGCCCACGGTGACGATGCATTCACCTACTGCCGGTGAGACCTACACGGCCGGGTCGCTGATGCCGGTGACGTGGACGGCTGCCGACGACGATGGCATGCGATCGTTCAAGGTCCAGGTGTCGCTCAACGCGGGCCGAACGTGGCAGACGATCGTGCGCGATCTTCCGGCCAGCTCGACGAGCTACGCGTGGAGCGTTCCGCTCGGGGTCGACGTCGCGGATGCACGCGTCCGCGTGATCGCTTTCGACACGCGCTTCCAGAACTCCTCGGATGGCACGGACGGAGGCATCACGATCAGCGGGGGCGGCGCGCTCTGGGTCGATCTCGGGTTCGCGAAGCCCGGTTCGACCGGCACGCCGCTGCTCACAGGGTCGGGTGCGCTCACGGCCGGCAGCACGGCAACCCTCGAGATCGACGACGGGCCGTCGGGCGCATCGAGCTGGCTCGTCGTGGGCTTCGGCGCGATCTCGCAACCGTTCCGCGGCGGTGTCCTCGTTCCGAGTCCTGACGTCGTCATCGGCCCGTTCGCGCTCACGTCGCAGGGCATGGCGACGCTCGCCGGGCCGTGGCCAAGTGGGATTCCCAGTGGCTTCGCGACGTGGTGGCAGTGTTGGTCCGTCGACGGCGGCGTCTTCGGTGGGTTCGCGGCTTCGAACGCCATCAAGAGCACGACGAACTGACCTGCGGAAACGCTCAGCGGATCGCGGCCTGGGCTGCCAGCGCCTCATCAAGAGCCTTATAGAGGTCGCGGGCGAGAGCGTCGTTGATGGTGTGCTCGAGGCCGGCGTAGGGCGAGAGCGTCACGTCGAAGCCGAGCGCGCGTAGGCGGCGCGTCGTGTCGCGCGCTGCGGCGATCGAGATCAGCGGGTCGAGTTCGCCGTGGAAGGCATGGATCGGGGGCGCGTGCGGCGTTGGCGCGCGTCGGAGTTGCTGGTCGTCGTCGAGGAAGCCAGCGACGGGGAAGGCCGCGGCGACCGTGTCGGGGTGTTGGACTGCAACCGCGAAGGACAGCATGCCGCCCTGTGAGAAGCCCGTGATGATGGGCGTTCCGAGCGTGGGGCGTTCGTCGGACATCGTGTCGGCGAAGTGCGCAACACGCAGCGAGGCGTCGTCGAAGTCGGAGAGGTCGTCCTCGAACCAGGCGCGGCCGATCCCGGCGCCGAGCGGGCCGGCGGGGATGATGACGCGCGTCGGCGTCGTCAGCCCGCCGTAGAGGCCGTGCATTTCCTCGGGCACCGAGCCATATCCGTGCAGCACGATCAGCATCGGCAGCGCGTCGTCGACGTCGGCACCAGCGGCGATCCGTTCGATGTAGCGCAGCGGGTCGCCGTCGATCCCCCGCGGCGCCGTGTCTCGCCAGGGCGCCCAGACGATCGCAACCAGGGCGATCACCATCATCACCGCGACGACGCTCACGACGCGCTTCCAGCGTGACGGGCGCGTGACGACCGACGTCGCCGAGAGCAGCGCGCGCGCACGTTCGCGCAATGTGTTCGAGACGCGCGCCGGGTCGAGGCGCATGCGCCGATCGATCGTCAGCTGGTTCGCGAACGTCGTCGTCGGGCGCAGCGCCCGGAGCTCCTGGCGTCCGGCCTCGACGTCCCCCTCGGCCATCTTCAGCGTCGCGAGCACGAGACGTCGCGATGGTTCGGGGAGCTCGGCGAGCGGGCCGCTCAGCAGCCGCGTGTCGTGCTCGCGCAGCCCGCACGTCACGGCCACGACGAGTTGCGCCCTCTCGTGCAGCCCCCAGCCGCGCAGGCGCGCCAGGCCGGGTCCGCTGTGCTCGTAGGCCGTCACGAGGGCCGCGGCGTCGCCGGTTTCGGCGAGCGACAGCAAGTACGGAAGCGCGTGCCGCACCTGACCGTAGCGCTCCTCTTCCGTCAGCTCCTCTTCCATCCACGCGCGCACGCCTTCCCAGTCGCCGGCAAAACGCATCTCGTCGGCCGGACACCACGCGCCGAGCTCGGGATGCTCCTCGTGAATCGCCTGTAGCTCGGCGAGCCCGACCTCGAGGTCGCCGTCATCGAGGCGACGCATGAGGCGCGTGAGCGGAACTTGCAGGCGCCCGCCGGTGGAGGGGTGGAGACGCGCGGCCCACGCGGCCCAGCGCTCGGCGTCGTCGTAGTTCTCGAGCGTGATGGCGCGCACCGAACGGCGCAGTGCGGCCATTGGTGCTCCGACGAGGAGGAGCCACAGCAGGATCGCGAGCGGGCCGCCCCAGGGCGCGATCGTGAACCACGCGACGCCGACGAACACCGTGATGGTCGCGAATGTCAGCGTCCACGAGTGCGTGGCCCGCCCGCCGCGCAGGCAGACGAAGACGCCGAACAGCGAGGCTCCGAGCGATGCGCCCGTGAGGAGCATGTTTGCGAGGTCGAGCAGGGCCTGGGCGCTCCGCGGTGGGCATCAAGTCGTGCGGTTCGAGGGACGAGGAGAAGCTCTCCGGTCCTCGTCTGCGTCATCATGTCACAGCCACGTCCAGACGCTCCAAGCGTCGAGCGCGATGTCACTCAATCTGCGGCCGCGGCCGTCGGGTCGGCGGCGATGCCGAGGCCGCGCGTCGCGGACTTCTGGGTTGTGGTCGGCGCCGTGGCGGCTTTTGTCGCGGCCTACGCGATCAAGTCGCAGCTCGGGATCGACATCTTTCCCGACATGCACGTCCAGGATGCGCTGGCGCGGACGTTGACGCCCTGAGCGGCGCTGCCGGCGGACGCTATCATCGCGGGATGGACGCCTCTTCGAAGTCTCCCACGCCGTGGTACGTCGACGCCTTCCGCGCCGATTACCTTGACGTCTACTCCCATCGCGACGAAACCTCGGCAGCGCGCGAGGCCCGTGCGACGTTGAGTCTGATGCGCTTCGATCCGCGGCGCGGACGGCTGCTCGATCTCGCGGCCGGTGCGGGGCGGCACAGCCTCGCCTTCCGTGTCGAGCACTGTGAGGTCGTCTCGCTCGACCTCTCCGCCGATCTCATGCGTCGAGCGCGCGGGTTGGGTCTGCGCTGCGTGCGCTCCGACATGCGCGCCCTGCCCCTACGCGACTGGTCGTTCCGGGCCGTCACGATGCTCTTTTCGTCCTTCGGCTACTTCCGCGATGACGCCGACCACGAACTCACGCTGTCGGAGGTCGCGCGCGTCCTCGAGCCCGGCGGCGCCGCGCTGCTCGACCTCATGGACCCCGACACCGTGCGCGCGCATCTCGTCCGCCAGAACGTCGACGTGATCGACGGCATGACGCTCGAGATCGAGCGCTCGATGACCGCGGACGGCCGGCGCGTCGAGAAGTCGATCCGCATGATGCGCCACGGCGGCGCGGACGAGCGCGCCTGGGTCGAGTCCGTGCGGCTCTTTACGGGACGCGAACTCGAGGCTCTCGCCGACGCCGTCGGGCTCGAGATCGAGACCGTCTGCGGCGATTACGACGGGCGCCCGCACGAGCCCGGCGAAACGCGCCGGCTGGTGGTCTTCCGCAAGCCGCAACGCTGAGACGCGGGCGACGACGTCGCGCACCGTGAACGGGTATCATCCGCGCTCTCTCCGCATCCTGCACCCACGATCACCCAGCCCCGCCATGAACGTCCAGAAGCACTCCACCGAGGTTCCCTGCGCCGACGGCCTGACCATGGCCCTCGACATCTACGCGCCCGCCGACGCCCCGGCGCCGCTGCCCACCACGGTCGTCTGTCACGGCTTCAAGGGCTTCAAGGACTGGGGCTTCTTCCCGGCGCTCTGTGAACGTCTCGCGTCGCGCGGCCGTGCCATGGCGATCTTCGACTTCAGCCACAGCGGCGTCGTTCCGCAGACGCCCGGTGAGTTCTCGCGCCTCGATCTCTTCGAAGCCCAGACCGTGCCGCGCCACGTCGAAGACCTCGGCACGATCCTCGATTTCCTCGACGACAGCGACTTCGCGGCCAACGCGAACCTCCAGCGCAACAAGCACTACAACGTGCTCGGCCACTCGCTCGGCGGTGGCGTCGGTGTCGTGCGGGCATCCGACGACGGGCGCATCACGCAGATCGCCACGATGAACAGCGTCTCGCACTTCCGCCGGGTCCCCGAGGAGGCCAAGGTCACCCTCGCGACGGCCGGGCACGTGCTGATCCCCAACGCCCGCACGGGCCAGGACATGCCGCTCGGCCAGGCGTGGTTCGACACGCTCGACGAGTGCGATGTCGAGGAGGCCGCCGAGATGATCTTCGTGCCCGCGCTCGTGATCCAGGGCACGGCCGACACGAGCGTCACGCCCGACGAAGGCGAAGCGATCAACTCCTGGATCCCGGGCTCGCGACTCGTGATGGTGGAAGGCGGCGACCACGTCTTCGGCGCCAAGCACCCGTTCGGTGGCTGGACGCCGCAACTCGAAGAGGTCGCATCCGAGCTGCACGAGTTCTTGCCGCATCTCGATCGCCTTGGAGGCATCTGAACGTGACGTCGTCGTCGAGCTACAGCGCCGAGCAGGTTGCAGCGATGGTGTCGTTGCTGAGTGACGACTCGGAGGCCGTCGTCGAGAAGTGTCACGACGCGCTGCTGTCGGTGCCTGACGAGGCCGAGCTGGCTCTGCGCGACGTCATCGAGACGGTCGACCAGGTCGACCGTCCGCGCTTCGAGTCGGTGCTCGCCGACGTCGTCGCGAGTCGCTGGGAACAGCCGATCATCGACGAGATCCTGGGCGACACGGAACTCGAGCGCGGCGCGATCCTGATCGGGCGGCTCGTGGATCCCGGACCCGGGCCCGACGGCGTGACGACGGCGCTCGACGAGATGGCTGCGTGTGTCTCGGGTGCCTTGGAGCAGATCGACGCGAGTGACCCGCTGGCGCAGATCGATGCCATGCGCACGGTGCTCGTCGAAGACTTCGACCTGCGCGGCGCACAGCCCAGTCGTGTCAACGTCGAGAGCGCCACGCTGCACGGCGTGCTGCGCGACACGCAAGGCCTGCCGCTGCCGCTCTGCATCGCTTGGATCCTCGTCGGTCGTCGCGCCGGCGTGCCCGTGCAGGGCCTGAACATGCCCAACCACTTCCTGATCCGGCACCGCAACGAGGCCGCTGACACCGTGCTCGACGCGTTCCACAGCGGTCGCGCCGTGAAGGACGAAGACTGCCGCCGCATGCTGCGCCTGGCCGGCTACACGAGCACGAACCTCGAGCCGCTCACGGCCACCGACCGCGACATGCTCGAGCGCACGCTGCGCAACCTCTTCATGCTCGCCACGCGCGCCGAGCAACCGCGACTCGCTGCGCGCTGCCGGCGCATTCTCCAAGCAACGCGCGGGGCACCGTCGGAATGACGTCGACGGCCGTCGTGCTCATCATCGCCAAGGATCACCCGCGACGCCGGCAGCTCGAAGACTTGCTTGCCGATCGTCCGACGGTCGTGCGGGCGCTGCCCGAACCCGAGGTCAGCGAGGTCTGGCCCTGGGACGGTGTGCTGCCCGATCTCGTCGTCGTGGCGCCGTGGGGCGAGAGTGCGGCGAGCGACACGACGGCCGGCGAGACGAATCCCGCCGCGCGACGACGCACGGAGGCAGCCGTGAACCTCGTGCGCGCGGCGATGACGCTCGACGGCGATGCGTCGGTGCTCGTCTTCGACGAACCCGAGGCCTGGCCCGAAACGTTGCGACTCATGCCGGGTGTGATCGTATCGTCGTCGTTGCAGCGTGCGCGCGTTCGTGCCGATCGCGACCGACTGCTTGAGCGGCGCGCGCTGCTGCGTGCCGCGACGTTGCGTCAGAGCGCACCCGAGGATGCCCTTGCTGCCGCGGCCCTGCGCAGCGAGCACGGCGAGGCGCGCGAGATGGCGCTGCTGCTGGGGCGTCTCGAGGATCGCGGCGCGCACATCGTTCTCGCCGGGGCGCGCGGCACACTGCGTTCGCGCATCCTGCGCCACGTCACGGACGGTTCCGTCGAAGACGGCGCACGCACGCTCTTCGTCGACGACATCGACGTCCTCTCGCCGCTCGACCAGGGCGCCGTGCTCGAGCAGGTGCACGACGGGCGCCGCGTCGTCGCCACGGCCACCGCGCATCTCAAGGGACGCCTCGCCGACGGTCTGTTCCGGCGCGACGTCTACTACGCTCTTGGCGGCCAGCCCGTCACCACCGTTCCGCTCGCCGAACGTCGCAACGATCTCGACCACCTCGTCGAGGCCTGCGTGAGCGACGCCAGCGCCTGGCGCGAGGTCGTCGAGCACCTGCGCAACTACCCCTGGCCCGGCAACCTGCGCGAACTCGAGCTCGTCACCGAGCACGCCGAACTGCTTGCCGGCGGCGGCCCGATTGGCGTCGAGCACATCGTGCTGCCCGAGGAGTTCGTGCGTTCGATGCTCGAGGACGCTTTCGTCGTCCACATCCCGCGCAGCGGAGTGCCGCTCGACGAGGTCGAGCGCGAGGTGCTCAAGCAGACGCTCGCGGCCACTGAGAGCAACGTGACGGAAGCGGCGCGGCGCCTGGCCGTCGGACGCGAGAAGCTGCGCTACCGGATGCGGCGGCTCGGACTGGGTCGGTAGCGGGCAACTCGTCGAGTATGGTTCACCGGAGCTGACGGAGTGTCCGGCAGCTCGTTCGACGCGACACGACGAGGCAACCGATGGCAACGGATCCGCAGCGCCCGACGGGCAAGCCGCTTCCCCGCTGGTCACCTCCACCGTTTCCGCCGCACGAGGTGTTCGAGGGGCGCACGTGTTCGCTCGAGCCGCTCACGTCGGCGCACGCCGAAGGTCTCTTCGTCGCGAACATCGCCGACACGGACGGCGCGAGCTGGACGTACCTCGCCTACGGGCCCTTCGCGTCGGCGAGCGACTACGCCGCGTGGATCGAGGCGAACACGTCCGGCGCCGACCCGCAGTTCTACGCGATCGTCCCGCACGACACCGGCGTCGCCTCGGGCGTGGCGAGCTACCTCGCGATCGTGCCCGAGCGCGCGTCGATCGAAGTCGGCCACATCCACTACACGCCGCTGCTCGCGCGCGGTGTCCCGGCCAGCGAGGCGATGTACCTCATGGCCGAGCGCGCCTTCGATCTCGGCTATCGCCGCTACGAGTGGAAGTGCGATGCGCTCAACGCGGCGTCACGCGCGGCTGCCCAGCGCTACGGCTTCTCGTACGAGGGGACGTTCCGACACCACTCCGTCTACAAGGGCCGCAACCGCGACACGGCCTGGTTCTCGATCACGGACACGGAGTGGCCGGCCATCCACGAGGCCTTCGTGCGCTGGCTCGATCCCTCGAACTTCGAGGGTGGCGTGCAGCGAACGCGCCTGTCCGATCTCACGCGTCCGCTGCTCAGCGCAATCGACCCGGGTTACTCGGTGGCCGAGTAGGGCGCCAGGAACTCGAACGTGTAGGGCTCATTCGGCGGGCTGATGTGGTCGGGAAGTCCCTCGAGCTTGCCCGCGATCATGCCGCCACCGAGAGCGATGAGCGTGAACGAACCCGACCAAGGCCCGGGGCTGCCTCCCGAGGTATTGGGGAGAATCCCGTTGGGATCCCCCGGGTCGGGGTAGGACACCCCGAAGGGCTGCCCGGCGAGGGCGCTGTCGTGGGAGTTGAAGGTCTTGCCGACGTCCTCGCACGTCAGGCTGTCGCCGTTCGCAAAGCCGTTCTGGTGGATTGCGCCGATCACCTGAGCGGCGGTCGGCAGGGACAGCGCGCCCACGGCGCCGAGGCGCGTCGATGGATGTTCATGGTGGAGGATCTCCCCTTGAGTCCGTCCTCCCGAGCGCGGTTCACGAGGCGGATCCGTCGACGTTTCCGTGCTATTTTTCCCTGCCCACCTGCATGTCGTCTCCCAGCCCATTCCTTGCCGGATTGTCAAGGTGTGTTGAGATTGTTCCGAAACCACTAGTGTGCTGGCATGCTGGCCAGCCGACTCCGTCAATCCTTTGATGCAAGTGTTCGCGCGCGTGGTGAAGACTACGTCGACGAGGGCATTGAGGACCTCGTCGTCGACCGTCACTCGGTCTCGGCGCGAGCGATCGGAAGCGAGGTCTACGCGGTTGGATTGGAGTATGACCCCGACGACGGCTCGCTCATCGGGCGCTGCTCGTGCCCGTACGTCGAACGCAACGGCCAGGCCTGCAAGCACCTCTGGGCGCTCGTGCGGGTCTGCGACGAGGGCGGTCGGATGGTGGGGGTTGCGTCGTCACCGGACCTCGTCTTCGAGGTCGAGGAGGCCGAGCCGCCCACCGATGTCGATGACATCACGCCGCGCGGCGACGTACCGGCGTGGGCCGAAGCCCTGTCGCGACTCGAGGCCGAGCGCGGACCCTCCGCTCCCACCGAAGACAACCCGTGGCTCGACGGCCGCGACCGAGCGGTGTTCCTCGTCGTCCCGGAGCGTTCGTGGCGAAGTGGGAAGCTCACCGTGGCTCTGCGCGCCCAGCGCCGGGGAAGTCGGACGTCATGGGGGCCGCTGAAGAAGGCCGTCGACCTGCACGTCGACATCGTCGAGAACATCGCCAACCCCGTCGACCGCGAGCTGCTCGAAACGCTTTACGGCGCGATGTCGTCGTCGGGTGACGCCCTCGGGCTCGGCGGTCTCTACGCCGAGACGCCGGATACCTTTACGCTCCCCAGCGCGATCGAACGCCTCTGGGTGCAGCGCGCGGCCGAGGCCGGGCGGCTCTTCGCGGGGTTGGCCGGCTATGGCGGCAAGCTCGAGATGGGCGAGGCGTTGAGCTGGGACAGCGGCGACCCGTGGACGCTTGCGCTGAAGGCCGGGCGTGCCGACGACGACAAGCACTTCGCGCTCAGTGCCGTGCTGCGCCGTCGCGGCGTCGACGACCGTACGCTCGACGAGGCGACGCTGCTCACCGAACAGCTCGTCGTCTGGCCCGATAGCCTCGGCGCTTTCGACCCTGGCGGCGGCTTCGCGTGGGTGCGTGTCTTGCGCGACCACGGCGCGCTGGAAGTGCCCGTCGACGAGCGCGAGCGATTGACCGAAGTGCTTGCCACCGTGCCGTCGCCGCCGACGACACAGATCGACGCGGCGCTGGCCGTCGAGCACGTGAAGGTCGAGCCCGTGCCGCATCTGCACGTCGTGACGCCGCGCCGCGCCGCGTCGCGTGGGGAGCTCGACTTGCGCGTCGTGTTCGACTACGACGGCGTCGAGGTTCCCGCCGGCGCCGACCAGCCGCGCATCTACCTGGCCGGTGAAGCGCGCGTCATCGAACGCGATCTCGAGTCCGAGGAGATCGCGCTCGAAGAGCTCATGTCGCTCGGCGGCACGCGTCGTCCCGGCGTCTTCGGCTCCGGCGTCGACTACGTGTTGTCGCAGCCTTCGAAGCTCGCTGACCTCGTCGTCGCGCTCACGCGTATCGGCTGGCTCGTCTGGACGGACGGCAAGGCCTACCGCTCGGGTGGCACGCTGAAACTCTCGATGACGCAGTCGAGTTCCATCGACTGGTTCGACGTGCGTGGCGAGGCCACGTTCGGCGACGCGTCCGTCGAGCTTCCGGCGCTCATCGCAGCGATCCGCCGCGGTCGCACGATGGTGCCGCTGTCGGACGGCTCGACGGGCATCGTTCCCGACGAATGGCTCGAGCGCTACTCAGCCCTGGCGCAGCTGGCCGAGTCGGATGCCGACGGTGTGCGTTTCCGCCCCGTCCAGATCGGCCTCATCGACGCGTTGCTCGAGGCGCTGCCCGAGATCGACCACGACGCGGCCGTCACGGAGGCTCGCAAGCGCCTCGCGTCCTTCGAGGGCATTCAACCCATGGAGGCGCCCGAGTCGTTGCAGGGCGAGTTGCGCGCGTACCAGAAGGACGGCCTCGGTTGGCTGCACTTCCTGCAGACGCTCGGCTTCGGAGGCTGTCTCGCCGACGACATGGGTCTCGGAAAAACCGTGCAGGTCCTTGCGATGCTGGAGATCCGGCGGCGTATGCGCAGCGGCGAAGACGCGCTCGACGAAGGCGTCCGCACGCCCGGCATCTCGCTCGTCGTTGCGCCCAAGTCGCTCGTCTACAACTGGATTGACGAAGCGGCGCGCTTCACGCCTGCGATGCGCGTGCTCGACCACACCGGTACCGACCGCTACCGCCGCCACGGCCTCTCGAAGACGACGTGCACGTCGGAGGAACTCGGCGAGGCGCTCAGCGAGTTCGACCTCATCCTCACCACGTACGGAACGCTGCGTCAGGACATCGAGCTGCTGTCGGGAGTGCTGTTCGACTACGTCGTGCTCGACGAGTCACAGGCCATCAAGAACCGCAAGTCGCTGGCCGCGAAGGCCGCGCGCCTGTTGACGGCCGATCACCGCCTCGCGCTCACGGGCACGCCGATCGAGAATCACATCGGCGAGCTGCTGAGTCAGTTCGACTTCCTGAACCCGGGTTTCTCGTCGTGGGCCGAGCGAGCGGGCAAGCTCGCGATCCCCGGGGAAGTCGGCACGGCTGATGACGCGCTGTTGAGTCCGACGTCGCTCATCGCGCGGGCCGTGCGTCCGTTCGTGTTGCGGCGGACGAAGGAAGAGGTGCTCGCCGACCTTCCGGCCAAGACCGAGCAGACGCTCTGGTGCGATCTCACGCCGAAGGATCGCAAGGCTTACGACGAGATCCGCGATCACTATCGGCTCTCACTGCTCGGGCAGGTCGACGACGTCGGCCTCAACCGCTCGAAGATGCACGTGCTCAAGGCCTTGCTGCGCCTGCGCCAGGCGGCGTGTCATCGCGCGCTGATCGACGAGTCGCTTGCCGATGAGCCGAGCGCCAAGCTCGATCTGCTCATCGACCAGCTCGAGCAGGTGACGGCCGAAGGGCACAAGGCGCTCGTCTTCTCGCAGTTCACGTCGCTGCTCGCACTCGTCAAGCGCCGCCTCGACGCCTCCGGTACGACGTACGAGAACCTCGACGGCCGCACGCGCAATCGCAAGGAGCGCATCGAGCGCTTCCAGAACGACCCCGACTGCTGCCTGTTCCTCGTCTCGCTGAAGGCCGGCGGCGTCGGTCTCAACCTCACGGCCGCGCAGTACGTCTACCTGCTCGACCCTTGGTGGAACCCGGCTGTCGAGGCCCAGGCGATCGACCGCGCACACCGCATCGGTCAGACCCAGCCCGTCAACGCCTACCGAATCATCGCGCGCGACACGGTCGAGGAGAAAGTTCTCGAGTTGCAGGCCTCGAAGCGTGAACTCGCCGACGCCGTCATCCGCGCCGACGGCGGCATGCTGCGTGATCTCACGCGTGAAGATCTCGAGCACCTGCTCGGTTGACGCGGACGATTTTCACGGACGATCTGCTGCATACCGGCAAGGCCTCGCTGCGACCTCGCGAAGACCCCGAAAGATGCTGATTCTTCTTGCCCTGCAGACGCAACCACACCCTCGCTGCGCTTCTCCGTGAATACTCAGGGCTAACCGCCGATCGTTCCCGCGAGCTTGCGCGCCGTGACGTCGAGCCCGACGGCACCCAGTGCGATCGCTCGTAGCTCACGCGCGATGCGAACATAGGCAGGGAACTGCTCGAGCGATTCGAGCAGATCCGCGGCCTGCTCGTAGAGGCCGAAGTGCAGTGCGACCTGGGCTTCGAGCAGCTTCGCCGAGCGGTCGTCATCGGCGAGCGTGCGCGCGGTGGCGAGTGCCGTGTCGATCGACTCGACGACGTTCGGCGCGATGAGTTCGAAGGCCGCGATCGCGATGTACTCGCGCTCGGTGTCGCTCTCGCTGGGGCGGCTCAGCGCGATCGTGTACGTGCCGCCGGGAAGCAGCGACGCCGTGATCGGCCAGCGCACAGATCCCACGGGCACCTCGCCCGACTCCGCGAGCATGTTGAGCCCGACGTGCATCAGCTCGTACGTGAGCGGCTCGGTCGTCGCGTCACGCAGCACGATCTCGACGGGGCTGTCGATGCGCTTCTGGATCGGGGAGACGATGGTGACGTGGTTCGGCGACTCGAGCAGCTCTTCGGGTGGCATCTGGGCCAATGCCTGGAGTTCCCTCGCGCGACGACCGTTGTCGTAGAAGGTCACATCGCGCAGGCTCGGCGGGAGCTTGCCCGAGTCGGCGGCCGCCAGACTGGCGAGCGCGGCCTCGACGTGACCGCGCCGGAAGTGCTCGCGCATGGCGTCGACGTCGAAGCCTTCGCCGAGCATCATCATCACGACCACCATGACGGCGATCGCAGGCAGCAGGAACGGCCGGAACTTCGCCCAGGCTGTCGGCGGGGGGCGGCGCATGCGCTTCATCGGGGCTCTCGGCGGGGCGGGATCACTCGCGTTGCGGGCTGCTACCGCATCATCGCGGCTGCCATCGTCTGTAGTATCCGCGGCGTCGTCCCGCAACATCCTCCGACAAACCGTGCGCCGGATTCGATCGCTGCGCGCGCGAAGGCGGCCAGCGTGTCTCCCTCCTCGGCATGACCGCGGCCCGTGTTCGGCTTGAGCCAGGCGGGCATCGTCGGCAGGGCGGTCGCGAGGCGCAGCAGGTCGCTGGGGCCGCCGCCGCAGTTGAGTCCGAGGGTCAGCTCAGCCTGCGAGGCGACGAGCCGGGCGATGTCATGGAGGCGGCGGTGATCGTCGGGCGAGCCGTCGGTCGTGGTGCAGGAGATGACGACGGGCAAGCCGACACCGGCAGCGTCGACGGCTCGGAGCGCGGCGTCGACGTCGGCGAACGTGTTGACGGTTTCGAGCACGAGGACGTCGACGCGCTGGTTGACGAGCAGAGTGATCATGCGCGTCAGCCACTCGACCGACTGCGCGGCGTCCCAGGCCGTGAGACTGCCCGCGATGCGCGTTGCGCGTGTGGTGCGCTCGCCGTGCGTCTCGGCGGCCCGGCGGGCGATCTCGACGCCGCGCACGAGCGCATCGCCGACAGCCTGCTCGCCGAGCACGGAGCGCGGTTCGCCCGCATGGCCGAGCGTGGCCGCGAAGGTGTTCGTGAGGATCACCTGCGCGCCCGCCGCCAGGTGCTCGGCGTGGATGGTCTCGACGAGTTCGGGGCGCGCGACGTTCGCGTGGATCGTCAGCTCGTCGACGCTCCACCCGCGGGCGCGCAGCTCGCTGCCCATCGCGCCGTCCAGCACGACGGGGCCGTCGTCAGGAGGGAACAGTCCGCCGAGCGTCTCGATCATCGCTCTGTGCTCGTGGCCGCGGTCAGTCGAGTGTCGTGATCGCGGCGTTGATGGCGCCGAGCACGAACGGGTCGGACTCGAGCTGGGCGCGCGTTTCGAGGTGGGCGAGCGCGGCGTCGTCACCCCACTCGGCGAGACCCGTTGCTGCGGCGCTGCGCACGAAGAAGCTCTCGTCGTGCAGGGCGGCAGCGAGGCGCCGCCAGATGACGGCGGCGTGCGGGTCGGAACTGCGGCGCGCGAGATACGACAGCGCGCGGGAGCGGACACGCGGCGTCTCATGGGTGCCGAAGACGCCGAGCAGCAGCGCCGTGACCTCTGGCGCATCTTCGCGTCCGTCGATGCTGTCGAAGATGACGGCGGCATCGACGAGCGCGCGGTCGAGGCGCCAGCGCAGCTCGTCGGTGGTGGCGATGATGTCGGTGATGCTCTCGAGCACGGTCGGGTGGGCCCGACGGGCGAGTGACGTCGCGGCGGCGGCGATCACGGAGGCGTTCTCGTCGCCGAGGCCGTCGGCGAGCAGCGGAATCGAGTAGTCGTTCTCGGACGTCGCGAGGTGTGTCATCGCGGCCTCGCGCAGACGCGCGTCGTCGTCGTAGACGAGCTGCTCGAGCAGCGTCGCGCGGCCGGCGTCGACCATCGCCGCGAGGCTTGTCGTGCGCACGAGCCAGAACTCGTCGACGTCGGCGGCCGCCGCGGCGAGCGTGCTGTGACTTTCCACGCTCGGCGCCCAGCGAGCTGGGTCGTTCTCGAGTTCGTCGCCCACGATGACGCGGTAGTCGTCGGGGTCGCGCACCTCGCGGTCGCCGGCGAACCACTGCGCGGCCGTCAGGCGTGCGATCATCGACGAGGCCTCGCCGAGCTGACGCTGCCAGGCGGCCTCGGACTGCCACATGATGGCGCGGCACGGGAGCGAGGTGTCGGCGTTCAGTGCGACCCAGTCGAGAGCACCTGCCCCTGCGAGCTGAAAGCGCTGCTCGGCGTCGTCCAGCTCGACGACACCCGAGTGCTCGACGCCACCGCGCGACCACGCGATCGTCAGCGGCGCGTGGAACACCTCGCGCCAGCCACGATCTTCCTGGACCTGGCGCAGCACGAGCATGTCGCCTTCGATCTCGCCCTCGATCTCGGGGAAGCCGCCGTCGTAGAGCCACTCGTCGAAGAACTGCGTGAGGTCGACGCCGATGGCCTCCTCGAACGAGCGCTTGAGATCGTCGGTGCTGACGACGCGCCCGCGGTACTGGCGCAGGTAGCGGTTGAGAGCCGTCTCGAAGGCCGCGTTGCCGAGCATCGTGCGCAGCAGGTGCAGACGCGTCGCGCCGCCTTCGTAGGCGTGCGTCGCGAAGGTGTCGTCGGGCAGGTCCCAGCCAGACCAGACGATCGGGCGGCTTTCGTCGAGCTCCGCCGCGACCATCGCGCGTTGGTTGACCTGGACACGATGACGGTAGACATCGTCGCCGTCGGCCACTCCGAGGTAGACGTTCTCGTAGTGCGTCGCGAAGCCTTCGTTGAGCCAGAGGTCGGTCCAGCTCGCGCACGTGAGGAGGTCGCCGAACCACTGGTGGGCGACTTCGTGGGCGACGAGCGCGCGTTCGTCATACTGCGGCTCGTCGGCCGGGTGGTGGAGGCCCTCGTAGTAGAGCGTCGTGGCGGAGATGTTCTCCATGCCACCGGCCGTGTACTCCTTCACGCAGCACTGGGCATACTTGCCGTGGACGTAGGGCAGGCCGACGTCGGCGCCGATGACGGCGAGCATGGCGTCGGTCTCGGCGAAGTTCTGCGCGGCGATCTCGACGTGGCGCGGCTCGACGAGATAAGGCAGCGCGACGTTCGTCGTCGGGGACGCGAGTTCGCCGCTCGCAAAGCCGCCGGCGACGAGTGTGATGAGGTAGCTGACGTGCGGCTCGGTCATCGAGTAGACGTCCGTGCGCCGGCCCGTGCGTCGGTCGACGGTGGAGTTGACGAGCTCGCCGGCCGCCATCGTGGTGAACCCGCCGTCGACGGTCACAGCGAGGTCGTGCGTGGCCATGTCGTTCGGCGCGTCCCAGACCGGGATCCAGTGGCGCGTGTCCTCGGCTTGTCCCTGCGACCAGATGTGCCACGGGCGTGCGTCGCGGCCGGACGGCGGCACGAAGAGCAGACCGCGGCGGGGGAAGCACGTGTAGGCCACCGTCACGTCGCGCTTGTCACCGGCCGTGACCGGCGTGCCGAGGTTGATCGTGAGCAGGTTGTCCTCGTGCTCGAACGCGAGGTCGTCGCCGACTTCGTCGTAGACGCCTTCGATCACCATCTCGGCGGCGTCGAGGATGAGCACCGGCGACGGCGCCCCGACGAGCCCCGTGAACACCACGTCGACCTTACCGCGGACGAGTCCGGCCTCGTGGTCGAGGTCGACGTCGATGTCGTAGTGAACGATGTCGACGATCGGCGCGCGGTCGGGCTCCACCGCGGCGACGATCTGTCGCGGGCGGGAGGCGCAGGCGGGGATGAGCAAGGCCGCGACGAGCAGCGCGGAACAGGTGAGGCGGAAAGACATGGCGACATCGCGGAGGGAAGACACGGCCGCGGAATCGTACCAGTCGCCGCGCGCAGCAAGCCCCCCTCAGTCGGCGTCCCTCACGTCTTCGTTAGCTCGGTTTCTTCGTGGATGATCGGCTGCGGCCGCGTCTGCGCCCGCAGGGCTGCGTCGCACGAGATTTCTCGTGTGCGCGACGAGGCGTCACTTCTCCGACCGCCGAAAGCTGCCGAGACTCCGCGCCCTAGCGCGCCTCAGGCACTTCACGATCGACCGCGAACGCCGGCCGCTCAGTCGTCCTCGACGAGCGGATCGAGGACGATCGTCACGTCGAGCTTCTGATCGAACCCGCCGCCGACGAGGTCTTTCAGCGAGACCTGGTAGGGGTAGTAGCCGTCCGCCGACACCATGAAGCGGCCTTGGCGCGTCGGGACCGACGTGAGCGGGAGCACGAACGATCCATCAGAATCCGTCAGCTCTTCATCCATCTCGTCCTCGAGCAGCAGCCCGTGGGCCGTCGTCAGGACCGCCGAGATCGTGGCGCCGTCGACCGGCACGCGGTCGGGACCGCCCAGCACCTTGCCCTTCAGCGTTTGCGTCGGGCGCAGGAAGATCTCGATCTTCGCCGGCCACTCAGCGCCCGGCTTCTCGATGATCTGCGGCGCGTAGTCGAAGTGGTTGACGTAGAGCGTCAGGAGCTCGAAGGGTGTCTCGGTGGGCTCGATCTCGAACGACCCGTCATCGCCGGAGGAGTCCCAGCCGTCGGGGTCCTCGAACTCGGGATGCAGTGGCAGCACCGAGATGTCGGCGTCCTCGAGCGGCTCGCGCGTGCGCTCGTCGTAGACCACGCCCTTCAGCGAGCGTTGCGGCTGGAGGTGGAAGTCGTACGTGTACGACTGGCCGGGCTCGAGGGTGAGCGGGCCGACCGCGCCGGGCTGCTGGAAGTCGCCGTAGCACCAGAGCAGCAGACCGTCGGGCGGCAGGTTGGTGATCGACATCTCGTAGTACCCGGCCTCGTCCGTGAACTGATCCTGCCACTCGTCGAGCCAGGCTGCATGTGTGGAGACGATCGAGATTTCCGCGAGTTCGACGGCCTCGAGCGTGACGGCGTCGAAGACGCGGCCGTTGATGCGCGGGGCCTGGAGCAGCTGGAGGTCGATGCGCACCGGCGGGTCGCCGGGCGCGTGGGCGGAACCATGACGAGCCGCGGTGGGCCCGAAGGCGAAGATCTTGTCGCCTTCCTCGTAGTCGGGGGACTCGATCATCACGGACCAACCGGGCGCGAGCGCCTCGCCGGCCTCGAGGACGTACGTGCCGTCATCCTCGGTGTAGATCGAGTCGTAGAACTCGCCGACGTGGTCGAAGAGCTGGACGTCGATGTCGGCGGCCGGCGCGTCGTCCTGATACGTGACGCGGCCGAAGACCGTCGCGCCGTCGAGCAGGTCGGGGTCGACGATCGAGTCGACGGTCTCGAGCTGCTCGGCGTTGGTGACGATCGGAGTGAGCGGTTCGGGGCCCTTACCCTCGGCGTCGATCGTCAGGCCTCCCGACGATTGGGTGTCCGGACGCTCAGGCCGGACCACGGCCTCGGTGTCGATGGCTGACGACGGATCGTCTCCCATTAGCCAGAAGGCGAGCCCTCCGACGAGGGCGAGCACGACCACGAGGGCGATCAGTCCAGCGCGAGAACCCATGACGCAGCTCCGGTTGAGGGGGGCGGGCGAAGTCGGATGATAGCAGCGGCGGTGGCGTGCTCAGAGGCCGCTGCGGAAGATGGTGATGGGAAGTCCGAGGCGCGACGAGTGTGCCGCAGCTCGTCATGAAGGCGCCCCGGGCGACGTCTCCGAGGGGAGAGTGTGGTCTTTCGACGGACTCAGATCACTTCGTCTTCCGCGCTGGCGGCTCGTCGAACGAGTCATCCGGCACGCGCTCGACCTGAAACGTCCGATCACGCACAGCTCCCGCCAAGCACTCTTCAACAAGCGGCGAGGCGCGCTGTGCGCGAGGTATGCCACGTGCCCGATGACTTCTCCGATGGGCTGATATGCTACGCAGAAGACGAGCGAGGAGCGTGTCCCATGCGAAGGGGGCGTCTTTTCGCTCCGACCCGGCGCTCCGACCCGCCAAGGGCCCCGCGCCATCCCCTCGCACAGGAAGCACGTTCTGCGTTTGATGAATCCCGTCGCTCCGCCGCGCGCAGGCTCCTCGGACACCGAAGCTGTTCCGGTGGTCGATCCGGTCACTCACACCGACAACCAGGCGAGTTTCGGCTGGTCGGTGATCGTCTGGGACGACCCGGTCAATCTCATGAGCTATGTGGTCTACGTGATCCAGACCCTGTTCGGCTATCCGCGGGCCAAGGCCACGGAGCTGATGATGGAGGTGCACGAGACCGGGCGTTCGGTCGTCGCGACGACCGAACGCGAGAAGGGCGAGTACTACGTCACACGGCTCCATGGGTACGGGCTCCAGGCCACGCTCGAGAAGGTCTCGGGCGGTGGGGGTGACGAGTGATGGCGAGGCACGCATGACGAGTTTGAAGTTGGTGTCGCGCGACGACGAGACGGGCGCCTGCCACTGGCGGCTGCACGTCCCGCCGCTGGAGGCGTCGATCCTCGACCAGCTCCCGCAGCGGCTCGAGGACCTGCTGCGTTCGCCGCAGGAGAACCGGCGCATCATCGATCGGCTCTTCCCGCGCAGCTACGAAGATCCCGAAGAGGAGCGCGAGAACCGACGGCTCCTCGGCGAGTCGCTGTTCGACGCGCGCAAGGTCATGCTCGGCGAGGTCCGCGCCATGCTCGCGGCGGCCAAGCGCGAGGGCGAGGCGCTCGATCTCGACCTCGACGGGCCGCACGTCGACCTCTGGCTGCGCTTCCTGAACGACGCGCGGCTCGTCGTCGCCACCGACCTCGGGATCGAGAAGAACATCGGATCGAGCAAGGTCGACTGGAGTCACCCGCGCGCGCCGCAGTACGCGCTACTCGAGTATCTCGGCGCCGTCGAGGCGTTGATCCTCGACGCGATGGCCCACGCCGATGGGTTCGACGACCGCTTCGAGTGCGACCTCGATGATGACGACATCGACGACGATGACGACGACATCGACGATGTCGACGGCATCGAGAACGACGACTCCTTCGACGACGAGATGTGACGGAGGCCGCGATCGCGCGCGTCGCCGAGGCCCTCGCGGCTGCTCGGCGTGTGGCCGTCATGTCGGGCGCGGGGATCTCGGCGGCCTCCGGCGTGCCGACGTTCCGCGGCGACGGCGGACTCTGGAAGTCTTTCCGCCCCGAGGAGCTGGCGACGCCCGGAGCCTTTGCCCGCGATCCCGACTTAGCCTGGGTTACTGACGGACGATCTGCTGCGGTCGCATCTGAATCCTTGCTGGCAGCGTTGAAGCGATGTTTCTGATCCTCAACGGCCAGAACAGGCCGCCTCCGGCCAGGAACCTCGCTTCGCCTTGCCAGCAAGGTCCAGCTGCAACCTCGCGACGAGCGCTGGGACAGCGTCACGGTGATCATGCAGAACGTCGACAGCCTGCACGAGCGCGCCGGCACGCGCGGCGTGCTGCGCTAGCACGGCGGGCTCTTCGACATGCTGTGTTGGAGCGCATGTGGTCGCGAGCGCTGGTTGGACGAGACGCCACGCTTCGCGGAGCTGCCGCCGCGTTGCCCGAGCTGCGGCGGGATCGCGCGCCCCGGCGTCGTCTGGTTCGGCGAGGGCATCGACGTCGACACGATGGCGGTGTCGGCACGGGCGGCCGAAGAGTGCGACGTCTTCCTCGTCGTCGGCACGGCCTCGGTCGTCTACCCGGCCGCCGGACTCGTCGACCTCGCGCGCGCGGCCGGCGTCTGCACGGTCGCGGTCAACCCGCAGACCACCGGCGCCAGCGCGCACGTCGACGCCGTTCTGCCGATGCGGGCCCAGGTCGCCCTGCCGCTTCTCGATGCGAGACTTCGTGGCGGCTGACTCCAGTCGTCCGTCTCGGTTGCCGATGCGGAGTCTTCGCCCGATCTGCTTCTAGAGGACTCCCTGGATGTTCACCGCCCTGCGCAACGCTTCACTCGTGTTGGCCTCTCTCGCGGCCGCCGGCCACGCCCAGTCGATCGACACGGTCGAGCCGGCATCGGGGTCGATCGGCACGCTGATCACGATCACGGGCTCCGACTTCGGCACGGCCAAGCCCAAGGTCTGGCTGTCGCAGGAGGGCTCGAAGAAGAAGCGCCGGCTGAAGGTCACGTCGTCTTCGGATGTCGAGATCATCGCCGAGCTGAAGAAAGGCGAGATCGGTGACTTCGACGTCAACGTGCAGCCGAAGGGCAAGGGCGCGTTGATCGCCACGGAGGAAGAAGGCTTCGAGATTCCGCTCCCGACGTTCGACACGCTCGATCCGGTGGGCGCCGAACTCGCGCCCGGCACGGCGGCGGTCCTCGGTGGCGTCGACTTCGGGAGCCGTAAGCCGCGGCTCAAGGTCGGTGGCAAGAAGGCCAAGGTGACGGCGTTCAGCGACGACGAGATCACGTTCGTCATCCCGAAGGCGCTGCACGACGGTGCGCACGACCTCGAGTTCCGCAACCCCGTCACGACGCTGCCGATCCCCGCGCTCGTCTCCGTGACAGGCAGCACGAAGACGATCGGGAAGCCCGACACGGCAACCTACAAGGCCGACAAGAAGAAGTTCACGATCGGCGGGTTCCTCGCGATGATCGTCGCGAGCGACGTCGACTCGACGACCATCTCGCTGTCGCAAGGCGGCTTCCCGTCCTACCAGCTGACGCTCGACATCCCCGTCGCGTCGCTCGACGAGTCGGTGCCGGTTGCATTCATCGGCAGCCCCGACGCGTCGATCACGATGACGTACACGGCCGAACTCTTTGGCGCCTCGACGACGTGGGTGAGCGGCGACGACCTCGACGAGGTGATCAAGATCCAGTCGATCAAGGACGGCGTGGCGACGGTCGAGTTCAGCGGCGAGCTCACGCGCACGGCCGGCACGTTCGGCAAGCCGACGATGTCGATCTCGCAGGGCATCGCGAGCCCGACGGGTCAGTGACGGCTTGCTGAGCTGACGTTCAGCACGGCACTCGTCAAAGCGTTCGTGAGTGCGAAGCCCTGCGTCGCCGCGTCGTCGGCGCGATGCCGAACGCTGCGGCGTGGTGCATCACGGCACGTCGCCGCGCAGACCGTTGGTGAGGGCGATGTCCTTGATTGCGGCATCGTCGGCGATGAGGAGCTGGACGTGGAAGGGCGTTCCCGAGGGAATGCCGGTCGGCGTCGTGTAGGGCAGCGTGAGCGTTCCGGTGGGTGACGTCGTCAGCGGGATCGCGACGTCGAGCGGAAAGGCGAGCAGCGTGCCGCCCTTGAAGGCGACGCCAACGGTCGGCGGCGAGACGACGAGCAACAGCGGGGCCGAGGGTGCGGCGTTCGAAAGTGCGACGGTGCCCGTGCCGAGCGGGGCGAGTGAGCCCGTGGCAGTGAGCGACGGGATGCCGTCGATGCCCGCGAGTCCGCCGCCGAGGTCGGTCCAATCGCTGCCAGCCGCGAGTGTCGCAGAGATGGCCGTGTTGCCCGCGACGTCCGTGGCTTCGATGTGATAGCTGAGCGACGCGACGCCCGCGCCGAGGTCGAGCGCGCCGCGGAAGACCGCCGAGCCCGAGTGGATCATGTCGACGTGCTGCGCTGGGGCGCCGTCGATCGAGACGACGAGGTCGACGTCGGACCTGCCGACGTTGTAAATCGCATCGTTGTCGCGTATCGCCGCGTGGATGACGACGTCGCCGGCCAGGGAGACTGCCGAGCCCGGCGTGATCGCGGCGAAGGTCGGTGCGTGGGTGTCGGGGACGCCGAGCGTGTTGAACCACACGTAGTTCGAGGCGTTGTTGTCGTTGCCAATGGCGATGTCGGTGTCGCCGTCACCATCGAGATCGCCGACGTCGGTGTCGCGCGTGGTCTGGTTGTTCGATGTGCTCGCGACTTCGAGGGCGGGATAGAGGCTTCCCTGCTGCGTCGTGCCCGAGCGGTGGAAGCTGGCGAGGCCCTGGGCGTGACCGCCGACGAAGATGCTGTTCGTGCCTGAGAAGGTCGCCATCGAGACGTCGAGGTCGCCGTCGTTGTCGAAGTCGAAGAAGTCGGCTTCGACCTCGTGGCTGATCGGGTCGCCGAGAATGGCGTGGTCATCTTTGATGAGCTTCGGCGCGGTGCCCGCTGCACCGCCGTCGTTGATGAGCAGTCGTTCGCTGAAGTTCTGGTAGTTCACGGCCCAGGCGTCGAAGTCGCCGTCGAGATCGACGTCGCCGAACTCCAGGTCGTACGTGGCTGTGCCGGCCTGGGCGGAGCCGACGTCGAGCAACGTTCTCTGCGTCGTGTCCGTGAAGAGTGTCGTGGCACCCGCCAGCGGTGAGTGGGTGTTGTTGACGAACACGCGCGATTGCGAGTCACGGTTCGCCGCGACGATGTCGAGGTCGAAGTCGCCGTCGAGATCGACGACCTCGATGTTGATGGAGTGCATCGTGATGTCGGCGAGCGCATCGGCCCAGGGCGCGTGCTCGTTGAAGACGCCGGTGCCGTCGTTGAGGAAGACACGCGACGGGCGCTGGCCGTTCATCTGCGGACCGTAGCTCGAAGCGAAGAGGTCGAGGTCGCCATCGTCGTCGAGGTCGGCGAAGTCGCAGTCGCAGGACCAACTCAGGAACGGGCCCGCGTCGCCGCCGAGGACCTGATCGACGGGGTCCACCGTCGCGAGCGTCCCCCAGGCCGTGTCCGTGGCTTCGACGAAGTACCCGAGCGTACCGCTCTGGAGGCCGCCCTGGTTGATGTGGATGCGGCTCGGTTGTCCGACAGTGTTGCCACCGCGCGTGGCTTCGACGATGTCGAGATCGCCGTCGCCGTCGATGTCGCCGAAGTCGAGATCGCGCGTCGTGTCGACGGTCAGGCCCGCGAAGCGCAGAGCGGTCTCGTCGACGAAGGCGCCCGTCGTGCCACCTTGCAGCCCGCCCATGTTGATGAAGATGCGGTTCTCACGCGGGCCGAGGTCGCCGCCGTTGCCGAAGACGATGTCGAGGTCACCGTCGTTGTCGACATCGCCGAGATCGACACTCTCGGTGACGCCGCCGGGGAAGCTCACCACGTCGTCGAAGTTGCGTCCCGGCTGGAGATCTGTGAGCTGGGCGTTCGCGACGCCGAGTGACACGAGGGCGAGTGCGATTGTGATGGCGCGCATCGAGGGTCTCCGGTTCATGGCACGTCGCCGCGCGGGCAGTTCGTGAGGGCGATGTCCTTCACGGCGGCATCGTCGGCGATGAGGAGTTGGACGTGGAACGGCGTGCCCGAGGGGATGCCGGTCGGTGTCGCGTAGGGGAGTGCGAGTGGGTTATCAATCGTACGGCGGTCCTGGAGATCGCGGGGAGATTCAGGAGACCGTTTGCAGGCCTCCCACAAACGCACACCGCCCCGTGATGCTCGGCATCACGGGGCGGTGTTGTTCACGCCAGCAACTTCAGCTCACCATCAGCTCTTCGACGGCTCGGGCTCCTTGCCCTGCTTCGTCGACTGGACGCGCGAGGCGTGCATCTGCTTGGCCGTCGTCGAGCCTTCGATGCTGCCTTCCATGAGCTTGGTGCCCTCGAAGACGTTGAAGGGATCGTCGTTGGTGCCGATGAGCTCTTCGGAGTAGTTGTGGCCGCTCTTCTCGTTGTTGATGCGCCACTGGTCCGTGCACGTCTCCAGCAAGCAGAAGCTCTTGTGCTTGATGAACTGGTCGTACATGCGCTTGTGGATGTCGGCCAGCGGCTCGTCGTGGATGTTGCCGTAGATCGCGTGGATGCGATCGCAGGTCATGACGTCGCCGTCGTTCGTGACGTAGAGCTTGTGCGTGCCGGCGGGGCAGCGGTCCTTGCCCGACCAGAAGAGGTTGTCTTCGCGGCAGCGCGGGTGGTAGCGCATCTTCCAGTAGTACTCGCTGTCCACGCCGACGTTGTTGTAGATCATCGGGTAGTTGAACAGCACCGAGAAGTCGTCCTCCTCGGCCATCTCGAAGGCGTATTTGATGTTGTCGCGTTCGGACTTGATGTTGACGACCGACAGCGTCACCGAGATGCCCTTCTCGACGCAGTAGCGCGCGAGGTCGCGCTTGAACGCCTTGAGGTAGTAGTCGCCGTACGACATCTGGATCGTGGACAGGCCAGCCTCGGCCAGCTTGTCGATCTTGTCTTCGGTGAGCAGCGTCGAGTTCGAGACGAGCGAGCAGACGATGTCCTTCGGGATCGCGTCGACGACGTCGTAGATGTCGGAGCGCACCATCGGCTCGCCGCCGGTGATGTTGACGTGGATCAGCCCGAGGTCGCGCGCGTCCTTGAGCAGCTTGCGCACGGTGTCGACCGTCATGTTCGGCGGCTTCTTCTGCGCCTTCATGAGATCTTCGGCGTAGCAGAAGGCGCAGTCGAGGTTGCAGATCCACGTGACGGCCAGCTCGAGGCTGCGCAGCGTCCGGACCCCGGCACGCATCTTCGCCTCGGACGCGAGCACGCGCGCCGCTTGACCGGGGCTCTTGACGCCGAGTCGGAACTGCTTGAAGGCCTTCTTGATCATCGTCTTGGTGTGTCCTCTGGGGAGAACCGGAAGTCTATACCATGGCGGCACGGAGTGTGCGGCCGACGACTTCCCGTCCGTTGCTGCCTTTGTTGCCGACGTCGAGGTCGGGTGACGCCCAAGCCGCGCTACTCGCGGTCGAGGAAGATCACGCCGTCGATGACGCCCAAGCGCAGCGCATCATCGGTGGACATGTCGAGCGCCGTGGGAATCTGCTTTTCGGCCCACAGGGCGTCATGGTTGAGGAAGCGCCCGAGATAGGCGTTCTCGAGACGCCGGCAGAGCTCGACGTACTTCTCGTCTGGCGGCGGGTAGTCGAGGTGATCGCCGTGGTCGTCGCGCTCGTCCGAGCCGGGATCGTCCCAGACCATGCGGTGGATCAGCAGGACCGAGTTTTCGAAGGCCGTCCGCACGCCCGTGCCCGCCATCAGGATGATGCAGGCCGCGCTCTGTGCGAATCCCATGCAGAGAGTGTTGACGCGGCAGGGGATGCCGTGCATCGCGTTGATGATCGCGCAGGCCGCCTCGACGTCGCCGCCCGTGGAGTTGATCAGTAGGTCGATCGGCTCGGTGGGGGCTTCCTGGGCGAAGTCGAGCAGCTGGCTGACGGCCCGCTCGGCTACCGAGCTGTTGATGTCGCCGAAGACGAAAACGCGGCGCTTGCTCGCAAAGGCCGTGCGCTTCGTGTCCAGAGACTCGGTGGGATCGGGAGATCCGGAAGGAAAGCGGCCAGGGGCATCGTTCGACATGGGTTTGATCGTACCAGGGCGGTGTGGCCGCGCGCAGGGGGCGGCGATAACCTGAGGCAGTCTTTGGCACGCGTGTGCGTGTGCGCGGTGGTCGCCGAGGAGCCGCGGTCGAGGCGCCGAAACAGGCGCGAATCACTGGATTCGTCGAGGTTCGGTGTCGCCGAGATCGGCTTCGAGTGTGCCGCCATGCACAGCAACGACGCGCGTCGCGGGCTGCTTTGATGCACCCACCCCTATCGGACGTTTCCTTGTCGCTTCTGACGCCTCATCCGCCTGTCCGCCGCTCGGGGGCTCTCTGGCTGCTCGTCCTGGTCGTCTTGGCGGGGTGTTCGGAAGCTCCAGATTGGGACCCCGTCACCGTCCCGGTCGTCGCCGCCGACCTGATCGAGCAGTTCGCTGACGGGCAGGTCACCATCGTGCGGGAGAACGCCGACCAGCCGCTGGCCGTCGTGCCGGCCACCTGGGAGGCCGGGGCCGGGCTGGCGGGGGACGCCAATCGGCGCGTCATCCAGGCCCACGGCGAGTCGGCCTTCGAGCTCGAGATCGGCCCGCTGGCCCCCGGCGCCGTGCTGCGCGCGCGGACGCTCGTCTTCACGGCCGTCCGCCACGACCCCGAGCTGGCCGACCCCGCGCCCGTCACCTTCCGGATCCTCGTCGACGGCCAAGAGCGCGCCGCAGTCCGCTCCGACTACATCCTCGACGCCGCGCCAGACGCCCATCCCTATGACCAGCTCATGCGCACGCTCGAGGTTCCGCTCGACGACGTCGCGGGCCAGGACGTCACGGTCACTTTCGAGACAACCCGCTTCGGCGAAGTCCCGCCGCCCGACGTCGTGCTCGCCGTGCCGGTTTGGTGGGACATCACGATCGAGCAGCCGCTCGCCGTGCCGCGCCAGGCCGCCAGCACGCGCGCGCCGAACGTCCTCGTCCTCTGCATCGACACCCTCGCGGCGCGGCGCATGTCCCTGCACGGCTACGACCGCGACACGACGCCGAACCTGCGCGACTTCGCAGCCGGTGGCGCGATGTTCGCCGAGGCCATCTCGCCGAGTTCATGGACGTTGCCTTCGACGGCCTCGCTCCTCACCGGCCTGCCGCCCAACGCCCACACGGTGCTCGGCGATGCGCGCAGCTACCTCATCGAAGGTCTGCTCACCTGGCCCGAGGAACTCCACGCGCGCGGGATCCCCGGCGCGGCCTTCGTCGCCAACCCGCTCGTCGCCGAGGCCAACAACTTCGACCAGGGCTTCGCGCACTGGGAGCACCACCCGAACGTCGACGCCTTCACGCTGCACGAACACTTCTACGATTGGCTCGACGAGCAGCCCACCGGCGCGCGCTGGTTCGCCTACGTGCATTCGATGGAGCCGCACGCGCCCTATGCGGCACCGGCGCCGTTCGGCGAGCGCTACATCGACGAGACGAGCGAGGCGCGCGCCTTCGGCGACTTCCATCCCGCCGATGTCGAGAAGCCCGACTTCGATCCGCTCAGCGAGGCCGAACGCCAGCGCATCAAGGACCTCTACGATGGTGAGGTCTTCGCCTTCGATGTCGCCTTCGCCGAGGTGCTCGCCGCGCTCGAGGCGCGCGGCATGCTCGCGACGACGACGATCATCCTGACGGCCGACCACGGCGAGGAACTCTTCGAGCACGGCCACATCGGACACGGCTACGACGTCACGGACGTCATGGTCCACGTGCCGCTCGTGATGGGTGGCCCGCGCGTGCCGGCTGGCGAACGACGCCGCGAGCCCGTGGCCGGCGCGTCGATCCACAACACCGTGCTCGAACTCGCGGGCATCGAGCCGCACACCGACGCCGCGCCGTCGCTCTTCGAGCTGCTCGAGGGTCGCGTGACGACACCGCAGACCGTCTTCACGATGTCGCGCACGCATCTCTTCGGCCCGCGCCGCACGCTCGTCAGCGCACGTGATGGTGAGGGGCGCAAGGTCGTCTGCTCGCTGCCTGAGAGCGAGGTGCTCGGCACGGACCAACTCTCCGAACTCATCGCCGCCGCCGAGGTGCGCATGCACGACTTGCGGCGCGACCCCAGCGAAACGGAAACCGTCGATCTGGCGGGGCTGCGAGACGCTGAGCGCAAGACGTTCGTCGCTCTGCGCAACGAGGCGTTGCAGTGGTTCCTCGACACCCAGAAGCTGCGTCCGTCGGAGCATCAGCCTGCCACGCCCGAGATCAACCAGATGCTGCGGGACGTCGGCTACGTCGACGATCCCGAAGACGAGGACGACGGCAAGTGACCGATCCGCGCACGCCCTCGCCCTACGAGCGCGACGACGGCCGCTGGTTCGTCGCGCCGTCGACGCTCGTGCTCGAGGGCGAGGTGATCAGCCGCCGCGTGCGCGACGTCCCTGTGGCCGTCGCGCGGCACCGCGGACGACTGCATGCCTTCGGTGCGTTGTGTCCGCACCAGGGCTCCGACCTCGCCGACGGCATCCTCGAACCCGAGGGCACGATCGCCTGCGCCTGGCACCTCTGGAGTTTCGAGATGTCGACGGGGCGCTGCACGATGATCGAAGGCGCATCGGTGCCCGTGTTCGAGGTCGACGAGGTCGACGGCGATATCGTCGTCACGCTGGCGGCCGACGACGCGTGACGACGCCGCAGTTCTCCCTGCGCTGGACGACGCCGGCGAGCTGGGCGGCGACTGTGGCGCGTGATCCCGTCGCGCTACTCTGCGACCACGCGCACTGCGAGATGAAGGCCGCGGCCTCGGCGATGGCGCTGCTGCGCAAGAACGGCGACCGCCCGGGGCTCGCGCGCCGAGTCGCGCCGCTGATCAAGGAGGAAGTCGATCACATGCAGCGCGTCCTTCGTGAACTCGAAGCGCGCGACGCCGCGCTCACGCCCGACCTTCCGAGCCCGTACGCCCGCGGTCTCGCCAAGTCGGCCGGCGCCCGTCGTCGCAGCGGTGCCAAGGAGGGCTACCTCGACGCGCTGATCGTCAGCGCGCTGATCGAGATGCGCAGTCACGAGCGCTTCGTGCTGCTCGGCGCCTGCGAGGCACTCGGCGACCTGCATCCGCTCTACGCCGCGCTCGGCGATGCCGAAGAACGTCACGGCGAGCTGTTCGTCGAACTCGCCGTCGAGGCGTTCGGCGCGAGCCGTGCCCATGCGCGCTTCGATGAGGTCGCTACGGCTGAGGGCGAGGTGATCGCGGCCCTGGCCTGTGAGCCGAGGATCCACTCGGGTCCACCGCCGAGCTGATGCACTGAAGACGGCCTGACCGCTCGCCGCGCCCCGAGTGCTATCGTTCCGCGCGTGTCCACATCCTTCGAATCACTGTCGCTCGCGCCCGAACTCCTCGCCGTCCTCGGCGAACTGGGCTACGACCAGCCCACGCCCGTTCAGGTCGAGAGCATCCCGGCGCTTCTCGCGGGCCGCGACCTCATCGGCCAATCGAAAACCGGCAGCGGCAAGACGGCGGCCTTTGCCCTCCCGATGCTGCAGTCGCTGGACGTCAGCCGCCGTGAGTTGCAAGGGATGATCCTCTGCCCGACGCGCGAGCTCTGCGCACAGGTCGCGCGCGAGGTCCGCAAGCTCGGCCGGCGACACGCCGGACTCTCCGTACTCGAGGTGGCTGGCGGACAGCCGATCGGCCCGCAGCTCGAGGCGCTCGACCGCGGCGTGCACATCGCTGTCGGCACGCCGGGACGGCTCATCGATCACCTCGACCGCGGGACGATCCCCGTCGATGCCGTGCGCATCGTCGTGCTCGATGAGGCCGACCGCATGCTCGACATGGGCTTCGGCGCCGACGTCGAGACGATTCTCGCGCTGCTGCCCGCCGCGCGCCAGATGGTCATGTTCTCGGCGACGATCCCGAAGTCGATCGCGAAGCTGAGCGGCGAGTATCAGCGCGACGCCGTGCGCGTCACGATCGAGGATGCGCTCGACGACACGGCCGACATCCGCCAGCTTCGGCTCGTCACCGAACCGGACGAGAAGTTCCACGGCCTCGCGTGGTTGCTGTCGCGCTACCCGCACGAGTCGGCGCTCGTCTTCTGCAACTTCAAGGCGACGGTTGTCGATCTCGCGACGTCACTCGCACGCGAGGGGATCAGCGTCGGTCGCTTCGACGGCGATCTCGACCAGTTCAGCCGCGACCAAGTGCTCGTGCGCTTCCGCAACGGGAGCCTCCGCGTGCTCGTGGCGACGGACGTCGCCGGGCGCGGGCTCGACGTCGAGGACCTCGACCTCGTCATCAACTACGAGATGCCGCAGCAGCCGGCCGTCTACGTGCACCGCATCGGGCGCACGGGGCGCGCGGGGAGCAAGGGCGTGGCGGTGTCGATGATGACGCCCGGTCAGCAGGGACGTCGCAAGGCCATCGAGGAGCTCACGGGCGTGTCGATCGAAGAGCTCGACTGGAAGCCGGTTGACGATCCCGACCTGCCGCGGCTGCTCGGAGCGATCGCGCGCCCGCCCGTGATGGAGACGGTGCTGATCTCGTCGGGGCGCAAGAACAAGGTGCGCCCGGGCGACATCCTCGGTGCGCTGACGGGCGAGGCCGGCGGGCTGGAAGGTGCGCAGATCGGCAAGATCGAGATCCACGATCGGCTGTCGTACGTGGCCGTGTCGCGCGATGTCGTGCAGCACGCCGTCACGCAGCTGAACCGCGGTCACATCAAACGCAAGCGGGTCAAAGCGACACTCGTCGGCGGGGTGTGAGCCGCGGTCGTTGGTGTCAGCGTTCCTCGTCGTTTCCCGTGGCAGCGCGCCAGGCGGCGCTTCCGGCTTCGAGCGTGGGGACCTTGATGTCCGGCAGCACGCCGCGTCCGTGCCACGTGTCGCCGGATGCGAGCACGATCGTGCGCTCGGACGGGACGGTGACTTCGAGGTGCGGTGAGACGATCGCGCGCCGCGTGAGCTGGCCCACGCCTGCGGTGGTCTCGCCGAAAACCTTCGCGAGACCGAGCGCCTGAAGTGTTGCGGCGAGCTCTTCGGCCGCGCCCATCGTCGTCTGCGATGTCAGCACGAAGACGGGCTTGGTGCGGAAGGCTGGGGCCTCGCCGATGTCGGGCGCGAGGACGACGTCGATCTTGTCGCGCGCCGGCACTTCGACGGACACGAGCGGCGTGTCGGGGGCGACGAGGTGCGCGATGAACTGGCGAGCACCGGTGGGGTGTCCGCCACGCGCCTGGCGCACGTCGATGATGAGCGCGTCGGCGTCGGCGACCTTCCCGAACGCCGCTGCGTAGGCCTCCTCGACGATGTCGCCGGGGAGGAACGCTTGGATCTCGATGAAGCCGATGTTCGCGGCCCCGATCTGCACGTTGCCGAGTCCGCCACGGAAGTCGCGCGCGGACTCGCGACGACGCTCGAGGCTCGCGCCGCTTTCTTCGGGCGTGTCGTCGGTGGAGGCCGCGTCGTCCCACGTCGTGAGCGGCTGGGCGAGCGGGACGAAGCGCATCCCGGCGAGGTCGTCCTGGAGGACGAGTTTCAGGTCGACGTCGAGCTTGTCGGCCAGCTCCTGGGCGTCGTCGATCTCGCGGTAGGCGAGGGCGCGCGCGAGGAGTGACGACCGAACGGCGTCGAGCGACGAGCGGTCCAGCCAGAGTCTGCCGAGGGCCTCGATGAGCTTGTCGAGCGCGGCATCGACGTCGTCGGGCGTCAGGGCGAAGGCGTCGTCGTCGACGATCTTGAACTCGAACTCGTCGAGCCATGACATCGCGATCGGCTCGCCGGCCGCGTCGAGCGTGAAGGTGACGTCGGCTGTGCCCGTCGTCGTGTAGACGCCCGTGCCGATCAGCCAGCGCTCGGGCGCGTCGAGCGGGAGGAACGGAAGTCGCCACCCTTCGAGCGAGAAGACGAGCACCTTGTCTCCCGTGGGCAGCGTTTCTTGTCCGAACTTGCCGAGGCCGAACTGCCCGACCCAGCGTGTTCCCATGAGCCGCGCGCCCATGGCGTCGATGCGTTGACGCGCACGCCCCGAGAGCTGCACGCGCAGGCTGCGGCTGTAGCGCATGCTGCTCATGAGCAGTTCGGACTGAGTTGCCGCCGCGACCTCGCCGCTTTCAGGTGCGGGCACCTGCGCCGCGAGGGGCGTCAGACCGCTGGCGGCGGCCACGACGAGCAGTGACGTCGCGAGGATGGGCTTCACGTGTCTTCTGGCTCGGGGTCGACGCCCAGGCCGTCCGCGATGCGATTGATGTAGTTGAAGTACGAGATCACCTGCACGGCGTCGTGGATCTCCCGGTCGTCGAGGCCCTGATCCCGCAGTGGCACGAGATGCTCCTCCTGGACGGCGCCCGGGCTCGATGTCAGACGCTCGGAAAACTGCAAAAGCGCGCGCAGACGCGGGTCGGGGGCCGCTTCGGACCCCTGGGCCGCGAGATCGGCCGCAAACGCGCGGGCGCGCTCGTCGGCATCGTCGGTTTTCGATTTCTTGAGTTCGCGGCGGACCTCGACACGGAGGTCCTCTTGGTGAGCGCGCACTCAGTAGAAGCAGTCATTGACCCGCGAGGTCACGACGGCCATCGCCTCACGCTCGACACGCGTCAGCGGCGACGGGCCGATCATGATGGCCTGGTAAAGGCGCATCGAGGATTCGAGGACCGCGGGGTTGACGCTTTGAATCCGTAGGATATTGAACACACGGCCGGCGCGTTGCGTGGCGGCGTCATAGATGACTTTGAGGTCGCCTTCGGCATCACGCGGAGGCACTGTGGAGATGTAGGACATGCGTACGAGTATAGATATCGCCCCGGTCGCCGCGCGCGGGTTGCTCGGCGCCACATTTGCATCGATTCTCCTGCTCGGTGGGTGCGGCGGAAAAGACGATGCGCCGCCGACGAAGCCCGCCAAGCCACCGGTCGCCGAGGTAGAGGTAGACGAGGAACCGGCCGAAGAGGTCGAGGAGGTGTCCGATGTCGAAATGGGCGCCGCGCACGGCATGATCCGCTTCGGCGGGACGCCCGAGGAGGCCGCGGTTCTCGTGATGTCCGGCGACCCCTGGTGTGTCGAGCACCATCCCGAGGGCGTCGTGCGCAGCGACGCGCTGATCGTCAATGGCGACGCGCTCGTGAACGCCTTCGTCTGGATCGACCACGACTTCGATGGCATGGAGTTCGACGTCCCCGAAGACGACGTCATCATCGACCAGGTCAACTGCCTCTACGTGCCACGCATCTCCGGAGCGCACCTCGACCAGACGGTCATGGCGAAGACCAGCGACGACACGCTGCACAACATCCACACGAAGCCGAAGGCCAACCGTGAAGCGAACTTCGCGATGCCCAAGGGGTCGAAGCCGAAGGAGCTTCGCTTCAAGAAGGAAGAGGTCATGATCGAGGTCGTCTGCGATGTACACCCGTGGATGAAGGGCTGGATCGGCATCGTCGCCCATCCCTTCTTCGCCGTGACAGGTGAGGATGGCAGCTGGGCGTTCGACGGTGTGCCTGCGGGCACGTACACGGTCAAGGTCTGGCACGAGGTCGCCGGCACGTCGTCGTTCGAGCTCACGGTCGAAGCCGACGGCGATGTCGCGGCCGACGCGGTGACGCTGGGCTGATCGTCTTGAGCGACGCACGTCGTCAACGACACGGGAGCGGTCCGCGTGCGGGCCGCTCCCGTGTTCGTGCCGAGCCACGCCCCGCGTCGGGGCGTTGGGCCGGGGCGCGCGTCGGTGTCGTGATTCCGGCGTTGGACGAGGCCGAGTCGATCGCGCTCGTGCTCGACGACCTGCCCTGGGAGCGCCTCTCGGACGTCGTCGTCGCGGACAACGGCTCGACCGACGACACGGCAGCCATCGCAGCGGCCCACGGCGCGCGCGTCGTCGCCGCCAACCCGCGCGGCTACGGCTCGGCATGCCTCGCAGCCCTCGCTGCACTCGAGCCCGTCGACATCGTCGTCTTCATGGACGCCGATCACAGCGACCACGCCGACGAACTCGAGTCGCTGCTCGAACCGATCCTCGACGGCACGGTCGACTTCGTCATCGGCTCGCGTGCCCTCGGCGTCGCCGAACGCGGCGCGATGCTCCCGCAGCAACGCGCCGGCAACGTCATCGCCACGAGCCTCATCCGCCTCGCCTTTGGTCAGGTCTACACCGACCTCGGTCCCTTCCGCGCGATCACCCGCGAGGCCCTCGACAAGATCGCCATGCGCGACACGACCTACGGCTGGACCGTCGAGATGCAGGTCCGCGCCCTCCAGGAAGGCATCCGCGTCGCCGAAGTCCCCGTCGCCTACCGCAAGCGAGTGGGCCGCTCCAAGATCGCCGGCACCGTGAAAGGCACCGTCCTCGCGGGCTGGAAGATCATCACGACGATCCTCGTCCTGCGACTACGTCACGGCCCGGCGGTGTCGCGGAGCTGAGCGTTCTCGTCACTGCGCCTCGAGCCAGCGCAACCGAGCTTCAGCGTTGGTCGCGAGCCATTCGCGCTGGTAGGCATCGAGCGACGTGTCGTCGGGAATGCACGTCGCGCAGGTGCGATAGGCAGCGATGGCTTGTTCGTGGTCGTCGAGTTTGGCGTGTGTCTCGCCGAGGACATCCCATGCTCCGGCGTCTCGGGGATAGAACTCCGTGATGGCTCGAGCCAGCGTGAGCGCGTCGGTCGGTGTTCCGAACGTCAAGATACCGCGGGTCAACTGAATCAAGCGATCGCAGTCGACGATGGGGTCGTTGGCATCGCGCGAGTGTGCTTCGCGATAGCCAGCGACCGCGTCGTTCGCCCGCCCGAGAAGAAGATCCTGCACGGGCCAGTAGGCGTCGCTCGCCAGCTTGTGGGCGTTGCGGTCCGGCTCCATGCTCATGGCCAAGGAACTCGTCTCGCCGAGGCGGTCGCGCTCGAAGGTGACGTGGAAATCACTTCCTAGAATCCGAAAGCGATCGTTGCCGAGCGCGGCCAGTGGCAGGCGCGGATAAGGGAGCTGTTGAAGCGTGAGCCGGTCGTCTGCTGCGGTGATGAGCACGACTTCATCCGCGCCGAAGGAGTAGCGGCCCGCGTAGCCCTGCCGTTGGAAGGGCGACAGCGGAGCCTCCGCGAGCGGATCGCCGACCACGTCGGGCCAGTGGTAGACCTCTGCGACGGCTCGGATGATGTCCTGGCAAAGCTCGAACCCCGTGTCGCTGTTCGTCATCACGACGACCCCGTGGCCACCATCGAAGCTCGCGCGGAAGTCACACTTGAATCCCTCGTTCGAGCCCGAGTGCCCGAACCACGAGACTCCTCCGTACTCCGAGATGAAGAGGCCCAGGGCGGATCTGCCGAAGGCCGGGGTCAGCATCGCCCGGCCCGATGCGGCGTCGAGCACTTGACCGTCTTGGCCGGCGGCAAGTCGTTGGACCTCGAGCGCGAAGCGTGCGATGTCACTCGGGGTCGTCCACAGTCCGGCGGGGTACTGTTCGGGGTAGACATGGAAGCCCCCCGGAATCTGGCGGCCGTCACTGGTGTGGGCACCGCTGTGGTTGGGCCAAGCATCTGTCGGGAGCGGCTGCGCGTAGGTGCTGTGGGTCATCCCAAGCGGCGTGATCACGGTTTCGCGGGTCAGGCTGGTGAAGTCCTGGTCGGTGAGATCCATGAGCGCCAGCTGGAGCAGCGTGCTGCCGCCGCCGGAGTAGCGGATCCACTCGCCGGCGTTCTCGATCCGGCGGACGGGGTCGCTGTTCCCGAGGCCTGCAACGACTTCGGCCACACTCGGAATCGGCTCACTCGTGCGGTAGCCGCCGAACCCGCCGACGTTGAGACCGGCCGTGTGATTGAGCAGGCGTCGCGGAGTGACTTCACCCTTGAAGTCGGTGTCGGGAAGTGCGTACGAGGTCAAGATGTCACTGATCGGCGCGTCGAGGTCGAGCTTGCCTTCCTGGGCAAGTCGAAGCGTGACGAGGGCCGACACGGACTTTGAGATCGACGCGGCCTGAAACAACGTCTCGGCCGTCACCGGTGCTCCGCTGATGACGTCGCGTTCACCGTATCCGGCCGCCCAGTCGATCTGGCCGTTGTGAATCACAGCGACGCTGACGCCAGGTACACCGAGGATGCGCATGCGTTCGTCGATCCCGAAGGCGTGTCCTTCGACCCAGTCTCTTGGCAGCAAGCTCACTTCGACGGCCGCCTTCCGTGCAGCCGGAGTCTCGAGCCGGAGAGATGGTTCGCTGGCGTCCTGCGAGGCAGCAAGCGGCAGCAGCGAAGCGGCACTCGCGATGGAGAGCAGTAGGCGATGCATGACGGTCGAGATCCTGGGGCGATGAACGATCAGCGTACGTCGCCAAGGCCCCGTCGTGGTCTCGTCCACATCGAATGCCAGTCGAGGCACTCGAACGAACGGAACGTGAGTCACCCAGGCCGCGGGCTCCGCCGACCAGCCCAACGATTCCCCGCCACGATCCCCTCCGCCTGTCGTTTCCCACGCATGACGTCACGCTCTCGCCACGCCGCTCCCATGTCCCCCGCCACGATCCCCTCCGACTGACGTCTCCCACGCATGACGTCACCGTTCTCGCTACGCCGCTCCCACGTCCCGCGCAACCACCCCACCCGTCCTCCCACCTGTGGAGGCGATCGTGTGAGGGCTTGTTCGTGAGGTGGTGTTCGGCGTGGTCAGATCAAGGCGGCCGAGCGGAGGCGGGGCAACGCCCCGTCGAGCATCGGCCAACGCCGAGCTGCCCGCGCCGAGCGCCGCCTCGCGATCAATGCCTCACGCGATCGCCGGAACGAAGATTGAGGGACCAGTCATAGTCGAAGTGCTCGACGTCGAGGTCCTTACGGTGCTTGCGCATGAAGGCGGCGTCGGCTTCCGATGCGTAGGGGAGCACGAAGTCGACGATGTCGGTTGACGAGCTCACGAAGTCTTCTTCGAACCAGTCGAAGATCGCGGAGATCTCGACCGTCGGTCCGCCGAACCAACCGTCGTCGATGTAGGTGCGCAGACCCTTCTTGTTGTTCGTCACGAAGACGCGGCCCTGGCGGTCGAGCTGCTCGTCGAGGCGCTCGGCGACGTAGGCCTCCGGTGCGAGGTCGGGGCACGACAGCGCTGCGCAGACGAGTGCAAAGTGCACACGCGCATCGCCCATCGGACGCAGGATCTCGTGCTCGATCTGGTCGAGGCTGTACTTCTTGCCGTTCACGGCCCAGCGTTCGGCCTTCCAGCGCTTACCGGCGGAGATGTCCTTGATGCTGTCGATCTTCGGGTTGTCGAGGATCAGGCGCAGCGTGAACGCGTTGTAGGCGTTGATCCAGAAGACCATCTTGTCGTCGCGCGCCAGACGCGCCGGGTCGACGCGGCCGAGCGACGCGATGTAGGCGTCGAGGTCGTCGGTGTCCTTGCCAAGCGCCTTGTAGTCCACGAGCCCGTCGCGCACGTGCTCCTTCAAGATGGCGTCGAACGGCGCGTGGAGCTTGGCCGACGCGCTCTGCGGCGCGGCGGCTGCCGTGTCGTCGGTCGGTGCGTAGACGACGGGCGTGGGGGACGTGCTGTTCGTCCAGCCGATCGCCGCGAGGAGGACCGAAGCGGCGAGGGGAAGCAATCGGGAGGTCGTCATCATCATCGTCCGTGTCGGAGAACAGGCATTCGCTCTCGGATGCCTCGGCGCTCGAAGCGTTTCATGTTCTTCGAGACCACTCTGATTGCACCGATTGCTCGGCTCTTCAAGGAGCGTCAGGCTTCAAGGAGCGTCAGGCTCGGCGGCTTCCGACCTCGTGACCCTCTGGGACGAACCCGTGAACGTGCCGCGCCACGACTCGCGCAGCGTGCGCAGGCCGACGTAACCGAAGCCGGCCGCGTAGAGGGCGAGGAAGGGCCCGACGAGCCACTTGCCGCGCTCGAGGTAGAGCCACAGACCCACCAGGCAGTAGGCGGCCATGACGAGCTCGCCGAGCACCGTGGCGTCGACGGGCAGCAGGTAGCCGGTCGTGCTGCGCGACGCGTCGGCCGGGCGCTGGTCTTGCGAGCTGTCTTCACCGAGGCGCAGTTTCGGCGTGCGCACGAAGGGCGAGTGGATCCCGCACAGGGCCTCGACGACCGCGCGTGTGTTCGAGACGGCCACGCCGGTGCCGACGACCATCAGCATCGGCAGCGAGGCCAGGCGCCGCCACGGATCGGGACGCAGCGCACGTTGACTCGTCACGTAGAGCGTCGACGGGCCGGCCGTGCCGAGGGCGAGACCCAGCGCGGCGACGACGAAGAGCGTCGGCCCGAAGTGTCCGTCCCAAGCGTGCAGCACGGGCACCGAAAGGAGCGCGACGGCGAGCATCAGCGGGTGCACGAGGTAGTGCGTGAGGTGCAGCACGGCCTGCAGTTTCGTGACGAGGGGCAGGCGCGACATCACGACGCGACCGAGCAGCTTGCGTGCGGTTTGGATCGAGCCCTTGGCCCAGCGCCGCTGCTGGCTCTTGAAGGCGATGAGGTCGGCGGGGATCTCGGCGGGCACCTCGAGGTCAGGCAGGTACTCGACGCGCCAGCCCGCGAGCTGACTGCGGTAGGAGAGGTCGAGGTCTTCGGTGAGCGTGTCGGCCTGCCACCCGCCGGCGTCATCGATTGCCGCGCGCCGCCAGAGGCCCGCGGTGCCGTTGAAGTTCAGCATCCACCCGGCCGAGTTGCGCGCCGATTGCTCGATCCCGAAGTGCCCGTCGATCGCCACGGCCTGGGCGCGCGTGAGCGCCGAGTGGTCGCGGTTGAGGTGACCCCAACGCGCCTGCACGAGGCCGACGCGTTCATCGCAGAAGAATGGCACGCTGCGCCGCAGGAAGTCGGTGGGTGGGACGAAGTCGGCGTCGAAGATCGCGAGGATCTCGCCCTTCGCCGACGTCATGCCGTCCCGCAGGGCGCCGGCCTTGTAGCCTTCGCGCTGCGTGCGGCGGACGTGCGTGATGGCGAGCCCGCGCGCCGCGACCTGGCGCACGGCGACGGCGACGATGTCGACCGTGTCGTCGGTGGAGTCGTCGAGAACCTGGATCTCGAGCTTGTCGCGCGGGTAGTCGAGCGCGGCGGCGGCGGCGATGAGTCGGTCGACGACGAAGCGTTCGTTGAAGACGGGCAGCTGGACGGTGACGTGCGGCCACGTCTCGTCGACGCGTGCGGCATGGGCGGCACGCACGGCGTCGCGATGACGCGCAGCCGCCGCGCGGTGGCGCAGGAACGCGGACGTCAGCACGTAGCAGTTCAGGCCGTAGACGAGCAGGCCGGCGACGGCAGTCCAGTAGGCGACGAGGAACACTTCAGTCAGCATGTGTCCACAGATGTCGGCCGAGGTGTCATTCCATGCGAAACTTTCGGACGCCGCGCCATGCGACGATCACGAGCCAGGCGAACAGCGGACCGTACTCGATGGGAATCACGTCCCGCCACTCGACCCACTCGCCGGTGTGTCGGATGACGACATGCGGCAGCCACGTGAGCGAGATCGTGAGCGTGAGGGCGATCCAGCCCGGCCACGGCCAGATGCAGAGCAGGGGGACGAGGCTGTAGAGGTACCAGGGGTGCACCGTGGGGAGCAGCAGGATGAGTGTGCCGAGCAGCACGGCGGCTTCGAACGTCGCGTCCTGGTGTTCGACGCGGCGTCGACGCGCGAGGAGCCAGGCGGCGACACCGAGGCCGATCGTGGCCAGCGCGAGGCGTGCCAGGGAAGGCGTGGGCGCGAGCTCCTGGGCCAGGGCGTGGAGCGTGTCGTTGACGGAGAGCTCGCTGCCGAAACGCGACAGCGAGTCGACGAGCCCCGGGCCCGACGAGGCGAAGGGCAGGGTGACGAGCGCCGCCGTCACGGCGGCCATGAGCCAGCCGCGCCAGCCGAGGCGTCCGACGAGCGTCGGTGCGACGACGAGTGCGAAGCCCTTCGAGAGGCAGGCCAGCGCCCAGGCCGCGCCGACGCGCGCGCCGCGAGCGCCGCGAGCGCCGTCGAACGCCACGAGCATCGCGACGATCCAGACTGCGCCGAGCGGCTCGTGGTGTCCTTCGAGGGCGACGGCCCAGACCGTGAGCGGGTTCAAGGCGAAGAGCGCAACGCGTTGCTCGGGCAGGGCGCGGCGCCGCAGCAGCGCGACGACGAGCGCGAAGATCACGGCTTCCACGGCCACGAAGGCGAGCTTGAAGGCGAGCGCGCGCGGCGCGAGCGTCGCCAACGCCGTGTGGACGAGCATCGTGAGCGGCGGATAGATCGCCGTCCACTCGGGGTGGTTGATCGCAGCGTGTTCAGGCGACCGGGCGGCGAGCGTTTCGAGCGCCTCGTCGGTCGGTGCAAGAATGTAGGGCGAGTGACCCGCGGCGACGACGCGTCCTTCCCAGACGTAGCGGGCCATGTCGTCGGTTGGTGCTGAACCGAGCACGAGCGCGCGGATCACGAGCGCGACGCAGGCGATCGCGACGAGCGAGAGGCGCAGTCGGCGCGCGACGATGCGCCACGCCAGCCAGGCATAGGCCACGCTCGCGACGGCGTAGCCGGCCAGGAAGGCCAGCGGCTCGGTGCGCGTGTTTGCGAGCTGACCGATCCAGACCCACGCCGCGATCAGCGCACCGAGAGCAAGCAGATCGCGGCGGCCGGGGTTCGTCACACGCACAGGTTAGCAGCTGCATGCCCGCGTGCTTTGCCCGGCGGACGAGGTCGGCACCTTCGGAGGCGTTTCAGCCAGCCGTCGTCGCGCCGCCGAGCAGCGCCAAGACCTCACCGGTGATGTAGGCGGAGTCGATATCCGAGGCCAAGAACACGAACGCCGGGGCGACTTCCTCGGGCTGCGCGGGGCGGCCTATCGGCGTGTCGCCGCCGAACTCGACGCTCTCCTCGGGCGGCCGCTCGGCCGGGTTGAGCGGCGTCCAGACCGGACCGGGCGCCACGCAGTTCACGCGGATGCCCTTGTCCATGACGTTCTTCGCCAGCGACTTCGTGAACGCGTGGATTGCGCCCTTCGTCGCCGAGTAGTCGAGCAGTCGCTTGCTGCCTTCCAGTCCCGTGACCGACCCGGTCTGCACGATCGCACCGCCGCGCGGGAGGTGCGGGACGGCTGCGCGCGCCATGTAGAAGTAGCCGTTGATGTTCGTCTGGAACGTGCGATCCCACTGCGCGAGGCTCAGGTCGGCGAGCCCGTCGCGATGCTTCTGGTAGGCCGCGTTGTTGACGAGGATGTCGAGCTTGCCGAACTCCTCGAGGCACCTCGCGACGGCACGCTCGCAGAAGGCCGCGTCGCGGACGTCGCCCGGCACGAGGATCGCTCGGCGGCCCTCGCCGCTAACGGCGTCAGCCGTGATGTGCGCGTCGTCCTCTTCCTCGGGCAGATAGACGAGCGCGACGTCGGCGCCCTCGCGCGCGAAGAGCACTGCGACGCTACGACCGATGCCCGAGTCGCCGCCCGTCACGAGCGCGATCTTGTCTTCGAGCTTGCCGGATCCGCGGTAGTTCGGCGCCATGTAGCGCGGCTCGGGATCGAGCTTCGACTCGTCACCCGGGGGGCTGAGGTGCTGCTCGGGGAAGGGCGGCTTCGGTTGGTTCGTCATAGGAGGCATCCAGGAGCTGCGGAGGTATCCAGTGACAGCGGAGCAACTCGCGTGCCGGTCGTCGCGTGGGGTGAAGCGCCGTCGCGTCGCCGCCGTGACGCCCCGCGTGACGGTAGGTTGTAGATTGTGTCGGCGCGTGTGGACCTACGACCTGCTGCGGATGGCGTCGACGAGCTCGGCCTTCGTCATCTCGCTGCGCCCGCTGATGTCGAGCTCACGGGCACGGTTGTAGAGCTCCTGTTTCGTGCGCTCGTCGAGGCGCGTATTGGGGTTGCCCGTGCCCTGCGTCGACGCGTTTTCGGTGCGTTCCTCGCGGCGCCGCTGCTTGTTCACGGTGCGCGCCGCGATCTCTTCGGCCTTGTCCGCCGAGCGTCCGCGCTTCTTCTCGCTCTGCTTGACGTGCTCGTACTGACGTTCGTCCTTCTTGCTCCACTCTTTCGGCATGACGGCCTCCACGGGGTTCTCGGAACGAGGAACACACAGCAAGTCGAATGCCGATGGCGCGCGCGTGCTGGTCGACCATGGCGCTCGTCGTGGGGGGATGGGATAACAACGACGCTCTACGTCGAGCGGGCTGTCGAGACGATGGACCGCCTGGGCGTAGGGAAATGACGCCCGAGACTTGCCGAGGAAGCGCGATCCCATGACTGAGCTCGTTCGTTACGACATCCGCGATGGCTCGGCCTGGATCACCCTTGACCGCGCCGAGGTGCGCAACGCGCTGAGCTTCGACACGCTCGGTCGCCTGCAAGAGATCGTCGACGATGTGCGTGACAACCCGCAGGTGCGCGTCGTGCTCATCACGGCGGCCGGCGAGAAGGCCTTCTCGGCCGGCGCCGACCTCAAGGAACGCGCGGGCTTCGATGAGGCCAAGACGGTCGCCTTCGTGAAGCGCATCGGTGATGTCTTCACGGCGGTTGCGTCACTGCCCCAGCCGACGATCGCTGTGCTCAACGGCGTGGCCTTCGGCGGCGGTCTTGAGCTGGCTCTTGCGTGCGACATGCGGATCGGTGCCGACGACATCTCGATGGGGCTCACGGAGACGTCGCTGGCCATCATTCCCGGGGCCGGAGGCACGCAGCGGCTGCCCGCCGTGGTCGGCGTGGCCCGCGCCAAGGAGATGATCTTGGCGTCACGCCGCATCGACGCCGTCGAGGCCTGCTCCATCGGCCTGCTCAATCGCGCCGTCCCGCGCCCACAGCTGGTCGCGGCTGCCGAGGAGCTCGCAGGCGCCATCGCCGCCAATGGGCCGCTCGCGGTCCGAGCCGCCAAGGAGGCCATCGACCTCATCGGCAGCGGCAAGAGCATGGACGAGAACCTGCTCCGCGAACGCGAGCTCTATCTCGAGCGCGTGCTTCCCAGCGCCGACCGGCTCGAGGCCTTGGCGGCCTTCAAGGCCAAGCGCAAGCCGGTGTTCACGGGCACTTGATCAACCACCTGATCGCGATATATCGCGCTCTCGGTTTGATGCAGGATGGGCTCAGGTGATGAGCGCGTGCCTTCGCATTTCTGAACAGTCGGATCGTGTTCCATGTGGAGCGGGGGCAGTTTCCCCGGAAGTCCACGCCTTATCCACAGGCATGCGTACCCACCACCGCTAGATGTAGTGGTGGTGCTCACCCGAGGCACGAGTCGCCTCGGACGGTGGGATGTTGCGATCCGATGGTAAGGAATGGTCTTCGACCCCTGACTTGCCGTCAGAAGCCCCGCAAGTGTTCCACCACGGGCAGCTTTCCGACGAGCGGGGCCGCATAGTCGAGGAACGCTTGGGTGACGTCATTCCCGGCCCGGTTCATGTACCCGCGGGGCATCGACTTGGTGTGCTTCGCGACCTTGCTCAGCGCCGTGATGTCGGTGGTGCAGCGGTAGCCCTTGCCCTTGGCTCGAACCAGAACGACTGTTCCGCTCTCGTGCTTGGCAGCGAGCTTCACGGCATCGACGCCGACGGCCCGAGCCTCACGTTGGTCGCGCTCGGAAGCCACGCCGACCATCGACCGCTGAAGGTAGCCAAAGGTGTCGGCGCGGACGCGGGTGCCCTTGGGCATGAAGCTCTTCACGTAGCTCGAGAGGTGGTCGCCGAGCGCGCCTGTGCCCGAAAGCTGCACGTTGCCGTGGGCGTCGCGTTCGGCGTTCTTCGAGAGCTTCTCGGCGATCGTCACGTGGCGCTTGTCGGCGATGCCCTCCGAGACGGCGATGACGCAGCGGCCGTGCTTCTTGAACATGGCCTTCACGTCGCGCTCGAACGCCTTGAGGTCGAAGGCGATCTCGGGCACGTAGATGAGGTGCGGGCCATCGTCGGGGCGGCTCCGGCCGAGGGCGGCGGCGGCCGTCAGGAACCCGGCGTGACGGCCCATGACGACGTTGATCTTGATGCCCGCGAGGGCCCGGTTGTCGAGATCGTCGCCCATGAACGCCTGGGCCACGAACTTCGCCGCGCTGCCGTAGCCGGGGCAGTGGTCCGTGACGCGGAGGTCGTTGTCGATCGTCTTGGGGACGTGGATGACGCGGATCGGGTGTCCGATCTCCCGGGCGCATTCGAGCACGATGTTGGCCGTTTCGGCTGAATCGTTGCCGCCGACGTAGAACAGGTAGCGGATGTCACGCTTGGCGAACGTGTCGAACATCGCGAGGCATTCCTCGCGGGTCGGCTTCTTGCGAACCGACCCGAGGGCTGCCGAGGGCGTGGCCGCGACCTTCTCGAGGTGGACGGCGCCATGGCGCGTCAGGTCGACGAGGTCATCGGCCAGGATTCCGGCCACACCGTGGCGGGCGCCGAAGATCTTGGGGATGTGCTTGGCCTTCTGGGCCTCCAGGATGACGCCCACGAGCGACTGGTTGATGACCATCGTCGGGCCGCCCGACTGGCCGACCAGCGCGTTGCCGATGGGCGGGCGGGAGGTGCTACGGGTGGTCGTGCGCTTGGCCATGGGGGCGTTCCGGTCCGCGGAGAGAAGGGAGAGGGGGCAGTCGAACTCGTGCATTCGTACAGCGTCGTGGCGGGCGAGTCGAGATCCGAAGGGCGACGTTTCACCAGAACGGACCTCTGGCCCGCCGCCCCCGGCCATGCATCGCCCAGGGGCAGAACTGGCCGAACCGCCCCGGCCTGATTGACAGTGTGTGTAGGACACGATTAGGTTGTGGCTCCTTGTGCCCAACCGCTTCATTTTCCGAACGGTCCGCACCGCTCCTCCGGCCGAGCCAGACGCCAGGATCCCCCCGAACATGAGCAAGCCCCGCTGGATCGACACGGGTGCATTCCGCCTTCTTCGTACCGCCACCCGGAAGCGCGAGCTCATCGTGGTGGTCGGACCCAAGCACGGCCATGCCGAGCTCAACACGCGTGCCCAGCTCGCCGACGCTCTCGGCGACGGTGATCGCGACGGTCTCGCCGACGATGCGCGCGCCAAGGCACCCGCGAACTCGGCGCTGACGGCGTTGTTCACGCTCAAGCAGCCTGGCATCGCGACCACGCTCGTGAGCGATGAACTCCAGGCCTCGGCTCCCGCCGACGTCGAGAACGTGCGCTGGTTCGGTCCCGACAGCAAGGGCATCAAGAGCGCCTACCAGCGCAAGGAGCCCTTCGTCGCCGCGCTCTGCGGATCGGCGTCCGCGCCGGCGAGCCTCGTGCTCGGCCCGCGCGAGCGCAAGGTCCTCACGACGCCGGGAAGTCGCTACCAGGGATTCCTGCGCAAGACCTTCACGCAGACGGTGATCTTCACGGGCTTCGACCTCGACGATCCCGACCTCGTTGCGCTGCTCGACGACGTCAGCCGCACGTACAACGGCCACGTGCCCGAGAACATGGCGCTCGTGCCGGCCGGCAGCACCGAGCCGACGCTCGCGCTGCGCGCGACGATGCACTACGGCATGAAGATCCTCGAGCATCCGTCCGGGATGTCCGCCGACAAGGCGCTCGAGGAAGTCGCTTCGCTGCTCGAAGAGCTCGAAGTGCCGAAGCCCGCCACGGGTGACCCGCCGCGCGGGTTCACGGAGCTGACGGCCGACATGATGTCGGCGGTCAGCGCCCCGTCTGACGACGAGCTGATGCTCTTCGACCGCGGTGATGCCTCGCACTGGTCCGTGATCCAGGGCGATGCCGACGCCGCGCGTGCGGCGTCCGACAAGGTCAAGGAACACGTCGGCGGCAAGGCTGCCGAGGGCAAGGTGCGCATCGCGCTCGTGCGTGCGGCTTCCGGCCAAGGCAAGACGACGCTCATGCGCCGCCTCGCCTGGGACCTCGCGACGGCGAGCGAAGGCACGCCGCGCCGCATCTTCTGGCGCGAGTTCGGCACCCAGCTCCCCGATCGCTACGTTCCCGCAGAGCGCGACGACGCCGAGGCGATCTTCCTCTGTGACGACGCCGACGAGCTTGCGTCGATCCCGAACCTGCTTCGCGACCTCGCAAAAACCGGCCAGGGCAAGGCGCGTTTCCTCCTCGCCGCCGACGCCGGTGAGTGGGACCGCTCGGGTCTCGATCACCGCATCCGTCAGATGAGCGAAGTCTGCGACGTGCAGCTCGGAAAGCCCGACGTCGAAGTTGCCAAGCGCCTCGCCGAGAAGCTCTCGTCGCGCGGACGCCTCGCCGACGGCCTGACGGTCGACACGGCGGCTGCGAAGCTGCTCGAAGGCGACGACCGCTGCCTCATGGACCGTCTCGCAGAGTTGCGCGGCAAGGGGTCGGTGAAGCAAGCCGTCGCCGAGCGTCTCGCCGCTCTCGACGGACACGAGAACAGTGATCTGCTCAAGAAGGCCTACCTCGCCGTGGCGATGGTTCATCGTGACGGCATGGCACTCGGACGTGGGCATCTCGCCGCGCTCCTCGGCGTCGCCGAGGGTGACCTCGCGGGTCAGGTGCTCGAGCCGATGGGTGATGGCCTCGTGCCGGCGGGCGAATCGTCGCTGCGTACGCCGCATCCGCTCTACGCCACGGCCGTCTGCGAAACGCTCGCCGAAACCGAAGAGGCGCGCGACGCGATCGTCATCGATCTGCTGAAGTCGCTGCCGGCCGAGGTGAACGAAGACGGCACGACGTTCCATGCGCCGAGCGAGCTGATCCGCAACATTCGCAAGGGCCCGATTCCGCCGTTCACGCTCGACGCCTTCTTCAAGGCGGGCGAGGAGCGCGCCGGCAACGACCAACTCTTCTGGCTCGACCGTGGTCGCGTCGACGTCGGCTTCAGCCGCTGGGAGTCAGGGCTTGGTCACTTCGACCACGCGCTGCTCTCGCGTCCGGCCGAAGACGACGAGAAGCATCACAACGCGCTCGTCCACTCGTACCGCGCCCGTTGCCTGCAAGGCATGGGCAAGAAGCGTGAGGCGCTCGCGGCGTGCGAGGAAGGCCTGCGGCTCGCGCCGCGTGACGAGGCTCTTCAGCGCCTGCGTGAGAAGCTCGGTGGACGTCGTCCGCCCCAGCGCGGCGGCCCGGGTGGTGGTCGCGGTGGTCCGGGTGGCGGTCGCGGCGGCAACCGCCGTGGTGGCGGTGCCGGCGGTCCCGGTGGTGGCAATCGCGGACGTGGCGGCCCCGGCGGGGGTGGTGGCGGACGCGGCGGCCCCGGTGGGGGTGGTGGCGGACGCGGCGGCCAGGGCGGTCAAGGCGGAGGTGGCGGCGGCTCGCGCTGAGTGCGCGTCGTCTGACGATCCTCCCGCGCGACCTGGAGCTCTGCTGAATGCGCATGCCGCGTGCAGGGCGGGCTGCGTCCCCCCAGAGATGTCGTGCGACCTATGCGCGGAGTGAGTCTCTCGCCGTGCGCTGAGCGAGTCACTCGGCGTGCGGCCAAGGCTCTCTCGTTGTCGTTGTGATCGACCTGCGTTGCCGCACCCCTACACGGCGAACGGGTCACGCGTCGCCCTCACGCAGCCGTTCGTCGGCTAGCGGTCGACGGCGCGCGCGGGGCGCACACCGAGTGAGGCGCCAATGCGCGCCGGCGATCCCTTGCCGCGGTACGCCGAGCGCAGGCGGTCAGCGCGCTCGACGAAGGCACCTCCGCGCAGAGTGCGCTCGCCCGTCGTCGTCTCGCGCGCGTACGACTTCCGGTAGAGGTCGGCGCACCATTCCCAGACGTTGCCGTGGACGCCGAAGAACCCGAACGGATTGGGGCGTCCGTAGGTGACGGGGGCGTGGTGAGCAAAGCCGTCGTCGAAGCCCGGCCAGTCGCGCGATCCCAGGTCATTTCCGGTGCGCTTTGCAGCCGTCTCGTCGGCCATGTTCACGACGCCGACGAGGCTCTCACGCGCTGCGCCCGTCCACCACGGTGTGGACGTGCCAGCGCGAGCCGCCACTTCCCACTGGGCCTCGGTCGGGAGCGTCAGCCCGAGCCAGCGCAGGGTCGTTTCAGCCTGGTCCCAGCGGATGCCCTCGACGGGGTGGACCCCTGTGATCGAATCGCCGGTGCCCGTCTGGTGAATCGACGGGTTTACGCTTGTCGCCCGCGTCCACTGCTCCTGTGTGAGCTCGTACTTCGAGAGGAAGAACGGCTCGAGGTGCACTTCGTGGACAGGCGCCTCGTCCGTCTGCGCGAGGGGGTCGAAGTTGGGCTTCTCGCGGTCGATCGATTGGGCGCCGATCCATGCCGTGCCAGCGGGGACGAGCACGAGGATGATCCCGGTTTCCGGCGCGACGGTGAACTCGCCACTGCGCGCGCGACGTGGTTCGGAGCCCGACGTCACGTGCCAGAACTCCCAGAGACCCGTGCGCGGGTTGCGCGCGAGCGGAAGGAGCCCTTGTTGGGGCGCGAGGACCAGCCCGTCGTAGGGGCACTCGCTGGGGGCGGCGATCGACGCCGAGGCCATGCGCCACCGCGCTCGGGCCTCATCGCCGCTACGTGTAAGCTGGTCGACACGCAGTGCCTCGGCGCGTCGACGCGCAATGCCCCAGCCATACGTCGGCGACACTCCGTCGATGAGCCCGGTTGCTGGCTCGGCGAACGCTTCGATCTCCTGGATGATGCGCACGAGCTCGTCGTGCCAGAGGGCGTCATCGGGGTCGGTGAAGCGGAAGGTGCGGCGCTGGTCGACTCGTTCGCCGACACTGCGCTCCTGGGCTTGAAGCAGGGGGAGTTGTGCTTCGAGTGTTGTCAGTGTCACTTCGTCGTCGTCCGACAGCGAGCCGTCGGCGGACGCCGCGCGCGCGGTGTCGATCACGGCTTGAACTTGCGCGATGCCTTCCTTCAGCTGCCGCCAGGTGTCGTACTCGGGGTGAGTGCGTCGGTCGTTCTCGAGTTGCTCGGCGGTGATCACGGACGCGCGCGTGCGAATGAGCTCGAGTCGTTCACGGTGCCCTGGGTGTTCGCTGTGGGGCAAGCTGTCGAGGGAAGCGACGAGTTCGCGCGCACGTTCGAGCCACGCGTCGTACCGGGGCACCAGCTGTATCGTCGCGGGCCACAGGTCTGCGGCTTGCTCGGCGAGCTTGTCACGTTCGGGCGAAGCGAGCAGGCGCAGAACGCGACTGCGCTCGACTTCCGCGACGTCTTTGAGTTGACGTGCGTCGGCGAGCGCGCGGTCGAGCTTCACGTTGCGGTCGGCGAGATCGGTGAGCGCGTCGGTGAGCGCCTCGTTCTTGCCGCCCAGCTCGCGTGACATGAGGCCAAACTTCGTGCCGAAGGCGATCGACAACGTGACAAGCGTGAGCAGCGCGGCGGCGAGGACGCGATTGCGGGCGATCCACTTGCGCAGCTCGGCGAAGGCGCCCGTCTCATAAGCCGAAACGACGCGCCGCTCGAGGAACGCGCGCAGGTCGTCGGCCAGCAGCTTCGTGTCGGCGTAGCGCTGGGACTCCTCGCGCGCCATCGCCTTCTCGCAGATGGCGACGAGCTCCGCGGGTGCATCGCGAGCCGCACGGTAGAGGCGCTCGGGCGGACCGGCGCGCAGTTTCGCGAGCACGTCGCGCGCGCTGTGCGTCTGGACGACCGCGTACGGCGGGTGGCCGGCGACGAGGTGATAGATCATCGCGCCGATGGCGTAGACGTCGACGGCGGGCGAGAGACTGGCGTCATCGCCGATGGCCTGCTCGGGCGACATGTAAACCGGGGTGCCGACCACACGCCCGGTCGTCGTGCCGTCGGGCTCGAAAGACTCGTCGCCCTCGGTGAACTCCGTGTTGATCGAGACCGTCTCGTGGTCGGCGGCTGCCCGGTCGACGAGCTGGGCGAGTCCCCAGTCCATGACGTACACCTCGCCGTACGCGCCGACCATGATGTTCGCCGGCTTGAGGTCGCGGTGAATCACGCCCTTCGCGTGTGCGTACGACATGGCCTCGCAGACGCGCAGCAGGATTCCGAGAGCGCGCGTGCGCGTCCATTCGGTGCTGCCTGCATGCACACGCTTGAAGACTTCGCGCAGCGTCTCGCCCTTCACGAGCTTCATCGTGAAGAAGACACGTCCTTCGTCGTCGAGACCGACTTCGTGCACCGGCACGATGCCCGGGTGATCGAGCTGGCCCGTGATCTGGGCTTCTTCGAGGAAGCGGCGGACCTTGTCGAGGTCGCCGGCGGGGAACTCGGGCGTGCCCTTCTGCGTGTCGTCGCTGTCGACATGCTTGCGCAGATCGTCGAAGAGGCGCTCAACGCTGTCGGAGTCCATGACGTCGGCGGGACGTTCGGCGAGCACCTCGTTGAGCGACTCGCCTTGGAGGACTTTCATCGCGAGGTTGCGACGGAGGTCCTCGTCCCAGACGCGCAGGACGACGCCCATGCCGCCGCTGCCGACAGACTCGTGGACGACATAGCGATCGCCGAGCACCTGCCGCGTGGCCAGCCGCCTAAGGGCCTCCGAGGCCGCCTTGGCACCCGCTTCCGACGGGGTTCCGCTCAGCGCGATGTCGGGGTCGACGTGCCCAAAGGCTCGCTCGAGGCGATCACGAAGCCGTCTCGGCTCGTTGCCATCACGACGCGTCGGCCCCTCGGACAAGATCCATCTCCATGCGGTGTCGCCCGCCGCCACGCGATCACGCGGGTGTCCATCCGGAGAGACTTTGTCGGGCGCACGGCACGCACTGCTGGTGTCGAGTCTTACAGTTCTTACAGTCGGGGAGAGCTGCCGACGTGCAAGTGTCTCAGACCGAGAACGACGTTCCGCAACCGCAGGTGCCGGACGCGTTCGGGTTGTTCCAGACGAAGCCGCGCTTGTTCACGTCGTCCTCGAAGTCGAGCACGATGTTCTCGAGGTAGGCGATCGCGTCGCTCGCGAGTGCGACCTTCAGCGATCCGAAGCTGCGCTCGACATCGCCCTCATGCGCATCGTCGTGGAACTGCATGAGGTACGAGAACCCGCTGCAGCCGCCGCCCGTCACGGAGAGCCTGAGGCGGTAATCCTCGCTGAGGCCCTGATCGGCCATGATGCGCTCGACTTCAGCGACGGCCTTGTCCGTGAGAGTGATCATCGTCTTTCGTCCGTGACTCGAGGTGAGAAACAAGCGGTGTGTGCCCCGCTCTGCGCAAAGAATAGCACGCAGGAACGGGGAGCGCGTGGGGCCGAAAGTGCGGGCTTCGCGGTGCGGCGAGAACGCCGCGTCAGACGGAGGTACGGGAGACCTGGCAGCCTGTTGAAGAACTGCTCCGAGTGCGACGTGCGTGACCGAGTACGCCTGTGCACGTGTGGGAACGCAGGCGAGTCGGTGGATTCGTCGAGGCTCCCGAGCTCGCACAGGCGCGCTCGGGTGCGTGCAGCGTGCCGGATGAGTTCTTCAGCGGGCTGCTAGCTGCGCCAGACCTTCGAGACCTCGGACGACTCGAAACGACGCTCGGTCTCGGTTTCGGGATCGATGATGACGCCGCGCTGCTGGACGGAGTTGTAGAGCATGCCGCCGTGGATGACTTCGCCGTCCTTGAAGAACAGCGTGGCCGTCTCGCCTGCGCCGATGCTGTCGAGCTTCGCGCAGAGTTCGAGCGACGACATCGACTTGGCCTTCGACTTCTTGGTCTTCGCCAGTGTGGTGTTCATGTGGTGCCTCCCTGTAGTCGAGAGCGCGCCAGGGGCAGGCGCACTCGGACGGAGTGTCGTGTGATCCAACGCGTGTCGCTCAGCCGTGGCGCTGTCGCTGCCTGATCGGGCTGAGGCGAATCCGAGATCTGGGTATTTGCGATACGGTTTTTGTCGGATCCGTGCGAAGCCCGGGAGGATAGCAAGGGATCTGGGTATCGGCTATATGTTTTCCGATCAAGCGACCGATGCGTCACTTGCCGGGCGATCGTGTAAGTCTTGTGTCGATCAAAGTTTATGCTACACAGACGCGCCCATTGTCGTTTCCCGAGAGGGTCCCGCGGGGCCCCATTTGCCCGATGATCGAGCTCACACGCCAGGTCGAGTTTTCGGCCTCCCATCGCCTCCACAATCCGTCCCTGTCGGCCGAGGAAAACGTCGAGCTCTTCGGGATCTGCAACAACGCCCACGGTCACGGCCACAACTACGTGCTCGACGTCACGCTGCGCGGTGCGGCCGACCCGAAGACGGGCATGGTCATGGATCTCAATCGGCTGGCCATTCTGCTCGACGACCTCGTCGTGCGGCAGCTCGACCACAAGCACCTCAGCGAGGACGTCCCGTGGCTCTCCGGCATGGTGACCACGGCCGAGAACGTCGTGGCGGCCATCTGGGACCGGATCGCGGGCCCGCTCGACGGGCGTCTCCACCGCCTGCGTCTCTACGAGTCGCGCCAGAACTTCGTCGACTATCTGGGGCCGCAGGCCTCGTGATGGGCGTCCGACGAGTCGTGGGGTGGCTCGTGATCGCGCTGGCGCTGGGTGCCTGCGGAAAGGCTCCGCAGACGTCGACCGTGGCCGTCGGTGGGGGTCCGCTGGCCGGGCACGACTGCCTGATCCTCGTGCTCGACGCCCTGGCGGCTGATCATCTCGGCAGCTACGGCAGCAAGCACGCGACCTCGCCGCACATCGACGCTCTCGCCGAGGACGGCGTGCGCTTCGACCAAGCCTGGTCGCAGACGTCCTGGACGCTGGCCTCCACGGCCAGCCTCATGACCGGCCTCTACCAGGAGAGCCACGGCGTCACGCAGAAGACGAACCGGCTGGGCGCGCGCGACCTCACGATCGCCGAGGCCTTCACCGAGGCGGGCTACGAGACGCTGGGCTTCGGCCAGAACCCGTTCGCGTCGACGGCCTTCGGCATGGACCGCGGCTTCGACAGCTTCGAGGATCTCTATCGCGACGAGGGCCAGCGCGCCGATGCCGGGCTCACCGACCGCGTCATCGCGTCGCTGGCCAGCGACGCCGAAAAGCGCCGTCCGCGCTTCGTCTACGCCCACTACCGCCGCCCGCACGCGCCCTACGACGCACCGCCGGAGATCGCCGCCGAGTTCACCGACCCGAGCTACCGCGGACACATCACCGGCTCGGCCGACGACCTCCTCGCGCACAACAGTGGCGCGCGGCCGATCGGTCTGTCCGACAAGCGCCAGCTGCGCGGCCTCTACGACGCGGGGATCTACGCGGTCGACGCCGAAATCGGACGCCTGCTCGACGCGATCGACCTCTCGCGCACGCTCGTCATCGTCCTCTCGGATCACGGCGAGGCCTTTGGGCGCCACGGTGCCTACGGCCACAACAGCCAGTCGTTCGAGCCGATGGTCAACATCCCGCTCATCGTCGCGCACCCCGATCTTGCGCGCGGCCGCGTCGTCAACCAGCCCGTCATGTCGATCGACATCTTCCCGACGCTCGCCGAGCTGTTCGGCTTCGACACGAGCGGCACGCTGATCCAGGGTCACTCCTTCGGACCGCGCCTCGCCGTCGGTGCGAGCATGCCCGTCGCCGGTGACGAGCGTCGCCCGGTCTTCACGTCGTCACGTGACTTCGGCGACGCGCGCCAGATGCAGGCCGTGCTCGTCGGCGACCTCAAGCTCGTCCGCAGCGGCCGCCGCGACTTCGTCTTCGACCTCGCGAACGACCCGCGCGAGCAGCGCGACATCGCGCTGAACCGCCCGGCCGACACCGCCGATCTCGTGGCGCTTCTCGAAGATTGGAAGCACAACCAGCACGCCGGCGCCGCCGACGCGGCCGAGATCGCTGCCGACATCGAAGCCGAGCTGCGAGCGCTCGGCTACATGGGCGGCGCGCCGGTCGAAGAACAACCCGCCGAGCCCGACGACAAGTAACGCGAGGGCGTCAGCCGTCGTGCGGCCAGGCGTCGAGCGGCGTGCCTTCGGGAAGCACCGTCTCGCTCTCGACGTAGTTGAGGGCTTCGAGCGCCTCGAGCTGCTCGGTGCTGAGCGGCACCGCTTCGCCGGCGTCCTCGGCGTCGAGCGCGGCGCGCCGTGCGAAGGCTCTCACGAGGGCGACGTTGAGCTGCTCGCCGTTGTTGCGGTGTGCGCCGGCCAGGCCGTCCGTCGGCGCGGCCAGCTGCCTCGGATCGTCGGCGATGTCCCAACCTTCCACCGTGCCGGCCGCGGCGTCGAACATCACGGCCGAACTCGCGGTGCGGCGCGTGGCGCGGTAGTGGTCGGCGAACATCACGTGTTCGGAAACCGGCGCCAGGCCGTCGGTCGCGCCCGTCTTGATGGCGTTGACGAGTGAGGTGCCCTGCATGGTGTCGGGGCCGTCGATCTCGAGTAGCTCCATGAGCGTCGGGAAGACGTCGATCAGCGAGCACAGGCCTGACACGCGCGTGCCGCCGTGAGCGCCGCCGGGCAGGCGCACGATCAACGGCACGTGCAGGTGTTCGGTGTAGAGCTGGTCGTGTTCGTAGTTGCCGTGCTCGCCGAACTCCTCGCCGTGGTCGGAGAGGATCACGACGATCGTCGGATCGATGAGGTCGAGCGTTGCCAGCTCGTCGAAGAAGCGCCGCAGCTCGTCGTCGGTGTAGGCGATGGCGGCGTCGTAGAGATCCGAGAGGTGCTGGTTGTCGGCGCTCGTGAACTCGTCTTCACGCTCCCAGAGTTCGACGGCCGCGAGGCTCGAGACGCCGGGCGTGTCGTGCAGCTTGCGCGCGATCGGGCCGACGATGCTGCTGCTCGAGTCGGGCGCGAAGCGTTCGCGGTAGCGCCGCGGCGAGTTGTACGGCGAGTGCACCTGGTAGGTGTGCGTGAACAGAAACGCCGGCTTGTCGAGTTGCGGGATGCGGCGCGCGAAGTCGAGCGCGTTGTCGACCATCGCGCGTACGTCGGCGAGGCGCGAGAAGAAGCGCGACGGTGCGTTCGGCTTGTGCCCGCGGAAGCCCTTGCCGAAGCCCATCGGCTCCATGAGGTTCCCGCCGCCCGCGATCGCGACGTTCCAGTAGTTGGCGTCGCGCAGCACCTGCGGGAGCGTCGGGCGGTTCTCCGCGACGCGCCGTACGGCGATCCCGAGGCGCGCCGAGGCGTTCGTGACGCCGTGCTCGGTGGGGAGCATCGACGTGAAGAGGCTCATGTGGCTCGACGCAGTTTTCGGCGACGTCGCGTAGGCATCCTCGAAGATGATTGCGGACTCCGCGAGTTCGTCGAGGAAGGGAGTGGTGCCGCGCTCGTAGCCGTAGGCGCCGACGCGATCGGCGCGCAGCGTGTCGATCGAGATCAGCAGCAGGTTGGCGCCGGGAAACGACAGGCGCCCCGACGGAGTTCCAGCTCCGCGCGACTCCGTGTCACGCGCCGGTTCGCGCGTCTCGCCGCAGCCGGCAACGAGGCCGAGTGCGACCAGCGCCGCAGCCGCGAGGACGCCGCGCACCGTCAGGCTCCCCGGCCGCCGAACAGCAGTGCCATGAGCAACAGCCCCGCGATGATCAAGCTCCCGAGCACCTCGCGGTCGCCCCAGCTTGCGTAGTTCGACGGGTTGTCGTCGGCCGTCGTGGGCAGCGAGCCGACGCCTGCCGAACGTCGTCCGCGGTTCGTGGTCTGGGTGGTTCCCGAACCCGCCATGTTCGGCGGCACCATGCTGGGCGTCGGCCCGACTTCAGCCGGCTTGCGCTCCCAGTCGAGCGTGCCGAGCAGAGAGAGGAACTGCGGTTCGGCCGTGTCCCATGCACTCTCGAGCGCCTGCAGTTTGACGAGCATCGAGCGCTGGTTGCCCGGGTCGACGTAGTAGTACGCGCGCAGGCGCTTGAACTGCCCGGACGCGCCCGCGAAGCGCTTTTCGATCCAGACGGCCGGGCCGCCTTCCTCGGGCTCGACCGTGCCGTTCTTGATCACCGGGCTCGTGGCCGTGCCCATCGCGGTGATGAACTCCTGCGGCGAGGCGAAGGGCAGGCTGTCGGCGATCGTCATGTGGATAAATCGCTCGATCGGCGTCAGGTCGACCCAGATGTGGTTGTGCGACCACTCCCCGTCGCCGGCATCGGCGCGCGACGTGTTGCGCACGACATCGGGCGTGGCCTGGAGCCCGAGCGTGGCGACGCGCTCGTCGAAGGTCAGCTCGCGCATGCCGTCGGGGAGTTCGATCGAGAGCTCGAAGTCGGCGTCGGTGAAGCGCTGGCCCTGGGCCTGGCTCGGCGCGGCGGTGAGGCCGCACGCGGCAGCGATGAGGAGTGTGGGCAGCAGGCGCATCGGTGGGGCTCCCGGGGGAGGCAGCGGCGGAGGCTCGATGTACGGAGCCGCGCGGGTGGATGTGAGACGGCCTACGTCGGGCCGCGCGGCGCATGATGATACGCGAAGCACATCGGCCATCGACACCCGCCGACTGCACTCGCAGTTCGCCACGGGCCGCGATCGAATCGGTCTCACCGGCCGTTACCATGGTGAGATGAGTTCGATCGCCTCGCTTCTCCTCGCCTATGCCGTCGGCTGTGTGTCGTTCGCGCTCGTCGCGGGGCGGCTCAACGGCGTCGATCTGCGCACCGTGGGAAGCGGCAACCCGGGCGCGACGAACGTCGGCCGGGCGCTCGGGAAGGGCTGGGGACGCGCCGTGCTCCTCGCCGACATGGCGAAGGGTGCCGTGCCGGTGCTGCTGCTCTCGGCCTGGCCCGGCTGGGTCGACGAGACGGGCCAGGCGCCGGTCCTCGCGGCCGCCGTGCTCGGGCACATCTACCCCGTCACGCTGGGTCTGCGCGGCGGAAAGGGCGTCGCGACGCTGATCGGGGGCCTGCTGGCGCTCGACGTCGTCATCGCGCTGTTCGCTGTCCTGCTCCATGTCGTCTTCAAGAAGACGGTCGGCTTCGTCTCCGTGGCGAGCGTCGTCCTCGCCTGGGCATTCCCGCTCGGACAGGGGCTGTTCTGGCTCGCCGGCGAGTACGGCGGACTCGACGTCTCGGCGCGCTACCTCGGTGGAGCGCCAGTCCTGATGGGCCTTGCACTCGTCATCACGGTGCGTCATCGCGACAACTTCGCGCGGATTCGCCTCGGCGCGGAGGATCGCTACGATGACCCACCCGAGGACGACCCGACGCTCGCCGGGACGCCTGCGAACCCAACCTCCAACTCCCCGACACGAGAGACACGATGATCGAGAAAGTGGCCGTCCTCGGAGACGGGGCATGGGGTACGGCGTTGGCCGGGGTGATGGCGTCGAACCAGGCGTCCGTGATCCTGTGGAGCCACGATCCCGAGCTCGCTGCGACGATGCAGTCGACGCGACGCAATCCGAAGTACCTCCCCGGCTACCACCTGCCCGAGGGCATCACCGTCACCACGCGCATGGACGCCTTCGAGCACGCCGATCTCATCGTCTGCGCGGTGCCGAGCCGGTACCTGCGCGAGGTGCTCGAGGCGAATCGGGAGAACTTCGGGCGCGAGCGTCCGTTCATCTCGGTGACGAAGGGGCTCGAGTTCCCGAGTCGACTGCGTCCCACCGAGGTGATCCGCGAAGTCATCGGTGACCGCCCGCTGGCCGTGCTGTGCGGGCCGTCGCATGCCGAAGAAGTGGCTGAGGGGATGCCGACGGCCGTCGTGGCGGCGTCGACCGACCGCGGCCTTGCGATGCGCGTGCAGGACCTCATGACCACCGACCGCTTCCGCGTCTACACGTCGGACGACGTGCTCGGACTCGAGATCGGCGGTGCGATCAAGAACGTGCTGTCGATCGCCGGCGGGCTCGTCGACGGCCTGGGCTTCGGCGACAACACGAAGGCCGCGCTGCTCACGCGCGGTCAGGCCGAGATGGCGCGTCTCGGCGTGGCGCTCGGCGGCAAGGTCGAGACCTTCGCCGGGCTGTCTGGCATCGGCGACCTCATCGTGTCGTGCGTGTCGCCGCATGGACGCAACCGGCAGGTCGGCGAACGCATCGCGCGCGGCGAGACGCTCGAGCAAGTGCTCGCGACGATCCGCGGCGTGCCCGAGGGCGTGCTCACGTGCAAGGCCGTCGTCGACATCGCGCGCGGCGTGAACCTCGAGGTGCCGATCGCCCACGAGGTCCATGAGGTGCTCTACAACGGCAAGTCACCGACGGCCGCCGTGCAAGACCTCATGACGCGTCCGCAGAAGGACGAAGTGCCGGTGTAGTTGCCGGCGGGCGGCGCAGTTCAGACGCCGTCCTTCTCCTCGTCTTTGTCGGCTTCACCGGCCTGCGCTTCGCTGTCGTCCTCGTCGTCCTCGCTGTCGTCGTCTTCATCCTCGTCGTCGTCGGACGCCTTCGGGTGCGGCCAGTTGAGCCAGTCTTCGAAGGCCTCGAGCTGCTGCTCGGTGGGCTCGTCGACCGACGCGATCACCCACTTGGCGAGGCGCTCGGTCTGCGGCTTGATCGTCGTCGTGAGCAGGCTCTCGCCGCGGTAGTAGGTGAGCTCGAGCGGCTGGTGTCCCGCCATGTCGAGGCGCTCTTGCAGCGTGGACGGCGTGATGCGGACGTCGCGGATGGCCAGCAGCACGTCGTCGACGTTGATGCCGGCGAAGTAGGCCGCGCCGCCCTCGGTGACGGAGCGTACGCGCGCCAGACCGTTCGAGCCCTCGACGGTGACACCAAGGGTCGGCGCGAGCGGGAAGCCGTCGGCGTCCTTCGTGAGCGGCCGGTCCGTCTTCTCGGGCTTGACCGTGAGCTGCAGTCCGACCCACGCGAGGTCGGGGTTGGGTTCGAGCGGCGTCGTGCCGTCGATGTAGTCGTCGAAGAAGTCGTCGAACGGCATGTCCGTGGTGCGTTCCACGAACGTCTTCATCGACCCGTCGGGGAAGCCCTCGCCCTTCGCCGTGTAGGCTTCCCAGCCGAGTCGCAGCGCGTCGTGCAACGTCTTCTCGCCCATCGTCAGGCGACGGATGCGCAGGTCGAGCATGAGCGCGACGAGGGCGCCCTTCGAGTAGTACGAGATCGCCGAGTTGCGTTGGTTCTCGTCGGGGCGGTAGTGCTTGATCCAGGCATCGTGGGACGAGCGCGTCAGGCTCATGCGGCGCGCACCGGGCTGCTCGGCCAGCGTGCGGAAGCCCTGCGCGCGATCGCTCAGGTAGCCCTTCACGTCATCGGCGAAACCCGCGCGGACGACGGTGCGATCGTCGACGTAGCTCGTGATGCCCTCGGCGACCCAGAGGTCGCGCGTGTAGTTCTCGCGGTCGTAGTCGAACGGGCCGAGGCTCGCGGGGCGGAAGCGCTTCACGTTCCACGCGTGGAAGTACTCGTGCGCGATGAGCGACAGAAAGCCGCGGTAGCCCTTTTTGTCGGCGAGTCGCCAGCGCGAGATCATGTTGACGCTGGAGTTCTTGTGCTCGAGGCCGCCGCCGCCCGCGTCGACGACGATGTTCAGGAACCAGTATTCGTCGAAGGGTAGGAAGCCGAAGATCGACGAGACCTCGGCGACGATCGCCTTGAAGTCTTCGACGAGTTGGTCTTCGTCGATCGTGACCGCACCGGCCATGACGATGTGATGTGAGACGCCTTCGTGCTCGAAGGTGAGTGGCTCGTGTGGCCCGATCTCCAGCGGACAGTCGACGAGCGTGTCGTAGTGGTCGGCGACGAACTCGTCGTTGGCCTCGTCGTGCGGCATGCCGGTGAACACGCGCCAACCGCCGGGACGCTGGACGGACACGCGGTACTCGGCGTCGAGGTGGTCGCGCAGGAACAGGAACGTCGCTGCGGGGGCGAGGAACGCGTGGCTCGAGTCGACGTGATTCGTGCGCACCGAGCGCTCGTTGCAGTACAGCGTGTAGTCGATCGTGACCGTGGCTGCGCCGCCGTGATGCACGCGCCAGGTGTTCTTCGTCATCTTCTCGACGGTCAGCGTCTCGCCGCGGCCGTTTGTCGCCGTGAGGTCGAGGACGTGTCGGGCGTATTCGCGCACGAGGTAGCTGCCCGGTGTCCAGACGGGCATCGAGACGTCGACGAAATCGCCCGGGCGGTCGCTCAGCGTCATGGCGATGTGAACGCGCTGGGCTTGGCGCTCATGCAGGCTGACGTCGAAGCGAATCACGGCGGACTCCGGGGAGGCGCCGGGTGTCGCGGCGCGTGGGCTGGACGTGATACAGCTGGCGAAGAACAGCAGGGCGACGAAGATCTTCATGAATCGGACGATAGGCCGAGGGCCAAGTGTGTTCAAGGAAGGCCGGCGCGCGTCAGCGATCCTCGCTGTCGTCGATGTACCCGAGGTCGCGCAGGGCCGCGCGGCGCTCGTCATCGAGCTGCGGTGACGCGGCGCCGGGCGCGGTGTTGCGCACGCCGCGGTCGACGAGTCGTTCGAGCTGAGCGAGGCGTGCGGCGATGACGTCGGGGTGATCGGACGCGACGTCGGTGCGCTCATCGGGGTCGTTCACGAGATCGTAAAGCGCGACGTCACCGTTGCCGTGCCGTACGAGCGACCAGCGCGCGTCCTTGCTCGCGACGGTCGGTGGGTTGTCGGCCGTGCGGTAGCGTCCCGAGACGAACACTCCGTCGTCACGATCGAGTGCCATGCCGCGCAACAGGGGCACGAGGCTGACGCCATCGAAGTCGCGCGGGGCTGTGTCGAGTGCGCAGATGTCGGCGAGCGTCGCCGCCACGTCCACCGTTGCCACACGGGCCTCGTTGACGCCCGTCGGCACGCCGGGCCCGGCGATGATCAGCGGGATGCCGACGTGCTCGGGATGAACCATATCCCCGTGGCCGAAGTGCTCGTGCTCACCGAGTCCCTCGCCATGGTCGGCCGTCAAGATCACGAGCACATCGTCGCGGGCGGCTGCCCACTCGAAGACCGACGCCAGCCGCTCGTCGATCGCGCGTACGTTGGCGCGGTAGAGACCGCGCAGGAGGTCGAGTTCGCCGGAGCGCAGCTCGGCGATGTCGCGCACGCGCGAGTCGGCGTGCATGAGCATCTCGAGGCGCTCGTGCGGCACTGACGTCGGGTTGACGCCCAGCGCGGCGACGGAGAGGACGTCGGGGTCGTAGGGCGAGTGCGGCCGGCGAAAGTGCGCGTAGGTGAAGGAGCGTTCGTTGTCGGCAGCGCGCTCGGACAGCCATCCGAGGACGTCGAGTACGGCGCGCCCGTCTTCGCGCTTCTCGGCGGCCGAGGCGTAGTACGTGTAGGTGTCGAAACCGCGGTCGAGCCCGTAGGCATCCGACGCGTAGACCATCTGCACGAACGCGGCCGTGCGCCAGCCGGCATCGACGAAGAGCTCGGGCAGCGTCGGCGCGCCGTCGGCGGCGAGGGCGTGGTGGTTCGTGACCACGCCGTGGTGCTCTTGGAGCAGGCCCGTGAGCAGCGACGTCGTCGAGGGCAGCGTCCACGTGGCTGACGCCGTGGCGTTCGCGAAGCGCGTGCCGGTGCGCGCGAAGGCGTCGATCTGCGGGCTCGTGCCGTCGGCGCCGCCGTAGCAACCGAGCTGCGCGGCCTGCGTGGCGTCGATCACGATCACGACGACGTGGCGCGGCGTACCCACGTCGGGTTCAGCGCGCGGCGAGCACGCGGCGAGCAGCGAGAGCAGAGCGCACGCGAGCAGCGAACGCGTCACGCGTCGTCGGCCAGCAGGTCGATGAGGACGGCGCGGATGTCGTCGGGGATCGGCATCGTCTCGAACGTGTCGAGATGCAGGGTGACGACGGTGCCGATCGCCGAGACCGACGGGCTGTCATCGGGATCGCCCGCGTTGTAGCCGCGGTAGCGGAACTTGATCGACGTCCGCCCGAGCTTCACGACGTCGAGCACGAGTCGCATGGTCTCGCCGAAGCGAAACGGCTTATTGAAGTCGGTCTCGATGTGGACCGTCGGGAAGCCGATGCGGCGCACGCCGAGAAGGTCGGTGTACGGCAGCCCGAGGCGCTCGGTGAACATGTCCTCGAACACCGCGTGGAAGTTTTCGAAGAAGCGCGGGTAGAACATGATTCCCGCGTAGTCGACGTGGCTGAAGCGGACCTTCAGGCTTGTCTCGAAGATTCCCACTGCGTGTCACTCCACGTGTCGGTTCTCGGTCGTCGTCAGTCTTCGAGTTCCTCGAGCCAGGCCATCTGGATGGCCTCGAGGATCTTCTCGTTACTCTTCGCAGGATCGTCCTCGAAGCCCTCCAGTGCAATCACCCAGGCGTGGAGATCCGTGAAGCGCACGGTCAGCGGCGCGACGTCGGGGTGGGCCTCGGTGAGGCGGAAGGCGATCTCGTGGATGTCGGACCAACTGATGCGGTCGGCGTTCATGGCAGCGTTCCAGGGTGCGCGGATCGCCGGGGAGTGATCCCGGCGATCCCTGTCATAGCAGCTCTGCGGCGCGCGCGGTCAGAAGCGCCAGACGAGGTGTATCGTGATGCGCTCGTCCGTGATGTCCGCGCGCTCCGTGGTCGGCTGCTCGTCGCCCACGCGGAGTTGCACCGTGTCGGTGCGCAACCCGGGCTACCCCGGACTTCGCACCACGACCGCTGCGAGAGCGTGCCTGTGCCTTTGTGGCAAGGCGGAACGGCGTTTCTGACCAACGCTTGGTCGTCGAGGGTCAGACGCAGCGGCGCCACGAGGGCCGAGGCGCGGTCGCAGCAGAGCGCTGGGCGGACTCCAGGCTAGAGACTGCGTTCGGTGTTGAGCTCCTGCTTGATCGCCGCGCCGATGACATCGTCGGCCAGGGATTGGGTCTTCTCGCCGAACACCTCGCAGGCCTTCTTGATGCCGGGCAGGTCCTGCGCCTCGACAAGTGCGCGCAAGTTCGCGATGTCGGCCGCGAGTTCGTCGCGCTGCTCGGGCGGGAACGGCAGGTCGGGCATGTCGAGCACGCGCTGCGTCCCGTCGATGAGGTTGCGCGCCTTGTTCGACAGCTCGATGAGCTCGCGTGCGGCGAAGTCGGCGTGGGCGTTGACGATCGATTCGCGCACGATGCCCTTCACCTCATCGCGCGTGAGACCGTGGCTCGGGACGACGTCGATCGACGCCGAGACGCCGCTGCGCTGTTCGCGCGCTTTCACCGTGAGCACGCCGTCAGCGTCGACGAGGAATGTGACCTCGACGCGCGGCAAGCCGGCGGCCATGCCCGGCAGGCCCGTGAGCTTGAAGGAGCCGAGCTTGCGGCAATCGGCGACGAGTTCGCGCTCGCCTTGGTAGACGTTGATGTCGATGCCGCTCTGGTTGTCGGCGTACGTCGAGAACATCTCCGTCACCGAGCACGGGACGGTCTGGTTGCGTGTGATGAGCTTCGCGAACGCGCCGCCCATCGTCTCGAGGCCGAGCGAGAGGGGAATGACGTCGAGGAGCAACAGGTCGCGGTTGCCGCCGGAGATGACGTCCGCCTGGATCGCGGCGCCGAGGGCGACGACGCGGTCGGGGTCGAGTTCGGTGTGCGGCTCGCGCCCGAAGACCTCCGTGACGCGCTTGCGCACGAGCGGGATGCGCGTGGACCCGCCGACGAAGACGATGTCATTGACGTCTTCGATCTCGACGTCGGCATCGGCGAGCGCAGAGCGACAGCACGCGAGCGTGCGCTCGATGTCGGCGCGGATCATGTCCTCGAAGTCGTCGCGCGTGATGCGCACCGTCACGGGCTCGTCTTGACCGATATCGACCTCGAGCGTGGCGACGTCACCGGTCGAGAGTTCCATCTTCATCGCTTCGGCCGACAGGCGGATCTGTTGCAGTGCCTCGGGCTGGCTGCGTAGGTCCTTGCCGGTTGCATTGGAGACGGCGCCGAGGATGCGATCCATGATCGCGTTGTCGAAGTCGTCACCGCCGAGGTGCGTGTCGCCGGACGTGGCGGCCACCTTGTAGACGCCCTGTGTGATCTTCAGCACCGACACGTCGAACGTCCCGCCGCCGAGGTCGTAGACGACGATCGTGCCTTCGCGATTCGTGTCGAGGCCGTACGCGAGTGCCGCGGCGGTGGGTTCGTTGACGATGCGCAGGGCCTGGAGACCGGCGATCTGCGCCGCGTCGCGCGTGGCCTGGCGCTGGGCGTCATCGAAGTAGGCCGGCACGGTGATGACGGCCTTCGTCACGGGCGTCCCGAGCGCACTTTCTGCGCGCCGGCGGACTTCGCCGAGGATCAGCGCCGAGATCTCCTGCGGCGAGTAGAGCTGTCCGTCGATATCGATCCGTACGAGCTTCGACTTCTCGGTGTCGACGATCTTGTAAGCGAGGCGTGTGGTTTCGTCGCCGAGGTCGGCGAGGCCGCGGCCCATGAGGCGCTTGACCGAGTGCACCGTGCGGCGCGGGTTTCGGATCGCGAGCGCGCGAGCCTTCTCGCCGACGATGTGCTTGTTGTCATCGAGGAACGAGACGACCGACGGGATCAACGGCGAGGCCGACTCGGCGACGAGGACGCGCGGTCCATCGCGGCCCATGATCGCGGCGAGCGAGTTGGTCGTGCCCAGGTCGATGCCGATCACGACATCGGCGGGGGTGCTGTCGGAGGAACTCATCGGGTCTTGCAGTCTCGGAGGATGCGGCGGTAGACGCGCGCTTCGTGCAGGAGGGTGGCGACGCGGTCGACGTCGGCGTCGCTCTCGGCGAGTGCGGCCTGCGCTGCGCTGATGCGCTCGGCGACCTCGCCCTTGTATGTCTTCGCCAGGGTGGCGAGTTTGGAGGTGTCGTCGGCCGCCGACTCGACGGCCTCGCTGTGCTCCATCGATTCCATGAGGAACACGGGGCTCAGCTTCTTGTTCCGCTCGAGCGCCTCGGCGTCACGCAAGGCGAGCAGATACTCGAGGCGCTTCTGGTCATCGAGCAGAGTGGTGTACGCCTCGTTCAGGAGCGCACTGTTGCGAACGGCGAGCTGCTGGACGTCGTCGGTTGCGGCCGCTTGAAAGTCGGGGTGCAGCTGACGCGACAGGGCGAGGTAGTGGCGTTCGATCAACGCCGCGTCGACGACCGCACTCGGCTCGAGGCCGAGGCGGTCGAACAACGTGGCTGTGTCACTCTCGGCTGTGATCGTGCCGCTGGGGACATCGACGAGCGATGACCGCAGGTTGTCGACGGACATCGCAGGCTTTCAGACCGAGAACGACGACCCGCAGCCACATGTGCCGCTGGCCTGCGGGTTCTTGAACGTGAAGCCGCGATCCATGAGACCGTCGTTGAAGTCGATCGTCGTCCCGTTGAGGTAGAACTCGCTCTTCATGTCGATGACGACTTGGATCCCGTGCCACTCCTCGACCACGTCGAACTCGTCGGGCTCGTTGCGCTCGATGTCGATGAGGTACTCGAAGCCAGAGCAGCCGCCGCCCTTGACGGACAGGCGCATCGCCGTGTCATCCGGCAGACCCTTCTCGCCCAGGACGTGCCGGAACTCCTTCGCGGCGCGTTCTGTGACGATGACCGATTCGCCTTCGGTTTCGGTTTCGTCGAGTGTGTCGCTGGGTGCAGTCATGGTGCTGTCTGTCGTCGGGTGCACGGTCGGCGTCAGGCCTCGGCCTTCTCGGTCGCGGCGTCCTTGCCGCTCTTGGAACGATAGTCGTCAAGGGCGGCGCGGATGGCATCTTCGGCCAGCACCGAGCAGTGGATCTTCACGGGCGGGAGCGAGAGCTCCTCGACGATGTCCGTGTTCTTGATGGACAGCGCTTCGTCGACGGTCTTGCCCTTCACCCACTCGGTGGCGAGCGAGCTGCTCGCGATCGCGGAGCCGCAGCCGAACGTCTTGAACTTCGCCTCTTCGATCACACCGTCGTCATTGACGCGGATCTGGAGCTTCATGACGTCACCACACTCCGGAGCACCGACGACGCCGGTTCCGACGTGTGCGTCTTCCTTGTCGAGCGAGCCGACGTTGCGGGGGTTGTTGTAGTGGTCGATGACCTTGTCGCTGTAGGCCATGGTTGAGTCCTCGGGTGTTGGGGGTGGGAGAGTTTGTCTGCAGCGGACGCGCGGGATGGATCAGTGCGCGGTCCAGTTGATGGTGGAGAGATCGATGCCTTCTTTGACCATCTCGTAGAGCGGTGACATCTCGCGCAAGCGCGTCACCGTGGAGATGAGTTGCTCGGCCGCACGCTCGGTTTCTTCCTTGGTCGTGAAGCGGCCGAACGAGAAGCGGATCGAGGAGTGGGCGTGTTCGTCGCCGACGCCGAGAGCGCGTAGCACATACGACGGTTCAAGGCTCGCCGACGTGCAGGCCGAGCCCGACGAAACGGCGATGTCGGGGATGCCCATGATGAGCGACTCGCCTTCGACGCAGCTGAAGGACAGGTTCGTCGTGTTGGGCAGGCGATGTTCCGCGCTGCCGTTGATCTCGACGTGGTCGAGGGCTTCCACCATGCGCTTCTCGAACGCATCGCGGAGTTCCTTCGCGTGGGCCATGTCCTTCGCGAGGTCGAGCTTCGCGAGGCGGCAGGCTTCACCGATGCCGACGATGCCGGGGACGTTGAGCGTGCCCGAGCGCATCCCGCGCTCGTGACCGCCGCCATGCAGCACCGGCGCGAGGCGGATACGCGGCTTGCGGCGGCGCGCATAGAGGACACCAACGCCCTTGGGGCCGTAGAGCTTGTGGCCCGAGAGGCTCGCAATATCGACGTTGAGGTCGTCGACGTCGAAGGGGATCTTGCCGATCGACTGCGTGGCATCGGTGTGGAACCAGATGTTCTTCTCGCGGGCGAGCGCGCCGATCTCCTTGATGGGTTGCAGCACGCCGATCTCGTTGTTGGCATGCATGACCGAGATGATGATCGTGTCGTCGCGGATCGCATCGCGCACCTGGTCGACCGTGATCAAGCCGTTCGGCGCGACGTCGAGGTACGTGACGTCGGCGAGGCCCTTCGTCTCGAGATACTTGCAGGTGTCGAGGATCGCCTTGTGCTCGGTTTTCACCGTGATCACGTGGCGGCCCTTGTGGGCGAGCATCTCGACAGCGCCCTTGATGGCGATGTTGTCGGACTCGGTCGCGCCGCTCGTGAAGATGATCTCCTTGCTACTGGCGCCGATCAGCGCGGCGACGTGCTCGCGCGCCTGGGCCACGGCTTCCTCGGCCGCCCATCCGAACTGGTGGCTGCGGCTCGCGGCGTTGCCGTACTCGTGAGTGAGGTACGGCATCATCGCTTCGAGCACACGCGGGTCGAGCGGCGTGGTGGCGTTGTTGTCGAGGTAGATGAGCTTGGACATGTGTGGGACCTGGGGTGTCGCGTGGAGAGAGGTGCGTGTCGCGTCAGGATGTGGTGGAAGTGGACGTGTCGAGCGGCGCAATCGTGGCCGGCGCGACATCGTTCATGAGTTCCGAGAGCGTCATCTGCCCGAGGAAGTCGACGATGCGCTGGTTGACGGCTCGCATCGGACTGCGCGAGTGGCAGACGTCGGAGTAATCGCACTGGTGGATGATGTCTTCGGCGGCGCAGTCGGTGAGCTGCACCGGGCCGTCGATCACGGAAAGCATGTCGAGCAGCGAGATGTCGTCGGGGGCGCGCAGCAGGCGGTACCCGCCGTGCAGACCGCGGCGCGACTCGAGCAGCCCGGCCTTGCAGAACTCCTTGAGCAGGTTCGCAACGACCGTCCGCGGCATGTGGTACTGCTCCGCAAGCCCCGCCGTGTTGACGAGCGCGTTGCCGTTCTGGGTGAAGTGGCCCAGGAGCAGCACGCCGTAGTCGGCCATTTTGGAGAAGCGGATCATGGGGTTCGTGGAGCGGGGGGAGGGAGCTGCGGGCCGGGGCGACAGAGCGCGTCGCGGTGCCCGTGACTGACGCCGGAAGAATAGCACTGATCCACTCCTCTATCGACCCCCAAAGAGGACTAATCCAGTGCTCTTTCCGTGTTTTCGCCTTTCCACGGCGTCTCCGAATGAGCCGATTTCTGGCTCGAGTCGGTCCTGCGCGTGACTTTCCGCCCGCGAATGCCACAATCGGCGCCTCGCGTTCGGACACCGCGTCCGGCCCCTTTCCGCCCGTCTCGCACCGCCCAGCCCCATGCGACTCAAGAAGGCCAAGCTGAACCCGCACGGCATCCTCAAGGTCGAGGGTCACTGCATTCGCCCGCACTCCTTCAGCTACCTCGATCTGGCTGGGATCCACCGCTACTACCAGATCCCGGACATGAAGAAGATCGATGAGCGGATCGCGGGTGTCGGCGTCCGGCTGCGGAAGGTCATCGACCTCGTCGGGCCCGATTACCGTGCGGCCTACCTGATCGCTGAGTCGGAGGACGGCGAGTTCACGGCTTCGCTGCCGCTCAAGGACGTGGCCAAGTCGGGCGTGATCATCTACGGCGCCAAGAAGGGCGACAAGCTCGACCGCGAGCAGGGGGGCCCGACGCGTCTCGTGATTCCGTACTACCCCGACCAGTGCGCGAACGTGAAGAGCCTCGGCCGGCTCATCATCAGTCGCACGCCCGGTGAAGACACGCGCCCCTCGCAGAAGACCGGCGGCGCGGCGGCAACCGCGAAGGCCTGACGGCGAGGCTCGCGCGCGGGTGGAACGATCGGCGCGGCACGTTCAGCGCTCGGGTGTCGGGATCCACACAGTGACCGAGTGGTCGGCGACGCTCGCGATCGCGAGCGATGTCTCACCCACCTCGTTCTTGCCGTGGACGACCACCACGCGACCGTGACTCTGCGTCGCCATCACGCGTCGGTCCTCAGCCGGCTGGGCTGGATGACCGGGGCACCCCAAGACCTGCCCGCGACGCCCCCTCAGCCGAACAGCTTGTCCCAGGCTTCTTCGGAGTAGCCGACGATCAGCGTCTTGCCGCTGCGGATCGACGGGGACCGGAGGTTGCCGGTGGGACCGAGGAGAGCTTCGTAGAGCTCCTTCTCGATCGGCGGGTCGCGCTTGAGGTCCCAGTCGAGGACCTTCTTGCCCTTCGTCGCGATGACGCGGGCCGTCTTGCGCAGGATCTGGGCGATCTCGCGCTTCCCGAGCTTCTCCTTCCGGGCGTCGACGATCTCGCGCGTCTTGATCTTGCGCTCGTCGATGTACGCGTCTGCTTTCGCGCAGGTCGCGTCACTCGAACGTTGGTAGTACCAGGAGATGTTGTTCGCCATGGCTCTCTCGGGTCTTGAAGACGGCGGATTCTAACGCGCCGAGAGGCCGTTTTCACCGGAGAAAACGGGCTTCGGGCCTAAACCGCCGCATGTGGGATGCCGCGCAGGTCACAGACGTCACGATGCGACCGTGTGTGGGACCGAGAACGACGGGCGGCGTGCAGGGGCCTGTGCGCCTGTCGAACGGGGCGTTTGGGGGGCGATCGACGAGTCCGCCGGGCGCCCGCGTGGGGCCCTCAAGGCGACTCGGCGTCGGGGTCCAAGGTGACGATGCGAGCGCCCTGCCCGTCGAGTTCGAAGGCGAGCTTGAGCTGCCGTGCGAGAGTATGCTGGGCCGTGCGGGCGTCGCGTCGCTCGGTGGCGAAGGTGACCTGTCGGTCGAGGATGTCGAGCAGCTCGTCGTAGTTCTCGGTGCGTGACATGAGCAGCTCGAGACTCGTCAGCGCGGCCTCGACCGTGTCCACCGACTTGATCTCGCGGCCGAGCTGCTCGGCGCGCGTGAGGTGGTCGACGGCTTCGGGAACGTGACCGTTCTCGGCGTGGATGTCGCCCATCGTCGCGTGCACTTCCGCGATACGCCGTGTGTCACCGAGCGCGCGATAATGAGCGAGCGCCTGGCTGAAGGTCGTGAGCGTCGTGAGGGCTTCGAGGGCCGACGTGACGTCGCGCAGCTGCTTGTTACCGAGCTCGCGCAGCTCTTCGGCCTCGGCGTAGCGGCGGCGCTCGGCGGCACTCCATCCGTGCACGGTCTCGACCCAGTGGGCGAAGCGCGTGTCGCGCAGGCTCTGGTCGGCGAGCCAGGCGAGCTGCGCGCCGCGCGAGCGTAGGTCCTCGGCTTTCGCGAGCTGATTCGCGGTGGGCAGCTGTCCCTCGGGGAACGTGGCGGCAGCGAGCCACTTGTCGACGAGGCCGCCGACGATGGGTTCCACCGACCAGCCTTCGAGTCCGATGTCGCGCGCGGCGGGGACGTCGTGATCTTCGTCGAGCAGCGCGTCGACATGCTCACCGAACTTGGGCGAGATGTCGCGCGGGTCGGGCTGCTGGTCGCGTGGGTCTTCTTCGCCGCGTGGGTCTGCGGTTTCGCGTGGATCCTCACCGTAGCGCGGGTCGGTTTCGGCCTGGGCGGCGAGGCTCGACGTCGCGAGGGCAAGGGCGGCCAGCGTACACGCACGTCGGAGGAAGGTGTTCATCGCGGGGGCTCGGCGTCGGGTGCGGCAGTGCGGTCGAGGGCATCGTTGAGGCGGCCGCTCCTGAATCCGTCGGCTTCGATGTCGAAGGAGCTGAAGCCCGCGGCCTCGACGACTGACCCGAGTTCGCGTGTTTCGGCCAGGGCCCGCAGGCGCGGGACGGCGGTCGTCTCCACCTCCAACCGCACCGTGGGCCCGTGGTGGCGGGCGCGGACGTCGCGGAAGCCGCGCTGGCGCAGGAACTGTTCGACCTTGTCGACGGCGGCGAGGCGCTTCGGCGTGACGGACGTGCCGTAGGGCAGACGCGAGGCCAGGCAGGCGAGGGCGGGCTTGTCCCAGTTCGGCAGGCCGAGATGGGCCGCGACGGCGCGCACGTCGTCTTTCGTCAGGCCGACTTCGGCGAGCGGCGAGCGCACGCCGGCCTCGTCGGCCGCGATGAGCCCCGGGCGCCAGTCGCTCCCCGACGCGTCGTCGGCATTCGTGCCGTTGAAGACGACCGCGAGCCCGTGCGCCTCGGCGACGCGCTGCGTGACGGCGTAGAGTTCCGTCTTGCAGAAGAAGCAGCGGTTGCTGGGATTGGCAACGTAGTTCGGGTCGTCCATCTCGTTCGTCGGCGCGATCTCGAGCCGCGCGCCGATCGCCGCGGCGACGCGCCGCGCAACGGCGACCTCGGCCGGCGCGACGCTCGGCGACAGGCCCGTGACACCGAGCGCGCGCTCGCCGAGCACGTCGCGCGCGATGGCGAGCACGAGCGTCGAGTCGACGCCGGCCGAGAAGGCGACGGCCGCCGATGAGAACGGCGCGACGAACGCACGCAGGCGCTCGGCGAGTTCGGCGGGGGACGGCTTGCTGGTCATGGCGGCGCCTGAGGAGGAGTCTCCATGGTAGCGCGTGACGCTCGCGATCACCGCCCGCGCATCAGTCTCCGCTGACCGTCACGGAGAGGCCCTCGCTCGAAACCCACCCCGTCGGGACCGAGGCGTCCGGCACCCAGAGCTGCACGAAGAACGTGAGGTCGGGCAGGCCGACGGGCCAGGACGTCTCGTAGCTGGCTTGGCCGCCGGCGGTCGGCGTGCAGCTCAGCGTCTGGTCGATCAGCACCGTCGGCTGGGGGACCAACGTGCCGCCCTTGAAGGGTGCGTTCAGCACGCCGAAGCCGAGCACGAGCGTGGCCGGGAGCGGCATCGGCGCGGCGCAGGTGCCGCCCGTCAGCATGATCTCGAGCGACGCGTTGCCGCCCCCGAGGCCCGTCATGTCGAGGCCCGCTCCACCCGAGGGGCTCAGCTCCGCGACGACGAACGTGTCTTCGAGACGGCGGACGTAGGCAGTGCCGACGTCCGGCCCGACGGAGTCTGACCCGGGGGCGCCGACGACGGCCAGATCACCCGCGAACGCGAGCGCCGCGCCGTAGCGGTCGCCCGCTGCGACGTCGATCGCGGAGAACATGCCGACGCGCTTCCACGTGCCGGCGATGTCGTGCAACACGTGCACGAAGCCGGCATCGCTTCCGAGCTGCGGTGCGCCCGGCCCGATCGACGTGATGCCCGGGCCACCGACGAGCGCGACGTCGCCACGCAGCGCGACGGCTTGGCCGATGTTCGCCTCGGCGTTCGCGGACTGGTCCCAGTCGAGCGCGGCGTCCGACCAATCGCCCAGCGCGTCGCGCCGCAAGAGTGCGACGCGTCCGCGATTGTTGAAGAAGATCGGTTGGAAAGCGTCGGGACTACCAATGGCTGCATTCGATCCGTCGACTGCCACCGCAGCGCCGTAGTTGCCGTCGCCGACGCTACCGAGCGTCGTGTGCACGAGTTGCCATGCTCCGCCGAGCTTCTCGTAGATGTCTGCGCGGCCGACGCTGCCCAGGGCGAGCGGGCTTCCGACGATCAGGGCCTCGCCGTCGAGGCTGACCGACGAGCCGAAGCCTCCGGCGAAGTCGGCGCCGAGGAGCGTTGCGTCGACGTCCCACTGATTCGTCATGTCGTTGCGGCAGAGGACCGCTGCCGTTCCCATGACGCCCGCGCCGAATGGTTCACCGAGGACGGCGCACTCGCCGTCGAGGTCGACGCTCGTTCCGAGGCGTCCGCCGACGGAGCTTCCGAGCACGACCTCGTCGATCTCGAAGCTCTGGCTCGACGCGTTCCAGACGTACAGCGCGACGAGGCCGGCGTCATCGGCTCCCGTGTCGTCGAACGGCGCGCCCACGGCGATGATCGTGCCGACGTCGTTGATCGCGACGGCGTGTCCGAAGTGATCGCCGTCCGAGACCTCGGGCGGCAACGGCAGCGGCGTCGGGACCCACGAGCCCGCGGAGAATCGGAACACCGTCGCGCGGCCCGCCGGGCTCTGGCCGACTCGCCCGCCCTCGGGCGCGCCCGTCACGATGAGGTCGCGCGTCCCGGCAACCGCGGCGCCGTGCTGACTGCCGGGAAGCAGCGGGAGCGGGAGCTGCGTCTCGGTTTGTGCGGCGACCGCCGTCGAGGTGAGGCTCACGGAGATCAGGACGGAGCGAAGCATGGCGATTCCCCTGTGGTGCGCGTGTCACGGCGTCGCTGCCGCGCCTGACTCGCCAGGCGAAGCGCGAACGCCGCATACTCGCATCAGTCTACCTGCGGCCTCGCGGAGCATGTGGATCTCACGGACGCGGCCCGAGCCCGGGCTAACGCTCCGCGACGGCGGCGCGCGCGCGCTCGGCGGCGACGTCGTCGTAGAAGGCCACCTCGCCTTCGAAGAGCTTCAGGTAGTCGGCGAGCGGCTGCATGCCCATCGTGGCGCGCAGCTCGTCGACGGACTCGCGGTCTTCGAGCGGCGAGATGTAAAGCGTGTCGTCACCGCGCGAGGAGCCGAGTTGACTGCCGTAGCGCTGCTTGCCGCCGAGGCGCAGAGCGAGGCGGTCGTGCAGAAGTGCGAAGCCGCCGCCGTCGCTGAGGCCGGCTTTCACGTCGGCTTCGATCAGCGGCAGGGCCGTCACCATGAGTTCGAGGTCACCGCTGTGTTGGACGATCAGGAACGCCGTGCTGCTGGCCTGGCGTCCGAAGCGCGCGGCGTCGATCCAGCCGACGTCCGTGATCGTCGCGCGGATCCAGGCCGTGTTATCGGTGTCGACCCGGTGCATCTCGGCGATGCCTTCGGGCGTGTCGTAGGCGCCGGGTTGGCGGACGCGTTGGTCGGTGACGCGGCGGCGCGCGAGTTCGTCGACGATCTCGTCGACGCGATCGAAGCTGATTCTCCTCGACGTCGGCGGGATCTCGAGCGGCGCAATCGTCAGGCCGGACGGCGCGCCGTCGATGCGGGCGTAGGTGACCTCGCCGCCGTCGGCGCCCCAGTCGAGCGTGAGCGTGTCGTCGGTGACGGTGAAGGGCAGCGGGAACTGGCTCGAGTAGCGTTCGAGCGCGATGACGTCGCCGAAGTCGGCTTCGTGCGTGGCGCGGTAGAAGGTCGGCTCACCGGCGGCGTCGAGACGTCCGACGCGGGTTTCCTCGATGAGCACCGCAGCGCCTGACTTGTCGGTTGCGGTCCAGGCGCCGAGCGGGAGTTCCTGCGCGCGAGCCGACGCTCCCGCAGCCCAAAGCCCCGCAGTGCACAAGGCGAGACCCAAGATGCGTGCTGTGCCCATCGTTCCTCCTCCGATTCGTCACAAGCGCCGGTCACGAACGCGCGCCGCCGCGAGCCCTCTCCCTTGTAAGAGGACTCGCGGCGGTCGGTCTGGCGGCGCTGCATTTCGTGTGTGTCTGAACGTGAATACGCGCGGGGCTCCGGCTTGTTGGGACTCCTCGCAGAAAAAACGCTCAGTCGGCGCGGAGGGACTCTGCGGCGGCGATCGCGGCCGCCAGGACGTCCTTGACCGGGACGTCGTGTTCGCGCGCTCGCGTGGCGCAGTCGTCGTACTCGGGCGCGCGATTGACGATTTCACCGCCGAGACGTCCCAGCTTGATGCGCACGATCCCGAAGCGCGTGGCGACCTCGCGGTGTTCGCGGGCCAGCTCGGCGCGGCGCACGGTCCAGCTGCGCACGCCCAGCGTCGTCGACTCGCGCAGCAGGACGGCGGTGAGGGTGTCTTCGTCGTGGGGGCGGGCGACGACGGTGACGACGGTGCCCGGCCGATGCTTCTTCATCTGCACGGCGGACAGGGCGACGTCGAGCGCTCCTTGGACGAAGAGTCGCTCGGCGATCGAGGCGTAGAGTCGCGGGTCCATGTCGTCGATCGTCGCCTCGATGACGACGGCCGTGCCGCGCTCGACGTCGAGTGACGAGACCTGCGCGGCGCGCTCGGCGACGAGCACGCGCAGCACGTTGGGGCGGTCTTCCAGAAGGGCGTTGCCGAGCCCCGTGCCGACGGCGCGCAGCGTCATGTCGGGCATCGGCGCGCCGCCGGGGCCGCAGAGCGTGCGCAGGATCGCGGCGCCTGTGGGCGTGACTGTTTCGAGCGTGCCGGGGATGGTCACGAGCGAGAAGCCGGCGAGCAGGTGCGCCGTGGCCGGCGTGGGAAGGGGCATGACGCCGTGCTGCGTGTGTGTCGTGCCGGGGCAGATCGGGATCGCGCCGCACGAGAAGCTCGTCGCGCCGAGGTCGTCGACGGCCAGCGCGACGGCGACGAAGTCGACGATCGAATCCATCGCACCGATCTCGTGGAAGTGCACGTCGTCGGGAGCGCAGCCGTGCGTCGTCCCTTCGGCGATGGCGAGCTCTTGGAACATCGCGATGGCGAGGTCGCGGGCGCGCGTGGGCAGCGTGGCCTCCTCGAGCATCGCGCGGATCATCTTCCAGGTTCGGTGCGGCGGGTCGGTTTCTTCGGGGACATGGAACTGCGTCCCGGCCATGCCGCCCTTCCACTCGCGCGTCACCGACACGTCGACGACAGGCAAGCCCGAGGACGCGAGGGCCGCCGAGATCGCGTCGAACGAAGCTCCGGCGTCGACGAGCGCGGCGACGGTCATGTCCCCGGCGATGCCGCCGACGAGATCGAAGTGGACATGGACGTCGGTGCTGGGCTTGGTCGTAGCTGTCATGGGTTCATCAACGGGCCGCGGGCACGGTCGCCGGTGGCATGCGGCGACACGAAGCGCTCATCGTCGCGGCCTGCGCGACGTCGCACAACCCACAGCGTTGAAGGCCCGACGACCTTCCCGTTCGCAAGCGTGCACGAACGTCGCTCCTGCCTTCAACGCCCCTTCCCTTCGGAGACACCGATGCTGCGCACACGTTCCTTCGCCACGCTCGCCGCCTTCGCCCTCGGCCTGACCTTATCCTTCGCGGCCGCCGCGCCCAGCGCCGACGCCGGTGGTGTGTCGGTGACCATCGGCACGCACGGATACTCGGTGGGCTATCACAGCTCGTCAGGTCACCACCACGAGCATTCCAAGCACGCCAAGAAGCACTACAAGAAGAGCGTGAAGAAGCACCTCAAGGCCGCCAAGAAGGCGCACAAGCATTACCACAAGCACCACGCGCCCAAGGTGATCGTGCACCACGGCAGCCCGTACAACCCGCACCACGAGCAGCACGTCCACGTCGCGCCGAAGATCTACGTGGCGCCGAAGTACGTGCCCTCGTACGCACCGAAGTACGTGAAGAAGGTGCCCGTGTACTGCCCGTCCTACTGACAGCTACGTCTTCGCGGTGTCGTCGCGCGCAGGGTTGACGATCATGTGCGCGGCGACGGCGGCTCCGAAGCCGTTGTCGATATTGACGACGGTCACGCCGGCCGCGCAGGAGTTGAGCATCGCGAGGAGTGCCGCGACGCCGCCGAAGCTCGCGCCGTAACCGACGCTTGTCGGCACGGCGATGACCGGGCACGCGACGAGCCCGGCGGCCACGCTCGCGAGCGCGCCTTCCATGCCGGCCACGGCGATCACGACGCGTGCGCGGCGCAGTGTGTCGACCTCGCCGAGCAGGCGGTGAATGCCGGCCACGCCGACGTCCGTGATGCGCACCACCTCGTTGCCGAACAGCTCGGCCGTGATCGCGGCTTCCTCGGCCACCGAGAGATCCGACGTCCCGGCGGCCGCGACGACGATCGGCCCGTCGCCGCCCGATGGCGGGATTTCGCCCTCGTGCCAGCGCCACGTGCGCGACAACTCGTCGTACGTGCCGTCACGGAGCGTCGGCGCGCAAAGCGCATGCATCTCGGCGTCGAGGCGCGTGACGAGCACGGGATGGCCGCGCCCTCGCAACCGCGCGACGATGCCGGTGATCTGCTCAGCCGTTTTCCCCGCGCCGTAGACGACCTCGGGCAGGCCCTGACGCAGGCGCCGGTGATGATCGAGCCGCGCGAAGCCGAGGTCTTCGGTCGGGTAATCGCGCAACGCCGCGAGACCCTCGGCTGCCGTCATGCGCCCGGCGGCGAGGTCTTCGACGATGCGCTCGATGTGCTTGTCCATCAGAGTGTCGCGATCAGGGCCTTGAAGGTGGCTTCGGCCCGCCGCATGACGGCGAGCCAGGTGGGATGACCGAGCAAATCGAGGGCGGTGAGTCCCACGGGGATGGTCTCTTCGGCGGCGCGGAGCTGCGCGTCGAAGTCGTCGAGCCGCTGCATCTCCTCGGGTGTGAAGAAGTCGGAGGCTTCGATGCCGTCGTCGAACCAGAGGTCCTCGACCCACCACGTCACGAAGTACTCGACGAGGTCGATCAAAGGGTCGTGTCGGACGATGGCCAAGTTCCGCGACGGCGACGCGATCAACCGGAGGATGTCGAGGATCTCGGTGCCGATGTGTTCGTCGTCGTCCATCGTGGTGCTCGTGGAGGTTGCCTCAGCGTTGACTCGAGATCGAAGGCGAGAGTCTACGCGCCCGCTCGAGACTCGCGCGGGCCGCATCGGTGTCGCCGAGCGCCTCGAACAGCCGTGCGAGCTCGCGGTGGATCACGGCGTCGGAGGGCCAGAGCGCCGCCGACTGGGCCAGGGCCGAGGCCGCGCCGCGAACGTCGCCGACCTGGGCGCCGAAGCGCGCCATGAGGTTCCAGGCCTTCGGCGTGGCGGGAAAACGGTCGAGCAGCGCCGTGAGGTGCTCGTGCGTGCCGGCGTGGTCGCCGCGGGCGAGCAGCAGCGCAGCGAGGTTCAGACGCGCGCCGGGGTGGCCGGGCTCGAGGGCGAGCACGTTGCGGTAGTGACGTTCGGCGTCGGCGCTGCGGCCGCGGGCCTCGGCGACGAGGCCGCGGATCTGGTGGAAGGCCGGCGACGTTTCGAGCGGCTGCAGACCGGCCGGTGCCGTCGGGCGCAGGGCGTCGGGGTGCTCGGGCGCGCGGAACTCGGCGAGCGCGACGGCGGCTTCCTCGAAGCGCCCTTGCTTCACGTAGGCCATGCCGATGACGCCGCGTTCCCACTTGCGTCCGGCTGGAGAGTTCAACAGCTCGTCCCAGCCGTCGGGGCGGAAGACGCGCAGCTTGCCGTCGGCGTCGTGGAACGCGCGCAGCGGGTTCGTCTTCGGCGGCGGGGGACTGCGGCGTACGAAGTGGTCCGAGACGGCGAGATGGCCGAGGTCGAAGGGCTGCGTGCGACGCATGTGACAGTCGATGCAGCCGTCGTCGCTGCGCGCCTCGCGCTGCGTGACGTCGCGCACGGTGAGCGTCGGTGCGCGGCTGCAGGTGTGCTCGTCGTTGTCGTCGGTGTGGCACGTCATGCAGCGCGCATCAAAGCTCGGCACGCCCTGCCCGGCCGTGCCGGTGTGCGGCGAGTGACAGCTCAGGCACGTCATCTCGGCCGACTCGCTGAAGCAGCGCGACAGCGCCATGCGTTCGTGGTGCGCGACGAAGCGGAAGTCGTCGTCGGGCTCGGCCGTGACGACGACCGGGCGCAGCGAGAATGAAGTGCGTCCGGCGGGTGGGAGCGCGCCGTTGAGTTCGGCGAGGTCGACGCGCGCCTCGCCGTCCATGTGGCAGCGCGCGCAGGCGTCGCGTCGCGCGGCGAGCGAGCGCTCGTCCCAGGGCGTGATCGCGAGCGGGCCGCCGGGCTCGGTGCGCATGGCCGTGACGTGGGCCGACGTGTCACCGTGGCACGTGTCGCAGCTCAGCGCCGCGAGGTGCTCGAAGGCGTCGACGCCGAGCAGGTTGCGCGGAGAGAGGCGCGCCCACTCGTCGCCTAACGCATCCATCGGCCGTGCGGCCGCGGGCAGCGACGCCGGGCCCGTTCCCGTGTGGCACTGCAGACAGCCCGTCTCGAGCCCGAAGTCGACGGCCACGTTGCCGCCGAATCCCTCGAACGGCGACAGCTCCCAGCCGTGCCCGGGCAGCCACTCGACGGGCGCGAAGAAGAGATGGCCCGTGGCTTGGCCGGCGACGACCTCGGTCGTCACGAGCGAGACGTCTTTGTTGCCCGCGCCGATGCGCCCGACGACGCGCTGCGTGCGCACGCCACCGTCGGGTGCCGTTGCGAGCAGCCGCGCGTCGGTCTCGCGCGCATCGATCTCGTAGCGCCAGCCGTTGTGCGGGTTGTCGACGACACCCGGCGTGACCGAGCCCACGGCGCCGAGGCTGTTCGCCATGCCGTGCGAGCTGCGATAACGGTCGACGACGCCGGGATGGCACTCGTCGCAGGCGCTGCCGACGTCACCGACCCGCGTCACGGGCGTGGGCGCCGACGCGAAGTCGACTGCCACCGCCGGTTCGCGCGCGCCGCCGACGTCATCCGCGCTGTCCTCGCCGCAACCTGCGACGAGCGCGATGAAGACGCCGGCGGCGATGCGCCTCGTGCTCACCCGAACGTGATGCCCTGGGCGAGCGGCAGGTCGTCGGTGTAGTTGAGCGTGCAGGTTTGACGACGCATGTAGGCCTTCCAGCTGTCGCTGCCGGCCTCGCGCCCGCCGCCTGTGTCCTTCTCACCGCCGAAGGCGCCGCCGATCTCGGCACCGCTCGTGCCGATGTTGACGTTCGCGATCCCGCAGTCGGATCCCGCGGCCGAGAGGAAGCGTTCGGCCTGTTGCATGTGCGTCGTGAAGATCGCCGACGAGAGGCCTTGGGTGACACCGTTCTGCACGGCGATGGCTTCGTCGAGGTCCTTCACCGTGATGAGGTAGAGCAGCGGAGCGAAGGTCTCGTGCTGGAGAATGTCCATGTCGGGCGTGGCCTTCATGACCGTCGGCTGCATGTAGAAGCCGCCCTCGGATCCCGCGACGCTCGCGCGCTCGCCGCCGCAGAGCAGCTCGCCGCCCTGCTGCTTGGCCGTTTCGATCGACGCCATCATCGTGTCGATCGCGGCCTCGTTGATGACCGGACCGACGAGCGTGGAACTCTCCATCGGGTTACCGATCGGGATCTGCTTGTATGCCTTCAGCAGGCGCGCCGTGAACTCCTCGGCGATGTCCTCGTGCAGGATGACGCGACGCGTCGACGTGCAGCGCTGACCGGCCGTCCCGCAGGCGCCGAAGAGCACGCCCGAGAGGGCCAGTTCCATGTTGGCGTCGGGCATGATGATGAGCGCGTTGTTGCCGCCGAGCTCGAGCAGCGAGCGGCCCAGGCGTCCCCCGACCACTTCGCCGACGCGCTTGCCCATGCGCACCGAGCCGGTGGCCGAGATGAGCGGCAGGCGGCGGTCGGCGATCATCGTCTCGCCGACCGGGTTGACGTCGGCTGTGCAGAGGTTGAAGACGCCGCCGAAACCCGCGGCTTCCATGATCGGGTTGACGATGTTCTGCACCGCGATCGCGCACAGGGGCGTGATCGGCGACGGCTTCCAGATCATCGTGTCGCCGCAGACGGCCGCGATGAACGCGTTCCACGACCACACGGCGACCGGGAAGTTGAATGCCGAGATGATCCCCATGACGCCCAGTGGGTGCCATTGCTCGTACATCCGGTGCCCCGGGCGTTCCGAGTGCATCGTGAGCCCGTAGAGCTGACGCGACAGGCCCACCGAGAAGTCGGCGATGTCGATCATCTCCTGCACCTCGCCGAGGCCCTCGGGCAGGATCTTGCCCATCTCGAGCGTCACCAAGGCGCCCAAGGCGTCTTTCTTCTCACGCAGGGCGTCGCCACACTGGCGAATGAGTTCGCCACGTTGCGGGGCCGGAACCGTGCGCCAGCGTTGGAATGCCTCCTCAGCGGATGCGACGCAGGCCTCGTACTCGTCGGCACCGCCCATGGCGACCTCACCGAGGACCGCGCCGTCGCCGGGGCTATGGGACGTCACGCGTCCGCCCGACGGGGTCGCGATCCACTTGCCGGCATACACGCCAGAGAGCGGGCCGGACGCGGCGTCGGAAAGGCCGAGGCTGGCCAGGACGTCGGAAGTATTCATAGGGAGGCACTCGTGAAAGAACGGCGCATGGGCGCGCGGGGCAGAACAGCCGAGAGTGAACGTGCGTTCGGTCGTGGTGCCGTCGTTCAGGCCGGCGTCTCGCAAGACGGGGATCGGTCTGTCGGGGGGCGCCACGGGCTGGGGAAGGCGGGGCAGGATACCAACCGCACCGGGCGGCGTCCGGCGTGGGTCTTGGCTGCGCTGCTGCTCGTGCTCGCCGGCTGTTCGTCGACGGGCACGGTGCGGCTCGAGACGCCCTACGGTGGCGTCGAGGCCAGTGACGCGGCCGAGGCGCAGTGGGTGGCGGCGCAGCTCGCGCTCCACCACGACGCGATTCGCGCGATGCTCCCATCGACACGCGATATCCCCGTCGACGTCCAGCTCGTCGATTTCGAGGCCGACCCCGCGCTGCGCGACCGCCCCGGCATCGTCGGCCTCGCTGCGCCCGACGCCCAGCGCATCCGCCTGCGTGCCGGCCTCGACCACGACCAGCTCAGCTACGTCATGGCCCACGAGCTCGTCCACGCACTCATCGACGACGACTGGGCCTCGCTGCCCGCGATCATGAAGGAAGGTCTCTGCGACGCCGTCGCCCTGCGCCTCGTGCCCGAGGCCTCCGCCTACATCCGCGCACGCCGCCTCTTCGACGCCAGCTTCGCGTTCGGCGGCGACATGTCGCTCGAGATCCTCTACTTCGAGCCGACGGCCGAGCGCCGCGCCCGGCTGGTGATCCCGCTCGACGAGACATCCGCCGCCGACGTCCGCCGCCGCACACCGCTCGAGGCCCTCGCGATCGCGGGCCGCGGGATGCACCTGTCGGACAAGAGTCCCGACGCCGACGCGCTCTACGGCTACGGCCTGGTGATCGTGGAGCGGATCGCGCTGCTCGAGGGTGACTTCGACGTGCTCGCCGACATGTCGCGCACGGCGAGCAGTTTCGGACACGAGGTGGTACCCGCGGAGTGGGTGCTCGCGGCCGCCGACCTCGGGCCCGATCGCCAGAGTTGGTCGGTGGCATTGCGCGCGGCCGTGAGTGCGGCCGAGCTCGCCCAGCAGTTCGACTACGCCGAAGGGCCGCTGACGGCGACGATCGTCTCCGACCTGCGCCTGCGCTTCCCCGACTTCACGGGCCCGGAGTTTCTCGCGCGCTCGCTGCCGACGATCGGCTGGGCCCACGACGACGTGCGTCTGCCGATCGGCGAACTCGCGGGCTTGCGCACGGCGATCCTCGAAAGCTGGGCGGCGCACCCGCCCGTTCCGCTCGAAGTCGGACGCGGCGGGTGGTTCTCGTCGCGCGACGGCGTGCACATGACGTCCGTCGTCCCGCCGAGCGCCAGCGACCCGTGGCACGTCGTGCACCGCGTGCGGCTGAGCCCCGAGACATCGTTCCGCGTCGGTGAGATGAGCGGCCCCGGGATGCCGGCGATGGACGACGCCATCGTCGAGGCGTATCTGCGTCTCGGTGTCGACGACGAGGGCAGCTACATCGTCTCGTCGCTGCCGATGGAGTTCGCATCGTTCCAGGTGGAGGTGGACGGCAACGTGATCGCGTCACTCGGGCGCGACGTCGGTGTCGTCGCGCTCCCGCAGGCCGGCAGTTGGTCGACGCTCGTCGTGCGCTTGCCAGGCCGCGCGCGCTGGGACGTGGCGCGCGTCTATCACGAGGACGCGAACGTCGTCGTCTCGCAGAGCGTCGCCGACGCACCCGAGGTGCGCGTCTCGATGCGAGTGCCATTCGTCCGCTGACGTGTCGCGCGTCGCACACACGTCCCACGACTGATGCACTCGACACCTGCACAAGCTGCCAACACTGTGCGGTCGCGGGATGTGATTTGGCGGCTTGCGGACGGCGACATTCTTTCGACATCGCGTCTTCCGTTTCTCTCCACATGGCACCGCTAACGTCTCTTGTGTCCGACGACGACCGAAAGCCAACGTCAATTCGGGGGACGCATGGCGTCGAGATCAACCTCGCTGAGCCACCACGCCCACATCCAATCTCCGGCTCGCGGTCCTCGGCTCCCGGCTTTCGGTCGTCGGCGAACCATTGAACGAAAAGGCTCCAGCGCCCGCGCTGGAGCCTTTTTTCATAGGTGATTCTGCTTCGCGGGGGCGGCGCGGGGCGCTGCCCGAGATTCCCGGCTCCGGACATTGTTTGGATCGGCGGGGCTGACGGGCCAGAATCAGGGGCATGGCCACAGTTCAGAACGTGCTCGTCGTCGAAGACGACGCTGACATCGCAAACCTCGTCCGCCTCCATCTCGAGAAGGAGGGGTTCCGCACCACCCACGCGCCCGACGGTCGCGAAGCCATCGAGCGCTTCGACAACGGCCAGTTCGAGCTCGTCTTGCTCGACCTCATGCTGCCGCATGTCGACGGCATGGAGGTGTGTCGTCACATCCGCAACTCCGAGCGCTACGTGCCCGTGATGATGCTGACGGCGAAGGGCGAGGAGGCGCACAAGGTCGCCGGCCTCGAGATCGGCGCCGACGACTACATCACGAAGCCCTTCTCGATCGCCGAACTCGTCGCGCGTGTCAAGGCGTTGAGCCGGCGCGTGGAGCGCTTGTCGGCGCTCGACGAGGACAGCGAAGAGAAGGTGCTCACCTACGGCGACCTGCAGGTCGACATCGCCAAGCGCATCGCGCGCCGCGACGGCGAAGATCTCAAGCTCACGCAGAAGGAGTTCGAGATTCTCAAGGTGCTCTCGATGACGCCGGGGCGTCCCTACTCGCGCCGCACGTTGTGTGAGCGCGCGGGCGTCGAGAGTTTCGACGGCACCGACCGCACGATCGACACGCACATCAAGCGCCTGCGCGCCAAGCTCGAACCCAACCGCGCGCGCCCGACCTACGTGCTCACGGTGTGGGGCTTCGGCTACAAGTTCAGCGACAAGTTCGACTAGTTGGTTCCGCCCGTGGCGCGCGGCATTACGTTCAGCGCGGCACTCGGCGCACCGCGGGCTGCGTTGGACGTGCTCGACGACGCGTTGCGTCGCCTCCGCGCGTCCGCCTTGCCTGCGGCACGCCGAGCACCACGCTGAACGCAAGCCCGCCCGCCACGGGCTCCACGTGAGGAAGCAGGGCTAGCTGCGAGGACGTGGGTTGGGAAGGATCGACTTAAGGCGGGGTGTTGCGTGGAACGTGCTCGACGACGCGTTGCTTCGCCTCCGCGCATCCGCTTTGCCTGCGGCACGCCGAGCATCACGGTGAGCGCAAGCACGCCCGCCACGGGCTCCGCGTGAAGATGCGGAGCGGGTTGCGAGAGCGTGGGTGGGGAAGGAGTGACTTGCGGCCGGCGCTGCGTTGGACGGGCTCGGCGCGCCGCAGGCAAGGCGGACGCGCGACTGCTTGCGAGGGCGCGGTCGGGGAGTGCCGCCTCTTTGAGCCGATCGTCGACGCAGGGCTGGGAATCGCCGCTATCATCCTGGCGGGCTGGCACGATTCTGGGAGAGCATGTCATGCGTAGTATGCGTCGAGTTGGTGTTGCTGTGGGGTTGGTTTGCGTCGGGGGGGCATGGGCGCAGTCCGTCGAGTTCGATGTGGGCGAGCGGCTCGGGGGCAATCTCACCTTCGTGCGCGACGTCGTCGTGTATGACGTCGATGGCGATGGCCTCGGCGACCTCGTGGCAGCGGCCCGGCACGATCTCGCGTGGCTCCGGCAGCAGAGCGACGGGTCTTTCGAAGTTCGTCAATCGCTCGACGGGGCATCCAGCCATCACACCGATGTCGGCGTCGCCGATGTCGATGGTGATGGGGACGCCGACCTCGTGGTGGCGTCAGTCAACCCTTCGCCCGTCGACGGTGTCGTCGCGTCACTGAGCTGGTACGAGACGATGTCTCCCGGCGTCGCGCCGCTGCGCCACGCGATCGCCGGTGCCGACGTCCAGCGCTTCGCCCTCGCGGACTTCGACGGCGATGGCGACGTGGACCTCGTTGCCGTGAACGAGCTATCGACGGCCGCGCCGGTCTTCCTCTATGAGAACCTCGGCGGCGGCACCTTTGCGCCACCGCAGCAGGTTTTCTCGGTTGTGCCGAACGTGCGCGACCTGCATGCGGCCGACGTCGACGGTGACGGTGACCAGGACCTCGTCGTTGCGGCGCACGCCGTGGCGTGGTTCGAGAACCTCGGCACCGGGACATCCTTCATCATGCACGAGCTCTTCTCGTCAGGCACCGCCAATCTCATGGGCGAGCCCGGCGACATCGATGGTGACGGCGACCTCGACCTTGTCATCGCGACGCAAGTGGGCGCCGGCGACGACCTCGCGTGGTTCGAGCAGGAGCCCGTCGGCGTCTTCGCGACAAGTCATCCGATCGCGATCACCGGCAACATCCTCGATGTCCAATCGAAGGACCTCGACGGTGACGGCGACCCGGATATCCAAGTGACGCGTGCGTTGCTGCCGGCGCGTCGCGCGGCGAACGATGGCGCGGGCAACTTCGGCCCGGCTCAGTTCCTTCACAACGCCTCCGTCGATGGCGTGATGATCGAAGACTTCAGCGGCGATGGTGCCCCCGACATCGTGACCTGGCAGGTGAACGACGGGCTCGTGTTCGCACGCAGGTCGCTGGGTTCCGGCAGCTTCGAATCCGCCGCGGAAATCAGCACGCCGGCACCGACGTTCGGCGAACTCCTTGCAGCCGACGTCGATGGGGACGGCTCCATCGACCTGCTGACGACCGGCTCCTTCGCATCGGGCAACGCCCACGCCTGGTGGAACGACGGCGCAGCGTTCTTCGACGACGACCGTCTCTACAACGACCTGATCGCCCCCGGCGAGTTGGGTGCCATCGACATCGACGCCGACGGTGACCTCGATCTCGTCGGGGCGTCCGCGTGGTTCCGCAACGAGGGCGCGCGCGCGTTCACAGCCGAGACGCTGAATGCGTTCGGCGCTGAGTCGACGGCCTTCGGTGATGTGGACGGAGACGGCGACCTCGACAGTGCAATCTGCGAAAACGAGGCGATCCGCGTGCGCTTCAACAGGGGCGACGGAGTCTTGCCCTTCTTCAGCTTCGCGCACGAGGTCTTTTGGCTCGCGGAGGGCTCAGACAAAGACAACGACCTCGTCATGCTCGACGTGAACGCCGACGGCTTGGACGACATCGTCTACGTCGACGGGCCGAGCGATCAGCTGACGTGGTTCGAGAGCAACGGCACGAATGAGAACTGGGTCGCGCATCCGCTTGAGTCGACGCTCGATGCGCCGATCGCACTCGCCCTAGGCGACCTCGACGGTGATGGTGTCGATGAGGTCATCGTCGGTCACGCAGACGGTGTCTCGGTGCTCGTGGATCAAGCGGGCATCGGTGCGCTGCTCCCGCCGATGCTCCTTGTGAAGGACGTCGGAGCCGTACGCGATGTGGAGCTCGTCGATGTCGATGCCGATGGCGACCTCGACCTCGTGACGGCCAACGCCGTCGACGGCGTGCTGGCATGGTCTGCGAACCTCGGCTCGGGAACGTTTGGTGCCGCTGCTGTGATCGCCGCGGACATCCCGCGCGTTGCGCGCGTGACGAGCGGTGATCTCGATGGCAACGGTCTGGCGGACATCGCCTACGCGTCGCTCAACTCGCCGGAGTGGGGTTGGTACGCGAACGCCGGCGGCGGAGCCTTTGTCGACCTCGGCCAAGCCCTAGCCGGCGCCGAGGGTGAACCGTTGCTTGTCGGCGCCGGAACACTCGCGGCCGACGACCCCGTCTCGTTCGTGCTCGCCGACGCGCGTGGGCTCGCCGCAGCGTCGCTCGTCGTCGGTGTCGACGAACTCTCAGCTCCCTTCAAGGGTGGCGTCCTCGTGCCGACACCCTCGCTCATCCTGTCCGGCTTCGTCACTGATGCGGTCGGCGCGCTGACGCTGAGTGCCTCGTGGCCCGCAGGCCTGCCGTCGGGCTTCGAGCTGTATCTCCAATGGTGGATTGCAGACGACGTCGGTCCGAAGGGCTTCGCCGCCAGCAACGGTCTCGTGGGCGCGACACCCTGAAGTCGGTCGTTCGGTGTGACGGGAATCGGATGCCGTCACGTTAAAGTCGGAGCGCGCGGCAGCACGGTTGTTGCCGGGCGCTCCGCCGTCCATGCGAGGTCTCCGATGTCCCGTCGAAAGCTCTCCCATGTCGTCTGGCCGATCTCGCAGATCTTGCTCATCAGCCTCGTGATCGCGGGGACGGTCGGGTGGTTGCTCGATCGGGTGGGGATGATCGGCGAGGAGCACCCGACGTGGCCTTGGATCGGCGGGGCCGTCGTCGCGACGTTCGTGGCCGCGGCGCTGCTCGATGGGCTCTTCAAGCGTCGGCTGCGTCGGCTCAACGAGGCGCTCATGGATGCGTCGGCCGAAGAGGGCGACGCCTCGGCGTTGCTGCGCTCGAGTGCTGAGTTGCGTCTGCTCGAGCCGGGCATCGACCAGCTCGTCGCGACGCTTCGTCGCAACTACGAAGAGCTCAAGGCGCACGACGCGCTGCGCCGCTCGATGGTCGCCAACGTCTCGCACGAACTGCGCACGCCGCTGACGAGCATCCAGGGTTACCTCGAGACGACACGCATCGCCGGCCCGGAAAGCGACGACTTCGAGAAGAACCTCGACATCTGCCTGCGCGAAACGCGCCGCCTCTCACGCCTCGTCCAAGACCTCTTCCAGCTCTCCAAGCTCGACAACGACCAGCTCGAGTTCGAGTTCGAGTCGGTACCGCTCGTCGAGGTCGTCGACCAGATCGGACTGGCGTTCGAGCAGCGCGTCGCCGACAAGGACATCTCCCTCGCGACGGACTTTCCCGACAACGAGGATCTCTTCGTGTGGGGCGACGGCAACCGGCTCGGTCAGGTCGTCCAGAACCTCATCGGCAACGCCATCGTGTTCACGCCGCCCGGTGGAACGATCACGCTCGGCTGCCGCCGCGATGGCGAGCACGCCGAGATGTGGGTGGCCGACACGGGGATCGGGATTCCGCCGAAAGATCTCCCGCACATCTTCGAGAGCTTCTTTCATCTCGAGAAGTCGCGGACACGGAACTTGGGGGGGACGGGGCTCGGTCTTGCGATTTGTAAGGCGATCGTCGAGAAGCATGGGGGCGAGATCACGGTGGCGAGTGAGTTGAATGAGGGGACGACGTTTACGGTTCGGCTGCCGTTGGAGAAGGACGAGGCGTAGAGGGGTGCTGTACTTGGGGTGCTGGTCCGCTGCTGGGTGTCGACGAGGACGGCGTCGCTCGGGCACGCCTCGTGGCGGTGGTGGGATCGCGTGACGAGGGTGAGATCGGCGTGAAGTCGCTGACGCCGTCCTCGTCGACACCCAGCAGCTCGGTTTATGCCGGCCGTGGCGGGGGGCGATCCGGTCTGGGGTAGGGGTAGGTGGTGCTCGCGCCGGAGGTTCGGTCGTCGAGACCTGGAGGGCACGTTTGATCGATGATCCTCGGGGACGTGTGGTGCGGGGACGGGCGTGCTTTGCAGGCGGCTTGGGCGGCCTTGGTTGTCGGGGCAGCCGCGCGGAGTGGAGCCCAAGCGAGGCTCAGGCGGAGCGCGGCGTACGGGAGATGTCGCGCCTTGCAGGGACGGGGCCGAGGATCTCCGCGGCGTCAGAGCACGGTCGCTCGTCGCTTCCCGTGTGTCACTCGTCGCGCGACGGGCGATACTCCACGTGTGTTGAACCGACGACGAGGATTCGTGAACGCGTGGCTTTCGGCCCTGGTGTGCCTCGGGTTCGTCTCGTTCATCCCGGACGATCCGAAACACGCGCTGCCTGATCGGCACAGTCGGTACGACGACCTCTCCTCCGCGTCCACGACCGTCATCACTGGAGATCCCGAGCTCGAACTCTTCGTGAAGTCCGATGGGCCGGGAAAGCGCGTCGAGTTGCGCTGGTCCATGTGGAGTGAGTCCACGATGACGCAGGTCCTCGTGCCGCGCTTCGTGAAGACCGACTATCACCCGCTCGCGGTCTGTGTCGAGGCAGCTCGCTCCGACGCGTTCTTCGTGGTCGGCTGGGACGCTGATGCGAATGAAACGCTTGTCGAGCGCTGGGTCGTTCGGGCGCTTCGGCCCGTCGTGAGTGGCTACAACGCACTCGGTGAAGCGGAGTTCGAGGATCTCGTCTGGAGTCACACGACGGAGGAGATCGCGGCCTGGTCTGGGCAGCTTGTCTACGAGGCCGTGTTCCATCCGATGGCTCGCGAGCTGCTCGTCCTGCGGGATGGCAATGACGAGGGCAGCGAGCGTGAGATCGTCGGCATCGATGTCGACAAGAGTGCCGATCCCGTGCTGCGGTTCTCGCGCGAGCAGATCCCGTCGATCGACACGGCCGTGTGGCTCACGCTTGCTGTCACGGAGGATGAAGAGCGCGTGTTCGTCTTCGTCAAGCCGCCAACGAACGACAGCGTCTGGGCGCCGAACAGGCCACACCTTCGCACTCACGTGCTGATCGACGTCGATCACGACGGGCGCTTCGAGATCTCGTTCTCGGGGCACGTCGATGCGATCCCGAATCGCGTCGCCGACGTCGCCTGGTCCGACACCTACCGCGCGGCACCGCGCGTGCGCTGAGCTGCTACTCGCCGTCGTGCGGCGCCGCGACCCGTGCCCACCTCGTCACGACTCCGACGAGTCGCGCTGTGCAGGTCACGGCGTCACGGCGCGCAGTCCGTTGCTCGCGGCCCAGCCGGCCGGGCCCGCAGCGTCGATGATCCAGCAGCGACACGGCGCCTTCGAAGGTGCCCTACCTCACCGACGCAACGGGCGAGGTCTCGTTGCCAGGCGTCGCGGGCGGCGGCGGCCCCCTGGACGTCGTCATCCAGTTCGTGATCGACGACAGCACCCAGCCCGCCGGCTGGGCCCTCTCGAACGCCGTGCAGGTGGAGTTGCTGCCCTGATGTGACGAGCGATCGACGCGTCACTGCCGCGCACTCGCTGAGCCGCTACTCACGCTCGCTCAACGCTTCCACCAGCGCCCACCTCGTCACGACCTTCACCGTGTCGACGATGTGTTGCACGACGACGGCTTCGTCGCGGCCGTGGTAGTTCACTGGGGCGGCGAAGATCTCGGACATCGTCTCGCCGAAGTTGGGGCCCGTCGCGAAGAGCTCGAGGTGGCCCTTGGCGTCCGTGCCGCCGCCGATGGCCAGCTGCGGGGACGGGCGTCCCATGGTGTCCTCGAAGGCCGCTTGGAGTGCGAGCCAGCCCGGGTGGGTGCGGTCTTTGATGTCCGGCGGCGCCCAGGTCGATGTGACGTAGGTGACTGATGCCGAGCCTGGCGGAAGGATCTCGTGGAACTGCGCGATCAGGTGCGTCCAGACGAGGTCGAAGCGGCTCTCGCCGGGCAGCGAACCGTACGTCTCGCGGTCCCACTCGACGGCGTGGTGACCGAGGGCGTAGCGGATGTCGACGGACGCGATGCCGCGTCGGTTCAGGCGCGTGACGGCGTACGTCGTGCCGTCGCGATAGATCTCGTCGGCCGCGCGCAAGGCGTCGGGGTGTTGCTCGCCGAAGACCTCGCGCCCGAAGGCCCAGTTGATGAAGCGCGGGAGGACGAGCGAGTTCGTCGACGCGAGGAGGCCTTCTTCGTTGAGCAGGATCACCGCGTTGGGGTCGTCGGCCAGCGCGCCGTTCGGGAAGGGGTCACCGGCGCAGAACGCGAGGAACGAGCAGAGGCACGTGAGCGGGTTGTGGCCCTCGGCGCGGTTGACGTCCGGCGCGCTGCCGTGGGCCGCGCCCGACCCGCGCGCGAGGATGCGCAGCGACGTCTCGCTCGTCGGCCAGATCGTGATCACGTCCTTGGCGCCGTCCCAGCTCTCGGCGAAGAAGTCGAGCGCGGCGGTGAGGCGCGCGACATCGGCCTCGGCGCCTTGCTCGCTCGCGGTCAGGCGCGCCTCGGCCGTGGCGGGGATCTGGTTGCTCGGCCCGTCGGGCGTGAAGACGGCGTCGAGCTGGATTTGTGCCGGTTGGGGGACGGGCGGGGCGCCGTTGTCGTTGAGCTGGATTGCCAGGCGCGTCGACTCGCCGCCCTTCTCGGCAAACACCGACCACACCGAATCGAGCACGACGCCCATCTCGGGATGGCCCACGTCGGCGAGCCAGGCCGGCAGGGTCATCGACGTTTCCTCGGCCGTGTCGAAGGCGACGTCGAAGCGCAGCTCGTCGAGCGCCGTGTTGTCGCCGAGGACCGCACGCAGTCCTTCGAGGGTGAGCAGCGCGGCGGCGGCCGGGCCCTTGTCGTCGACCGCGCCGCGTCCGCGCAGCATCAGCGTGTCTTGATCACGGTAGGAGTCGATCTCGAGGCGCGCCTCGAAGGGCGACCACTCGTCGTCGATCGGGCCGACGGTGTCGACGTGGGCGAGTAGGACGAGTCGGCGCGGGCCGGCTCCCAGCGATGCGCCGAAGACGTGCGTCGTTTCGGCCGGGGCACCGAGGTCGGCGTCGTGCCAGCGGAAGGGGACGAGCGCGTGGCGTCCGGGCGTCGCGGCGTTCCACTGTGCGATGCGCGCGTCGGCGTCGGCGCGGATGGCTTCGAGTGCGGCGACCGTGGCGGCCTCACCCTCGGGCTGCGTGCGCCAGGTCTGCTCGGCGACCCAGGCCGTCGTGACGTCGATCCAGGGTGCCGCGAGGCGCGCGGCGACGAACTCCGAGGCGAGGTCGAGGAAGGCCGCGTCGCCCTCGTCGCCGCGCAACCGGAAGCCGGCCGGGTCGACGAGGAAGCGTTCGATCGTGCGCCGCTCGGACGCCGTGAACGTCGGCGAGGCGGCCTCGAGGAAGCGCCGGAAGGCCAGGGCGCTGTCGGCTTCGACGACGCTCGAGACAGCCGGCAGGTGCACGGCGTGCAGCGGATCGACGTCGGTCGCCACACGCGCGGGCGGCGCCGGGCGCTCGCCGTGTCCGCAGGCCGCAACGCTCAGAGCGACCGCGAGCGCTGCGAGGCGCTCAGTGCGCGTGCGGGATCGAGAGCGACGCTGCGAGAACACCGAGCAGCAGGACGACCGCGTTGACACCACGTCCTTTCGGATCATGGAAGACCTCCGGGAGCAGGTGTCCGACGGACATGTAGAGGAACGTCCCGACCGACAGGCCGATCATGGCCGATTGCATACGCGGCGCCGAGCTCATGAGCAACGCACCGAGCCACATCCCGGCCGGGGTGACGAGCGCGAACCCGACGAGGATCGCGATGAGCGTCGGCGTCGACGTCTTGGCCAGGCGCGAGACCGTCGCGAGCGAGAAGCCCTCGGTGGCCTTGTGCACGGCGAAACCGATCATGAACGGGCTCGCCGTCGCGCCGAGCGCCTCGACGCCCGCGAGCCCCATCCCGGTGACGAAGGCGTGCAACGACAGGCCGATCACGGTCGCGAGCAGCAGCACGGAGTGGCGCCGCTGACCGCTGGCCTGGTCGGCCGTCATGCGCCCGGCGAGCCACGCCTGCTCGAGGAAGAACATGCCCAGCAGGCCGCCGAGTGCCGCGAACCAGGGGACGCGATCGAAGTCGTGCGCGTGTCCCGCGTGGCTGTCGTCGCCGTGGTCGTGGTCGTCGTGATCCCCGTGGTCGTGCCCGGCGTGCGACTCGACGGCCGTCTCGGCCGCCGGCGCCGTCAGCTCGGGCAGCAGGTGCAGAAACAGCGCGCCGAGGAACAGTCCGGCCGCGAAGGCCACGAAGAGATGCAGGCCCTTCGACGTCGGGCGCCGGATGAGCACGGGCACACCGCCGAGGATCGTGGCGAGAACGAGCAGGCCGATGGCCGTCGTATGCGAGTCGGGCAAGGAGGCGCTGCCGAAGAGAGGGCTTGGGAACGGCGCCGAGCATAGCGACGACGTGCGACACTGGGCCAGCCGCAACCGCGGGGCGTCGACGCGGTGACGGTGGCCGTGCGTGTTTGGGACCCCGGCTGGCGAAGACGAACGCCGGACGAGGTGGCGTACGCGGAGCGTCGATCGCGCGTTGGACGAGTGGCGTCAGTCCGGCGTCACGCGGGCGTGCCAGCGAGCTATCGGATCTGGAGCAAAGGACGGTGTCGCGCGAGGGGCCGTGTTGCGAGGACGATGATGAATCGACAGATCGTGGGCGGCGTCGTGATTCTCGGCCTGCTCGGCGCGGCGGCGTGGCTCGTGTTGGGCGACGAGGTTGCCCAGCGTGCCGACGTGGATGTCGTGTCGTCGTCCGTGCGTGGGGCCGGTGACGGAGTGGGGGCCGCCAACATCGAGTCGGCCGGGGCGCCAAATGTCGACGCACCGCCGATGAACGCCGTGCAGCGGGGCGAGGCCGTGGCACGCGTCGCGCCGTCGCTCTGGATCGAATACCCCGACGGGGCTCAAGCAGGACACGCGCGGGTCGTGTTGTCACGCAACGATCAAGTGCTCGTCGCTGTCACTGCCGAGCGCGACGGCTCCGTGCCGCTCGCCGCCGTCGATACGTCGCTGCCCTACGACGTCTGGATCACCGGCGTCACCTACGACGTCCACCACCAGCGCGTCAGCGATCCCGGCGAGACGCACATCCGGCTTCCCGACGGCGAAGAGATCCGCGGTGTCGTGACGATTGACGGCAGAGTTCCCGCGGCCGAGGTTCCCATCGCACTTCGCGGACGTGGCGCGACCGGGCACGTTCCCGACGGCGTGGAGTCTGCGTTCGGGTGTGAGATGCGCGGCGTCGCGTGGTCACGCGTGAGTCGCGCGGCGCTCACCGTCGACGGGCGCTTCCGCATCACGGGCTGTCCGCCCAATGCGATCGGAACGCTGAAGTTCCCGCGCCTCTTCCTCACGAAGGCCGGCTTGAACGAACACCCGATCACGTCGCCGGATCTTGCCGTGCCGCTCGACCTCGTGAGCCAGCCGCATGTGCGCGCACGGCTCGTCGACGTCCGCGGTGCGCCGCTGGCGGCGGCGCGGGCCGAACTGCGGACGGAGACCCGCGTGATGTCGGTGACGCCCGACGACGACGGCGCCGTCGCATGGAGACTCAGCTCGTCGGACGCGTCGATCGACGCCCTCATCGATGCGCGCTCAGACGACGGCTCCGTCCGAGGCCGACGCCGCTTCACCGACCTTCCGACGCAGACGACGATCGACGTCGGCGACATCGTGCTCGAGCCGCACCGCACCCTCGACCTCACCGTCGTCGATCGCGACGGCCGTCCGATCGCCGGGGCCCTGGCGCGCACGCTCGACGCCGAGGAGGCCATCGACGCGCGGCACCGCAACTACAGGGGACGCGTCGGCGGCGGTCGAGTCACGGTCTCCGATCCCAGCGATGCGGCCGGCCGCGTGCGGATCGGCCCGCTGCTCGGCGACGAGTCCGCGCTCGAGGTCATCGCCCTGCACTCGCAGCCGCTCGTCGTCGAGATCCCGCCGTTCCCGGCGCAGGCGCTGACGGTCACGCTCGAGGCCTGTGCCGTGCTCGAGATCGACGTGCGCGCCGCGGACGGCAGCTCCGCGATCGGCGCGCTCGTGCAGCTCGTCACCGACGGCGATGTCTACGAAGACCGGAGCACGCTCGGTCATCCGCTCTACCCCGCGCTCGGCGCGACCCGCGTCGTGCGGACCGAGAGCCAGTCGAAGCTGTTGGAGGCGGGGTTGTCGGAGGCGGGCCCATCGAGGGTGTCGAGGACGAAGCTGACGCTCGATGCCGCACAGCGCGTCGTGCGTCCCGGGCTGATGCCGAACCAGCCGCTCGAAGTGACCGTGGTGAGCGAGGGGGAGGTGTTCTTCGGCCCCGAGGTCGTCACGCTCGCGCCGGGCGAGCACCGCGTCCTCGAGGCGCTGGTCACGGGCGAGGTCCGCGAGGTCGAAGGGCGTGTCGTCTATCTCACGGGTGGCCCGGTCGTCGACGCCTTCGTCGGCGTCTTTTCGAGTCACGGCTATGCGCAGCAGACGCACACGGACGTCGACGGTCGCTTCGTCCTCCACGGCATTCGCGCCGACGACATCAAGCTCGAGATCGACGGGAGCGACTTCTTCGGTGTCGTCAGGACCTACGCCGTCGCGGACGCACCGCTGCGCGTCGTCGTCGATCGTGGGCGCAGCATCGACGTGCACGTCGTCAACTCGATGGGGGCCGCCGTCGACGGCGCCGTCGTCCAGGCGCAGGCCGGCGGCAGTGTCGTGAGTTCGGCCGGTGGACCGCAAGGGACGTCGCCGTACCGGCTCGAGCGGCTGCGTGCCAAGCAGGTGCGCGTCGATGTCGTCCTCACGGGGACGATGTGGTCGACGGTCGTCGACGCCGACGAGGCCATGACGACCGTGAACGTCGGTGACACGGCCGAGCTCGTCGTGTCGTGGGCCGAGTCGCCCTCGCGACGCCTCGTGCTCCAGATGCAAAACGCGGACACGGGGCGCTCCACGTACTCGCGCTGGATCAGCGCCGAGGAACACGCCTCGCGCACGCTCGTGATCCCACACGTCACACCCACGCTGCATCGCGTGAGCATCGTCAACGGAGGGCGTAGCGCGCGCGTCACGCATGAACCGGCAACCGTCGACACGTCACAGAGCGTCGGCGGCCGGGCGCACGTCACGCTCGAAGCGCGCTGACGCCGCCAGCGTCGCTCAGTCGTCGGCGGAGAACTGCTGACGGACGCGCTCGAACTCGTCGAGCAGCTCCGAGCTCAGCTCCGCGGCGTTGTCCGTCTTGCCGGCCTTGCCGTCCGATTCGAGCATCTGGCAGATCGCCGACATGCGGAGGGCGCCGAGCTGGGCCGAACTCGACTTCAGAGCGTGGGCCGCGCTGGCAATCTCGGCTGCGTCGTCATTCTCGACGCCGTGGCGGATGGATTCGAGGCGTCCGGGGCAATCGTCGAGGAAGATCCCGATGAGTTCGGCGACGATGTCATCGTCGCCCTCGTCCTGAAAGGCCTTGAGCTCGTTCAGGGCTGCGGGATCGACTGACGGGTGCGAAGCGAGACTTGCAAGCAACTCGCTCATGGTGTCTTCCTCCGAAGTGGCCGCAGCGCTGCGCTGCGTTCCTTCTTCTTCGGTCGACGTGCACGGGGGACTGAACACGATGCGGCTCGTCAGGTGCTGACGGACGGAGCCGTGTGTCTCTGTCTCGGTCTGCCTGTCTCAGTTCGGGCCGATGTGGGCGAGGACTTCGTCGGTCTTGATACGCAGCAGCTCGGCGTCGCCGCGCGTTTCGACATTGAGGCGGATCACGGGCTCGGTGTTGCTCATGCGCAGGTTGAAGCGCCACTGCGGAAAATCGAACGAGAGTCCGTCCGTGAGGTCGAGCGTGGCGCCTTGGGGTTCGTAGTGGGCGCGCACCGCGGCCAGCGTGGCCGCGGCGTCGGCGACCTTGCGATTGATCTCGCCGCTGCACGGGAAGCGCTTCTGACGCTCGCCGACGAGCGCGCTCAACGACGACCCGGCGCGGCTCATGAGTTCGGCCACCAGCAGCCAGGGCACCATGCCCGTGTCGCAGTAGGCGAAGTCGCGGAAGTAGTGGTGGGCGCTCATCTCGCCGCCGTAGAGCGCGTTCTCCTTGCGCATGCGTTCCTTGATGAACGCATGGCCCGTCTTGCTGAGGATCGGCACGCCGCCGGCGCCCTCGATCATCTCGACGGAGTTCCACGTCAGCCGTGGCTCATAGATGATCTTCTCGCCGGGGCTGCGCGCGAGCATGGCCTGGGCGAGCAGTCCGACGATGTAGTAGCCCTCGATGAAGCCGCCCTGCTCGTCGAAGAAGAAGCAGCGGTCGAAGTCGCCGTCCCAGGCGAGGCCGAGGTCGGCGCCGTGCGATCGGACGGCGTCGACGGTCGGCGCGCGGTTTTCGGCGAGCAGCGGGTTCGGGACGCCGTGGGGGAAGCTGCCGTCGGGCTCGTGGTGGACGCGGATGATCTCGAAGGGCAAGCGCGCGGCGAGGGCGTCGACGACGAGGCCGGCGCAGCCGTTGCCGGGATTCGAGACGATCTTCAGCGGCGCGAGGCCGTCGACGTCGACGAAGCTCAGGAGGTGGTCGACGTAGGCGTCCATGATGGCGACGGACTGGCGTGTTCCGCCGCCCGGGCCGGGCTCGAGCGCGTCGGCGACGGCCATCGTCTCGATGTCGAAGAGCCCGCTGTCTCCGCTGATCGGCAGCGAGCCCTTTCCGACGAGCTTCATGCCGTTGTAGTCGGACGGGTTGTGGCTGGCCGTCACGACGATTCCGCCGTCGACACCGTCGCCCTCGAGATGCGCCGTCGCGAAATAGACCATCTCGGTTCCGCACAGGCCGATGTCGACGACATCGACGCCCATCTCCATCAGCCCCTCGGACAGCGCGTCGGCGAGCTCATCGCTCGAGGGCCGCATGTCTCGCCCCACGACGACCCGCCGCGGCGAGCGCAGCCGTGCGTAGGCGCGCCCGATTCGACGCGCCAGCGACGCGTCGAGTTCATCGGGAACACGCCCGCGGATGTCGTAGGCCTTGAAGCAGGGCAGGGGGGATGGACGCGCAGACATCGACTTCTCCGAGGGCAGGCTCGCGGATCGTCGACCGCCGAGCCCGCTTCTGTCCAGTGCTTCTCGCTCTGTGCTTCGGTTCGAGCGGGCCGACTTCTTCAAGGGCCTGTCAAGGCGACGGCTGACGATGCCGATAGTCGGATTCGCTCCCTGCCGCACCGTGCATGGCGGGTGCCTTCGAGTGGATGAGGACCAAAGATTGAGGACCTTCACACGAAAGTTCGTTCGGCTGGTCGATGCCGACCTCGAACATGCCCGAGAGCTCTCGATGGAGTCCGGGCGCGTCTTGCGGTCGTGGGGGTTGCTCGAATCCCGCGTCCAAGGGCTGGAGCTGGCCGTCGCCGAGATGGCGACGAACGTCTGTGTTCACGCCTATCCCGACTATCCCGACACCCCCGGTTCGATGCAGCTGTCGATCGAGTGGGGCGAACGCGGACTCGAGATCTCGATCCGTGATTCCGGGCAGGCCTTCGACCCGAGCATCGTTCCGATGCCGGGCGAGCCGCGACCCAGCGATCCGCTGAGCTGGCCGGAAGGCGGGATGGGCTTGATGCTCATCCGCTCGGCCTGCGACCGACTCGATTACACGCGGGTGGGCGATGAGAACATCCTCACCATGCTCGTCGACGACCCGCGACGCGAACCGGGACACTCTGATGCGACGAGGGCTTAAGGCGATGACGACTGAATCTGATTCACGCGGAGTGGCACTGGTCGACGTGGTCGACGACGAGCCGTCGCGCGTCCTGATCGTGGACGACAATCCCGTGAACCGCCGGCTGCTGCGCGCGATGCTGGCGCGTGAGGGCTACGAGATCGACGAGGCCGACTCCGGTGAGGCGGCGTTGAGCTGCGTCGTCGACGTCAGCCCCGACCTCGTCCTGCTCGACGTCGTGATGCCGGACGTGGACGGATTCGACGTCTGCTCGCAGCTGAAAGCCGAGCCCCTGACGGCCGACTTCCCCGTGATCTTCCTCTCCGCGTTGACCGATGCCGCCGACAAGGTGCGCGGCCTGAACCTCGGCGCGGTCGACTGGATCACGAAGCCCTTCCACCAGGCCGAAGTGCTTGCGCGGGTTCGCAACCAGCTCCAGATCCGCCACCTCACGCGCTCGCTGCGGTCGGCCAACGCCGACCTGCTGCACAAGCAGGACTCGCTCCGCGAAGACCTCGCTGCCGCGGCGGACATCCAGCGCAGCCTGATCCCGCGCAGCGCACCGGTGACGCACCCCGTCGAGGTGGCGTGGCGTTTCACGCCCTGCGAATCGGTCGGCGGCGACATCTTCAACGTGTTGCCGCTCGACGAGAACACCCTCTCGGCGTTCATCATCGACGTCAGCGGTCACGGTGTTCCCGCGGCCATGGTGACCGTCTCGGTCATGCAATCGCTCTCGCAGCACGCCGGCGTCGTCATGCGCCCGCCGAAGAACGGCGACATCACGCCGCCCGCCAAGGTGCTCGAGCTGCTCGACCGCGAGTACCCCTTCGACCGCTTCGACCGCTACTTCACGATCTGCTACACGCTGCTCGACTCCAAAACCGGCGAGCTGACGTACTCCAGCGCCGCCCACCCCGAGCCGCTCCTCGTGCGCGCAGATGGGTCGCTCGAGCGACTCGAGAAGGGGGGCACGATCATCGGCCTCGGCCACGTCGTGCCGTTCGAGCAGGGGCACGCCGTCCTCGGCAAGGGCGACCGGGTCTTCCTCTACACGGACGGCATCATCGAGACCGAGAACCTCCAGGGCGAGATGTACGGCTGCGAGCGCCTCGAGACGCTCCTCCAGGAGGTGGCCGGCGATGCGCTGCAGGACGCCTGTGAGGCTGTGATGGAGGCTGTCGCCGCGTGGTCCGGCGGGGCTCCCGCCAACGACGACATCACGCTCCTTGCCTATCAGTTCAACGGCGAGGATGCCGATAGCGAGAGTGCCGGGGCCTGACCCCCGAATCACCCCCGGAACCCGATCAATCGGGTTCGAACGGAGAAGGACGATGAGAATGGACATCACGCGCCGTGATGAGGTGACCGTCTTCCACCTGCGCGAGCCGCGGCTCGATGCGTGCGCCTCGGGCGACTTCAAAGACCAGCTCATCGAGTGGGTCGACGAAGGGAATCGGCGCCTCGTGCTCGATATGAGCGAGGTCGACTTCGTGGACAGCAGCGGCCTGGGAGCCATGGTTTCGGTGCTCAAGCGTGTGGGCCTCGACGGCGACATGGTGATCTGTGGCGTTTGTGAACCAGTCATGCGGATGTTCCGGCTGGCTCGCATGGATAAGATCTTCTCGCTCGTGACGAGCCAGGACGACGCCCTGGTCGCGATCAAGAGCTGAGCAGTACCGCCGGCACGACGGGCGGATCCCCACACCCAGTGAGTGAGAGTCCATGAGCGACGCGGCCCACCGCGCCGACGTGTCGGCATTCAAGGAGTCGATCCTCCGGCACGTTCGTTACTCGCTTGGTCGCGAGTGGGAAGAACTCTCCGGCCGCGAGCTGTTCTCGGCCGTCTCGCTGGCGGTGCGCGATCGGATCCTCGATCGCATGCTCGAGACCGAACGGCGCGTGCGCGTCGAAGGCGCCAAGCGCGTCTACTACCTCTCGATGGAGTTCCTCGTCGGGCGCTCGCTGTCGAACAACCTGCACAACCTGGGGCTGTTCGACATCTGCCGGGACGCGCTCGTGAACATGGGCGTCGACATCGAGGAGGTGAGCGAAGGCGAGGTCGACGCGGCGCTGGGCAACGGTGGCCTCGGCCGACTGGCCGCCTGCTTCCTCGACTCGATGGCGAGCCTCGACCTGCCCGGCTGGGGCTACGGCATCAACTACGAGTTCGGGCTCTTCCGCCAAGAGATCCACGATGGCTGGCAGCACGAGATGCCCGACGCGTGGCGCACATCCGGTTCGCCGTGGCTCATCGAACGCGCTGACGACAAGGTGACCGTGCCGGTCTACGGGCACATCGGTCATGGCGTCGACGACGAGGGCGAATACGAGCCGACCTGGCACGAAGCGCGCGAGCTGATCGGCGTGCCGTACGACATGCCCATCGTGGGCTATGGCGGCAACACCGTGAACACGCTGCGCCTCTACAGCGCGCGTGCTTCCGACGACTTCGACATGTCCATCTTCAACTCCGGCGACTACGTCGAAGCGGTGAAGGCCAAGGTCGAGAGCGAGACGGTCTCGAAGGTGCTCTATCCGTCCGACGACGTCGAGGAGGGGCGCGAGCTGCGCCTACTGCAGGAGTACTTCTTCGTCGCCTGCGCGCTGCACGACATCCTCACGCGCGACCTCGAACTCCACGACGAGCCGAGCTTCGCCGGGCTCGTCGACCGCGTCGCGATTCAGCTCAACGACACACATCCGGCCCTCGCGATCCCCGAGATGATGCGCCTGCTGCTCGACGAGCACGGCCTCGAATGGGACGCCGCGTGGTCGGTCGTCACGGGCGTCTTCGCCTACACGAACCATACGCTGCTGCCCGAGGCCCTCGAGGTCTGGTCGGAGGCGTTGATGAAGCGCGTGCTGCCGCGCCACCTGCAGATCATCGGCGAGATCGACGCGCGCTTCCGCGGCGAGGTCGCGTCGGCGTTCCCCGAGGAATCCGAGCGGCCCGACGCGATGGCGATCATTTCGCAGGGTGCCGTGCGCATGGCACACCTTGCGATCGTCGGAAGCCACAGCGTCAACGGTGTTGCCGAGTTGCACAGCGAGCTCGTGAAGACGCAGCTCGTGCCGAGCTTCTATGAGCTCTGGCCCGACAAGTTCCAGAACAAGACCAACGGCGTCACGCAGCGGCGTTGGTTGCTGGCCTGCAATCCCGACCTCGCCGATCTCATCACGCATGTGGTCGGTGACGAGTGGGTGTGCGACCTCGACCGCCTGCGTGCGCTCGAGGCCTACGTCGACGACCCAGCACTCACCGAGTACTTCCGGCGCGTCAAACGATTGAACAAGCGACGTCTCGCGCGGGTGATTGCCGACGATGCGCTCGTCCATGTCGACCCGCTTTCGCTCTTCGACGTGCAGATCAAGCGCATTCACCAGTACAAGCGCCAGCTGCTCTTCTGCATGTACATGGCGCACGAGTACTTCCGCGTCGTCGAGGACGGCGCGACGCCGATCACGCCGCGCACGTTCATCGTGGCCGGCAAGGCGGCGCCGGGTTACTGGGCCGCCAAGCAGATCATCAAGCTCGTGCATTGCATCGCCGACGTCGTCAACGGCGACCCGCGCGTGGGCGATGCGCTCAAAGTCGCGTTCATCCCCGACTACCGCGTGTCCATCGCCGAGAAGATCGTGCCCGCGGCCGACCTCTCCGAGCAGATCTCGACGGCCGGCATGGAGGCGTCCGGCACGGGCAACATGAAGCTCAGCATGAACGGCGCGCTCACGATCGGCACGCTCGACGGCGCCAACGTCGAGATCCGCGAAGAGGTGGGGGACGACAACATCTTCATCTTCGGCAAGCGCGCCGACGAGATCGCGGCGATGCGCACCGAGCGCAGCTACGACCCGCGCGCGATCTACGACGCCGACGAGCGCGTGCGCCGCGTCGTCGACAGCTTCCGCGACGGTGCCTGGTCACCCGATCAGCCCGACCGCTTCGCCTGGATCGCCGAGTCGCTCCTCGATGCCGGGGACGCCTACTACCACCTCGCCGACTTCGGCAGCTACGTCGACACCCAGGACTCCGTCGGCGCGCTCTACAACGATCCCGATGCGTGGACACGCATGGCGATCCTCAACGTTGCGCGCATCGGCAAGTTCTCCTCCGACCGCACGATCCGCCAGTATGCGGCCGACATCTGGGGCCTCGCCGGAGTTCGCGAGCGGGCGCGCGTCTGAGGGCGAGCGTTCGGCGACGCGACAGTCCGCGGGGCGTTGCGTTGGTGCGAGACACAGTTGAGCCGTGTGCTTTTGGTTGCTCGTCGAGACGCTGGCGACGAGTCTGACTCTTCGGGCGCTGTGTGTCCTCGAGGAGTCGCTGCCATGCGTGTTGTCACGGTGTTGTTGTGTGTGCTGCCGGCCTGCTCGTCGAGCAACGCGGTGCTCCTCGTCGATGACGGGCCGCTCGAGCACGTCGGGACGGTCACGTCTGTGACGGGCGCCCAGTGCGTGCAGCCGTTCGACGTCGATGGCGACGGCGACCTCGATCTCGTCGTGAGCGGCGAAGGCCTCGACGTGTTGCGCAACGACGGTGCCGGCGAGTTCACGCGCATCGCCGGCGCGCCGTTCAGCGAGCCAGCCGCGTGTCTCGCCGTGACGTTCGGCGACTTCGACGGCGACGGACGTCTCGACATCGCCGCAGCCGAGCACGACGACGGCCCGTACGTCTTCCTCTACCTCGCGACACCCGCGGGCTCCTTCCGCCACGCACCGCACTCACCGATCACCGTCGACGCCGAGCCGCACCTGCACACGCTCGAAGCCTTCGACGCGGACGGCGACGGACACCTCGACCTGCTCAGCGATTCATGGCCGCAGGACCGGCTCGTGCTCGTGAGAGGCCGCGGCGACGGCACGTTCGCGGCGCCGGGCGGGCAGTTCGCCGTGCCGCCCTCGCCGATCAACAACCTCGCCGTCGGCGACCTCGACGGCGACGGACACCTCGACATCGCGACGCCGGCCCACGACAGCGACGCCGTGTCGATCCTCCTCGGCGACGGACGCGGCGCCTTCACGCTGCGCGACGGCGCGCCCTTCGCGTCGTTCGGCGGCTTTTCCACCGTCGAACTCGTCGACCTCGACGGCGACGGTGATCTCGACATCGCGGAGGTTCACCGCGGCGACCCGACAACCCAGTACAAGCAGGACGCTCTCTCCGTCCTCCTCAACGACGGCACGGCGGCCTTCACCCACGCGCCAGGCTCGCCGTTCACGAACCTCTCGGGCAGCGCCGTCGACCTCGCCGTCGGCGACCTTGATGGCGACGGCCACGCCGACATCGTCACGATCAGCGAGACGACGCGCGTCGTCTCGACGTTCCGCGGCAGCCCCGACGGCTTCACCTACGCCGGCAGCAACAGCGTCACCGCGCGCCCGATCGACATCGCCGTCGCCGACATCGACAACGACGGCCGCGCCGAGATCCTCATCGCAAGCCACCGCACGGAAGACGTGACGGTGCTGCGCCTGGCACGCGAGCCGTGACCTACTCCGTCGTTCCTGCCAACGCGTTGCTCGCCGCGAAGTTCTTCGGGCCGGCGGGGTCGCTGATCCAGTGCTGGAGGTAGAAGGTGAAGCCCGGCGGGAGGTTCGCCGGCAGCGTGGACACCGTTGCGAAGGTGCCTGACGGGCCCGTGGGGAGGCCGGTGAGGACGAGGTCGGGCGTGGGGACGAGCGTGCCGCCTTTGAAGGGGGCGCTGAGGTTTGCGAGGCCGATGACCAGGGCCGTGCTCGTGTTCGGCAGGGCGTTGCTGAGCGTGACCGAGAGCGGGTCGTCGCCGCAGAGGACGCCCGTGCCCGTGAAGACGGGGTCGCCCAGCGCGCCGGCGAGCGGCGCGCCGAGGTCGCTCCAGGACGACGTCGCCAAGGCGTCGAAGGCGTAGAGGGCGCCGACGTCGGTGGGACCGCGGAGGCGCGCGCCGACGAGGCCGTGTTCGCCGCGCACCGCGACGTCGCTGCCGAGCTCGTCGCCGGCGGCCGCGTCGGTGGCCGCGAGCTTGGCGGTTTCGGCCCACGTAAAGCCGTTGAAGCGATAGGCGTACGCCGAGCCCGAGCCGTTGCCGGCGTCGTCGTGGCCGATCGACCCGACCACGACCGTGTCGCCGCAGACGTCGACCGAGAAGCCGAAGTTGTCGGCGAACTTGCTGTCGGACGGGACGAGCTTCGCCTCCTGCTGCCAGTTCGTGCCGAAGCGGAAGACATACGCGGCGCCCGACTCGGTGCCGATGCCGTCGACGTGGTCGGCGCCGACGACGACGAGCGCGCCCGACGGACTCACGGCGATGTCGCTGCCGAAGAGGTCCTCGGGCTCGCGGTCGTTGGCGATCAGCGTCGCGTCCTGATCCCAAACGCCGGCGATGTCGCGGAAGAGGGTGACGGACCCGGCGTCGGTGTCGGGGCCGATGTCGTCGGCGAACGACGCGATCGCCGCGAGCTTGCCGCCGATCGAGACGCGGTGACCGAACGCGTCGCCGGCCGTCGTTGCCGAGGCGCGCAGCACCTGCGTGGCGTTCCAGGCGCTACCGTCGAAGCGGTAGGCGAAGGCCGCGCCGGCGCCGAGGCCGTTGCCGTCGTCACCTTCCACGCCGACGAGGATGCGATCCGTTGCGACGGCCACCGAGCGCCCGGCGAAGTCGAACATCGCGCCCGTGCCAGGCGGCGCGACGAGCTTGGCTTCTTCATTCCACGTCGAGCCGCTGCGTCGGAAGACGTAAGCCGCGCCGGCTTGCGCTGCGATGTCGTCATCGCGCGGCGCGCCGACGACAACGACGTCGCCGCTGATCGCCACGCCGGTGCCGAACTCGTCGCCCGCGCCGGCGTCGCTTGCGTGCAGGGTGTCTTCGATGACCCAACCGAGCACCGGGCCGTCGTAGCGCAGCACGTAGGCGGCGCCGGCGTCGCTCGCCGCCCCGTCGTCGCGCGGCGCTCCGACGATTGCGCGCACTCCTGAGATCGCGACGGCCGCGCCGAAGCGATCGCCAGCATCGGCATCGAGCGCCGCCGTGACGGTCTGTGTCTCGTTCTGAGTGACCTGCGCGGAGGGCGAGCTGGCCAGCAACGCAGTAAGGGCAAGGGGCAGCGCAGCGAAGGCAAGGGTGCGGACGAACACGGGTGTCTCACGATCAAGGGTGGAACGCAGCGCAAGTCTACCCCGCCGCGCGGATCACGGGCCGAGGTCGACGAGCGCCTCGCCCGTCACCCAGATGGCGCGCTCGCTCGGTTCGATCCAGCGGCGCGCTCCCGGGGCATGGGGCGTTTCGACGGGCACGGCGAGCGAGCCGAGGGACGTTGTGAGCTCGAAGTACAGCCGACTCGTCGTCGCGTCGGGGGCGATCACGATCGTGCGCGCGGCGCGGACGTCGGCCAGGCGCGGCTCTTGGCTGGGGGTGACATGGACGACGGGCTCGCCGAGCGGTTGCGTCGTGTCGCGCCTGGTGAAGAGGCGCAGGTGTCCGTCGTCGGTGACGGCTGCGAGCGTGCGCCCACCGGGGGCCAGGCTGAGCGCGACGACGGATGCGCTGCTCGACTCGCGCCAGAGTTCGCGGCGCGTGACGCGCTGCGTCGGTGGAGACGCTTCGGCGTCGAGCGGTTCGATCGCGAAGGCCTCGATGACGGCGCCGCGGTGGGTGTCGTGTCCGCCGACGACGAGCGTGCCGTCGCGAAAGGAGACGGAGTCGATGACGATGCTTGCTACGAGGTCGAGAAACGTCGCCGTGCCGGACGCGAGCTCGGTTGTTCGCAATGTCACGTCGCGCCCCGCAAACTGCGCTGCGTGACCGTGCGCCTCGGTCGACGCCAGCGTCAGCCAGGCCGCGTGATCGTCGAGTGCGGCGCGATCGCTTTCGAGACCGCGCGCCGGCGTGAGCGCGAACACACGCTCGGGCGTCGGGATCGGCAGCTTCACGATCACCACGACGGCGATGATCACGAGCAGCAGTCCGATCAGTGGGCTGCGCATCGCTTCTCATCCGGGTTGTTCGTGGACGATCGTCGCGAGGTCGCAGCCAGGCAGGGTTCAGATGCGAGCACAGCAGATCGCCCGTGATTCATCGCGCCACTAGGCCGCCACGCGGTCGCCGTTCTTGCGCCGCAGCAGCCGTCGACGGCCCGGTCGTGGGGGGCCCGACGACAGCAGGATCGCCAAGGGTCGCGTGCTCTCCTGGCTCGCGAGGACGATCTGGATCGTGGCTGTGATCGGCACGGCCAGGAAGGTTCCCACGACACCCCAGATGCCGGCCCAGACGACCACCGAGACGACGATTACGAGCGGCGAGAGGTTCAGCTCACGCCCGAGGATCTTCGGCTCGACGAAGCTGCCCAGCGTCAGGTTCACCGTGAGGTAGACGAACACGACGATGACGGCTTTCTCGACGCCCGTCAGCGAGGCGTCACCGCCGACGGCGAGTGCCACGACGGCGGGGAAGATGCCCGCGATGATCGACCCGAAGGTCGGGATGTAGTTCAGCAGGAACGTCAGAAAGCCCCACAGCAGCGCATAGGGGATCTCGAGCCACAGCAGCGCCGCGTAACAGAGGACACCGGTGGCGAGCGACGTGACGGTTTTCACGCCCAGGTAGCGCTGGATTCCGACCGCAATCGTGTCGAGCGCATCGGCCACCTCCTGCTGGCGATCGCCCGCCACGGAAAGGGCCTTCGATCGGAACACAGCCTGTTCGGCGAAGATGAACAGCATGTAGATGACGATGATGACGAGCGCGCGCGCAAAGTCGAACCCCGTGCCGACGCCCATCAGACCGAGCCCGGCCAAGAACTCGTCGGGCTTCTGCTCCTCGAGCGTGCGCAGGCCGTACTGCGTCAGGTCCGCGACGCCCTCGGGAAGTTCCCACGACTCGACCTGGTCGTGTAGGCCGACGAGGATCTGACCCCACGTGCCCGACTTGGCGAGTGTCTCCTGGGCCTCGTTGAGCGTCTTCAGCTTGACGCCGTCCTGCATCTCGCCGACGAATGTCAGCGCGTTGCTCTGCACGACCACGGCGACCTGGCTGGCGCCATAGAAGAGCAGCACGACGAGCGCGACGACGGTGACGACGGGCGGGATGAAGGCCTTCGCCAGCGCGGCCACGACGGGCCGTAGCAGGACGCACAGCAGCACGGCGATGACGAACGGCTGGATGATCGCTGCACCGACGTGCAGCACCCAGCCGACGAGGATCGTCGCCACGATGCCTGTGCTGATGCTGATGCTGCGCGAGTTCACGATCCCATCGTAGCCTGACCTTGCGACCGGCTTCCAATGACGGGCTCGTGAACTCGCGCAGCGACCTACTTCGTCGTCTTGACGCTCGCGCTCAGCAGCCCGTCGGGTCCGGCGAGGATCAGGTCGCCGTTGCCCTTCTTGAGCAGATAGATGCCCGACTTGTCGACCTTGCCCGTGGCATCGAGCAGCAACGAGGCGAAGCCGGCCGCGCCGCCGAGTTCGATGCCGTGGACACGACGCTTCTTGGCGTCCGCTTCGAAGGCCGTCAGGCCGTGGAAGACGAAGATCGACGCGCCGTAGGTCGCGAGGATCGGGCTCGACGGGTCGTCGACCGCGAGGGTCATGCGGCCCGAGCCGGGCACGATCGTGAACCTCGCGGAGTCCTTGAACGAGTCGTCCTCGCCCTTCGACTCTTGCAACGAGCCCTTGATCTTGGAGCCCAGCGTGAAGGGCGAGAAGGCGATGCTCTGCGGGCCACCGTTGCCCGCCGCGAGTGGCAGGACGCGTTCGACGAGACCCGACGACGCGTCGAGCACGACGATCCGGTCGTTGTCGAAGCTGGCGACGTAGAGCAGGGCATCGGGGCCCAGGGCGACGTCGGTCGGATGGTCGATCTCCGGGCTCTGGAACTGCGCCAGGAAGACGCCGTCGGCGTCGTAGACGACGATCCGATCGTTGCCCGAAGAGGCCACGAAGAGTCGGCCCTCGCGGCCGAAGGCGAGCCCGCTGGGGCCGTCCAGGGGGCCGTCGCTGCCGAATGTGCGCAGGAAGGCGCCGGACGGATCGTATTCGAAGATCTCGTTCGAGAGCAGCGAAGAGACGAAGGCGCTGCCGCCATGGCTGAAGGCGATGTCGGACGGGGCGAGGAGCAGCGGGCCGTTGCCGTCGCCGCCGACGATCTCGTCGACCAGCGCGCCGTCGGTGTCGAGGTGGATGACGCTCGAACCCGTCGAGGAGGTCACGAAGATCTCGCCACCAGGGCCGATCTCGAGTCCGGACGGCCCGAGGATTCCAGCGCCCACGCCGAGTTGGTCGAGGACGATGCCGTCGCCATCGAAGATGTGCACGCGGTTCGTGATCCCGTCGGTCACATGCAGCAGCCCGTCGACGCCGAACATGACGCCGCTCGGGGCGACGAGTCCGGTCACGACCTGCGGTTCTGCTTTACCGGTGATCGGATCGATCGCGACCACGCCGTGCGCGTCGACCGAGGCCACGTGGAGCACGTTGGGGTCGAACTCGTCATCGCCCGGAGGCTGCAAGACGAGCGCGGCGGCGTTGAGCGAGGCGAAGGCGACCGCGGCCACGAGAGCGTGACGGTTGACGCCGAGGGACTTCGAGGCGGTATTCATCGTGCCCCCTCATCGAACTCCGACGCAGGCGACTTGACTGCCGTGCCGAGTCGGCAGTGGATGCCCACGAGAAGATCACGCTAGCCTCTTGTCCATGAACGAGACCTCGGCGAAGTCCTCGACGCGACGCGCGGTTGGCTGGCGGCGCTGGTTGCCCTTCGGGATCGGCGTGACCAAGCCGCGTCACTTCCGCGACATGCTGCGCATCATCTGGGAGAACAAGCACGACCTCCCGTACGCCTGGCGTGTCCTCACGCGCGGCGTGTGCGACGGGTGCGCGCTCGGGACGACGGGCCTGAAGGACTGGACGCTGGGCGGCGACAAGACGCACCTCTGCATGGTGCGACTCGAGCTGCTCAAGCTGAACACGGCCAAGCCGCTCGACGTCAGTGCGCTGGCCGACGTCTCGAAGCTTTCGTCGTTGTCGAGCAAGCAGCTGCGCAAGCTCGGGCGCTTGCCGTATCCGATGCGTCGCCGCAAGGGCGAGCCGGGCTTCACGCGCGTCTCGTTCAGCGAACTCTGGGCCGACGTCGGTGAACGCTGGCGCGCGCTGCACCCCGAACGCACGGCGATGTTCGTCACGAGTCGCGGAGTCACGAACGAGGTCTACTACACGGCGCAGAAGGTCATGCGCTTCCTCGGCAGCAACAACGTCGACAACTCCGCGCGCCTGTGTCACTCGCCGAGCACGTCGGGGCTCAAGACGACGCTCGGCGTCGCCGCGACGACCTGCAGCTACACCGACTGGTACGACGCCGACCTCGTCGTCTTCTTCGGCAGCAACCCAGCCAACGACCAGCCCGTGGCGACGAAGTACCTCGCGTCGGCCAAGAAGGGCGGCACGCGGGTGCTCACGGTGAACGCGTATCGCGAGCCGGGAATGGAGCGCTACTGGGTGCCGTCGGATCTCGATTCGGCCATCTTCGGCTCGGCGATCACGGACCGCTTCTTCCTCGTCAAGATCGGCGGCGACCTCGCGTTCCTCAACGCCGTGATGAAGGTGCTCATCGCGCGCGGCGCCATCAAACGCTCGTTCATCGACGAGGCGACGACGGGGTTCGACGACCTCTGCACGCTGCTCGATGGTCAGCCGCTGGACGCGCTGCTCGCGATCTGCGGGCTGTCGCTCGAGGAGGTGGAGGCCTTTGCCGACGAGATCGCGCGGGCCGAGCGGGCCGTGTTCGTCTGGTCGATGGGAATCACACAGCACACGCAGGGCGGCGACACCGTGCGCGCGATCGTCAACCTCGGGTTGTTGCGCGAGTACGTCGGGCGCCGCGGCTGCGGGATGATGCCGATCCGCGGCCACTCCGGTGTGCAGGGCGGCGCCGAGATGGGTGCCTATGCGACGTCTTTCCCCGGCGGCCTGCCGATCAGCGAACGCAACGCCGAACACTTCTCGTCCCTGTGGGGCTTCGACGTTCCGAGCACCGAAGGGTTGTCGTGCGTCGACGCCCTCGCGGCGGCCGATCGCGGTGAACTCGACGCCTACTACTGCATCGGCGGCAACTTTCTCGAGACGATGCCCGACCCGCCGGCGATCGAACGCGCCCTCGAGCGCATCCAGCTGCGCATCCACAGCGACATCGTCGTCACGAAGCAGATGTTCGTCGAGCCCGAAGACGTCGTGTACCTGCTGCCGGCGCGCACGCGCTACGAGCAGACCGGGGGCGGCACCGAAACGAGCACGGAGCGGCGCGTGATCTACTCGCCGCAGATCCGGCACGACATCGGCGAGTGTCGCAGCGAGTGGGAGATGCTGACCGACCTCGCGCGCGCCGTCGACCCCGAGCGCTTCGATCGGCTCGGCCTCGATTCGGGTTCCGCGATCCGCGCCGATATCGCTGCAGCCGTGCCGAGCTACGCGGGCATCGAGCGGCTCGAGCTGCAGGGCGACCAGTTCCAGTGGGGCGGTCCGCACCTCTGTGCCGACCGACGCTTCGAGACCGACGACGGCCGGGCGCACTTCCAGCCCGTCTCGCCGCCGGGGCTCGGTGCGCGTCAGACGACCGGCGGCGGCACCGTCGACAAGGCCTGGCTCGACACCTCGTCGCCCGATCGCTTCGTCCTCGCAACGCGTCGCGGCAAGCAGTTCAACTCGATGATCCAGGCGACGCGCGACCCGCTCAACGGTGCCGAACGTGACCACATCCTCATGCACCCCGACGACGCGGCGGCGCTCGGGCTCGCGAACAATGCCCGCATCGTGCTGCGCAACGACGTCGGCGAGTTCCACGGGCGCGTCTTCTACGCCGAGGTCGCGCGCCGTTCGATCCAAGGCCACTGGCCGGAGGTGAACGTGCTCGTGCCGTCGGGGCTTGTCGATCCCGGTGGCGGCGTGCCCGACTACAACGCCGTCGTGACGGTCGAGCCGCTTGGCGTGCCGACCCCGTGACCGCGAGATCTTTCGAGCGCGACGACCACGTCTCACTGCCCGTCGATCATCACCGCGGCGACGCGATCACGTCCGGTGCTGACGACGTCGTCGTCGAGGAGCCGCTCGAGGTCCGCCACGGCGACCGCAGCCTGCTCGTGACGATGCGCACGCCGGGTCACGACTTCGACCTCGTGCGCGGGCTGCTCTTCACCGAAGGCCTCGTCGACGGCGGGGCGGACGTCACGGCCGTGGGTTGGTGCCGCGATGTGCCCGAAGAGGCCGTGGGGAACGTCGTCACCGTCGCCCTGCGAGAAGGCGTGACGCTCGACGAAGAGCGCACGGTGCGCGTGGGGCTCGTGTCGTCGGGCTGCGGGGTCTGCGGGAAGACAACCCTCGAGGCCGTCGCCGTGACGGCGCCGCTCATCGACGACAGCGTTTCGATCGCGCGCGACGTGCTCGTCTCGCTGCCCGACCAGCTGCGCCGCCACCAGGCCGTCTTCGCGCGCACCGGCGGGCTGCATGCCGCGGCGCTCTTCGACCGCACGGGCAAGCTGCTCGCGCTGCGCGAGGACGTCGGTCGTCACAACGCGGTCGACAAGGTCATTGGCGAGGCCCTGCGTTTCGGGCGCGTCCCGCTGCATGGAACGCTGCTCATGGTGTCGGGACGAGCCGGCTTCGAGATCGTGCAGAAAGCGCGGCGCGCGCAGATCCCGATCGTCTGCTCGGTCTCGGCGCCCTCGAGCCTCGCCGTCGACCTCGCGCGCACCGGAGGTCAAACGCTCGTCGGTTTCCTGCGTGGAGATGATTTCAACGTCTACACAGGTGCGGCGCGCATCGTGACCGGCTGACCTGGGCCTGCGCACGGCGCGGCTTCGGCGGCGAGAATCGTTACGCTGTCGGCCAGTGCGAGCGAGCATCCTGCTTCCCGTGCAGATTTGAGAATCATGAAGTCATTCAAAAATGCTGCCATCGCGATTCTTCTCGTTCTGATCGTCGTCATCGCGCTCCAGAACACCGAGACGGTCGACACGAAGCTCTTGTTCATGACGGTGTCGATGCCGCGTGCGATGCTGCTCTTCACGACGCTCGTGATCGGTGTCTTGATCGGACTTCTCCTCAGCGCAAAGCGCTCACTCACGAAACATGACGAATGACTTTCCGGTAGCCCGTATCTGGCAACGCAGAGGCCGAGGCTCGCTTTGCACGACGCTGCTGCTGGCCTGCGTTCTCGGCGGGTGTGCAGACGAGTCCGAGCCGGTGCCGAGCGCCGACGCGCGCGGCAACCTGCTCGTCATCACGATGGACACCACGCGGGCCGACTCGGTTTCGTCGTTCGGCTGCCCCGTCGAGACGACACCACGTCTCGATGCCCTCGCGGCGCGCGGCGTGCGCTTCACGCGGGCCTACGCGCCGATGGGCCAGACGCTGCCCACGCACTCCACGCTCTTCACGGGCACGAACCCGCGCGTCCACGGTTCGCTCGAGAACCACTACAAGCTCGGCGAACAGGCCGAGACCCTCGCCGAGACGCTCTGGGACGAAGGCTACGAGACGGCCGGGTTCGTCGGCGCGCTCGTGCTCGATGAACGCTCCGGGATCGCCCAGGGGTTCACGGCCTGGGGCGAGCCGACCGGCGAGTCGTCGCAAGGCGAGCTGCCGCCCGAGCGTCGCGCCGCCGTCGTCGTCGACGAGGCCCTCGGCTGGGCCGACCACCGTTCCACCGACCAACCCTTCTTCCTCTGGACGCACTTCTTCGACCCGCACGGCCCTTACGAGGCGCCGGCCGAGTTCGTCGAGCGGATCCCGCGCGCACCCGTCATGCAGTGGCTGCTCGAGCGGGCGGGGCGCAGCGAGTTCGGCAGCGAGCCCGAGGAGCAGACGCGTGCGCGCTACTTCGTCGACGACTGGCGCGGCTACCTGGCCGAGATCCTCTACACCGACGAGCAGATCGCGCGCATGCTCGACGGCCTCGAGCAGCGCGGCATGCTCGCCGACACGACGATCGTGATCGTCGGCGATCACGGTGAAGGCCTGTTCGAGCACGGTGAGAAGAACCACGGCGTGCAGCTCTACGAGGAGGTCGTCCACGTGCCGCTGATCGTCGTTCACGGCGACGATCTCGCCGGGGCCACCATCGAGCACGCCGTGCCGCTCGAGTCGGTGCACGACCTCATGCTGACGCTCGCGACGCACGGCGTCGTCGATGTCCCGGCCGAGCTGCCCGACGCGACCGCGCCGCGTACGGCGTCGGCGTCGGAGATCTGGGCGGCGACGCGCAGCGGGGGGTCGGTGCCCGAGCGCCCGATCTTCCTCGAGCGTCCGCACTACACGCCCAAGCGGCTGATCCAGCGCGGCAACGGGGATCCGACGCGGCATCCTTACGGTGAGGTCACGGCGCTCGTCATGGGCACGCAGAAGCTCATCGAGTTTCCCGACGACGTGGTCGAGCTCTACGACCTGCGCGCCGATCCAGCCGAAGCGGTGAACCTGTCGGACGAGCGCCCCCAGGCCGTCGCGCGGATGCGCCAGACCTTGGCGCGTTGGCGTCGGGCCCACGAGGTGCGCGCCCCGGGGACGGGGGCGTCCGTCGACGCCGAACGTCTCAAGACACTCCAGGCTCTCGGATACGCCGAGGGTGACGACGAATCCAGCGCCGATGACCCCGAGCCCGACGGCTCTGGGCCGGACGCGCCGACCGACGATGAGGAGCAAGACGATGGGCGCTGAGTGGCGTGTGTCCTGCCTGGCGGCGCTGACGTTCCTCGCGGGCTGCGGCCCGGCCCCCGATCCTGTCGATCGTCCAAATGTGATCTTGATCACGCTCGACACGCTGCGCGCCGACCACCTCGGTCTCTACGGCTATCCGCAGGTCTCGATGCCGACCGTCGAGGCCTGGGGCGAGCGCGGCGTCGTCTTCGACCGCGTCTACGCGCCGATGTCTCAGACCTTGCCGTCGCACTCCACGATGATGACGGGCGTCACGCCGCGTCTTCACGGGGCACTCGAGAACTTCTACGTCCTCGTCGACGAGAACCTCACACTCGCCGAGCTCTTCATCGAGGAGCTGGGCTACGAGACGTTCGGGGCCATCGGCGCGCTCGTGCTGTCCGAGGAATCCGGCATCGCGCAGGGCTTCGAGCACTGGGACCAGCCCGACGGCAGCTGGGACCCGACCGCCACGCATCCGCCCGAGCGGCGGGCCAGCGAGGTCACCGACGTCGCCCTTGCGTGGGCCAAGACGCGCGACGAAGAGCGTCCCACGTTCCTGTGGCTGCATTACTACGACCCACACGGCCCGTTCGAGCCGCCAGAGTCGTTCACGCCGACCCTCGATCGGGCCCTCGTCGCCGCCCTCGTCCGCGATCGCGCCGATGAGTTCGGCTCGATGGACCGCTCGCTCGACTACCGCGAGAAGCACTGGTGGACGACACCCGCCGCGGCGCCCTTCGCGGACATGGACCCCGCGCTGCGCTTCGTCGCCGACACATGGTGGGCCTACCTGACGGAGCTGGAGTACACCGACACGCAGCTGAAGCGGCTCTTCGACGGGCTCGAAGCCGAGGGAATGCTCGACAACGCGGTCGTCGTGATCGTCTCGGACCACGGCGAGGGGCTCTTCGAGCACGGCGAGAAGGGCCACGGCGTCCACATCTGGGAGGAGATGATGCTCGTGCCCATGATCGTCGCTCGGACCGATGGGGCGCGCGCGGGAGAGCGGGTCGCGGCAACGGCCGTGCTCGACGATCTGGCGCCGACGATGCTCTCGGCGGCCGGCGTCGAGCCGGAGCTCTGGGAGGGCGCGATGCTCGGATTCGACCACTGGACGGCGCTCGGCGCGGGTCGCACGGCGCCAGCGCGCGCGGTCTTCCTCGAGCGTCCACACTTCTCGATGGAGCGGATGGCGAAGCGCACGGGCACCAGTCCCCAGCATCGATGGGGGATTCTGGCCGGCGTCGTGGACGGCAGCGAGAAGCTGATCCGCGACATGAACGGCAAGGAGACGAAGGTGCGCCAGGAGGTGCTCGTCGATCTCGCCGCCGATCCGGCCGAACGGGGCGACGTCGCCGCGGAACAGCCCGACCGTCTCGGGGTCCTCGGGGCGACGCTGGAGGCCTGGCTCGCGGCCCATCCCACGGAGCTTCCGGGCACACAAGCCGATCTCTCCGAGGATCGCATCCGTCAGCTCCAAGACCTCGGCTACATGAAGTGACGCCGTCGTAGGGGCGTGATCGCCATGATTGTCGGGGCCGTTCTTTCCCCGCGCGGTCGCGAGTGGCTATGATCCCGCCGGATCCATCCCCTGGGTGTGGTTTTGTGAGGTGTGCAGCGTGCGACCCGTCGCCGCTCGCTCCTTGGTGAGCCGTCCGCCTGGGCCGTCGTTCGTCCACCTCCCGGAGTCCCCAGCGTGCCTGACTCGCACGTCGTGCCACCCGAGGCACTCAACGACTTCATGCCCGTGCTCATGCTTGTCGGATTCGCGATTTCGTTCGCGGCCGTCAACATCGTGGGCTCGTGGCTGCTAGGTAAAAAGGGCACACCACACCCGATCAAGGACTCTCCTTTCGAGTGTGGCATGGAGCCCCTCCAAGAGGGACGCCGCCGGTTCAGCGTGCGTTTCTACGTCGTCGCGATGTTGTTCATCCTCTTCGACATCGAGGTGGTGTTCTTGTACCCGTGGGCCGTCGTCTACCAGGACCTGGGCATGTTCGGGTTCTACGAGATGCTCGTCTTCCTGACGGTGCTCTTCGTCGGCTGGTGGTACGTGGTGAAGAAGGGCGCGCTCGACTGGAACAGCCGACGCGGCCCCCTACGGAGCTCTTGAGATGACCACAAAGACCGAGATGCTCGTGCCCGAGGCCCAGAGCGCCACGGGGCTGAACGACGAGGGCGGGTTCTTCGTGAGCCGCGCCGATGCGCTCGTGAACTGGGCGCGCAAGAACGCCCTGTGGCCGCTGCCGCTGGGTCTTTCGTGCTGCGCGATCGAGTTCATGGCCGCCGCGTCGAGCAAGTTCGACATGGCGCGCTTCGGTGCCGAGGTTGCGCGCTTCAGCCCGCGCCAGGCCGACGTCATGATCGTCGCCGGCACGTGCACCTACAAGATGGCCGAGGCCGCGCGCCGCGTGTACGACCAGATGGCCGAGCCCAAGTGGGTCATCTCGATGGGCGCCTGCGCCTCGAGTGGCGGCATGTACCGCTGCTACAGCGTGTGCCAGGGGATCGACACGTTCGTCCCTGTCGACTTCTACATCTCGGGCTGCCCGCCGCGCCCCGAGAACGTCATCAACACGTTGATGAAGCTGCAGAGGAAGATCGAAGGCGAGAAGACCCTGCGCTCATGAGTTCCACGACACACAACTCAGCGAACGAGGGTGACCCGGATGCCGGCGCAGCGCTCCATCGCGCCTTTCCGAAGGTGACGTCCGAGCCCGAGGTGTTCCGCGGCGACGTCACGGTTCAGGTCGACGCGGCCTCCGAGATCGACGTGGTCAAGCATGCCCGCGACGACCTCGGCTACACGCTCTTCATCGACCGGCTCGGCGCCGATCGCGGCGAAGACGCCGACCCACGCTTCGACGTGATCACGATCCTCTACAACATCACCACGCACAAGCGCCTGCACATCCGCACGACGCTCCCGGCTGCGCACCCGGAAACTCCCACGCTGCGCGGCGTCTTCCGCGGCGCCGACTGGTTCGAACGTGAGATCTACGACATGTACGGCGTGATCTTCACGGGCCACCCGAACCTCAAGCGCATCTTGATGATGGAACGCTTCGAGCACTTCCCGCTGCGCAAGGAATACCCGACCGAAGGTTTGGGTGAGTTCGCAGCGCCGCGGCGCGCGATCGGTGGCACGGTCGACAGCACGTCGGGTGACGTCGCGATCACGTACGTCACCAACGACGAGCGCAAGCGGGCTCGTGGCGAGGAGACCGACTCATGACCGACTCGCGCGTTCTGGACGTGGAGATCCACGAGGATCGTCACTCCGAGAACATGATGATCAACATGGGGCCGCAGCACCCGTCGACGCACGGTGTGCTCCGCCTCGTCCTCGAGCTCGACGGCGAAGAGGTGCTGAAGTGCTGGCCCGACATCGGGTTCCTGCACCGCGCCAAGGAGAAGATCGGCGAGACGCTGTCGTGGCATCAGTTCATCCCGTACACGGATCGTCTCGATTACCTCGCGCCGCTCGCGAACAACGTCGCGTACGCCCTGGCGTGCGAGAAGCTGATGGACATCAAGGCGCCGCCGCGCGCTGAGGCCATCCGCGTCATCTGCGCCGAACTCGCGCGCATCTCGGCCCACTTGCTGGGCTTGGGTGCCTACGCGATGGATCTCGGTGCGATGACGATGTTCCTCTGGACGTTCCGCGAACGCGAAGAGATCTACACGCTCATCGAGCGCATCTGCGGCGCGCGGTTCACCACGTCGTACACGCGCATCGGCGGCGTCGAACGCGATCTGCCCGACGACTTCTTCCCGAAGCTCGAGAAGTTCGTGAAGAACTTCCCCGATCGCGTGGACGAGTACGAAGGCATGCTCTCGTCGAACAAGATCTGGCACGTCCGCACGAAGGACGTCGGCGTGATCAGCAAGGAGCTCGCGCTGGGCTTGGGGCTCACGGGGCCGAACCTGCGCGGCTCGGGCATCGACTACGACACGCGCAAGGCGCACCCATACTCGGGCTACGAGAAGTACGAGTTCGACGTACCGATCGGCTCGGTGGGCGACTGCTACGACCGCTACCTCTGCCGCATCGAGGAGATGCGCCAGAGCACGCGCATCCTCGCGCAGGTGCTCGACACGATTCCGAGCGGTCCGTACATGAACCGCGAGGGCGAGGAACAACTCAAGCAGGTGCTGCCCGACAAGGAGAAGGTGCTCACGAACATGGAGGCGTTGATCCACCAGTTCATGGTCGCCACCGACTCCATCAGCGCGCCCGAGGGCGAGGTCTACTTCGCCCACGAGAACCCCAAGGGCGAGCTCGGCTTCTTCCTGCGCAGCAAGGGCGACCTGCACGCCGATCGACTCCGCATCCGCGGTCCGTCGTTCGCAAACCTGCAGGTGCTCGAGGAGATCGTGCCCGGACACATGGTGTCCGACGTCATGGCCATCTTGGGCAGCATCGATTTCGTGATGGGTGAATGCGACCGCTGACGGTGCGCCGTCACAACTGAGCGAGCGACAGCAGACGATGGTCAGTCAGGAGACAGGAATGTTCCCGGAGGACGTGATCTCCGAACTCGAAGAGATCCGCAGCCACTACCCGCATGCCAAGGCGGCGATGATGCCTGTGTTGCACGTCGCCCAGCAGCAAAAGGGCTGGCTGGACCAAGAGACGCAAGCGTGGGTCGCCGACTTTTTGAGCGTCGACCCGATCGAGGTGCACGAAGTCGTCACCTTCTACCCGATGCTCTACGCGACGCCGAACGGCGAACACGTGATCCACGTCTGCCGCACGTTGTCGTGCGACGAGTGTGGTGCGCGTGAGCTGTGGGCGCATCTCAAGTCGAAGCTCGGTGTCGAACGCGGCGGCACGACCAGCGACGGGAAGTTCACGTTGCGCGCGGCCGAGTGCCTCGCGTCGTGCGGCACCGCACCGGCGTTCCTCGTCGACGGCGAGCGGCACGAGAGCCTCTCGCTCGACGAGGTCGACGCGCTTCTGGAGTCGGTCTGATGGCCCTGAAGATGCAGTCGATCCTGTCGGCTCGGTTCGACAAGGAGAACAGCTACCACATCGATACGTATCGTGCCGACGGCGGCTACGAGACGTACCTCGAGACGATCAAGGGCGAGAAGGGCACGCCCGAGGAGCTCGTCGCGCTGGTGAAGGAGTCGGGCCTCAAGGGCCGCGGCGGAGCCGGGTTCTCCACGGGCATGAAGTGGAGCTTCCTGCCCAAGGGCACCGACAAGCCGATCTACCTCTGCGTGAACGGTGACGAGAGCGAGCCTGGCACGTTCAAGGACCGCCAGATCGTCGAGTTCGACCCGCACCAGCTCGTTGAGGGCGTCGGCATCACCTGCTACGCGATCGGCGCGCACACGGCCTACATCTACCTGCGCTGCGAGTTCGCCCTCGGCATCCGCCGCGTCAAGGACGCCATTCGTCAGGCCTACGAGGCCGGCTTCTTCGGCAAGGACATCCAGGGCACGGGCTTCGACCTCGATGTCCACGTTCACATCGGCGGTGGCGCGTACATCTGCGGCGAAGAGACGTCGCTGCTGAACTCGATCGAGGGTGTGCGCCCGTACCCGCGCAACAAGCCGCCGTTCCCGGCCGTCGAAGGCCTGTTCGGTGACCCGACGATCATCAACAACGTCGAGACGATCGCGAACATCCCGCACATCGTGAAGAACGGCGCCGAGTGGTACAGCGGCTTCGGTCACCCCGAAGATCCCGGCGTGCGCCTCTGGTGCGTCTCGGGGCACGTCAACAACCCCGGCGTCTTCGAGATCGAGACGGGCTTCTCGCTGCAGGAGCTGATCGACGGCCCGTGCGGTGGGATGAAGAACGGCAAGAAGCTGAAAGCCGTGATCCCGGGCGGCTCGTCGAGCAAGGTGCTGATGCCCGACGAGGTGGCGCAGGTCACGATGGACACGCCGACCATCCGCGGCTTCGATTCGTCGCTCGGATCGGCCGGGATCATCGTGCTCGACGAAGACACCGACATGGTCGAGGCCGTACGCAACCTCATGAAGTTCTACGCGCACGAGTCCTGCGGGCAGTGCACACCGTGCCGCGAAGGCACGCCGTGGATCGTCAAGATCCTGAACCGTCTTTGCACAGGGAAGGGTCGCCAGGAAGACATGGATCTGCTCTTGGACCTTGCCTCGAACATCGAGGGACGTACCGTGTGCGCCCTGGCGGACGGCGCGTGCTGGCCGCTGACAAGCATCGTCAAGAAGTTCCGCCACGAGTTCGAAGCGAAGGTCGCGGCGGCCACACCGGTGGGGGCGTCATGATCAAGCTGACCATCGACGGGCGCGAGGTCGAGGTCGAGCCGGGCACCACGGTGCTCGAGGCCGCCTCGAAGCTCGGGATCGAAGTCCCGCACTACTGCTACCACCCCGACATCGGCATCGACGGCAACTGCCGGATGTGTCTCTGCGAGGTGAACGGCAACACGAACAAGCTCGCGATCGGGTGCAAGTTCCCCGTGGGCGAGGGCATGGACGTCAAGACGGCGAGCGACGCCGTCGTCAAGGCGCGCAAGGGTGTGCTCGAGTTCCTGCTCATCAACCACCCGCTCGACTGCACGATCTGCGACCAGGCCGGCGAGTGTCCTCTGCAGGACTACGCCTACCGTTTCGGCCCGGGCGACTCGCGCTTCCGCGAGCCCAAGCGCAAGGGCCCGAAGACGGTCGAGTTCTCCGACAAGGTCATGTTCGACACCGAGCGCTGCATCCTCTGCACGCGCTGCACGCGCTACTTCGAGGTCGTGCGCGACAGCCGTCCGATCGGCGTCGAGAACATGGGCGGTGCGAGCACGATCACGCTCGGGCCGAACGGGCCGATCACCGACCCGTACCAGATGAACATCATCGACATCTGTCCGGTGGGGGCGCTCACGAGTCGCGACTTCCGCTTCAAGCAGCGTGTCTGGTTCATGGACTTCGCCGACACGATCTGCCCGGGCTGCGAGCGTGGCTGCAACATCACGGCCGGCGCCTACCAGGGCAAGCTGCTGCGCTTCACGCCGCGCCGCAACCCGGAGGTCAACAAGTCGTGGATGTGCGACGACGGGCGACTGTCCTACAAGACCTACAACCTCGACGAGCGCGTGCGCGGTGCCACCGTGGCGGGCGAGTCGGTGGCGATGGACGATGCGCTCGACAAGGTCGTCGAACTCGTCGGTGACGGCAGCGGCGTGGCGATCCTCGCCTCGACGGTCGACACCTGCGAAGAGCTCGCCGCGATCGGCGAGTTCGCGAAGCTTTCGAACATCGAGCACATCTGGCACGGCGAGAAGAGCTGGGAGGGTGACGACTTCCTCAAGCTCCCCGACGCCACGCCGAACACCGCGGGTGCCAAGGCGCTCGGTTTCACGAACGTGCCCGACGAGGCTCCCGCGCTGCGCGGCCTGATCGTTGCCGGTGATGTCGGCGTGCCTTCACGACTGCTCGAGAGTCTCGACTTCCTCGTGCTCCAGACACCGGTTGCCGGTGCTCTCGGTGAGGCGGCGGTCGTCGTGCTGCCCGGACGCACGGCGCTCGAGAAGAAGGGCAGCTGGATGAACCACGACGGCCGCCGTCAGGCTGTCAAGCCCGCGCTCGACCCCGGCGCTGATGTCCCCGCCGACTGGGAGATCTGGCGCGACCTCGCCTCGGCCGAGTGGACGTCGTTCGCCGAGCTGCTCGCACTCGCCAACGCCTCGCTTCCCGAGGTCGCCGCGATCGGCACCGACGAGTACTCGACGATCGTCGGTCCGAACGAGCAGGCCCAACACCTCGTCATCCAGGCGGCCAAGTCGTGAGTTTCAGCGAAGAACCTCTCCTCTACATCGGCGTCAACCTCGCGAAGATCATCATCGTGACGCACGTCGTTCTCGTCGTCTGCGCCTACGCGGTGCTGGCCGAGCGCAAGGTGTCCGCGTGGATGCAGGATCGCGTGGGGCCGAACCGCGTTGGATACTTCGGTCTGCTGCAGCCGATCGCCGACGCGCTCAAGTTCTTCTTCAAGGAAGACATCGTCCCCGGCCACGTCAACAAGGCGCTGTTCGTGCTCGCTCCGGCGATCGCGTTGATGCCATCGCTGATCGTGCTCGCCGTGATCCCGATCGCGCCGCCCGTCGTCGTGATGGGCCACACGGTGCCGATGGTGATCGCCGACCTCGACATCGGGATCCTGTTCCTCTTCGCCATCTCGAGTCTCGCCGTGTACGGCGTCGTGCTCGCGGGCTGGGCGTCGAACAGTAAGTACCCGCTGCTCGGTGGCGTGCGCGCCAGTGCGCAGATGATCAGTTACGAGCTCATGCTCGGGCTGTCGGTCGTCGGTATCTTCATGGCGACCGGCACGCTGCGGTTGATGGACATCGTCAACCTGCAAGTCGACGGCGTCTGGAACTGCTTCTATCACCCGATCGCGTTCATCATCTTCGTGATCGCCGCTTTCGCGGAAACGAACCGCTTGCCGTTCGACCTCCCCGAGGCCGAAACCGAACTCGTCGCCGGCTACCACACGGAGTACGGCTCGATGAAGTTCGCGATGTTCTTCATCGGCGAGTACGCCGCGATGTTCGGCTTCTCGGCGCTCGTCGCCGTGCTGTTCCTCGGCGGCTGGGACATTCCATTCATGAGCTCGGAAACGTTCGCGAGCTTGGGCAACTGGGGCGCCGTGGTCGGCTTCATCTCGTTCATGACGAAGGTGCTGGCGTTCATGTTCCTCTACATCTGGGTGCGCTGGACGATTCCGCGCTTCCGCTATGACCAGCTCATGAACTTGGGCTGGAAGGTGTTGCTGCCCATCGCTCTCGTGAACGTCATCATCACGGGCCTCTTCAACCTGCCGAAAGGGAGCTGACCCGTGGGCAAGGTGGTCGAACGTAAAAAGCTGACGTGGTTCCAGGAGCTCTATCTGCCGCAGGTCGTGCAGGGGCTCGGGATGACGTTCAAGCAGATGTTCAAGAAGGAGATCACTCTCCAGTATCCCGAGGAGCGTCAGCAGTTCTACGACGACTACCGCGGGGCGCCGGGGCTCGTGAAGGATCAGGAGGGGCGCGAGAAGTGCGTCTCCTGCCAGCTCTGCGAGTACATCTGCCCGCCCAAGGCGATTGTGATCAAGCCCGGCGAGATCGGCGGGCCCGACAACGTCGCCGAGACCGAGGTCAACGAGAACGTCGAGAAGGCTCCCAAGGAGTTCTTCATCGACATGCTGCGTTGCATCTACTGCGGCTACTGCGAGGAGGTCTGCCCCGAGGAGGCCATCTTCATGACGAGCATGTACGAGCTGAACGGCCAGACCCGCGCCGAGTTGGTGCACGACAAGGATCGTCTCTATGAGATCGGCGGCACGCGTGTCGACACGATCCAGAAGTGGAAGGGGAAGTAGGCCATGGAGCTGCCGTTCTTCTTTCTCTTCGGCGGGGCGATGGTGCTGTTCACGCTGCTCACGATGTTCGTCAAGAACCCCGTGCACAGCGCGATCTTCATGATCCTGTCGTTCGCATCCACGGCCGGGCTCTTCGTGCTGCTCGACGCCTACCTCATGGCGGCGATCGAGGTACTCGTCTACGCCGGCGCGATCATGGTGCTGTTCTTGTTCGTCATCATGCTGATCAACCTGCGCAGCGACGAACTCGAGGGCATGAAGGTCAACCCGCTCATGGTGCTGGCCGCCGGGACGTTCTTCGCGCTGTTGCACCGCGCGATCAGCGACCTCGGAGCTGCCGTCGATCCCGTGCGCGCCAACACGTTCGAGGGCGAGCCCAAGGTCGTCGCGAAGTACTTGTTCACCGAGATGGTGATTCCGTTCGAGGCCGTCTCGCTACTGTTGCTGGCCGCGATTCTCGGCACTGTGGTTCTAGCGCGGAGGACGCGCGACGCATGATTCAGCTCGAGCACTACCTCTACCTGTCCGGCCTCGTGTTCACGCTCGGGCTGTGTGGCGTGATGATGCGCCGCAACGTGATCCTCGTCCTCATGGGCGTCGAGATCATGTTGAACGCCGCGAACCTCGCGCTCATCGCGTTCAACAAGTACATGCTGCCCATCGACGGGATCGTCGAGCCCAAGGGGCAGGTGTTTGTCTTCTTCACGATCGCCGTCGCCGCCGCAGAAGTTGCCGTGGCTCTGGTGATTGCCGTGGCCCTCTTCCGACGCCTCGACACGGTCAACGTCGACGACGTCGCGAACCTCCGCTGGTAGGACCGCGCTGATGCCTTCGGGACCCTGGTTCATCCTCTTCCTGCCCCTCGTGTCCGCCGCGCTCATCGCGTGCGGCTTGCACCGCAATTGGAAGCTGTCGGCCGCCGTGTCGATCGCGGCCGTCTGGGCAGGCTTCTTCATCACCGTGATGTATGTGCCCGACGCGCTGTCGGCCGGAGAGGGCGTGCTCTTCCACGAGTCGTTCCGCTGGGCGGGCGCCGGCGACATCGAGTTCCGCTACGGCGCGCTCATCGATGGCTTGTCACTGATGATGCTCCTCGTCGTGACGGGTGTGGGTGGTCTGATCCACATCTACGCGCTCGGTTACATGAAGGGTGATCCCGGGATCTCGCGGTTCTTCGCGTTCCTGTCGCTCTTCATCTTCTCGATGCTCGGGATCGTCTTCGCCGACAACCTCTTCCAGATCTTCATCCACTGGGAGCTCGTCGGTGTCAGCTCGTTCCTGCTGATCGGGTACTACTACCGCAAGCCGTCCGCGAACGACGCCGCCAACAAGGCCTTCCTCACGAACCGCGTCGGTGACTTCGGGTTCATGATCGGCATCCTCATGGCGTTCTACGCCTTGGGGACGGCCGACTTCGCCGGCATGGCCGCTGCGATGACGCCCGAGTTCCTCGCCCAGGACATCTTCCAGGTGGGGGGCGCGAACGGCTGGGCGATGTCCGGCGAGACCTTCCTCTGGGTGACCGGCGGACTGCTCCTCATGGGCGTGATGGGCAAGAGCGCACAGTTCCCGCTGCACGTCTGGCTGCCCGACGCCATGGAAGGCCCGACGCCGGTTTCGGCGCTGATCCACGCCGCCACGATGGTGGCGGCCGGCGTCTTCCTGCTCTGCCGCTTGTTCTTCCTCTACATGCCGAGCGAGACGGCGATGTCGATCATCGCGCACATGGGCGCCTTCACGGCGTTCTTCGCCGCGACGATCGCCACGACGCAGTTCGACATCAAGCGCATCCTGGCCTTCTCGACGCTCTCTCAGCTCGGCTACATGGTGATGGCGGTGGGCCTGGGCGGCACCGACGCCGCGATGTTCCACCTCACGACGCACGCCTTCTTCAAGGCCTGCCTGTTCCTCGGTGCCGGCGCGGTCATCCACGCCGTCCACACGAACGACATCCGCGAGATGGGTGGCCTGCGCAAGGTGATGCCGATCACCTTCTGGACGTTCTTCATCTCGACACTCGCGCTGTGTGGCTTCCCCGGCCTCTCCGGTTTCTGGAGCAAGGACGGCATCCTGCACCTGACTGCGCACCCGCCCGCCTACGCCGACACGTTCCTGATCACCGTCCTTCCGACCGTGACGGCCGTGCTCACCTCGTACTACATGTTCCGCCTCATCTTCATGACGTGGTTCGGCGAGGCGCGTTACCACGGCAAGCCGCACGAAGCGCCGCCGTCGATGTGGTCGCCGCTCGTGGTCCTGACAGGGCTCGCGACGCTCACGGGTTGGAGCTTCTTCTTCAACGCGGAGACGATGGAGGCCTTCCGGTCCATCACGCGGCCGGCGGGCGCACCTGAGCCGCACTACGTGCACTTCGACATGCCCACGATCCTCCACGCGCTCGAGATCTTCACGCTCGGCGCGGGCGCGGCCTGGGTTGCCTTCCACAAGAAATGGATCGACCCCGAGAAGATCAAGACCGCGCTCGGTCCGATCCACCGGCTGTTCGACAACCGCTGGTACGTCGATGACGTCTACACGTGGATCGTCGACAACATCCAGCAGAACTTCGCACGCCTCTGCAACCTCTTCGACCAGCTCGTGATCATCAAGACGCTGGTCAACGGAAGTGCGTGGACGACACGCGCGTCCGGTGCGCTCGCGGCGCGGTACCAGTCCGGTTCGGTCCGCGCGTACGTGCTCCTCTTCCTGGCGGGTGTTGCCGCCATGTTGGCGCTGAACTTGTGAGTCTGATCCTCGACCACCTGCTGACGCTGTTGATCCTGCTTCCGGCAGTCGCAACGGCCATCAGCTTCTTCCTGCCGGCTTCGAACAAGTCGCTCATCCGGACCTTCGGGTGCGTGACGTCGGGCGTCTGCCTCCTGCTGTCGATCGTGTTGTTCTTGAACTACGACCAGACGCTGGGCGACTTCCAGTTCCTCAAGAAGATCCCGTGGGTGCCCGACTTGGGCATCTCGTTCCAGGTGGGCGTCGACGGCATCAGCGTCGCGATGGTGCTGCTCACCGGCGTGGTCTACATGGCGGGCAGCCTCGCGTCGTGCTTCATCGACAAGCGCGTCAAGGACTTCTACATCCTCCTGCACGCGCTCGTCGCGGGCGTCTTCGGCGTCTTCGTCAGCCTCGACCTGTTCTTCTTCTACTTCTTCTTCGAACTCGCCGTCGTGCCGATGTACCTGCTGATCGGGTACTGGGGCTCGTCGAACCGCGAGTACGCGACGATGAAGCTGACGCTGTACCTCACCGCGGGTGCCGTCGTCGCGCTCATCGGCCTGCTGATGCTGTACTTCTCGGGCCTCACGGCCGAGCCGACGTTCGATCTGCTCATCCTCCGTGAAGCCGTGATGTCGGGCAACGGGCTCGACCTGGCCACGCAGGAGCTGCTCTTCCCGCTGCTGCTGGTTGGCTTCGCGACGATCGCACCGATGTGGCCGTTGCACTCCTGGTCGCCGGGTGGACACGCCGCAGCCCCGGCCGCGGCGTCGATGATGCACGCCGGCGTGCTCATGAAGCTCGGCAGCTACGCGATCATCCGCATCGCGCTGACGCTCCTGCCCGAAGGCGCCGTCACCTGGCTGCCCTGGGTCGCCGTGCTGTGCTGCTTCAACATCATCTATGGCGGTTACATCGCCATGACCCAGCGCGACATGAAGTTCGTGATCGGCTACTCGTCGAGTTCGCACATGGGTTACGTGCTGCTCGGTATCGCGTCGTGCACGGTCCTAAGCGTCAACGGCGCCGTCTTCCTGATGTTCGCTCACGGCGTCATGACGGCCCTGGCCTTCTCGCTCATCGGGTTCTTCTACGAGCAGACGCACACGCGCATGCTCGATGACCTCGGCGGACTCATGCAGCAGATCCCGTTCGTCGGGACGCTGTTCCTCATGACGGCGATGGCGTCGCTCGGCCTGCCCGGCTTCGCCAACTTCGCCTCCGAGCTGATGGTGCTCGTCGGCAGCTGGGAGCGTTACCCGATCCCGACGATCCTGGGCATCTTCGGCCTCGTCATCGGCGCCACGTATCTGCTGCGCATGTTCAAGGAGTCGTTCTTCGGCCCCATGGACGAGCGCTGGTCCGAGCTGCGCGATGCCAACACGCTGCTCGAGCGCGCCCCGTTCCTGCTGCTGCTCGGCACGCTGATGCTGTTCGGCTTCTACCCCGCTCCCCTCACGGATCTCATCGCGACCGGCGTGGCGCCGATCGTCGAGATGATCCAGTCGGCCGAGGCGGCCCTGGGCGTATGACCACCACACACGAACGCACGTTCACGACCGACGGTCGAGTCTCATGAATCCTGCTGAACTCTTCGACATCTTCGGCACCGAGGTCTTCCTCGCGGTCCTCGCGCTCGTGCTGATCGTCACTGATCTGCTCGACGGTGGCGGCAAGCTCACGGGAGCCTCCGAGAAGACGCGCTTCGTGACCTACGCCGGCTTGGGCGCGATCCTCGTGAGCACCTTCTTCCTCGAGCCGTACGGCGACGGGCAGTTCGGCCAGCTCGACTCGTTCGCGATCTTCTTCAAGCAGTTCTTCGTCGCGACGGCGCTGCTCGTGATGTGGCTGGCCGCGCCCTACGAGGTGCGCTTCCCGGCCGGACGCGGTGAGTTCTCGATGCTCATCGTCTTCGCGACGCTCGGCATGTGCATGCTCGCGTCGTGCAACGACTTCGCGACGCTGTTCGTCGGTCTCGAGCTCGTCACGATCACGCTGTTCATGCTCGCGGCCTTTCGTCCCGGGCTTCCGCGTTCGATCGAGGCCGGCATCAAGTTCGTCATCATCGGCGCTGTCGCCGCCGGCTTCATGGTCTACGGCATCGCGTTCATCTACGGCGCGACGGGCAGCTTCGACTTCGCCGTCGTGCACGACGTGATCGTGAGCTCCGAGGAGATGCCCGGCGCATTGCAGTTCGGCTTGCTGATGCTGCTCGTGGGCTTGGGCTTCAAGCTCGGCGCCGTGCCGTTCCACGTCTGGATCCCGGACGTCTACCAAGGCGCGCCGACGCCCGTCACGGCCATGCTCTCGGTGGGCTCGAAGGCCACCGGCGTGCTGCTCATGATGCGCCTGGTCTACTCGATCCTCGGTGAGGCGGCCGGCCAGTGGACGGCGCTCCTCATGGGCCTGGCGTTCCTGACGCTGCTCATGGGCAACCTCGGCGCGATCCCGCAAACCGACCTGAAGCGCTTCCTCGGCTACTCCGGCATCGCGCATGCAGGGTTCCTGATGCTGGCGCTCGCGACGGGCTCACAGGACTCCGCGAACGCGATCCTCTTCTACATGTCGACGTACCTGTTCGCGAACATCGCGGCGTTCCTCGTGATCGTCGTCGTCTCGCGTACCGCCGACAACGCGCACATGGATCGCATCAACGGTCTGGCGAATCGCTCACCCTTCCTCGCGCTCGTGCTCACGGTGTCGATGCTGTCGCTCGCCGGCGTGCCGCCCTTCGCGGGGTTCTTCGCGAAGTTCATGGTGCTGCGCGCGGCGGTTGATCACGGCGGGCTCATGCCGGTGGTGATCCTGAGCCTCGTGATGGTCGTGGTGGGTCTGTACTACTACCTCTGCGTCGTCAAGCGCATCTACATGCGTGAGGCGGTCGACAGCTCGGTGCTCGAGATGTCGGGCTGGACGCGCGGACTGCTGCTGCTCTGCGTCGTCGTGATGTTCCTCTTCGGCATCTACCAGTCGCCGCTGGTCGACTTCGCACGCGCCGGGGCGGCCTCGCTCTTCTAGACACGCACGTATGACTCGCTCCTGCCGACTTGCGATGGGCGTGGTCGCGCTCGCACTCTTGGCAACGGATGCTGCGTCGGTGACGTCCATCACGACGTGAGCGCCGAGGAGTTTCTCGAAGCCGCCCAGATGCCCGTCGGCAGCCTGCAAGCCAGCGAGTTCATCGGCGTCACGGAGCAGCGCGCCTTCATCCACGTGTCGAGCGGGATGCCGTCGTCGCTCGGTGGTGGCGACGATGTCTACAGCGTCCGGCTCAATGCCTTGGCGCCAGACCTCGCGAGTCGAATGCGAAGAGGTGAAAATCCCTGGGAGCGGGGTGGACGCCTTGCTGGGCTCAGTATGCAACCGTGAGTCTCGCCCGGTGGCAGGCGACGCGTGTTTTCGACGTCGTCCAGGCACACGAGGGTCACACTTCTGCCGGGCCGGTCGGGTACGTTGATCGGCTGACCCCGACTGCTGTGAGATTGTCCATGCGCGTCCTCCCGTTCGTTTTCGCCGCTGCCCTTGCACCCTTCGCGTCCGCCCAGGATGTCGTCGATCCGGGCACCATCGAGCCCCGTCACGCCTTCGAGCTCGACGCGATCTCGGCCTTCGACATCGCCGACCACATCGACGTCCTCGCGAGTGATCTTCTCGAGGGACGCGAGGCCGGTTCGAAGGGCGAGCAGCGTGCTGCCCAGTACCTGCTGTCGTGGCTCGAGGAAGTGCCGACGCTCGAGCCCGCTGGACCGGACGGCTCGTGGTACCAGGACTTCACGGTCCCCAATCCTGACGGTGGCGAACCGCTACAGGCCCGCAACGTCCTGGCATTGCTGCGCGGCTCGGATCCCGAGCTGTCCCACGAGCTCATCGTCGTCGGCGCCCACTACGACCACGTCGGCTTCGGCAAGTCGGGCAATGCGCTCGACTTCCTCGAAGAGGGCATCCGCAACGGTGCCGATGACAACGCGTCCGGCACGTCCGTCGTGCTCGAACTCGCGATGGAACTCTCGACGCGATCGAATCGTCCGCGCCGGTCGATCATGTTCCAGTGGTACTCGGGCGAGGAACTCGGGCTGATCGGAAGTAAGCACTACGTCGACAACCCGACGTGGCCGCTGGCCGACACCGTGGCGATGTTGAACCTCGACATGGTCGGGCGTCTGCGCGGCAACACGCTGATGGTGGGGGCGACGGGCTGCTCGCCGACGTTCGAAGACGTGGCGTTCGAGCTCGGCGACGACGTCGGGCTGACGATCTACTCGGATCGGCCCGGCGCCGCGCCGTCCGACAACACGAGCTTCTACGAGGCGGGTATCCCGGCGCTGTTCCTCTTCACGGGACTGCACCGCGACTACCACCGCGTCGGCGACGACGCGCACAAGATCAACCTCGAGGGCGCCGAGCTCGTCGGCCGCTACGCGGCGCTCTGGATCGATCACCTCGACGCGCTCGTCGAAGGTCCTACGTATCAGCTCGCTCCCGGCTCGGCGAAGCTCTTCAACCCGCGCGTCTTCGTCGGCGTGTCAGTGCGCGACTCGAACGACGTCAGTGAACCCGGGGCGCAAGTCTCGATCCTCATCCCCGGCTCGCCGGCGGACACGGCCGGCATCATCGAGGGCGACATCATCATCGCCGTCGACGACGAACCGATTGCCGACGGAGCCGCCATGGCCGCGTACCTCAAGGTCCTCGACCCGAACCTGATCCCCTTCGAGGTGACTGTCCAACGCCAGGTCTTCGACGCCGCCGACAACACCCTCGCCGGCTACGAACGCGTCGAGGCGACGATCACGCCTGTGATCAAGTGACGCACGGCGGCGCCGTCGTTGGCGGCTGGCATCGCACCCGCTCAACGAGGCCCGGCACCGTCGCCGAGTTCGCGCGGCGGTCAGTCGCCCGTCACGTACGCGCAGCCCTGGGCGCGGAGTTCGCGGCGGATTGTCGCGGCGGCCGCGTTCATGGCCTCGGGCGCCGGATTCGGATCGGCGTTGGCGAAGCTCATCTCGCCCAGCGAGCGGATCGGTGTGAGGTGGATGTGGGTGTGGGGGACCTCGAGCCCCGCGATCATGAAACCCACCTTCGTCGGCGAGAATCCGGTCTGGATCGCCCGCGAGACGGTGCGCGCGACGAGCATCAGATGCGTCGCGAGGGCGTCGTCGAGGTCGATCCAGTGATCGACGGGGTCGCGCGGGACGACGAGGGTGTGACCCGGCGCGAGCGGCTGAATCGTTAAGAATGCGACGGCTCGATCGTCGGCATAGACGAAGCGCCCCGGAAGGTCGCCGTCGATGATCTTCGTGAAGAGGGATTTGTCGGCCATCAGTTCGCGTCTCGCAGACGTGAGGAGCGGGTGGTTCGAGGACCCTATCATGCGGATCTGAGGCGACGATCCGGTGCGGCTTGTTGTTCAACACACGATCGCGTCGCGTGCGGCGTCAACCCCGGGAGAACGATGATGAGCCAACGAGTGCACGAGTGGCTGTGGACGCTGGCGGCGGGAGTGGCGCTCGCCGGGTGCAGCTCGCATCGCGACACGACGACGATCGGCACGGTGACGGCGCCGGTCCAGGTGTCGGGGGTTTCGGGCCGCACGACGGCCGTCGTGGAGACTGATGTGGACGAGGCGGAGGAATCGACAGGGCTCGTGGTGGAGCTGTCCGATGGCACGGGCGGCGCCGGTGCGGCGGGCGCACGCGAACCGACCGGCCCGGTCGCCACGACGCCGTTGGACGCCGCGCGCATCGACGAGCTGCTCGCCCGCGTCCCCGACCTGCCCGACGGCCCCGCGCGCGTCCCCAGCTTCGCCTTCCCGGCCGACACCCTCTCGCCCGAGCGCCCCGGCGAGCACGTCACCACGACGGTGGATGTCCTCGACGGCACGCGCAGGCCGCCCACGATCGTGTCGGCCGATCCCACGGCGCCGCTGACCGTCTTGCGCACGACGCCCAGCGGCGAGGTCAACGGCCCCGTCTCGACGATCTCGATCACCTTCTCGGCGCCGATGGTTCCGCTGACGGCGATCACGGATCTCGCGGCGCTCGACGTGCCGGTCTCGCTCTCGCCCGAGGTTCCCGGTCGCTGGCGCTGGCTCGGCACGAGCACGCTCGTCTTCGAGGCCGAGACGCGCCTGCCGATGGCGAGTCACATCACGGCGACGGTCGACGCCTCGCGCGCACGCTCCGTCCACGGCCAGGCGCTCGCGGACGACATCGCGTTCGTCGTCTCGACGGCGCCGCCGCGCGTCGTTTCGATCGTGCCCAGCGAGGGTCACGGCCCGCAGGTGCGTCAGCCCGTGATCGTCATCACGTTCGACCAGGCTGTCGACGCCGAAGCCGTGCTCGAGCACCTCGAGGTCGACCGCTCGCGCTGGATCGGGAGTAGCGACATCGCGTACCGCCTGGCGACGGATGAGGAGCGCGAGGCGGCCCTGTCGTCGAAGCGCACCGACGGCATCCGCCACGCGGCGAGCTGGCAGGCGTGGAACCCGGACACGATGGTGGCCGTGATCCCGGCCGAGCCGCTGGCCCTCGAGACGCGCGTCGAAGTCGGTGTCACGAAAGGCGTGCCGGCGCGCGAAGGGCCGCGCGGCAGCAGCGAAGAGGCCGCGACGTTCTTCCACGTGCACGGCGCCCTCGAGGTCGCGTCGACGCGCTGCGGTTGGCGCGGCCGCGACTGCACGGCCGGTCAAGCCTGGCAGATCGAGTTCACGAACCCGATCGACGCCGCGAGCTTCGACGTCGAACGCGTCACGATCGAGCCGCCGGCGCGCATCATCCAGACGTCGTTCTCGCACGACACGCTGACCCTCGTCGCCGACACGCGCGGCAACACGACCTACGAGGTCACGATCGACGCGGAACTCCGCGACGTCTTCGGCCAGACGCTCGGCGAGCACCGCGACGTCGAGTTCCACGTCGACCCGTCGCCGCCCGAGCTGTCCTGGGGCTACTCGATGCAGGTCGCCGATCCGATGGCGCCGCGCCGCTTCGGCGTCGTGACGCGCAACGTCGAGGAGTTCGAAGTCGCGGTGCTGAAGGTCGACCCGTCGCAGTGGTCGAACTTCTGGGAGCAGCGCTCGGGGTTCCACGACAAGGACGGGGTCATCGAGCTGCCCGGCGAGATCGCCATCGACGCGAAGGTCGACGTCGTTTCGGGCCTCGACGAGCGCGTCATCACGCACGTCGACCTCACGCGGGCGCTCGACGCGGCCGGACTCGGGCACGTCATCGTCTGCGTCCGGGCACGCGCCGTCGAGCATCGCAAGAACGCGCGCGACGCGACGACCGACCGCCACTGGTCGCAGATCACGTGGGTGCAGAACACGAACCTCGCCGTCGACGCGACGATCGACGACGAGGGCATCCACGCCTGGGTGACGCAGCTCACGACGGGCGCGCCCGTGAGTGGCGCCACCGTCGCGATGACGCCCCTGTCGAATCGCGACGGCACGACGAACGCCGTCGGACTCGCGCACCTCGAGTCCCCTGAAACCTCACGCAGCCGCTCGCTCATCGCGCGCTACGGCAACGACGCGGCGATCCTCAACCAGGTGGGCACGTCGGGCGGCTCCGAAGGCGACCAGGTGCGCTGGGTCTTCGTCGACGACCGGCATCTCTACAAGCCCGGCGAGACCGTGCGCATCAAGGGCTGGGCGCGACGGCTCGACACGAACAAGCACGGCGACATCGCGGGTGTCACCGGCTGGATCGACGAGGTCCAGTGGACGGCGACAGACTCACGCGGCGTCGAGCTCGGCAAGGGCACGACGGGCCTGAGCGCGCGCGGCGGGTTCGACCTGTCGTTCGAGCTGCCCGAGGGTGTCAATCTCGGCCAGGCCTACGTGCGCTTCCAACCCAAGCACGTCGGGCGCTCCGACTTCGAGCAGCGCTGGGCCCAGCACACCGTGCAGGTCCAGGAGTTCCGGCGCCCCGAGTTCGAGGTCTCGATGCGCGTCGACGAGGGCCCGCACCTCGTCGGGGGCGACGCCACGGCCACGGTGTCTGGACGCTACTTCACGGGCGGCGCCCTGCCCGATGCCGAGGTCACCTGGGGCGTGACGTCGTCGGCCGCGAGCTACGCGCCGCCGGGCTGGGACGAGTTCACCTTCGGGACGTGGGTGCCGTGGTGGCGCTCGTGGAACCACAGTTCGAACAACCAGCCGCCGCTGAACTGGTCGGCGACGACGGATGCCGAGGGCGAGCACGCGCTGGCGATGCGCTTCGTCGAAGTGACGCCGCCGCGCGCGTCGACGGTGTCGCTCGACGCCACGATCACGGACGTCAACCGCCAGGCTTGGAAGGCGTCGTCGTCGTTCATCGTGCACCCGGCGGATGTTTACGTCGGCGTGCGCACCGAGCGCTCGTACCTCTCGGCCGGCGAGCCGATTGCGGGGTCGTTCGTCGTCACGGACATCGACGGTGCGATCGTGGCGGGGCGGCCGGTGACGGTCGTCGCGACGCTGACGTCGTATCAGCAGAAGAGCGGCGAGTGGAAGCAGGTCGAGATCGCGAAGCGCGAACTCAGTGCGACGTCGAGCGCCGACGGCGCCGTGGAGTTCGAGCTGCTCGCGGGGAACGCGGACGAGACGGCGCTCGGTGGGCGCTGGGCCGTCGTCGCGTCGGTAACCGATGTGTCCGGCCGCGCGAACCAGTCGGAGCGCACGCTCTGGGCCGCCGGCGGTGCGCCGCCCGTGTCGGCCACGGACGGCCTGCCCTTCGAGGACGTCGAGCTCGTCCCCGATCGCAAGGAGTACGAGGACGGCGAGGTGGCCAAGGTGCTCGTCCAGGCGCCGTTCGCTCCGGCCTACGGCATCTTGACGATCGAGCGCGAAGGCATCGTCGAGGAGCGCGCGCTCGTGCTCGACGAGCCGACCACCGTGCTCGAGATCCCGATCACGGACGCCTACGTGCCGAACATCCACGTGCACGTCGAGCTCGTCGGCGCCAAGCCGCGCGACGTCGGCACGCTCGAGATCTCCGACACGCTGCTCGACCCGCCGCCGCGCCCGGCCTACGCGCAGGGGCAGATCAAGCTCTCGGTCCCGCCGATCCGCCGCGCGCTCGACATCGCCGTGGTTCCGCGCGACGACGAGCTGTTGCCCGGCGCTTCGACGGTGCTCGACCTCACGGTGACAGGCCACGACGGTGAGCCGGTGACCGACGCCGAGGTCGCCGTGATCGTCGTGGACGAGGCCCTCTTCGCCCTGTCCGGACACACGGTTCCCGACCCGCTCGGCGTCCTCTACCCCGAGCGCAGCACGGACACGCGCACGCATCGCGGCCGAGCAGCCGTGCGCCTGAGCGGAATCCGGTGGGACAAGGCCGCCGGCGAGTGGCGCTTCGCGAACCTCGATGGCGACGAGGGCGAAGGCGCCGACGACATGAACTCTCCGTTCGCCTATGAGATGACGTCGAAGCTCCAGTCTCTCGGCTACGTCGACGGTGGGGAGAGTGCGATGTTTGCGCGCGGGATGCCCGTCATGGCCGACGCCATGCCCGAGTCGGCCGCACCCGTCGGCGGCGCCGGTGAACCACCCGTCGCGATGCGCACGAACTTCGACGCCGTCGCGGCCTTCGTGCCCGACGCGCTCACCGACTCGGCCGGCAAGATCGCCGTGCCGATCGAGATGCCTGACTCGCTGACGCGGTACCGCATCATCACCGTGGCGCTCGACACGAACCGTCGCGCGGGCAAGGCGGAAGGCGCGATGACGGTGCGCCTGCCGCTCATGGTGCGCCCGTCGGCGCCGCGCTTCCTGTCGTGGGGCGACACCTGCGAGCTGCCCGTCGTGCTGCAGAACGGCATGGCGCACGACATGGTCGTCGACGTCGCGCTCGCGGCGAGCAATGCCGTGCTCACCGAAGGCGCCGGCAAGCGCGTGACGGTGCCGGCCAACGATCGCGTCGAGCTGCGCTTCGGCGTGGCGACGGCGGACGTCGGCACGGCAGCGTTCCAGTTCGTCGCGTCGGCCGAAGGCGCGGCCGACGCCGCGCGTGTGTCGTTCCCCGTCTGGACGCCCGCGACCTCGGAGACCTTCGCCGCGGTCGGCGTCGTCGACGAGGGCGGCGTCGCGCAAACCGTGCGCATGCCAAACGACGTCATCACGGCTTTCGGCGGCCTCGAAGTCTCCACGTCGTCGACAGCGCTGGCCTCGCTCTCCGACGCCTTCCTCTACCTCTACGAGTATCCCTACGGATGCACCGAGCAGCGCGCCTCGCGCACGCTGGGCACGCTCGCCATGCTCGACGTCGTCGACGCCTGGACGGGGCTCGCGGGCATGCCGAGCCGCAGCGAGGTGCTCGCCCAGGTGCAGCTCGACGTGGTCGAGATCACGGCGCGCCAGCACGCCTCGGGCGGCTTCGGGTGGTGGACGAACGACGACATCCAGCCCTACCTCACCGTGCACGCGACGGCCGCGTTGCTCGCCGCGCGTGAGGCCGACCTTGAGGTCCCCGGCGACTCGCTCGAGCGCGCGCTCGCCGTCCTGACGAACTTGCCCTACGACACGGAGTACGAACGGCGCGTCGTCGCAGCCTATGCCGCGTCGGTGCTCGCGCGCGGCGGCAGCAAGCCGTGGGGGATGGTGCGCGACCAGCTCGCCGCCGTGCGCAACGTGCGCGAGCTGCCGGCCGACGCCGTCGCGTGGTTGCTCGATGCGACGGGCTACGCGGCCGGCGCACTCGACGCCGAGCGCGCGCTGTTGCAGAGTGAACTCGTCAACCGCGTGCACGAGTCGACGTCGAAGGCGCACATCACGACGGCTGCCAACGAGGAGGCGTCCTTCGTGATCCTCTCGTCGGATCGTCGCAGCGATGCGCTTGCGACCTCGGCGCTGATCAACGCGGCGCCGAGTTCGGACGTCATCATCAAGCTCGTGCGCGGTTTGCAAGGCGAGCGCATCAAGGGCCGCTGGCGCACGACGCAGGAGAACGTGTTCGTGCTCCAGGCACTGCGCGCCTACTTCGATGCCTACGAATCCGAGCCGCCGTCGTTCACGGCGACGACGTGGCTCGCCGATCGCTTCGCGGGCAGCGCCGAGTACGACGGGCGCACGACGTTGCAAGACCACATCGAGATCCCGCTCGCAACCGTCGCGTCGCTCGGTTCGCCGATGCTCGACGACAGCGAACCGGCGCGCGACATCCCGCTCGTCATCGCCAAGGAAGGTCGCGGGCGCATGTACTGGCGCGCGGCCCTGCGCACGGCGCCCGACGACCTGCGTCTCGACCCGGCGGACGCCGGCTTCACGGTGTCACGCGTCTACGAAGCCGTCGACGATCCCGACGACGTCTGGCGCGACGCGGACGGCATCTGGCACGTGCGCGCCGGTGCGAGCGTGCGCGTCACGGTCACGATGACGACGCCGATGGTGCGCCACCACGTCGCGCTCGTCGACCCGCTGCCCGGCGGCTTCGAGGCCGTCAACCCGGCCTTCGCCTCGAGCCCGTCCATCGGTGATGCCCTCGACACCGAGACCTCGCTGCCCTGGTGGCGACGCGTCTGGTACGGCCACCAGAACCTGCGTGACGAGCGCGCCGAGGCCTTTGCCACGCGCGTCTGGCCCGGCGCCCACGCCTACCGCTACGTCGCCCGCGCCACGACGCCGGGGCGCTTCGTCGCCGGACCGGCCAAGGCCGAGGAGATGTACGAACCGGAGACCTTCGGCCGCGGCGCGACGGACATCGTCATCGTGGAGCCCGCGAACTGACGCGCGCGCTGCAGGGCGCCTCGAGCACCTTCCCGGCGTTCGACGTCTCGCGGACCGAGACGGCGGCCGCTCCCGTCCGGTGAATGCGAGGCGTCGTCGGAGGCGCTTGCGAATGCCGTCAGCGCGACCGCTGGGACGAGTGGCCGGTCGCGGAGGCCGTGGATCACCGGCACCGCACGCCATCGCTGGGCGGCACGACCCCGCGCCCCGAGCATCTCGCGGAGCCGGAGACGCAGCCGGGCGAGGCGTGTCCGCGCGGCCCTGTGAGGTCCGTTGTCGCGCCGCAAGGTACCCGTCCGGAACCGCGCGTTGCCCGGCGGCTTGGCCGTTGACGACCGATATCGAGCACGCGCGCCCCTCCCACGAATGCGTCCCCAGACATACGGGCGAGCTTTGATGCGTCGGGTCTCACGGAAGCGGGCCTCGTAGTCGATAGGAAGACTTAGCCGCATGCCGCGAGCACTTTCCTCGGCATGCGGAGCCCGCGGTTGTCGTCCAATGCTTGTGACTCCCGTCGCAACGCTGGCTCGCCGCCGGGAGGCACCCTTGCCACCAAGCTGCTAAGAGACAAACAGGGGCCGGTGCTGCATCGGCTCCGCGCCAACATCCGGGACGTTCGCTGATGCTGCTCACCGTTGCGATCCTTTTCGCCGTTGCCACGTTCCTCGCGTTCGCGTTCCTCGGACGTGCCTACCTCGGCTGGGTCGTCGCCGCGGCGGAACTGTTGCTCGCGTGGTTCCTGCTCGGTCCGACGAACTGGGTCGTCTACGGGAGCGTAGCCGGCACCCTCGTCGGTCTCGCCGTGCTCTTCGGATCCGCGACCGTGCGCCAGAACATGGTGACGCGCGGTGTCCGACGGCTCATCGCACCGATGCTGCCCGTCATGAGCGAAACCGAGAAGGTCGCGCTCGACGCCGGCACCGTCTGGTGGGACGCCGAGCTCTTCTCCGGTGAGCCCGATTGGGAGAGTCTGCTGCGCTTCCAGCCGCGTCTGCTGACGCCGAAGGAGCAGGCGTTCCTCGACGGCCCGTGCAATGAGCTGTGCGCGATGATCGACGACTGGGAGATCCAGCAGCTCGGCGATCTGCCCGACCACGTCTGGGACAAGATCCAGAGCGAGCGCTTCTTGGGCATGATCATTCCCGAGGAGTATGGGGGCCTCGGTTTCAGTGCCCGCGCGCACAGCGACGTCATCGTGAAGCTGTCGGGGCGCAGCATCGCGGCGGCCGTGTCGGTGATGGTTCCGAACTCCTTGGGACCGGCCGAGCTGCTGCTGCACTACGGCACCGAGATCCAGAAGAAATACTGGCTGCCGCGCCTTGCCAACGGCGACGAGATCCCTTGCTTCGCGCTGACGGGGCCCGAGAACGGTTCTGATGCCGCGGGCATGCGCGCCACAGGCGTCGTCTGCAAGGGCAAGTGGCGTTCGTCGGACGAGGAGATCCTCGGACTGCGCCTGCGCTGGGACAAGCGTTACACGACACTCGGCCCGCGCGCGACGCTGCTCGGCCTGGCCTTCGAGCTGCACGACCCCGAGCATCTGTTGAGCGACAAGGAGCACCTGGGCATCACGCTCGCGCTCGTCCCGACGGACCTCGAAGGCATCGAGATCGGCACGCGTCACGACCCGCTCGGCATCGCCTTCCACAACGGCCCGAGCAAGGGCCGCGACGTCTTCGTCCCGCTCGATGCGATCATCGGCGGCAAGGCCATGGCCGGCCAGGGTTGGCGCATGCTGATGGATTGCCTCTCGGCCGGTCGCTCGATCTCACTCCCGTCTTTGTCGACGGCCTCGGTGCAGGCCTGCACGCGCATCACCGGCGTGTACGCGAGTCTGCGCAAGCAGTTCGGCCTGCCGATCGGGCGCTTCGAAGGCGTGCAGGAGAAGCTCGCGCGCATCGCCGGCATGACCTACCAGATGGATGCCGCGCGCACGCTCACGGCCGGCGCCGTCGATGCGGGCGAAAAGCCGTCCGTCGTCTCGGCGATCGTGAAGGCCTGGTGCACCGAGGGCATGCGCACGGTGACGAATGACGCGATGGACGTCCTCGCCGGCGCGGGGATCTCACGCGGTCCGCGCAACCCGCTCGCGCGCATCTACCAGGCCGTGCCGATCGGCATCACCGTCGAAGGCGCGAACATCCTGACGCGCACGATGATCGTCTTCGGTCAGGGCGCGATGCGCTGTCATCCCTACGCGCAAGCCGAGATCGCGTCCGTACGTGACCCCTCGCCAGCGAAGTTCGACGAAGCGTTCTTCGGGCACGTGAACTTCATCTTCACGAACCTCTCGCGGTCGTTCGCCTTGGGACTCATCGGCGCTTGGACGCCGGGAGACATCGAGGCGAGCCGTGGCGTGCGGCGCAGCATCGGTCACATGAATCGACTCAGCGCGTCGTTCGCCATCACGGCAGACGTCGCGATGGCGACGCTCGGCGCCGACCTCAAGCGTCGCGAGATGCTCTCGGGGCGTCTCGCTGACGTACTCGCCTGGCTCTACATGGCGTCGGCGACGATCAAGCGCTTCGTCGCGGAGGGCGAACCCGACGAGGATCGCCAGGTGATGCAGTGGGGCGTCGACCATGCGCTCTTCGAAACCGAGGAAGCGCTGCGCGGGGTCATCGACAACCTTCCCAACCGTCCGGCCGCGTGGATGCTGCGCGTCGTCGTGTTCCCGGTCGGCCGCTGGCGCCGTCCGCCGAACGACGCGAACAAGCGCGCGATCGCCGAGGCGCTCCTCGACCAGCGCACGCTGCGTGAACGACTCACACGCGCGCTCTACACCGAAGGCCCGGACGACCGCGGATTGGGACGTCTCGAGGCCGCACTCGTGACGACGCTCCGAGCCGCGCCGCTCGAGGCGAAGCTCAAGCAGGCCGTCAAGGATGGCGTCCTGAAGAAGGGCGACACGATCCCGATGATCCGCGCGGCCGTGGCAGCCGGTGTCATCAACGACGACGAGAGTGAGACGCTCTGCAAGGCCGAGCACGCGCGTCGTGAAGCGGCACGCGTGGACGCTTTCGAGGCCGACGAGTACGGCGAGCTGCGCGGATAACTAGGGCGAGCCGGTCGGCTCGTGCCAACTCAGACGTCGACGAAGAGTTCCTTGCTGTCGCAGGACACTTCGTACACCTCGACAGGCGGAAGCTTCGGCGTGCACATGCCCGTGCGGACGTCGACGGCGACGCCGCCCGGGCCCGTCACCTTGAAGCCCGACACGGCACCGGCGGCCATCGACTCACCGGACTTCGGACAGGCGTCGTCGATCGCGTAGTACTGCCCGGTCGTGTTGAACACGGCGATCGCCTTGCCTTCGACTTCGATCCGCACGCCGGTGTTGATCGGGTAGTTTTCGACAGGGCCGATGTTGTGACGCGGCATGAGGCGCTCCAGGGGTTTGTCGGACGGGCAAGCGCGAGATTGTAGCAGGGGCGCGGCCGCTTCGTGGCGCTGCTTAGCGCTCGGCGATCAGCGCGCGGGCTGCGTTGCGTCCGGGGATGCCCGTCACGCCGCCGCCCGGATGGGTGCCGGCTCCGCAGAGCCAGAGGTTGCGGATCGGCGTCTTGTGACGCGCCCAGCGTGCGGCGGGGCGCAGTGCGAAGAGGCTGCTCGGGGTCATGGCGACGTGGTGGATGTGTCCGCCCGTCATGCCGAGCTGCTCTTCGAGATCGACCGGTGAGAAGACGCGTCGGTCGCGCAGCGTGCGTTCGATGTTCGGCGCGAGGGCTGTGATGCGCGCAAGCACGCGGTCGGCGAGACGTTCCTTCTCGGTGGCCCAGTCGAGGTCGTCGGCGAGCGTGTAGGGCGCCCATTGGACGAACACGGAGAGCAGGTGCTTGCCCGGCGGGGCGAGCGTGTCGTCGCCGGCCGTCGGGATCGTGAACTCGATCATCGGCGCGGCGCTGGGGCGACCGTACTTGGCGTCATCCCACGCGCGCTCGAGGTCGTCGAGCACGCCGTGACTGCGGATGCGCGCGCGGTGATGTTCGGCGCCTTCGGGACGACGGTGGGGCTTGGCGGCGAAGCGCGGCAGCTCGTCGAGCGCGACGTCGATCTTCATGACGCCGGAGCGCACGTCGAGTCGTTCGATGCGCTGTGCGAACGGCTCGGGGAGCGCGTTGCGGTCGACGAGGCGCGTCAACGTGGTTTGCGGGTCGGCGTTCGAGACGACGGCGCCGGCGTGGATCGTCGTGCCGTCGCCGAGGACGACACCGGTCGCCGTACCATCGCGCACGACGATCTTCGTCACGCCCACGCCCGTCATGAACTCGACGCCTTTCTCGGCACCGGCCCGCGCCAGAGCGTCGACGAAGCCGCCGACACCGCCGCGCGCATGGGCCCACGCCCCGCGCACCCCATCGACGCGACTGCGTGCCTGATGCAGCAACAGCGCCCCGGTGCCCGGCGTGTGCGGGCCGCCCCAAGCGCCGAGCAGCGCGTCGAACGCCACCGCCGCCTGCACGCGCGGGTCGTGGAACCAACGCGTCATCACGTCGGCAACCGAGCCCGTCGACACTTCGACGAGATCCTCGAGGCGTTGCATCGATGTGCGTTGACGGAAGCCCGTGCGCGCCGTCGCCAACCATTCGCCCAACCCGGTCGGCGGAAGGTCGGGTGGCAGCTCGTCGGCGAGCGGGTCGATGACGGCGACGAGTGCGTCGAGCCACGCGACGTAGCGCGGGTAGGCCGCGCCGTCGTGCGCGTCGAGCGACGCGATCGCGGCCGCCGTCGTGTCGGTGTCAGGTGACGTCGTCAAGACCTCGCCCGACTCGAAGAACACCAGGCTCGCCGGGTCGCGCCGTTCGAGCACGAGCCCGTGTCGGGCCAGGTCGAGGTCGGCGCTGATCGATGCGTCGATGTGCCCCGCGTCGTACGCTCCGGCGCCGACGAGAAAGCCCGGCCAGACCTCTTCACGTCCCGCGCACCCGCCGAGCACGTCGCGCTTCTCGACGACGACGACGCGCTTGCCGGCACGCGCGAGATAGGCGGCGGCGACGAGGCCGTTGTGGCCAGCTCCGAGGATGACGACGTCGGCGTTCACGGGGGGCTCGCAGGGGATAGGAGGGCGCGATCGGGTGTCACCCGAGATAGCATCGTGCCTGATGGCTACGACTCTTCGCGCCCGCCGCGCTGCCGCTTGTGCCGCGCTGCTGGTGCTCGCACTCGCCGCTTGGCGCCTCGACGACGTCGGGCCCACCTGGGACCTCGCCCACGGCGAGTATGCCTACTCGGGCGCGTTGCTCGAGTGGACCCTCGGTGGCGACGCCGCGTACCTCGATGCCGGCTGGCGGGCGCGGCGCGTGCCGATGCGTGCACCGGCGCCAGTCTACGAGGCGGGCGTGCCCCTGGCGGCGATCTCGGTCCCGGCGGCGCTCGCCGTCGGGGTTTCGGTGCGGACGCTCTGGACGGAGTGGGGGTTCGTGGCGCCCGTCACCGCCGCGCTCGTGCCCGCGGTTCTCGCCTCGATGCTGCTCGTCGGCTGCGCGGTGTGGCTCGCCGTGCGGCGTGCCGGGCTGCTCGGGGGCGTCGGCGTGCTGGGGGCGATGCTGGCCTGCCCGCGACTCGTCGGGCACATGTCCTTCGACGTCAGGCATGTGCCCGTCGCGGCGCTGACGCTGCTGTTCTGGCTGCTCGCGCTCGAGTGGCGCGGCACGCGGCCCGTCTCGGGTCTCGTCGTCGCCCATGCGCCGCGTCTCGACGAGCGCTCGCGTGCTGTGCTTCGGATCGTCGTGCTCGGCGCCGTCGCGGGGCTCGCGCTGGCCTGGCGCGTCTCGTCTGTGAGTCTGCTGGTGGCCTGGCCGCTCGTCGCGTGGGCCCAGGGGCGACGGCCGCGGGTCGCGACTGCGCTGGGGGTGGCGCTCGTCGCGGCTGCCGTCGCGTGGCTCGCCTCGCCCGACCTCTGGCTGCACCCGGCCGAGGCCTGGGCCGATCGCGTGGCGTGGCGCGCGGCGAGACACACGCTGCGCACTTCGGCCGGCGCCTGGCTCGTCACGACGACGCCGTGGGTCGTGCTGTCGCTGGCCGTGCTCGGAGCTCTGGTACGCTCGGCGTGGCGCGTGGCGCTCGTCACCATGCTGGCCTTGCCGCTGCTCGGCTCGGCCTGGCTCCCGACGTGGTGGCCGCCCGAGGCCGCGCTGCTCGATGCGCTCGTGCCCGTGACCGTGTTCGCATCGTTCGGCGTCGTCGCACTGCGCGACGCATGGACGCGGCTCGTGGCGTCGGGTCGTGCGTCGGCGGCTGTGGGCGCGCTCGTGGCCCTCGCGCTGCTGCTTCCCGGGTGGCGCTCGACGGCCGCGACGTGGCCCTACGGCGCGACGACGTACGCCGGCGCGGGGCTTGGCGAGGCCCAGCGCCGCGGGCTCCCCGGCGCGGCCGACGTCCAAGCTGCCACGGTCTGGAACGGCTTGGCCTGGCTCAGCGAGCACGCCGAACTCGGCGGCGACGTGCTCGTGCTCGTCGGCGATCGCCTCGCCGCCACGGCAGCGCCCGTCCGACTGCGCCGCGACCTCGATCTCATCGGGCGCGGGGGACTGCTGCCCGACCCGCCACCGCCGCTCTACGTCGTCATGCCCCTGCGCCCGGGACGCCACCAGGGCCTCGCGGCTCTGACGCGTCGTGCGGGCCGGCTCGTCCACACGGTCCAGGTTCAGGGGGCGCTGCTGCTCGAGATCTGGCAGGTCGACGACGAGGCGTCCGCGCGCGATCTCACGAAGGCCTGGCGTGCGGCCGTTTCCGCTCCGGCCGAGATCGCTGCCAAGCTCGTCGACGAGTTGCGCGCCGAGGATCCCGTCGCCGCGGCCGATCTCGATGCTTGGCTCGCGACGGCCCGGGATACGGGGGCCCGCGCGCTTCTCGGCGTCCGAGCCCTGGCGCCGGCCTCGCTGCGGCCGCGCGTCGACGACGTTCTCTCGGCGGCTTTGTCCGGCGAGCCGTGACGTTGCCGCTTCAGCCTCCCTTCAGACGCGTCGACGGGATCTGTGACACGATGCCATCTGTGACAAGAAGCCATCTGTGACACGATGAGCGGGTGACAGGCAGACGCCGCGGCGTTCGTCACTTGCCGGGAGAGTTTGGTCCGGACATCCAGGAGAGCACCCATGACCCCACGTCTCGCTGGCGCCCTCGCCCTGTTCGCGTTCGTCGTCGCGCTGCCCGTGTCCGCGCAGGATGAACCCGCCACGTTCTTCGTCGGTGCCGACACGGAGAAGGCTCAGCTCGACGCGTTTCGGAAAGTGTATCGCGGCTCGGATCCGAACCTCCTGGCCGAGGCGATCCGCGCGTTCGGCGAGGCGAGTCGACGTCTCGAAGACGGCGGGAGTTCACGAACCGTGGCGAAGACGATCGCGCGCGGATTCGCTGAGGATGACTTCGCACCGCGCATCGCGGCTGCGGTCGAGCTCGCGTGGGGGCGTCATCCCGACACGGTGATCGACGTCCTCGACGACGCGCTCGACGAGACGCGCAACGAGATCCAGAAGCGCATCGGGCGTCCCGATGAAGAGTCACGCACGGCGATGCGCGACGCGACGAACCTGTTCCAGCTCATCTGCGCGGCGCTCTCGTACCACCACGACGACCGGGCCGTCGACGTGCTGTCGAGCCAGGCGCGTCGCCTCTCGCCATCGAGCAAGGGCAACAACCTTTCGGCCGCACTCATCACGCCGCTTTCCGATGCGCTGCTCGAGCTCGGTCAGCGCGATGGTGTCGAACTCATCGTGCGCACGACGTCCACGTTCGTCGGCGCCAACCAGCGCTCGAACGCGAAGCGGCTGCATACCTCGCTGTCGACCTTTTCCAACTCGATCGGCTACGCGCCGCCGGCCTTCGACGACACCTTCGACCAGTCGTGGCGGGCCTGGTTCGATGAGCACGAAGACGAGTTCGTCGAGAGCTTTGACAAACTCGAAGGCCCGATCGAGCGACCGATGGCGCTGAACCGCCGCGCTCCCCGGATGGGCGCGACGACACCCGAAGGACCCCAACGACCATGAGCCAGCCCCCGTTCCATCTCGCGTTCCCGGTGCACGACCTCGAGGCCGCGCGAAAGTTCTACGGCGAGGTGTTGGGCTGTCCCGAGGGACGGTCGAGTGCGGCGTGGATCGATTTCGACTTTCGTGGCCATCAGATCGTGGCGCACCTCGCGCCGCGCCAAGTCGAGCCGCCGACGACGAAGGTCGACAGTCACGACGTCCCCGCACGGCACTTCGGTCTCATCCTGGCGTGGGACGAGTGGGAGGCGCTCGTGGCACGCCTGCGCGACCAGGGCGTCGCCTTCCTCATCGAGCCGGCGATCCGTTTCAAGGGGCTGCCCGGTGAGCAGGCGATGTGCTTCGTGCGCGACCCGAGCGGGAACGCCCTCGAGTTCAAGGCGTTCCGCGATCCGGCGGAACTCTTCGTGCGCTGAACCGTGGATGCGCGCGCGGTGTCGCGTGTAGTCTCGGCGCTCGTCCATACCCCGGAGATCGCCACGTGCCCATGCGCCGCATGACCCCAGTGCTCGTCCTCGCGTGCACGCTGGCAGCCTGCTCGGACAGCGGGACGCATGCTCACGATCACGGTGACCACGACCACGACCCCGACGACCATGCCGGGCACGGACACGCCGAGGATGGGCACGCGGTTCTCGAGCAGACCGCCGGCGAGTCCGTGACGCTCGACGAGTCGTCGGCACTCGCCGAGTTCCTGCTCAACAACAACATCCGCGACGAGGCCGGCTGGATGCGTGTCGACATCGCGCACAGCGACATCACGGGTGGGCCGCGGCGCGTCTTCGCTGACAAGTACGCCGTCGGCGAGGCGTTGCTCGGCTGGGCCGGTGTCGACGAGTCCGGTGCACCGGCACCGCTGGCCTACGCGCCCGGGGCCGTGTTCGTGGCCGAGAACCTCGACGACATCGGCGGCGTGGTCTCCACCTTCGTGATCCAGTTCGACGACGACGGCGCGCCGACCTTCCGCGCCTTCGACGCGCGCGGCCATGAGTCCGACGAGACCCCGATCGCCCACGCCGCAGCCACGGGCTCGACGCCGTCCGATTGTCGCGCCTGTCATCTCGGCGAGCAGGTCTTCGCGCCGATGTCGGCGTTTCCCCACGAGGAGGAACGCGTTGCGCTAGAGGTCGATCCACGCGTGCGCGATGCCGAGCGGGTGGCCCTGTTCAGCGAGTCGTTCACGCGCGGCAGCGGTGTCTTCGGACCTTACGGCGGCCTGCTCCTCTCGACATACGCGGCCGATGTCCGCGACGACAAGCTCACCAAGTACGACCAGTACGGGATGTTCGTGCTCGCGCAGCGCTACGCCGAGGAGCTCGGCTTGCCACCGATGCAGTTCGGCGACGGCGACGGCGAGGGAGAGGACCGATGAGGCGTGGAGTGTATGCGCGGCGCCTGATGCGCACCTTCCGCGACGCGGCGGCCTCGTCGCGCAAGACGGCGCGGAGCCTGCGAGATCTCGGCGTCGAGGACGATGTCGAGTTCCGGCGCGTGGCCGGCGAGGGCGTCTTCATCAACACGCACGGCGACGTGTGGTACCTCGATGAGGAGCGGGCGACGCTCTATGTCTCGAGGCGTCGTCGGCGCGCGCTCGTCGCGATCGCGATCGCCGTTGCCTTCGTCGCGCTGATCGCCGTATTCAAGCTCGGCTGAGGCCCGCGGGCCGGCCGCGAGCCGCGGGGGCCGCCGAGCGAAAGGCAGGCCCGCCGAGCCGGAGCTCAGCGGGCCATGCCGCGAAGGCGATGCTCCGCGTCCCCAGCCGTCGAAACGGCCGTCGTATCACTCCCGGAGTTGACCACGGATCGGGTGATCGCGGTCAGAGGGGGGAAGCGTCACGAGCGAGCGGACCGCAGGGCTGAAATCGGAAAAAACATCTCAGCCGGCGCCTTGCCATGCGGCCGTCAGCGAGTCGACCGTGATCTCATGGTGAGATCGGTCCCAGGTGGCCTGGCCGTCCACGAACAGGATCGCTTGGGGCGACTGGTGCACCACGCCCACGAGCCCGGCGAGTTCGCGGGCCACCGGCCGATCGCCGACGACATCGACGAACAGCGTCGGCACGTCCGGGTGGCTGCCGAGGAAGGCATCCCACTCCCGTTTGGCGTGGCTGCTCACGGGGCAGATCGGTGAATGCTTGAATAGGAGGACGCGTGGGTGCTGTTCGAGGGCACTCTGGAACGCGTCGAGGTCGTGGATCATCTCGGTCGACATGGGAATCGCTCGGGGGTGGCGCTAAGCTTGCTGGGGGAGAAGAGACCCCCGGGCACGATCATGATCTATTCGGCAACCACGGAATATGCGCTTCGCGCACTCGCCCATATGGCGACGCTCGAAGACGGCGAACGCATCTTGGCGCGCGATCTGGCCGCGGCGACGAACATCCCCCGCCAGTTCCTGGGCAAGATCTTGCACCGCCTCGCGCGCCTCGACCTGCTCGACTCCGCCAAGGGCCGCGGCGGTGGGTTCCGTTTCGCCCAGGCTGCGAGCGACATTCTCGTCTCCGACGTGGTCCGGGCCGTCGAGGGCGGCGACCTCACGAAGCAGTGCGTCCTCGGGCTCGACGAGTGCAACGACCAGCAGCCCTGTCCGATGCACGACGAGTGGGTGAAGTTCCGGCATGCCCTGATGGAGCGCGTCTACTCGATGAGCGTCTCGGATCTCGGCACGAACCTCAAGGCGAAGCGACTGCTCAACCCCACGCCGGTTCCGCGGGCGTCGGTCGAGGACGTCCTCGCCGGCGAGCCCGACATCGAAGAAGACTGAGCCGGACGGTTCACGGTCGACCTGCTGCGGCCGTGTCTGAATCGGTCCCGGCACCGTTGCCGTGATACCGCTGATCAACGGTCAAACCTGGTCGGACGCCTTGCTTCGTCGTTCCGGCAAGACGCAGTCGCGCGCTCGCGACGATCGTCCATGAGTCACGCGCGCTGAGACGCGGCCCTCAGCCGGCCGCCACGCGGGCCGGCAGGAGACGCGCGAGATTGGCTCCCATGACGGCCGCGATGTCATCGGCCGTCGCGCCTGCTGCTGCGAGTGCGACCTTCTGGGCATCGCGACGGTCTGTGCAGTAACCGCGCGGGAAGACGCTGGAGTCGGTGCCGAACAGGATCCGCTCGGCGCCGAACACCTCGAGCGAGGCGCGGAACACCGTGGCGAGATCCAGCCCAGGGTTCGTCGCCATCCACGCGTTCGACGAACTCGTGTCCACCATGATGTTCTCGCACTGGTCGCCGGCCATCAGCGTCTCGTGGAAGAACCCACCGCCGAAGTGCGGCACGACGAACGCCGTGTTCGGGAAGGCGTTGGCCGCCGGGACGATGCCGAGCGGGTTGGCGTAGCTGAGGTCGTAGGGGCGCGGGAGACCGAAGAGGTCGCGCAGCTTCACCTTCAGGATTCCGCAGTGGACGATGACGGGCGCGTCGTGCTTCGCCGCCACGTCGCACACGGCGAGGAAGGCGGGGTCGGACGGGTGCACGTGATGCATGGCCGGAAAGGTCAGCAGCCCGCGTAGACCGAGATCGCCGAGAGCCTTCTCTGCGAAGGCCACCGCACCCTCGGCCGACGGATCGATCACGGTGTAGCCCAGCAGGCGCCCGTTGCTCGTGCGCGCGGCCTCGGCGACAGCGGCTGCCTCAGGCGGGACGCTTGCGAAGGTCACCATGCGGTCGACGCCGGCTGTGTCCATCTCGGCTAGCCAGCGGTCGCGGTGGGCGCCGACGTCGTCGCTCGGGACTTCGACGCCGGACGCCTTGGAAACGGCGGCGATGAGAGCAGCCGGTTCACCGTCGCGCGGTGAGAGCTTCGCGAGTGTCTCGAAGAAGGGGCGCGAGAAGAAGTGCGTGTGGGCATCTTGGAGCGTCATGCGTCGGGACCTGTGCGGAGCGGGGCGAAGACGAACACGAGCCCGGATTATTCACTGACGAGCTGCTGCGGTCGCCTCTGAATCCTTCCTGGCACCGTGGAGACGATCTTTCTGATCCTCGACGGCCAGAACAGACCGCCTCCGGTCAGCAACCTCGCTTCGGCTTGCTAGCAAGGCCCGGCCGCGACCTCGTGACGATCGTCCATGAGTAACCCTGGCTCGTACGCGGGCCGGGCCACGTGGAGACGCCTCGGAGGTGTCGCAGAGAGGTGCGCCGGACAGCGCGTGCGTCGGGGTAGACTCCGGCGCATGGCGGAACGCCTTTCGATGCGCAGCCGTGGATTTCTCGCGTTTCTCGCGACGCAGTTCCTCGGTGCGTTCAACGACAACTTCTTCAAGTTCGCGATCCTCGCGCTGATCGCGACGAACGCGCCCGACGACCGTGACACCCTCTCGAGTGTCGCCCAGGGCCTGTTCGCCCTGCCGTTCGTCGTGCTGGCGGCGTGGTCGGGGCTGCTCGCCGACAAGTTCTCCAAGACGCGCATCATCGTCGCGATGTCGGCCGGCGAGATCGCGATCATGGGGCTCGGCGTCGTCGGCTTTGCGCTCCAGAGTCTCGAGCTGCTGTTCGTGGCCATCACGCTGATGAGCATTCAGAGCACCGTGTTCGGCCCGGCGAAGTACGGCTTCCTGGCCGAGTCGTTCGACGAGAAGCAGCTCACGCGGGCCAACGCCTGGGTCTCGATGACGACGTTCATCGCCGTCGTGCTCGGCCAGCTCTGCGGCGTGCCGTTCGTCGCGCTGGCCGACGGTGTCGACCTCGGCGCCCCCGCGGTCTGGTTCGTGGTCGTGGCGGCGCTCGGCCTCGTGGCCTCGCTCTTCGTGCCCAAGCTGGCCGCCGCACGACCGGCCACGAAGATCTCGCTCGACCCACGCCCCGAGCTCGGCGCTGCCTGGCGCGACGTCAAGGACAGCCCCGTGCTGCTCTACACGATCCTGGGCATGGGCCACTTCTACATGCTCGCCGCGCTGCTGCAGTTGATCCTGCTGAAGTACGGCTCGGACGTCTTGTTCCTCGACGAACGCTGGACGGCCGTGCTCGTCGCGACGTCGCTCGTCGGGATCGCGGCGGGCAGCGTGTTGACGGCGCGCTGGTCGGGCAAGCGCATCGAACTCGGGCTCGTCCCGCTGGGTTCGCTGGCGATGAGCGCGGCGATCCTGGTGCTCGCGCGCGTCGAACCGGGGCCGCTCTCAGTCGGCGAGAGCGCGCTGAGCTGGGCGCGCGTCGGCTGGCCCTTTGCCGCGACGTTCGCGATCGGCGTCGCCGGCGGCTTGTTCAGCGTTCCGCTGCAAGCCACGCTGCAACATCGTTCGCCGGCTGCGAGCAAGGGACGTCTGCTCGCATTCGGCAACATGATCTCGTTCGTCGGGATCTTCATGTCGGCCGGCGTGTTGTTCGTGCTCGGCGACGGTGTGCTCTCGCTCGACGTGCCCGACATGCTGTCGACGGTGGGGTGGCTGTCGATCGTCGGCACCGCCGTGAGCTTGTGGCTGCTGCCCGAGGCCTTTCTGCGCTTCATCGGCTGGCTCATCACCCACACTCTCTACCGCCTCCGCACGCGCAACATCGAAGGAATCCCCGCAAGTGGGGGTGCGCTACTGATCGCCAATCATGTGAGCTGGGTCGACGCCCTGGTCTTGTCGGCGGCCGCGCCGCGACGCATCTCGTTCCTGATGTACCGCAAGTACTTCGACTGGGCGCCGACACGCTGGCTCTTCAAGTTGCTGCGCTGCATTCCCGTCGCGTCAGGCGATGCACCCGAGGTCGTGCAGGCCTCGCTTGACGCAGCCGGGGAACAAATCGAGGCCGGCAAGCTCGTCTGCATCTTCGCCGAGGGCGCCGTGACGCGGACGGGGACGATGCTGCCCTTCCGCAGTGGCTACCAACGCATCGTCGGTGGCCGCGACGTTCCGATCGTCCCCGTGCATCTCGGCGGCCTGTGGGGCAGCGTCTTCAGTCACGAAGGTGGGCGCATGCTTTGGAAGGTCCCGCGCACGCTGCCCTATCCCGTGACGATCAGCATCGGTGACGCCTTGCCTTCCTCGGCCTCACCGCGCGAAGTGCGCGAGGCGATCCGTGAGCTGGCGGCCGAGGCCTGGCCCGAGCACCGTGACAAGGCGCACGCCGTGCACGTCTCGATCATGCGCCGACGAGCGCGCAGCGTGCGGCGGACGCTCTTCGCCGACACGCCGTCGGTCTGGCTCGGCGGCGCGCGCTCGACGTCGTGTCACATCTTCCTCGCCTCGGCACTCGCACTGCGCGACACGCTCGCGCCGGCCTGGGGTGAGCACGTGCGACGTGTGGCCGTGCCGCTCGAACCAGGGCTCGATGCACAGCTGGCGATCTACGCGATCATGGCCGCCGGACGTGTCCCCGTCGTGGGCGCCGAGGCGCAGGGCGACGCCGTCATCGATGCGGTCACCCTCGCGACTGCCTTCGGTGCGCGTCGATCCACGCTCCGCTGGCGGGTCGGACTGTGGCTCGTGCCCTCGGGCTGGCTCGCGAGCTGGACGCTGACCGCAGCGCGCGATCTCGACGCGCCGGCGATCGAGTGGTGCGGCAGTATGTCGGGCGCGCAGAGCCACCTGGCCCTGCATGCGGGGGTCGAGGGCGTCCAGGAGATGCTGTCGGTGGACGGCAGCGACGGCGTGGTCTGCGACCTCCCGTGGGGCGAGGCGGCGTCGTTGCAGGTCGGGATGTTCCTGCCGCTGTTGAGCAGGGCGCGCGGGGCGTTGATCGCCAACCCGACAGACGGGCGCTCGTTCGGCAAGCTCGTCGATGCCTCGCGCGGCACGCTGTTGTTCACCACGCGCGACTCGGCTCTGAACATCGTCGCGACCGTGCGACGCGAGAAGCTCGGCGGCCTCCGATTCATCGCGCTCGTCGACCAACAGGCCGCCGACGATGACCTGCGCCGTGCCTTCGTGGCGCGCATGGGCATCGAGCCGCGGCCCGGCTTCGCGACGCCAGAACTCGGCCTCATCGCGCTCAACATCCCCGACGTCCGCGGTCACGGTGTCTTCCAACGCGGCACGCGCCGGGGCACGTGGGGGCACCCCTTGCCGACGCTGGCCGCGCGTGTCGACGGCGCGGAGGGCGAGGCGGACGTCGAGGGCGTGCTCGAGGTCAAAGGAGCGCCGCTCGCCGTCGGCGGACACGATGGCGCAAACGAGTGGCTGCGTTTGAGCGTGCGCGCGCGCCTCGACGACGATGGCTTCGTCACGCTGGTGCCGTCAACGACGCCGGCCTGACCGCACGGCGGGGATCGCTGTTCGGGGTGAGTGGCGCTCCGACAAGGAGTTCTCTCGTTCGGCAGGCCGACAACCCGGGTTGTTCAATGCGTCGTCCGAGTCAGCGGGCGGCGTTGCGCGCCTCGGCGTCGGCGAGCACCTCGACAGCCCGCTCGGCATCGCGCGACGACGGTGCCGCGGCCGTGAGCACGGCCTCGGCGCGCTGGGCAAGCACGAGGGCCTCGTCGAGCAGCGCATCGTCGTCGAGGGCGAGCAGTGAGCGTGCCAGCTCGAGCCGCGCCACGGCCGTCACGCTATGGTCGTCGCCACGACTCGCGAGGTGCGCTTCGAGGAGCGCGCGCCCGAGTGCGACGGAATCTTCGTAGCGCTCCGAAGCGTGCGCTGTGAGGGCCAGTTGGCGCGTGGCGGCGAGTGTGTTCGGATGACCGGGCGGCAACGCGGCCGTGAGGCCCTTCACAGCCTCGGCCAGCGGCTCGAGTCCTTCGAGCGGGCGCCCGGCCTTGCGCAGCATCAGGCCGAGGTTCGTGAGCGCGACGAGCCGATCGAGGTGCGCGGCTTCGTCTCCTTCCAGCGCTGCGACGAGCAGCGAGTAGATGCGGACGGCCGCCTCGTCATCGCCACGGCGCGACGCGATCATCGCGCCTAACGACAGCGCAAGCCGACGCACACGGAGCGTCGAAGACCCTGCTTCGTCGGACGTATTTTCCTCGACGTGATCGATGAGCTTCTCGGCCTCGTCGAGCTTGCCGGCGATGACATATGTTTGCGCCAGCCCGACCATCCCCGTCAGCGTGTCGAGATGGGCCGGCCCGCGCCGGTGCTCGAGCAGCGGAACGGCAGCGGCGAACAGAGGCTCGGCCTCGCTCGGCCGCTGGGCCACGAGCAGCACGTTCGCGAGGTTGTTGAGTGCGTCGGCGTAGTCGATCTTCGAGAGCTGGTCGGGCCGCGCGGCGTGGGCGTCGATGACGGATCGCAGTGCCTTCTCGGCGGCTTCGAGGTCGCCGAGCCCGAACTGCACGAGACCGAAGAGTGATTGAGTGCGCAACGTCGCGGGGTGGTCGGGACCGAAGAGCATGCGGCGGTTGTCGAGGCACGGAGCGACGAAGATCACGGCATCGTCGAAGCGGTTGAGGCCGACGAGGGCCAGGCCGAGGTTGTGCATCGACTCGAGCGTGTCCTGCGCGGTGCGGCCGAGCGCCGCGCTGCGGGCCTCGAAGACGCGCGTGTGCAGCGCGGCCGCCTCGTCGAAACGTCGGCGCGCCGTGTAGAGAGCGCCGAGCGCGTCGTCGGCTTCGAGCGCCGGGTCGCTGTTCTTGCCGTGGAGCGCGCGTGCCCGTACGGCGTCCCGCTCGAGGATGGCCTCGGCCGCATCGAGTTCTCCATCATGCACCAGCGCCTGCGCGAGCAGGATGCGCGTCATGAGGGCATCGGCGACGTCATCCCCGTAGGCCGCGTCGAGTTCGTCGGCGACCTCCTCGAAGACGATGCGGGCTTCCGACCAGCGTCCCTCGGTCGCCAGGAGGACGCCGAGACTGCGTCGTGTCGAGAGGAGGTCGCGGCCGACATCGACCTCGTCTGCGCCCTCGGCGATGACGCGTTCGAACAGTTCGATCGCCGACGCCAGGTGCGGTCGTGCGGCGCCCGTCTGACCGAGGTTCGCGTAGGTGACGCCCAGCATGCGGTGCAGAACAGCGCGCACGAAGGGGCGCATGTTCATGTCCGCGTCGATCGACGCGCTCGCCACGTCGAGCATGTCGACCACGCGCGCCCCGCGCCCGGACTTGCTCGGATCGGCCGAGCGCAGCATGTCGACGAGGAAGTCCTGGACTGCGGCCGCTTCGAGGCGACGGTTCTCGGCGCGTGCGAGCGAGTTGTTGGCGATGACGTACTGCGTCGTCGAGACGATCGTGCCGACGAGCAACGCCAGGAAGGTTGCGGCGACACCCGCGACGAGCGCGCGGTTGCGGCGTGCAAACTTGCGGAGCTGATACACCGTGCTCGGCGGTCGCGCGAGGATCGGCTCGTCGGCTAGGTAGCGACGGATGTCGGCCGCGAAGTCGGAGGCCGCGCCGTAGCGTCGGTCGCGCTCCTTCTCGAGACTCTTGCTGACGAGTGTCTCGACGTCGCCGCGGAAGATGCGCTGGATGCTCGAGAGCGGGCGCGGCTCCTCTTCGCGGATCACGCGCGCGACGTCGAGCAGTGGTCTGCGTGCAACGTTGTACGGGAGCTGGCCCGCGAGCAGCTCGTACGTGATCACGCCGAGCGCGTAGACGTCCGAGCGCGCGTCCAGTTCACCGGCATCGCCCGCGACCTGCTCGGGGCTCATGTAGGGCAGGGTGCCGATGATCTGCCCGACGTCCGTGGCGAGTGTGGCGCCCAGCGTTGCGGCCGTGTCGATGTCGCCGTCGGTGACGCGCGCGATCCCGAAGTCGAGGATCTTCGGTTGGCCGGTTGCGTCGACGAGGATGTTGCCGGGCTTGAGGTCGCGGTGGACGACGCCCTTGATGTGCGCGTGGTGCACGGCGTCGGCCACGCGTGCGATGAGTTCGAGACGCTTGCGCGTGCCGAGCGACTGCTGTTCGCAGTGCTCGCTGAGGGTCGGCCCCTCGACGAGCTCGAGCGCAAAGTAGGGGACGTCCGCACCGTCGAGCGTGGCCGTGCCGGCTTCGAAGATCTGGGCGATGCCGGGGTGCTGCAACCGGCCCAGGGCCTCCGTCTCGTGTTCGAAACGACGCAGCATCCGCGGCGTGATGAGACCAGAGCGGATGATCTTCAGCGCGACGACGCGGCGCGGATGCTCCTGCTCGGCGCGGTAGACCACGCCCATGCCGCCGCGGCCGAGGACATCGAGGATGCGGTAGCGACCGATGCGCTCGGGGACGGGCTCGTCATCGGCACGCGCGGCGGCCGCCGCCTCGGGGTCGACGTCCGAGAGAATGTCCTGCGCCGCGCGTGCGACGACCTCTTCGAACGGATGACTCGACCCAGCCGTCGCGGCGCGCGTTGTCGTCGCGTCGTCGACCTCGTCGTGATCGAGCAGGGAGAGCACCTCGGCCTTGATCTCAGCGCCGTCCGACATTTCCTCGCAACGCGCATCGATCAACGCGAGACGCGCGTCGTCGTTCACCTCGCACGCCTCGAGGAACAAAGCCTTGATGCGTTCGTGGCGTTCGGTATCCATGCGCACTCGGCGGTCAGTCGGGGTCGAAACCGTCGGCGAGCTCGCGCTTCAGCCAAGCCTTGGCCATGCGCCAATCGCCGGCAGCCGTGCGCGGCGAGACGCCCACGACGCCCGCCGTCTCTTCGTTGGTCAGCCCGCCGAAGATCCGCAGCTCGACGATGCGCGCCTGACGGGCGTCGGTTTCCCCGAGCTTCTCGAGGGCCTCGTCGAGCGCAAGGACGTCGACGTTGTCGCCCATGTCCGGCGCGGCACCCTCGTACAGCGTGACGCGCTGGAGCGATCCTCCGCGCTTGACGGCATCGCGACGCCGCGCGTGGTCGACGAGCACGCGACGCATCTGGATGGCGCCCACGGCGATGAAGTGCGTGCGTCCCTGCCAGTCGATCTGCGTGAGATCGGCGAGCTTGAGGTAGGCCTCGTGCACGAGAGCCGTCGGTTCGAGCGTATGGCCCGCGCGCTCACGCAGGAACTGGGCCGAGGCGAGCGCCTTGAGCTCTTCGTAGACGAGCGGCAGCAACTCGTGCGCCATGTCACCCTTTCCGACCAGCTCGGCGATACGCGTCGCGGTGTGGACGTCCATGGGGACTCTCGGTGTTGAAGGATGTGCGGCGCCGAGGCGGGCTCAGCTCCGCGAAAAGGGCCAACTCCACCAGCGCCGCTTCGGTTGCTCGATCGCCTTGTAGAGCGTGCGCAGGCACGTCTTGACGTCTTGAAGGCACGGCGTGCAACCCGAATGGCAGCACTGCAGCCGATCGGGATCCGCGCTGACCTTCGCGAGCTTGTCGACTTGGTAGCGGCAGAAGTCGGGCAGTCCGGCCTTCTGCATGCCCTTGGCGAGGGCGTGCTCGTACTCGGGGTGCTGGGTGAGATCGGGACCGGGCATCGGAGGGGCAGCAAAAAAGAGGGTCAGCGCACGTGCAGAGGGGCAGCTTAGCAGCGGGACGGAAAGGCGCCAATGTGTACGGTGACAGTGTCGTCAGGTGCTCACGGTTCGGCTGCCTGGTCCGATGACGCTTCTTCGACTGTCTCGAAATCCCCACTCACGTCGCCCGATCGGAGACGTTGCCATGTTGTTCCGTCACGCTCTCGCCCTGCTCCTGGCCCTCGGCCTCGCTGCCTGCACGTCCACTCCCATCACCGGACGGAGTCGGCTCATCTCGGCCGTCCCCTTGACGACTGAGCTCCAGCTGGGTGTCGACGCTTATTCGGAGGCGAAGTCCACGTCCAAGCTCATCACGAGCGGGCCCGACTTCGAGATGGTGCAGCGCATCGGTCAACGCGTCGCCGTCGTGGCCGAGCAGATGGTCCCCGAGCCGACGTCGGCCTTCGAGTGGGAGTTCATCCTCATCGACGAGCCCGAGACGGCCAACGCGTGGGCCTTGCCCGGTGGCAAGACGGCCGTCTACACGGGACTGCTTCCGATCACGCAGGACGAGGACGGACTTGCGGCGGTGATGGGGCACGAGATCGCGCACGCCGTGCTACGGCACGGCACCGAGCGGATGACGCAGCAGGTCGCGCTGCAGGGTTTCCTCGGCGTCGCGTCACTCGGACTCGGGGACATGACCGCGTCGCAGCGTGATGTCACGATGCAGGCCTTGTCGGGCCTCGGCTCGCTCGGTGTCGCACTCCCGTTCAGTCGCGCGCACGAATCGGAAGCCGATGAGGTGGGGCTCTACTTCGCAGCCGGGGCCGGTTACGACCCGCGAGCAGCGATCGGCCTCTGGGAACGCATGGCCGCCAACGCAGGCGGCAGCTCGCCCCCGGAGTTGCTCAGCACGCACCCGAGTCACGGCACGCGCATCGCCGATCTCAAGGCATGGATGCCAACGGCCCTCGACATCTATCGCAAGGCCGGCGGCACGCCCTGAGGCCGCTCGACTGAGAGCGCCGCGCCAGCGGACGGTGTGCGCGTGAATCACCCGGGTGAGGCGTTGCCGTAGCCGCCGCCGCCGGGTGTTTCCACAAGTACCGACCGCGGTGTGATCGTGATCGTGCCTGCGCTTCCCGCAGACCCTCCGGCGAGTCCGAAGGGACGGGTGCGGCGCCGCTCGCCGAGGAACGACACCTCGAGCGGGCGCAGGAACTCGATCTCGCGCACGACGCCGTCGCCGCCGCGTCGCTCGCCGTCACCGCCCGATCCGGCGCGGATCGCGAAGCGACGCACGACAACCGGGTAGCGGCTTTCGAGCACCTCCACGTCCGTCAGCCGGGTGTTGGTCATGTGCGTGTGGACGGCCGAGGCGCCGGCGGCGCGCGGTGTCGCGCCGGCGCCCCCGCACAGCGTTTCGTAGTACGCGAACGTCGCGTCGCCGAAGGTCAGGTTGTTCATCGTCCCCTGGCAGGCAGCCTGCTCGCCGAGCGCCGCGAGCAGCACGTCGACGACGCGCTGGCTTGTCTCGACATTCCCACCCACGACGGCGGCGGGCGAACGCGGCGCGAGCAGACTTCCTTCGGGGATGCGGATGTCGAGCGGTCGCAGGCAGCCGGCGTTGAGCGGGATGGCCCGGCGTGCGAGCGTGCGGAAGACGTAGAGCACGGCCGCGATCGTGACGGCGCGCGGAGCGTTGCGGTTGCCGTTCTGTTGCGGCGACGTGCCGGCGAAGTCGATGACGGCCCGGTCTCCTTCGCGCCTGATCTCGACGGCGATCCGCGAGCCGTCGTCGAGCGTGTCGAAAAAACTACCGGGGCGCAGCGTCGCGACGACGTCTTGCATGACCTCGGCGGCATTGTCGGCCACGAGTTCCATCCAACGCCCGACCGCGGCGAGGCCTGGCTGGGCCGGCGTCTCGAGTTCGGCGCAGAGTTCGTCGAGCAGCGCTGCGCCGGTTGTGTTCGCGGCGACCTGAGCGCGGAGGTCGCCGAGGCGTTCGGGGATGCCGCGGACGCCGCCGCCTTCGAAGTGGCCGACCAGCTTGTCGACGAGGAGTCGTCCGTCGCGCACGATCAGCTCGTGCGTGAAGAGCGCGCCTTCCTCGTGGATCGACGTCGAGTGCGCCGGCATCGAGCCAGGGACGATCCCACCGATGTCGGCGTGGTGGCCGCGGTTGGCGACGAAGAACGCGAGCGTGTCGTCGCGGAAGACGGGCGTGATCACCGTGAGGTCGGGCAGGTGCGATCCGCCCGCATAGGGATCGTTCGTGAGCCAGGCGTCGCCGGCGCGCATCGTGCGCGCCGCGAGCAGTGAGCGCACCGTGACGCCCATGGCGCCGAGGTGCACCGGAATGTGTGGGGCGTTCGCGACGAGCTGGCCTTCGCCATCGAAGACGGCGCAGGAAAAGTCGAGGCGCTCTTTGATGTTCGTCGAATGGGCGACGCGCCGGAGCTGATCGCCCATGCGCACGGCGATCGCCATGAAGCGATGCGACATGACCTCGAGACCGAGCGGGTCGCGCGGTTGCGGATCACTGAGGGCCGAGAGTGCTGAGTGTCGGCGGCCGTCGCGTTCGAGAATCACGTGGCCGTGGTGGTCGATGCGAGCATGCCAGTGGGGAGCGACGACGACCGTGGCGAGGTCGTCGACGATCAGTGCCGGGCCGCTGAGCGTCGCGCCGGGGGCGAGGTCGCACTGCCGATACACCGGGCGCTCGATCGTACGCGTCGCGACGATTGCTGGCGCTTGCTCATGGGCCTCGGCGGCGTGCGGTGTCGCGTGCATCTCGGGTGGCGCCAGCTTCGTGGTCCGCCCGATGGCGGCCACGCGCGCCGTCGTGATCTCGAGCGCGGCGTCGGTGGGAGCGAAGCCGAAGCGACGTCGATGTTCCGCTGTGAACTCCTCGCGCCACGCCGGCGTCCAGGCGACGGTGATGGTGTCGTCCGTGCCGGCCGTGCGCGCGTCGATCGAAAGCTCGAACGTCGGGTCGTCCACTCCTTGTGTGGCGATCGCGCGGCGTGCGCACTCAAGCGGGAGCTCGACGTCGACGGCGCCCGCGTCGTCCTCCGGCTCGACACGGATCGGCCCCACGCTGACGACCTCGTGGTGCACGATGTCGGCCAGTCCCATGCCATAGGCCGACAGCACGCCGGCGAACGGTGGCACGATGACGGTGGTGACGCCGAGGCGTTCGGCGATCGCGCAGGCGTGTTGACCCGCCGCACCACCGAACGCGCAGAGGGCGTCGCCGCGCACGTCGTGTCCGCGCGCCGTGGCGACGCGCCGGATCGCGGCGGCCATCGTCTCGTCGGCCAGCGTGAGAAAGGCCGCGGCCGTTTGTTCAGCGCTCGCGCCGTCGACGGCGAGTTCGGAGAGGCGCGCCCGTGCGGCATCGACGTCGAGCGCGAGGTGCGGGAAGTGCTCGGGACGCAGGTTGCCGACGACGAGGTTGGCGTCCGTGATCGTGGCCGGACCTCCGCGGCCATAGCACGCCGGCCCGGGATCGGCACCGGCGCTCTGCGGACCGACGAGATAGCGGCCGTCCTGGTGTCGGAGGATCGAGCCGCCGCCGGCCGCAACCGTTTCGACGGACAGCATGGGTGCGCGCAGCCGAACCCCGTCGACGACGGTTTCGAACGTGCGCGCGCAGACGCCGTCGTGGACGCGGCAGACGTCCGTGGACGTGCCGCCCATGTCGAGCCCGACGACCGAACGCACACCGGCCCGGCGCGCGGTTTCAGCCACGGCGACGACGCCACCGGCCGGGCCCGAGAGAACGGCATCCTTGCCAGACACCGCGTGCGCGTCGGCGAGGCCACCGGACGACTGCATGAAGAGCGCCCGACTCGACGGTGCTGCTGCCTGCACGGCATCGACGAAGCGTCGCAGGAGCGGCGTGAGGTAGGCGTCGGCGACGGTGGTGTCACCGCGTCCCACGGCGCCGATCTGCGGCGCGACCTCGTGTGACAGGGCGACGTGCCGATAGCCCGCGGCGCGTGCGAGTTCGCCGATGCGGCGCTCGTGCTCGGGGTACGCGTGGGCATGCAGCAGGACGACAGCCACACAGTCGAACCCTTCGAGCGCCGCGCGCACGTCGTCGTCGCGCAGCGGCGTGCGCACCGTGCCGTCGGCGAGCACGCGCTCGTCGAGTTCGCGCACCTCGGCCGCCAGCGACTCGCGCTTCACGATGTCGAGCGCGAAGATGTCGGGCCGATCCTGGTGACCGATCTCGAGGAGATCTGCGAAGCCGCGCGTGATCAGCAGCAAGACGCGTTCGCCGCGCCGCTCGAGCAGCGCGTTCGTCGCGACGGTTGTGCCCATGCGCAGCTCGCTCACCTCGCGCCCCTCGAGGGCATCGATCGCCACGGGCCGTTCGTTCCGTCCGCGCGCGTTGAGAAGCTTCTCGACGTGCACAGCGCCGCTGGCGTCGACGCGCACGACGTCCGTGAACGTTCCGCCTTGGTCGATGAACACGCGCTCGGGCATCGCGGCATTGTGGCCTCGTGGCGACGGCGCGCACGACCCCTTCGCACAGAAAAGCCCCCGTCACGCGACTGCTCGCGCAACGAGGGCAGTGGCCCCTCGAGCCGTCCGCTCCCTCGCGTTCCCGCGGCCTTCAGTTTCTGGCGATGTCGATCCAGGCGATCGCGCCGGTCTCGTCGTGGTCGATGCGTGTCGTGACGCCCGCGATCCCAGCGGCGAGGCGCTGCATGTCGCGGTCGTCGCGGTAGACGAGCTGCCAGTCCATGAACGTCTCCATGAAGCCCACGCACGAGCAGCGCGGCGTGAAGTTCGCGACGAGCAGGCGCCCGCCGGGGCGCAGCATCGAGACGAGGCGCGCTGTGAGCTTCCTTGCCGCACGTTCCTCGAGGTAGTCGTAGAGACCGGCTGACCAGATCAGATCGAACTCGCCGGGGATCGCGCGCCCCGCGATCAGGTGACGGATGTCGGCCCGCATCGTCGTGACTCGTCGCCCCGCGTTCTCGCGCTCCACCAGCGCGAGGCTCTCGACGTCCTGGTCGAGCGCGACGACGCCTGCCGTTCCCGTGCGGATCGCCACGCTGCGCTCGGCTTCCCGCAGATGCCCGCAGGCCACCGACAAGGCGCCGATCGCGCCCCGCTGTTCCGCGAAGGCGTCGATCTCGGCGACGATGTGATCGAGGCGGCGACGTACCGCAGCGGCGGGCTCGACGGCGACCGCCGCGCGATGGACGGCCGTGCCGATCGGCGTGCAGTCGTCGGGCAGCGAGCGCCCGTCGCGATAGATGAAGTCGATCACTTCGGCGTCGCCTGCGTATCCGCGCGGACGCGTGCAGGAGCGGCGGATCAAAGGGTCTTCTTGGAGAAGCGAGCGCAGCGGATGGGCTCGCGCGGCGTTGCGAAAGCGCTCCCAGTCGAGCGTCGAGCGTGCGCTGCGGACGGCATCGAGACACTCGAAGAGCAGAGCCATCCCGCCGCTGACGTCGCCGGACGCGATGGCGTGCGCCGGTCCGCGCAGGCTGGCGTCGACGTCGTCGCAGAGCTGCGCGATCGATGGGGCGAGTACAGAAGGTGTGGTCTGTGCTGAAGCGAGATTGGTCATGTCAGTGGTGTTCGCTGAGGTTGCGATGAGTGCGCTTCTTCGGCAGCGTCGCCGAGTCGACGTGGCGCGCCGCAGGCGTTCTGCAACGCACACCGCACGCAGTTCTTGCAGCTCGTATCGAGATCGCAGCGGCGATCGGGAGGACTGCTGCGAGCCCTCTTCCACACTGGCCAGCGAAGTAGGGCGGAGGTTTTCGTGAAGAAAATCTGCGGCTCTCTCGCCGCACTCCCTGCGTCTCCCCAGCAGCTCGCGATGAGTGAGACTCCGGGTTGTCCATGGACGCTCGTCGCGAGGTCGTGACTGGGGCTGCAGCCTCGGCCGCGGGCGATCGTTCGTGAACGCCGGGGCGAGCACGAGCGGAGCAGCGGTCAGGTGACGGACGACACGCACGAGATCCCGGTGAACAGCCTGTTGAAGAACTGTTCCGAGCGCGACGTGACCGGCAGGTCGACCTCGACGCACGCTGTGCTGGCCACCCGGCCCTCGCCGCCGACCTCCGCGTCGTCGCCGCGGATGCCGACGTGCCCGCGAGCTGCTCGCTGCGTTCGACCTTGGCGGCGAGGCGACCGACGTCTCCGCCTTTCACGGCAGGGAGGCGCGTTACGAAGTGCGGCGCCAGCTCGCCGAGGCGGGATGGGGCTCGCGCTGAAAGTGCTGCGCTCCGAAGCGGGCCACGCGAGTGGGCCGCATGAGCGGCGCCCCCTCGAAGGGCAGTCGTTCCGGGACATCGGTCGGGCACTCGACCGCAGCGAGAACGCGGCACAGTCGTTGCACGCCCCGGCGCTCGTCCAGCTCGGAGAACTCTTCGGGCGCTGAGCGATCATCGCGCTGCGGCTACGCGCGCGGTATCCTCCGGCTCCTCGGTCCCCCTTCTCTCAGCGAGTCGTCCCATGGGTCTCTTCTGCCAGAACTGCGGCGTCGACATGCAAGGTCCGGGCAAGACGTTCTACGGCAACGTCATCTGCAGCGACAACTGCCAGAAGGTCCTCGCCGAACGCGTGTACTTCCGCGACGACCCGCCGGAGCCTGGTTCGGAGTGGTTCTGTCCGCACTGTGGGTCGACGAACCCACTCGGCGATCCGAAGGACGCCATGCGCCCGAACTGCACGACGTGCAAGAAGCCGCTCGACCCTTCGAGCGCAGCGCCGCCGAAGAAAAAGGGCTGCCTCGTGATCGCGATGCCGATGCTCGCGGCCGCGGCGTGGTGGATGGTCTGAACCGACTCGCTCAGCTGCTCGGCTGGATGATGAAGTCGTCGAACACGGCCTGCACGGGGTTGGTTCCCATCGCGCGGACGGCGGCGTTGAGCTCGAGAAGGTTCTCGCGCGTCAGCCAGATCACGTGTTCGTTCGGCTGGACGTTCGTGCCGTAGGGGTAGGCGACGCCCGGCGTGCTCGTCATCTCGATGTGGTTGCCGAGGATGTGCGTGAGCGGCTTGTCGGCGACGAAGTCGACGAGGCGTTGGATGCTCGCCTGGTACTTCGCAAAGTTGCCTTGGCTGACGGCGCCGAAGATGAAGAGGAAGCCCGGGTAGAACGTGTCACCCGTGAAGAGCACGCCGGTCTTGCGATCGTAGACGGCGAGGCTCGCGTTGCTGTGGCCAGGGGCGGGGATCAAGTCGACCGAGCGGCAGGCGTCGAGTTCGAACGTCACGATCTCGTTGGGCCAGTTCTGGAAGCCGAAGAATGTCTGCACGGCCGTCGCGCCCGGTGACACGACCGTCGTGTTCGGGTTCCCGTTGAACTGGTTGTCGCCCGCGACGTGGTCGCCGTGCTCGTGCGTGTGCGCGACGACGAGGTCGGGCGTCGGGATGCCGTTGTCGGTGGCCCATTGCTGGACCAGCCCGTTCACCGTGTTGGCGATCGGGATCCCGCCGGCCCCTGTGTCGAGCAGCAGCGCGCGGTCGGCGCCCATGAGCAGGTACATGAACGGCGCCTCGAAGTCCGTGCACATCGACTGGCGCAGGATGAAGAGGTCGTCGTCGTACTGTTCCACTTGAATCAACGGGTCGGTACCGCAGTTGACGCCGGAGATCCACTGGGTCGGGATGAACCCGGCAGCCGGCGCGTCGGTGGCGACGCCGCGGACGGCATTCGAAGCCGCGAATCCCTTGGGACCCACGGCATCGCTGATCCACCACTGGAAGGTGAAGTCCGTCCCGTCGACGAGTCCGCTGGGCCAGTTCGCGGTGAGTGACAGAGCGCCGCCCGGAGTGGTGACGAAGCCGCTCAGCACGATGTCGGGTGACGGGACGAGGATCCCGCCCTTGAAGGGAGCACCGAGCGTGTCGAAGCCGACGACGAGGGTGGCAGCCGCGCTCGCCGCAGCGTCGCCCAGTGCGAGCGTGAGTTGCGTGTCGCCGACGAGCGAGCCCGTGCCGACGAGAACGGGGTTGCCGTTCGCGCCGACGAGCGCATTCCCGAGGTCGGTCCAGGGATCGAACGAGTCGGCGCGGAGTGCGGGGGCCGTGAACGCGAGGGCGCAGGCGCCGGTTGCAAGGGCGCGGCGGAGTGAGAGGTTGCGCACAGGGTGTCTCCACGGGATCGAGTGCCCTGACGATAACCCGGATCGTCGATTGACGATCGTCGCGAGGGTGCAGATGGGCCTTGCCAGGAAGGCAACCGTCCGTCGATCGTCCGCGATCACCGATTCAAGAGGACTCGACGCGGGGCTGGCTGAAGACAGCGCGATCCTCGAGACGCACCGCCGTGAGCGCGTGGCCCCAGACGCAGCCGGTGTCCGTCGCCACGATGCCTTCCGCGAGGTGGAGCCCAAGGGCGGCCCAGTGACCGAAGACGATCTCGTGGTCGGCGCTGGCCCGCTGCGGAAACTCGAACCACGGCACGAGGTCCTTCGGCATGTCCGTCAGAGTGCCCGTATAGCCCAGCGCGAGACGGCCGTCGCGGTGCAGCGCGCGCACACGCGTCAGGCCTGCGAGGATCGTCGCGCGATGTTCGCGCGGCGGCAGGTCGTCGCTCCAGGCGTCGGCGGGGCGGTCTGCGAGGGGCCGCGGGTCACCGTCGTTCAGAGTGGCGCTGACCTCGTGCGCGAGAGCTGCTGCGCGTTCGGCGCTCCATGCGGGAAGCAGACCCGCGTGGACGAGCACCCGTGATCCTTCGCGGTGGAGCAGCGGTTGGGCGAGGAGCCAGCCGACGAGTTCGCGCCCGTCGTGAGCCCCGAAGACATCGCTGAACGTGTCCTTCGTCGACAGTTCGCGGACGCCGGCGGCGACGGCGAGCAGGTGCAGGTCGTGGTTTCCGAGCACCGTCGTGGCGCTGCCGTCGTCGACGGCCCGGCGGATCCAGCGCAGTGCCGCCAGTGATTCGGGACCGCGGTTGACGAGATCGCCGACGAACCAGAGGCGGTCGCCGCGCGAAGGTTCGAAGGGCAGCGACGCGACGAGCTGCACGAGTGACTCGGCACAGCCCTGCACGTCCCCGATCGCGAATGTCGCCCGCTCGGTCATGGAGCAATCATGCGAAGACGCGCGCGTTGTCGAAAGAGGTTTTGATCGCCGTGCTCTGGGGGCTGATACTCGCGACACTGCGACCCAAGGAGTGTCGGTCTTGGAAACGATTGCTGCGATCGACCTCGGGTCGCACAGCTTCCACCTCATCGTGGCGCGCCTCGAAGACGGCCAGCCGCGCGTCGTCGACCGCATGCGGGAACGCGTGCGCCTTGCCGCCGGCCTCGACGAGCGCAAGCGCCTCGAGCCCGAGGCCATGGACCGTGCCGTCGCCTGCCTCGAACGCTTCGGGGAGCGCCTGCGTCCCTTCAACGGCACGAACGTCCGCGTCGTCGGAACGAACACGCTGCGGCGGGCCAAGAACTCCGCGAAGTTCCTCGAGCGCGCCAGCGAGGCGCTCGGCCATCGGATCGAGATCGTCTCGGGTGTCGAGGAGGCGCGCCTCGTCTACCTCGGTGTCGCGCACACGACGGAGGTCCCGCCCGGGCGCCGGCTCGTCATCGACATCGGTGGCGGGAGCACCGAGTGTATCCTCGGTGAAGGTTTCGAGATGGCGCGCGGCGAGAGTCTGCCGATCGGTTGCGTGCGCTTCGCTCGCGAGTTCTTCCCAGAGGGAAAGATTTCCGAGAAGCGCTTCGAAGCCTGCACGATCGCGGCCGAGCGCGAAGTGGCGGCGATCGCAGCCGACTTCCGCGAGCACTCGTGGAAGACGGCGATCGGAACCTCGGGGACGATCCGGGCTGTGCGCGACGTGCTCGTCGCGCAGGGCTGGAGTGGGGACGCGGACCATGCCGACGGTGTCCCGGCCGCCGGTCTGTCCAAGCTCGTCAAGCATGTCGTCGGGGCGGGACACGTCGAGAAGCTGAGTCTCGAAGGACTGTCGGACGAGCGTGCGCTCGTCTTCCCGGCCGGCGTCGCGATCCTCCAGGCCGTCGTGCGGCGTCTGCGGATCGAGCACCTCGAGATCGGGCGCGGTGCTCTGCGCGAAGGCTTGCTCTTCGATCTGCTCGGGCGCAAAGGCCACGAAGACGTGCGCGACCGCACCGTCGAGCAGCTGCAGTCGCGGTATCGCGTCGACATCCTCCAAGCGCAGCGCGTCCGCGACACGTCCATCGATCTGCTCGAGCGTGTCGCCAAGGCCTGGTCGATTCCGCGCCAGTTCCAGCGGCAGTACCTGGGATGGGCGGCGCTCCTGCACGAGATGGGGCTGTCGGTTTCCCATAGCAGCTTCCATCACCACGGCGCCTACTTGGCCACCTATGGCGACCTGCCGGGCTTCACGTTCGAGGGCCAGCGCCTGCTCGCGGCACTGATCGGCGGACATCGGCGCAAGGTGCGCTCGGAGACGTTCGAGGGTCTGCGCATCGTCACGCCGCGCGAGGCGCTGCTGTTGTGCGTGATCCTGCGCATTGCCGTGCGGCTCCACCGTTCGCGTTCGGCCATCGCGTTGCCCGCGATCGACGCGCGCGCCGACGGCTCGAAGCTGACGTTGCTCATCGATGCCGAGTGGGTGAAGGACAACCCGCTCACGCGCGCCGACCTCGAGGCCGAGGCGCGTCGGCTCGCTCAAGCCGACATCGAGTTGACGCTCGCCGAGGCCTGAAGGCGTCGATCTAGCCCGCACTATTCATGGAGAAGCGAGTGCGGCTGGGTCCGCAGGGCTGCGTCGAACAAGCAGCTACACCCTCGCCAAGCTTCTCCGTGAATAACCCCACTAGTTCCCGAGCGATTCCATGAGCTTCGCCTGGAGGCTGCGCCGGCGCCCTTGCGTCGCGACCCGGTGGTAGCTGCCGTCCGAATGCAGATCCCAAGCCTGCGTGTTGTCCTTCAAGGCCAGGTCGAACGACTCCTTGAGCACGCGCTTGCGCAGGTCGGGGTCGACGATGGCCGCGGCCGTCTCGACGCGTCGGAAGAAGTTCCGGCTCATCCAGTCGGCGCTCGAGATGAAGGTCTTGTCGGCGCCGCCATGGTGGAACGCGTAGACGCGACTGTGCTCGAGGAAGCGTCCGACGATCGAGCGCACACGGATGTTCTCCGAGACGCCCGGCACGCCGGGGCGCAGACAGCAGATCCCACGCACCACGAGGTCGATCTGCACGCCGGCGCGTGACGCCTTGTACAGCGCCTGGATGATGCGCGGCTCGGAGAGCGAGTTCATCTTCCCCTTGATCCACGCCGGCTTGCCCGCACGCGCCGCTTCGATCTCATCGTCGATGAGACTGAGCATCGTCTTGTGCAGCGTGAATGGCGATTGCAGCAGTGTCCGCAGTTTGCTGGCGCGCCCGAGGCCCGTGAGCTGGAGGAAGATCTTGTTGACGTCCTTGCCGACCTCGGGATCGTCGGTGAGAAGGCCGAAGTCGGTGTACCCGCGCGCCGTGCCCTGGTGATAGTTGCCCGTGCCGAGGTGCACGTAGCGCCGCAGTTCGCGCCCTTCGCGTCGCACGATCATGATCAGCTTCGCGTGCGCTTTGAATCCGACGATGCCGTACACGACGTTGACGCCGGCCTCCTGCAGCTTGTTCGCGAGGTCGATGTTCGCGGCCTCGTCGAAGCGCGCGCGCAGCTCGACCACGACCGTCACTTCCTTGCCCGCGCGCGCGGCGTCGATGAGTGCCTCGACGATCAGTGAATCCGAGCCGGTGCGATAGAGCGTCTGTTTGATCGCGAGCACGGCCGGATCGTTGGCCGCCTGACGCACGAGGTCGATGACGGGCGCGAAGGACTCGTAGGGGTGGTGCATGAGGACGTCGCGCTGGCGGATCGCCTCGAAGAGATCGCGCTCGGCGCCGAAGCGGCTCGGGCGTCCGGGCGTGAAGGCCGGGAACTTCAGCGACGGCTCGTCGATCTCGTCGACCAGCGCCGCGAGGCGGTGCACGTTCACGGGCCCGTTCACGCGGTAGACGTCACACGCCTTGAGCTCGACCTTCTCGAGCAGGAAATCCACGAGTTCCTCGGAGCAGACGTCGGCTACTTCCAGGCGCACGGCATCGGAGTAGTTGCGGCTCGGGAGTTCGCCTTGGAGCGCGAGCAAGAGGTTCTCGACTTCTTCCTCGTCGACCCAGAGATCACTGTTGCGCGTGATGCGGAACTGGTGGCATTCGGAAACCGACATGCCGGGGAAGATCGACGCGATGTGCGCGTGGACGACCGACGACAGCAGCACGAAGTGGTGACGGCTGCCCGTGACCTTCTCGGGGATGCGGATGAGGCGCGGCAGCGAGCGCGGCACCTGCACGACCGCGAAGCCGCTCGTCCGCCCGAAGGCGTCGTCGCCGTGCACCGAGAGGATGAAGTTCAGGCTCTTGTTGAGGACGTTCGGGAATGGGTGGGCGGGATCGATGCCGATCGGCGTGAGCACCGGCTGGACCTGCGCAGCGAAGTAACCCTGGACCCAGCGCGTGACTGGAGCCGACCACGTGTGCCGCGCGAGGACGCGGATGTCTTCCTTCTCGAGCGCCGGCAGGATCTCGTCGTTGAGCGTGCGGTACTGCTCGTCGACGAGCGCATGGGCCTCCGTGCTGATGCGGGCGAGGGCCTCGTGTGGAGTGAGCTGGTCGGAGCCACTCGCCGAGAGGTCGAACGCGACCTGCTGCTGCAGGCCCGCCACGCGGATCTCGAAGAACTCGTCGAGGTTGCTGGACGCGATGGCGAGGAACCGGACGCGTTCGAGCAGCGGCATCCGGGCGTCCTGCGCCTGGGCGAGGACGCGCTTGTTGAACTCGAGCAGACTCAGTTCACGGTTGATGAAGAGGCTGGGGTCGGACAGCGACATGGGTCGCTCCTGAGGCACGTCCGGGAGGAGTGCCCCTCGAGTGGGCGTCGGTTTCGACTCGGAGTGCCGTTTCTGATCGTCCTTCATCGGTGCTGTGTTCGTATCCTCGGAGCCTCGTTCACCCTGCATTGTGTCGATCGAGGCTCCGAGCCACCGATCTTCATATGATCTTCACACAATCTGTGCGTTGGGAAATCTTGAACATGGAGCTGCTACTCGTTCGTCACGCCATCGCCGAGGATGCCGGTGCCAGTCGACGAGACCACGACCGTGCGCTGACGCCCGTCGGTATCGAGCGCTTCACGCGCTGCGCGGCAGGTCTCGCGTCCTCGGGCTGGCGCGTCGATCTCGTGCTGCACAGCCCGCTTCTGCGTGCGCGGCAGACGGCCGAACTGATGACACCGCTCGTGCGCGACGAGTCCAAGATCGAGGCGTTCGACCTGCTGGCCGAGCCGCCCGACGAGGCGTTGCTGGCAGCTGTCGAGCGGCGAGGCGAAGAGCGCGTGGCGCTCGTCGGGCACGAGCCCTGGATGAGCACGATGTGCGCCTGGCTGGCGGCGGGGCGGCCGGAACTCGGAGGAAACTTCGCGTTCAAGAAGGGGGCCATGGCGCGGCTCGAGGGTCCGCTGCGCCCCGGCGCGATGCAGCTGCTCGCGTTCGTCCCGCCATCGATCGCACGCCGGATGGATGTCGCCGAGTCTTGATACGCGTCGTGACGTGGAACGTGCACAAGGGCATCGGGGGCGTCGACCGGCGCTATCTCCTCGAGCGGACGATCGGGGTGCTCGCCGCGATCAACGCCGACGTCGCCTTGTTGCAGGAGGTCGACTGCGGCGTCCCGCGTTCGCGGCGGCACGATCAGGCGCAGGAACTCGGCGAGGCGCTCGGTTACGCCCACGTCGAGTACGCGCCGAACGTCTCGCTCACGGCCGGCGCCTACGGCAACGCGATCCTGTCGCGCTTCCCGATCCGTGACGCGACGAACATCAACCTCACGTGGGGCGTGAAGAAGGCGCGCGGCGCGTTGTGTGGTCGGCTCGCCGTCAGCACGCCGACCGGACACCGCGCCACCGTGCACGTCGTCAACATCCACCTCGGCCTGTCCGGGATGGAACGCCGCGCGCAGCTCGCCACGCTCATGAAGGCCGACCGCATCGCTCATCTGCACGGCAGCAGTCGCTTGATCCTCGGTGGTGACACGAACGACTGGGCCGGCGCTCTGCCCGTCATTCTGGCACGTCACGGTTTCCGATGTGCCAGCGGCGTCGGGCGTTCTGCTCCCAAGACGTTTCCAGCCTGGCGTCCCGTGGCTGCGCTCGACAAGTTCTTCGTGCGAGGCGCGCTGAGCACGCGTTCGTGCGGTGTGAGCGATGTCCTCGGAGCGAACACAGCGTCCGATCACCGTCCGCTCGTGTGCGAGATCGGGCTCGGTCGGAGCCGGCGCTGAGCCGGATCGTCCATGGACGATATCCTGTGGTCGCGTCTGCGCCCGCCGGGCTGTGTCGAACGACACTTCTGTAGTGCTCAACGAGGCGTGACCTCGCCGACGGTCGCAAGATGCCGTCCGACTCTCCTTGCCCAGCAGACGCAGTCACGCCGTCGCGACGATCGTCTGTGATTCACCAGAGCTGACGGGTGCTCGCACGAACGTTCTGCGCCTATCAATCGGCTCGTGAGTCAGTTGTCTCGTACCGAGACTCACTCCACTCGCCCTTGTTTGTCGATGACGGCACGAGCCTTCGAGTCAGCACCGAAAGGCCCTGCTAGTATGAATCGACGAACCGCGTGTCTTCGCATTCAGACACCTCTCAACCTGCGGTTCGGACGCGTACCCCCCGGATGTTCACCCATGCGACAGTTTCTCGGTTCCGATTGGCTGGCATGCGCCGTCTTGGTGGCGCTCGCACCCGCTTCCCTCGTGGCCCAGAACTCGTTCACCGAGATCGACGCCTCGGACGTCATCGTTCACGAGGCGCTGCCCTTCAGTCAGAAGCAGGGCAAGGTCGGCACGAGCGGCCTCGACGGGCGCTACGCATTCGTCTTCGGCAACGCTCTCGGCAATGACGTCGGCCTGCGCATCCTCGACCACGACCTGGCGCCCGTCACGGGTGACATCAAGGTCAATGAGACGCTCGACGTGCACGTGCAGGACGAGCCGAGCGTGGCGATGGATGAGAACGGAAACATCTTCGTCGCCTGGTCGGACCGCGCTGCCTACGACGGCTCGATCATGGGCATCTTCGCGCGCGTCTACGACAACGACGGCGTGCCGCTGACGCCCGAGTTCGTCGTCAACCAAACCACCGAGCAGAGTCAGTGGGAGCCGCTGGTCCACGCCAACCCCGGGGGCGGCTTCGTCGTCGCCTGGTCGGGTAACGCCGACGGCGATGCCTACATCCGCGTCTACGACACGGTCGGCGCTCCGGTCTCCGACGAGTTCGAAGTCAACATCGACGACAACAACGCGCAGATCGACACCGCGGCCGCCATCGGCGCCGCCGACACGATGCTCGCCGTGTGGGTCGACTTCGGTGGCAACGGCCCCGGTTCGGGCACGAACATCTTCGGGCGCATGCTCGACACGCAGGGCGTCCCCCTGGGGACGACCGACTTCCTGATCCACGACACGATCTTCGAAGGCGCTCAGCGCTCGCCGGCCGTCGACGCTGACGGTCTCGGCAACTTCGTCGTCGTCTGGGATGACCTGTCGGGCAACGACGGCGATGGCGACGGCTGCTACGCGCGCCGCTTCGACTCGCTCGGCAACGCGCTGACGCCCGAGATCCTCGTCAACGAGACGACGCTCGGGAATCAGTTCACGCCGCAGGTCGCCACCGATTGGGTCGGCAACTTCTTGGTGACGTGGGAAGACGACAGCCCGGGCGTCCACCGCGTCATGGCGCGGCGCTTCGACAAGGACGGCTTGGCATTGGGCGGCGAGTTCCAGGTCGCATCGAACACCGTTGACGACAAGGCCCAACCGCACGTGGTCTGCGACCATCCCGGCGAGTCGTTCCTGTTCGTCTGGAACGGCACAGGCGTCGGGACGGCGGGCGATGTGCTCGCCAAGCGCTACCGCTTCGATCCGATCGAGGTCGGCCCGGTCTCGATCGGAAGCCCGATCGAGCTCGCGCTCGATCTGCCGGGCGGCGACGGGCTGCCCTACGTCATGGTCGGTTCGTTCCAGACGAGTCCTGGCCTGGGGCTCAGTGACGGTCGCGAGCTCGAGCTCGTCCCCGACCTGCTCTTCAACCTCACGCTCGCGATTCCGAACAACGGCGTGGTCTTCACGAACTTCCAGGGCCTGCTCGACAACCAGGGCCGCTCGTCGGCCACGATCCTGCTGCCGAACAACCCGAACATCGTCGGCGTCACGATGTACTACGCCACCGTGAGTGTCGCTGCCGAGCCGGCCGCGAACGGCAGCATCCTGCGCCACGTCACGCGCTCGGTGGCGATCACGATCCCGTAGCGTCGGGGCCGAGCAACCGCAGCGCAGCGCCTCAGCGCCGCGGGCGGTAGACGCGGAAAGTCTCGATGGCCGCAGCGTCTTCGGGGCTGAGTTCGCCGTTCCGCCAGGCCTGCCAGCGTTCGAAGCCGAGCAGGTTGACGACGAAGGCGTCGGGCAACGGATTGGGAATCGTCGCGACGAGTTCGAGTTCGTCGCGGTGCTCGGCGAGAAAGGCCGCGAACTCGGGCGCGTGGAAGACGCGTAGGTCGAAGACGAGGTGGCGGAAGCGGCCTTGCTCGAGCGCCTCGAGCGCGCCGTCCTCGTCGTAGTTGAGAAACGGCTGCTTCGCGTCGCGCAGGTAGAAGAGTGCGGCGTGCTGCGTGACGAGCACGTCGACGGTGTCGTCTTCGAGCGGCGCGGAGGCGAGCTGCTCGGCGAGGTGTGCGTAGCCGAGGTCGGACACCTCGAGCGTGTCGAGCGTGTTCAGCGAGCCGACGACGAGCACGATCACCGTGACGACGGCAACGGGCAGGCGTCCGCGCACCAACGTGTCGAGCCCGACGCCGGCGGCCAGCGCCAGCGGCGGAAGCAGCGGCAGCAGCAGGCGCGGGTAGTTGTGATAGAGCGGCAGAGTCGCGAGGAAAAGCCCCAGCCACCCGACCACGAGCAGGTCGCCGGCCGAGCGCCGCAGGCACATGCGCACGGCGCCGATCACGCCGGCCACGAGCACGAGGCTCGAGACCCACGTTGTCGTCGCGTTCCAGATGTAGAGCCCCGTCTTGGGCAGGATGTACAGCGCGGCCTCGGGGAGCCACTTCGTGCGGTTGTCGCGGAACGCCTCGAGCCCCGTTTCCGTCTCGATGTGCCAGAAGAGCGCGGCAGCCGGCACGGCGCTCGCGAGCGCGGCGATCACGAGCGTCACCCAGCGGTCGCGCAGGCCTTTCCGCGAGGAGCCGCGCACGAGGCCGATCGAGGCGGCGACGAGCAGGATGCCGGCGAGGACGAGCGGGAAGAACCCGTGGTACTTGGTCGCGAACGTCAGGCCGACGACGAGCCCCGCGATCACGGCCAGCCCCCGTGACGTCTTCGAGTTTCCGTCGTCGAACCCGAGTGAGCGCCACAGCAGCCACGTCGAGACGAGGAAGAAGAACGTGTACGCCACGTCGGTGACGGGCTGGCGACTGAAGATGACGTGATATTCCATCGACGCCAGGGCCGCGGCGCCGAGCAATGCGGGCACGTCGCCGACGAGCGTGCGCCCGAAGAGGAACAGCGCCAGCACCGTGAGCGTGCCGAGCAGCGCGTGGACGAACACGGCCGCGGTGTCGTCGACGCCCGCGATGGCGAAGGCGAGTTCGTGCAGCGCCGGCACGACCGGGGGCGCGTAGTAGAGGAGGATCGGCGCTTTGCCGTACGGGCCGACCTCGAGCGGACCGGCCGTGTACGAGCCGGCATCCCAGTGCGAGATTCCGACGTCCTCGAGGCTCCAGAAGCGCAGGCCCGCCGCGACGATCAGCACGACGGCGAGAAGCACGCGCGTGTTCATGGCGCGGTGGCCGTGACGTCCGACTCGTTGGTGTCCGTCGCCGACTGCGCGGCCGCCTTCTCGCGCCGCTCGCGCCGTTCCTCCTCGCGCTGCGCCGCGATCTCTTCGGGAGTCGCACCGGGTGCCGGCGGAACGTAGCGCAGGAAGATCTCGCGCACCTCGTCGGCGTGCTGACGGACACGTGAACGCCGCCAGTCGTCGGTGCGGATCGGCGGCAGGATGTCGACTCGGACGGTGCCCGTACGCGGAATCCACGATCCCATCGGCATGAGCTGCTCGAGGCCACGCATGATGAACGGGAAGACGAGGCAGCGACTGCCGGCCGCCATGTGGAACGGTCCGAGCTTGAAGGGCAGCAGTCCGCCCGCGCGCGAACGCGTGCCCTCGGGCGCGATGAGCACCGAGCGCTTCTCGTCACGCAACACCGTGACGGCGTGGTCGAGGCTCGCGCGGGCCTTGATGGGGTCGCTGCGGTCGACGGCCACCATGCCCGTCTCGCTGAGCGCCTGCCCGATGCCCGGCACCTTGTGGAACTCTTTCTTGTAGACGACCGCCGCGCCCTTGGGCCACAGCGCGGCGAGCACCTGCAGGTCGAGCAGACTCACGTGGTTGAACATCACGAGCGAGCCGGGAGCTGCATCGACCTCCTCGTGTCCGTGCACCTCGAGTTTGATGCCGAGCATCCACAGCGCCACGCTTCCCCAGGCGCGGATCAGCCCCGTGCGCCAGCGCGCGAAGAGCTTCGGCGCGAAGACGGCAACGCTCGCGAGGAAGCCGGCTTCGAAGAAGCACCAGATCGCCGTGGGCAGCGCCATGATGGCCGGGCGTAGCCGACTACCCGGGCGCGGGTCGTGCGGGGGGACGGGAGGTGTGTCGGTCATCGACGTCCGTTTCGTGCGAGGCGATCGATCAGCAGGCGATGGAAGTGGTGCACGCCCTGCTCTTCGGTGGGCGAGTAGCGTCCCGCGCGTCGTCCAAGGCGAGTCGAGATGCCCTGTTGGACGCGTTCGACGACGGCTTCGTCTTCGAGTTCGACCTGATGGAGGTCGGCGCCGGCGCCGATGTCGAGCTGGGCGGCGTCGCTGATCCACGTCTCGAAGCGCACCTGCGTGCGGCCGGCGCCGCGCGGCTCGACGCTGTTGAGCGACAGTCCCCAGGGGTAGACGTTGAGCATCAGGTTCGGGAAGAGCCACAAGTAGTAGGCGGCGACGCGCTGGCCTTCGTGCGGATGGCCGGCCGGCAACGAGAGTGCGGGCTCGTCGTCGGACGCCGTGGCCCACTGCAGCACGCCGTCGTCGACGGGCTCGGTCTGGTAGGCGTCGAGATCGATCGCGCGTGAAAGTCCCGGGTGCACGAAGGGCACGTGGAAGCCCTCGAGGTAGTTGTCGACGTAAAGCAGCCACTCGGCGTCGACGTCGTAGGTGCGGCTGCGTTGGGGCTCGAAGACGAGCGGCGCGTCGAGGAACGGCGCGAGGTAGTGACGTGCGGGGGCGATCCACGTTGCGAAGGCGACGTCGGCGTCGAGTGCGACGAACGTCAGCGGTCCGCAGCGACGTCGTTCGAGCTCGGCGAGGTCGTCGTCGCTCGTGGGTGCTGCGTCGAATCCGGGCGCCGACTCGAAGCGGCCGTCGAGGCCGAAGCAGCGACCGTGGTAGCGGCAGCGCAGCCGCTGCGCATCGCTGCGCGGTTCGAGCGCGACGAGGTGGCCGCGGTGGGTGCAGACGTTCGAGAGCGCGCGCCGCTCGCCCTGCCCGTCGCAGGTGAGCACGACCGGCTCGTCGAGGCAGCCGGGCAGCAGCGTGAAGGGGCGTTGGCTCCCGGGGCCGGGCTCTTCGTGGCCAGCCGGCACGACGTGCCACGCGCGGGCGAGCACGTCCTCGCGCACGCGCTCACGCCAGGCCGCACTCGAGTAGAACTCGAAGGGCAGCGCGCGCGCCGTACGGATGTCGGTGTCGATCGCAGGGAGCATCGGCGCAGGATACCCAACGCCGTGGCGCCGCGCGCGGCCTGGACCGGCGCCCGACCGCCAGGCACGCTGGCGGCTCATGGCGCGCAGGAGTGTCGTCCAGGGCGCCGCTCCGCGATGTCGATGTCCACCTCTGCCGACCAGACACCATCAGCATGCACGACAGCACATCCTTCCCACGCGGTGCGAGCGTCGAGAGAGACTGCGGATGACGATTCACGAGCTTCTGGCGACGGCCTTCACGCGCCACGCGGCGCGTCCCGCGATCACGACGACGTCGGGCGATCGGCTCGACTACGCGGCGCTGGCCGCGCGCGTGGATGCGACGGCGCGTTGGCTCGCCGAGCAGGGCGTGACGGCGGGCGAGCGGCTCGTCGTACGGCTCGCGAAGGGCCAGGCGTTCGTCGACATCTATCTGGCCGCGCTGCTCCGCGGGATCGTCTTCGTGCCTGTCAACGACGGCTGCACAGCGGCTGAACTCGAGCACTACGTCGCGGACGCCGACCCGCGGCTCGTCCTGACGGATGACGACATCGACGTACCGGCCCACGTCGAGCGCCTGCAACTCGACCCACACGGCGACGAGCACCTCGCCGACGCGGGAGCGCCGCTGCCCGCCACCACTCCCCATGCCGACGACCTCGCCGTGCTGCTCTACACGTCGGGCACGACGGGCAAGCCCAAGGGCGCGATGCTGACGCAGGACAATCTCGGCGCCAACGTGCGAGCTCTTGCGACGGCCTGGGAGTGGGTGCCCGACGACGTCCTCGTCCATGCCCTGCCGCTCTTCCACGTGCACGGTCTGTTCGTCGCGCTGACCGGTGCGCTCGCTGCCGGAGCCCACGCCGTGATGCTGCCGCGCTTCGCTGCCGACGCCGTGCTCGACACGATCGAGGCGTACGACGCGACGATGTTCATGGCCGTCCCGACGATGCACCACCGCCTCGTGACGAGTGGGCGCGCGCGGGCCGCCACGTCGACCCTGCGCCTCGTCACGTCGGGCTCGGCGCCGCTGCGTCCCGAGACGGCCGCGGCCGCGCAGGCGTTCTTCGGGTGTCCGCTCGTCGAGCGCTACGGCATGACGGAGGTCGGCATCGCGGCCAGCCAGCCGCTGCACGGCGAGCAACGTCTCGGCACGGTCGGCGTGGCGTTGCCGTCGGTGCGCCTGCGTGTCGTCGATCCGAGCACGGCAGTGGCGTGTCCGGCGGGCGACACGGGCGAGGTCCAGATCGCCGGGCCGTCGGTGTTCCCGGGCTACTGGCGTCGTACCGAGCAGACGGCTGCGACGTTCACGGACGACGGCTGGCTGCGCTCGGGGGACCTCGGCGTGCTGGCCGACGACGGCGTCCTCACGATTCGCGGACGCAGCAAGGAACTCATCATCTCGGCGGGCTTCAACGTCTATCCGCGCGAGGTCGAGGAATGCCTCGCCGACCATCCCGCCGTGCGCGAGGTCGCCGTCGTGGGGTTGCCCGACGATGACCGCGGGGAAGTCGTGGCGGCGGTGTTGGTCTGGGACGGCCCCGAGTCGCTCGTCGAGGACGACCTCGTGGCCCATTGCCGCGCACACCTCGCGGCCTACAAGTGCCCGTGGGTCTGGCGCACCGTCGAGTCGCTGCCGCGCAACGCGATGGGTAAGGTCCAGAAGCACACTCTCGCGCAGCAACTCGCGGACAGCCGGCGTGATTGACATCCCGCCTGTCGTGCGAGACTTTGGGCGGCATGGCTGGTTTGTCGACGGGTCGGCAGCCTCGCTCCGTCGCCGCTCCCCTCGGATGTCCGTGATGCTCAGGACGCTCGCCCGCCTGTCGTTCGTCGTCGCCGCCCTCGTCGGCGCAGGGGTCGCCCAAGACGACGTGCCCGACGACGTCGGCACCGTCTACGCCGCGACGCCGCCGCTCGAACGTTCCTACGTCGGTCCGTCGGTCGCGCCGTTCGAGCACCAGAATCAGCACTACAACCTGTTTCTCCCGCCCACGCCGCCGCCGCCCGGTGGCTATCCCGTCCTGCTGCACACCGAGCTCGGTTCGTTCGTCAACTCGAGCCTCAAGACGCAGCTCTACGCAGGTGTCGGGCTGCCGTTCATGGCGCTCGAGAACGGCTGGGCCGTGGTGTGGGGCGGCGTGACGGTTTCGCGCGGTGCCGGGACACCGAACAAGGTCGACGAGGAGCCCGGCGTGGGCTACGGCCCGCGCTACAAGGGCAACGGCGTCTTCGTGCCGCCGACCGTCGCGATGCCGCCCGACTTCAAGGGCGACATCCACCCGTACTTCGACCCCGAGCGTCCGATGCCCGAGAAGGACATCATCATGCTCGTGCAGCACATCAAGGAGCACGCGGGTAGCAAGGAGTTGCCGCTCGACCCCGACGCCATCGTGCTGCACGGTCGCAGCGGCGCGGGCGTGATGTCGTGGTGGCTCGCGGCGGGGCCCGACCGTTCCGACGTGTGGACGTCTCCGCAGGGACAGGAGGTCCACGACACGCGCGTGCGCGGTGCGATCCTGCGCTCGGCGATCACGTGGTGGGACACGCTCGACAAGCAGATCAGCGGCGTGCACTTCCCGCGCGACGAGCTGCGTGCTGGCGGCAAGGGGCTCTACGACCGCCCGGCAGCGAAGCTCGGCGGTGCTCCGCAGAGTTGGCTCGAGCCCTCGTCGGCGCTGCACTACGCCTTCGACGAGGCCAATCACCCCGGCATCACGCGCGACGTCCACAACCGCGCGATCCACCTTTCGCATGGCGACGTGGCCGTGCAGAGCGACGTCACGCCGCCGTACCCTTCGGGCGTCGAGACCGACCCGCACACGGCCTGGGCTGGTGCCGCCTTCAAGACGCGCTTCTGCAACACGCTGCTGTCTGGCTACAACGACGGCGCGACGGGCATCGAGGACATCGTCGACTCGGCGCCCGAGACGTTCCACGAAGTCGAACTCTTCCTCGTCGACTGGCTCGATCAGCTGCTCGAGAACGAGCCGCCGCTGTGGGTCGACGTCGGCAGCGGTCACGCCGGCACGCGCGGCGAGCCCTGGCTGCGGGCCTGCGGCACGCTCGAGGTCGACACGCCGTTCTCGCTCGAGATCGGCAACGCGCTACCCGGCACGACAGGCTCGCTCGTCTGCGGGCTGAGTGAGATCGGTGCGCGCTTCAAGGGCGGGACGCTCGTGCCTGCGCCGAACTTGGTCGTCCCGCTGCCCGAGTTTTCGAAGACCGGCGGCTGGAGCCTCGCGGTGACTTGGCCCGGTGCCGCGCCGGGGCTGACCATTGCGCTGCAGGCGTGGCTCGTCGACGCGGGAGCCACGCGCGGGCTGTCGGCGACGAACGCGATCCGAGCGGTCACGCCATAGAAGCTCACGCTGCAAACGGCGTCGTGGAGAAGCTGACATGCAAGCACGCGATCGACGCTACGCGACGGTCGGGGCGCTACTGGTCCCGATCTGGTTCGGTGTGCTTCTGTGTACCTGCGGCACATGCAGGCCGAGATCGACGTGCCGACACTGGACTTCGTGGCGCTTGCCGCGTGCTGGACGCTCGTCTACGCGTTCGCGTTCCTCGCGCTGCTGGCGCTGAAGGACATCCTCGTCACGCGTACGTCGTTCGGCATCCGCGTCACGCTGTTGCACTTCCTGTTCGGCTCGACCGCCGGCATGGCGTCCACCGGTCTCGTCACGTTGCCGACGGGCGCGGTCTCGGCGTTGCTGCTCCGCTGGGCGGCATTCGGGCGGTTGGGTCGTCGGGACCCGAACGAAATGTGAGGGCGTGACGCGCCACGGCGTCACGCCCTCACGAACGGGTGTGTCACCCGTGGAGCGACGTCAGGGGGTGACGCCGCGGAGTGCGTTCGAGAGCGCGAAGCCGAGGGGCGCGGCCGCGTCTTGAACGATCACTTGGAGGAACAGTTCGCTACCCGAGGCGAGTCCAGCGGGGAAGGGGCCGCTGAGCGTCACGCTGCCGGCGCCGTCGGTCGTGAAGACGAGCAGAGCGTCGGGCGCCGGGACGAGGACGCCGCCCTTGAAGGGCACCGAAACGTTGGTGAGGCTCTGCACGAGCGCCGCCGCCGCGTTCGTCGCCGCCGACGTGAGCTGAATCGTCGTCGGGCTACCCACAGCGAGCGTTCCCTCGCCCGCGAGTTGCGGGATGCCGAAGGCGCCGCCGAGGCCGCCACCGAGGTTCTCGAAGCCGCTGCCTGCATTCACGTTGACGAGGACCGAGATCGAGTTGCTCGTCTCGTTCGCGATCGTGGCGTCGTCTGAACCGTTGCCATCGAGGTCGCCGACAGCGACATGGCCGGGCTCGACACCGACGGCGATCGTCGTCGCGGCACCGAACGTTGCCGCTCCACTGTTGATGAGCAGTCCGACGTTGTTCGAGTCGGTGTTGGCGACGAGGATGTCGGCATTGCCGTCGACGTTTGCGTCGAGCAGGGCGAGGGCCGACGGATCGGCGCCGCCGCTTGCGAACGACGAGGGTCCGCTGAACGTGTTGGCGCCCGTCTGCACGAAGACGGTCACGACGTTGAGGGCGTTGCCGCTGGCCGCCGTTGCGAGGTCGTCATCACCGTCACCGTCGAGGTCACCGGCGACGACGTCCTCGGGGCGGAGCTGTGCGCCGAGGAGCAGCGAACCGGCGGCCGAGAAGGCGCCCGCGCCGTTGTTCGTGAAGAGCTCGAGGCGACGCGTGTCGTGCGCCGAGGCGACGAGGTCGGCCGATCCGTCGCCGTTGAAGTCACCGGACGCGACTCCGCGCACTTCCGAGCCGATCGGAATCGTCGTCGATGAAAAGCCACCGGCGTTGTTGTTGAGCAACACCGAGATGCTGTTGCCATCGCGGTTGGCCGAAGCCAGGTCGTCGAGGCCGCCGTTGGCGTCGAACGCGACGAGATCGCGCGGCTCGGTGCCCGTCGCGACGGATGCGCCGGCCGTGAGCGTGCCGCCGTTGTTGATCAGCACACGCACCTGGTTGATGTTCTGGAGGGACACCGCGAGGTCGGTGCCGGCGTCGCCGCCGAAGTTTCCGGCGACCACAGTGTGGGGGCTCGACCCGCCGCCCGTGAGCACACTCTGAGCGAACGTGAACTGGGCGTTGCCGTTGTTGCGATAGATGTCGACGCGATCCGGCGCGTCGACCGCCACCGCGAGGTCGAGGTCACCGTCGCCGTCGAGATCGAAGAGGGCCGAGGCGTTCGGCTCCGATCCGACGGGAAGGGTGCTGTCGAGCGAGAGTTGCGCGTCGAGGACAGGGGCGAGCACGAGGCCGGCGATCAGGAGGGAGGTCTTCATGGGGCGAGGTCTCTTGTCGAATGGGGGAGCGAGCGCACTTTCGCTTCGCTTGGCAGCCCCTGATGCAACGCGCGGGCCAAAGACCGGATGTCGCGCGAACCGGCCCTGTACGAGGCGATTCTGGCTCATGACGCGGCATTGTTCGCCTTCGACACGAGCTGGTGTTCCGTGTCTATGTCATGGATGTCCGTCTACATCCTGGATTCCCCAGTGCCGCTGGCGGGCCCGCGTTGACGGCAGTTGGTCGGATCGCACGTTGGTACGGGCCTTGCTGTTGCCACTTTGCTGCAAGGTTCAACAAGCCAGCTCGAACGATCCGCCTAGCCGCCCGTTCAAAAACTCATCCGGCGCGCCGCACTCACCCGAGCGCGCCTGGGCGAGTGCGGGAGCCTCGACGAATCCACCGATTCGCCTGCGTTCCCACATTCGCACAGGCACATCTCGTCACGCACGGAGCACTCGGAGCAGTTCTTCGACAGGCTGCTAGAATCGAAGTCCACCTCCGAGAGATCCACCATGTCTTCGCTGTCCTTTCTGCGCGCTCCGGCGTTGCTGGTGTTCGGGCTCACCGCCGGCCTTGCGGCCCAAAACGCCCTGCTTCTTCGCGACGAGGGTGCCGGTGTGTCCAGCCTTCACCTCGTCGAGGACGGCGTGGCCACGCTGGCGATCGACGGAGCACGACTCGATCCCCTCGCGCTCGTGGGTGTTCCTCGGATGGCGCGTCTGGCGTCTCAGAGCCCCCGCCCTGTTGACGCCGCCGGCGCCATCGTCGCGCACGTGCGCCTGCCGGATGGATCGCGCATCTGGCGGCTGCGGCAGGGCGGATCGTCGCGCTTGCTGCGTCTCGGACCCGGCGCGACGATCGCCGAACTCGCGTCGACGCCCGTCGCCACGCCCTTCAGCGAGCACATCGCCGTGTCGTCCGATGGCCGCTTCGCCGCGGTGCCGCTCGAAGCCGGCGGCGGGCTCGCGGTGATCGATGTCGAGGCGCAGACGCACACGGTTCTCGCCATCGCCAACGTGGTCCCTGCCTCGGTGCGCGTCGGCGGGTCGCACGCGTGGATTCTCGATGACGCTGCCGTCGTGCATGGCATCGACATCCCGACGCTCGTGTCGACGGCGACGCCGCTGCCTCTCACGGCGAACGAGGTTGCGCTGGCCGAGGTCGCCGTGGCGGCGGACGGGTCGCGCCTCGCGATCGTGACGGAGGTCACGCCGACGACGCGTCGCATCCTGACGGTTGACGCCTCGGGTGCCGTCGCGGCCGCCGCGGCCACGCCCGGTGCCTACGATCTTCCGCGCTACGATCACGGGCTCGGTCCCTTCATCGCCGTCGCACCCGACGGTGCCTCGGTCGCCTTCCGCCAGACCACGGCCGCTCCCGTGCCGTTCCGCGACGTCGTCGTGCGCGCGATCGGCGCGCCGCTGCCGTCGACGTACACGTCCGACACCTTTTTCACGGACACCCTCAACGACGTGGGTGTGATCAGCTTCGTGGCACCAGGGCTCCTCACGTTCCTCGTCGGCGAGCGGTCGACGGAGGTGGGCGTGCTCATCGAGTCTGTCGACGCCTACGGCGCGCAGATCGCCGCGGGCGGGCAGCCGGGCGCCTTCCAGAACCTCACGTCGACGTCGACGGACACGGCGGCGCCGTTCTTGCTGCCGGGCGAACTCGAAGTGCTCGACATCGCGCTCGACCCGCGCGGACAGCGTCTGTTGTGGGTCGTCGATCCACAGGGCGCGGACGGCGAGCTGCTCTTGAGCCCCGTCGGTGTTGCGGCAGCGCCCGTCGTCATCATGGACACGCTCGAGTCGCCACCCGAGCTCTTCGTCGCCGGCGAGACGGTGATCGCGACGGCCCGTCCTGACGACCACCTGTTCCCGAACTTCTCGACCGTCGTCGAGCTGATCCCGCCCATTGCGGTCGCCGCTCCGGTGTCGCTCGGCGTGATTCCGCCGGGCATCAGCGTCGATCGTTTCGCGGCGCGCGCCGATGGTGGCCAGATCGCGCTCGTCGTGTCCGCCGGCCCGAGCGCCGAACTCGGTGTCATCGTCGACACCACTTCGGGGCAGGCCGCGGCGCTTGCACCCGTGCCCTTCGCGTGGGCACCGACGTTGGCTTATGACGCAGCGGGCGAGATCGTCACGGCTCTCGGCATACCCGGTGCATCCATCGTCGTGTCATGGACGGGCGCATCGGCGGGGGCGAAGGTTTCGCTGCCCGTCGGCAACTGGCACCCGGTCGACGTTCACTGAGTTGAAGCGTCGTCGGCCGCATGGCGCTTCAGCTTGGCGTAGAGTCCCGCGCGACTGATGCCGAGCAGCGCCGCCGCACGCTCCTTGTTGCCGTTCGTCGTCTCGAGTGCGCGCTCGATCGCTGTGCGTTCGACGGTCGCGAGGTCGAGTGGGACATCGTCGCCGCGGGCCGTCTCGCGTGCCGCGCGGATCCATGACGCGTCGTCGACGACATCGCCGCAGAGGTAGTAGAGCCGCCCGACTTCGTTGAACAGCTCGCGCACCTGACCCGGCCACGTGCGCGCGGCCAAAGCCGCCATGACTTCGGACGTCATGCGCTTGCTCGAAGCGTGCTTCGCGTTGAGCCGCATGAGCGCGTGCTCGGCGAGCAGGGGGATGTCGTCGAGGCGCTCGGCGAGGCTGGGCACGCGGATCTCGGCGACGTTGAGGCGATAGAAGAGGTCTTCGCGGAAGTCGTCGGACATGACGCGCTTGTGGAGGTCGCGGTGGGTGCACGCGATGATGCGCGCGTCGGTCGTCTCGGTGGCCCGCGCACCGATCGGTCGGTACTCGCCCGACTCGAGGACGCGCAGCAGCTTTGCCTGGAGTTCGAGCGGCATCTCGGCGATCTCGTCGAGCACGAACGTCCCGCCGTCAGCTTCCTTGAAGAGGCCACTGCGCGCGCGGTCGGCGCCGGTGAAGGCACCGCGCGCATGGCCGAAGAACTCGGTCTCGAGCAGCGATGCCGGGATCGCCGCGACGTTCTCGACGATGAGCGCTTGGTCGGCGCGCGGCGAACGTGCGTGAAGGGCGCGCGCCACGAGGTCCTTGCCAGCACCCGTGGGGCCGGTGACGAGCACGGGCAGATCGGTCGGCCCGAGCTTGTCGATGAGATGGAAGACTCTCTGGATCGCGTCGCTCTCGCCGATGATACCCGCGGCCGGCGTGGCGCGTCCGCTTCGGCGTAGCAACCGCCGTGAGCGCACCAACTCCTCTTCCTGCGACGCGACGCGCTGTGACAGCGCTACCGTGAGCGACTCGACCTTCGCCCGCCGCCGGAGCTGCGCGATCGCGACGGCAGCTTGGTCGGCCAGCGCCGACACGACGCGCATGTCGGCCTCGTCGAACATGTTCGCTGTCTCGGCGTCGTCGACGTAGAGCGCGCCGCGCAGTCCGTCGCCGGAGGGCAGCGGAGCGCAGACGACACTCCGGAGGTGGAATCTCGGGATGCTTGCCGAGCTACTGAAGCGGTCGTCCGTCAGTGCGTCCGTCGTGACGATCGTCTTGCCCGACTCCACCGCGCCGCGCACGACGGTGCTCGAGATGTGCTCGGCAGTGCCGGCGCCTTCGAGGCCGCGGGCAGCGTGAACGTCGATCTCGGAGTTCTCGCCGAGCAGAACGAGCAGCCCGCGCTGCGCGCCCGTCGCCCCGAGCGCCATGTCGACGATCGAGAGCAGCAGGCCGTCGAGATCGTCCTCGGTGGCCATGCGCCGATTGCACGAGACGAACCACCCGAGGTCGAGCGCGCCGTCGCGCGGGCCGTGCGCTGCACCGCCGGCGAGGCGCTGCAGACGCTCAAGCGTGCCGGTGCGCTGTTCGTTCGTCAGTCCGTCGACGAGCGCGTCCGCTGACTCGGTCGCCGACGAGAGTGCAGCGCGCCGTGCAGGGACGCGCCCCGCGGCGTGGTGACGGTCGGCGAGCTCGAGGGCAACCGCGCGTGCGAGGTCGAGACGCCCGGCACGTTCGAACGCCTCGTGCATCTCCTGGAGTTCGAGCGGGTCGGTGCCTGCGCGCGAGCGTCGCCAGCTGGCCTCTGCCGCGCGGAGGTCCGAGCGCTCGGCGGCAGCCTGGAACGCCATGCGGGCTTCGTCGTGGTCCGGCGTCAGCGCCAGCACGAGCGCGGCGACACGCAGGGTGTCGGCGAGACGCTCTTCTTCAATGGCTCGGCTGAGTGCGCGCGCCGACCACATCCGCGCGTCCTCGGTGTCGTCGCGCGCAAAGGCGACGAGTGCCTGCCCGAGTTCATGGGCCAGCGTCTGCGGCTTCGTCGACGCGAGGGCCTCCGTCGCCTCGTCGGTGGCTCCGGCGAGGGCGTAGGCCCAGGCGATGCGCCCGCGCGCAAACTCGATGATGTGCGAGTAGTCACCTGAGACGGCCTCGTCGATCGCACGTTCCCCGACGACGATCGCCGCGCCGACCATGCCCGCATCAAGCGTCGCGAGCATCATCGAGATTGCCGTGACGACGGCGCCCTGCGCGTCGGCGGCGCGTCGGCGCAGCATGAGAGCCTCGCTGAGCAGAGCGAGGGCTTGAGTGACGTCGCCGAGGTCGCGCTGCAAGACGCCGAGGTTGTTCAGGGCGATGGCGCGTCCCATGACGTGGCCGGCACGCGCGAAGCCACGCGCGGCCTGCTGGAGCTGGTCGTGTTCGGCGCCGCGGTCCCCCTCGCGACGGTGCACGTCGGCGAGGTTCAGGGCCGCGCGCGCTTGCCCGGCCGCGTCGCCGTGTGTGCGCGCCAGGTCCGAGGCTGCACGCAGTGCCGCGAGGGCCTCCTGTCGTCGCCCGTCGATGCGCGCAAGCGCGACGCCTTCGAGGTTGCGCATCGCCACGTCGCACTCCGGTGGGCGTGCGTGTGGCTCGCCGGTCGCGAGGGTGGCGAGCGTGTCTTCGAAGTTCCCGTCGAGAAAGGACGCGTAGGCGCTGCCGAAGATGCCCCAGGCTCGTGCGGTGTCGTCGCGCTCGTCGGCAAGCGTCGCGGCGATGTCGGCGGCTCGCTCGCGGTCGCCGGCCTGCTGGGCCGCGAGCAGCGCGACGACGCGGATCGGTGGCGGTGCATCGCCGAGCGGTGACCAGTCTTGCTCGAGGGCGTCGATGACGTGGCGCGCCGAGCCCATGGCGAGGTCGAGGCGTGCGACGAGTGCCGCGGCGAGCTCGCGGTCGGGTCCGCTGTCCCAGCGACGCGCAACGAGTGACGCTACCCGACGTGCGTCGGCAAGGCGTCCGGCGAGGCGTGCGCGCTCGGCGCGTTCGAGCAGCGCGGCGGCCGAGGTGGTCGTCGCGGCGGTGCTGGCCTCGATGACGTCCGCGCGCGCACGCTGTCCTGAACGGTGCAGCCAGTCGGCGCAACGGCGACCGAGGCGTACGCGGGCGTCGTCGGTCAGTGTCGCTGCGCGCGTGTCGCGTCGGCGAGCGAGCACGGCGAGCACGTCGTCCTCCGCGCCGTCAACGATCGAGGCCAGCGTGGCGATCTCGACGTCGCCGAGCCAGGCGCGCGCGGCGACGACGGCCTCCTCGAAGGCATCGCCGGCGGTCGCAGCGGCGTGCGGGACGTCCGCCTGCTCCGGCCAGACGTCGAGGTGCACGTCCCAGGCGCGATGGCCGCGAGCAAGTACGCCGTCGCGCTCGGCGTGTTCGATCAATCGCGCGAGCTCGGCCCAGCGTCCGCCCGTACGGGTGTGTGCATCGACTGCGAGTGCCTCGGACGCCGCGGCGTGCGCACCTCCCGTGATCTCTGCGAGGACGTCCGCCAGCGCTTCGAGCGGGACGGGCGGCCACGCGTGATGCGTGAGCGTGATCTCGTCGAGGCGCGGTCCCGTGGCCGCGAGCTGATCGGTTCTGCAGATGACGACGGCACGCAGCGCGGAAGACAGCGCGCGCAGTGCCAACGTGAGTTCATTCGCCTCCGCGTCGGACTCGAGCGCGAGGAGCGTCGTCGTCTCACCGTGCTCGTGCTCGAGCGAGAGAGCGTCGGCGAGCGAGACCTGACTCGGTGCGCGACCACCGACGGAGAGTGCCGTGTGCACCGCTTCCGTCAGCGGGGCGACGTCGCGCTCGTCGTCCACCGTGAGAACGTGGAGGCCCGCTCGCGTCTGGCATGCCGTGCGCCACTCGCTGAGCCAGCGGCGGCGTCCCGCGAGGAAGGGCAGCGCGAGGTCGGGAAGCGGTCGGTCGGCGAAGGGGAGCAGTCGCTGCGCTGCTCGCGCCGAGGAGGGTCGGTCTTCGGGGCGGCGCCGGACACAGGCGCGGACGAGCGGTGCGAGCGCCTCGGGAAGGCGTCCGGCATCCGCGCCACTCGCGTCCCAGAATCCTTGCGCCGGCATCGAGCCCATCGTGGTGACGGGGTCGCCTCCACAGGTGGCGTAGGCGATCGTCGCGCCGAGCGCGAAGAGGTCGGTGCTCGGAGATGCCGCGCGCCCCTGCAGGACTTCGGGTGCCATGTGGCCGGCGGTCCCTGCGGACGCCGAGCTGCCAGCGAGCGCGGAGAGCTCGAGGTCGATGAGATGGGGCTTGCCCGCGGCGTCGACGATGATGTTCTCGGACTTGATGTCGCGGTGCAGCCAGCCGGATGCATGGAGTTCGGCCAGTGCGGCGAGGAGATCGTCGACGAGCCGCGCGAGTTCGTCGGGCGTTGATCGGCTCGCGGCCTCGTCGAAGAGCTGCCCCTCGATCCAGGGGCGCACCGACCAGGCGCGGCCGTCGTCCGTGTCTCCCCATGCACTCGGAAGGGCGATCGAGGCGCTCGTCCCGAGCGCCATGAGCAAGGCCAGGTCTTGGGTGCGGGCCGAGCTGACGCGCCGCAAGTGAGGCTTCCCATCCCACTCCACGACGTCGAGCTGGTCGCCGCTAGGATTCGTTCCGAGCGATCGGATGACCGGTGCGTTCATCGCATTTTTCATGGATGCGTCCGATTTCTGGATTGTCGTGCGGATTGCGTGAGGATACAGCGCTCCGTGGGTTGTGGTGGGTGTCCGTGTGTCTAGTTTGTGGACACCCGTGTCGTATGGGTGGGCGCGGAGGCGGCGGAAATGGCGTTCGTGGATGGATCCGTGGTCTGGCACGGCGCTTGCGATACAGCTCTCAACGCTCTCTCCCAGGACTCCACACCATGAAGATTCCGCTCCTCGCCGCCGTCACATGTCTCGGCCTCGCGATCGATGTCCCTGCCAATGACGACGTCATCGTCACCCAGTTTCTCGCCAGCACGGGGGCCGCACCCGGAGCAACCGCGGAGGCTCGCTGGCGCGACAAGGGTGATGCACTCGACTTCCAGGTCGAGCTCGAAGACATCGCGTCGGGGTCCTACGAGCTGTTCGTCGGTGGGGTCCAGCGGGGCACGATCGCCGTGGGCGGGCTCGGTGAAGGCGAGACCGAGTTCAAGATCCCGCTCGATTCGCCGAAGCCGCTCTTCGACTTCGAGGTCTTCGACGAGCTCATCGAGGTTCAGCGCGACGGCGTGACGTACTTCAGCGACGTCTTCGATGGCAACGGCGGAGCGCCCGGCGGTGGCTCCACGGGCAAGAAGTCCAAGATCGAGATCTTCATGGCCACGACGGGCGTCGACCTCGACGCCAAGGGACGTCTGCGCCATCGCGTCGACAAGGGCGTCACGCGCTTCGACGTCGAGCTCGAGCGTCTCGACGCGGGCAGCTACGACCTGCTCGTCGGCGGAGTCAGCGTCGCGGCGTTCGAGGCCTCGGGCGCAAGCGCCGAGGAAATCGAGTTCGAGTTCCGTGATCCGCCCGAGCCCGGACATCTCCCGCTCGACTTCGACGTGCTCGGCAAGGTCGTCGACGTCACGGGCGCCGGTGGGGTCGTGTTGACGGCCGTGATGCCGGGCGATGCCGCGTCGACGGGCGTCAAGCCGCCGTCCAAGGGCGGTCAAGCGGCGCGCGACCTGGGTCGGCGCAAGCGGGACGCGCTCCTGATGCGCTTGGCGAACACAGCGTCGGTTACACAGCTGGATGGTGACGTGGTGCTCGAGCAGAACGGCGCGAGTCACCAGCTGGTCGTGCGTGTCGAGAATGCGCAGGCCGGCGGACATGCCGTCCTCGTCGATGGTGTTCAGCGTGGCGAGGTCGTCGTCGGCGCCGACGGGGCGGGCGAACTCATCTTCGCGACGGAGCCCAGCGCCGGAGAGCTGGCGCTCGACTTCGCCGTCAAGGGGCGGCTCATCGAAGTGCAGTCGACGGGCGCGACGGCGCTCGCGGTCGTCTTCCCGGCATCCGTGCAGCACGCCCTCGATGACTTCACCGTCGCCAAGACGACGGCGTCGTTCGTACGCCGCGATCTCGTCAATGCCGGCAGTGATCTCGACGCGCGCGGCCTGCTCGTGCGGCGCACGAAGGGCGCCAACACGCGCGTGGTGCTCAAGATGCGCGACCTCCCGCTCGGCACGCACACGGTGTCGGTTGGCGGCATCGATGTCGGGTCGTTCGAGGTCACGAAGGAGGGCGTCAAGTCGAAGCTCGTCCTGGCCACGCAGCCGAAGGGCAAGCAGCTCGCGCTCCCCGTCGATCCCTTCGGTGTCACGGTCGAGGTCCGCGCCGCCGGTGACGTGCCCGTCCTCGCGGGCGAGCTGCCGTAGCCGTCCGCGTCAGCGGATCTCGGAACGCCCTCGAAGGCCGCGGGCTCGTTCTCTTCACCGGTGCGGACGCGCGGGCACGAGCGGTGTTGCCTCGCCGAGCGCGCCACACTCAGCCGCGCAGGAACGTTGCGACCTCCGTCGTGATCTCGCGCCATGACGAGGGCTTGGCGCCGCGTGCCGCGTTGGCGGCGCCGATGCGGTAGGCGAGCGACCACTGGGCGCAGAGGGCGCGCCAGGCGTAGACGATCGAGTGGCGTCGGTCGTAGATGTGCGCCGGTTCGGACGTGAGGCCGTTGAGCTCGAGCACTTTGAGATCGCGGCCCTCGCGGAGCGCTTGTTCGTCGGGCACGCGGACGTCGTAGCGACCGAAGAAGAAGCCTTCGTCGGCGCGGCTGATGCGGTCGATCGCTTCGGTCAGGGCGTCGGTCGCGAGATGGTTCGCGTCGCGGAAGATCGCGCCGCGGCAGTGGGTGCCGAGCTGTGCGATGGGAACGGTCTCGCCGAGTTCGGGCACGCGTCCGGCCTCGGCGCCGAGCTGCTCGAGGTACGCGGAGGCCAGGGCGACGGCGCGGTCGTCGGCAAGGATGAGCTGCTCGATCGTGCGCTGCCCGTCGCCGGTCACCGTCGGCAGGACCTTCGCCGTGATCGACAGCACGCGGCCGACGGTTTCGTGCGGATGACGCGCGTAGAAGATGCCGAACTCCACGCCTGGCACGAACTCCTGCACGATCGAGTCGTCGCGCGCTTCGTCGAGCGCCGCGATGGCGACCTGGCGTGTGCGGGCGATGACGACGTCGTCGCCGCGTTGCCCGCGGTCGGGCTTGACGACGACGGGGTAGCTGAGGTCGAGGGCGTCGACGATCGCGTCGAGTCGTGCGTGCCGGTCGGCGTTGGCGAGTGACGCATCGACCACGCCGTGTCGTGCGAGGGCCGGCCCCGCGCCGACGAGCCCGGCGAGGATCGCGCCCTTCGACTCACCGACGAGCCCGCCCGTCGGCATCGACGGATTCGCGGCCGTCACGACGCGCAGGCTGCGATGGCGCAGTGCGCACCACGCCACGGCGAAGAGCACCGGCACGTACAGCGTCCACGCCGGCCAGAACTCCCAGTGCCGCAGACGCAGCCAGCGCCCGCGCACCGTCGCTCGTCCACGCGCCGTCGACAGCGGCACGATCCAGCGCAGCGCGAGGTACAGCAGCACGATCGCGCCGACCACGATGTACGGCGCCCAGCGGCCGAACGTCTCGACCCACTCCTTCGCCTCGGCACCGAGCAGCACGGCGGCGCCCACGAGGATCGGCGTCCAGATCGCACAGGCGACGAGGAAGGCGAGCGTGAATCGCCAGAAGCCCTGCTTCACGAGGCCGGCCGCGAAGTACGTCGGCAGGCGGAAGCCCGGCACGAAGCGGCTGATGAAGACGGCCGCGATCCCGCGTCGCGCGAAGAAGCGCTCGGCCGTCGCGACGGAACTCGGCGTCAACACCCAGCGCAGCGGCGCGCGTTCGACGGCCGGACGTCCGAGCCAGCGGCCGGCGAGGTAGAGGGCGATGTCGCCGACGAAGATGCCGACGAAGCAGGCGAAGGTCGCGTGCAGGAACGGCAGGCGCCCGGCTCCGACCATGAGCCCGGCGCCGATGCAGGCGAGGTCTTCGCTGACGAGCGTCGACAGGGCCAGCAGCACGAGGATGGTGCCGAGGAAGAAGCCGGTTGCCGGCGGTGCGCTGGTGGGGTCGTAGGGGCTGGCGGCGTCTGCGAGGCGGACGGGGTCGGCGTCGGCGCGCGTCACCGCGCTGCCGCTCTCCACCCTGTCGACGAACGTCTCGATCGTCTTGTGCAGGTCGTGGTCGTCGCGGAAGGGCAGGAAATGACTCGCGTCCATCATCACGAGTTCGCTCTGCGGGACGATCCGATGGTGCTCGAGGGCCGCCTCGGCCGGCACGAGCGGATCGTGCTCGCCGTGGACGATGAGCAGCGGTCCGGCGTAGCGCTCGAGGATGCCGCGCAGCGGGCGTTGATCGGTGTCGTAGAAGCTGCGCGAGAAGCCAAGGGTGTGGCCGTCCCAGGCACCGAAGTGGGGGACGATGTTGAGCGCCAGCCAGAGGGCTGCGTGCTGCAGGCCGTGCAGGGCGTGGTTGAGATGGTAGTCGCCGAGCAGCTCGAGCTCTTGGACGCCGATCGACGAGAAGAGCGTCAGCGAGGCAACGCGTTCGGGCGCGAGGTCGGCCATCTCGATCCCGACGCCGCCGCCGAAGCTGTAGCCGATGACGTGCGCTCGCTCGAGCTCGAAAGCCGTGAGCAGTTCGAGCATCGCGGCGGCCTGCGCGCGGCAGCCGTAGTCGGACACGTCGAGCGATGAGCGGCCGAAGCCGAGCATGTCCGGGACGATGACGAAGAAGTGCTCGGCGAGCCGCGGTGCAAGGTGCGTGAAGTTCGTGGCGCGGCCCGGGCTGCCGTGAAGCAGCAGCAGCGCGGGGTGTTCCGGTTCACCGAATGTGTTGCATGCGAGGAGCGCTGAACCTGCGGGGAGCCCTTGGACCGTGTCGTATTCGTCGGCGATGCGTGGTTCGCGGTCGGTCACGCTGCGCGTCACGGACCGTCCGTTGGCACCGAGCACAGGCGCGGCGATCACGACAGCCGTCCCGTCGCGGCGAGCGTGCACGTCCCAGAAGTCGGGCGTGCAGCGCACCACCTGCGATGCCGCCCACGCGAGCGCGAACATCCACAAGAGTGCGCGGCCGATCCGACGGCCGGTCGATGGGGGCGGCGTCACCGCGCGCGCTGCGCGTTCGCGTCCCAGTGCTTCAGAGTCGACGGCGCAATACCGAAGTCGGCCGGCGGCACGACGTCGAGCGTACGCAGGATCATCGCGATGAGCGCGTAGTGGTGGACGACGTGACTCATCAAGAACTGCAGTTCGCGCGCCACGGTCGACGAGGTGCCCGCGGGCCCACCGCCTTCGCAGACAACCGACAACGCGCGCCCACCGTCACGGGGGCTCAGGTCGTTCAGCGCGCTGCAGGTGGAACGGATCCGCGCGATCGCCACGGGCCGTTCGGTCTCAACGCGCACGTCGCGTTCGCGGGCGTCGTAGTCGACGAACCCGGCCTCCAGGCCGCCGAACAGGCAGCGATACGAATCGAGGCAGTGACGCAGTTGCGCGCCCACGCTCCCCGACTCGAACCCCGGACCCGTCGCGACGAACAGCTCATCGTCGAGCTGCTCGATGAGGTCGACGGCCTGTTCGAGCAGGCGGATGCTGTCGCGCTCGAGCGCGATCGGGCGGTTCATGCTGCCTCCTGGTGGGCGAGAGGTTCGAAGATGTCGGTGATCGCGCCGTGCAGTCGCGCAGCGAGCTGGCGTCGGTCGGCGTCGACGATCGGCGTCTCGCCGAACGTGATCGTGGCTTGGATGCTGGGCAGCGCCAGAAGTGCGAGGAAATGCGGCCCGAAAGTCATCTCACCCCACCAGGCCACGTGTGTCGATGCCGGCGGCGAGCCGGCCGGCGTGGCGTAGTGGATCGAGGCGTAGTGCACCGGGCGCTGGATGGACGCGGCAGGCTCGAGCAGCGAGGCTCGGAAGGGCAGCACCTCGGCGCCGGAGCTGGACGTCCCCTCGGGGAACAACGTGGCGCCGACGCCCAGGTCGAGCGTACCGTCGATGGCCGCGTTGACGCGCTTGACGTCCATGCGCTTGCCGCGCTCGACGAAGATCGTCCCCGCGCCGCGCGCGATGGCGCCCATCACCGGCCAGCTCGCGACGTCGGCCTTCGACACGAACACTCCGCGCAGCTGTGAGCCGAGTGTGATGACGTCGAGATAGCCGAGGTGATTGCTCACGAGTAGGTAAGGCGCGCGCGGCGGCGTCCCGCGAACCGTCAGACGCACGCCGATGAGCGGGCACGTCAGCCGTCCCCAGACACGGCAGCACCCCGCCTGCCAGCGCTTGCGCAGACGCGGCGCAGGCAACAACAGCGTGGCGCCGAGTATCGAGGCCGAACCGATCGCGAGGGTCCACACGCCGAACGCCGACGCGCGACGTGCCACACGCCAACGCGTCATCAGGGTGGACGACAACGAGGCGCTCTCGACCTGATCGCGCGCTGCAGGGATGGTCGTCATGCGCCCATACCGCCGAGGAACATCGCCCGCGCGCGCTCGTCGAGCTGGCGGATGTCGAGCACGACGAGGAAGTCGACTGTCTTGAAGCGGCGGTCGATGGCCGGCCGCGAGTGCACGCGCCCGCCATACCGCAGGTACGTGCCGAAGAGCTTCGGGATCGACACCGCCTGCACGGCCCGCTCGTCGGGCGCCGGGCCTTCACACTCGAAGCCCGGCATGACATCGACCAGCGTGGTGTCCGTGACATGACCGTTGCGTCGCAGCCACTCCATGACGGCGAGTCCCTCGGACACATCCTGGCTCGTGAGCGAGCAGCAGCCGAACAGTGAGTGCTTGCCGTACGCGATGACGTAGGTCGCGAGGCCCTTCCAGAGCGCGAAAAGCAGGCGCTGCTTGCGGTGCTCGAGGGCGATGCACGCGCGTCCGAGTTCGACGCCGCCGCTGACGATGTCGCCGCCGAGTTGGTCGAGGCGGAACTCGTCGGACGAGTAGAAGCCGTGTCCTTCGGCCGCGCGCTCGGCGGTTTGCAGGCGGTACGTACCGACAACTTCGCCGCTCGGTTCGTGGATCGCGAGCAGGTGATCGCACTGGGCGTCGAACTCGTCCACGTCGCGACCCGAGGCCAGCGAACTCGCCAGGCCCTCGTCGAGCTCGAGGTTGAAGACGCCGAAACGCAGCTTCAGCGCCGCGTCGAGCTCCTCGGAGCTGCGCGCGAGCCGCACAAGGTAGGCACCCTCACGAATCTCGAAGCCGGGCCGAAGCGGCCTCGACGGAGAGGGGCGGGGTGCGGACCCCTCGCGGACGGGCTCGATACTCATGGAGGTCATGGCGGTCGCCGCGGACGGCGATGTGCTAACTCGGGACGGCGGATGGGCGTCGACGTGACGCGTTTGATCAATCGGTGCTGAAAGGACTAACCCGGATTATTCACGGCTGGTCTGCTGCGGTTGCATCTGAATCCTTCCTGGCAGCGTTGAAGCAAACGTTTCTGACCCTCAACGGCCAACACAGGTCAGAAACCTCGCTTCGCGTTGCCAGCAAGGCCCAGCTGCAACCTTGCGACGATCGTCCATGAATAACCTTGGCCAACCCTCATGGTTGGTGTCTGTCCGGGCGAGATCAAGACGCCAGACCTCCGGCGACTCGAGGGCGTCGCTGAGGTCTGGCCGCGCAGGATCGGCCGGCAGGCGCGGCCCTTCCGCCACGACTTCCCTGGATCGTTCACAATCCGTGTGTGTGAGATCAACGGCGGCGAGCCTTCGAATCAGGGCATGTTCGTGGCGTGAATCGCACCGCAGGTCCAAAATGTTGCAGCGAAACGTGGCGATTGGGACGGCGGGCAGTCTTCAGCGCCGGGCGGCGGAGGCCGCCTGGATCTCGCGCCGCGTGGCCGCCAGGGCCGCTCGACCGGCGTCCGTTCCGGCCTCGGCCTGTGCGAGCACCGCCAATGCCGCGGGGGCGTCCGTCCGGACCTGCCACAGGATGCGGGCCAGAGCCACGGCCGCCCGTGGATTCGACCGTCGCGCCGCGAGACTGCGCTCGAGGTATCCGATCGCGGCGTCCCAGTCGGCCTCGGCGATGGAGCGCTCGCCGAGCCGCAAGAGTGCTTCGGGCACCTCGCCATAGGCCAGCACGGCCTCGTCCACGGCCGCGGCAGCCGCCTCGTCGCCGAGCTCGAGCAGCAGGGGGGCGAGCCGCAGGTGGAGCGCCACGGGATCGTCGGCCCCGGCGGCCAACGCCCGCTCGAGCACCGCGCGAGCGGCCACGGGGTTGTCGAGCGTGACGAGCAGCTGAGCGAGACGCTGAGCGAGGAAGCTGTTCGTGGGGCGCAGCGCGTGGGCGCGTCCGAGTCGGGCGCGGGCCTCGTCGAGGCGTGTGGCGCCGGCGGCGACCAGGCCGGAGCGGATCGCGCGATGGAAGGACATCTCGGCCGGCGAGACATCACCGGCGCGGGCCAGCCGCGCCTGCGGTGACGTGCGCGCGAGCGCGGCGTCCCGCCGGGCTTCCCAGCCAGCCCGACGGGCCGGAGCGAGCGCCGTCTCGTCGCGCCCCAGCTCGGTCAGCATGTCGCTCCATTCTTCGCGCGTGATCGGCGCACCGTTCGCGGCGCGCCAGTGTTCGTAGTCGTCGAGCAGAGCATGTTCGACGCGCTCGGCTGCCTCGGCGAAGACCGTCGACGAGCGCGCGGCGAAGAAGGCTGCCGGTGCGATGTGCTGCAGGCGCTCGTGCGCGTCGGTGTTGACGGGGCCGGGCCGCGTTGCGAGCAACACATCGATGTCCGGCGTCGTCAGTGCGTGGGCGGCGAGCAACGACGCGACGCTGTGACGTCCGGCCCGCGCGAGGTCGTCGGCGACGTCCGGGATGTCGAAGCGCGTCTCCATGGCCGCGAAGTCGGCGACGAGCGGCGCGTCGCTCGCGAGCAGGAAGGCCTCGCCACTCGCGCTCGCGGCCCGGAAGATCTCGACGTGGGCGAAAACGTCGCGCAGCGTGCGCAGGATGAGCAGGGCCGAGCCGTCGTCTTGTTCGTACTCGGGGATCCACATCGCGTAGACGCCGCCTTTGTTCAGCCGCGCGCGCGCCTCGGCGAAGGCCTCGCGCGTGAACAACGCGCCCATCCCGGCCACCCACGGATTGGACGGCTGCGAGACGATGACGTCCCAGGTTTCGTCGCTCGCGCGCAGGGCGAGCCGCCCGTCGGCGACGCGGAGCGTGAGACGCTCGTCGGCGCGCGGATGACCGTTGCCGGCCTCGAAGATCTGTGCGACCTCGAGCACTGCCGGGGAGATCTCGACGGCGTCGAGGTGCTCGAGCGGGTGGTGCAGCATGGCCGCGGCCGTCGTCCCGCCGCCCCAGCCGATGACGAGGGCACGGCGTGCCTCGGGCGCGAAGAAGAGCGGCAGGTGGCCGAGCACGAGCATCGGGACCATGTCCGACCCGACGAGCGCGATGGAGGAGTCGGGCTTGCCGTTCACGGAGAGCACGGTGAGGGCGTCGAGCTGCAATGCAGACGCCGTGACGTGGTCGTCGTGGGCGAGCAGGAAGGCGTCGTAGCGGGTCGGGTCGAGGACGTAGCGGTCGGTCCACGCTTCGAACGACGCCTCTTCGCCCTCGCCGAGTTCGAGGTCGGCGATGCTGCGCCAGCGCAGATGACCGCTGAGATGTTCGAGCGTTGCCGCGGCGTCCAGCCGCAGCCCGAAGCTCACGGCGAGCGTGACGAGCGCGGCCGCGCCGAGGCCCCACGCGGCGGCCTGCAGCGGCGCGCGCACGAGGAAGAGCGTGGCCGCCGCGGCGTGCACCGCCATGAGCGCGAGCAGCGCGGTGCTCGGTCCCCACGCGGGGATGAGCCACAGCGCCGTGCCGAGCGCACCGCCGACGTTGCCCAGCGCCGAGGCCGCCGCAGCTGCGCCGATCGCCGTCCCGACGCGTCCGCCCGCCGCGCGCAGGGCGATCGGCGCCGCGAGGGGCAGGGCCGCTCCGATGGCCGCCATCGGGATGACGAGCACCGCCGCGACGAGTCCGACGTGCGCGAGCTGCTGGACGGCCGGTCCCCAGGTTTCGTGCACGAAGGCCACGCGCACGGCTCCCGAGAAGTAGCCGAGCCGCTCGATCAGCGGGAGCGTGAAGACGAGTGCCACGGGGGCGGCGAGCTGACAGACGGCGAGCGTGCGGACGGGGCGCCGCGGGTGGCTGCGCGCCGTCCACGCGGCGCCGAGCGCGAGCCCGATGAGCACACCGGCGAGCATCATCGCAAAGGCCGCGGACGTCGAGCCGAAGGCGATCGCAGCGAGGCGCGTGACGACGATCTCGATGCCGAGCAACGAGGCGCCGACGAGCGCGAGGGCGAGCAGCAGCACGGAGAAGGGCGGCGCCGGGACGTCGTTGCCGTGCTCTGTCGGCGCGGCGTTCGTGTCGGGCGGCGCGGGCGTTGTGTCGGTGGAGCGCTGACGTGCGAAGAGCGCCGCCGCGACGAGGCTCAGCGCCAACGCGGCGAGGTGCAGCGCGCGCACGCCGCCGGCCGGCGTCACGACGAGACCGCCGACGAGCACACCGACGATCGCTCCGCAGCTCTGCGCCGCGGCGAGCGCACCGACGCGTTGCTGCATGCCGCGCGCGCCGACGAGCGAGGCCGCGCGGACGATGACGGGGAAGGTTCCGCCCATCCAGATCGTGGCCGGCGTGAAGATCGCCACGGCCGCCAGCCAGCGCAGCGCCGGGACGTGGCCGAACGCCTCCGCCGCCCAGCCGACGAGCAGTGGCAGCACGGCCGTCATGGCGGCGATGAAGAGCTGCAGGCGCACGAGTCGCCGCGGGGCGTCATCGTGGGCATCGACGGCCCGCCCGTGGCGTTGCGCGCCGAACGCCATGCCGCCCATGAACACCGCGAGCACGAGTGCCTGGGCCCGTCCTGTGCCTCCGAGCAGCTCCGCCGCGAGCGTCGTCCAGCTCAGCTGGTGCATCATCATCGCGGCCCCGAAGACCGCGAGCGGCAGCACGAGTGTGGGGCGAGCGTGGCGGGCGGAGCGGGCGTCGGTCATGATGGCCGGGATGCGGGGCGTGCGCGGATGCGTCCGCGTGATGATAGGCGCTCGAGGGAGGCGAACGTGGTCGGCGATGTTGTCGGAGTCGACTATCTCGCGGCCTCGCGCCACGCGCCGGGGGCGGGACGCTATGCACGCGAGCTGATCCGCGCCGTCGTGGCCCGCGCCGATGCGCCGCCGCTGCGGCTGCTCGAGTTCGGGCGCACGCCGGCCGTGATGCCGGAGGAGTCGCTGGGTCTGACGTCGGCCGCCACGCGCGTCCGACGGGCTCTCCCGCGCCGGTTGCTCTTCGGAGCGGCGGCGCGCATCGGGCTCACGGTCGACCGCTGGGCCGGCGGGTGCGACCTTTTCCACCACATCGTCGAGCCGCGTCCGCCCACCTCGCGCGGGCCCCTGCGGGTGGCCACGATCTCGGAGTGGCAGGGCGAGGCGTCGCGCTGGGACGGTCGCTGTGACGATCTCGACGGTGTCTTCGTCTTCTCGCAGACCACGGCCGACGCGCTCGTCGGCGAGGGGGCGCTGGCCGCCGAGCGGGTCGTCGTCACGCCGGTCGGGTGCGATCACTGGCGCCGCGCGGCCGAGTTTCGCGCCGAGCCGGACGACCCGCCGACGCTCATCGTGCTCGGGTCGCCGCGTCAGGAGCGTCACCCGCGGGCCATCCTCGCCGCCTTCGAGACGTTGCGTGACGGCGGGCTCGATGCACGCCTGCTCGTCATCGGTGCCGGAGCCGAGCGTCCCGAGACGCGCGACTTCGCACGCACGCTCGCCGGCTCACGCCACGCGCCGTACGTGCGCTGGCAGACGCCCTTCGAGCACGCGATCCCCGAACTCGTCGCGGCCTGCGCGACGCTCGTTCATCTGCACGCTCACGAGGCCACGCCCGTCACGCCGCTCGAGGCCTGCTCGTTCGGCCTGTCGGTCGTCGGCAGCGACGTGCCGGCTTTCCGCGAAGCGCTGGGCGACGAGGCGCGTCTTGTCGCTGCCGAGACGATCGACGCCGCCGAGCGCGGCGCGCCCGAGGCGCTGGCGGACGAGTTTGCCGCGGGCCTGCAGAGCGGCGCCCGTCCCGTCGACCGTCTCCGCCGCGCCGAACTCGCGCAGCGCTTCACGTGGGACGCCTGTGCGGCCGCGACGATCGCCGGCTGGCGGCAGTTCCTCGCACTGGGGCACCGGCGGTGCTGATCCTTTCGCCGTTCGCGCCGCCCGCGGTGTCTTTCACTCCAGCTCCGTTGCTGCGCTGCCCAAACCACCGATGCTTGTGGTCATGAATACATCCACGCTCCTCCTCGGGCTCGTCGGCGTTGCTGCCGGTGTTGCCGGCGCCGCGACCACCGTCGTTCTTCTCGACAACGGAACCGCTCCCACCACCACACTCGCGGGGGTCCAGCCGACCGTCGAAGCCAACGAGCTGCGCGACCTGCGCGCGCGCTTGAAGTGGCTCGAGCAGCAGAACGATGGCTTCGCGCAGAGGATCCAAGAGCTGGAGATCGTCGCGTCCGACTTCGAGCCCGCCGACCTGTCGCCGAAGGAACTCGTGGCGGCATCGGCAAAGCCCGCGACCGGGCCGCGCGCAGGGCTCTCCGAGCCGATCGCACAGGATCTGATCGTCGAGTCGGTCGGTGAGGCGCTCGAGACGATCCGAGCCCGCGAAGAAGCGGCGCGCGACGAGGAGCGCGCCGACCGTCGCGCCGAGCGGATCGAGGAGCGCCTCGCCGAGTTGGCCGAGCAGCTTGCTCTCGACTCCTACCAGACCGAGCAGATGCGCACCTGGATGAGCGCGACCGACACGGCCCGCGATGCACTGCGCGACGAGGTTCGTGACGCGGGCGACTGGGGCGCGATGCGTGAGAAGTTCGACGAGCTGCGCGACAAGGGCCGCTCGGAGCTCGAGACGTTCCTGACCTCTTATCAGCTCGAGCAGTACGACGCGCTCGGCAACGAGGGCGGCGGCGGCGGCGGTCGCGGGCGCGGCGGTCGCGGCGGCCGAGGCGGCGGAGGCTTCTGATCGACGAGCGTGGGCGAGACGACATCGATACGCTCGAGCGCTGGGTGCGCTCGCCGGTGCGTCGCGTCTGCGCGCTCGTCATCCTCGTCGCTGCGGCGGCGAGCATCACGGCGATCCAGCTCAGCGATGTGCTGGAGGCCGTGGACCGCACGCACCCCTCGGGGCTGATCTTCGCCCGTCAGCTCGCTCAGTGGGGCGTGTGGGGTCTGCTGGCCGTGCCGATCATGGCGATCAGCCTCGCGTCGCTGGAACGCTTTCGCTCGTCTGGCTGGGTGTTGCTGCTCCAGATCGTTCTCGGAACGGTCACGAGTGCCGGGGTGACGCTCGCGCACGAGCAGATCGACGCGTGGTTATTCGAGGGCGGCAGCCCGATGTCGCGGCCCGGCGGCGAGCGTGGTGAGCGCGGTGAGCGTGGCGTCTCCCGCGCGCCTGACGGCAGCGAGCGTTCCGACGAGGACCGCCGACCGCCGCGGCGCTCGCGCTCACGGGGTGGACGCGGCGAGCTCTGGACGAGTCCGCGCCTCGCGCGCAACCTGCTCGTCTACTCGACGATCGTCGGCATCGGTCTGGCGCTTGCCGCAACCGTGCGTGCGCGCGAGCAGGCGCGCCGCGCCGCCGATCTCGAACTCACGGCGGCGCGCCTCGAAGTCGAACTCGGCACGGCGCGCATGACGGCGTTGCAGCATCAGCTACGCCCGCACTTCCTCTTCAACGCCCTGCACGCCGTCGGCGGGTTGGTGCGACAGGGGCGCGACGCCGAGGTCCAGGACGTGCTGTCGGGCCTGGGTGCGCTGCTGCGCACCTCGCTGCATTCCGACGACAAGAAGACGTCGACGCTGGCCGCCGAGCTCGACCTCGTGCGGCACTATCTCGACGTCGAGGCGATCCGGCTCGGTGAACGCCTGCGCGTCGACGTCGCGCAGGTCGAGCCCGCGATCGGCGCCACGCCCGTGCCCGCGCTGCTGCTCCTGCCGGTGATCGAGAACGCCGTTCAGCACGGCGTCGCGCCGCGCGAGGAAGGCGGCGCCGTGACGTTGACGGTCGAGCGCGACGGCGAGGCCGTCGAGATCGTCGTGCGCGACGACGGGCCGGGCTTCCCCGACGACGTTCTCGCCGGGGCGACCCGCGCAGCATCGTCGGGGCGCGGGTCGGGTGCCTCGATCGGCCTCGCCAACACACGCGCGCGCCTGGGCCTCTTCGGCAACTCGACGATGACGCTCGCGAACGACCACGGCGCCGTCGTGACGATCCGCCTGCCCGCGGCGGGGACCTCGGCATGAGCGAGCCCGTGCGCGTCGTGGCCGTCGACGACGAACCGATTCCGCGCGAGACCCTCGCGGCGCTGCTCACCGCTGCACCCGACGTCGAGCTCGTCGCGGTCTGTGCGACGGGGCGTGGCGCCGTCGACGCCGTGCGCGAGCATCGACCCGACGCGCTCTTCCTCGACGTGCAGATGCCCGGGCTCGACGGCTTCGGCGTCATCGAGGCGCTGCTCGACGAGCCGCTGCCCGTGATCGTCTTCGCGACGGCCCACGACGACTACGCCCTCGCCGCGTTCGATGTCGAGGCTGTCGACTACCTGCTCAAGCCCTTCACCGACGAACGCTTCAACCAGGCTCTCGAGCGCGTGCGCGAACGCGTGGCGGCGCTGCGCACCATGGCGTCGAAGAGCCAGACGTTGGCGGTGCATCGCGCCGGACTGATCGAGCGTGTCGACGTCAGCGCGATCGTCTGGATCGAGTCGGCCGATCAGTACGTCAAGCTGCACACCGCCGACGACGTGCATCTCATGCGTGAGTCGATGGCGAATCTCGAAGCGCAGCTCGATCCCGAGCGCTTCCTGCGCGTGCATCGCACCGTCATCGTGGCGTCCGAGCACGTGCGTGCGATCGAAACGCTGCGCTCGGGTAATGGCCGGCTGACGGTCGGCGGTGACGTCTGGTTGCCCGTCGCGCGTGCGCGCGTCGCCGACGTCAAGCGTCGACTCGGCTGACGCCCGCGCCTTCCCGCAAGAACAGGTAGTAGAGCTGACCCGGCGCTTTCGTCGCGCCGGCGAGGCCCTCGGCTTCGTCGCCCTCGCCGAGGTAGATGTCGGCGCGCCCGGCCGAACGGATCGCGCCGCCGGTGTCCTGGTCGAGCATGAAGCGTCGGAACGGAACGCCACGCTCGGTGCCCGCCCGCGGCAGGCGCGTGTCGACGAACAGCAGCGACGCCCGTGGGAAGACGCTCTTGTCCGTCGCGAGCGTGCGCTTGGCGGCGACGGGCACGTTGAGACTGCCGTGCGGCGTGCCTTCGATCTCGCGGAAGAAGACGTAGCGGTCGTTGCGGTGCAGGAAGTCGAGGACGTCGCCAGGCGAGCGCTTGGCCCACTCGCGGATCGACGCGAGGTTGGCCGTCTCCCCGTCGAGCGCCTCGGCCTTCACGAGGAGTTCGCGCAGCGACGTGTACTCGTGGCCGTTGTGGCCCGCGAAGCCGACGCGGAACAGTTCGTCATTCGGCAGGCGTAGGACGGCCGAGCCGTTGACGTGCGCGATGTAGGCATCCATCGGACTCGCCAGCCACGCGACCTCGGTGCCGTCGAGCAAGCCGCCGCGTTCGATCGCACCGCGCGTCGGGTACTTCGGGTTCGTGCCCGCGGACGTCTTCTGCCCGAGCACCTTGCCGTTGGGGTCGGTGATGAGGTCGTCGGGACGCCCGTAGAGCGGATACTTGAACCGCTGTGTCGGGCGCAGGCTCGCCTCGAGGATCGGTGTGCAGTAACCCGTGAACAGCACGCCGCTGCCCCGACCGTCCCAGCCGGCCGACCTGTACCACTGGAACTCCGCGTCGACGGCACGCTCGAAGGCCTCCGCCGACCCGGCCTCGGCGAGCAGCTCGGCGAAGCGTTCGAGGCTCGCGCGGGTGCGCTCGTGGCTGATCCCGGCTTGGGGAAAGTGTTGCAGGGAGGACGGCTTGGCGAGATAGCTGAGACTGCGCTCGACGGCGTCGACGAGGCGATGGCGGCCGTACCACTCGAGGTGGATGTCCGGGTGCTCCTCGTCCGCGCCGAGCGGGATCAGCGCCGGCGCGCCGGGTGGAAGCGGACGTTCCCAGTCGGGCTCCGTTTTCGTCGACGCGCAGCCGGCGAGGAGCGCGGCCGTGAGCGCCAGGATGGCGAGGCCGCGCGGGCGCGGGGCGCGGCGCGGGACGGTGAAGACAGCCGGGCGCGGGGCGCGGTGCTGTCGCGAGCAGCCTGGGGTGAAGCGGCGGCGAGTCGTCATGGACGGACACATTATCAGACCGACACGCCGATCTCGTCCCTCACTCCCGAGCACGCATGGACGGCGGGGCGAAGCGCTCCGCAGCGGCGACCGGGCGGGTGCCGAGGGCGGGCGGATGTCTATCCCCGAAGAAGGGCGTTCGGCGTCGGAGCTGCTAGAAAATGGGTTCCGACGCGTCATTCCCAGGCCCGAACCATCAGACGCCGTGTTGCTCGCGTACGAGTGGCCGGGCCCCGAATCCCACCCTGCCCGTAGGACGGATCCTGAGTGCCCGAAACGGTACGCTCAGCGGTCTCGCCCGCCGGTTCCCCAAAGCGCTGTCCACATGTCCGCAGACACCTCTGCCGCCCCCGCCACGCGATCGCTGTGGGGGCGCCTCGTCGACCTTTTCAGCTCGATCACGTTCGGCGTGATCCTGCTCACGCTGCTCTTCATCTACTCGTCGATCGGATCGTCCGGTGTGCCGATGTCCTGGCGCATCCTCGACCCCGCGGTCTGGCACTCCGTCCGCGAGCTGCCGATGTTCGAGATGACGGAGTTCGAGTGGTTCCATTGGTGGCCGTTCGACGTCCTGATCGCGCTCATCACGCTGACGCTCGTCGTCACGACCGTTCGCCGGATCCCGTTCCGTCCCGTGAACTACGGCGTCTGGATGATCCATTCCGGGCTGATCATCATGGGCATCGGCTGCGTGATGTACTTCTCGACGAAGATCGAGGGCGACGCGGTCGTCATCCGGCGCGCCGTGAATATCACGCTGCCCGACGGCACGACGGGCTCGATGCCCGCGATCCCGGGCAACTTCCTCGAGCTCGAGGGGGAAAATGGGCCGACATCGTTCTTCGTGCAGGAGGTCAACCCGCGTTGGCCGATCTTGTCGGGAGACGACGAGGGCAAGGAGGCCTATTCGGTCACCGTCGCCGTGCAGCAGCCGGGCCGCTCGTTCCAGCGCCAGATGCTCGCCGGCTACCCCGAGTACACCGAAGACATCATGCGCTCGGGCAACCCGGCGCAGCCGTTCCAGCGCGCGGTGAAGGTGATCGGCGAGAAGCTGCTCGACGACGAGTTGAGCGTCACGCTCGACTACGCGCCCACCACCGACTTCTACGTCGCTCACCACCTGACGAAAGCCTGGGCACTGTACCTGCGCGAGAAGGGCACGACGGAGTGGATCGAGCGCAAGCTCGACGGCGTGCCCCTCTTCAACGACCACATCGCGTCGCTCGACGACGTGCATACCGCCCCCGGACAGAAGCGCCCGCCGCTGCGTCCGCTCGACGTCATCGCGCCGGCCAGCGATCCACGCGACCCGCTCGCGGACGTCGAAATCGGCATCTCGCGCTACCTGCGCTACGCGCGGATGAACTCGCAGTGGGGTGGGGGCGGCGAGATGCTGTTCCCGTACGCCGAGGTGCGCATGGAGAACGAGGTTGGTGCGTCGCTGGAGCACGAGCTCACGGCGTTCGATCCGACCACGGCCGTGAGCCGCGACGGCCTCGTGCAGTTCCGCTGGGCCGAAACGGAAAACGATCTGCTCGACATGGACCAGCCCGTCATGCCGGCGTTGCGCATCGAGGTGCTCGAGACGGGGCGCGTCGACGAGGTGTCGATCACGGACTTCTCGCGCAGCAACCCCGACTCGCCCTGGATCCCGATCCCCGACACCGAGTACGAGTACCGCGTCGAGACCGTCCAGGACGACATGCGCATCACGGACACGACCGTTTCGGTGGCGATGCTCGAGATTCGCAAGGGCGACAAGACCTGGCAGCGCTGGGCCTTCGACCACACCTTCCCGAACCGCGACCTCGACGCGGGGCAGCACGGCGACGAGATCGCGCTCGATACGGCGATCACGTTCCGCTACATCCCCGGCAACCGGCTTGCGCCGCTGACGCTCGTCGCCGGTCCGCAAGAGCGCGACCTCTCCATGATCTTCCAGATCGATGAGGACGAGCCGAAGGTCGTCGACGTCAAGATCGGTGAGCCGATCGATCTGCGTGGTGGCATCAAGGTCACCGTGACGTCGTACATTCCACGCGCGAAGGTCGTCGAACGTCCGATGATCGTGCCGCCGGCGCAGCGCAACCGCGATGCCGGGCTCACGTTCGCGATGGTGCGGGCCGACGTCATGATCCCCGGCGCGACGCAGAGCGAGTGGGTGACGTTCCACCAGTACCCGATCGAGACGCGCAACGACACGCTGCGTCGCTTCTGGCTCGAACCCGTGACGGTGCGCGCCGCCGACGGGCGCGAGATCGAGATGATCCTCTCGCGCCAGCGCATGACGCTGCCCGAGCCCGTCGTGCTCGACGACTTCGAGATCAAGAGTCACGTCGGCGGGTTCAGCGGCAAGGTCTCGAGCATCGCCGACTGGATCAGCCAGGTGCGCTTCGACGAAGGATCGGGCGTCCTCAGCGAGTCCAAGTCGGTCAGCATGAACAAGCCGGCGAGTCACCACGGGCTCTTCTACTTCCAGGCCCAGTGGGACCCGCCGCAGGAGTCGCGCGGTTCGGGCGACCCGCCTTCGCAGGGTCTCAACTACACCGTGCTCGGCGTCGGCAACGGACGCGGGCGCATCACGATGCTGCTCGGCGTCATCATCTCCGTGATCGGGATGATCTACGCGTTCTACTACAAGCCGATCATCAAGCGTCGCCTCGTCGCCGCGGCCCGCGCGCGCGCTGCGACGGCGGCAAACTGAGAATGGACATCATGAAGACAGCCATCACGATCGTGGCGGGGCTGGCCCTCGCCTTCACGTCAGGTCTTCTCGGTCCGGCCGACGCCGACGGCGATGCCACGAGCTTCGCTGAGCGTGTCGATCTGTCGCCGCTCGCGACCGTCGCCGTGCACAGCGAGGGACGCCTGAAGTCGTTCTCGTCGTTCGCGAGCGAGAAGGTCTCGTTCGTCTCCGGGCCGCGCAAGATCAACGGCCAGTCGCCGGCGTTCTCATACTTCGACATGATGTTCCGTCCCGATCACTACTTGATCGAGGACTGCATCTTCGTCAAGAACAAGAACGTCCGCGCGCGGCTGATCGACGTCCTCAAGCAGACCGACGCGAGTCAGACGCCGGGCTTCACGGAGCGCATGGAGTACTTCCTCAAGAAGGGACTCATCGCCGAGGACATGCTCCTGCGTGAGGCCGCGCGTGTGGAGCTCGCGAAGATGAGCGAGGACCTGCTGCGCACGGCGCGCGACGTGAACATGATCGAGGGCGCGTTGGCGTGGAAGTCGCCCGACGTGCTCGTCGGCAACCTCGTGTTGCTGCCGCCGATCGACAGCGCGCTGCCCGACGGGACGATCAACAAGGTCGACGAGAAGACGCCGTGGGTGTCGCTTCCGGCCGTCATCGACACGAAGGTGCGCGGGGCCGCGCGAGGTGCATACCCCGAGGGCGGGAAGCAGGCGATCGCGAGATTGCAGCAGGCTTGGACGGATCTGGAGTTGGGTTGGGACGCCCAGGACGCCGACAAGGTCAATGCCGCCGTGTCCTCGATGGCAGACGTGCTGCCCGGCATCAATCCTGAGCTCTACCCGCCGCAGAACCGCCTCCAGGCTGAGAGCTGGTACTTCGGTCAGAACAACATGACCTGGGTCTGGATGGTCTATTTCCTCAGCGCGATCATCCTGCTGATGGGTGTCGTCTACCGCTGGGAGGGTGCGCGCCGCGCGGGCATGGTGATCTTCCTGATCTCGTTCCTGCTGCACACCGTGTCACTCGGGCTGCGCTGGTGGGTCTCGGGCCGCTGGCCGAACACGAACATGTTCGAGGCGGTCACGACGGCTGCATGGTTCGGCGGGCTCGGTGCCGTCTATCTCGAGTGGGCCGCGCGCAACACGAAGATGCGCGGCATGTTCGGCCTGACGAGCGCCGTCGGTTCCATGGTGGCGCTCATGGCCGCGCAGTTCCTGCCACTGCAGCTCAACGCGTCGATCGGCAACATGATGCCCGTGCTCGACGACATCTGGCTCAAGATCCACACGAACGTGATCATCTGGAGCTACGCGCTCATCTTCGCCGCGGCGATCTCTGCGCTCATCTACGTCGGCTGGCGCGCGAAGCTGAAGATCGAAGGCAAGGTGCGCGGTGTCGACTACGCGCGCAACGGCGGCGCCGGTGCGCTGATGATGGCGACTGCTGTCGGTGCCGGCACGGCAACGGGTTCTGATCCCGATATGGCCATGGCCGTCGATAGCTCGGGGTCAGGTGGCGCCGCAGTGGCTGCCGGCGGAGCGACCGTCGCCCAGGCCTCGACCCTCGGGCAGACGCTCGACGGCGTGACGATGCTGCTCATGGAGGTGTCGTTCGTGATGCTGTGGGCCGGGATCGCGATGGGTGCGATTTGGGCCGACCACAGTTGGGGACGTCCTTGGGGCTGGGACCCGAAGGAGGTTTATGCCCTCAACACCTTCCTCGTGTTCGCCGTACTTGTACACGTGCGAATCAAGACGAAGGACAAGGGCCTCTGGACGGCACTCCTCGCGATCGTCGGCGCGGCCGTGATGATGTTCAACTGGATCGTCATCAACTTCGTGATCTCAGGTCTCCATAGCTACGCGTGATTCCCTCATGACCGAAAGTACGTCGAGTTCTGCCCCCGTTTCCAAGCGAGCTCGCTACGTCCCGGCTGTCACGCCGCGCTTGCGCATGCTCCTGTCCGTCGTCCTCGGGCTCTTCGCCCTGCTGGCAGTCAACGGGATCTATCTCGCCAGCGTGACGGCGTTCGAGTGGTCAACGGGCGCGACGTACCAGAACTACTTCTACCTGCTGATGTTCCTCGGGCACCTCGTGCTCGGCGCATTGCTGATCGTGCCGCTCGTCGTGTTCGGCGTGCTGCACATCAAGAACTCCCACGACCGTCCGAACCGCATCGCCGTGCGGGTCGGCTACGCGCTCTTCGCTCTCGGGCTCGTGCTCGTGGCCTCGGGTGTCGTGCTCACGCGTATCGAGGGCATCATCGAAGTGAAGGACCCGGCGGTCCGCTCGACGGCCTATTGGCTGCATGTGCTTTCGCCGATTGCGGTCGTCTGGTTGTTCATCCTGCACCGTCTCGCCGGTCCTCGGATCCGTTGGAAGGTCGGCATCCGTTGGGGGGCTGTCGCAGGTGTGTTCGCCGCGGCGATGGTGTTGAGTCACTCCCAAGACCCGAAAGCGTGGAACGTCGCCGGGCCCGAGAGTGGTGAGCAATACTTCTTTCCCTCACTGGCCCGCACCGCCGACGGCAACTTCATCGACCCTGATGTCTTGATGAACGACGGCTACTGCCTCGAGTGTCACGAAGACTCCCACGCGAGTTGGATGAACAGCGCTCACCGCTTCAGTTCGTTCAACAACCCTGCGTACCTCTTCAGCGTGCGCGAGACACGTCGCGACTCGCTGGCGCGTGACGGCAACGTGCAGGCAGCGCGTTTCTGCGCCGGCTGCCACGATCCGGCGCCCTTCTTCACGGGCGCATTCGACGACCCGGATTTCGACGACGTCAACCACCCCACGGCCATGGCGGGCATCACGTGCACGTCGTGTCACGCGATCACGCACGTCAACGGTCCGCGCGGCAACTCCGACTACACCATCGAGGAACCGAGCCACTACCCGTTCGCGTTCAGCGACAACCGCGTGCTCGGATGGCTGAACCGTCAGCTCGTGAAGGCGAAGCCCGAGTTCCACAAGAAGACGTTCCTCAAGCCGCTCCACAAGACGGCGGAGTTCTGTGGAAGCTGCCACAAGGTGCATCTGCCCGAGGAGCTGAACCATTACAAGTGGCTGCGCGGCCAGAACCACTACGACGCATATCACCTCAGCGGCGTCTCGGGTCACGGGATCACGAGCTGGTACTACCCGCCCAAGGCCAAGCACGATTGCAACGGCTGTCACATGCCGACGATCCCGTCGAGCCAGTTCGGTGCCCAGGACTTCGATGGCACGGGCGAACTCGTCGTGCACGACCACATGTTCCCGTCGTCGAACACCGGGATCGCGCACATGGTCGGGCTCGGTGACGACGTCATCGAGGCGCATCGCGCGTTCCTCGAAGATTCACTCCGCATCGACTTCTTCGGCATCAAGGAAGGCGGCGAGATCGATGGTGAGCTCACGGCGCCGCTCCGTCCGAACGTGCCCGAACTCGTCCCCGGCCAGCGTTACCTGCTCGAGACCGTCTTGCGCACGCTCACGCTCGGTCACCTGTTCACTCAAGGCACGGCCGACTCGAACGAGGTCTGGGTCGACATCGTCGTCCGCGATGGCGAGCGCGTGATCGGTCGCAGTGGCGGCCAAGGCCCCGACGGTGACGTCGATCCCTGGTCGCACTTCGTGAACGCATATGTGCTCGACCGCGAAGGCAACCGCATCGACCGACGCAACGCCGAGGACATCTTCGTCCCGCTCTACAATCACCAGATTCCACCGGGCGCAGCCGACGTCGTCCATTTCGCGTTCGACGTACCCGAAGACGTCACGGGCCCGATCGAGGTCGAGGCGCACCTGCGCTTCCGCAAGTTCGACACGCTCTACCTGCGCTACATCCACGGCGATGAGTTCGACAGCAACGACCTGCCGATCGTCACGATCTGCAGTGACACGATCACGTTCCCGGTGGCGGGCAGCGACCACGCTCCGGTCGCGAACGAGGATCGCGACATCCCCGTCTGGCAGCGCTGGAACGACTATGGGATCGCGCTCTTCCGCAAGGGCAACAGTGGTTCGGCGCGCGGTGAGCTGAGGCAAGCCGAGGCGGCTTTCAGCGAAGTGGCTGCGTTGGGGCGTCCCGACGGGCCGCTCAACCGCGCGCGCGTGGCCATCAAGGAAGGGCGGCTGGATGACGCCGTGGTGATGCTGCAGCAGGCGGCGGCCCATGTTCCACCGGCGCCGCAGTGGTCGGTGTCGTACTTCACGGGCGTCGTCAACGCGCAGAACGGCTTCCTCGACGAGGCCATCGAGAACCTGCGCGACGTCGTCACGATGGACACACCCGAGACGCGCAAGCGCGAGTTCGACTTCAGCCAGGACTACCGACTGCTGAACGAACTCGCCGAGCTGCTCTTCGAACGCAGTCGGCTCGAACGCGGCGACGCACTCGCGGCGCAGCGTGACGCCTTCCTCGACGAGGCAACCGAACTCTACGAGAGCGCGTTGGCCCTCGACCCCGAGAACGCGACGGCGCACTACGGCCTCGCGCAGATCTCGTCGGATCGCGGTGACATCGAGCGCGAGGAGTTCCATCGCGCTCAGCACGCGCGCTACAAGCCCGACGACAACGCGCGCGACGCGGCTGTCGCGGCGGCTCGTCGACGTGACGCAGCAGCCAACCACGCGGCCGAGGCGATCGTGATCTACGATCTTCAGCGCGATGGCGCCTACGAACTCTCGGGTTCAGGTCTGCCGTCCGATGATCCGATTCGTAGTCTGCCGCGCGAGGGCATTCCCACTGGCACTGACGCAGCGATCGGAGCGACCGGACGATGACTGACAACGAACATCCAGACGAGGAGCTGCGCGCAGGCGACGAGACGACCATCGCCCGTGCGTTGCGCGGGTCGGCGATCGCCGTCGTTGCCATCGCGAGCATCGTCGCAGGCGTCATGTGGTGGATGGGGCGCGAGCCCGACGTCGCCCCGGCCGAGGAAGCCGTGCTGCAGCCGGTGATCGAGCGCGAAGCCGACGAGACCGTGCCGACGATTGCGTTCGTCGACCGGACGCAGGCGGCGGGCATCGACTTCATTGCCGAGAACGCAGCGCGCGGTGCGAAGCTCTTGCCCGAGACGATGGGCGCTGGCTGCGCATTCTTTGACTACGACGGTGACGGCGACTCCGACCTGCTGCTCTGCAACGCCGCGCCGTGGGACGGCGACGACGTCGATGCTGCGCGCACCCAGACGACGATCCTTTATGCCAACGACGGCAAGGGTCACTTCACCGACGTCACGGCTGCGGCGGGGCTCGAGGTCGCCTTCTACGGCACGGGCGTGGCCTGCGCGGACGTCGACGGCGACGGCGATGTCGACGTCTATCTCACGGCGCTCGGCGAGAACCGTCTGATGCGCAACGACGGCGGCGTCTTCACGGACGTGACGTCGACGGCAGGTGTGGCCGGCGATGCCAGCGACTGGAGTACGAGCGCGGGGTTCTTCGACGCCGACAACGATGGCGACGTCGACTTGTTCGTCTGCAACTACATCACATGGTCGCGCGAGATCGACGAGGAACTCGCGACGAAGCTCACGGGCGTCGGCCGCGCGTACGGTGCGCCGGTGCAGTTCAAGGGCGCGCATTGTCGCTTCTATCTCAACGCCGGTGACGGCACGTTCGCGGATCACTCCGAGGCGGCTGGCATCCGCGTGACGAACACGGCCACTGGAGTGCCCGTAGCCAAGGCGCTCGGCGTGACGTTCCTCGACCTGGGGGGTGACGGCTGGCTCGATATTGTCGTGGCGAACGACACCGTGCAGAACTTCGTCTTCCGCAACGAGCGCGACGGCACGTTTACTGAGGTGGGCACGATGTCGGGTATCGCCTACGACGGGCAGGGCTCGTCGACGGGCGCGATGGGCATCGATGTCGCCGACTTCCGCAACGAGGGCTCACTCGCGTTCGGAATCGGAAACTTCGCCAACGAGATGACGTCGCTCTTCGTCGCCGACAGCGACCCGTGGCAGTTCACCGACGTCGCCCGCATCGAGGGCATCGGCGCGCCGAGTCGCCAAGCGCTGAGCTTCGGTCTGTTCTTCTTCGATGCCGATCTCGACGGACGCTTGGATCTCTTCCAGACGAACGGACACCTCGAGGACGAGATCAACAAGGTCCAGCCGAGTCAGCACTACCGCCAACCCTCGCAGCTCTTCTGGAACGCGGGGCCGGCGTCGCGCTCGACCTACGTCGAGATGGAGGACGCGCAGATCGGCGACCTCGCGCGCGCGGTCGTCGGGCGTGGCTCGGCCTACGCGGACATCGATGGCGACGGCGACGTCGATCTCCTCATCACGCAGAGCGGCGAGGCGCCGCTGTTGCTCGTCAACGACCAAGGCCTCGGTCACCACTGGCTGCGCGTGTCGCTGCGCGGCGCCGCCCCGGCCACGGACGCCATCGGTGCCTGGGTGACGCTCGAAGCCGGAGGAGTCACGCAACGTCGCCAAGTCATGCCGACGCGCAGCTACATGAGTCAGGTCGAGCTGCCCGTCACCTTCGGCCTCGGAGCGCAGACGGAGATCGACCGCCTGACGATTCGCTGGCCCGACGGCAGCGAGCAGGATGTGGCCGTCGAGGGTGTCGACCGCGAGCTCGTCGTTGAGCAGGGCGTGACGCGGTAGAGTCGCGCGGCGCGTTGTCGCGCTGCTCAGCCACGCGCGACGGTCGGATCGACGTCCGGCGTCGCTCGTGCTCACGGCGCCGCGGCTGCGGCGTACGTCTGGACGTGTGCTTCCACCGTGAGGTCGATCGGCTCGGCGTAGCCTCCGCCGATCGTCACGACGGTGGGGAGGCCGCGGCAACGCAGCTCGCCGAAGACGTGCTCGTCGCGAGCGCGCAGGCCGTCGAGTGTCACGGCGAGGCGGCCGAGACGATCGTCGGCGAGGGCGTCGACGCCGGCCTGCACGAGGACGACGTCGGGGCGGGCGCGGTCGAGTGACGTTGCGAGGGCATCGCGCACGGCGCTGAGGAAGGCCTCGTCGCTCGTGCCGTCGGGGAGCGCGACGTCGAGGTCGCTGTGTTGCTTGCGCAGCGGGAAGTTCTTCTCGCCGTGGATCGACGTCGTGAAGACGCGCTCGTCGTCGGCGAAGATCGCGGCCGTCCCGTCACCCTGGTGCACGTCGGTGTCGAAGATGAGGACGCGCCGGGCACGTCCGCGGTCGAGGAGGCGCAGCGCCGCGATCGCGAGGTCGTTGAAGGCGCAGTAGCCCGCCCCGAACTCGCGGTGCGCGTGGTGCGTTCCGCCGGCCAGGTTGCCCGCGATGCCGTCCTCGAGCGCGGCGTCGACAGCCATGAGCGTCCCGCCGACGCTGGCGAGGCTGCGGGCGGCGTACTCGGGCGACCAGGGGAAGCCGATCCGACGGATGACGTCCGCCGACAGCGTCCCGGCCAGCATTCCCGCGACGTAGCCCTCGTCATGGGCGATGCACAGATCGGCCGCCGTGGCCGGTTCGGCCGCGATGACGGAGGAGCTCGAGAGGACGCCCTGCGCCACCAGTGCGTCGCGCAGCATGCGATACTTGATCATCGGGAAACGGTGCCCGTCGGGCAGCGGCACCTCGAAATGGTCGCAGAAGAAGACACGCATCGAATGTTCGTTCCACTCGCGGGCTGGTTCCCGACGTTATCGTCGGCTATGACGAGGTCGCGTGCACGCCTCCCGAGCGCGCCGCGGTTCATCGTCTTCTCCCCGCAACCAGGAACACACTCGCGATGGGTTTTCTCTCCAAGCTCTTCGGCAAGGACAACGACATCGCCTATTCGACATGGCACGCGGGGTCCGGCGAGGACGTCTGCAAGAAGTGCAAGGACCTCGACGGCACGTGCTGGACGCCGGAGGCCGACTTCGCGCCGCCACCGATGAAAGACTGCACGCGCGCGGGCGGCTGCAACGCACGCGCGCTCGTCGTGAAGATGGACGAGGCCTGGGGGCCCGGCGACGCCGAGTTCATCAAGAAGAAGGGCGGCGTCGCGACATCCAAGCAGATGGATCGTTTCCACTCGGGCTGAAGAGCCACGGGGGACAGATCCACGGGGGACAGCGCCGACGAGCGCGAGGCGTGAAGTCGGCGTGGTCGCGACGCGTCGTCATCCGCGACGCCGAAGCGTTGCGGCTGAGGTTCTCACCGCGGTCCAAGCCCGTGACGTCGTGGCTGCGCTGACTCAGCGACGACCCGTGCGGCGTGGACGCGGGGCGGCGGCGAGGTACTGCTTCGGCCAGGGGACGTCGAAGGCGTCGTAGTCGATTGTCGCACCGAGCGTGATCGCTGGGTTGACGAGGTGCGGGCGCGCCATCGCGCAGAGGTCAGCGCGACCGGCGGCGAGGATCGTGTTGCAGTGGTCGGCGCCCTGCACCGCGCCGACGCACATCACCGGCACGTCGACCTCGGCCTTGATGCGCTCGGCAAATGGCAGCTGGTACATACGCCCGAAGTCGATCTGCGAGCGCGGTGTGTTGCCGCCCGAGCTGACATCGACGAGGTCGCAGCCACGCTCGGCGAGGGCCTTCGAGATGGCGACGGCGTCGTCGACCGTAAGCCCCTCCTCGCCTTCCGGCATCCAGTCGGACGCCGAGATGCGCACGGCCAGCGGCTTCTCCGCCGGCCACGCTTCACGGCACGCCTCGAGCACTTCAAGCGGGAAGCGCAGGCGGTTCTCGAGCGACCCGCCGTAGGCATCGGTGCGGACGTTGGACGTCGGCGACAGGAACGAGCTGAGCAGATAGCCGTGGGCCATGTGCAGTTCGATCATGTCGAAGCCGGCCTCCTCGGCGCGTCGCGTCGCGGCGACCATGTCGAGGACGACGCCGTCCATGTCGTCGCGCGTCATCTCGCGCGGGACGGGCCAGCCTTTGTCGAACGGGACGGCGCTCGGGCCGATCGCCAACCAACGGCGGTCGTCGACGAGCGGGGCGTCGCCTTCCCAAGGCACGGTGCAGCTCGCCTTGCGCCCCGCGTGTCCGAGCTGGATCGCGATCCTGCTCTGAGAGTGCGTGTGGACGAACTCGACGACGCGCGCCCACGCGTCGCGCTGTTCGTCGGTCCAGATGCCGGCGCAGCCGTGCGTGATGCGAGCCTCGGGCGAGACGTTCGTCATCTCCGTGATGACGAGGCCGGCGCCGCCGACGGCGCGCGCACCGAGATGCACGAGGTGCCAGTCGTCGATCAGGCCCTTGGTGGCCGAGTACTGACACATCGGCGAGACGACGACGCGGTTGGGGATCGTCACGTCGCGCAGTGTGATCGGCGCGAACATCGGCGGTGGGGCCGTGCCGTCGCTGGCGCGCGGCTGCTTCGCCACCTCGTCCCACCACCAGTCGGTGACGCGCTGCACGAGCGCCGGGTCGCGTTCGCGGAGGTTGTCGTACGTGATGCGCTTGCTGCGCGTCATCAGCCCGAAGGCGAACTGCAGCGGATGCTGGTTCGTGTAGCGCGCCGAGTTCTCGAACCACTCGAGCGACGTCTGCGCGGCCTTCTGCGTCTTGATGCAGTCGACGTAGCGCGCGTCCTCGTAGGCGGCGAGCACGTCGGGCACCGAAACTTTCACGCCTCCGAGCTCGACGCCACCGGCCGCGTCACCCGCCGCGACGGCCTCGTCGAACGCCGTCCGCAGCGCGATCGCATCTTCCATGGCGAGCTTGGTGCCCGAGCCGATCGAGAAGTGCGCGGTGTGCGCCGAGTCGCCGATGAGCACGATGTTCTCGTGGTGCCAGTGTTCGTTGCGCACGGTGGGGAAGGTGCGCCAGATCGAACGGTTCGCGAGCAGCGGGTGACCGTCGAGGTCGTCGGCGAAGAGCTTCTCGCAGAAGGCGACGGTTTGTTCCTCGGTGCTGTTCTCGAGGCCGGCCGCGCGCCAGGTGTCCTCGTGGGCCTCGACGATCCACGTCGAGAGGTCCTTCTCGAACGGATAGGCGTGGACCTGGAAGACGCCATGCGGCGTGTCCTTGAAGACGAACGTGAAGGCCGTGAGTGGCTTCGTCGTGCCGAGCCAGGCGAACTTACAGCGGCGCCAATCGATGTCGGGACCGAACTGCTCGGCGAAACGCTCCCGCACTTGGCTGTTGAGGCCGTCGGCGGCGAGGATGAGATCGGCGTCGGCGACGCGCGGGTCGTCGAGCGTGGCTTCGGTTTCGAAGTGCAGTTCGACACCGACGTCGGTGCAGCGCGCCTGCAGGATCTGCAACAGCGTCTTGCGCGCCAGACCGCAGAATCCGTGGCCCGTCGACGTGACGCAGGTGTCACCGTAGTACGTCTCGATGTCCGTCCAGTACGCGAACTCCTTACGGATCTGCGCGTAGCTGATGGGGTCTGCTTCCTCGAAGTGGCCGAGCGTCTCGTCGGAGAAGACGACACCCCAACCGAACGTGTCGTCGGCGCGATTGCGTTCGAAGACATGCACCTCGCACGTGGGATGCGACTGCTTCATCAAGAGCGAGAAATACAGGCCCGCCGGGCCGCCACCGATGCTGACGATCTTCATGCCGCGCATGATAGGCCGCCGCTGCGCGCGGCACGAGGAACCGGTGCCTCCGAAAACGACACGTGGCCGCACGCCGATCGTCGGAATGCGGCCACGTGTGTGCGTGCCGGTGGTGGCTACTGCTTGAGGATACCCTCGAGGCTCACGACCACCGAGATCTCATCGCCCAACGCGCCGGCGTAGGCATTGATCCCGAAGTCGTGTCGATTGATCGTGAACGTTGCTTCGACTCCCGAGCGGTAGTCGCCGAACGGCGTGCCGCCAGCACCGATGACTTCGGCCGTGACGTCGATCTCGCGCGTTTCGCCGCGCAGGGTCAGGTCGCCTTTGAGTACCAACGTGTTCGGCCCGGCTTTCTCACAGGAGGTCGAGTCGAATGTCATGCGCGGGTGGTTCTCGACATCGAAGAAGTCTTCGTTGCGGATGTGGGCGTCGCGGTCGGTGCTGTTCGTGTCGACGCTGCCGGCCTCGACGAGAAACGTGATCGAGTTCTCGCTTGCGTCACCGTCGAGCGTGTAGGTGCCGTCCATCGTGTTGAAGCGGCCGTAGAAGTTCGAGACACCGAGGTGCGTGATGCTGAAGAGCACCGTCGAGTGGCCGGCGTCGACGGCATATCTGCCGCTCTTGACCTCGATCGCCTCGTCTTCGGCGGGCGTGGCGACTTGCCACAGGAGGGTCGCGCTAAGCAGGGCGGGGACGAGCAGCGCGCCGGCGCGGCGCAGGATGTCTGAGGAAGTCATCGGAACTCTCGGGGGATGGGGCGCGGGGGATGCCGGGTTTCATGTCGCGTGCGGTGTGGGATGTTGCAGTGACCGCCGGATCAGTGCCGATGCGGATGGCCGTGGTGGTTTTCGCCATCGTGCTCGCCGTCGGCGTCATCGACCTCGAGGTGCGCGGGGTCGAGTCCGCAGGCGGTGGCGACGCGCTCGATGGCAGCCTCGTCACGTCCCATGGCACGCAGCTGACACAGGGCGACGCGTGCCGTCTGGCGGCGGGGCCGGCTCCCGGCGGCCAAGGGCCGGTCGGCTTCCATGGCCGCGCGCACGAGCGCCTTGTCGGCGGCGTACCCCGGAGGGCCGTAGCTCTCGATGAGATGCTGGAACTCGTCGAAGGCCACGGCATCGAAGGGGCGCGGTGAGCCGAGCTCGTCGCGGATCGGATGGGCGAGGAACATCTCGAGTACCGGCAGGGTTCCGGCGGGCACGGGGAGCGCCGCGTCGAAGGAGCGCGGCGGGTTCATGAGTGACAGTCGCAGGTGCGTGTGCGGTCCTTCGGGTGTCGGGATGCCCTTGGCCGATGAGGCGATCTGCTGGTAGACGGTGCAGGTCGCGAAGGCCGAACGGAAGACGCGCGCAGGGCTGGCGTCTTTGATCGCTGCCATCGCACCGTTCGCCGTGTCGTGGACCGACGAGCCGACGTAGCGGTCGAGGACAGACTCGAGTTCGGTGTCGTTCACGAGCACGCAGACGTCGACGTTCGGAACGCCGAGGCCCATGTCGAAGAGCACGCCGTCCTCGGTGTCTTCGAGCCGCGTGATCTCCGTACGCGCACTCAGCCGCGCCACGTCCTCGGGTAAGACGAACATCACGCCCTGCTGCCAGGGCGCGCCGTGGAAGTACGGGCGCTCCCAAGCGACGACGTCGACGTCGTCATGCATGTGGATCGCGAGGGCGCCGCGCTTCGAGGCGCGGCCGAGCGGGGACGTCCGAGCGCAGTGCGGCTCGTCGGCTTGCCAATGGAACTCACCAACGGCGCCGAATGCGCTGACGCCCCACGACGTCGTGGGGCGCTCGAGGTGCGTGTCGATGAGGTCGGCGATGCTCTGCCGTGAGCGAGACGAATGTGGTGCAACGGACGAAGTCATCGTTCTGATCGCGGTGTGGGGGGCGTGGTCTCGAACATCGAGGCTGCGGCTGCGGCGAGTGCCTCGGAGGCATCGAGCAAGCGGTGCGAGACGGTATTGAAGAGGGCGGCGGGCAGCTCCACGATTCTATCGAGGCGCACGGCCGTGAGCGAGGCGAGAGCGGGCTCGCTGCGCAGCAGGGCGGCCGTCGGTCCTGGCGCGCCATCCTTGCCCGAGGCGACGATGATGATGTCGGGATCCCAGGTGATAAGGGTTTCGAAGTCGACGCGCTGATGGCCGTCGATGCCCTGCGCCGTCGCCGCGTTGACGAGCCCCGCCGTCGTGATCAGCGTTTCGGCAGACGTGTTCGAGCCCGCCGTCCATCCGCCCGTCCCGCCGTTGCTATAGGTCAGCGCCGTCATGCCGCGAACGTTCACGGTCGCGGTCGCAAGCCGATCGCGACGCTCTTCCAGGCGCGCGATGAGCAGCTCGCCACTCTCCACGGCATCGAGGGCTTGCGCGACGGAGCGCACGTAGCTCTCGATCGCGGGCCAGGTGGCCTCGCCCGGCGAACACATCACCGGCACGCCGGCATCGCGCAGAACATCGGACGCGGTGTTGTCTTGCCATGGGTCGCAAAGCACGAAGTCGGGGTTGAGAGTGAGCAACGTCTCCGACTCATAGCGCCCGAAGCGCGGGATGGACTCCCAGCGCTCTGGGTTCGTGGAGAGCAGCGAATACGTCGACGCCGTTTCCGGGAGCGCCGCGATGCGCTCGGGCCCGACGAGCGTCGCCACGACATCGACAGCTGTGGCGTTGGCCGGAATCACACGCTCGGTGGAAGCGATATCGAGTGTTGCGCCATTCCACGGTGTCATGACGCGACGCGCGGTGGCGCCGGGGGTCTGTTCGAGCTGCGCGCCGGGACCACACGCGACGATCATCAGGAAAACAAGGGAAGCGGGGCGCAGCATCGACGAACCAGTGGGAGTTGGGGTGGTGTCACGGTAGCGCGTCAGTTGTAGAGGGCGCGTGAGCCCTTGAAGAACCCGGGTTGAAAACTCATTTGGCGTATGGCGCGCACAATCCACCGATTCGCGTGTGTTTTCGCGCTCCGAAGAGAACAACTCGTCATGCACCACCCAGCGATAGGTGTGCCGAAAGCGGACGAGTGAAACATGGCGCTTCTGCTGCACATGAAAACCTAGCCGAAAGGCATGTAGCCACTTCAGCGTGGGCGTCGTATTCATCATGATGTCACTTGGAGACAGTCGCTGCGCGTGCGACAGGCACGAGTTGGCGGCGTACTGGCAAAGGGGCCAGTCGCCGCGATTCCTCGTTTGCGCGTAGGGCGACGCTTGGGAGAGTGCGATGCGAAGAGCATCTTTGTGTGCGTTGGCTTTGGTCGGCGTCTTGTCGTTGGTTTTGACTGGGTGCGGGTTGAAGAGTGCGGGTGGTGGCAACAATCCCGGCCCCGGCAACAGCGGCGGTGCCAACGAGGTAAAGACCTACGCGACGATCGGGAGCGACGGCAGCTATGGCCGCGTCGACGTCGTCGAGGGCGGGATTCCGCTCGGCGACCCCGGCAGTCAGGCGGGCTCGAATCCCGGCAAGCGGCTCTTCTACAGCATGCTTTCGTCGATCAACAAGAACAAGCAGACGGGGCGCTTCGAGTCGATGGGTGTCGACTACGACGGCGAGTACGTCGACACGACGGGTGACGGCATCCCCGATGCCGGCTTCGACACCTACAGCTTCGGCATGCCGCCGGGCAACGCGGCGCGCATCGTCGCGGCGAACAACGTCTACGACTTGTTCCAGACCTCGACGGGCCGCCCGATCGCGCAGACGGCGATCCTCGCCGGCACGGCGTTCACGGGCTACAACGGCGGCGACGCGGACGGCGATCCGTTGGCTGCGAACGATGGCGGTCCGGGTCTGTTCTCGCGCGTCATCGGCGACATCCCGTCGCTGCCGGTGATGCCTTCGATCATGGGCTCGAGTGCTGCACCGCAAGTCGGTGACGTGCACCAGTTCATCCAGATCGAGTTCCCGTACGACATCGACATCTCGTCGATCTTCAACGTCAACGAGACGAACAACTCGTTCCTCGGCGACTCGACGTTCAACGTCGACAACGTGTTCATTGAAGCGCGTTGGTTGCAGGCCGAGAACGGCAGCATGGTCGACCAGTCGAAGCTTCGCCGGCACGTGCCGGTCGTGGCGATCGTCGGTGGTGTGTCGGCGATCCCGGTCTCGGCGGGCTCGAACTCGCGCGCCGTCGTCGACCCGTCCGACCCCGAACTCAGCTTCATCCCGCCGGGCGCACTCGAGCGCATCAAGCGATCGAACGTGCTGACGCTGATCGCGCACGAGAACCCGCTGGCCTTGCGTGACAATCCCGACGGCGCCGCGAGTGGTTTCGTCGACGCCGAGGGCATCCTGCGCCTTCCCAACCCGGAGGTGAACGGTGGCGGTCGCGTGTTCGGCGCGAACACCGGCCTTCCGACGGCGGTCAACGATCCCAACGAGGCGGCCGCACCGATGGGCTTCTTCTTCGTGAAGATCGATTCGATCCGCACGCAGAAGGGTCAGGACGTCGAGGCTCCTTACTTCCACAGCTTCGAAGTCGACGCGACGCGCATCGAGTCGGACGACTCGCGCTTGGTCAACGACGCAACGAACTTCAACCGCGGTCCGGCGATCTTCGTCAACACGAACAGCGTGCCGGCGATCGACATCGCCGACTCCTCGTTCGTCGCCGCCGGCACGAGCTTCAACCCCGCACCGTCGAGCGACGATCCGAACGCTCCGAACGGTGGCAACACGATCTCGACCCGTCCGAAGTTCCGCATCGACTTCGACAAGGAGGTCGTCCCGAACTCGGTCGGCTTCTCGCGTCGTCACACGTCACAGAGCGTGACGGGCGAAGGCATCGTCTTCCCGTTCAACGGCAACACGCGTCCGACGCTGAGCCCGGCGAACGACATCTCGGGTGGCCTGGGTGCGCCGTTGGCGCCGAGCATCTACCTCGCCATCAACGTGCCGACCGACATCAACAATCAGTTCGGTGGTCCGCTCAACGGCTTCCCGCAGCCGGTCGCTTCGCCGAATGCGTTCGTCGCTGGCGCCGGTGTCTTCGACGACCTGTCGGTGATGCCGCCGGAAGTCTTGAACGGCAACGGCCTCGTGCCGCGTGAGCACAACACGCTCGCGACGCTGCCGCGCGGGATCGTTCCGATCGACATCTACCCGATCAACCAGAACAACCTGCAGTCGTACATCATCGAGCCGCTCGTGGAGCTACCGCCGAACTCCGTCGTGACGCTCGGTGTCTGCATGCCGGGTCTGGGCATGTCGGCGGCCGCGCGTCCGAACGTCGGGAACTTCACGCGTTCGGGCACGATGTACAGCGGCTGGCAGGGCATCGACATCACGGGCATCAGCGACGACGAAAGCCAGAAGACGGCGATCCTCGCGAACCAGACGATCGTGAAGGTCAACGCCGGTCCGATGGATCTCTACGGAAACCTGTTCTACGGCGGCACGTCGGTGGGCATCACGCGACTCGTCAACGGCACCAACGTCGATGACAGTCGGACGGGTGGCTACAACGTCGCGCGCACGTTCCAGGTCGGCAACGACGCGAAGAAGGTCTACACGAACGTGCCCGTCTCGCCGCAGGCCCTCTACCTGGGCTTTTCGACGGGCGGCGGGGGTGTGGTCGACCTCTCGGGCACGGGCTTCAACACGAACAAGCCCGGTGGTGCGCTCGAGAACGTCGGCACGGAGGACTACCTCATCGTGTCGCGTTTCCTACCGACGGCACTCATCAACAAGCAGTCGAACTTCAACTTCAACGCCAACGGCACGGTGGCGGCCAACGATCACCGGCGCGCCTTCGGTCTG
>JAJDEO010000003.1 GCA_029259745.1 Planctomycetota bacterium
AGGCCCACTCCGTCCCAACAAAGAGTGCGAACAGACGCCTGCGGGTACGAGACGGTCACCGGGAACTCGTCGCTTTCGCGACAGGAATCAAACAATGATCCACTGAGACCTTGACCAGGGCCTTCTCACAGAGGGCTGCTAGACCCAACAAGAAAGACACATAGAAAACGAACTCGGATGCCCCGGCCTTCTCATCATTCGAAAGTCTGGCGTATCTATCGCGGAGTGTACGAGAGCATCGGTGATCTCGGGCGGAGAGCCGCGCCTACGCGCGAAGCAGACGGGCCGCATCCGCCTGGTAGTATCGAGACCGCTGTCGATGGGGACACGGCTGGGGCGCGAGGGAACGCGAGCCGTCCGTTTCCGCCCCACCGAATCGTCGTTCGCGACTTCTAGGAGAAAACCGTGCCAAGCCCGAAGATCTTCATCAGCCACCGTCAGGATGACGCAAAGATCGCCACCGTCGTCTCGAAGCACCTACGCGAATGGGGAGTCGCGGATGATGCGATCTTCCAATCATCCGATCCGCAGCGCGGACTGACCGTTGGCGAGGAAGTGAAAAGCCAGCTTGAGAAAATGCTAGAGGAGATCAACCTCCTGATCCTTCTGTACACCTACTTGGAAGAAGACTGGTCATACTCCATGTGGGAGTGCGGAATCGCTCAGGGCAAGTCGACGGTCAAGACGCGCACCGTCGTTCTTCAGTGCACAGAGGACGAACCGACGGTGTTTCGGAACGAGTTGCGTATCCGCGTGAGCCCACGCGAGATCCGAAGATTCGCGGAAGACTTTCACAACAAGGTCGACTTCTTCCCCAGCAACGAGGGTGAGGATGAAACGGCGTTTGCGGGGAATACCTCCGCCGAAGTGATCACCTCCCGGAGCGAACGGCTGTTCTCGGAACTCAGCGCGACGATTCCCTCGGGAAGCGCGACGAGCAAGCACCTCTGGGACTTCGTCCGCCTTCATCTCAACTCGAAGGTTGCTCAAGCGATCTCGAACTTGGATGACGAAGAGAAGATTCGGGGAATGATTCGAGGAAACTTGGAGCTGAGACGACCGAAGTTCGTCGGGATAGGCAACTCGGTCGACACGGCTGTCCGTCAGTTTGGGTACGGCTCCTTCCAGCCGGGACTCAAGCTGTCGGATCTCATCACCAAGTGGGCCAAGAACGACACGACGAGTCAAACGGCGTGGGCTGATGAGCTCTATGAGGCGATCTTTCGCGCCGTCACGAACTCTCAATCCACGGCAGCCTCCAGTCGATTCAAAAGCGTACGCGAGGATGTCGAATGGTGGTTCCTTCCGGCCGTGACGCGCATGCGCGGGCTGCGAGACCACAGCCTCGAATTCGACGTGTACTTGATCCGCGTCCCCGAAGCAGATCGCAAGGTAGCACCGCGAAAGAAGGCCACTCGCAAGAAGGCGCCGAAGAGAACCGCGAAGAATCCACCGAGGAAGACGAAGTCGCGTGAGGAGGGCGGGTCGTCGAGCTGAGCATCGGAGTGGGCGGTCCGTGAACGCCCGTAGGGACGATGCGCCGCACCCTCACACAGCGCGCCTGAGCTGATTGCAATGGGTGGTGCGAGAAGCAAAGAGAAGCGTCGTGAAGGCGGAGGTCTAGCCGATCCGCGGAGCAACTCGCCTCAACGAAGCGACGCGCGCCGGGGCTCGTGCCCCGACGCGCGTCTGATGACAGCTTGCTGCTTCTGATACGAACTCCTACAAGAAGCTCACCTGCTTGACTCCCGAGTCGGTGCAAGCACCGGGCTCGATCACCTGGAACAGCACGTCGATGCCCGACGCGATGGCGGGGATCGGGAAGTCGAGACCGATCTGACCGCTCTGGTCCGTGGGCAGGAAGAACAACAGCGGCACACCGTAGGAACCGAAGTCCACGATCCCGATCGATGTCCCGGGACAGCCGGGCATCGGAATCTCACCTTCGACGAAGCCCGCAAGCATCACGACGACCGAACCCGGCGTGGCGCCAATGATCTGCAGTCCCATGGGCAGCCCCGCCACCGACGAAGACGGCACGCCGAGCGCCAAGCCCTCGCACCCGTCGGGGATGTCGTTCCCGTTCAGATCCGTGACCAGGCCCTGGGCGAGTTCACAGTCGTCCGGGATCCCGTTGATGTTGCAGTCGTTGTTGACCTCACACTCGTCGGGTGCGCCGTTGTTGTTGCAGTCCAGACTGAAGCCACCCGCGATGTCGACATCGTCGTCGACGCCGTTGCCGTTGCAGTCCGGGAAGAAGCCCGAACCGGGAGGCGAACCGCTGGGGATGGACTCGTAGGCCCCACCCGATTCGAGTGCCAGCGATTGGAACAGGTTCGCGTGGGTTGTCGTGGCCATGGCAAAGGCAGACGTGTCGACCCAGTTGTGAACGTTGACGGTCGTCCCGCTGTTGACGTTCGCGCACACCCACGACTCCCATGCCACGCCGATCGGCTCGAAGTCAGCGCACTCGGTTCCCGAGGTCGCGTCAGGCTTGCCGTTCATGAAGTAGCCCGGCACGTAGGAGTCCCGAACCCCCGAGCTGTGCAAACTGATGTGGCGTGCCTTGCTGGCACCAGCGAACAGCGTGCAGTCCCGGATGTTGTTGACGGCCATCCAGAGTGCGTCAGCGAGGGGAGCCGGTCCCGAACAGGGCGACGAGGACAACGAGTCGACCACGAAGTCGGCGTCCGCACGGTCGGTGTAGCCGCCCGTGATGTTGGTGACGCACTGGTTCGAGAAGACCCACACGGCGATCTTTCCGTCCGGGTAGAGCAGCGAGAAGTTGTCGATGTCGTCCTTGGCCGTGGCCAGTGAAGACGCGCAGTCGGCGCCCATGTGCGACGAGCGGTCGAGCAGCAGCAACAGGACGTCATCCGTGATAGTTGAGTCGTCGGGCGTGCACAGCCCCGCTACAGCGAGGTCCTCGCAGGTCCGGAAACCGTTGTCACGACTGCCGAAGCCCGACGCCTTGGCGCTGATCTCGGCAGGGATGTCACCGGCTGGACCGGCCAGCACCCAGTAGAAGTAGTTGTCCCAGGACACCGCCGTGAGGTCGCGGAACTCGTAGGTCGTCCCGCTCTTGGTGATGTCGCTCTCCATGAGCCACTCGTCCGCGTGGACCCTCTCGGCCGTGTTCGGGTCGTCGATCGAGTTCCTCAAGACCTGGTAGTGGACGCCACCGGCGACCTCTTCAAACTCGACCAAGACGTACGACCCATAGACACCGTCGGAAGCCGCCACACCCGTCACCGGGTCGAGCGCACGATAGCCGTCGGTGGTTGAGCTCTCCGTGCAGGCCGTAGCAGAGTCGTACGACGCCGCGACGCTGTAGAAGTAGCAGTGACCGGGAACGGGCTCGTCCGACGTGTCGAGGTCGTCGAGGAAGACCGTGCCCGAGACCCAACCCGAGATGGGCTTGTGCCCGAACCCAGAGTCGTTGTCCGCGCGGAACACCATGTAGCTCTCTGCGTACTCGACCGGATCCCAGGTCACGACGACGTCGTACACCGTGGCCCCGTCACTCGCGTCGATGTCCGTGGGAGTGCCGATGACTTCGACCACTGCGAGGCTGGAGGCCGCGACGCCGCACTCCGCGAAGTTCGCATCCTGAACCTCCAGGTGGTAGCTGCCCGAGTCCGTAACCGACAAGGTCGGGCTGGTGGCGCCGGAGACGGGGTCGCCGTCGCGGAACCACTGGTAGGCCATCGGAGGCGTGCCGGATGCCGCCGCGACGAGCTGGACCGACTCGCCTTCACACATCTGCGTCAGCGCAACCGGATGCACGTCGATCGTGGGCGGCTCCTTGACCGAGAGCGCAAAGCTGTGCTCCGAGGGTGAGTCGGCGTTGCAGTCGTTCCAGACCTCGAGGACATACGCCCCGGAGTCGGTCTCCTGCAGGTTCAGAAGGTCGACATTGAAAGAGGATGACTCCCCGCTGCCGTTCGAGTGCGTACTGGTGCCCTTCTTCAGACTCCACGAAAGCGGAGTGGTTCCGTCGGCCGTGACGACGAGCGTGAGATCGTCACCCACGCAGTGCTCGAGCAGGAATCCGCCCGGTGTAACCGCCGTGATGACCGCGTCCGTGTCGACCGTCAGCGCGAAGAGATCGCTGTCCACGATGTGACCACAGTCATCGATCACTCGGATCGTATAGTCGGCCGCCTCGTCGGCGGGCGTCACGCCCACCATCGAGAACGAGTGACTCAGAGCAGCGGTGTCGAGTTCCGACTGGAACGGGACCCCACCCTTGCGAAGCTCATAGTCGTAGTTCGCGCGACCACCGGAGATGCTGATGCTGAACGTTGCCGTGTCTCCCTCACATTCGGTCGCGCTTGTCGGCTGCACCGTGATGATTGGAGCCGCGGCAATGTCGAGATCGAATGTGCTGAAGTCGGGCGAGCCCGCGTTGCAGGCGCTCCACACCTCGAGCTTGTAGGTACCCGAATCGGACGGAAGCAGCGGCCCGCCGAGGTTCACCGGGAAGGTCGCCAGCGACGAGTTGCCGACCACCGTGCTCGCGTCGGGCTTCGTCAGCTTCCAATCGATGTTCGGAGCGTTGGTCGCCGTCACGGTCATCGAGGGCGAGTCACCCTCGCAGATGTCGATGGTGTCGCCGTTGCCGATGGACGTGCTGTTGATCAAGACGTTCGTGAGCGTGCTGCCCGGGTCGACGCTGACGTGCAACAGGATCGTCTCCGGCGTCAGGTAGTTGTAGTTGTTCCAGACCTTCAGCTCGTAATCCGCAGCGTCAGAGAGCTGCATCGACGAGACGAGGTCGAGCGTGAACGCGGTGGAAGACGAGGTGCCCTCGTCGAAGGCGCTCCCGTTCTTCGTGACTGTCCAAGAGAAGGGACCAGAACCCGACATGCCCACGTCGAGCTCGAAGTCGTCACCCACGCACACGTTCATGTATCCGCCGGCGACGATCGGGAAGCTCTGGTAGAGCAGCGACGTGATATCGGCAGCGTTAGCGGAGATCCCGGTCTCGAACGACTCCATGCGACTCGGAAAGGCGCTGAACTTGGTCGTCCCGCCGGTGGCGTAGATCTTGTCGCCGAGCGCGGTGACGCCCAGCTCGATGTGTCCAACGTTCGTGTTATCGATAGTGATCCAGGAGTCCGAAAGCGGGTTGTAGGCCCGTACGTTCGGGTCGCCGGAGCCGGGGTAGAAGAAGTCGCCATCGTTGACCGCGTAGATCAGGCCGTCCGGCCCGGCCACGACTCCCCTGCCGCCGAGACAAGCCGGGTTGGGAGTTCTGGCCGTCCACGTGCCGCCGGCCACCGTGCCATCCCCGATGTCGTACTCGTAGTTGAAGGTCGTACAGGGCCCACTGCCCCAGTAGCGACCGATGACATAGAGATGGCCGGTGCTGCCCGCCGCGACGCTGACGGCGCCGTTGAGGGCCGGGGGCAGCGGCTTGAGCGTCTCCCACGCCAAGGTGTCAGGGTCATAGCGCTCGACCTTGTCGAAGTCGGAGCTGCCGCTGCCGTTTCGGCCGCCGATGACGTAGAGCTTGCCGTCGGGACCGAACGTCGCACCGGCGTATTCGCGCGGCGTCGGCATATCGACGATCGACGACCAGCTCCCCGAGGAGCCAACGTTGGGATCGAAGACCAGCACGGAGGCCTGGGCCGTCGTCCCTACCGTCCCGCCGATCACGTAGATCTTGCCGTCGGCGTCGGTCGCCACGGCGGCACGGTTGCGCACACCCGGCATGTCGGCCCATGTGTCCGTGACATCCCAGGTGTCCGTGACGGGGTCGTAGGCGTCGACGACGTCGTCATCAGAGTTGCCCACATAACCACCAAAGAGGAACACACGCTTGTCTCCGTTGTCGAGCTGAACGCCGGCGGCGACGTGGCGTTGACGACCTCCCAGGTTGGGCATCGGTTCGAGCGAGTCGTCCCACTGCGCCACGGCCGGCATGTTCATCGCGAGCTGTGAGGCTGCCATGAGCGCGAACGCACACAGCCGGCGAGTGAGGGAAGTCGTTCGAGACTCTGACGACGAACGCGACCTCGACTGGGCGTCTTGCACTTGCTTCATGTCGTGAGTGGACATCGGATTGTCCTTCCGTTGAGGGGTGACTTCGATGGCGTGTATTGGCCGACACACGCGCCATCTCTGACCGAACCCGATGCATTCTCGGAAGCTTTTTTAACGCAGTATTCGCCGTCAGAATCGCGTCCTCACTCGAGTCTGAGTCCTCACTCGTGTCGCGAAGAGCATCGCGATCGGCGACACGCACACCGATGGCAGAGCCAACCGAGCCCGACGTCGAGGATCGGGCATCCGCAAGGAACGGCCCGTGCTCGGCTGCCTCTTCACGCCAACTCACGCGTCAGCTGCCCGCAGATCGACGAGTCATCGACTCGACACGTCGAAGGCGAGGAGACGCGACCGTGCGGACAACCACGACTCGCACGAAGGGTCGGAGTTCGCGACGCAGCCACTCGAGCAACTCGTGCAGCTATCGACGCACGGGCGCCACCGTCGAAGTCGGCGAAGGGCGTCGTGTGATCTGGTGACAAACGAGGAGATGCTCCCCGCCACGATGATCGGGCGGGGAGCATCTCGGTCGTGTTCGCTTCATTGATCACCACGGAGGTGCGATGTGGTACCCGACGTTGTTGTATTCGTTCTTCTCGGACACCTGACCAAAGGGATCGACGTAGACTTCCGTGACGAGCCCCGGTGACCCCATGATCGACTGGCCGAGGAAGACGTCCATGCCGAGCCCTGAGTTCGGCGGCATCGACGGAACGTAGGCGTACTTCGTCACGGGGTAGGCACCGAGAATGCGGACGCGTACGTAGCAGGGGTCCGACGTGCCGGAGCTTTCGTTGACGATCGTGACGCGGGCGTAGAGGTAGCCGTAGCCGTTGGCGAGCACCGACTCCTCGACCTTCGCGACGCGAAGATCGGGCAGCACGGTGATTCCGCCGCCCCACCAACCCCAGTCGGCCGATGCGAAGGGTGACAGCGACCCGAGGGTCACAGCGAGCAGCAAGAGGACCTTCTTGGCTGAGAACATGGGGGAACTCCCTGGTGATCGTGGATTCGTGGGGCGTCGCGGAGCGCGTTGCCCAACACGACGAATCCGGAGCACGACCGCGGCGTTACAGAGATTCTCGGACACCAACCCGAAAACGTGCGCGTGGCGCGGGAGCCAGCCCTTGCGCCTCGTCTCAGTGAGACGAATCGAGCGCCGCGGCGAGGCGCACGAGGGCGCGGTGCAGGGCGACCCGCACCGCTCCTTCGCTCTTGCCGCGCTCTTCGGCGAGCTCGCGATGCGAGACGCCGAGCAGCCGCGACTGCACGATCAGGTCGCGATCCTCGTCCGAAATGGCATCGAACGCGGCCTCGATGCGAACAGCTTCCTCGCGCGCGACGGCCATGCGACTCGGCGTTGAAAGCGACGTCACGTAGGCGCCGAGATCGGGCAGGGCCCCGTCGTCCGAGCGGAGTCCGGCCAACGCCGCGGCGGGCGTCTCGCGCGCGACATCGCGCTTCTGCGCGTGGTGGAAGTCGTGCTTGTCGACGATCCGGCGCAGCGCCGAGGCATAGAGCCAACGGCGGAATCCACGCTCGCCGCCCCATCGGAAACGGTCGATGTTCTCGATCACCTCACGGCACGTCGACTGCACGATGTCGGAGACGCCCTCGCGGGCGCGGACGTCCGGACCGGCACGCAGCCTCACGTAAGCCCGCAGCTCCGGCACGTAGCGTTCGAGCAACTCGTCGACGGCGATCTCGCTTCCGCGCGAGGCCTCGCTGACGAGGCTTCGGACGCCGGATGGAGTCGGGTCGTCGCTGGCTGGCTGCGGCGTGATGTTCTGGACCATGGCGGTCATGATCTCATGTTTGCGGGTAGTCAGCATGGGGGTCGTCGGCGAGGATCGTGGCATGAGTCCTGCTCCAGGAATGTCCGTGGACGACCTCCTCGAGGAGGTCATTGCCGAAGCGGAGTCGTCGGGGGTCGACGAAGCCGAGCGTCACCTCGAACAACTCTGCCAACGCTACCCAGCCCACGCAGCTCAACTGCGACGGCGCACGTCGTTGCTGCGCGAGTTGGGCGTGCTCTCGCCCGTCGTGCCCAGTGCCGCGGACGATCGCGCTCCCACCCATCTCGGGCCCTACCGGCTGCTCCGATCGCTCGGCGCGGGCGGCATGGGCGTCGTCCATCTGGCCGAGGATGAGAACCTCGGTCGCGAAGTGGCCGTGAAGGTGCTGCGCGCCGAGCGGCTCTTCTTCGAGGGCGCGCGCGAACGTTTCCAGCGCGAAGTCGAAACGGTCGCGCGGCTGCGTCACCCGAGCATCGTTCCGGTGTATGCGGTCGGCGACGCCGAGGGTGTGCCGTACTTCGTCATGGAGTACGTGAAGGGCTGCTCGCTCGGCGAGGCGCTCGTGGCCGTGCGGCGTGAGCACACCGGGCGTGTGCCGCTTGCCGGGCGCGATCTCGCCCGCGCCGTTGCGACCACGACGCAAGCAGACTCGCGCGAGAGCGACGAGAGCGACGAGGGCAGCGCGTGGCTCTACGCCGGGAGCTGGGAAGACACGATGCTGCGCATTGCCGGTCTCGTGGCTTCGGCGCTCGACCACGCCCATCGCTGCGGCGTCGTGCATCGGGACGTCAAGCCGAGCAACATCATGCTGACGCACGGCGAATCGGGCGGTCAGGTGAAGTTGCTCGACTTCGGGCTCGCGCGTCCGGGCGACGACGTCGAGGCGCTCACTCGCTCGGGCGCGCAGATCGGGTCGCTGCCGTACATGGCGCCCGAGCAGGTGAGCGGCGAGGTCGCGGCCGTCGATGCACGCACGGACGTCTATGGGCTCGGCGTCACGCTCTACGAAGCGCTGACACTGCAACGACCGTATCGCGCGAACAGCGATGCCGAGCTCGCGCGGCAGATCGAGGAAGGCCGCGCTCTGCCGGCGCGTCGGCATGCCCCGGGGCTGAGCTGGGAAGCGGAGACGGTCTGCGCGACGGCCATGGAGGTCGACGCGGATCGTCGCTATGCCACGGCGGCCGACTTCGCGCGCGACCTCGAGGCGGCGGCGCAGCGTCGACCGCTCGAGGCGCGCCGCGTGGGATGGACGATTCGCGCGCGCCGATGGGTGCAGCGCAAGCCGGCCGCGGCGACGGCGATCGTCCTCGCAACGCTGCTCGCTGTGGGAGTGCCGTGGCTCGTGATCGTGCAGGAGCGGCGGCGTGCCGATGACGTGCAGCTGCAGCTCGAGCGGGCCGACGCGCACTTCGCACGCTCGCTCGAAGCGATCGACCGCATGCTCACGCGCATCGGCTCGGAGGCGCTGCGGCATGTCCCCCAGATGGAGCCGCTGCGCCGCGCGTTCCTCGCGGACGCCGTCGAACTCGTCGAGGAGACGCTCGAACAAGAGAGCGATGATCCGGCGACGCGGCGCCAGCTCGCGAGCAGTCTCGAGCGACTGGGGAGCCTCGAGGTGCAGCTCGGCGATCTCGAACATGGCCTCGAGTCGCTGCGCCGAAGTCGCGGTCTGCACGACGAGTTCGTCGGGTCGGACGACAGTCTCGTCACGCGCGCCGAACGCGGCAGCCTGCTCGTGGCGCTCGGACAGGCGCTCTTCGTCGCCGGGAATGTCGACGAGTCCGAGCAGACGTTCCGCGCCGCCGACGACGATCTCGCCCGTGCGCTGGAGCGCGCGGACCCGACGTCCGATCAGTTCCAACGCATCGTCACGCGTCGTGCCGCGGGCGCCAAGCATCTCGGCGAGCTGCTCAGCGCACGGCTGCCCTCCGACACGCCTGCGAGTGAGTCGCCCGCGATGCCGGAGTGGCGTCGCGCCGAGTCATGGCTCGAAGCCGCGGTGGCGAAGCGCCCCGATGACGCGGCGACACTCCTTGCCCTGGGAGACGTGCGCTATGCAATGGCGCAGCTCGCACTGCGTGTCATCCGGACGGGGCAACGTCCCGACGAGCTCCGACTCCTCGACGCGGCCGACGAGGCGTTCGAACGCGCCGCCGAACTCGCGCCCGACGACGCGCGGATCACGCTGACACAAGCGTCGGCGCGACTCGTGCGCGCTCGCACGCTCCAGGCCGAAGGGCACTTCGCCGAGTCGGAGGCCGTCGTGCTCGACGTCCTGCCCGTGCTCCGCGACTTGACGGATCGCTATCCGTCGACGCCCGAGTACGGCGTGGAGTACGCCACGGCCCTGAACATCATCGGCGTCAGCTACGACTGGCGCCGACGCTTCGAAGACATGGAGACGTGGTGCCTGCGCAGCGCGGAGGTCATGCGCGACCTGGCAACGCGCTTCCCGCTCGTGGTCGAGATCCAGTCCCGCGCGGGTGAGGCGGAGAAGTACCTCGGCATCGCGTATCTCGAGTTGCGCCGCCTTGCCGAAGCCGAAGCGGCGTTCGAGCGCGGGGTCGACGCGCAGGCACGCGCCTACGAGTTGGCGCCGGACAAGGTCGCCTACGGACTCCGGCTCCGCGTGACGTATCAGGCGCTGTCCGACACGCTCGCGTCGCAACGTCGCTGGCAGGACGCGGCAGCGGCCGCGGATCGCATGGCCACGATCTTGACCGACGACCCCGAGAGCTACTCACGCGCCGGATCGCAGCTCGCCAACATCATCGGCGCGCTGCAAAGCGATCACGCGAGCGACCCCGACGGCTCACTCGAAGCCGAACTCGTCGGACGCGCCGTGGCTCACCTGCGCGAGTCGCTCGAGCGCGGGCTGCCCTTCGCGCACGAGTTCCCGACCGCACCGCCACTCCGACCGCTGCACGGCCACCCCGCGTTCGACGAACTCATTGCGGAGCTGGCCGCACCTTGATGACCGTCGAGCGAGAAGACAGCTCGGCGTGCCGGATGTGAGAAGGCGAAGCGAACACATCCCCGGCTGACCGCAGGCGCGGCCTCTGCACTGTCGCTGCGAAACGGACGCTCGCCCGCCTGCCGAAAGGATGCCGTTGACGGTCACGTCGATGTCCCGAACTTCACACCTTCCATGAGCCGCTCCGTTCTTCGAACGCTGGACAAGCTCACGCTTCGACGACCACACTGCGACGAGAGAAAGAGGAGGGCCCGACCATGGCACCGACGCCGACCACGCGCGCCGAACTCGTCACGTTGCTGCAACGAGCGGCCGAACTCGAGCATCAGCTGCTGTGCGCCTATCTGTTCACCGCGTACACGCTCAAGCAAGAGCTCGCCGAGGGCGGACTGACCGAGGATCAACTCGCTGCGGCGCGAACCTGGCGCGGGAAGATCACCGGTGTCGCGGTGCAGGAGATGCTGCATCTCGCCCTTGCGTCCAACATGCTAACGGCCGTCTCGGCCGACGCGTGCGCCGAGGAGCCTTACTTCGCGCGTCAGAACCTCCCGCTCTCGCCGGGCGACATGCGCAAACTGTTCGGCTACAACACCAACCCGAGCCAGACGGAAGCCGCGTGGCTCGACCTCTGGTCGTTCGACGCGTCCACGATCGCTGCCTATGTCTGGTTCGAGTCGTTCGAAGACGAAGTCGACTTCCCGGGGCCCACGTGGCACGGCCCCACACAGCTGCAAGCTGCCGCAGCCGCCACGAGCACGCTCGTCGAGATCTACGAGGCCATCGCAACCGCCTTCGTGACACTCGAGCCGGACGACGGAAAGCCGCTCTTCTGTGGACGCCCGGAGCGTCAACTCACCGATGCCCAGATGACGCCGATCTTCGGCAAGGGCCTCCTGAGTCCCGTCGTCGACACGCTCTCCGGCCTGCGCGCCATCAACACGATCATCCTCCAAGGCGAGGGCGACACCGACGCCTGGCAAACGTTCCTCCAAGGCCTCGACGTGCCGGGGACGGGCGACCTCCCCACGTCGGCGGGCACGAGCCACCACGAGATCTTCTCGAAGCTCGCGGAAGACCTGCGCGTGTGGATCGGCGCTCCGGGCTACGAACCGGCGCGCGCCATCGACGCGGCATTCTTGTCGCACCCACAGGACGACACGCCCGACGCCGTCTTCGCCCGCGACCTGTCCGCGCTGTTCGACGAGATCTACGGCGTGATGCTCGGTTTGCTCTGGGCGGCCTTCCGACACGACACCGACGGCACGTGTGAAGAGGCCGAGGAGTACGAACGTCAGACGCTCGTGCAACTCGCCCTGCGCGCCATGATCTACGTGCTCAGCCCACTCGGCAACACGCTCACCCAGGTACCCACGGGCGCGACGACCGCGCTCGGTCACCCCCTGTACGCCGCACCGCGCTTCCGGTTCAGCGCGCAGAGCATGACCGACATGACCTGGGATGCTCTCACGGCGCGGCTCGCGAAGGCCGCAGCCTCGGCCCGCGCCTGCCTCGACTCGGCGCCCTGTGAGCGGCTCGACCAAGACGTCTGGCTCACGCCGGCCTACCTCGCTTACGTGCCACCGGACGGACCGACGACACCGCACGGCACCGTGCGCCGCGTGCTCGAGGACTTCCTGGCGCTCGACTTGACGTTCATGTCCGAACGCATGCAGCGCGTGCGCGACCATGCCCCGCCGCCTTCGTCATCACCCAACAACGTCTGCATGGGTCTGAACGACTGCAAGGGCCTCGACATCGCCGGTGACGCCGCGGTCGCGGGCGCGGGCGTCTGCGCGACCGCCAGCCCGCACGTCTGCTCGACGCTCAACGACTGTCGCCACGAGGGCGGGTGCGGGTTCACACCGGCCCCGGCCACACAGCCCACACTGCAGGATCATCCCGGCGACAACGCCTGCACGGGACAAGGCGCCTGCGGCAGTCCCGTGCTGCCGAGCATCGAGAACACCTACGGACTCAACACGCCAGGCGAGGCCTACTACGACGCGTCCGGGGATCACCCCGCGGGTGCAGGTTCGGTCTGGCGTTTCGCGCGCATCCGCTTCGAAGAGCGCATGAAGGCCGAAGGCAAGGGCTTCGGCGCGAGCGACGGTCCCGGCGACGTCGGCAAGGGCGACTTCCCCGGCTGGACACCGGGGTGAGCGCGGCGCGCCTCGGCTTCCCTCACCTGGGATTCGGCGTCGGCCTACGTCACGCCCACGTCGCGTACGTGCTGCGTCATCAACCGCCCGTCGACTGGTTCGAAGTGATCACGGAGAACGTGCTCGAGTCGCGTGGCCGCCCGCGCGCCGCGCTCGACCAGCTCGCCGAACGCTACCCCATCGTGCTACACGGCATCTCGCTCTCGATCGGCAGCACCGACTCGCTCGACCTCGATTACCTGAACAAGCTCAAGGCGCTCGCCAACGACGTCCGTGCTCGATGGATCTCCGACCATCTCTGCTGGGCCGGCGTCGGCGGACACACGACGCACGACCTCCTGCCGTTGCCGCTCGACGAGCGCACCTTGGACCATGTCGCCGAGCGCGTCATGCGGGTTCAGGACATTTTCGAGCGCCCGCTCGTCCTTGAGAACCCGAGCACCTACGTGACATTCACACGTAGCACACTCGGTGAGTGTGAGTTCCTCGGACGCCTCGCGGAGCGCACAGGCTGCGGCCTGCTGCTCGACGTCAACAACCTCTACGTCTCGGCCCGCAACCACGGCTTCGATGCGCGCGCGGCCATGCGGTCGCTACCTCGCGATCACATCGTGCAGCTCCACCTCGCGGGCCACACTGACTGCGGCACGCATCTCGTCGACACCCACGACGGCCCCGTCGCGGAGCTCGTCTGGGACCTCTACGCCGACGCGCAGGCGTTTACCGGAGGCGTTTCGACCCTCGTGGAGTGGGACGCGCGACTGCCTTCGTTCGAGCGCCTCCATGCCGAAACGCTGCGTGCGCGCGATCGCCTCGAAGGCGGTCGGCAGCGCGCGGCATCGAGCGGAACCAACGGTACAGAGAGCCAAGGACTCCCCCATCCCGTCACCACGGTGACGCCCGAACTCGAGTTCCGTGATGGGTGACGAACGCGACGACCTCACCGCTCTGATGCAGTGGATGCAGCGCGCCATCACCGCGCCGGATGCAGCGCGCGACGGCGAGGCCCTGCGCGCCGTGTTGCACTCGTCACCGGAACTCGAGGCCCCCGCCTGCCTGGGCGTCTATCAACGCGCCTACCATGCGCGGCTCCTCGCCGTCTTCAGTGTCGAATACCCGGCGCTGCGTCAGGTCCTCGGCGGCGAGGTGTTCACGGCCTTCGTCGCCGATTACTTACGGCACAACCCTCCGCGCGGGCACAGCGTCGGGCAGCTCGCCGAGAACTTCCCGCGCCACCTCGCCGACACGCACCCGCCCGTGCCCGCGAGCACAGCGCCCGACGACTCGGGTCTTCCCCACGACTGGCCGCACCTCGTCGTCGACCTCGCGTTCTTCGAGCGAACTGTCGCCGAGGTCTACGACGGCCCCGGCAGCGAAGAGCAAAGCGTCCTCACGGCGAGCGACGTCCTGGCCCTGTCGGACGCGCAGCTCCTCGACGCGCGCCTCACCCCATCGCCCGCGCTGCGCCTGATGGAGTTCCGCTACCCGGTTCACCACGTCGTCCGTGACGTCCGGCGTGGACGCAGCCCGGAGTTGCCTCGGCCCGCGCCCACCTACATCGTCGTCTGTCGCGAAGACTATCGCGTGACTACGGACGAGCACACAGCCGGCGCCCACGTGCTGCTCGCTCACCTCACCCGCGGGCATTCGCTCGCGGAGACCCTCGCCGGCGCGCAGCGCGTCGCGTCGCGTGAACACCGCGAGCAGCTCGCTCGCTGGGCCAGCACAGCGTACTTCCTTGCGTTCGCCCAAGCGTAGACGCAGGTTCGAGCGCTCACGCCACCTCGGTGGGCTCGTGCAGCTCCCGCCGTCAAGACCGGAACACGCTGCGGCCGTCGCGAGCTGTGCAACGGTTGCTGTGTGCGCACCGGACGTGTCCGACGTCTACGCCTTCGGTCGGCTCGCAGAGGCGCGCTCGCTCCTCAGGGCGTGTTCGCCGACAGGCCGTTCGACGCCGAGAAGTTCTTGGGCCCGCCCGGGTCGGAGATCCAGTACTGGAGCACCACTTCGACGCAGGACGGAACCGCCGTCGGCCACGTCGCTGAGATGTCCAGGTCGCCTGACGTGGTGGTGGTGAGACCGGTGATGAGGACGTCCGGCGACGGCACCAACGTCCCGCCCTTGAACCCCGCGTTGAGTTGCGAGAAGCCGATGACCAGCGTCGCGTTCGCATCGCCGAGCGCGCCCGAGAGCCTCAGCGTGATCGGATCGGCGCCCTGCAGCTCTCCGGTGCCGACCAGCACCGGCGTCCCGCCCGTCCCCCCGAGCCCCGCGCCGAGGTCGACCCAGGGCACGTAGATCTTGTAGCAGCCGCCCAGGTTGCTGACGACGTAGATCCCGCAGTCGCACTGTTCGACGTCCGCCGCGCCGTCCAGCAACGCGAAGAGCGACGACGTGCCGGAGGAATCCACGCGCAGGATCTCGCCGGTGCCGACGTCGGTGGCGAACAGGTCGCCGCCGAAACCCGCTCCGTCAGCCCAGTCGAATCCCTCGGCCGCGCTCATCCCGGTGAGGAACGGCGTCGGAAAGCCCGCGACGTCGACCTTCGCGATCCCCGCGCTGAACGTATCGGTCGAGTACATGCCCGTGCCCCATGCCCCGCCGGGGCCGAAGTCCATGTACGCAGCGGCCACCGGCGAGAAAGGCGTGGCGACACCGAAGGGGTCGAGCTTCGACAGCGGTCCGGCGAACGCCACGGTCGAGAACAGATCCGTGCCGTAGACGCCGGACGGATCGAAGACCAGATCGCCCGGTGCAGTCGCCCCCACGAACGGCACGACCACGCCGCCTGGGTCGACCGTGAAGATCGCGTTGGCCGCAAAGTCCGCGACGTAGAGGAAGTCGCCGAACGTCGCGCCCGGGCCGGGCCCGAACTCCATACCGACGGGGAAGCCCAACCCGCCGGCGAACACCGACACCGTGTCATCGGGCGCCAGGTGCTCGATCGCGCCGCCGCCGCTGTCGGCGAAGAACACGCCGTCCGGCCAGATGCCACCGGGGCTGCACGTGATGTACTTCGCGCCGGCGCTCGGCGGATAGGTCTTCACCGCGAAGTCCGGCTCGAGGAGCGTCACCTGACTGGCTACCGACGACACGAACAATGCCACACACGCAACGACGGACAGTGCTTTCACGGTGGACCCTCCCAGACTCGAGCTTCATCTCGAGAGCGGCACGCGCGTGGCGGGTGCAGCACCCTCACCCTCGCTCGCATGCTACACGCGTTCCAGGGTTGCGGTCGGTTCACGGACGAGATGGTCGCGGAACGCTCATTCAGCTCACGCCGCCACGCGGGCACATGCGCGGTCGCAGCAGACCGTTGTGCGAGGTCCGGGCCACGCGCGCATTGAAGAAATCATTTGGCGTTCGGCGCGCATCCCAGCGCCCGTCCGAAGCAGCTTTCACGCTGCTACAGCGAGATCGGGATGAGGTGGAAGAGTTTCAGGGTGCGGTCGACGCCGTCGTTCTCGTACGAGTACAAGAACGCGACGCTGCTGCGCGTGGTCTTCGCGTCGCGCCGCCCGTGGTAGAGCCCGCCGAGCACCCACGTCTCCTCCGTTTCGCCGATCGCGCCGGCTTCGCTTTCGGACGGCGCGACTTCGTTGCGATAGAGCCAGCCGAGCGAGTGCGTCAGACGGTGTCCGTCGGGCTCGACGGAACGCGAGAAGAGCGGCCACAGCACCCACGTGGTCGACTCGGCGCGATCGTGGGCGGCGCGGTGGTACCAGAGGGGAAGTGCCCAGTGCCGCGTTTTGGCGGGCGTGCGCTCCCAGTAGCCGAACGGAAAGAAGAGGCCGAGATCGCGCTCACTGTCGTCGGGCGTCCCGCCCCAGAAGAAGAGGTGCGCCGCGGTCCAGGTTCGCGTGAAACCGTCGGGCTTCGTGTCGCGCCCGTAGAACGGCCAGATGTGCTTGTGGCTCGTTCCCTGACCGTCGTCGAACCACCAGTAGAACGGCAGCACCCAGCGCGAGACTTCGTCGCCGTCGCGGGCGAAGCGCGACAGCGGGAAGAGCACCGATGTCGCCTCGCCCTTCGGACGGAAGCCCGTCAGGAAGCGCGCGTCGAGCAGCGGCAGCACCGACCACTCGTGACCGACCTCGGCGATGCCGTTCTCTGAGCCGAGCGTCGAAGCATGGGCGCGTCCCAGCAACGGCCAGAGGATCGTCGAGCCACCCTGGGGGTCGCGTTGTCGATCGAAGCCCAGAAGCACGTTGGTGTGTGACTCGTCGCCGAGAGTCGTGTCGCGTTGATAGAAGATTGGGAACACGCGCGACATCGACTCGTCGTCCGAGCGCGACGTCGCGGCCAGCGGAAACAGCACGTCGTGGCGGCTGGTGTTGTCGCGGTCGTCTGCGCTGTGGATCCACAGCGGCGGCACGACGAACGACCGTCGCTTGACGCCGCCGTCCAATACGTGCCGTCCGTAGAACGGCACGACGTGCAGGTAGTCGTCCTTGGCGTCGGTCACTCGGTAGTAGAACGGGAACGCGACTTGGGTGGTCGACTCGGGACGCTTCGTGAACCACAGCAGCGGCAGTGCGCGGAGGTGCCAGCGCGGGTCGTCGCCCTCGTGCGTCTCGTAGCGGCCGAGTGGCCACAACACGTCGAACGCGGACAGGCCGGCCGCCGGGTCGTCTTCCCATCCGTATAGCGGTGGCACGAGCCAACCGCGCGAGGCTCCGTCTGCGGCGCGGCGATTGGCGTACACCGGGAACAGGTGCGACGCGCTCGCCGCGACCTCACCGTCGGCGTCGACATCACGCTCGGACCCGGCGAGCGAAACGACATCGAAGAACGACAGAGCGCGCCACGCCTCGTGCTGCAGGTCGTCGCCGAGCGGCTCGTCGCGCGCCGAGTAGAGCGACAAGAGCCCCCCGAGCAGCGAGACCGCCCGCGTGCGTGCGTGCGTGCGCCCGCCGCCACCGGGTTCGCGATGCGACGTCAAGACCGTGAAGAGCGGATCGAGGTCGAGCACCGCAGCCTCGTTGCGGACGCCGTTGTCCGAGCGGGTCCAGCGCCCCAGCGGCCACATGTACCAGTCGGTGCGCGTGGCCGGATCGCCATCGACCAGCTTGCGCCCCCACAGCGGCCACAGGTGCCACATGTCCTCCTTGGGCGACTCCTTCGACCAGAAGAACGGGAAGATGTTCCACGTCGACCAGCGCTCGGCCGCGTCCCGCTCGGACCAGTGCAGTCCGCCGATGTTGCGGAAGGTGTGGCCCTTGCCATCGTCGGTGGCCGCGTGGAACGGGAAGACCCACGAGCGCGTGGCGTCGCCGGACCGGTGGTCGTGGATGAACGGCCAGAGCACATCCACGGTGTGTCCCTCGGGTTGGACGCCCCGCTCGTAGCGGGCCAACGGCCAGAAGTTGAAGACCTCCTCGGACTCCTGGTGCATCGGCGCCGAACATCCGGTCGCCAACAGAACGAGCACGCACGACATCGTCCATCGCGTCATCGATCGCCTCCTCAGGATCACACTACCAGGAAGAAGGCCGATCGAAACGAACGCGCCGGGACCATCGCCCCGGCCGGACGAGCGTCGGACGCAGCAATCGATCTCGCGTTCCTGGTGGACCACCTCAACGAAAGACCGGATGATTCATGGACGATCATCGCGAGGGTGTGACTGGGTCTGCAGGGCAAGGAGGATCGACATCTTTCGACAGGTCGGCGAAGTTGCGCTTCGTTGAGCACAAGAGCGATGTCGTTCGACACAGCCCGGCGAGCGCAGACGCGGCCGCAGGAAGTCGTCCATGAACCATCCGGGCCGGCCGCGAACCCTGAGAAGGTCGCGGGACTTGGCCCTCGACCGAACGGACCGATGCCAACTGGAAACCCGATGGACCCGCGTACGAGCCTCCCCGGAAGCCCCGAGGAGTTGGAGCGCTTCGCGTACCTCCAGACGCGCTTGCCGGACATCTGGAACGCAACCCGACGGGCCGCAAGCGCGGCGCACACGTCCGTCGTCGTGCCCTCGCTGAGTTTCGACAGTGACGAACTCGCGAAGGTCAAAGGCGTCAACTGGTACGAGGAGCGCCTGCTCTTCACGCTGATCCGGTTGCGCGACCCGGCCGCGCGCGTGCTCTACGTGACGAGCCAGCCGATCCATCCCGAGATCATCGACTACTACCTGCAGCTCCTCGCGGGCGTCCCGGCGAGCCATGCGCGCCGACGGCTGGGGCTGCTCTGCATGCACGACACGAGCTCCGAGCCGCTGACGCAGCGCATCCTGCGCCGTCCGCGCGTGATCCGCCGCATGCGCGATTGGATCGGTGATCCCGAGCGTGCCTACCTCACGTGCTTCCACAGCACGCCCCTCGAACGCAGCCTGGCCGTCGCGCTGGGCATCCCCCTCAACGCCGCCGACCCCGCCATGCTGCACTGGGGTAGCAAGTCGGGTTCACGGCAGATCTTCACCACGGCTGGCGTGCTGCACCCTGCGGGGTACGAGGAGCTTCGGTCGCTCGACGATGTCATCGACGCTCTCGTCGACCTCTCCCAGCAGCGCCCGGGTCTGATGCGCGCGGTGATCAAGCTGAACGACAGCTTCTCGGGCGAGGGCAACGCTCTCTACGCTTTCCCGCCCGACCTTCCCGACGACGACGCCGCGCGGCGCGAGTCGATCACGGCTGCCCTGTCCGACATTCGCTGGACGGCCCACGACGAGACGGCCGGCAGGTTCTTCGGCAAGTTCGCGGACATGGGCGGCATCGTCGAGGAGTACATCGAAGCCGATGAGCTGCACTCGCCGAGCGTTCAGATGCGCATCACGCCGGTCGGCGAGGTGACGATCGTGTCCACCCACGACCAGGTCCTCGGCGGCGCGACGAGCCAGGTCTATCTGGGTTGCCGCTTCCCCGCGCGCGAGTCGTACCGTCAACAGATCCAAGACGAGGCGCTCAAGATCGGCAAGGCCCTCGCCGACGTCGGCGTGGTGAGTCGCTTCGGCATCGACTTCGTCGTGTCGCGCCGCGCAGATGGACCGTGGCGCTGTCACGCCATCGAGATCAACCTGCGCATGGGCGGCACGACACATCCCTTCTTGGCGCTCCAGTTCCTCACCGGCGGCACGCTCGATCCGAGTACAGGTCAGTTCCTGACGCGGCGCGGGGAACCCCGCTGCTACTTCGCGACCGACACGCTCACGGCACCGAGTTATCGCGGCCTGTTGCCCGAAGACCTCATGGACATCCTCGTCGCCAACGGACTTCAGTTCCGGCCTTCGGATGAAACGGGCACTCTCTTCCACATGATCGGTGCGCTCTCACAGTTCGGAAAGGTCGGCGTGACGTGCGTCGGAACGACACGCGCCGAGGCAGACGAGCTGTACTCCGAGGCCGTGGCCACGCTCGATCGAGAGACCGGAGCCTCGCAAGGTCTGGGTGGCCGACCGACACGTCTGCTCGACGCACGGATCCAGATCGAGTAGCGCAGGCGCGCAGGCGCGGTCACTTCGCCTTCACTTGCGCAGGCTGCGCCGTCCCCACAGGAATCGTCGCGGACCAGACGCCGTCGACGCCATCAGCCGGTGTTCCTTGACGTCGCTCACCGTCGTCACGGCGTGCGGATCGGTGGCATCGATCAGCGACACGAGGTCGCGCATCCGGCGGCGACGCTCGACAAGGAACAAGACCTCGGCATTCTCTTCGGCTTCGTCGACTCGGCCGGGCACCCTCACGACAGAGAAGTCCGCCGCACGCAAGCTGGCGGCGAGGTCGACGTCTGGGTTGGACGAGATCGTGCGAACGAGGACGTGACCGATGGCGAGCCGTCCTTCGATCCACATCCCGACGGCGTTGCCCGTCGCGAAGCCACTCGCATAGGCCAGCACGAGGTACCACTGATCGAGATGCGGCAGCACCGCGGCGACGGCACAGAGCCAGACGAGGACCTCGACGAAGCCGATGCCAGCCGCAACGGCGCGCTTCCCGCGGAAGATCATGATCGTGCGGAGTGTGCCGAGCGACACGTCGCCGACGCGCGCGAGGAACACGAGGGCCGCCATCAGCGCCGGGTAGGCTTCGAGTGAGTCCAACAACGGAACATCCTGACGGGGATCGGGGAGACAGCCTTCGTGAGCGCCTCAGCAGCACGATGAGACCGCGCCGTGTTGTACTCGCACCGGAATCCCGCGACCAGCGCGAGCATTCCTACTCAGCCTCACCACGGCGCCGCCAACGCGGCCGCGGATGACTGCACGAGTCGACGTGCCGCCGTGTTCACGCACTCTGGCAAGCAAGGCGCTCCTCAACGCCCCGCGCAGCGGGTGTCCGCACGATTCAGACCACACGGCCTCCGAACGCGCACCAGAGCAGCGCCGGATAGCAGGCGAGGAACGCCCACAGAAAAGTGTTCAGTCCCATCAGGAGGGCCGTGCCCAGGTGGAAGGACAGTCCCGCCGCGATCAGCACCCAGCCGACTGGTGGCGGGACGACGAACACGAGCGGGAAGAGGCCTTCGCCGAGGATCACCGACCAGCAGATGAGCTTGGACAGCCACGGTCGATCGCGCAGCCAGATGCCAACGGGAGGAACACCGTACATGCGCGTCGACAGCACTCCCCAGATAGCGCGACCCGAGCGCCACTCGGGGCCCAACAGCTTGGCCGTCCCCGCGACGGCGTATGACAGCGCGAGTTCGGCCGCGATGAACCAGAGTGCAGCTTGGCGTGCCAGGGGTGTGTCGACGAGGGCGTCCACCGCCAGCGCCAAGAGCACGAGGGTCGTCATCTGGTCTGCGCCATCCATGCCGAACCCCGTGCGTGCACCGAGGAGGAGCGACGAGCCCGCCAGGAACGCGATCGTGATGCTGCGCGAGGCTGGTTCGAGCGGCAAGGCAATCAATGCCAGCGCGGCGAGCAATCGCAGCGTCGTCCAAGTCAGCAGCGCGCGATAACCGAGGACGATGACAACGGCACGCTCCACCCACGGCACGAGCAGCCACGGGTGTCGCGTCTGCGCAACCGGCAAGCCGAGCAAACCCGTGTCGCGATGGGACGCGCGGTCTGCCAACGTCTCAGTGGCGAGCAATGCCACCGAGATCGCGGTCAGACATGTGGTCCACGCAACCGCGTCGGCCGCGGACTCCAGCGTCATAGCTCGTGGAGCTCGCTCATGAGCAGCGTTTCGGGTTCTGCATCCGAAGCCGGCGTCGAGGCCATGACGAGGAACTGCGTCTTGCTCGCGGCGTAGCCTCTGGGGATCGCTGAGACGTACGTGAGCAGAAGCAGGTACGGCACCGAGAGGCGCGCATCACCGTCGGGTGCCGCATCAACGAAGCGCTTGATCCCGGCGACGGCGTCCAACAGTGCCTTCTTCGAGCGCCGGGTCGGATTCCAGAGCGCATCGTGCCAGCTGCGTTCCTGCATGAGGCGCACCTCGATCCAGCTCGTCAACTGCTCGTCAGCGACCTCGTCGCGATAGAGCAAGTGAAAGTCGAGCACACCGGGTCGCGGTGCGAAGAAGTTCCAGTACGGCAGGAGGCCGATGACGTCCCAATGCCGGATGCGATCTTCGACTGGCCAGCGCACCTGACACGCGGCGGAGATCACGAAGACAGTCGCCAGCAACCCGACGCCCAGCCACTCGGTGAGCATGCGTGTTGTCCGTCACATGGAGATCTGACCCGGCATCTCTACGTTGAGGTCGGGAGGTGCGAATGCACCGCCGCGCTGTGTGCGCAGCAGATCCTTGCGCAACGCGAGAAGTGCGCGAGCCGAACCGGCAGGGCCCAGAGCCTTGACGGCGTCTTCGTGCAGATGTTCGGTCATCGAGCTGGAGCTGATGTTGAATGTTGCGTAGACGACGGCCGCTTCGAACGCTGCCGCCGCAAGGAACCAAAGCAACGTGTTGGAAACCAAGTCGCCCGGCGCAACGAACACATGCACGAGATCCGGCGGCACTTTCTTGAGCGCTGCAGCCTCGGCCTCGGTGAGATGCGGCGAGTGCTTGACGAGGACACACTCGAGCTCACTGTCTTCACCATCCCGGTAGTACTCGTCGAAGCGGAACGCAGCCTTGGGCAGCGGGCCACCCGAGTACGGAAGGAGTGTCGCGCCAAAACTGTCGGGCGCGACGAAGAGATGTTTGCAAAGGGTGGTGCCCGCATAGCTCAGATCAGCGATCACCGGCGACGCAGCGGCCATCTTGGCGACGTCATCGGCGCTGGAACGCTTGCGACACTGGAGGTCCGCCACGATCTTGCGCAGCAGGCGCTTGTCCTTACCGCCCTTGGGATCGCGCACCGCCGACTTGAGTTCCGCGAGCAGTGGCGACCCCTTGCAGGCGACGTAAACCGCAATCGTGCCCGGTGGAGCGAGCTGTGCATCGGGAAGCGGACTCGACGGCTTGTAGTCCAGCACTTCGATGTTGGATGAGCGGATCAGCCGGCGGCTGACGTCCCGTTCGACGACCTGCAAAGCTTGGAGCGCAGTGGTCATGAGAACCTCCGAGGAGGTCCGTGCGGTCAGACGAGCCGCGTCGGCGCGTCGTGAGACGGACCGATGGCGCATTCTATCGTCGGCGTGGTCAACCGCGCGTCGAATCCGGCGCACACGCAAGAATCTTTGAACCTGTGAACCGAAGCCGCACACCTCCACAAACACAGTGCTTTGAGGCCGGCTGGTGTCGTTGACGAACTGGACGAGCAACGGCTGACTCCGTCGCGACAGCGTCGTGTGATTGGGCTTTACGGCAGGAAGCTCACGCGTAGCGCGTTCGACAGTGCGAAGCCCGCCGGTTGCGGGATGTCCTGCACGACGAACTGTGCGTACACGTCGAGCGGGCCGCCGCCGCCGGGGACGTCCGTCACCAGGATGCTGCCCCCGGGATCCGTGATGAACGACAGCACCACGTCGGGCGCGGGCACCAGCATGCCGCCCTTGAACGGCGCCGGCGCCGCAACCGTCGACACGACGAGGAAGGCCAGCGCGTTGCCAGGTGCTCCCTGCAGAACGAGGTCCGCGCTGCCGCCCGTCGCGAGCGCGTCACCGCACAGGCTCATGACGGCCTTGCCCGGTCCGCTCGAACCCAGACTCGTCTGGCAGACGGGCAGCGGGCCCTCCTGCAGGACGAGCACGTGGTCGGCGCCGTCCGAGCTGTTTTGGAAGCGGCGGTCGACGGCGATCACGCGCACGCGTGCGTCGGAGATTGCGACCGTGGGCGGCAGTTGCCAGTCGAAGCTCGTCGCCATGGCGGGCAAGTCGTGCGCGAGGACATGCCAGGTGTGCCCCGCGTCGTAGCTGGCCTGGATGGAGAAGCCCCGTACGGCCTCGTCGTCGGTCGCGGTCCAGGTGATCGGCACGATCTCGCCGCCGACGTACTGCGCGCCGTCGAGCGGCGACAGCATCGTGACCGACGGCGGGTCGTCGCCGATGCGCGTGTCGGGCCGGATCGTGAAGGGCGCGGAGTAGAACGTCTTGGAACGGTTCGTCGTGCCCTGGACGACGATCCGCACGCGCGCCGTGTCGGTGCTGAGGAACGGGATGCCCATGCCGGCGCCGGGCAGGCAGGTGGAGAAGGTACTCCCGAGCGTCTGCGCGACGTGGTCGGCGTCGGACACGACCGACACCTCGAAAGCGCCGATCGGACCGGTGAGCCCGGACGCGTCCCAGCACAGCGGCCCCGCAGGCGTCCCGGCCATGAACGGACCGGTGAGGTCCGACTGAATCGTCAGCGTGCCGCCGACCTCACCCGATGGGATCACGTGATCGGAAGCGTCCCAGCCCTCCTGACCGGCCGTGTCGACGGCGACGACGCGGATGCGCGGGAGCTTCCCGTTCACCGCGAAGCCGATGTCGGGAATCGTCCACTCGTAGGCGCGTTGCGTGGGCGGTAGGTCGTCGGCCACCACGGTGATCGCGCCGGCATCGAGCGGATGGTCGAACTCGATCCGATGGCGCACGACGCCGACGTCGTCCGTCGAGGACCAGTTCAGGATCACCTTCGAGTTGGGCTCGAGGATGTCCGCGTTGCGCTGCAGGTGCACGATCGGCGGATCGTCGCCGAAGTCCGGTGGCGACGTCAGAAACGGCACGGTGACGACGCTGCCGAGCGTCGACTGACCTTGACCTCCCGGGTTGTCGGGCGAGGACGGCCCCGTCGGGTCGCCCCACCAGTTGCGCGGCGCATCCACCGTGAACGTGTCGTCCTGCACGGCGATCGCGTTGCCTTCGAATGCATTGCCACCCGTGGCGCCGTCGAGCGCACCGTTGACGTTGTCGCCCCACGAGCCGACACCGTTGCCGATGAAACGCGTCTTGCGGATGATCGCGTCGTTCTGCATGCCGAAGTCGCAGTTTCGTATGACGCAGTTGTCGATGAAGCCGGGGAAGCTCGCGGAGTTAAAGCGCGCGCCCACCTCGCCGCCGTCGATGACGCAGTTCTCGTAGCGGTGCAGCTTCTGCAGGCCTTGCCACTTCGCCCCGGGGTCGAGGCGTTCGAAGACCACGGGGTTCGTCGGTGTGCCGCGTGCCTCGACCGGACCGGCGGCGCCCCAGAACTCAGCTGCCGGCCCGAGCTTGATCCGCACTCCGGGCAAGATGTCGAGTCGGCCGGTGCTGTAGAAGTCGGGGATCGCGTAGGGAATACCGACGTCGGCCCAAGTGTTGCCTGCCGCCAGCCCGGTCGCGTTCACCTCGACGTGCACATGGTCGTTCACGTTGCCCGTGGCGGGCAGCGTGCTGCCGTCCAGGAAGCCACTGCCGCCGAGGCGCGCGGGATACAGGTTGCCTTGCAACGTCACGTCGCTGCCGAGCATCAGGTTCACGGCCGCGAGGTCGAGGCCCGCTTCAGCGCTGTTCGTGATCGACACGTTGTCGAGCCACAGCGGCTGCAGTGAGAACTGCAGCGCGAGCCCGCTCTGCGAGGCCCCGTCGAAGGAGAGGTTGTCGAGGTAGGGGTTGCTGCCGCCAACGCTGACGAAGCTGTTGCTAAAGCTGCTGTTGGTGAGGCGCAGGGCGCAGCTGCCGACCCAGAAGATCGCGTCATCGAACGCGCACGCATCGATGTCGAGGAAGGGCGGCGACGAGACGCTGCCGCCGGTCCAGACGGAGCTGCCCGGCAGGAACTCGACGTCCCGGCACGTGAGCGAGCCCGGGCCGTACGCCGTCAGTCGCGACGTGACGATGGCCTGCTCGAGCTGCAGGTTGCCGAACACCTCGATCTCGTCGCCTTGCAAGGTGACCGGCAGGCCGGGCTGGCCCACGGCGAGCATGTTGCCGAACAGAGTCAGCGTCGCGGTGGGCGCGAGCTCGACGACGACGCCGGGCTGCACGACGACCGTGCCACCCGCCACGATCGTCGTGATCTCCGAGATCGTCACCGGGCTCATCGCCGTCGTCCACGTCACGGTCTCACCGGTCTCGGGCAGCGGCGGCCCGGCGCTCGGCGCGCCGATCGAGAGGTTGTCGATCTGGAACGAACCTGAGAAGTCCGACTGCGTCGCGGCCGGCGGGATGACGAAGCGGAACGCGAGGCGTCCGTTCCCTGGCACGCTGACGACGAACTCCGACCAGAGGTGCGTCTGCGGATCGGGGAAGCTGCCGAGCAACGTCGTGAAGGCGCCGACGTCATCGGCGTCGGAGCCCGTGCCCGTGTTGCCCGACGGCGAGTAGCGCACCTCGAAGTGCGACGACGGCAACGCGCCGCTCGGGATCACACTCGACCCCATGAAGCGCAGCTCGTCGCCCGCGGCCTGCCCGGGGATCGTCGGCAAGATCGCCCAGGAACTGGCGGCCGCATCGTTGAAGTTGAACCACTGTCCCACGGTCTGGTTCACGTTCAGAGCCTTGGTGCCCTGAAAGGAGTAGTTCCACGCCGTCCAGTCGCCGGAGCTGACGGGGTCGCTTTGGTTGCGGAACTCCCAACCGGACGCGAGCAGGCCACTCGGGCCGTGGTTACCGCCAGAGATGAAGCCGGCGCTGTCGAAGCTCTCGAAGTAGTCGGCCTGGGCGTTCAGCGACGCCATGCTCGCGAGGAGCGCGAACGCGAGGCGCGTTGTCGTTGCGCGAAGAGTGTTCATCGCAGGTCTCCTGCGCAGTGAGAACGTGTCTTGGAAGACGGGCATCCGGCGGCTGCCGGAGCGAGTCACGGTGTGGTCGCGGAGAGTCCATTGCTGGCCGAAAAACCGAACGGGCCGGCGGCGTCCTGGATCCACCACTGCAAGGAGACTGTCGTGCCAGCTGGCAGCCCATGCGGCCAGTCGCCGGTCAGCTGCAGCGCGCCCGTTGGTCCCGTCGACAGCGGCACGACGAGACCCGTCGCGACGTCGGGGACGAGCACGCCGCCCTTGAACGGCGCGTTGAGCTGCGAGGTTGCGACGACGAGGTGCGCGGTCGAGTTCTCGCGTGCGCCCGAGAGCGCGAGCGTCACCGACTCACCGCCGATCGGCGTACCGGTGCCCGTGGCGGACGGCTCGCCATGTGTCCCGGCGAGTGCGTGCCCGAGCGGGACCCAGGCGCCGGTGGGCGTGATGTCGACGGCGTACAGAAGTCCATGGCGCGCGTTGCCGGCCCAGCGCGTGGTGACGTACGCGCTATCTGCGCCGGGCGAGTAACCCGGTTCCGACCACCACGCGTACTGGTTCACGGCACCGACAGGCTGGAAGTCGACTTGCCACAGCGGGGCGCCGTCCACTGTGCTGAACGCGCGCAGGAAGCTGGACGACCCGAAGCCCGGCGAGCCTCCGTCCAGCAGCGTGGTGTTGTCGGGAGTGACCGACATGTTGCCCAGCGAGCCGGCGATCATGTTCTCGACGGCCCACTTCGTGCTGCCGTCGGAGTTCGCGGCCCACAGGTCGCCACTGATCCAGGTGCCCACGTAGATCGTCCCATCGGGACCAACCGTGGGTGGCACGACGAGGCCGTCGAGTTCATCGGGCTGGAACTTCCAGACGACGCCGCCGTCCTTGCTGAGCGCTTGCACGCCGTTCATTCCCCACGACGTGATGAGCTGGCCGACCGCATCGAGCACCGGTCGCGAGCCGAGCGCCAGCTGCAGCCCGGACGCGCTCCACAGCTCGTCGCCGTCGTAGTCGTAGGCGCGCAGCGAGAGACCGCCGGCTGCGTCGGCGTTGTACGGCGCGTAGAAGCGGTCGTCGTCGAAGATGAGCTTGTGCGAGCTGCCCGTCGTGCTCGACGGGCCGAAGCTCTCCCACAGCAGGTTGCCGTCGGGGTCGAGCGCGAACGCGCCGTGGCCGCCCAGGAGCGAGTTGTCGAGGGCATAGATGTTGCCGTCCGGGCCGACGCCGGGGCCGCCGATCACTTCGGGGCTCGTCGGGAACAGGAACTCCCACTTCAGCGACCCGTCGGGGTTGATCGCGACCACGCCGTCCTGCCCGGTGTAGAGCGTGCCATCCTCGCCGAAGACGATCGGCATGCCGCCCCCGCCGCCCTCGAGCGTCCAGAGCAAAGCGCCGTCGTCGCTCAACGCGTACATGCGCTGGTCGTCGGTGGCATACACCGTGCCGTCGGGTCCAGCGGCCGACCACGAACCGGAGATCGTCGAGTCCATCTCGAAGGTCCAGCGGACGCGTCCATCGGCCGCGCGCAAGGTCACGTTGAGCAGGGGCGCGTTGCTCGACCCAGCCGAGGTCTGCACCGTGACCGAGACGAGCCCGGGCCCCGCCTGCTCGGGGACGTAGGCATGCACGTCGGTGTCGGTCCACGTGGTGGCGAGCGCGCTGACGCCGTCGATGAGCACCACGCTCGTGCCCTGCTCGGCACCGAAGTTCGTGCCCGAGATCTCGAGCAATCCGCTGCGCGGCAACGACGGAGCGGACAGGCCCGTGATCTGCGGCGCCTGGGCGTCACAGGGCGCCGTTGCGAGAAGCAGGAGGAGAGCACCCGAGATAAACGCGGACAGGTGTCCGAGCGCACTCGCGGTCTTCCGGATCGTGTGGATCATCGTCTCACTGCTTCCGAGGGTTTTTCGGGACGCGCAGAGTAGCGCGCGACCGTGCTGGCGAAGTTCAAGGCGTGATGGCTGCCCGCACGCGCCCGTGGGATGATGCCGAGTCGCGACATACCGAACCCCGGCGAGGGCGAGAGGGTGGCGATGACGCCGCCAGCCCTCTCGGCAGCAACATCCGTGCCAACGCGCTCAAGCTCGACAAGGCCCATGATGGGCCAGCGAGCACGCTCCGCCGTCCAGTCGGCAGACGGTCCGTGGACAATTGCGACACTCTTGGAGAGCGGGAGCACGCCCCCGCCCCTCCTTCCCTCCCATGGGCGCGTGGCACGCCTGTTGCTAAGACGTGAAGCACATCCACCATCAGAGCGAACCCATGACATTGCGCGCACTCGTTGCGATCCTTCTCATCGCCGGCCTCGCGGCCACGCAGACGCTAGGCACCGAATGGCGTACCGACGTCGGCTTCCAGACCGCGTACGCCCCAGCCTTTTCCGGTCATCACGTCCTCGACTCACAGGGCAACGTCTACGCCACGAGTAACGCCTGGAGCTACACCACGGGCAAGCTCGACCCGGACGGACGCCAGCTCTGGACACGCTCCGTCTTGGGCGGCACCGGGACGCAGTCGCTGGACCTCGCCGTGGACTCGCAAGACAACGTCGTCGTGGCCGGGTATCAGGAGGGCATCGGCGGCGGCTTCCTCACCACGAAGTACGACCCGGACGGCAACACGCTCTGGTCCGTCATCACGTCCCACGGCCTCAGCGACGAGGGCTTCCGCGTCGCCATCGACGCGGCCGACAACATCTACGTGACCGGGCGCAGCTTCACGCCGCTGTTCGCGCACATCTACCAAACCGTCAAGTTCGCCCCCGACGGCAACGAACTGTGGTTCGACCGCTTCGAACACTTCGGTGGTGAGCCGCGCGCGATCGACGTGACGCCCGACGGGCGCGTCATGGTCACCGGCGATTCCGCCAACCTCTTCGGCACGATCTGCTACGACACCGACGGAGGCGTCCTGTGGTGGGACACGTTCCCCGGACTCGACGGCGCCGAGCATGGCGTCATCACTCCGGCAGGCGACGTGTACGTTTCGGGCACGGCGATCGTCGGTAGCTCGATCGGCGCCGTGCTGCACTACTCACCGAGCGGCACCCTCGAGTGGGTGGGCACCTACAACACGCCGGGTAGCGCTTGGGATCGGTATCGACGCCTGGCCGTGCACAGCGACGGCAGCGTCGTGGCGGTCGGACAAGGCGGACCCGGGTACCTGAGCTGGTCGGTCGTGCGTTTCAACTCGAACGGCGACCTCGCATGGGCCGTCGCGCAGCCCGACAGCAACTCGAACGACGGCTGGGCCACCGACGTTGCGCTCGACGCAGCTGGTGCGGCCTACGTGACCGGCTTCGCCAGCTACGGGAGTTTCGGCAGCTTCGTGCGCTCGGTCGCGATCAAGTACGACGCGCTCGGCAACGAGGTCTGGAACTACCCGATCCCGTGCAGCGGCTACAGCGGTTCGATCGCGCTCGACCAGCCCAGCGGCGCGATCATCGTCAGCAGCGGCAGCATGGTCTCGCGCGTCGGGACCGAGCCCGTCCCCGTTTTGCTCGAAGCCGTGGGCACGCCCGTCGCGGTCGGCGGTCAGGTGCAGCTCGACTTCACCGCCTTCGACTTCCCCGGCGCGTACCACATCGCCGCGGCGTCCTTCGGCACGTCACCGGGGATCTCCACGTCGTTCGGCCACGTGCCGCTCAACTTCGATGCGCTGATGCAGCTGAGCGTCGACGACCCCACCGGCACCTTCCTGGGCTTCACGGGCGAAATCGACTGTGAGGGCAGGACCACGGCCTCGATCCAGCTGCCGGCGAACCCCACCATCAGCGGCATCCAGTTTTACGTGGCCTACGTCGCCTTCCCAGGCGGGATCGATCCGGGTGACCCCGGCATCTCGAACGCGGTGCTCATCGAGATCCAGTGAAACCACGCTGCGACGAGCGCAGCGTTCGTGTTCCTGCACGACGCGTCGTGGCGTGACAGCCTGTCCTTCCCCACTTCGCCCTGCTCTACGCATCGGCGTTCGAACCCGGAGTCAACCTCCGGCAGGGACGGGCGTAGCGAAACTCCCCGGCGCAACGAGCGCCCGCCCCCTCACCGAGGTACGCGCTTGGACAGGCGCACTCGGGTGCGTGCGGCGCGCCGGATGAGTTTTTCAACGAACTGTTATGAGATACGACCGGCCCTCCAGGCCAAGGAGATCCCAGGAAGCGCAAGCGCCACACCCCCGAGCAGATCATCGCGAAGCTGCGTGAATGACACCCGCTCCACTTCCACTCGCGTTGGCAGCGTCGCGTCGACGTGGGCTTTCGACGGTCTGCTCGGTCCGGCGGGACGCTCGACCCTCGCGCGTCGCCGTCCGCCTCATGGGCGCGATCCCGCCTCGACCGCTCGACGTGCCGTGTGCGGCAGCAAGCCCGTCCACGATCCGGTGACTTCGTGTCCCTCGCGGGGTCAGGATCGTACCCTTCGCACGAGACGTCCCGTTCGGCGCGAAGCGATCGCGCGACAACGACATCCCGGAGACAGCGCCTTGGGCCAGAAGCACGCGATCGTCATCGCGGTCGAACACCCGACAGACGTCGATTGGGAGCCCGTGACGTTTGCACTTGCGGACGCCCGAGCCGTGAGCGCGGCGCTCGTACCGCTCGGCTTCACGTCGGAGTGTCAGCAGGTGCTCGTCGGCCCGGACGCCACGCTCACGCGCTGCGCCTCACGCCTGCGACGCGTGCTCGACGCGGCGGACGTCGACGACCAAGTGCTGATCTTCTACGTCGGGCCCGGCTTCTCGGTCGGAAGCGAGAATCACCTCGCCTGTCATGACACCGAGGAGGACGACCTGACCGGCACGGCGCTCCGCATGGCGGACCTGGTCGGCTGGATCCAAGCCGCGCGCTGTGCTCAGGTCGTGCTGCTGCTGGACGCGTGTCACGATGGCCTCGCCAGCGCGCACCGCGTCGCTGCGGGGCGCTGGGAAGCCATGCTCGAAGCGCCGCTGCACGCAGCCTTCGCAGACAACGAGAAGCGCGTCTGCCTCGCGTCGAGCAAGACGACCGAGACGTCACACAGCACCCCCGACGCAAGGCACGGACTCTGGACATCGCACCTGCTCGGCGCTCTGACCGGCCGCGCCGACGACGCCCTGGGCAACGACGGGTCACTGACGACCAAGAGTCTGCAGCGTCACCTGTCCACCGCCGTTCCCATGTCGCTGCAGCGCACGCGGACGGTCCTGCGCCCCCAGACTCCCACCGCTTACGGCCGTGCGAGCGACGCGCGCATCATCGCGCGCGTGGAGCGCGCCGACGCGTCGCGAACCGCAAACGGCTCCCGGTCGTTGGAGCGCGCCGCGTTCTCGACCGAGTGGTCGGTGCGCGTTCGTTCGCTGAGTGGTTATCGCAAGCACCACCGCATCCCCGACGCCGTGTCCGACTGGGCGACCCAGTTCGTCGGCAGCCTTTCGACCGAGGAACTCGAGGCCGAAGTCGACCGCTGGTTCACGGCGTTGAAGGCCGGCCTCGGCTACACGCGCAAGCAAGTTCAGCTCGACGTCGGCGAGGGCGCAGCCACGCTCTTCACACCCGACTTCTCGATGGAGGTCTCGGTCGACGTCGACCCGGACGACCCGTCGCAGGCGCGCTTCAAGACCGAGCTGGTGAATCTGACGAACACCGAGCTGCTGGAGTCGGATGCGTTCGATCGCACCTTCGCGCGCGCCTTCGACGTCGTCGAGCTCGAGCACTCGGGTGGCGAGAGCATCGAAGAGATCGTCGACCGCGTGGAGGCTGCGCGCAACGATCGCGTGACGCTCGAGTACCCGCACGACCTGTCATCTTGCAGCCTCACGATCGAGGGCCTGCCGTTCGTCATGCGGTTCACGCCCGGCTCGCTGCGCCTGGCGTTCGAGGACAAGGCCAGCCCGCAGACACTCGCCGAAGGACTCGCCGCGTGCAGCGACTTCCTGCTGTCCGAACACGACCTGCCGCTGCTCGGGGCGTAGGAAGGAACGCCCGGCGCCCGTCATCGGTGGACGGCCTGTGAGTGAGGTCGAGACGGGTTGACAGCAGAGCGCTCTCGAAGCTGAGGCGCCGGCATCACCTCTGACTCATGCGCGTCGTGTTCGCGCCGCGCGTCGATCGCACTGTGATACACAGAGGCCCTCGCAATCTGCTGCCCGCGCGATGAGGCAATCCGTCGGTGGTCGCGCAAGAAACATGCAGTCGAAGCCGTACCCGTCTGCCTCTCAACGTTCCTGGTAACGGACGCTCATGGCGTTCCATGATCGACGGCGCTGCCCTTCTCGAATCTCTCCTATCGTGCCTCGCAGAGCAGCCGAGCACGATCGCTGTGCCGCGACAAACGACCCACCGAGGGGCTCGGCAAGTGAGCGTGTCCACGCGGATCTACCTTGATCGGAGGGTGCTCCGTGTAAAGGGGCCTCGATTGTCACCAAGGCATAAAACACGCACCAAACGCCGACTTCACGTGCAAATCGAGCACCTCACACAAACGGGAACGACTGTCCGCATGACCTAAAACATTGCCAAAACCCGATATCCGCCCCTAGCGTATGGGTATCTCTCGATGCCTCGTTATCTCGCAGTAGCCGGGGCATCACCTGCGAACGACAACTTTGCTACTGCAAGAAGTGGGAGAAGGAAACATGCGCACTCATACCGCGCTTTGCGTGGCCGTATTGGCTGGCGTTGTGTCCAGCCAAACCCCAATCTCCGTCGAGTCCGTGACTCACGTCGGTGTCTATGATCTCGCCACCGGGACGATCTCGTCTTCACCCGAGCTTGGTGGCAACCCTCCGGCTGTCGTCTACGACAATACGGAGTTTCTGGGTTCGTTCTTCACGCCCGGACCTGCGTTGACGACGCTCGACTGGGGTTCATTCGACGCGATCGGTCAGAACGAGATCACCGAGATCGAAGTCGGCTATGCGACATCGTCAACGAGTCCGATCAGCCTCGACATCGCCATCTACACGGGCTCGACCGGCTTCGGTGATCAGGGAACTCTGGTCGCGAGTTTCGCACTCACGGGCCTGCCACCCTCCGTATCAGGCAGCCCTGAAGCCTTTGCGATCACCGTCGACCTGACCGGCGCCGAGTTCATCCTCGACGACGGACCGATCGGCTACGCCTATGAGTTCTTCGATGTCGTGAGTGGCCCGCTGCTCGTCGGTCCGCCGAACGAGGTCGACGTCGTCGACGCCGTCGACCAGTACAACCTCGCCGACGCCCACCTCACGACGTTCAACTTCGGTGGCAGCCCCTTCACGTCGCTGTACATGGGCCTCACCGGACAACAGCTCGAGCTCGTGCCGACAGCACCGGCGCGCCTCCTCATCAGTGAGTTCGCGACGACGCCGACCGACGGCGAGTTCATCGAGATCTTCAACCCGAACAGTTTTCCGGTGGATCTCACGGACGTCTACCTCACCGACGCGACGTTCGCGGGCAGTAGCACGTACTACTACCAGCTCGTCGAGGGCGGCGGCGGCGGCGGTGCTTTTGGCGACTTCTACGCGCGCTTCCCCGACGGCGCCTCGATCGGCGTGGGCGAGTATCAGACGATCGCGCTGAACGGTTCGACGGCCTTCGCGGCGCTCTACCTCGAGGATCCGACCTACGAGCTCGCCGAGGACGACGTCAGCCCCGACGACATCCCCGAGATGCTCGAGGCGACGCCGGGCTCGATCGGCGGCCTTCAAGGAAGCCTGACGAACTTCGGTGAAGTCATCGTGCTGCTCTACTGGGACGGTGAAAGTGATCTCGTGCAGGATCTCGACTACGTCGTCTATGGCGACAAGGTCGAAGCGGTCGACAAGACGGGCGTCGCGATCGACGGCCCCGATGTCGACACGGACACGAGCACCTACGCCGACGACACGGCGATCGTCGATCAGGATGGCGACGTGGCCGGAGCCACGGGTGCCCATGCCAACGGCGACTCGTTCCAGCGAAAGCACCTTTCGGAAGGCCGGGAGACGCGCACCGACGGTAATGGTGTGACCGGGCACGACGAAACCTCCGAGAACGTCTCGTTCACGTGGACCGACGCGCTCGCCACGCCAAACGCGCCGGCGGCCGACGCCGTGTCGTTCGTGATCACGCCCGGGGCATTCGGACGCAACACGGTGCAGCTGCGCAACGCCGCTCCGAACGAGCTCGTGTTCGTTCTCGTCGCGCTCGACGACGGCCTCGCCACTCTCGGAGGCTGTCCCGGTGAAGGGATCGGGCTCGACCTCTCCGTGTTCCTGTTGGAAAGCGTCACGACCGACAGCAACGGCGACGTCGACATTCCTACCGTGCTCAACGACGGGATGCCGGGACTCGTCGAAATCTTGATCCAGGTCGTCGACCTCGAGGGCTGTGTCTGGTCGAACGTGACTGCGGTTCGCTTCTAGCAGCGTGTTGAAGGACTGCTCCGAGTGCGACGTGCATGACCGAGTGTGCCTGTGACAGTGTAGGAACGCTGGCGGATCGGTGGATTCGTCGACGCGCCCGCGCTCGCACAGGCGCGCTCGGGTGCGTGCGGCGCGCCGGCGCGCTCCTGAACCGCATCACCCTCTCGACGACGAACCCCGTCGGCTGCATGCGCGGTCGGCGGGGTTCGTCTCGTCGAACGAGCCACCGCGAACCGTCTTGATCGAAAGGAAAGCGTGCTCGGGCCATCGGACGCCATCATCTCCCGGATAAATACACGACTTCCTGGAGACGCTCGGACGTGCCTCCCGATTCCATCTCCTGACGCAGCACCTCACGCCGCACAACGGAGATGACGATGTCACGTGCCTTGAACCTTGCCGGATCCGCCCGTTCCTTTTCCTCAGCGGTCCGCGCGAGGCGCCGCCATGCGTGGACCGTGGTCATCGGTCTTGCGCTCACGATGCCCCTGCTCGCCGAAGATGCGCTCGTAAGCGGGCCCCCAGCCCTTCTCGGCGATCGATCCGCGCCCTGCGCCGCCAGCGTCAAGCTGCCGCAGTGTTTCATCGAAGACGACGCGCGCTTCCTCATGCTGGGTGACGAACTCTCCGCCGCACTCGAGACGGCACGCATGCACTGGATCGTCAGCGACCGCGAGAGCAAAGAACACAGCGTCGTGACGATCGAGCCCATCGGTGGGCGCGCGGACGCTGAGCCGACGGGCGAAGCTCTGCGGCCGGGTGTCGTCAGTCGCTTCCATGGCGCTCCGGAGAACTGGAAGAGCGCGCGCCGGACGTTCGGGACCGTTCGCTACGCCGACCTCTGGACAGGCATCGACCTGAAGCTCGAAGCCATGGGCACGACGCTCAAAGGCACGTACACCGTGGCGCCGGACGCCGATCCGCACGACATCGTGCTGCGCCATCACGGCGCCGACGACGTGACGATCGACGACGACGGCCGGCTCGTCATCGCGACACCCTCCGGAAGTGTGATCGACGCCGCGCCCGTGGCATGGCAACTCGTCGACGGTGAACACCGCGACGTGGACGTCGGCTTCCGCGTGACGGCATCGGAAGATGAGGCTTTCGACGTCACATTCTCCGTGGGTCACTACGACACGTCACGCCCGCTGCTCATCGACCCGGCCGTGATCGTGACGGCGGGCTTCCTCGGGGGCGCCGACGACGACAATCCCTCGGCGATCGAGGTCGACGACGTCGGCAACGTCTACGTCTCCGGGAGCACGCGCTCCACAGAGGCGAGCTTTCCGGTGCTCGTCGGCCCCGAGCTCACCTGGGACGGCCCGTTCTTCCCGCCGCACGGCGATGCATTCATCGCAAAACTCGACCCGAACGGCACCCTGCTCTACGCGGGTTTCTTGGGCGGCACAGAACTCGACTACATCAACGGACTCGCCGTCGATTCACTTGGACGTGCCTACGTCGGCGGTTACACACGCTCGGAAGAGTACAACGGATTCCCCGTCAAGAACGGCCCCGACCTGACCTACAACTTCGGGGGTGACGGTTGGGTTGCACGCGTCGCGGCGGATGGCAGCACGCTCGACTACTGCGGATACATCGGCGGGAACAGCGGCGATCGCGTCTTCGGTGTCGACGTCGACGAACTCTTCCGCATGTATGTCGTGGGGCGCTTCAAGTCACTCCCGGCAACGTTGCCGCTGCAGGGCGGCCCCTTCCTCACCGAGCCAGGCGGCGCGACGGACAGCTTCATCGCGCGCGTCTCGCCCAACGGGACGACGCTCGAATACTGCGGCTATCTCGGCGGCGACGACCAAGAAGACATCACGGAAGTCGTTGCCGACAAGTTCGGCGGCGCCTGGTTCTCGGGCTGGACATGGTCGACGAACTTCCCCTCGGTCGGAAGTTTGGGCCCTGTACACAACGGGTCGATCGAAGCCGTCGTCGGTCGCGTCGCCATCAACGGATCATCACTGACGTCGTGCGGGTTCATCGGCGGGCTCGGCAGCGAGTTCCCGATCAGTCTCGAGCTCGACGACGTGGGGTCGGTGTACGTCTCCGGCGTCACACATGATCCGTCCACGTTCCCGACGCTCATCGGCCCCAACCTCGTGCCCGCGAATCCCACGGTGACAGGTTTCATCTCCAAGGTCTCGGCAAACGGCCAGTCACTCGTCTGGTCGGGGTTCACGGGCACGGGCTTCACCGCCGACATCTCGATCGCGGAGGATCAAACACTCTGGGTCCTCACGGCTCAGAGCGACGGCACGCCCACGGGTAGCAACCCGCTCATCGGTCGTGTGAGTACCTCGGGTGACGACCTCGAGCATGTCGTTCTCATCGATCTTCCCGACGGCACGACGCTGTCGTTCATCGACGCCGTGCCGACGTCACTCACACCCGGCGCGACGGACCTGTGGCTTGCCGGTCGATCCACGGACGACGAGCTGACGGTGCCTGTTGTCGGCGGCCCCGACCTGATGGCCAACGGGATGACGGACACCGTCGTCATGAAGCTGCGCATCACGGACGGACCGTGGGCCGACGTCGGCTTCGGGCTGGCCGGAACCTACGGCGCCCCGGTGCTCACGGGCACGGGGACGTTGCAGCCACTCACGCCGATGGAGCTGAACGTCACGGGCGCGCTCGAGAGCACACCGTGTTGGCTCATCTTCGGACTCAACACGCTCTACGCACCGTTCCGTGGCGGCACGATGGTGCCCGACCCCGCGCCCCCCGGCTTCATCGTTCCGTTCAGCACGTCGGCCGCGGGCACATGGACGCTCCCCGCGACCTGGCCGAGCGGCATCCCATCAGGATTCTCCATCTACGTCCAACTCTGGGTGAGCGACGCAGCGGGACCGGTGAACTTCGCGGCGAGCAACGGGTTGCAGGGGACGACGCCCTGAAGCGAGTGACCCTCGGACGGTCGTCGCGACGCGCGACCTCCCACTCGGGCGCGACGTCGAGACCGTCTCGCTGATCTGGGCCGAACTCGAGAGCGCGTTCGAACGCATCGAGCGAACCCCGGTCCGCGCCTTCGAGCCACAGCCGCACGACGATCATTCACGGCTTGCTATGATGCTCGTCGCATGAATGACACGGACGACGAGCCTCGTGGCCCGGCAAGCACCGAGGCCTCCAAGAACGAGCCGTCGGTCGAGCAGTTGCTCGGTGAGCACCTGCCGCGACTCCGAGCCTACGTGCGCCTGAAAGCCGGGCCGCTCGTGCGGGCGCGCGAAGGCGAGTCCGACATCATCCAGTCGACGTGCCGACAGGTGCTCGAGCACAAAGACGTGTTTCAGCATCGAGGTGACGGAAACTTTCGCACGTGGCTCTACACGACAGCGCTGCGCAAGATCCTCGACAAGCACGATTTCCACACGGCGGCACGCCGCGACGCACGTCGCAACACGAGTTCCGACTCCGAGCTCCTCGACGTCTACTCCGACCTCTGCACGCCGAGCCGTGTCGCAAGTGCCCGCGAGCAACTCGACCGGATCGAAGCCGCGATGGCCGCCCTCGACGAGGATCAACGTGAAGTCATCCTGCTCTCGCGGATCCTCGGACTTTCGCGACGCGACGTGGCCGAGCAGATGGGACGCAGCGAAGGGTCGGTTCGCAACCTGCTGCATCGCAGCCTGGTCCGCCTGAGCCACGAGCTCGACGTCTGATGCGGATGCGTGCATGGTGCGGCGTTCGGGGTTTTCGCACGGCTCGAGCCGGCGCGACTCGACCTCTTCCTCTTCCGCAACGGACGCACGACGTGATCGCCACCGCGATCGGCGCGACACGCGTCGACGGAAATCGCCGATGCGTCAAGAGGACTCGTCCGCTCGTTTGCTTCCCGCACACCTCACGATGTGTGCCCGTATCGGCGTTGGACGGTGGCGCGTGCAAGCTGACCTTGACCGGGTCGTCGGTCTCGAGAGTGGACGCGATGGCGAGGTTCGGCCCGCCATTCGCACCGGCGAGACCGTTGCCCAGATCCTCGAGGAGCGGCGAGCGTCTGTAGGTGTCACGCGCCGCCCAGCGAGCCGTGTTCGCACGAACATTCGGTCGGCCGTTGCGTCGAAGTCGAGCGCCAGAATTGCGGCTGTGGTGCCTGTGTGAGAGCCCGTCATCACACGCATCGACGACCCGCCCCCCACCACCGTGGTAGGGTCCATGAAGTGTCACCATACGGCGACCGCGGCCGGACTTCACAATTCGTTAGGCACGGGCATGTTTCTCATAGTCGTTGGGTTTGGTAGAGAGAATCTCGATCGGTCATCCGCGCGCGCGCCAGAGCTGGCGAAGGTCTTCGGATGAAGTCGACGCGCAAACGCATTTGGGTTGAGCGAGAGGACGCCATGCTCTCGGTCACGTATGAGGTGCCGATGGAAGTTCCCCCTCAAGGCCTCGTCGTCTTCATCCATGGCCAGGCCGCCATCCCGAGCTTCTATCGGCTCGACCCCACGCCGTTCCTCGCACGATCGTATCTGTTCGCGCACTTCCACCAACGGGGGCATGGGCGCTCCTCAGGAACATTTTCTCTCCATAGTGGCGCCTCCGATGCGCATGCCGTCGCGCAGCGCGTGCTCGTCGAGGTCGGCCTGAAGAACGTGCCCGTCTATTGGGTCGCGCATAGTGCTGCATGCCTCAGTGCCGTCAGGTCCTTTGTTGTCGGTGGGCCACGGCCTTCGGGGCTCGCGTTCGTCTGCCCAGCGCTCAGTCGTGAAGTTTTCCGACACAACCACCGGACGGTTCGAGAAGAAGACGGTGAGACCGGGTTTGAAGCGTGGATGCGCCAGCTCGAGGGTCCGGAGGGTGCGGTCGATGCTCTGCGTGCCTTCCTGCGTGACCCTGACTGGATCTACCGCCGCGACCGACTCGACGACTCAGTCCGACGCGCCCTTGGTGGGCATCGCATCCGATGGGCGAGTCACCGAACCGACGACTGGTCCGCGATCCTCGAAGATTGGTACTCGGTCATTCCGTGGGACAGCCAGCCTCTTCGGACTGTGGATGTGCCGACGATCACGATCGTTGCCGAACGTGACGAATGGATACCTGTGCAGGAGACCCGGACGGCACACTCACGACTCGCTGCCAGGCCCAAGCGGTTCGTCGTGATCGACCATCACAATCACCGCCTGGAGGGTGCCTGGACTGAAGTGGGTGAGATCATCGGGCGGTTCTTCGAACGTTCCGTCGGACAAGCAAACCTTCGCGCGACCGAGGACTCGAACCCGTCACGTGGCCAATGCGACCACGCGAAGCCAGAGGCGGGGTGAGTGTGTGAGGTTCATAGCTTCCTGCGTTCGCGAGAGACTTCGCTGCAACACCGCTGAACCGACGTCGAAATCGACGCCCGGAAGGATGCCAGCCACCCAGTCCGGGTAGTGGCAGAGTCCGTAGAACGCCGTCATAGGCATCTCCACACGATCCACCGTGGCCTCGACGATCTCGAAGCCTTCGTTCGTGGCACATGACGTGTACTCATCGGACGATAGTCGTCGTCGAGCCGCAACACGCTCTTTGGTGGGTCGAAATCCATACTCGCGCTTGAGCATCTTCAGCGCACTTCGCACCCAGGAACGATAGAAGCCGGTAGCCTCCTCGGGCTCAGCGCCCGCGATGAAACTCGTGTTGAATGCCAAGAGCGAGCCGGATCGGAGCCCAGACCGGACACTACGAAAGAGCGCACTCTTGTCCTCCACAAGATGCACACAGTTGAAGAAGAATGCGGCGTCGACAGGAGTCACGAACAGTCTCTCCAGTGTCTCGGCCTTTGCTGCCACGTAACCGGCTCGACTCCCAAGGAGCTCCCGCGCCTTGGAAAGCTCATGTGTCGCGCAGTCGACGAGGATGACGCGTGTTCCCGCGGGTGCATGCTCGACGAGGATGCGTGAAGTCTCACCTGTGCCTGCGCCGACGTCGAGGCAAACACCCGCCGGAATGGCGTGTCCCTCGATCAAGCGGCGATTGATCGAGAGCGTGAAAGCGTTCTGGGAGAAGGCACGGATCGATGCGGCATCCGACATGTATCAAGAAGCGGCCGCAGCCGCGCCGCCTTCGTTGTCCTTGTGAGCCGTGCGGTCCGCAACGACGCCCACGGGTCGTGACTCGCCCGCTGATGCGTCCCGCGCAAGCTCGGCAAACCGCCCCGCACAGATTGCCAACCACCGACGAGTGAGAGAGTGCATCTCAAGTGCCAAGCGTCGCGACATCGCAACGTCGCGGTGCGTTATCATCGCATCCCTCAGCTTGGACTTGAGCACGATGTCCCATGAAGTGATGACATCCTTGAGCTGCCCCCGGTTCTCGTCACTGCCCAACGCTCTCATTGAGCGATCGCGCCGATAACCACTGGCTTGCAGTTCCGTCTTGATGTTCAGTTCGATGTCGTCGAAGAATCGCTCGTAGAGCCCGGGAAGGTCATCGCTTGTCGCCTTTTCTTCAAGCTCTTCGATGAGTGGGGCAACCGCACCCCAGCGCAGCATCTGCCCGAGCCCCACGAGGTGACTCATCCGACCCAGGTCCCCTTCGGCACTCGACCCGCGAAGGTCGATCGACGCGCTCGGCTTGAACAAGAAATCGAAGACCGCCGAGTCGATCGTTGGCTTCACGACCCGACGAAGGACTGGGCGGAGATGCCGACCGGTGCGACCGCGGACAAGTGCTGGTAAGCAGGGATCCACCCGTGTGACCGCTTCATGCGCACTTAGCATCCTCTGGTTCATGCAGCGCAGCCAACTTTCCGCCCACTCGCTTCGACCGCTCTCCCTGCCTAGTGTCGCGATGTAAGACGCGACGTCATTCCAACGCGCTTCCGTTCCCTTCACGAACTTGAACTGGGCCAGAAGGCTTCCTTCGGCACGCGCGTCAGGTGGAATCCTTCCTGCGTCTCTCCACGCCTCGACACTCTTGATGAAAATCGAGAGTGAATCCGTGTGGTACATCGGTCCCTCGCCGAGCCCCAACGCATCGGCGAATGATTGCTGGAGTGCTTGAAGCTGAGCCTCACTGATGTAGACATTGACGGGACGGTCTCGTATGCCAGCAAGTGACTCCCTGAACATGGAATCGAGAAATCGCCGGATCGAGATCATCTGCCCTTCGACTTCGTCAGTTCCCGCGCCCACGGATACCGACGTGAACTCCTCAAGCGGGTTCGGTCGCCTCACACCTTCGGGGTGTAGGACGAAGAGCCGCTTCTGCTGACCACTCCTCCCTCCTTCGAAAAAGCCGCTCTCGAAGAGGCACCAATCCCACTGCTGCGAAGGCGAGGTGTACAGCAGGACGAGCCAGTCCGAGCGACGCAGCTTGTTCTTCACGACCTCTCGATAGCGCTCGCCCTGGTCATCGTGCCCTGAGACATAGACACGGAGGTTCCCCGCCCCAGCTCCTTCGAGTTGCTCCTTGATGTTAAGCGCATGGGCCTTCCCATCTCCTTCGGCCTTGTGACTTAGGAAGACGCGAAGCGGCCTGTCCTCGCGACGCACCTCGTTCTCGGTGCCTGCCACTCGATCATCATGTGCCCCTTCTTCGCTGCCTTCACGACTATCCATCACGATCCCCCAATTGGCTACGCCCTCCGCGAGTGCCCGGACGCCCCCAGCACTCACGAACAAGCAGCCGGATTCGATCTTTTCGATGATCTTACATGGGATGAGCGCATCAGCAATGCAACGCACGCTCGTATGCTGCGAGACCCATGGCGCTCGGCCGCCCGGCCCACGCATACGACTTGCCATATAGATCGAGGATAACGCGCCTGCGAAGTGCGGACCGCATGTGGTGCGATCGCGACTTCATGGGCGTCGCGTATACGGTTGCATTGCGTCGAACGGCGCGCCGACGGAGTCGCGACGTACGGTCGACACACGTCCTTCGGCACGGCCGCTCCAGCGCCAGCGGAGCGACCGGGCACGTGTGTTGCCCCCGACGACGGGCCCGGGCGACGACAAGACGCCAACTCCGAGAAAACTTCGCGCCATCTGGAAACGTCGGGAGCTGGTTCCCGATTCCATCTTGGGGGCCGCTGAGTCGGCGCCGAACCTCTCGACACCTGGACCAGATCTCATGGCTCGACATCACGTGCGTCACACGCTCGCTCTCCTCCTTTCCTCGCTCGTCGTGTCCGTCGCCGCGCATGCGCAGGGCTCGGATGCGACCTGGGTGCAGGTCATCGACGGCTCGCCGCCCGGGACACCGGCCGACGTACTCTTCGCCGCGCCCGACTCCAGTGCGCAGGACACCTGGGTGGAGGTGTTCATCTACGGGTTCTGGCGGGAAGACGTGTTGGGCGCCGATGGGGTGACCTACCAGCGCATCACGGTGCCGGGCCTGCAGTCGATCGGTCAGGTGGGCGCTCCCGAGCTGCCTGCCGTGCGGGTTCAGCTCGCGATCCCGACCGACGCAGGACAGGCCTCGCTGGGCGGGGTCGACATCTTTCAGCAACAGACGTTCCCCGGCATCCGCGTCTATCCCGAACCGCTGCCGGGTGACGACGAAGAGATCGATCCGACCGAGGATCCCGGCCCCGGCGACACCACCGGCACTCCCGAGACCTTCACGGTCGACACGTCGATCTACGGCGGCTCCGCCGCCTGGCCGCAGGCGCAGGCCGCCGAAGACGCGCTGACGGAGGTCTACTTCGGAGCGTTCGAAGCCGCCCGCTGCGAGATGTACCCGCTGACCTTCTCGCCGTCGTCCAACACGCTCACGGTCCTTGCCCACGCCAAGTACTTCTACGCGCACGGCGGCGAGCAACTGACCGCAACCACCGTCAGCAAGCAGAAGCACAAGCTCGCGAAGGCCACCTTCCTGAACTGGGAGGCCGTGCAGGACGTCGGGTGGAACCTGTCCTACTTGAAGACCCACTCGCGCTACGCGATCGTCATGGACGTCGCGTTCGATGCCGCCATGCACCCCTTCATCCAGCACAAGAAGACGCTCGGATTCGAAGTCTCTGTGATTCACCGCAGCGTGAGTCAACCGCTCTCCGAGACTCTCGCGGACGTGCGCGACTGGTACCTCGAAGGCGACCACGGTGAAGATCACTACGTGCTCCTCGTCGGCGACACGAACCGCATCCCCCTCGGCACCTACACCTGGCCCGCCAACGGCGCTGAGATCCCAACCGACGATCTCTTCGGAACTCCCGCCGACAGCGACTTTCACAAGGAGGTGTTCGTGGGACGCTTGTCGATCGACGGTGAGACCGACCTGGTCAATCAGCTGCAGAAGATCATCAACTACGAAACGAACCCGGTGCCAGGCGGACGCTACGACCGGGCGCTCCTGGTTGCTCACAAGGAAGGCGCGCCGGGCAAGTATGTCGGCGCTCATGAGGACGTGCGCACCGCGACCTACACCCATCCGCCGGAGTTCGTGACGAAGTACGGCTCGAGCCTCGGGCCCAGCAACTTTCAGGTGTCCTTCGAGGTGGAACAGGGAGCCGGCGTCGTCGCCTATCGCGGTCACGGTTCGACGAGCACGTGGAGTGGCTGGAATGCCTTCTCGGAGAGCTACCACAAGAACGACGTGATCGCGCTCCAGAACAACGTGCTCCCCGTCGTCTGGGCGTTCACCTGCACGAATGCGAACCTCGCGGCGGCCGGCGGTGGAACCACCGACAGCATCTCCGAGACGTGGATGGAGATGGAGGGGACGGCAGGCGTGGCCAGCTACGGTGCGACGAAGACCACGTCGACATCGCCCAACCATGAGCTCGACCGGCGCATGTTCGAGGCGGTCTACAACGCAGGCATCACTGTGCACGGCCAGGCGATCGCCTACGCCGAGAACCACGTGAACAACGTCTGGCCGGGACACCAGAACACCTGGGCGTATCTGTTGCTCGGCGATCCGTCGATGAAGATCCGACGCGATGAGCCGGCGCTGCTCTCGACGATCGTGCCGGGAAGCGTGCAGCCGTGCGAGGATCAGTCGTGTTCGAACACGATCTCCTTTCAGGTTTCGAGCAACGCCGAGCCCGTCGCCGGTGCGCTCGTCGCCCTCTACAAAGCGTCGTTGGACCCGAGTCAGCCCGACGAGGTGCTGGTGAATCGGTACACCGACGAGAACGGCGACGCGCACCTCCCGGCAACACTTCTGACACCGGGACCGATGCACTGGAGCGTGCAGGACGACGAGGGCAACGTCGCGATCGGTGTGATCGAGGTGGAGCTTGGTGCGGCTTGGACGATCCTCGGCGAAAGCGTGCCGGGGACGCGTGGTCCACTCTCGCTCGTCGGTGTGGGTACGCTGCAGCCGGGCACCTTCGTCACGTCGATCCTGTCCAACGCGCTCGAGAACAGCGTCGCGACGCTCGTCCTCGGCTTCGACGAGATCAATGCGCCGTTCAAGGGCGGCATCTGGGTGCCGGCGTTCGACATCATCCTTCCCGGCATCTCGACGGGTCCTGACGGTGTCATCAACTTGCCGAGCACCTGGCCGACCGGCGTGCCTCCGGGATTCAGTTTCTACGAGCAGTACTGGATGAAGGACCCGGCAGCCATCAAGGGCTTCGCCTCGAGCAACGCGATCCGCGGAACGACGCCGTGATCTGCGCGAGTTCCTCGCGACTCGACCGCGCGCGCCGATCGACAGATTGCGGCGAGCGCAGGTCGGGAAAGCCGGCTCCGTGAGGAACTCATCGCCGCCCTCGCGCTCAACGGGGCGCAACCTCCGAGCGTTTGTGCTCGGCAGGTTGCGCCTCGCGACGCGCGCGGCCGGAACCCCGCAAGCTCACGAACCCGGGTTATTCACGGACAGGCCAGCGCCACCGCGTCACCACGACCTACTGCTCGTCCGTCCACTCGTCGACGATCGTGCGTTCCCACTGCGCTGACTTCGTGCGGTGCGCCGCGCGGCCGATCAGGTGTGACGCAACCGGCGTCGTGACGAACACGAACAGGATGGCCCCGACCACGCGCAGCAGCACCGCAACGCTCGGGAGTGCGAAGACCACTCCGAGCAGGATCAAACCGCAGCCCAACGCGCCGGCCTTCGCGACGCTGTGCATACGCAGGTACACGTCCGGCAAGCGGACGAGCCCGAGTGCAGACACGGCCACGAAGGCAGCGCCGAGGAGCAGGAGGACACCGGCGACCATCGTCATCGCGTCTCCGCCTTCCCAGGGGGCGGTGTCGTGCCACGCTGTTCGATGTAGCGGGCGAACACGATCGTCGTGAAGAACGCAACCAGCGCGAGTGCTAGCGAGACATCGAGGAACGCGACCTCACCGGACTCGGCGGCGTAGACGCCCGAGAAGGCCACGAGCGCGATGGCGAGCAGGTCGAGCGCGATCACACGGTCGGCCAGTGACGGCCCCCGCACGACGCGCGTGAACGCTCCGAGCACGGCGAGCAGCAGCAGCGCAAACGCGCCGTCGATGGCGTAGTCGAGGAACGTCATGGCAGCACCCTCCGAACGCGCGCTTCCATCTCGTCCTTGATGCCGCGAATCACTTCTTCGCGGTCGTGGAGGAACATCACGTGCACGTACAGGGCGTCGCGCTTCTCCGTGACGTCGAGTGTCAAAGTGCCGGGCGTCAGCGTGACGAGGTGAGCGAGCAACGTGATCTGCGTGTCCCGCTCGAGATCGATGGGCACGCGGATGATCCCCGGGGTCGACGTGGCGTGCGGCGTCAGCACCTCCCACGCGACACGCAAGCTCGAGAGGACGATCTCCCACACCACGTAGAGGACGAGACCGATCCAGGCGGGCAGGCGCAGCAGGTGACTCATCATCGGGTAGCCCCTCCCAACACGGCCTCGACGTACGCGGTCGGGTCGAGCATCTGTTGTGCAGCGCGCGCGGCGACCTCGAGGAACGGCTGCGGCCACAGACCCATGACGACCGTGATCAGCGCGAGCGCCGCCACGGGCGCGTAGGTCAGCACCTGCACGCGCGGCGACGGCGGCGACGGCACTGTGTCAGGCGCCGGCTTCCAGAAGGCTGCGAGCCAGATCTTCGCCATCGAGTAGATGGTCATGAAGCCGACGACGAGCGCCACGACGGCGGCCAACACTTCACCGGCCTCGAAGGCCGCCATGATGAGAAGCAGCTTGGCCCAGAAACCCGACAGCGGCGGGAAGCCGGCGAGGGAGCCGGCGGGCACCAAGAACAGCAGCGCCAGCAACGGCGCGCGGCGGTAGAGGCCGCCCAGGTCGGCGAGCACGAACGACCCACCGGCGCGACGGATCAACCCACTGACCAGGAACAGGTTCGCCTTCACGACGATGTGGTGCATCAAGTAGTAGACCGCACCCGTGAGCGCGAGCGGCGTGTAGAGCGCGAGCCCGAGCACGATGTAGCCGAGCTGGCTCACGATGTGGAACGAGAGGATGCGACGAATGCCCGACTGCGACGCCGCGCCCAGCACGCCGGTCACCATCGTGACCATCGCCACGAGCAGAAGCGGCGAGATCGCAACGCCCGCCGTCTGCGGAAACACCAGTGTGAGCAGGCGGAACAGCGCGTATGCGCCGACCTTGGTGAGCAGACCCGCGAAGATCGCAGACGCCGGCGCGGACGTCGTGTGATACGACGCGGGCAGCCAGAAGAAGAGCGGGAAGAGCGCGGCCTTCACGGCGAACGCCAGCACCAGCAGCATGGCGACGCCGTCCTTCACGGCCCCGGGCTCCACGAGGGCGACCTTGCCGTTCAGGTCGGCGAAGTTCAGCGTGCCGGTCAGGCCGTAGAGCAGGCCGATGCCGACCAGCAGCGCCGTCGTCGCGACGAGGTTGACCGCTACGTACTTCACCGTGCCGTCCGTCTGCGCGCGCCCGCGCCGCGAGACGAGCAACCCGAACGTCGCGATCAGCATGACCTCGAACCAGACGTACATGTTGAACAGGTCGCCGGTCAGGAACGAACCTGAGATCCCGGCCAGCAGCACGTGGAAGAACGGATGGAATCCGAGCGTACGTGTCGACTCGTCGAGGTCGCCGATCGCATACATGCCCACGGCGAGGCCGATCGTGGCGTTCACGAGCACGAGGACGGCGCTGAGCGTGTCGGCGGCCAACGTGATTCCGAACGGCGCGTCCCAGCCGCCCATCGTCGTGGCGAGCACGCCGCTGCTCAGCACGTCGACGAGCAGCGCGGCCGAGGCCGCAAACATGGCCACGAGGCCCAGCAGCGCAACGCCCTGGCTGGCCCGCACGCGTCCGCGCATCAGCAGCAGCAGCGCCGCCGTCGCGAGCGGGACGAGGATCGGGAGGAGCAGGAGCGTGCCCGGGTCGATCACGTCTCGGCCTCCGGGTTGCCTTCACCGGCGGGCGGCTCGGCGGCACGCATGAGATCGGTGTCGACCGTGCCGAGGTCGCGGTAGGCACGCACCGCCAGCACCAACGCGAACGCGAGCAGCGCGAACGAGATCACGATCGCCGTGAGGATGAGCGCCTGTGGCAGCGCGTTCGCGACGACCTCGTCGGGAACACTCATGCCCTCGGGGATGATCGCAGGCTCGGCCGGCGTCAGGCCACCGGCGACGAACAGCAGCAAGTTGGCCGCCGTGCCGAGGCACACCAGACCGAAGAGATACCGCACGAAGTTGCGGCCGAGCATCAGGTACGCGGCCACGCCGAAGAGCAGGCCGACGAGCAGTGCGAGCGGAAGCGCCATCAGGTGTCCTCCTCGAGCGCGAGCACGACCGTCAGCACCGCGCCGATCACGACGAGGTAGACGCCGATGTCGAACAGCAGCGGGGTTCCGAGGGGCAGCCCTCCGACGGAGATCCAATGCCCTTTCAGGAAGGACGTGCCGAGCAGCGAGCCCCAGATCCCCGCGACCAACGCCAGGGCGATGCCGACGCCAGCCAGGGTGCGCGGATCGATCCGCAGCGCACTCCGAACCGCCTCCGGCCCGCGACCGATGCCGAGCAGCGCGAACGCGATGCTGGCCACGAGCCCGCCGACGAAGCCGCCGCCGGGATCGTTGTGCCCGCGCCACAGGAGGAACAGTGAGAAGGCCAACATCAGCCACACGAGCAGGCGCATCGTGTTGTCGAGGATGAGCGACTTCATGCCTCGTCCTCCTTCGGCCGGGCGAGCAGGGCCCACGCGGCCAGGCCGGCGACTGCGAGCACGACGACCTCCCCCATGGTGTCGAAGGCGCGGAAGTCGACGAGGATGACGTTGACGATGTTGCGGCCCAGCGCGCCGGGGACGCTGTTGGCCTCGTAGAACGCCGTGATCTCGCGATCGACACCGACGGACGCGACGCCGAGCAGCAGCGTCGCCATCACGAGGCCGAAGGCCGTGGCGATCGTGGCATCGACGAGTCGGAAGCGTCGCTTCGTCCCGTCGGCAGCTTCGTAGCGCGGCAGGCGTGGGAGCACGAGACCGAGGATCGCGACGACCAGGATGTCGACCATCAACTGCGTGATCGCGACGTCGGGTGCGCCGTACAGGACGAAGATCAGCGCGACGCCCGCGCCGACCAGGCCCAGCGCGCAGACAGCAACGAGGCGCGTCTTCGCGAGCAGCACGGTGACCACCCCCGCCGCGATCAGCGCGACGACACCCCACTTGTGGAACGGCACTCCGCTGGCGTCGAGGTCGAGCGGCGGCAGGCCGTTGCGCAGGAGCACGTATGCGAGCGTGGCAGCGATGACCGCGAAGCTCGAGGCGAGATACGTGCGCAGTCGTCCGGTTTGGAGGATGCGCGTCAGGCCCTCGGCGCCGTCGGCGATCCATCCGACGACGCGCCGATACGAACCGTCACCTGTGATGGGCAACGCGCCGACGAAGGCGTCGATGACGCGGCGCAGCTTGTCGCGGAGGCGGTAGGCAATCACGCCGAGCGTGACGGTGAGGACACTGAGAAGCAGCGGGGCCGTGATCCCGTGGAACATGGCGAAGGTGAGGTCGACAGACTCGGGAACCATCGCCTGCACGGCCGGCGCGATGAGCCCCGCGCCCACGATCGGCGGCATCAACCCGAGGGCGAGTCCGAGCGCTCCCATCGCGAGCGGGCCGGCGAGCATGGGGAACGGTGCCTCGTGCGCTTCACGTGGCGTCGCCCCCTTCGGACCGAAGAACGGCCGGATCGCCAGGACGCCGGCCATCGCGACCATGAGCGCGTTCGCGAGCACGGCGGCACCCGCCGCGAGCCAGGGTTCCGACGCGACGGCAAGCGCGCCCTCGTACTTCAGCTCCTTGCCGAGGAACCCGAGGAACGGTGGGAACCCGCTCATCGAGAGGGCGGCGACAAACGCCGAGGCCGCGGTCCACGGCATCGCGCGTCGCAGCCCACCGAGCAGTCCGACCTCGCGCGTGCCGGCCTCGTGGTCCAGGTTGCCGACGACGAGGAACAGCGCGCACTTGTAGAGGGCGTGCACCAGAAGGAATGTGATCGCGGCGGCCAGACCGATCTGTGCTTCCGAGCCGAGGAACAGGGTGAGCGTCCCCAAGGCCATCACGGTCGTCCATGCGAGGGCCACCTTGAGGTCGGTGGCGCGCACGCTGAGGACAGCGCCCCACACCGCGGTGATGGCGCCGACGACCGTCAGCGTCCAGGCCCACTCGGGAGTTCCCGCGAGCGTGGGGTGCAGCCGGGCGAGCAGGTAGATCCCGCCCTTCACCATCGTTGCGGAGTGCAGGTATGCGCTGACCGGCGTCGGCGCGGCCATCGCGTTGGGGAGCCAGAAGTGGAACGGGAACTGGGCCGACTTCGTGAACGCGCCGGCGAAGACCAGCACCAGGATCGGGATGTAGTGCTCGTGCTGCCGGATCAGGTCGCCGGACGCGATGATCTCGGAGATGCGCCAGGTGCCCGCCGCGTTCCCGAGCAGCACGACGCCCGCCAACAGCGCCAGACCGCCGGCGCCCGTCACGAGGAGGGCCTGCCGTGCGCTCGCGCGGGCCTTCTCGAGATCGTGTGAGAAGCCGATCAGCATGAACGACGAGGCGGTCGTCAGCTCCCAGAACACGAACATCAGGAGCAGGTCGTCGGCCAAGACCAGGCCGAGCATGGCGACCATGAACATGCCGAAGAACAGGAAGAAGCGGCCCCGGTCCGGGTGTCCCTTGAAGTAGGCCTGGGCGTAGAGCGCGACGAAGAAGCCCGCGCCCGTCACGAGCAGCGCGAACACCATCGACAGGCCGTCGAGGCGGAAGGCAAAGTCGACGCCGAGGAAGGGAACCCACGGCCTGGCGACGGTGAGCGCATCCTCGCCGGTGACGGTCCCCACGCGCATCGCACAGAGCACGAATCCCACCAGCGCGATGAGCATCACGACCAGCCCCCCAGGGGACCAGGCGGAGCTCGCGGACGTGGAGTCGGACGAGGGAGGGTTGGGTGACATGCTGCGAGGTCGGTTCCGGACGAACGGCGAGACGTTCGAGGGTCAGGGGGCGAGGGACAGGAGGGCCAGGTGCGCGCGTTCAGCCGAGCGGCTGAGTTCGCTGCGGAGATGTCAGATGCGGGCTCTCCGGGGTGACCGCAGTGCGGCAGCCGCGTCGCTGGGTGGTCCCGCGCGCGCCCGACATCCGCGCTCGCTCGCTCAGTTCGGCCACGCCATCGTGAGCCACACGCGCATGACGCTCTCCGCGCACCGCGGACGCGAGCGTCGCACGACGCAGCGTCCACCCACGGCGAGCGCCGACGGCTGAGCGGAAGAACGAGCGGTGGTTGCGGACCGATGACATGTGAGCTTCCAGAGGGCGGGCGAGCTTCGCACTTCTGCATTCGTGCGACTCGAACTCCCGAGCGAACAAGGGGCTCCCGAAACGCACTCGGCGCGGGTCGCTGTGTCTCCCGAGTGCGACCACGCCAGACGGCATGCTTGGACAATCCGCAATAGCGCGAAAACTCCCCCGTACCCGAGGTTCTCGGTTGCAGATCGTCAGCGTGTCAACGTCGGCCACGCGGCCGGACTTTCCGACCGGGACATACCTTGAACGGCGAGTTCACGCGGTCGTTCGTCGCGGGCTGGGAGCGTTCCGGCAAGGACTGGTTGAGGACGGAGTGCGCTCCGGCGGATGAGTGCCTCCGACGCGAACCGAAAGTGCGTGCGTCACGCACGAAGACAGCGCTCCTCTACGGCAGCACGTCGCCCTCAAACGCTCGGTCAAGTGCTCTTCACGTGAGGCCTTCAACCGCAACGCCTGGATCGGGGCGACCAAGGTCCACCCGCGCCCTCGACAAACACCAACTGCACATCACCACGCGACCGGCTTGCAGTTCTCGCTGGTCAACCGGGCTCCCATCCAGACGCATCGAGCAGAGCGCCCCAGCATCGCGCTCCCATGCGGTGAGTTCACGGTGTGACGCCGGAGATGCCGTTCGAGGCGGCGAGATTCTTGGGACCGTCGGGGTCGACGTACCAGTGTTGGAACGCGAAGAAGGTGGAAGGCGGCAGGCCTTCGGGCCAGATGCCGTCGAAGCGAAGCCGACCGTCGGTGCCGATGATGAAGGGCCCGAACAGCACGTCCGGTGCCGGCACCATGACGCCCCCCTTGAACGGCAAGAGAAGCGCCGAGATCCCGATCACCAATGTCGTCGACGCGCCCGGGAGTGCGCCTTCAAGACACAGCGAGACCGGCGTGTCATCGACAAGCGCACCTCGCCCGAAAAGGAAGGGATCGTTCAGCACAGGCAACGCGTTGCCGAGGTCGGACCAGGGGTCAGCGACTGCGGGACTGTTGAACAGCACACCGAACGTGGGACTGAAGGCGTTCCACACGAGGTCGACACGCGCATCGCCGTCAACATCCCCCGCGGCAAAGCTGACCATGAGCGAGTCGCCAGCATGGGTCTCAACGGGATCGAGCCCACCAAGGCTGTCTCCGCGGACGATCATCAACTGCCCGAGCGACTGCGAGAACCCGACGATGTCGATCGCGCCATCGCCGTCAATGTCGTCGATGAGATCACCATTCGGAAACGACGGAAGCGGCTGTGTTGCCGACACCGTGTAGCCACCCGCGCCATCGTCGAGCGCGACGAACATGCGCGAATCGATCCCTCCGAACGACGCACGACCGAGCAGGTCTGCGCGCGAGTCACCATTCACGTCATGCGCGAAGCGCGGGAAGACCACGAACGCCGCGCCGATCGAGCGCGTCGACGACCCAACAATCGCTCCGGTGTCATCACCTTCGAGGACGAGGACGGTGTCGTTCGACAGCACGAACACGTCGCTGTCACCGTCGCCATCAGCGTCCGCCACCGCAGCAGCGACGCCCGGGGAAACGGCCGTCGACACGACCGTCGGTGACGATAATCCCGTCGGCGTCGAGAGGAAGATCGACACCGACATGTCCGCGTTCGCTGTGACGACATCGGCACGATCGTCGCCGTCGAGATCACCAAGGGCAAGCCCTTGGCAGTCACCTCCGGCGGCACTCGCAACACGCGCGAGGAACCCACCCGAGCCATCACCGCGCAGCCAGGACACTGTGTCGTCGCTATTGACGGTGACGACGTCGAGCGCGCCGTCCCCGTCGACGTCCGTCACGGCGAGCGCCGAGGCAATCGCGTTCGCGATCGGCAGATCAGCGACGAAACCACCTGCACCGTCGCCGCGGAACACGATGACCTGCGCACCATCTGCAACGATCAGATCTCCGTGACCGCCGAGCGTCGTCGACGGCGCGCTTGGTAGACGCTCGCGCACGTGTCGGCGGTGGGCTGTTTCATCGCCTGGCGCCCGCCCAGACGCCCCGTCGTCGCATTCACGCACCAACACCACATCCCTCCGATAGATCTGCTTGGAATCGGGAGGCTGCTGCGGACAATGCCTCGCCTGCCTGCCGACCCGCCCCCATGAAGAGCCCGAAGTGAACGTCTCAACCCGCAAGCTCTCCGACCTCAAGCTCACCAGCGACTACCTCCGGCTCGACACAGACGTCAGCGCTCTGATGAAGAGCATCGAGAGTGTCGGCCTGATCCACCCTCTGACCATCAACCCGGACAACGAGTTGCTCGCCGGCGCTCGTCGCTACCAGGCGATCACCGAGCTCGGGTGGACGGAAGCCCCGGTGCACGTCGTCGACCGGAACGTGCTCGTTGAGGAGCTGATCTCGATCGACGAGAACCTGGTGCGCAAGACGCTCACGACGCTCGAGCTCGAGCGGTCGCTCAACCGCGGGCGCGAGATCTACGAGTCGCTCAACCCGCAGGCGAACAAGGTCGACCTCTCCGCCGAGGAACCCACCGGCGAAGAGAGGCAGCAGAAGAAGGAGCGCGAGGATAAAGACGAGGACTCCTTCGCGGCCATCACTGCCGAGAAGACGGGTCTGTCGAAGGCGGTGATCAGTGGCGCGATCAAGCGCGACGCACTGGCGTCGGAGGCCGTGAAGAAGGCGCGCGACCACGGCGACCTGAACGCCACCAAGACCAACGAGATCATCAAGCTCGAGAAGGACGTGCAGGCGGGCGTCCTGCCGTTGATCGCCGACAAGACGGCGAAGGAAACGCGTCGGATCGTCGCGGCCGCCAAGGTGGGCGGACTGTCTGCCGCCCAGGAGGAATCCGAGAAGGTGGTTCCGGTGCCGCGGGAGTATCGCCAGATGCTCTCGCCGATCCGACGGGTCAACAAGTCGATCAGTCGCATCCTGCTCGAGGAGCTTCGCTACGACGGCCCCGAGCAAAAGAAGATCAACGATCAGTTGCGGCTGCTGAAGGACAACCTCGTGCAGTACTTCAAGATGATGGAGCCCGGTGCCCAAGTGACGGGCGCGTCGACGCAACCCGCGATGCACGAGCCGGCCGCCGCAGCGCCGTCCCCGCCGCCGTCTTCCGGTGCGGATGACCAGGACGGGATGCTCTCCGCGTCGGCCGCCGGATAACGCCCGCTCGACGACGACCACGCACGGATCGTTCAGCCCCGATGTCCGTTGGCCGTCGATGCACTCGTGGACTGGGCGCCTCGATGAGCCCGGCGCGCGCTAGCAGCCTTCTGTGAGAAGGCCCTGGTCAAGGTCTCAGTGGATCAGCGGCTTCGCACAGCGTGGTCACGACGTCCGCGCGGAGGTCGCGCCATGTCGACGGCGACGCGGCGTGAAAGCGTTGCGAGACTTCGATCTCGAAGCCGAGGTAGCACGCCGCGTCGAAGCGACGACGCAGCGACGTCGCCAGTCCGTCCGCAGTGCCGCGGTAGGGTTGGTTGCGGCGCGCACGGAGATCGGGACGCGTGCGTCGGCAGGCCGCCGCCCAGCGCACGGCGAAGGCACGTTCGCCGGGGCGCGCGGGGTCATAGAGCAGGCCGAGGTCGACGCTGCGTTCGACGCCGTGCCAGACCGGCGTGAAAGAATGGATCGAGAAGTGCACGACTGTCGTCGCGCGCAACAACGCGGCCGCGACGCGTCGCTCGACCTCGTCGCGGTGCGGACGCCACCAACCTGTGAGAAGCGCAGCCCGGGTCGCGTCGTCGAGGTTCGCGGTGTACTCGGAGAACACGGCGCGATGACGCTCGGAGCGATTCGTGTCGACGAGCAGCCGCGTGACCTCCGTCGCGACGACATCGGTGCCGAAGGCCGACGCGACGTCGTGCGCCAACTCGAGCGCTCCGATATCCCATCCGCGATGCGACGCCAGCGCCGACTCCGCTTGCGTGAACAGCGCCTGCTCGCTCGCGGGCACGGCATTCGACGCATGCTCGCAGGTGACGACGAACGCCACGCTCATGGCGAGAACGCACGGCTCTCGGCGAGGCAGGCACAAAGCTCTGCGGCCATGTGCCGCAGCGCCGCGCGATCGGGCGTCGGGCCGGTGGCCGCCAGCATGCGCTCGGCCAGGGTTCCCCGCGCCAAGATCACATCGAGCGACGGCGCCAGTTCGTCGGGCCCGTCGAACGTCGCGTCGATGAGATGCTTCCAGAGGTCGCCGAGTGTCGTCGCGCGGGCACCCATGAGGTCGGTCAGTCGGCCGTCCACGTGCGCCGCTGGCCCACGCGCGATCGCTTCGTGCAGCTGCGCGACGAGCAGGTCGCTCGGACACTGCTGCTGCGTGGCTCGGCTCGACCAGCGTTCGTCGACGAGCGCACGCACAACGGCCGTCACGGCTGCCGCGATCGCGAGGTCGGCACCGGACCACTCCTGCGCATCGATGAGGCGGATCTCGATCGCCATGCGATCAAAGCGCGCGATCGCGCCGCGTGCGTTCGTCCACTCTTGACCCATGAGCACGGGACCGGCCCCGATCGCCTCGAGGTCTCGATCGATCGGCGCGAAGACGTGTTCGCGATAGTCGGCAAAGGTCCATAGCGCCTCGGGGATCACGTCGCCCGTCATCGCCGGCGTGCGGCGCGCGTTGTCGCAGTAGTAACCGAGTCGACTGTCGAGGCTTCCGCTCACCTTGCCCTCGACGAACGGGCTCGCCGCCGCGAGTGCCGGGATCAACGGCAAGACGATTCGCACGGCGGCCATCAGACGCGCGAACTCATCCTCACCGTGGAACGGCAGGTTGAGGTGTACGCTCTGGAGGTTCGACCAACCGTGGCGGCGACAGTCGAAGAGTCGGTCGTATTCGCCGTAGATCACGCCCGTCTCATGCGGCCAGATCGTCGTTTCGCGGGCGGGGTCCATCCACGGGTGCATCGCGCCGGGCATGAGCCGCGCGCCGTGCTTGCGCGCGAGGGCGTCGAGTCGGTGGGCGCTCGCAGCGAAGTGCGCCGCGAGCCCTTCCCAATGCCGCGCCGGTTGAGCCGTCTTCAACTCGACGACATGGGTCACGAGTTCGTTCGACCAACCGATCGCACCGTCGTCGACGTCCTCGATCCACTCGTCGCCGCCACTGGCATCGCGCAGCAGCTCGTCGACGACCGGCTTGACGTCAAACGTCTCGGCGTCGACGACCATCGACTCGATCTCGATCCCGACCACTTCGAACAACGAAAACGTCTTCGTCACGACGACACTCCTCGGCGATTGCCGTCGACGCGCTCGAACATGCCGCGCAGGATGGTTCGGTAGAGTTCCCCCTCGAGCACGGCATCTTCGCAGCCGGCTTCGATGCTGGGGTTGTCATTCACTTCGATGACGACCACTCGGCCGTCGATATCCTTGAGGTCGACGCCGTAGAGGCCGTCACCGATGGCAGCAGCCGCTCGCACCGCCGTGGAGACCACCGCCGGGGGCGCATCTTCGAGCGGCAGCGTGTCGGACCGGCCGTAGCGGAAGCGTCCGGTGTCCGTCTTCTTGATGATCTGCCAATGGCCGCGCGCCATGTAGTAGCGACATGCGTACAAGGGCTTGCCGTCGAAGACGCCGATGCGCCAGTCGAAACCGGATGGCAGGAACTCCTGCACCAGCACCATGTCCGACTCTTCGAGGAGAGCCGCGTGCTTGGCGAGTTCGTCAGGCCCGTCGCAGAGCAGCACGCCCTGTGAGAAGGCACTGTCGGGCACCTTCAGGACGCACGGATAGCCGATGCGACGCTCGATCTCCTCGGGATCGAGGTCGTGCGTGAGCCAGGTGCGCGGCGCAGGGATCTTGTTCACCGAGAACATCTCGGACTGGAAGACCTTGTTCGTGCAGCGAAGGATCGACTGTGGATCGTCGATGACGACCAAGCCCTCCGACTCGGCCTTCTGCGCGAACCGGAAAGTGTGATGATTGACGGCCGTCGTCTCGCGGATGAGCAGGGCATCGAACTCGGCAAGGCGCGAGAAGTCGTCACGGCCGATCATCTCGACGGCGAACCCGACGTCTTCGGCTGCATCGCGGAAGCGCGCGAGGGCCTTGGGATTCGAAGGACTGAGTTCTTCGTTCGGGTCGTGCAGGATTGCGAGGTCGTAGACGGTCGTGCGCTTCGCCCGGCCGCCGTAGCGCGGTCGTTCGATGTGCGTGCGCGCTGCAGCGTGCATGAACTCAACGTGTGAGTCGGGCACATCGCGCAGGGCGATCGGCTTGATCGACGCAAGGTGCCAGCGATCGGTCCGCCTGAACGTCGCGCGCAGCAGCGGCGCCGGAAACTCGTCGAACAGCCGGGCGGCGAGGCGATCGTGGCGCTTGGCGAGGTTACGCCGGAAGTAGATGCTCAGCACGAACTCATCGCTGCGGATGTCAGCGAGGCTGCGTTCGATCAACGCATCGAGGTCGCTGTCGAGCAGACGCACCGCAGAGCGCATCTTCATGTTCAGCACGGCCATGAGCGCGGGGAACGGCCGGTGGCGCCGTGCTGCGGCGAGGAGCGAGACGTAGTAGCCCTCGCCTTGGTAGCGGTACGAACGGCAGAGGTTGTAGACACGAACGTGGCGTTCGGTCGTCCAAGAGCTGTTCGTGAGATAGTCACGGGCGAGCACGATGTCGACGCCCGGGATATCGTGGGGCCAGTCGGATGCCCGACTCACGACGAGGATCGTACGCATCGTTTCAGTCTTGCGGTGGGGTGATCGTGATCAGGTTGCCATCGTGCGTGAGGACGCCGAGGAAGATCGCCCCTAGCAGGCGTTTGATAGGCACAGCATAGGTGTGCTCGGCCGCGTAGGGGTTGGGATAGAGCGGATCCGAGACGAGCACGTGTTCGTCTTCTTGACGGAACCCCGTGAGGACGACGAAGTGTCCAACCGGGTCGCCCGCGACGTCGTCAGGCGTGCCGTCGTCGTGCGCACGCGCCTCGTGATAGAGGTAGCTGGCGGAGAGCCCGACGAGGATCGGTACGCCTGCGTTGAGCGTGTCGCGCAGGATATCGGCGTGCAGGTCGCACAACTCGACCTGCCCGCCCTCCGCAACGAACGTCGCATAGGCCTCGCACGCACGCACGACCTTCGGGTCGCCGTGCAACGCTGCTCGTTGACGCAACTTGTCCTCGAGCGAAACTCCAGGCAGGAACCACGTCGGGTCGACGACCTGCAGGTTCCACGAGCGCAGCGTGACACGGTAGCCGCGACGCAAGGCACTGAGCGCGAGCAAGACGCCAAGCGTCCCGCCCGTATGGAGACTCGGGACTTCGGCCTCCACGTCATCGAAGCTCAGGTCGTCTCCGAAAAAGTTGTAGATGGCGTGCAGGCACGTCGGCCCGCACGTGTCATCCGTGGGCTGCGGCTGGATCTCGAACTTCCGGAGACGTTCGTCGCTCAAGCGGCAACCCTCGGGGCGCTACACGCCACCGTCATCGTCATCGTGCTGACCATCGTGCCCATCGCTGCTTCCATCTCAGAGCGTCGGCTCGCGCTGCCAAGGCGTTGCAGCCCCAAGCCAAGCCGACTCCCGTTCGCGACCCCGTTCACGATGCTTCTCGAAAGCTCGAACGCGCGACTCACGACCGGAGTGGCCAGACAGTAACCAAGGCCCCTCGATTCGCCAAGGGACACCGTCAACTCACGCTCAGGTCACCCCACCTTTGCCCCGAGCCCTCCGCGCCCTGTTCGTGGACGGACGGATCGCTCGGCACGACCGGCTCGGTACGACCGGCACACGTGTACGACACTTCCGCCATGGAGCACGGCGGATCAGGGCAGGAGCTCGACGCGCAATGCGTTCGACAATCCCCAGCCAGCAGGTTGCGCGAGGTCGGTGACGACGAACTGCACGTAGACGTCGGCAGGTCCCATGCCACCGGGGACGTTCGTGATCGACACGACGCCGGTCGGATCGGCCACGAACGGGAACAAGCCCTGGATCGGCAACGGCACCAGCGTGCCCGTCGCGAAGGGCTGCGGCGCGAAGGTTGCCGAGACGACGAGCCACGCGAAACTCACGGGCGGCGCTCCTTCGAGACGCAGCTCAGCGACGGCGCCCGTCGCCAGCTCATCGCCACACAGGGACAGCGTCGCCGAGCCGGGGCCGCCGAAACCGATGTCCGGCTGGCAGACGACACCGGGTCCGGGTGCGACGGAAACCTGCACCGTGTCGGATGTCGCTTGGAAACGTTCATCGCGCGCGATGACGCGCACTCGCAGGTCCGCCAGGCCCGTGCTGGAGGGAAGCGTCCAGTCGTAGGACGTCGCATCACCGGGAAGCTGCCGCACGACGGAGTGCCACGTTTCGCCGGCGTCGTACGAGGCCTGGATGTCGAACGAACGCAGGCCCTCGTCGTCGCTCGCGCTCCACGCCATGCGCACGGTTTGACCGCCCATCAGCACGCTTTGGTCCGTCGGCGACGTGAGGTTGAGCTGCGGCGGAGCATCGCCGGCCAGCACATGCGGGCGAATCGAGAAGTAGTCGCCGACGTACCACCCGTCGTCGTAGATCGCGTAGCGTGCCAGGTCGGTGCTGGCGGCCGGGACGTCGTTGAAGAGGAGGCTGATGCCCTCGTCGAAACCGTGATAGCCGAGGCTCACGAACGTACGCATGTCGTCGAGCAGGATGAACGCATCTCCGGTGACCCCCGTGTACTGATACGCGAACTGCTGACCGACGACGACCCCGTTCGAGAGGTCCGTCTGGATCGCGAACGGCTCGTTGCCTGCCGCTTGGTACGACAGCAGCACCTCGCTCCAACCCTCTTGGCCCTTGTCGTCGACGGAGACGATGCGGAAGACCGGCGGGTTGTTGTTCGACGACGGCACCGCGTCGGGGATCGTGATCTCGACCGAGCGCGCGGTCGGCGCGATGTTCGGGATCATGACCGAAAGCGGCGGGTTGCCACTGTGGGGCGAGTACTCGAGACGTTGGGCGACGATCGAGCCGTCGTCCTCGGTCGACCAGTGCAGCCAGAGCTTGTCGCCGGACGTCGCGTGGTAGTAGAGCGGCTCGAGGCGTACGAGTGGCGGGTGGTCTGTGAAATCCGGTTCAGCGGTCAGGAAGGGAAGGACGTCGACAGAGCCGACGACGGCGTCGCCTTCACCAGCGGGATTCGAGAAGTGCAGCGGCCCCGTGGGATGACCCCACCAGTTGCCCTCCGCAAACTCGGAGTTCTGCGGACCGAGATCGTTGATCGCGAGGACGTTCCCCGCGAAGACGTTGGGGTTCTTGCGCCCGTCGATGTTCGCCGAGCCCGTCCCCGCCGACGTCTGCACGCCTTCGTCATTGCCGAGGAAGCGCGTCTTACCGGCCTCGATCGATCCGAACGTGTTCGCGTTCGTGCCGATGACGTTGTTGCGCACGATGCAGCTCTCGAGCCGCACGTTCGTGTTCGTCGCCAAGACGCCGAGCTCTGCGTGTTCGATGACGCAATGCTCGAGCTTCGGGCGATAGCCGTTCACACCGAACCCGATGCCGCGCCAGCCGAGCGCGGGGGTCCGTGCCGTGAAGGTGATCGGATCGGTCGGCGTACCGATCGCCCGAAGCTGACTCGCGAAGTTCGCGGCGATGAAGGCGTCCGGGTCGAGCTCGATGCGCGTGCCGGGTTCGATGTTGACGATCCCACCGAGATCCGTGAACGAGGAGTCGTAGCGCCAGACGTAAGGAACGTCGAGGCGCGCGAAGGAGATCACGCCCCGCGCATAGCCGCCGGTGAACTCCACGACGTTGACGCCGTTGCCCGACGTCGGCACGACGCTGCCCGGAGCGAGCCCGCCGCCGTACAGCGTGACGGGCAGCGGGTTGTTGGCGATCACGTTGTTGGGGCCGAGGAAGTGGTCGCTTCCGAAGAAGATCAGTGGCGCATCGCCTGCGAAGTGATCGTCGATGTAGTTCACCACCGTGACACCATCGATGTGCATCGGGCTCGACGCATCGTCACGGAACGAGAGCAACGGCGCGTTGTCGAACGTCGTGTCGTCGATGCGGAGGTAGGAGTCTTTCAGCTCGATCTCCCCGTTCGTGACCAAGACGTCGTCGAGCACGATCGTCGACTGCACGGCCCCGATCCCAGCCGTGCGCGCATTGGGCATGAACGGCTCACTGAAGACGGAATGCGCCATGGACAACGACGCACCGAACGCGGTGTTGATGCGCACGCCGCAGTCGAGGTGCTCGATGTCGGCCGTGGCCGGTGTGTAGGGACCGACGCCGAAGATCTCCGTGAAGCCGACGAACACGCGGTGCGTTCCGACGGGCGTCCCTTCGGCAAGCGCGAACACGACGGGATCACCGGCCGTACCTTCGACGCGCAGGTTGCCCTGCACGCGCAGCAGCGCGCTGTTCTTGAAGACGACCTCCGTGCCTGCATCGATCACGAGCGTCGCGGTTGGCGGCACGACCTTCTCGGCGACGAGCACCAGCGTTCCCATCGCCGGCGTCCAGTGCAGGACTTGCCCCGGAGCCGGAAGCGGCGGATCGATCGTGCGCATGATCGTCAGCGCGTCGACGGACGCAGCGGGCGTCGAGCCTCCCGTCCAGGTGTCGTACACGTAGCGCAGCGCGAGGCGCCCGCCGCTCCCTGGCAACGTCGCCGATGCCGTTGCGAAGCAGTGATTCCCGGAGCACGACTGCACGTTGAGCGCGATGTTCTCGGTGAAGTCACCGACGTCGCTCCACTGCGAACCCGTCGTCGCGCCGCCCGTCGGCGACCAGCGCAACTCCCAGCGATCCGTCTCCGCCAGACTCCACAGTGCGCACGCGAAGAAGGCCTGATCGCCGGCCGTCACCTCGACGGTGTCCGGCAGCAGCGCCCAGGCCGCAGCCGGCACGCCCGACTGCGGCAGCGCATCGATCGTCAGATGCGCCGGAGCGTCGTACGGGGCCCACGAGTCGGAGATGTGATTGCCCGCGCGCCACTCGGCGCCGGGATCGCCACCCTGCGTGGTGAACGCCCAGCCTTCGGCCAGAAGATTCGTCGGACCCGTGGACGTCGGGGCCCCCGGATCGGCGAAGTCGTTCGTATAGATCACCTGTGCCGGGGCGTGCGAGACGCACGTCGCGACGAGCCCCGCGACAAGGAACGAGAAGCGAAGACGATTCATGGGACTGCTCCCTCGGGACCTCAGCGCGAGGTCGTTCAAAGTTCGAAGACGGTGGGACGCGTCAGGGCGTCGTTGCGCGCAGACCGTTGCTCGACGACCAGCCGTGCACGGCCGCGGCGTCGACGATCCATTCTTGGAAGAACACCTGCGTGCGCCCCGGCAACCCGGCCGGCCACGCGGCCTGCAACGTGAGCTGCCCCGCAGCGTCGGTGGCCAACCCAAAGATGAGCACGTCGGGCGTCGGGACGAGCACGCCGCCCTTGAACGTCGCCGACAACTCGCTCGCGCCGATCACGAGCGCCGTGCTCGCCGATGCCGCTGCACCGTTGAGCGCCAGTGTCGCCAGCGACCCGGCCTCGAGTTCACCCGCACCTTCAAGACTCGGCACGCCGGCCGCACCAGCCAACCCGGCACCGACGGCGACCCATGGTCCGCCGCCCGATTGACGCGCCGTGAACGGCACGATCTCCTCGAACGAAAACTCGCGTCCGGCGACGTAGAGGCGACACTCGTCGATCGCATCGACTCCCTGCAGTGAAACCCCGTCCTTGAGGCCGGCGCCCTGTCCGAAGTCTTCGACGAACGTCCACTCCGTGCCATCCCAATGCATGACACCGCCGCCCACTGCATAGATATCGTCGGGCGCGAAGACGTGCAGATCGCGTCCGCCGGTGACGAGCGTCTCTGTCGTCCACGAGCTGCCGTCCCAGTGGATCGCGTAGCTGTGATAGCCGAGCGAGTCGAAGAACTCACCGACGGCCCAGACGTCATCCGGCGCGATCGCCGCGACGTCGTAGAGGCGACGCGTGATGCCCGGCTCCGGTGACGGCACGAGCGACCAGCTCGAACCGTTCCAGTGGATCACATACGAGCAGATGCTGTGGGCAAAGCCCGTGCCCCCACCGACAGCCCAGACGTCATCGGAAGCGATCGCGCTCGCGGCCTCGAGCGCGTAGCCGCCGAGACCTCCCGAACCACAGGCCGGAGGGCACGGCGTCGATTCGATCGTGAAGTTCGAGCCGTCGTAGTGCAGTGCCAGCGCCGGGTTGCAGCCCTGCGAGGCGCCGTTCCCGAGGAACCAGATGTCGTCGGCGGCGATGATCTCGATGCCGATCGTGTTCGACGTCTGAATGCCGGGGAGGTTCACGAAGACGTCTTGGACCTCCCAGCTCGATCCGTCCCAGTTCATGATGAAGACGTCGTAGCCGACGAATCCGCCCGGGCCTACGAGTTCGCGCAGCCCGCAAACCCAGAGGTCGTCGGGCGCCACGACGCCGATGGCCTCGAGCCAGGCCCCGCCGAACGGAAGTGTCGTGCCGACCGGCGTGGACACCTGCGACCACGCGCTGCCGTCCCAGTGCATGACGAGCGGACGGATGACCCACTGCGAGGGCGAGACTTCGACGTTCTGGCGCCCCACGGCCCAGACGTCGTCGTCAGCGATGACGGCGATGTCATCGAGGATCGTGTGGTTCGAACCCGCCGGGATCGGCGTGTCGAGCGCTTCCCACTCGCCGCATGGATCGCCCTGCGGCGTCGGCGGCGGCGTGAAGTTCTTGCCCCACAAGTCGAACGACACGTCGACGTTCCAGGGAGCACCGTTGACCAAGTAGGGGCCCCACTCGCCGCCGGCGAGGTTGTCACGGAAACGCACGGACGACATCTGCGGCGGGTCGTCGGCTTCCACCCACGTCCAGCCGTGCGTGTTCGTGCTTACGAGCTGCACCGAGAGGAAGTGTCGCCCCGTCGCGAGGAACGGCTCGTTGAGGATCAAGTCGACGCCGAGCGAGCTGATTGACGAGGGCAGCGAGATGAACTGCTCGTGCTGCAGGACGCCGGGGTTGCCGGCATCCCACTCGTAGAAGCGCACCCATGCGCCGACCACGTCGGGGTAGGGACACGGGAAGCAGACCGTCGTCCCGACGAAGATGCGTTCGATGCTGCCGAAGACGTCGAAGTCGTCGGCGGCCTCGACGTTCTTGAGCGGCGAGGGCCAGGTGGTCGTCGGCACACCGTCGCCGAGGAAGAACTTGAGCTGCGACCAGAGCTTCGTCGTCGCTGGCGGCGGCGGAGGCCCGATGCCCCAGACTTCGAGCGCGAGATCAGCAGCGGGCGACAGCGCAGTCCATGGCTCGCCGGCGGCCACGTCGCGCTGGAGCGCCGACGACCCCGACGCGTTGCCCGTGTTCGCCGTCCACCAGCGCCAGGAGTCCGGCGCCGAGGTCTCGAGCTGCACGGAGACGAAGTGCTTGCCGGTCGCCTCGAACGTCGCGGGCAACGTGACGTCGAGCGTCTCGGCGCACGGTTCGTAGACGAAGTCCGGATCGCCGGCGGGCACGAAGAACGTCTGGAGCAGCGGCCCAGGCGCATCGCCCGCTGCATCGTAGAAGCGTACGTGCACGCCCGTCACGGACGACATGCACGACCCCGTGTTCCAACCGCGCGCGACGACGCGCTCGACCACGCCCTGCAAGGTGAAGTCGTCGGCGGCCTCGGTCTGCACGCTCGGCGCCGACGTGATGAACTGACTCGACACGAGAGCCTGGCCATCGGGACTCTGGTTGACGAGCTGGTCGGCCGCGCGCGACGTCTGGGCCATGAGGGCCACGACACCGCACACGAAGGCGAAGGAGCGAGAAAACGAAGAAGAAGACATGGGCTGATCCTACGAGACCGGGAACGCTCGCGATGCTGGGCGCAAAGGGTATAGCGACAGCAAACGCCGTGCCGTGCCACACATCTCAAGAGCAAGCGTCAGGGCTCTCTCGCTCGAGACCCGTGTCCGGTGTCTGGACCGCGCGTCCACGATCTGAACGCTCGGCGCCAGCAGAAGGCGTCGTGTGCAGGCGTTGATCCCATTCACGAACGAATGCTCGCCGCGGCTCGCTCGTCGGCCTCGCCGACCACCGGGCCACGATCTCCAGCTAGACTGCCCGTGCATCCCGTTGACGCCATCACGCAACGCGAGTGGTCTCGCCGACAGCCCCAGGCGACACGCGCCGACCGCCCGTTGGACAAGACCGGCGCGGGATTTGCTTCGGTCATCGGGCGTGTTCACGGTCCTCACCGCTCTCTCGCGAAAGCCCCACGCCATGCGATCGCTCTGCCTTCCGGTCCTCGCCTTCTTCACGACGATCCTCCCTCTCGCAGCCCAGTCTCCGGTCCTGGCTCCCGCGCTTGTGCCGCCGGGCGATGTCGGCTCGTTCGAAGCCGGCGGAGTGCAGCACGAGCCCTATATTGCGCCCGGTGGTGACGGTGCGCTCGTCGTGTGGGTCGACCACCGCGCGGAGTTCCACAGCCCGCTGCAGAGTGAGCCTGCGCCCGACGTCTTCGCGATCCGCCTCGACCAGGCAGGTGCGCCGATGGACTCTGTCGCGCTGCGCATGCCGTTCACGGTGGGCGACAAGAAGGAAGTGCGAGCGGCCTGGAACGGCTCGACGTGGCTCGTGACCTGGCAGAACCAGGACCCGTTCGGATGCAGCAGCTGCCACTTCGTGCTCGGCGCACGTGTCGCGGCCGACGGGACGTTGCTCGACAACGAACCGTTCGTCATCAAGGACACACAGAGCACGAGCGGCACGTCGACGCTGTCCAGCAACGGCAGTGATTGGGTGATGACCGTGCAGAGCATCCCGTCGGCGCCTGCCGGGATCGTGGGCTTTCGCATCGCCGCCGACGGCACGGTCGTCAACCCGGGCGGCACGCTGATCCAGAACATCGCGACAGCGCAGGGACGCGGCGACGTCGAGTACGCCGACGGCGTCTACCTCCTGGCGTTCAGCCCCGGCTCACCGACGAGTGGGCTGCGCTTCGACGACACCTTCACTCCGATCGGTGGTGTCTTCACGCTCGCGGGTGGGACGAGCGCGCGCCCGCGCGTCGCGACCGACGGAACCGACTTCATGGTGACGTGGCAGAACTCGGTCGTCTCGGGACAGAACATCCGCGCGCGTCGCATCGACGGCGCGACCGGCACGATGTCGAACATCATCCAGATCACGCCGGCGACGAACGGCGACTTCAACTGGGACCCCGACGTCGCGTGGACCGGCTCGCTGTGGACGATCGTCTGCACCGACACGAACGACGACGTGTTCCGCTTCGCGCGCATCCAGCCCGACTTGACGTTGCTCGACCCGGGCGGCGTCGCGTTGCCCATCGTCCCGGCCACGGCCGACTCGCGCGCCGCATCGGCCGGCCTCGTCGGCGGCACGGCGATCGTCTTCGAGACCACCGACCTCTCGCAGAACTGGCCCGGCGCCGTCGAGTCGGCGCGCGTCGACGACGCGGGCACGGCGACGTCGGCTGTCCCCCTCTCGCTCTCCTCGGTGCGACAAGGCTTCCCGTCCATCGCGGCGGGTGATGGTCAGTACCTCGCCGTCTTCACGGCCGAACAGGACGACACGATCGTCATCGAGGCCCAGCGCTTCGACGCCTTCGGTGTCGCACTCGACGCCGAGCCGATCGAACTCGCGTCCGGAAACCGCTACGGCGAGCCGAAGGTCGCGTTCGGTGGGGACAGTTACCTCGTGGTCTGGGAAGACCGCGTCGTGCTCGGTTTCGAAACCGACGACGTCGTGCTCGGCATGCGCGTCGCGCTCGACGGCTCGGTTCTCGATGCCACACCGATCTCGATCATGGAGGGCGGCAAGCCCGACGTCGCGGCCAACGACGGCACCTACCTCGTCGTCTCGAGCGACTCCCCCACAAGTGACATCCGCCTCCCACTGGCACAGCGTGTGGGCAGCGACGGGACACTGATCGGCAGCACGGAGCAGATCGGCGCGAACTTCGCACGCTACCCGCGCGTCGCGGCGCTCGGCGCCGGCTGGATCGCGACATGGCAGCGTCAGCCCTCGCACGACAACCCGAACACATCCGTGCGGGTCGCGCTCATCGCAGCCGACGGCAGCGCGTCGTCGGAGGTCTTCGTCGGGGGAAACGCGCGACCCAACGTCGCCTCGAACGGGGAAAGTGCCCTCGTCATCTGGCTCGACTCGTCGGGCGTCACGGGCAGGATCGTGTCGACCGACGGAAGCACGTCGTCCACGATCGCAATCGCCCCCTCGCCTGCACTGCCAGGGCTCGCCGACATCGGCTGGAACGGCGAGGACTACCTCGTCACCTGGGCCGACTACCGTGACATCGTCGGGTTCTGGGACACGCGCCGTGACATCTTCGCGGCGCGCGTGACAGCGGGCGGAACGGTGCTCGACACGGGCGGAGGATTCCCCGTCGCGACAAGTCAGGAAGACGAGTTCGGCGCGACGACCGCCGGCATGTTCGGAAGCCACCTGCTCGGGTACACCGCGCTGCTCCCCGACCAACCTTACGCCACCGTGCGCCTCGTGCTGCGACTCGAGTCGCCGTGGTCGTCACTCGACGGCGGTGTGGGCGGAGCGTCACTCGCTGCCAGTGGCGATGTCGTGTCCGGAGGAACAATCGAACTGGCACTGAGCGACGCGCCGGCGTTCGCCACGGGCACGATCGTCGTCGGTGCATCCGTCCTCGGCGCGCCCTTCAAGGGCGGCACGATGGTTCCGTCGCTCGACCTGTTGCTGCCGGCTGCCACCGATCACGCCGGCGCACTGACGCTGGCCGGCACGTTGCCCGCCGGGATCCCGCCCGGCTTCACCATCGTGTTCCAGACGTGGCATGCCGACGCGCGAGCACCCGCGGGCTTCACGGGCAGCAACGCCCTCGAATCCGAGGCGCCGTAGCCGCGCATCATGCCCACCGTAACGAGCACGCGTCGCTGGCCGACTCGCCGGCGACGCGTGGCAGCCCGGTCCCTGTGCCGCTGACGAAGCCTTCGGAGGTCGCGCCACTCGCTCCACTTGAAGACCACGGGCCACTTGAAGAACTCGGGCCCCACTTGTAGAAGTCGCCTCGACTCCGATGGCCGTGAAGCATGCATGCACGCATGCCTCGGTCACGTCGGAAACGTTGAGAGAGGCTCAGCGCTGCGGCGAACGCCTTCCGAGCGTCGCAGCCCATCGACACGAGGGCGGTTCGGCACGGCAGTTGCAAAACGTCGATTCAATGTGAGAGTGCCCGCCAGGTGAGAACCACGGGCGACCATCCCGCGAGATCGAACGTGAAGAAGCAGCCGACCCCACCGCTTCCGAAGCAACACCTGACTCCTCCCGGCCTCGAGTCCGAACTCGATCCCCAGCCCCGCTACTTGGCAGAGGGCTACAAGGGGGCGGAAAAGCTGAGTGGGAAAGTGGCTCTCATCACGGGCGGTGATTCCGGTATCGGTCGGAGCGTTGCCGTCTTGTTCGCCCGCGAAGGTGCGGACGTGGCGCTCGTCTTTCTCCCTGAAGAGGAGTCCGACGCACGCGTCACAGCCGACGCGATCGAGAACGAGGGCCAACGCGCTCTGCTCATCCCGGGAGATGTCTGCGACCCAGACTTCTGCAGGGAAGCGGTGGCCACCTGCGTCGCCGACCTGGGCGGCCTCGACGTGCTCGTCAACAACGCCGCGTATCAGAAACATCGAGACGGTCTGGACGATGTGAGTCTTGAACAGTGGGACAAGACCTTCCGAACGAACATCTACGGCTACTTCTACATGGCCCGCGCCGCGGTCCCACACATGTCGCGCGGAGCAGCGATCGTGCAGACCGGTTCGATCACCGGACTCGATGGCAGCGAGCGGCTCCTCGACTACTCGGCGACCAAGGGTGCGATCCACGCGTTCACCAAGTCGTTGGCACGAAATCTCGTTGCGAAGGGCATTCGCGTCAACTGCGTTGCGCCGGGGCCTGTCTGGACGCCGCTCAACCCGGCGGAAAGACCGCCCGAAGAGAGTGTCGACTTCGGGAGCGACACGCCGATGGGACGTCCCGCGCAACCGGAGGAGATCGCTCCGGCGTACGTCTTCTTCGCCTCTGGCGTCGACTCGCCTTACATCACCGGCGAGGTTCTGACTCTTCTCGGCGGCGACACGACCGCCGGCTGAGTTTGCTCATCACGCGCGCGCGCGAAGGCGTACGGAACACGACCTGCGCGCTCCACGGTTCTCGAGCGGCGCTTGGCATCGGCGGTCGATCCGCGCGTGTTAATCGGAGTGCCGACGATCGCCGCCATCCGTCCGCGCCCCCATGCTGGAAGGAAACCATCGCATGTGGAAAGACTGGTTCGTCGCACCGGCCCGTGACTACCTCTTCGTCGCGTTGTCATTTATAGGAATCTACGCATCGATCGTCGTGCTGACGCGTCTCACCGGGCTCAGAAGCTTCTCCAAGATGTCGGCTCCCGACTTCGCCATGACCGTCGCTGTCGGATCGCTCTTCGCGGGGTCGATCTCCAACGCGTCGCCACCGCTGCCACTCGCCGCATTCGCACTTCTGTGCCTGTTCGTCGGTCAGTGGGGCTTCGCGGCGCTACGCCGCCAGTCGCGACGCGCCTCTGATTGGATCGACAACTCGCCCGTCCTCCTCATGGACGGCAGCCACTTCCTCGAAGCCAACATGGAGGCAACGAACATCACGCGCGCAGACATCGTCGCCAAGTTGCGCGAAGCGAATGTCCTTCGCTTGGACCAGGTGCGCGCAGTGGTTTTCGAGACGACGGGTGACATCTCCGTGCTCCACGCGTCTTCGAGTGAATCGGACCTCGACTCCGAGCTCCTCGACGGTGTCCGCCGTAACGGATCGTGACGATCTGATACGTGCCGAGCTGCGCCGCCGACGGACGGTGTTCCCGCGCGGGTCGCGCGAACATCGCGAGCGGCGCCACGCGCCACCATCGTTCGTTGCGTTCTCCGTCACGCGTTGACGGGCGTCGCCGTCACTTCTGCAGGGACCGTTGCTCGGATGATTCACCGACGATCGGCTGTGGTCGCATCTGCGTTGTTGTCGTGTCGCTCGCCTTCGCCAATGATGACGCGAGCGTCGCGGGCGTTGAACAACCAGCTCATCGCCCAGTCGTAGAGAACACGCACCCGGTTGCGGAAACTCACGAGGAATGCGATGTGAACGGTGGCCCAGAGAATCCAGGCGAAGAATCCCGTGAAGCGTGACGAACCGATGACCGCGACGGCGCGATTCTTGCCGATGACGGCCATCGACCCACGATCGCGATAGACGAACGTCGTCGACGGCGCGTGCTCCGACGACGAGATCGCGCTTCGGATCAGCATGCCGGCATGACGTCCCATCTGGATCGCGACCTGCGCGACTCCGGGCAAGGGCTGAGTGCTGCCCGCGGGTGTGAACGACGCCATGTCACCGATCGCGAAGATGCGCGGATGTCCGGGCACACGGAGGTCATGCTCCACGATCACACGCCCACGGTCGTCGACCGGCGCTCGGAGGCTCTCAGCCAACGGGCTCGCCTTCACGCCGGCGGCCCAGAAGATGTTGTCGGCCTCGATGTGGTCGTCGTTAACCAGGATCCCGGTTTCCGTGACGTCGGTGACGCTCATGCCCGTGCGGACTTCGACGCCGATGCGCTCGAGATCTCGAACGGCGCGAACACTGAGCTCGTCCGGGAAGCTGCTCAAGACGCGCGGGCCGCCTTCGACCAGGACGACGCGCGCCGTCGTGGTGTCGATGTTTCGGTACTCGCGCGGAAGTGTACGACCCGCGATCTCCTTGATCGCGCCCGCGAGTTCGACACCGGTCGGTCCGGCGCCGACGATCACAAACGTCAACGCGCCTCGCCGGGCGCCCTCATCGCGCTCATGCTCGGCCGTCTCGAACGCCAGGAGGATCCGGCGGCGTAGCTCGGTCGCGTCGGCGAGCGACTTGAGACCCGGCGCGCGAGCTTCCCAGTCGTCGTGGCCGAAATAGTCGTGGCGCGCACCGGCCGCCACGACGAGATAGTCGAAGGCGGCTGTCCCGCCGTCGTACTCGACCACACGCCGCTCAGGGTCGATGCTCCTCACGTTCGCCAGCGCAACGTCGCAGTTCATCTGATCCCGAAGGATCGATCGGATCGGCTTGCTGATGCTTTGTGGAGACAACGACGCCGTCGCAACCTGGTAGAGCAGCGGTTGGAACACATGATGGTTCTCTCGATCCAGCACGACGAGATCGACATCGAACCCTGCCAGCTCCTGCGCCGCGGCAATCCCGCCGAAGCCCCCGCCGATGATGACCACGTTCGGCCTGTCGGTGTCACGCACAGCACTCACCTCCCGAGACGGTTGAAAGTCGCGCGCGATTCGCGTCACGGACGACAGGGGAATAGCGCGGAGACGCTCCGCACGCCTTCGCCGTTGTTGGTACGAGCGGGAACGCACCCGCCTCTCACTCGAGCGCGCCGCGGTGCCGGAAGAGGCTGCGCCGGGTTGTCGCTCACGCAGGTCGTCGTGTCTTGTACGAAGTCAAGAGCCCGTTGCTGATGGTGGAGCCGCACGCGATGGCTCGAGCGCCCGCGGCGATGACGACCGCGTGGTCCCACGACCTCCAGGCGTCCACAGATGCTCTCGAGTTCCCGTCCGGTCGGGTCGTCGCCTCAGATCCCAAGAACTCGGATGCGCGATCCACCGTACGTCGACGTGGTGTCGGGGGACCAGCGTCGTCGGCCCATCTGCTACGTGGCGCGTATCCACCGTCTTCGATTCGACGCCTGGCGGCGAAGCGCCACCCGCTCACCCGAACCAGCTCTTCAACACGCTGCGACGCCCCCCGCAATGCTCATGGCACCCCCCAGCTTGGGCGCGGATCGAGAATCCTCGAACCCACACGAATATTCCGGATGACCTTCAGAGACTGCGCGACTCGGCCGGCAATCGGAAGTGGTGATCGTGGTCGAAGACCACAATCACCGACGAACAAAGAAGGGTTCTTGGCACGCGCGGATACCTGACAGCTCCCTTGTGAAGCGGTCCGTCGGCGTCGTGCGCACGTGAATCATGGGGCGCACGCTCCAACGCGCGGGGAACCCGAAAGCACCTACGATCTGAAAGGTCGTTCTCATGACGCAAGTCACTCACTGTCGCTCATTTTCTTTAGTGTCGTCGGCGCTCGCCGGCATTGCGCTTCTCACATCTGCACAGAGTCTTCACGCCGGAGACGGCTGGACGGATCTCGGCGGCGCCTTGGCAGGTGCGGGTGGTGACGCCATCCTGAGCGGGACGGGCTCGCTTCAACCGTTCTCACCGGCCACGCTCGTACTCGGAAACGCGTCGCCACTCAGTCCCGCCGCACTCTTCGTGTCGTTCGAGACCAACGCCGTTCCTTTCAAGGGTGGCACGCTGCAAACGGTGCCGCTCGCCCTCACGCTCCCCCTCACCACAGATGGAAACGGGTCGATCGCGTTCGGGTTCGCCGCACCGGTCGGACTGCCGACCGGCTTCGACTTCTTCGTCCAGATGGCGATTCAGGACAGCGGCGCCGTCAAGGGCGTGGCATTGTCGAATGCGCTTCAGGCGATCATCCCCGAGGCCGCGCCGGTGGTTCAGAGCTTCCTGCCCGTCATGGGTGGCCCCGGTGCGCCGATCACGATCGAAGGCGCTGGCTTCAGTGACGACCCCGCCGACGTCGCCGTTCTGGTCGGGGGTCTCCTGCTCACTCCCATCACGGGCACGAGCACGAGTTTCGTCGGAAAACTGCCGGCCGTGCCGCCGGCTGACGTCGGTTCTGAGCCCATCCAGGTGGTCGTCGGTGAAGGCCGGATGATCGGCCTCGGGGCGAATCACGGCGATGGCGGTGGCTATCAGCTCCCGACGATTCCGGGCATCGTGTCGACGGGCACGGGAATGCTCTGGAACAACTTCAACGGCGAGATGTCGATCACGACCATCGACGAGTTCGAGAAGACCGATGTCTCGGACGACGGTGGCACGGGCTTCTTCATCAACGAGTACTTGCCGAACAACGTCCTTACGCCGACGGAGCTACGTCTCCCACTCGGCAGCATCGATTGGACAGCGACGACGACGGTTCAGTTCAACCTCTTCATCGTTCTCGACGATGGTCGAAAGTTCGCGATCTCGTTGGACGAGGTCAAACTGGACGTCACGAGTCAGGTTGCTTGTGCAAATGCACTTGCCACGGTGATCAACGAGCTGCTCGAAGAAGCTGGAGTTGGCTCGGATCTGTTTGCGCTCGCCGTCCAGGTGAGTCCCGGAGTCTTCGAGGTACGCATCTTCTCCTTCGGCTCCGTCGGGTTCTCAGGCGTCTGCGGTGGCTGGGCAGTCGAACGCTGATCCGGTACTGACTCATGGCAGTCTGTTGAAGAACTGCTCCGAGTGCGAGGTGCGTGACCGAGTGTGCCTGTGCAAGTGTGGGAACACCGTCGAATCGGTGGATTCGTCGAGGCTCCCGCGCTTGCACGGGCGCGCTCGGGTGCGTGCGGCGCGCCGGATGAGTTTTCCAACGGCTGTTCGTCGACGACGCCGAGATCCGAGGCACGGGTCTCGGCGTCACGGCGCTGTTGCGCGAGACGACGTCACGCAACTCCCACTCGCCCTCGCTCAACTCTCCTCGCAGTCGATCGACTGTCTGTTGTCGGCTCGAGGGCCTCGAGCGCGCGTTCGGAGTACCTGCGAGCCTCGTCGAGCAAGGCGGCCTCACCCGTGAGACGAAGGTGACACCGAGGAAGTGTGCCGCGTTCGTGAGAGCTTGCACGCATCGCGCCGGCTGAGCAGGCCCCGTCATCAGCCCCAGCGGGTATCCTGGTGCGAACACAGCTCACCTCACCGCCCCGGATGTCGCCATGCCCTGCCCCGCCCGATTCATCGCCGCTGCCCTCGTCGCAGCGGTTTCCGCCACGTCCGCCTCGGCCCAGGATCACCTGGTGAACTTCACGTCCCTCGGCACGTTCACGACGTCGAGCCTGGACATCGACCACCTCTCGCTGACTGCGGACGATGGCACTGCACCGGGTCTCGTCAACGTGCTGAACCTCAACGGGCTCGGTGTCGTCGGCGGCTTGACGGACACCATGTGCGACGCGAACGAAGCGTTGCACTTTGCGTTCGACACGCCGGTGATCGACGTGCACTACACGGTGTTCGTCGCCAACAACATCGACGGCGACGGCCTGGTCGGTGAGCACTTCCTCGAGGCCTTCGACGGCGCCACGTCGCTCGGCGTCATCCCCCAGAACGACACGGGCTTCCACTTCGTCTCGCAGCTCTTCGGCGGCGTCCCGATCACCTCGTTCACGGTGCGCGCCGACGGCGAGGGCAACCGCATCGACACGCTCGCCTACACGGTCAACCCGTGGAGCAACGTCGGCCCCGGCCTGGCCGGTACCCACGGCGTGGGTCTGCTCGAGGGCACGGGCTCGCTCAAGGCGGGCTCGAACCTGGAGATCAGCGCGAGCAGTCTGCTCGAGAACCACGTGTCCACGCTCGTGCTGGGCTACTCGACTGTGCTGGCACCGTTCAAGGGCGGTGTGCTCGGACCCAACCCGGACGTCATCATCCCGGGTCTGCTCACCGGCTCGCTCGGGAGCTTCACCGTCTCCGACACCGTCCCGGCCGGGTTGCCGTCGGGCTTCAGTTTCTACACCCAGGTGTGGTGGACCGATGTCGCCGGACCGGTGGGCTTCGCCGCCACGAACACCTTGGGTGCGACGGCTCCCTGACCTCACCGGGCAGGACGCGTCGCCCCGCGGCGCTCATGCACGAAGGACGCTGTTGCACGAATCGCGACCGGGCACCAGCGATCCTTCGTACTCGACGGATCGATCCTCACGCGCCGCGGCGTGTGCATGAGGCACTCCGGCCGCTCCGTTCATGGCTCGAGAGCGACGGCCACGGCGTTGCTCGCGAACACCGGTTTTCCGTTGTCGCCGAGCACGACGGCGGCGTGGTGCAGCGTGAACGCGAAAGGCAGCGGCGTGCCGGGCGCGAGGGTGAACTCGGCCTCGGCCATGCCGCGGTCGTCGAGCACGCCGGTCGCGCCGGGTAGGAAGACGGGCAGCGGGTCGCCGAGCAGCAGGTTCGTGTAGGCGTCCCAGTTGAGCGGCAGCGGGATGCCGCCGGGCAGGGTTACGCCGGGCGACGTGCCGCTGACCGAACCGAGCATCAGGTACGAGCGGCCGGCGTGCTCGGGACCGGCGAAGAGTCGCAGGCGCTGCGTGCCGCCGGTCGACGCGACGACGCCCTCGACGTCGCTCGCAAGCGCGTCGAGCTGCGTCTGCCAGACGAGCGCTTCGGTGCGGCCGGCGACGCTGTCGTAGCCGTGGCCGACGACCGTCAGCGTGCCGAACACGTCGAGGTCCACGTCTTCGGCCGACGACGTCGAGTAGTCCGCCGAGAGCTGGCTGTGCAGGTCGACGTGCATGCCGGGCGCGCTGGCGAAGAGCGCCGCCCCCGACGCGCCGCCGAAGCTCGCGACGCCGACCTGGAGACCGTCGCCGACGCCGTTCAGCGTTGCGCTCGTCGCGCCGGTCGGGAGCATGTCGATCGTGCCCTCGGCGCTGCCCGACCAGAGCATCGGACGGTGCTCGCCCGCGAACGTCGCGCGCCCGACCTGCTGTCCGTCGGCGGCCGCCGTGATGTAGCTCCACGACGAGCCGGGCGGGTTGACGTCGATGTGACTGCTCGACGAGCCCGACCACTTCGCCGCGTGCACGACGCCGAACCCGATGTGGACCGAGCCGAACTGCTCGCCGGCGTCGACGCTCGTGGCCGACGAACCCCAGGCGTCACCCGGCGTGAGGATCAGCGCGCTCTTGACCGGCGCGTTCCAGAGTCCGCCATCGGCGTTCGTGCTCGACTCGTCCCAGCGCATCGTGCCGACGAACTGGCCCGCATCGACGTCCGACAGACTGCCGAACTCCCAGCCCGATGGCTGCACGTCGACGTGGCTCGCGGCGGTTCCGGTCCAGGCGCAGGAGTGCTGGTGGTAGCCGGTGCCCTGGGGCGTCGTGTAGGGCCACCAGTACCAGCCGACCTGCACGTCGTCGTCGATCGCCGAGACGGCGCCGCCGACCGAACCGGCAGGCACGAGGCTCAGCGCCGGCACGTTCGCGTCATGCCACAGCACGGGGTGCTCGAGCGAGCCGTAGGTCGCGTCGGTCTCCGTCGAGCTGCCGCCGATCGTCGCGCCGTCGACGGCGTTGGCGCGCGACGCCAGCGCGCCGGCGGGGTGCAGGTTGCGCACGGCCCACGCGGTTCCGGTGGACGGCGGGGCGACGAGCGTCACCGTCGTGCCGGCGCTCGTCACCGAGCCGCAGGGATTCGTGACGACGACTGAGTACTCGCCGGCGTCGGCCGTGCCGATCGCCGTGAGCGCCAGCGCGGCCGTGTCGGTGCCCGACAGCACGCCGCCGCCGGGCGCCGGACCGTCGACGAGTTCGATGCCGTCGCGGCGCCAGCTGTACGACAAGGGCGTGCCGCCGGCGGCGTCGACCGCGAGCGCGAGAATCTGGCCGAGCCACGCGTTCTTCGTCGTCGCGGGCTCGGCGACGAGCTGCGGACACGGCGGCGTGTACAGACGCTCGACGGTCGCGGTGCCACCAACGTCGTTGCTTCCGCCCAGCGCCCAAACGTGGTCGTCGGGACCGAGGGCCGCGGCGAAGTTCTCGCGCGCGACCGACATCGCCGGCCCGACCGACCAGCTCGACGCTGGCGCGTCGAGCACCCACGTCGTGGCGAGCGAAGTGCCGTCGCTGCCGCCCAGGACGTAGACGCGCTGGTCGGCGCCGAGCACGGCTCGCGCACCGGAGAGCGCGACGGGGAGATCGGGCACGAGCGTGTCGGACCAGGTGCCCTGCGCGACATCGTAGGCCGCGACGTTCGTGGTGCGCGTGCCGGCTGCATCGAAGCCGCCGATGACGAGCAGACGCCCCTGCCCGTCGTTGACACCCGCGCCGTCGGCCACCGGACTCAGCAGCGGGGCGATCGGGAGCCACGCGTCGACCTGGGCGTCGTAGCGCTCGGCATAGGCGACGTTCGGATCGCCCGACGTGGGTGTGGCCCCGGGTCCACCGCCCAGCGAGTAGATCCGTCCCTCAGAGTCGGTCGCCCAGGCGAAGCCGATCAGCGGAGCGGACGCGCCGCGCGCACCGGTCTCGTCGATCTTCCCTTCGATCGGCTCCCAGCTGTAACTCTTGCCCTCGTCATCGCCGACCAGCGCCTGCCCGCCGAAGACGATGATCCGGCCCAGCGAGTCGATGCCCGCGCCATGGTCGACGATGGTGCCTTCGACGAGCGCGACGTCGGCCCAGGACGCCGCGCCACTCGCGAGGTGGTGCACCGGGCTGTCGAGGTTCGGCGCGAGGAATGGCGTCCCGCCGATCGCGTAGAGGTCGGTGCCGGCGACGATCGCGACCGCGTGCTCACGGGCCGTCGGAGCCGACGGAAAGGCCGGGCCGGCGACCCACTGGGCGGAGGCCGTCAGGCCGGAGACGGCGACGGCGAGCAGTGCGGGCAGGAGAGGCGACATCGGCGGGCTCCGGGACGTGGGCTGAGATCAGGCCTCAGCATCTCGCGGCGCCGTCAGATTGTCTCGTGATCTTTTTGTCATCTTATGGGCCCAAAATAGCCCGTGATCCGAACGTGTTGCCCAGCACGGGTTTTCGCCGACATCGCAAGCGCCCCGTCGAAGGCATCTCGTTCGCGCAAGCCTCAGCCTGCGGCGAAGGTGATGTCGGCGATGTGCACGCGACGATCGCGAGGGCACCGTCGCACGCGTCTGCAACGGCATGCGGAAGCGTCAGACGCCCGACGTCTTGATGCTCGTCACGTTTGTGGCCCATGGAAGTCCGCCGGACGTGACCCCCGTCACCTGGTAATAAAGCGTCACGAAGCCTTGGTCCTCGGGTACGGCAACGGTGGTGTAGTCGAAGAGGAACTCGATCACTCCGTGCTTGGGTGGAAGGCTCTCGCCTTCGACGACGGCGACGGGGTCGGCCAGTACGGGCACGGAATCCGGTCCGCTTTCTGGCGTCTTTTCACTCAGGCTCACTCGAAGCGTCACGGGACCGGGGGGTGCTCCGCACACGACGATGCGGTGAGCGATCGGGGCGTGTTGAGAGATCCCTCGATCGAGGTAGACGTTGAGCATCGCGTCAGCGGGGCCGTGAGATCTGGAGAGCGGGAGGCCCACGGTCCAGTCGACGAATGTCCTCGCGGCGACGGCGTTCGGATCGGATCGCTCAACCTGAGTCGGATCCAAGATCGAGATTCCGTCGGGATCGATCAGGCCCAGCTCGTCGTGGACCACCGTGTCGAGGAACTCGCTCGCGGAGGTCATCACTGCGCTCGACCCACTCGCACCCTTCTTGTAGAACGCGAACATGGGCTGCTCTTCGGGCGCGTGGGGCGTCGGGTGGGGGTTCTCCGTGGAGTAGATGGCAACTCGTCTTGTGGCGTCGTAAGCGAGTGCATCGACATCGCGTCGCTCACGGAGATTGAGGTCCTTGCTCTTCACCGGGCACCCGTACTTTTGGGTCTGTTTGTTGAAAGTCATCTCGTAGATCGTGCCGCCGATGGAGACGTGCTTTCCCCACGCGGCGGGCACGTCGCTGTCCTCTGTGACTGAAAAGTACACGTGCGGTGACGGCGGCTCGCCTCCCCAGACGTTCGCGCCTGGAGTCTCGAGGTCATGGAGCCACGATCCGAAGTCGATCGACGAGGCCTCGGTGGCGAGGACAGGAGCCTCCGTCGGCTGGACGACGGAGACGTTGTTGCCGAGGTTCGGGAACAACCCACCCCATGAGTAGGCGAAGACCGAGGAACCAGCGTACGTCGAGCCTTCGCGAATGGAGAAGTTGAACGAAGCCCAGATCGGTTGACCGCCGATGCTGTCGCGCAACCGCCCCGCGTCATCGATGGGGATGATGTCGAGACCCGACGAATAGGCATCGACTCGGATGGTTCCGTGGGAGGGGCATCCGTTGCCATCTCCAGCGGCGTCGTCGTCGAGCAAAACGGCGGCGTATTCGGTGCCATAGCTCGCCTCGAACACCAAGGGTGAGAACCCTGGCGAGACGGTGGACAACCTTCCGAAGTCCTCCACCATCGTGAATGGCTGGCCGGCGAACGCGCCATTGCAGCGCATCGGCCTCGTCGGGGCCACGTTCGGCCTCCACGTCGGGCCCCCGCCTGTCGCGGCGGATGCCCCGTGGTGGAACGCATGGCGGTCACCGACGGAGTCCATCGCCAACTTCCCGCTCCCCTCATCGAACTTCCATTGCGCGATCGCGCTTCCGTCGAGTGCGACGTCGCCGAGATCGAGGGACGTCCGGAGGAATGCGCGCTCCTCGTCCCGGAGCCCACGATCGAAGAGCGTGACCTCATCGATCAATCCGTGAAACCCGTATCCCGAGTCTCCGTCGTAGTCCATCGATGCCCCGATCACGAGGTCGGAGCCACAGCCGAGGTCAACAGCGGGCGCGCCCGTGCACTGAAATCCGATGCAGTCGACGGTGATCTGGATCACTCCGTCCGCAGCGCGTGAAACGGCAACGAAGTGCCACTTGTCGTCGGCCACATAGACCCCGGTGTCGAACCTCCGCTCGGCAGCTCCTCCGATGTCGGCAACAAACGCAAGCGTCCCGCAACGGCTCACGCACAGCAGCCACGAGAGCTGACCCGGCTCACACGCGCGCAGTGACACGATTGTTCCGAGAGGAGCGACGGGAGCACTTCCGGGCTCATGCGCCGGGGTGCTGATCTGGCCGCACGGGACAGAGGGAAGGTCACAAGTACCGACGTTCGGCCAGACGCCCTGGTCAGGTTTGATGAATGCCGCGACCGTGAAGAACTCGGTCGGGAAGGCCGTTGCCGAAGTTGCAACAACCGACTGTCCGAGGTTGCCATCGAAATGCAAACAGCCGTCTTGTGCTGGTGTTGTGCACGCAAGGAGCGCCACTGTGGTGACGAGCAACGCGCTTGTTGCTGAAGTGCGCATGATCAAGTGCCTTCCAGTTTAGGAGTCGGGTTCCGCCTCAGGAGACTGCTTTGCGGAGGTCATCTTCTCCGCCGGTGGCTCGCCCGAGTTCTTCGGCTCGGTGACTGTCGGTCGGAGCGCAGCGAACGCGGCGGACATCGGTCCGTAGAGCCTGGCGCGCTCCGGGTCGTCATTGCGGTGCGCGACGTCGGCGAGGTCCGCGAGAGCTTCCGCCAACGTCGGAAGGGAACGCTGCTCGACAATTGTCGAGAGAGTGCCTTCGAGGCCCGCCATGATCTGACCGTAATCCAGCGCCCCTACGTGTGAAGCGAGCACCAGGAGGTCGTGCTGGTCTTCGACTTGCCCCGTTCGATCTGCCACCTCCGCGAGAAGTCGATAGGCCTCGCGAAGATACTGGTCGGCACGCTCAGGTTCAGCGGCAGCCCACTGCTTGTAGACCCGCGACTGCCCGGCCTGAAGTCGGGCCTGATCCTGCACCGACGCGCCACGAACGGACGCAAGCGCTTGAATCGCTCTCGCGTGTTGCCCTTCATCGCGCAGGAACCGCGCGTAGTTGAGATACGACTTGACGATGTCCTCGCGAGCGTCGATCGCCTCGAGATAGTAGCGCTCTGCTTCAGATGCGTGATGCGCTGACGCATCCACTCCGCCGCGGGCGGCCAACAGGCGGTGTTGCTCCGCCAGATTGTTGAGCGTGACCTGCTGCTGCGGGCAGAGAGCGTCGCTCACCTCGAAACGCTTGATCGCCTGAGCCCACTCGCCCGCGCGATACGCGCTGATACCCAACACCCACTGTGTCCTCGCGGTCGGGCCAACGATGCCTTCCACGAATGTGGCGTCGTGCACCGCGAGTTTGGTCTCGCCTACAGCCGTGGCCACGAACGCTCGGAAGTCACGAATCATCCAGTCGTCCGGGCTCATGTCGACGGCAATCACGAGTTCTTCGAGCGCCGTTTCCTCCTCGCCCGAACGAAAGGCCGACCATGCACGCAAGAAGCGGTCGATCGCCGTGAGGTGATTCAGTTCGTCCTCTCGCGGTGTAGGGCTGAGGAGTGCCGGAACCAGTGGCCTCACGTGATCCGGCGCACGAACCCAAGTGTCCAGGGCTGTGATCACCTCCGTCGACAGCACATCGCTACGCTCGAGATCGCCCAACGCGCGCTGCGCCAGCTCCAGCTCCCCGGATTGAGTGGCGTGGATCATCATGTAGACATCGAGCACCGGGTTCGGGGAAAGGTCGGTGGCACGTGAGAGTTCCGCGCCAAGGCCCGCCGGAAGCGGAGCGGAGCTCCCGTCAGGGCGCGGCGGGTGAAATGTGAGAACCGGTGAGAAACCACTCACGAGCTCACGGAGCTCGCCGTCGCGTGCTTCGCCGATTCTCTCGTACACCCAGACGACGAGCACGACGGCGAGAATCGAGGACACGGCCCACGCGATCGTCGGACCGGGGGACCGCTGAATGTGTCGCCACCCGGTGAGCCAGCGCGACGGCATCAAGGACGGAATGGGTCGCCGCTCGATAAAGGCTTCGAGGTGCTTGGCGAAGTCGGCCGCTGTGAGGTGACGGTCTTCGCTGCGAATCTGGATCGCCCGGCAGCAGATCGCCTCGAGATCGGCGGGGATTGCCGAGTCGATCTCGCGCGGTCGCTTGGGGTCGACGACGCCGATCTGCGCCGCGACTGCAAAGTAGTCGCCGAGGAATGGCGGTCGACGCGTGATCAGGTGATAGAGGGTGATCCCCAAGCCATAGACATCGCTCCCCGGCTCGGAGGCCCGGGCGTCCGTGTTCTTCACCTCCGGAGACAGATACAGCAGTGTGCCGAGCTGCTCGCCACTTTGCGTGAGTGTCGAGTGCGGACCGATCCGGGCGAGACCGAAGTCAGCCAGCTTCGGATTTCCCCGGCGATCCACCAAGATGTTTGCGGGCTTGATGTCGCGGTGAATGACGTTTGCTTCGTGGGCCGCCGCCACAGCCCGAGCCACCTTCGCCATGAGTGCCGCGATGAGCTCCCAGTAGGAAGAGGCGCGCAGAGCGGGTGCATCGCGGATCTGCTGAGGATCGGCATCCAGCATGGTCGCGAAATCGGCGGGGCTCGGAGCACGCTCGAGCCGGCTGGCGTACTCGATCCACTGCGACAGATCGATGCCATCGACCCACTCCGTGACGAGAAACGGAGTGTCGCCTTCCATTCCGGCGTCGAAGACCGTGAGCGCGTGGTCATGCTGCGTGAGTGCGAGCGCGCGCGCTTCGATTTCCGCTCGCATGTCGGTGCGGTCAGGTCTCAGGAACTTCACGGCGCGTTCGAGACCGAGGCCCACGTGGTGGGCCTGGTAGACAACGCCCATGTTTCCCGCGCCGACCCGACGTTCGAGCCGCAAGCTCCCGATCATCGTTCCGACGCGGCTGTCAGGTTCGCTGTCATCGGTCGACACGGTGTCACCGCGACGTTGGTCCTCCCGCTCGATCCTCTCGAGGAGGTCGCGACATGCATCGCTCTCCTTGCTGCCGGATGTCGGCGTGGCGCCGTCTGGATGTTCGTTCATCGTTAAGCACTCATCACGAGAGCCCTGCCTTGAGGCGCTCTTTCGCCCGGGCAAGCCGCTTGCGAGCCGCGTCCTCCGTCAAGCCAAGCGCGTCCGCCATGTCCGCGTGCGATCGACCCTCGAGAAAGAGACGGAGAACCTCTTTGTCCTCGGCCTTCATGCTTGGGATCTGCGCCATGAGGCGCTCGACCCCCTCTCGTTCGTTGGCAGCCTCGGGAACCGCATCGTCTTCGTCCTGCGAAACTCCGGACACGCTGATGCGCTCCCGCGGCTGATCGCCCCCTTGTTTCAGCGCGCGGCTTCTGCGCCCCTTCTCACGCGCCTTGTTCGTGACGCGCATCCTGAGAAGCGCAAGGAAGCGCTTCTTCGTGGTGAACTCAAGGTCCGCGACACTGGTCCAGAGATCGCCGAGCACGGACTGCACGAGTTCGTTCGAATCCGTCGTGGACCGGAGTTGGTTGCCGAGCAGTCCGTGCGAGAGGCGTTCCATCTCGCGCGTGACGAACGCCGCGAAGTCCCCTTCCAATTCGCGACTGCTGCGCAGATTGCCGTGAACGACGGAGAGCACGGCATCGCCCACGCTCGTGCCTTGCGCGCAACGGTCGAGGATCTCCGAGTACACGTGCGCGCGTTGAACGAACTCGACACTCGCGGATCCGAGGTCGCGCCGAGCACACGCGACGATGTCTTCGAACATCTTTGACACCCCGTCTTCCATCCCCGCTCCTCTCTCCCCATGCAGATCTCGCGTCGCGGGCAAGCCTTAGCAGCCCGTGGAAGAAATCATCCGGCGCGACGCACGCACCCGAGCGCGTCTGCGCGAGCGTGGGAGCCTCGACAAGTCCACCGACTCGCCTGCGTTCCAACACTCGCATAGGCACACGCGGTCACGCATGCCGCACTCGGAGCGATTCTTCCACGACCTGCTAGTCTATCGCGTTGGGGCGCGCGCGATGTCCGACCTCACAATTCCTGTCCGAATCGGGCCTCGTTTGCACTGGTAGGTGCGACACCCATACAGACGTGGCGCCCACAGCGGTGCCGCGCGACAGGAGAAACCAGTGAAGATCATGATTGAACGTGACCGTGAGAGGGCATACCTCTCACTGCGCGGGGATCTGGACGCCTTCATGCGCGACGCCTTCGTCGCCGCAGTAGGGACGTTCATCGAGGAGGGCGCTCGCGTGCTCTTCGTCGACATGCTGCGCGTGCGCTACCTGACCAGCTCGGGCGTGCGGGCGCTTCTCGCGCTGCAGCGCCGGCTCCAGGACCTCGGGGGCTCACTCACGATCGTGCGCGCCTCGAAGAACGTCGCCGCGACGCTGCAGCTCCTCAATGTCGAGCAGCGCTTGATGCCATACCACATCCGGTCGCAGGGCGTTTTCGTCCGTGGGCTGCCGACTGTGAGCCGCAAGCGCTGGCGTGAGGGCTCACAACCGAAGGTCGTGATCGACTCGAGTTCGTAGGCGTGACGACTTGCCGCGTGACGGCTTCGACAGTGCTCTGCATGGCGCCCTGTCGGAGCCGTCACGCCAAACTCACATGCAGCGCGAATCCGAGAGTGTCGTCGAGTCGGTGGATGCGTGATCGCTGGACTGCACGTGCGGTGGCAATGCAGGTCGGGCGTCTCCTTTGCGATGTCGCTCGCCAGCGGCGACGCGGACGGGGTGCCCCGGCGATACCGGACTATTCGACGCCTCGGTCGTCTCCGGAGGCACCCGCCACGTCGTCCCTGTCGCCGTCCAACGACCAGCCTGTCGAAAGCCCCACGACGAACCACCCCACCGCCAGGATCCCGATGGCGAAGAGCGTGTCGCCCGGAGCGCGCAACCAGCGCAGCCACTCCAGCGTCGGCGTCTGCATGAACTCCTCGCTGCGGGCATACCACATGCCCGACTCCACGCTGGCCCAGGTCTGCGCCAGGCCGACCGGCAGCAGGCTCAGGAGCACCATCATCAGCAAGCCGATGTTCATCGCCCAGAAAGCGAATGCCAGCACGCCCGTCTTCCACTGCTGCCGCATGAAGAGGCCGCGCAGGCAGAACAACGTCAACCCGATGCCGAGCATCCCGTAGACGCCGAACAGCGCCGTGTGTGCGTGGACCGCCGTCGTGTTCAAGCCTTGCATGTAGTACAGCGCGATGGGCGGGTTGATCAGGAAGCCGAAGAGTCCTGCGCCGACCAGATTCCAGAAGGCCACCGCGATGAACCAGTAGATGGGCCACTTGTAGTGCTTGGCCCAGGACGTCCCCCGAAGCATCGAGAGGTTCTCGTAGGCCTCGTAGCCGATCAGCACGAGCGGCATCAGCTCGAGCGCCGAGAAGGTGCCACCCAGAGCGATGATGATCGGTGAGGTGCCCGTGAAGTAGAGGTGGTGGAACATGCCCAGGACACCACCCAGCATGTACAGGATGGCCGTGAAGAGCACCGCCGCCGTCGCCGTGTTCACCCGCAGCAATCCCATCCGCACGAACAGGAACGCCAGGACCACGACGGCGAAGACCTCGAAGAAGCCTTCCACCCACAGGTGCACCACCCACCAACGCCAGTACTCGGCGATGGCCAGGTTCGTGTGCTGTCCCCACATCAGCCCCGCGGCGTAGAACAGCGCGATCGCGCCCGACGAGAGCGTGAACAGGACGAGGAGCTGCTTGTTGGCGCCGGTCTCCGTCCGCAGCGCGGGCAACAACGCGCGCACCATCAGCCCCAACCACACGAACAGACCGACCAACAGGAAGATCTGCCAGAAGCGTCCGAGATCCACGTACTCGAAACCCTGGTGCCCGAACCAGAAGTTGGTGAGGCCATCGGTGATGTGGTGATGGATCGCAAGTGCCTGCCCCACCATCGACCCACCCACGATGATCACCAGGCAGATGAACAGGAAGTTCACGCCGGCGCGCTGGAACTTCGGCTCGTGCCCGGAGACGGCCGGCGCAAGGAAGAGCCCGGTGGCCAGCCACGAGGTCGCGATCCACAGCACACCGAGCTGGGTGTGCCAGGTGCGTGCCAGACTGTAGGGCACCCACTCGGACAGCGGGATGCCGTAGAAGCCGTTGCCCTCCACGCCGTAGTGCGCCGCCACCACGCCCGTGATCATCTGCACCACGAGCAGCGCGCCGACGATCCAGAAGTACTTCAACGTCGCGCGCATCGAGGGCGTGACCTTCAAACCCAGCAACGGATCCTTCGGCGGCGCGACGTGCGTGTCCTCCCAGCGGCGGCGCGTGGCCGCGTACCACCAGGCCAGCGCGCCGATCCCACCCAGCAGCAGGACGAAACTGATCACCGACACGACGACGATGGTCCCCGTCGGGCGGTTGCCGACCAACTCCTCAGGCGGCCAGTTGTGGGTGTAGGTGATGTCCATCCCCGGACGCTCTGTCACGCAGGCCCACGACGCCCAGAAGAAGAAGGCCGTGAGCTTGTCGGTGTTCGCGTCGGACGCCACCGTGCGCTCCGGCATGGCGAAGCTCTCACGCATGCCCGCGAGGTCGGGGTGGTCGCCGAAGAGACGGCGATGGTGTTCGCGGATGGAGGCGATGGCCTGGTTGCGCACCGCGGAGATCGTCAGCGTGCCGCTCTCGGCGTCGTAGCGATTGGTGCGCACCTCGACCTGCAGTCGCGCCCGCAGGCCGGCCTGCGCCTCGACGTCCAGTGCGGCGTAGCTCTCCGCACCGCTCGCACGCGCCCAGTGCTCCAGCAGCCACGTGGCTTCGCGATGCACCCAGTCCGCGGTCCAGTCGGGAGCCGTGTAAGCGCCGTGTCCCCAGACCGAGCCCAACTCCTGCCCACCCATCGCGCGCCAAACGTCCTGCCCGGCACGGATGTCATCGCCGGTGAAGAGCGTCTCCCCGCCTTCGATGACCACTTGCTCGGGGATCGGCGGTGCCTGTTGGTACAGCTCGCCGCCGTAGTAGAGCAGCGCCCCGAACGACGCCACCAGGAGCAGACCCAGCGTCCACCACAGCCGCTTGAGGTTCACCGCTGGCCCGAGGTCCGAGGCAAGGGGCCCACGATCCGCGTCGCTCATGTCGAAGTCTCGATCTCAGAGAGGAGGTTCAGGCGCGGGCTCTGCTGGCCCCCGCACCGCCACCGCACCCGGACGGACCACGCCGTCTTGGCACAGTAGCCGCTCACGATACGTGGGCGCGCCCGTGCGTCACAGCCCCAACCGACCGTCATGTCAGAAGTTATTTCCCCACGGAGACCCAACAGATCCACGCACTCGACGGCTCGCGGCGCGCGCGCCGGGAAGGCCGGCCCAAAAACTCAGCTCACCCCATCCTCTGGCCTCTGGCGTATCGGCGAGCGCGTCACGGACGTGGTTTGCCCGCGCTGGAAATGCCGCCAGCGGCTCACGATCGTCGTGCGGCGCGACTCAGATCGCGTCGTGCGACAGGCTCCCGTCCGCGCTCACCCTCATGATTCGGACGAGCGCCATCGGTTCAGCCCTCGCAACACGGGTTCAGCGATCGAAAGAGACCGTCACGTCAGTGCTTCTCCTCCTCCATCGTCGCCTTGGCGGCCTGCACGGCGGCGACCAGCTCGGCGTAGGCCGCCTGCACGCCTTCGCCCAACTCAGCGCCGGCAGCCGATCCCGCGCTCTCCAACTCCGCGAGCTTCGCTTGGAACGCCACGCGCTTGTCCTCGACGGCGTCCCAGGCTGCCAGCGCCTTCTGGCTCGCGCCGGCTTTGGCCACCGTCGCGGACGCCTTCAGCTTGTCCATGCTGTCGCCCAGCGCCGACTTCCAGTCGCTGGCTTTGCGGACGGTGAGGTCCTTGAGATGTGAGCCGGCCTGCTCCAGGTGGTCGGCGGCTTCAGCGAACTGACCCTGCGCGGCTTGCCAGTCGGGGTCCCCGCAACTGGTGAGTGGCGTGGCGGCGAGCAAGCCGGCGAGCAGCGCGGCCGAGAGCGGGAGGCGAGCGTGGTGCTTGGTCATGGTTGGTCTTCCAGACGAAGGGGAGGGCGACAGTGTGCACGAGATGACGCGGCGGCGCCTCGAGCTGGTCGATGGCGCCCGCGTCACGGGAGGTTGATTCGGATTCGGCCCGTCCGGTTTGCTGCCCCGGACGAAACCTCCCTCAGATCGCAGCGCAGCCCAGCGCCACGCAGCCCGCTCCGCGGTCGCATGTCATGCTCGCGCCATTGGACGAAGTCGCGAGGCACGGGCTACAAACGAAGGCGACCGCGCCCCTCGATCAGGAGTCCTTTTCATGGACTTCATGAACCCGTCTTGGACGCGGTGCGCGCTTGGTGCGCTGCGCGGGCCTCTCGTTGTCATCGCCCTCTGCATCGCGGCCGACGCGTCTGCGCAGGGGGCACCCGCACTCCCCGCGCCGATCCGTGTGGAACGCGAAGGACTCGCGCGCGGAGGCGACCTCGGCGCCGTCGTGGCGCTCGAGGCGCTGCCGAGCGAGGACAACGCAGCGCTGCTCCTCGACCGCCTCGGCACGTGGCTGACCTTCGTGGGCGACGTGCGCGGACTGCCCGCCGTCGAGGCGAGGCTCACGACGCCGCCGCGGCGCTACGCGAACTCCGGCGCCCAGGCCGTCGACGACCTGGTGCCGCGCGACGCCGTCGAGTGGATCGTCGACACGGCGCACGACGCACGCGTCGTGATGCTGAACGAGGAGCACCGCAGTTCTCGTCAACGGGCCTTCGCACACGAACTGCTGGCCTCGCTGCGCGACGCTGGATTCACACACCTTGCGCTCGAGACCCTGCGGCACGACGCGGTCACGACGGCCACCCTCGCCGAGCGCGGCGCCCCGACGCGCGACGATGGTTTCTACACGGCCGACCCGCTGCTGGGCGACCTCGTGCGGCGCGCGCTCGAGCTCGGTATGAGCGTCGTCGCCTACGAGGCGGTCATGGCCACCTGCCCACCGGACATCGCGCGCGACCCGCTCGGGAGCACGAACTGGCGCGAGGCCGAGCAGGCGCGCCATCTCGCGGAGCTTGTCACCAGCGACACCGACGCGCGCCTGCTCGTCTGGTGTGGTCGTCACCATCTCAGCGAAGACCGCGCGCGCAACGAGGAGTTGGATTGGACGCCGATGGGTGGGCTGTTCGCTGAAGCCACTGGCATCGACCCGCTGACGATCGACCTGATGGTGATGACCGAGCACCCGACGGACGGCGTGGAGCCCGACGTGTATCGTGCGGTCGCCGATGATCTCGACGCGCCGACCGTCTTCGTCGACGAGGCCGGCGACGCGTACTCCGCGATCGACTCGATCGACGCGATGGTCTTCTTCCCTCGCACGTTCTTCACCGAGGGTCGACCGCGCTGGGCCACCCTCGGCGGACTGCGCGCGCCGCACACCGTCGACGTGACGTCGTTCGAGGAGCGCCCCGCGCCCGGGCGCCCGCTCGCGATCGAGGTGCGCGCCGCTGGCGAAGGCGTCGACACGATCGCCCTCGATCGTGTGATCTGGCGCGCCGACGCTCCCCCGAGCGCGATGATCCGGCGAGGCGTCGACGCGGTCGTGCGCGTGGTCGACTCCGATGGCGAGGAGCTCGCGGCCTGGGATGTGCCGGCCGACGCTCGGGAAGATCGTTGATCGCGACTGGCTCGGGGGCCGCGTCGCTCGCCCCTCGCGAAGTCACCGAGACGACCATCGCGAAGCGATTCATCGCCTACCAGCCTGTGAAGAACTGCTCCGAGTGCGCCGTGCGTGACCGAGAGTGTCTGTGCGAGTGTGGGAACGCAGGCGAATCAGTGGATTCGTCGAGGATCCCGCGCTCGCACAGGCGCGCTCGGGTGCGTGCGGCGTGCTGGATGAGTTCTTCAACGGGCTGCCATGACGACTTCGACCGGGCCCACGCATCGCTCGACGAGCACGCGCAGATGGCCGCAGCTTGTTGAAGACACAACGGCATGTCGCGCTCGGGTTTCCGAGAGACGCAACCGGAGTCCGACACTCACGCAGCTCCTACAACCCGCCGGCATACCCGTATGAATCCGCGGCGTTGAATCCGTAGGCATACAAGCCGACCGGCGTCGGCGCCGTGAGGTTGTGACAACCGGGCTGGACGACAACCTGAACGCCGACGAAACCGCTGGTGCCGATCGGCTCGACAGTGAGCGGCGCCAAAGCCTGTCCGTCGAGCAAGACGTCTGTGAGATCCTCGGCACGAAGAACGATATTGACGTAGTGCGCGACGAATCCGCTGGGTGGCGACGTAAATGTGTACGCCGTACGGAACCGTTCCACCGGAGCGACGAGGCCCATGAATGGGTCTCCCGCATTCCCGTCGTAGGACGTGCCGTGTGCGTACTGACAGATGAGCACCGGAGCACTCGACGTGATCTGGTTCACGCCATCGAGAATGAGGTCACTGAACGTACCGGGATCGAGTGAAAACGTCGCAGGCTTCGATCCGGCAACTGTGATGACCGTGTTCGGCGTGTCCGTGACGATGCGGAAAGTGTCTCCGCCGGCTCGACCTGCAAGCGACACCGTGAGGTGCTCGATCCCCCAGTACGAGATGGGCGGAAGCTGCTCCACGAGGTGGTCGCAAAACCCGAAGTCCGCGGGGACATTGCCGCATTCATGACCACCGAAGACCGCGATCGGCGACGATGATGTGACGAGCGAACCCGTCAGATCGTCGCCCGTCAGCAGATAGGTCTCCAAGGCATCGAGCGTGACGGTCAGAGCCTCACCTTGCTCTCCGAACGGCCCTCCACTCGACGGAACGATCGTGACCTCGGTGTCATCCGAGATCCCCACGACGGCCAGCTGTGAAGGGCCATTGACCGACGACGCATGGGAAAGCACACGGTAGCGCGTCCCGGCGACAACCGTCGGAAACGCCGTGAAGGCATCGGTGGAGAAAGTGAGTCGGTTGAGACCGTAGACCGTGATCGGAGCTTCGGCACTGATCCCGATGCCACGCTGAGTCACTTCGCCCGCCGTGAGCACCTGCACATTCGAGGGAAGGGAGATCGTCGTGACGAGGCCCGGCTGAACGGAGAAGGGAATGTCAATCGCCAGTCCAGGCATGGTGACTTCACCAGTCGTCGAGAACTCACTCCCGATGAGGAGCGAGCAGTTGGAGGTGGCTTCGTAGTTACGTGGGAAGCACACGACGAAGTCGCTCCCTTCTGACGTCGGCAGGAGAACCACATCGCCTACGTCAGTGATGGCACCGGGGACCGCCTCGAATGAACCGGACGCCCCCGAACCGATGTCCGCCGTCACGAACACTGACACGGGACCAAGGAGCGCAGGCACACCGTCGATGACGAATCGGCCATTGACGTCTGTCATCGCCGTCGTACCACTTGACGAAGCCGCCAACGCCTCGAAGACAGCCGATCCGTCGATGTCGATGACGCGCCCCTCGACGGTCGTGAGTGGATCACCGAGGGAGACGACGACCTTCGTCACCGCCGTGGCGCCATCGTTCTCCGCGGTCAGGTACGCGATTCCGGTCGCGCCTGCCGTGACGCCACCGTTGACATCGACCGATGCGATCAGCGGATTGCTGGAGGTGTATGTCGTCCACGCCGACTGCGGCGTGACGTCGATGAAGCTCCCGTCCGCGAGCTCGGCCATGGTGATGATGGACGTTTGTTGTCCCAGCGTGGTGAGCGTCGGCGTGATGACCTCCACGGCGAGCGCGGCTGGGAGCGGTGGAGGTGTCTCGGTGATGATGAGCTGTTGGACGGTGAACGAAGACCCGTCTTCGATGCGGAATGGCTCGCTGAACAACCAGCGCGTCTTGCCTTCCGCCGTGCTGGTTCCAGTGACGCGGACAAAGTCGTCGCCGATGAAGTCAGGCGGTGTGCCTTGCCCACCTGCCCCGAACTCGTCAGGCGAGGGGACGTTGGTGAGCCGAAAGCTCCCGTCGGCATTCACTTGAACCGACTGACCGTTCACTGACACGGTCCATGTGTCATCGAGAAGTGACTGTGCCGCAGCGTCTGAGATGGACGCGAGAGACACGGCAACAAGCGTCGCGGCGAGGATGCAAAGACGTGGAATCATCAGCCTGTCCTCCGAGTTGTTGTGGAGTGTCATGGGGCGCAAGTCGGGAATGCGGGGAGCGGAATCGTCGGCAGCTGGCCTGAACCCGAGAACTGCTTGAACTGCTTGTTGAATGGAACTGTGAGCGACCCCAGCTTGAACTCGCCGGCGATCGTCGGTCCGGCGTTGAAGATCGTCACGATGGCTTGGTTCCCTTGGATCTTGATCACGCCGTTGATCGAGTCGGTCAATGTCACGGGTACGTTGGCCGTGACACCACCGACCGTGATTCCGAGTTCGAGATCACCTCCGAGCCCCTTCACGGCGAGTGAACCTCCGCCAGCCCAGCCCTGCTGCCCCGTGCACGATTCGCTCGCGCCGCCCAACGTTCCCTTCACGTCGACCCCGTCAGCCTTGATGTTGGCGGCGATGGTGCACGAGACAGAGCCACCGGTCAGCTTCTCTACTTTCTTGCAGATGAACTTGTCGATCGCCTTGAGAACGGGGCCACCGAGGTTGACGGAGATCGACCCGTCGAAGCTCCCGTCGAAGCCGCCCTGCCCCTTGACGACGCAGCCGGGAACGAATCCGAGTTCGACCCCCGGACAACAGATGTCCTTCCTTGCGAACGCGACATCCGCGGCAGCTGAGATCTTGGGGATCTTCACGCCGAGAAAGTCGTTCTCGTACGGTCCGACGGTGAGCGGAGCGAGCTCGAAAGTAAACGATTCGAGAGGGCCTTCGACGCAACAGGTCTGCCCCTCACAGATCAGATCACCGTCGACGAAGGCCGGAGCATCGCAACACGACTCGCACTCTCCGGTGACGGCATACGGGGGACAGGTGCAGCCCCAACCTGCCGTGGTGAGACCGTCGCCGTCAGCAGAAACGATGCAGGAGCCGTCCTCGACGACGAACCCCGATGCTTCGATCTCGAACTGTCCGGTGTCGTGATGAAAGGTCAGAAACCACGCGGAAGAACCCGGCGCGAGCCCCGACAAGTTGGGGTAACAGATCTTGATCGGAGGATCGAAGATGGCTCCTGCTGGTTGCAGGGTCCAGGCAAAGGGTGGCGCCGCCCCATCCGGCATGGGCATGGGCACATCGTCATGGTGGACCTGATTGAGCGAGACGATCGTGCCCGCAGGCGCGGGTTGACCATCGATCGACATGGACCCGGGTGCGATGGTCATGGTGAGACCTTCGACACCTTCGATCTCGAGCACCGTGTCAGACATCGTGCTGTAGATCCGGTTGTTGTCCGGGTCGAGACGCGGAAGCCTGACGGGCGTGGCAAGTGTGTTGAGCGCTCCCGGGATGATGATCTCGTCGAACTCGAGTTGAGGATACGTCCATACCCCGGGAGGCCCGCCGTTGACACTGTCGACGGTCGAGCCGTCAATGTGCAGAACCGCGGGGCCGTCGAGCACACCCTCCAAGAAGAACGACCCGTCCGCCGCCGATGTCGTCTGACCCGATGTACTTCCTTCGACCTCCAGTGTGATCGCGGCACCGCCGAGGGGACATCCCGCATTGTCGAGGACGAGCCCGGCAAGGTTGGATGGCGTTCCATTCTGCGCGCTCTCGACGACGCGCACGACGAAGAGGGCCCCATCGCGCACCCCTGGAATGGACGCGAAGATGGCGGCCTGACCAGACACCGAGTCACTGTGATACTCAGTGCTCGCGTGGCCCGTCGCATCGCTGAGCACGGTGACCTGGGAAAAGCCGTCGACGAACCCACCTCCCTCGATCACGGTGAAAGTGACCGGCACTCCCGAAACGGAGTTGCATCCATCACTGACCCAAGCGACGACTGGCGCCGGCGCGGGCGCTGACGTGGCGACCGTCTGGAGATTGCCGGCGCCGACGTTGATCTGGCTCGCCTGCACCGGCAGTGCCGTCGCGCAGAAGAGCACGTCGCCCGACACGTCGGACGCCGCCGCTCGAACTCGGTGACTCCCGCAACCGGCATCGTCCCCCAGCATCCATGACGCGCGCGCGATCCCTGCGTCGTCGGTGCGCGATTGCAACATGCGCACGTCGCCTCCCGGATCGTCCGCGGTGTCCTTCAGTCCGCCGCTTCCGGCGACGACGGTCCACGTCACGAGCTTGTCGACAAATGGCTCATCGTCGACGTCGAGAATGCGCACCTCGATCGGCGAGCCCAGTAGACGCGCTGCAAGCCCATGCTGGCCGTTGCCACCCACGGCTGACATGCGCGGGCCAACAGTCGGCTCGCCGACGAACACAACCGTGACCGAAACGATCGAGGAGTTTCCCAGCGCATCCGTCGCAGTGACGGTGATCGTGTTCGCGCCGTCGTCGAGCGGAATGTCTTGCGCGAGGAACGTGCCGTTGTTTCCCAGACCGACGTCCACCTCCGCGACGACGCCGTTGACGACGACACCGAGCCCCATGAATCCGCTCAGCATGTCCCCCACACGACCTGCGACGTCGATCGTGTCGACCTTGATCGACTCACCCGCCACCGGCGTGTCGATGAAGACGTCCGGGCCCTTGGTGTCTTGGACGACGTGCCGCACGGACGGCGGCGACGCGCTCGCGTCCTCGAAGATCTCCGTGACGACGATCGTGTTCTGTTGATTGAGCGCAAGTGCGACATCGATCGAAAATGCTTTCCCCGTGTCCACGTCAGCGAAGACGACGCCCGAAGCCGACTCGATTCGGAGGGTGCTGCTGTCGAAGAGGGCAAGCCCGGAGAGGGTGACGCTCGATGCCTTCGTCGAGATCGGCAACGGATCGATCTTCGGAACCGTGGGTTGGCCGAGCGGACCCAGTGGCTCTTCAAACGTCAGCTTCTTCCCCTTGGGATTGAGCAGCTTGAGGACGACCTTGATCTCGCCTTGTCCGCCCACGTTCTCGAATCGCAGCTCGTGCGGACCGACATCCTCGAGCGTGAACGGCTTGAGTTTCGCGCTTCCCTTCTTCGTGTTGCGCTTCACGAACGGTTCAAGATCCGTCTCACTTCCGGGAGCTGCCATCGTGACCGAACCGACCACCACCTCAGACGACTTGGAGGGCGTGATCGCAGCGGAGACTCGCAGTCCGGGCTGCCCGCCGAAGGGAATCACACCTGTGGCCCCATCAGCGAGTTCGAACACCAACTTCGTCGCCGACGGCTTCGGGAGCTTCTGCTTCGTCTTGATCTTGTACGCACCGGTCGTGGTGCCACCGCGCACTCGAAGCTCATAAATCCCCGTCGAGGGAAGGACGAGCTTCTTGAGCGTTGCGCTGGAGGAGTCACTCTGAGTCGAGGCGACGATCGCTCCACCAGCAAAGTCGATCAGATCGAAGTTGGGTTTGAGTGCGCTCTTCTTCGACTGCACCTTGATCGTGACCGCGCTGCCTTGGATCGCAGCAAACTGCAGAATGTCAATATCCTGCACGGTATCAATCGAGCCTGAGAAGCTGTCGCCAAGTCGAATCTTGGCGTCGAGTCCTTGCCCGCTCGACTCACCGACAAGTGCCGCAACGAGTACGAGCACGACGATCCGCCAACGCAAATCGGCCATTCCTTATCCCCCTATCTCCTTGGCACGGTCCGTCTCTCGGACGGCCCACGCACGATAGGTGGAGTGAAAGAATCGCGCAAGCCGGGATCGCGGCTGCGCAACTCACACGTCTCGCATGCCCAGCAGCGTCTTGAAAGACTGCTACGGATGGCCGCCCCGATGAGGGTGCCTAACATCCGGTGAAGAACTGCTCCGAGTGCGACGTGCGTGACCGAGTGTGCCTGTGCCCGTGTGGGAACGCAGGCGAAGCGGTGGATTCGTCGAGGCTCCCGCACTCGCACAGGCGCGCTCGGGTGCGTGCGGCGCGCCGGATGAGTTTTTCAACGGGCTGATAGCAGTGCGATGCACGCCCAATGAGTTGTTCAACGTAGTGCTAACATGACAACAAGAGAGAGAGCATGAGTCTGCGACGTCGGCCCTGTCCATGTTCAAGGTGACGTGATGGGCGTCGTCGCGCGCATCGCGTTCGAGCCGGCGAAGCCCGCCAGGGCCGCTGCATCAGGGATCCAGTACTGGAAGAACACGTCGACTCCTGCGGGAACGCCAGCTGGCCAGACGCCGCCGACGCTCAGCTGCCCGTCGCCGTCGATCGGCAGGCCGGCGATGAGGAGTGTCAGGTCGGGAACCCAGATCCCGCCAGCGAAGGGCACGTTGATCGTCGACAAGCCGACAACCAGTGATGCCGGTGCAAGAGCGCGTGCGTTCGCGAGCGCGATCGTCACGTCATCGCCCCCCAGAAGCGTGCCCTGCCCCGTGAGCGACGGCAGACCCTGCTCGCCTTGCAAGCCGCCCATGAGGTCGTCCCAAGGCCCGTGGGTCGAGAACAACACCGTGGACTGGTTTCGCTGCCGAATCGTGACGACGACATCGGGCGCCCCATCCCCATCGATGTCTCCCGTCGTCGGGTGCGTCGCGCGCTCGGCGACGATGACCGGCGATTGCTCGGTGAAGTGTCCGGTTCCATCGCCCGTGAGCACCATCACGATCCCTTCGGACTCGTTGGTCGCGGCAACCGCCGGGTCCTCACCCGAGACCACCACGTCGAGCCAGCCGTCGCGGTTGACGTCGGCCACGTCCAACCCGTCCAAGCCGCCCTCGAAGGACAAACGAGCACTCTCGATACATGACGACCATCCGCCGGCTCCGTCGCCCAGCCAGGTTTGGAGCACGTGCTCGTCGCCCGACCCTTTGATCAACACCACGGCATCAAGGTGTGCATCGTCGTTGACGCGGCCGAGGGACAGCTCGTTGAAGATCGCAGGAAGCGCGCGCGTCGAGATCGCAGGCGACACAAACGTGGGTCCGGCAGCGCCGGAGTACACCTGGAGTTCAGCGGGGAAGCCGGTGGTCACGACGAGGTCAGGGAAAGCATCGCCATCCATCGAGGCGACGTCCCAGTCGTTGACCTGCGCTGCGAGGATCGCGGCACTCGGAGCTGCGACGAAGGTGCCGTCGCCTTGGGCCACGAACACCGTGGCGACGAAGGGATCTTGGCGCGCCACGAGGTCGTCGAGGCCGTCGCCCGTCAAGTCGATGACATCGAGGGTGTCTGCGTCATCGACGACCGTGAGGACGGGCGAAGCGAACGTGAAGTCACCGAGCCCGGCGTGGACCTCGATGCGATCGGGACCTCCGGAGACGCGAATCGCGAGGATCAAGTCGATCAAACCATCGCCCGTCACCTCTCCGAGCGCGACCTCCATCGCCAGGCTGCTCGTGCCGACGTCGACGAGCGTCTCGGGAGCGAAGTCGCGCCCGGCGCGGCCGGCGCGCAGACTGAACCACGACGAGTTGTCCATCACGGTGAGGAGATCGAGCTGGCCGTCGCCGTCGAAGTCCGCGAGGTGCGTGCGGCGGAAGCTCGCGATCGACTCTGGGTGGTCGCCATCGAGCCCCGTGTACGTCGGGCCGAAGCCGCCCTCGCCATCGCCGAAGGAGCGCGTGAGATCTGTCGCGCTCAGCGCGTGGGGAGCCTGGTTCAGCAGGTCGAGATGCCCGTCGTGATCGATGTCGGCGAGGATCAGTGTTCCTGCGGACACGTGTGGAGTCGGCGTCGGGCGCGGATCCCCAAGCGTGCCGTCGAGGCTCTGGAGCCGGATGTCGAGCTCGCCCGCGCTGCGCCCCGAGATCAGGTCGATGCGCCCATCGCCATTCAAGTCGCCGGCGATGAGCCCGGGACCTGGATCGCTGACCAAGACCTCGGCCGGACCGAAGAGCCCGCCGAGAGTGCCGGGGTACAGCATCAGCCTACGGTTCGAGAAGAGCGGTTGGTCGTAGGTGCTGAGGACGACATCGTCGAGCGTGTCGCCGTTGATGTCCGCGACGAGCAGGTCGTCGTGGGATTCGTTGCCGATCGTCAGGGGTTCGGCCAGGTTCCCGGCGCCGAGGCCTGTGAGAATCGTGAAGCCTGCGGTGAGGCTCTCATGGACGACGTCGACGAAGCCGTCTCCGTTGATGTCGCCGAGATGAAGCTTGGGAAAGCTCAACCCGCTGGAGATCACGCCCGAACTCGGGCCGATTGCGAAGCCCCCCGAGCCGAGGCCGACATAGACGCGCACGATGATCTGCGCTTGGTTGACGAGTCGCAGGGCGACGACGAGGTCGGTGACCCCGTCATTCGTGACGTCGGCGATGTTGATAGCCCGGCCGGCTGTCGGGAGCGGGATCGTCGCGAACGGCGCGAACTCGCCGAGTGCGTTTCCGCTGAGGATGACGACTTCAGGTGTTGCGCGGATGATCGCGAGGTCGTCGTAACCGTCCCCCGTCAGCTCGCCCATTGCGAAGACGGCGTCGGTGCTGAGACTGTCGTTGATCGCGGCCGGTGACTCGAACTCGCCGTCGCCACGACCGATGCGTAGGACGAGTCCGCCGCCGTTCAACTTGTCGACGAGATCCGGGACAGCATCGCCGTTCACGTCCCCCACGACCGTCTGCGTGCTCGTGCTCGGGAGTTCGGTCGACTGCGCACCGAGGAGTGCGTCCTGTGCCGCGAGCGACACCGAAAGAACAGCGACAGCCCAGCCAGGTGAAACTGCCATGGGGGTGCTTCCAAGTGAGATTGCTCACTTGACGCCGCTCCTCCCCAGGTGAAGGCCGCCGGTGCGTCAAGCGGGGCTGCTGAGCGTACCATTGGTTTCGAACCTTGGGTGACGCGAACGATGCGGTTGCGGTACAGCCCGTGAGATCACATCCGTTGCACGAATCGGAGGCCACGCGTTCAAACCCATGAAGCTCGGTCCGGGCATCGCGGGACGCGGGCGGCTCCCAACGCACACGCGGCAAGGCGCACCGCAGCGGGGTGAGATCCAGCTGTAACCCGTGCGGTCCGCGCGCACACTGGTCCCACACCCACGACCCTCGCTCCCCAGGATTCTGCCATGCACCGCGCGCCGCTCCTCGCCTTCGTCCTCTGCTCCGCCGCCACTGCCCAGCCGGTCGACATCGCCATCACCACGCCGACGCCGGGGCAGACGCTCGGCGGTGAGCCCGCCATCGCCGGGATGGCGACAGGCCTCGTCGACGGGTGGGTATCGGTGTCGATCGACGGCGGCCCCTTCGTGCCCGCCACGGGCCTCGATCCGTGGTTCGTCGCCTGGGACACGAGCACGCTCGCGGACGGTGCGCACACGGTCACCGCGCGCGCGAAGGAGTGCCTCTTCTGCCCGCCGAGCTTCGACACCATCGTTGTGATGGTCAACAACACGCCGGGGCTCGACGTCGCGATCGCTGCACCACTCGACGGGACATTCGTCGACGGGACCCTCACGGTAGCCGGAACGAGCCTCGGCGCGGCGAGCGTCGGGCTGGCCGCGGACGGCGGTGCAACGTCCGCGACGAACGGCACGGCGGCCTGGGACGCGGTCGTGGCGCACGGCGCTCTTTCGGCCGGCCCGCACCTTCTCACAGCGATTGCCGACGACGGCGTGCGCACTGTTCATGACAGCGTCGCGATCGACGTGCTCGGCCCCGACCCCGGCGAGCAGGCCTTCGCCTACGCCTCATCTGTCGACGGCGAAACGCTCACCGGCAAGCTCTGGCTGCCGAACGGCTTCGACCCCGACGGAGCGCCTGTCGCACTCGTCGTGCAGCTCCACGGCGGTGGCGGCTCGGCCAACTTCGGCGGCGGCCTGACCGTCGGCCTCGACGCGTACGGCTGGATCGGCATCGCGCCCAACGGACGCGAGTGGGGGCTCGCCGACGGCGACTGTAACTGGGCGTATTCGTCCGCGTACGTCGACAGCCCCGACCCCGACGTCGGCCCCGGCGAGCAGGACATCCTCGACGCGATCGACTGGGCGGTCGCGAACTTCCCCGTGGACGTCGACCGCATCTACCTCACCGGCTTCAGCTTCGGCGGACGCGGCACCTGGGGCATCGGCCTGCGCAACCCAGACATGTTCGCGGCCCTCGGCCCGCGCGGCCCAGCGAGCGACATGTACGAGATCTTCGTGCGCCGCACCGATAACTGCGCGTGCGCGTATGGCATCGTCGGCGACATGCCCGGTGTCGACCCATTCGTGGACACGATGTACACGATCACGAGCGGGCGATTCCTCGTCGAGAACGCGTTCAACGTGCCGGTCTTCGTCGGCCACGGCACACAAGACCCGGTGACCGCGAACAACCTGGCTTTCGCCGACTACATGCACGGCTGGCACATGACCAGCGACACGTCCTTCGCCGGCATGCACGTCACACCGCCCGACTATGAGAGTTCGTGCCTCGAAGACCCGAGCGTGCTGCCGATCTCGCTCGACTTCGGCCACACGCCGACGCTGTCGGAACTCGCAGGGCGCCACCCGGACGGCTACGACTGGGCCTTCGCGTTCACGGAGGTCGGGCACGTGGCCGACCCGCTGTGGGTGCTGGGTGGCCCCTACGGCCCCGGCGCCTTCGGCACGCCCGACCCCGACGACCCGAGCCGGCTTCTCGGCATGTTCGAGTTCTTCGCCAACTGCTCGCTCGCCCACAGCCCCGACACTGTCGTCTTCAAGACCTACACCGACGAGCACACCGATGCGTACTGGACGTCGCTCGACATCACGACGCCGTGGTTCGATCTCCCGGGCGCCGTGCGCGCGACGCGCGATGCAGACGCGCGGACGCTCGACATCGAACTCGCCCGTGCCGCGCAGGTACGCTTCGACCTTCCACGGGCCGGGCTTTCGCTGGCAGACGGCGCGCCACTCGACGTCACGCTCGCGCGGCTCGTCGAACCAACCTACGACCCGGCGCTCGACGACGCGACCGAGGCACTCGTGCCAGCAATCGCGTTCGACGACGACCTCATGGGCGTTGACGACGTGAACGTGCTCATCGACGGCGCGCCGCTCGACACGTTCACGTGGAGCAGTGCCGGGATCGACCTCGCCCCGCTCGCGATCGACGCACCCGTGTCACTACGCGTGCTCGTCCGCATCGGTGCGTGGACGAACCTCGGCGGCGCTCTCACCGGCCTCGCGGGGGCACCCAGCCTCACAGCCACTGGCGACCTATCCCCCGGCTCCATGGGCCAGCTCGACATCACGTCCGCCGCACCGTCGATGCCGGCCGTCTTGTTCGTGTCCACGACGTCGTCCCCCGTACCGTTCAAGGGCGGCACGCTCCAAGCCTTCCCGTTCCTCGCCGCCCTCGATCTGTCGATCGACGCCACCGGCGACGTCGCGCTGCCCTTCACGATGCCGATCGGCACGCCGCCAGCCACGACCTTCGTGCTCCAGGCCGCGATCGCCGATCCGTCCGCAACCGCGAACGTGTCGCTCACGAACGCCATGCAGGGCACGACGCCGTGACGACGCGCCGAAGGCATCTTGTGTCGTCACGGCTCCAGTGGCGGGGCGGTCGACGTAAGCTCCTTCCGATGTCGGTGATCGTCGGCACCGCACCAACTCGACAAACTCGCCGACATGCCCGTCGGAAACGAGATGGTCGCTGATCAGGTGTCGCCTCGGCCGTAGCAGACTGTTGAAGAACTGCTCCGAGTGCGACGTGCGTGACCGCGAGTGTCTGTGCGAGTGTGGGAACGCAGGCGAATCGGTGGATTCGTCGAGACTCCCGCGCTCGCACAGGCGCGCTCGGGTGCGTGCGGCGTGCCGGATGAGTTCTTCAACGGGCTGGTAGCCCGGACTTCTCACAAGGATCGTCGCGAGGGCGCCGCTGGACCTTGCTGACAAGGCGAGCGTCGTTTCTGACCGGAGGCGGGGTGTTCTCCCCGTTGTGGATCAGAAGCGACGTTTCAACGCCGCCAGCGAGGTTCCAGCCGCGACCGCAGTAGATGCTTGTAAAAAGTCCGGGGTAGTATCGTGGGGTCTACCGACTCAATGGAGAGAGACATGCGCAGACTTTTGATTCACTTGGCAGTGTTCGCGAGCTTGTTGGCAGGCCTCTCGCCGAACCTCGCCGCCAACAATTCCATCCCCGCTTCCGGCACCACGATCAAGCTGATCCCCAGTGCCTTCTCATTGATCACGGTCGTGGGCTTCGGTGGTTGCAAGTTCGAGATCGACGCGTCCAGCAGCAACGAAAAGGTCGCGACGGTGTCCTTCGCCGAAGGCCCAGGTAAGAAGTTCAAGGTCAAAGTCGAAGGCATGGACGTGGGCTCAGCCATGATCACGGTGTCGACCAAGAACGGCACGGTGCAGGGGTGCGAAGGCTTCGAGTTCACCTTCCCGGTCGAAGTCACTGCCGACGAGAAGGCCTTCGTGAAGGCCGGCAAGAAGAAGCTCAAGGACGCCGGCAAGGCGGCGAAACCGATCCTCGATACCCTCGTGAAGGAGTACTGCACCGAGATCGACGGCCTGATCGAACTCGCCAAGAGCGGTGAGATCCCACTCGACATCGCCATCGAGCTGCTCTCCATTGAATCGGCTTTCATCGGCGGCGCCTTCAACCAGGCAGTCACGGACATCGTCGATCAAGCGGCGAACGACCTGTGGACGTGCCCGGAAGCTGAAGGGCTCTCCGAGATCAGCGACAGCGTGCTCGGCTTCCTTCCTGGTGGCTGCGGCGACTGGGACAAGTTCGAGGCCGGCGTCGAAGCCCTCGCAGACAAGGCGCAGAAGAAGATTCGCGCGAAGCTCAAGAAGTCGATCAAGCAACTGGACAAGATCGCCAAGAGCATCGACGCGGCCGTTCTCATCCTCGCCCAGCTCTTCACAACGCCGCCTGGTTTGCTCACTCCGGTGCCCTTGCCTGCCAACCCGGCGCAGACCCCTCCGGCGGCGATCCCAAAGCCGCTGCGTCGCACGGCGATCACGTCAGGCCGCCTCAGCAGCGCGGGTGTCACGCGACTCGACATCAGCGGCATCGGTGCCGATGGTGCCGGTCAGGTCACGGTGAGCATCGAGGGGCCCGACGGATTCAGCGACTCGAAGATGGTCGATCTCGACGATGCCTGCGTCTTCCAAGCCAGCTTCGACGGCATCAAACCCGGGCACTACTCGGTCACCCTCACGCAGAACGGCGTGACGACGAAGTTCACGGCGATCGCTGCCTGACCATTCAGGCATTGCGTCTCTGACGATCTTGCGTCCCTGACGGTCTCGCCGCCGAGCTCGTGGGTGTCGTCCGCGCGACCGATGCTCGCGCTTCGAGAGCGACGGACGATGACTCGTGTGTCTGCGCGAGTGTTGGGAACGCAGGCGACTCGGTGGATTCGTCGAGGCTTCTGCGCCTGATCGAGAACAACTGGTCACGCACTGCGCATCCGAAGCAGTTCCTCAACACACCACTCGTGAAGTGCTCCTGGCGTCGGGCAAGGCGGGTCACGACGCGCGACGAGCCGTCAGGCACCGGCGTGGCGGCGCCGGCGGCTTCGCGATCACGCAACTTCGCACCGCCGCGCAACAGGAGACCTCGTGTCGCATCTCTCGATGTTCATCGCAGCCGCGTTGCTCCTTGCAGCGCCTTTCGCCCAGGAGGTGCGTGCCTTGAGTTGTCCCAACCCGCACGGTGATCCCGCGACACCCGACGTGGAGACCGTCGCGCCGACATCGGCGCCCCCGCCGCAAACTTCTACGACGGAGCCTTCCGAGGACGAGACCTCGCCGCTCGCGTCGACAACGCCCGAGGTCGGTCCCGCGGCGGGATCGCTGATGCTGGTGGGCGGCGGCAACCTGCCCGACGAACTCTGGCACACGTTCTTCGCGCTGGCCGGCGGCATGGACGCGCCGGTGGTCGTGATCCCGACGGCGCTCGAGCCGGTGCCCGACGACCCCGACCGC